>NZ_JAUYNT010000003.1 GCF_030698175.1 Pseudomonas sp.
AGCCCACCCTTGTATGTTGAGGTCATCGTTAAACAGTAGGCTCAAACACGCTGTTGACGATAATCAGTAAGGTTCCGGGGAGGCCGTCCCACCCTAGAGACGCATTGCGATCTCGTTTGTAGAGAGGCCCCCCGCCTCATTGCTGACCACGTGGAGTATCCGGAAGCCAGCTCAAAGAGATGGACTTCGCATCACAAGGTTGTGGCAGCAAAAAGTGCGAGGTCGGGGAACCGGTAACCATTGTTGCTTAATTTACCAAGCAGGTGAACCGCATGAGCATGTACGTTGGGCTGGATATCGGCGCCAAAACGGTCGCAATGGCTTGGCGCCAAGGCGGCCGCACCCTTGGCCAGGAAGAGATCAAGCAAACCCCAGAGGGCCACCGTAAGGCCGTCAAACAGATCCGCGGCCTCAAGCCGGCGCTGGTGGTATTGGAGGCCACCGGCATTTATTACCTAGACTTGGCCATGGCTCTGAGCAAGGCCGGTGTTCCGGTAGCGGTGATCAACGGCAAGAGTTTCCACCACTTCGCCAAGCTCAAGCTGACCCAGAGCAAAACTGACGCTTTGGATGCAGCCCTGCTGGCCGAGTACGCCGAACGCATGCAGCCCACTCGCTGGATCGCCCCCGACGAACGTTTACTTGGCTTGCGTGATGTAGGTCGGCAGATCAATCGGTTGACCGCCTCGCGCACCCAGGCGAAGAACCGTCTGCATGCCCTGAGCGCCAAGCGCTGCACCTTGCCATTGCTGATCGAGGATGAGCAGGACGGCATCGAGCGCTTGAATCAGCGCATCGAGCGGCTGAGCGCAGCAGCCAAGCAACTGATCAAGGAGCAGCCGGAATTTCAGGCGCAATTTCAGAACATCCAAGCGGCCAAAGGCATCGGTGCGGCCAGTGCAATCGCCTTGATGGCCGAGCTGTGCATCTTGCCCAAGCAACTTAAATCACCGCAGGTGAGCCGCTACGCCGGGCTGGACGTGCGCCTGTGTCAGTCAGGTACCAGCGTGAACAAGCCGGCGCGCCTGAGCAAGGCCGGCAATGCGTATCTGCGCGCAGCGCTGTATATGCCCGCGCTATCGGCCGTGCGACACGACCCCAACGTAAAGGCGTTCTACGAAGCCCTGCAACGCCGTGGCAAGAAGAAAATCCAAGCCTTGTGCGCAGTGATGCGCAAGTATCTGACCGGCGTTTGGGCCTGCATCCAGCAGGGCGAGCGCTTTGATTCCAGCAAACTGTTCAGCAGCATTCACCAAGTGAAAGCTTGACCTCCAACAGAGTATCTACGAATTACCGCGCACCTGGCATCGCCTAACCGACCCGCACGCTTCAACACATAACGGGCACAAAGCCTTTTATTGCCTGCCGATCAGCGTCGCCCCCAGCGCTTGCACCACCTGGCGCAACACAAGCGTCGGTTGCGTTGCGCGCACCTGCAAGCCATCGGTTTCGCGTCTATGGGGATAATGTTTGCGCAAGGCATCGAAGGCCGCGCGGCGCTCGGCAGGCGCGCCAACCAGGCTGCGGCGAAAATCGGCGTCATCCCGGCGCGGGTCGTACACCGCTCGACACAGGGTGGCCAGCGCCCAAGCGGGGCTGCACTGCCCATCCAGCTCCAGCGTACTCAGCCAAGGCTTGGGCAGTAAATCCGCCAGTTCAATAGTCACGGCTTGCTTGCGCCAGGCGCAGTAGGCTTGATAGATCTGCGCCGTGCCACGTAATTTGCCGTCCAGGCTGTAACCGGCGATATGCGGGGTCGCGATCTGGCACAGACCGGCCAACGGCACGTCAACCAACGGCTCACCTTCCCAAACATCCAGCACCACCTGCAGATCCGGGCGCTGCAACAGCACTTGGTAGAGCGCGGCGTTGTCCAGCACCGCGCCGCGGCTGGCATTGATCAGCCAGGCGCCTGGGCGCAAGCGCTGCAATTGCTCGGCGGCCAACAGATGCCGGGTGGCCAGGGGGCCGTCGTTGCTCAGTGGGGTATGCAGGCTCAGCACATCGCACTGGCTAAGCAGCGCATCGAGACTGTGATAGTCGCCGCCTTCTCGGTCCGCGCGCGGCGGATCACAGACCAGCACGCGCCAACCCAGCTCACGCATGACCTTGACCAAGCGCCCGCCGACTTCGCCCGCGCCAACCACGCCATAGGTACGCTGGCTTAAATCGGCACCCTCACGCTCGGCCAAGGCCAGTAAGCTGCCGAGGATGTAGTCGACCACGCCGCGAGCATTGCAGCCCGGCGCACTGGCCCAGTGGATGCCGGCCTGGGCGAAGTAATCGAGATCGAGATGATCGGTGCCGATGGTGCAAGTGCCGACAAAGCGCACCGCACTGCCGGCCAGCAAGGGCAGATCAACCTTAGTCACCGAACGCACCAGCAGCACGTCAGCGCCCTGTACATCGGCGGCGCTAATGGCGCGGCCCGGCAAGCGGGTGATGCTGGCATCCTGGGCAAAAAACTCATCGAGCAGCGGGATATTTTCGTCGGCGACAATACGCATAATGGCCTCGGCTAAGCAGGCGAGCATTCTATGGCAGAGCGGCCTTGTTCGTCCTGCCTGGCTGCACCTTAGCGCGTCGCATTAGTAACCCAAGCGGTCAGTTTTTTGATTCCCCGGTGCGGCCCCGACGCGTAGACTGCTCGGTTTGCTGAACAGCCCGGATTGACTGATGCTCGCCCCCACTCGCGCCGCTCGCCTGCGCACCGAACTACGCAGCCTACTGACCCTTGCCGCCCCGATCATGATCGCCCAGCTGGCGAACACGGCGATGGGCTTTGTCGATACCGTGATGGCCGGCCGCGTCAGCCCCCGCGACTTGGCCGCTGTGGCCCTGGGCAACTCGTTATGGGTGCCAGTGTATTTGCTGATGAGCGGTATTTTGCTGGCCACCACGCCCAAGGTCGCCCAGCGCTTTGGCGGTGGTTTGCATAACGAAATTGGCCCACTGGTGCGGCAAGCCTTATGGCTGGCATTGCTGGTGGGCTGTGGCGCCGGCATGCTGCTATGGCACGCGCAGGTTGTGTTGCACATCATGGATGTCGAGCCACAACTGATCGAGCCGTCAATGGGTTATCTGCGCGCGGTGGCGTGCGGCTTCCCGGCGGTGGCGCTCTACCACGTGCTGCGCTGTTACAGCGACGGCCTGGGCCACACGCGACCGAGCATGATGCTGGGGATTTTTGGTCTGTTGCTGAACATTCCACTCAACTACATCTTCATTTACGGCAAGTTCGGCGTGCCGGCCATGGGCGGCGTCGGCTGCGGCTGGGCCACCGGTATCGTCATGTGGGGCATGCTGCTGGGCATGCTCTGGTGGGTTAGCTGGGCGCCCTACTACCAAGCCAGCCAATTATTCAAACGCTTCGAGTGGCCAAACTGGGCGATTCTCAAGCGCTTGCTATCGGTCGGCGTGCCGATTGGCGTGTCGATTTTCGCCGAGGCTAGCATCTTCTCGGTGATCGCCCTGCTCATCGGCGCCATGGGCGCCACAGTGGTGGCCGGCCATCAAATTGCGCTGAACTTCAGCTCGATGGTGTTCATGATCCCCTACGCCCTCGGCATGGCCGTAACGGTCCGGGTTGGTCAGGCGCTCGGCCGTGGCGACCCACGTCAAGCGCGCTATGCGGCCGGTGTCGGGATGCTGGTGGCGCTGGCCTATGCCTGCATCTCGGCCAGTTCCATGCTGCTTAGCCGCGAGTACATTGCCCGGATGTACACCAACGACCTGGCGGTGATTGCGGTGGCCAGTAGCCTGATCATCTTCTCCGCCTTGTTTCAGTTTTCCGATGCCATTCAGGTGACTGCCGCCGGCGCGCTGCGCGGCTATCAAGACACCCGCGTGACCATGCTACTGACCCTGTTCGCTTATTGGGGCATCGGGCTGCCGGTGGGTTACAGCTTGGGGTTAAGCGACTTCTGGGGCCCGGCCTCAGGGCCGCGCGGCTTGTGGCAAGGGCTAATAGTGGGTCTCACCTGTGCGGCGCTGATGCTCGGCTACCGGCTGATGCGCAGCGCCAAACGGCGGATTCGCCAGGAAGCTTAGGCTGCCTTAGACGCCTCCACCCGACGCGCACCACTCCCAACTTTCCACTCCCAACTTTCCACTCCCAACTCCCAACTTAACTAATCAGTCGAGTTTCTTCTTGATCCAGTACAGGTAGCTGCCAGCCTCTACCTGCTGTTCAAGTAACTCGTGACCGAGAAACATGCAGAACTTGGGAATATCGCGGCGCGTCGAAGGATCGGTGGCTATCACTTTCAGCACGCCACCGGCGGCCAGATCACGGACTTTGTTGTGCAGCATCATCACCGGCTCAGGACAATTGAGACCGCTGGCATCGAGAATCGCATCGGCGTGCAAGGGCATAACAGGCTCCAAAAACAGGCGCTTATTGTCGCCCAAAGCGCCGCTGCGGTCACCCACCAGCAGCGCCCAAGGCAAACTCGGGCACTGGCGAATAGCGAGTCAAAGGCGTCGCTGTTAATTCCCGCGCTTATCCAGCCGGCGCAGGTGACAGGTGACCTCTTCACGGTCGTGATAGAGCTGCTTGCAGGCGATCGAGACCCGGATGCCACGGGCGACAAAACCCTCTTCGATGCGCGCCAACAAGCGTTTCACTTCGGCGTAGCGCTGCTTCATCGGCAACTTCAGATTGACCACCGCCTCGCGGCACAAACCCTCGCCCAACCAGGTTTCCAGCAGGGCGGCGTTGCGCGCCGGTTTCTCGACGATGTCGCAGACCATCCAATCCACCGGCTTGCGCGGTTTGAAGGTAAAACCGTCGGCCTGCAGATGCTCAACCAAGCCAGATTCCATCAGGCTTTCCGCCATCGGGCCGTTATCGATGGCGGTCACCAGCATATGCCGGTTCACCAGTTGCCAGGTCCAGCCACCGGGGGCGGCGCCCAGATCGACGGCGGTCATGGCCGGGGCCAAACGTTCATCCCACTGATCGCGGGGAATGAACTGATGCCAGGCCTCTTCCAACTTCAAGGTCGAGCGACTGGGCGCACTGCGGGGGAATTTCAACCGTGGAATACCCATCGGCCAGAAAGCCGAATTATCGGGTTCCGCCAGGCCGAGAAACACCTCGCGGCCACTCTTAAAGGTCAGCAGCAGACGCGGCTTGCTCGGGTCATCGACCAGACGCCCGGCTTTGCGTAAAGCCTTAAGCAACGGCGCTTCGAACTTCTTGCAGAAATTCGACAGCTCCTTGCCATCGTTGGTATCCAGCACTTCCAGCCAGAGACTGCCGCAGACCGGATAAGCGGCCAGGTGCTCGAGCAAGACGCTGATGCGGTCGGTCTCCGGCAATTGCACATAGTCGCCCCGCGCCCACTGCCTGGGGAAAATCAGCTGGCTAAACCGCACACCACGCATCAACGCCTGCGCGCCGCCCTCCTCAGTGCAAACGAATTCGGCACAGGCGCTGCTGGCCTTGCCCTTGGCATAACCGGCCACCTGCAAAGACGCTGCGTGTTCGGCAATTTCAGCGCACACCTCCCCCTCAAAACCGGGGCGGCAGTGCAACAACAACGTATTCATGGCGATCTCCTCAGGGCCGCCATGATAACGGAGTAAGCCCATCAAGGACGCACCAGCGAAACAACTCCTTAGGCTGGCAAAGCAATGGTCACGGTCAATTCGTCAATTTTACAGCGTCAAATAACAGACGACCGGCTATTGCTGCCCCGCCGCCATGCCCTATAAATACGCTTGCGAGCCCCGCACGCGCACTCACAACCGCCGCGCCGGACGTCTTACCCATTAAAACAACGCGAAATTCGACTTATTCCGTGACTTGCAGGCGCGCAGCAAGCATTAACCGCTGTCACGACCTGCAACTCACCGCCCGGAGTTATGGCCATGATCGATCTCACCACCTGGAATCTAACCATTGCCACTGGCGTTCCAGCCGTCACTATTGATACGCCCCTTCTGGCTGGGGGCTATCAAGACGACTACTTCAAGTCGGACAGCGGGCAGATTTTTTTCTGGGCGCCCGTTGATGGCACCACAACCAGCAACGCCATATACCCTCGCAGTGAGCTACGCGAAACCCACGCCAATGGTGACCTGCGTAATTGGACATACCCACAAGCGGACAACTACCTGAGTGCGACCCTGAAGGTCACGCAAGTACCGTCCACGGGCAAGGTGGTCATTGGCCAGATTCATAGCTACAAAAGCACTTGGCCACTGCTAAAGCTGCAATTTGAAATGCAAAGCAGCGGGCTGGCGAAGTTAACCGCGAAAATTCGCAATAAGCCCACCGACGAGCTATCGGTAAGTCAAACGCTGTTGACCAATGTGCCGATCAACCAGAGCTTCACCTATGTCGTGCACCTATCACCAACGGGGGCGATGAGCATTGCCTTCAACGGGGTAAAAATCTTCACCAGGCTTGACTCGGCCTGGGCGATTAAACCGCTGTATTTCAAAGCAGGTGCCTACACCCAAGACAATACGGGCTACGTCTCTGAGGCCGGGGCGGCAATTTTCAGCAAACTGAAGATTGAACATCGAGCGCTTGCACCAGTAAGCCCGCCATAACCTCCACCCTTTGCGGATGGAGGCATGGCCTGTTAAGACAGAGGCAAACCGGCAATCGCCCATAAACAGCTAGCTGGTGACGGCTCTTGGGGTGCGGCCATAGATATCGTCAAAACGTTCGATGTCGTCCTCCCCCAGGTAGCCACCCGACTGCACCTCGATGATCTCCAGCGGGATCTTGCCGGGGTTGGCCAGGCGATGCACAGAGGCGATCGGGATGTAGGTCGACTGATTTTCGGTGAGCAGGAACACCTTGTCGTCGCAGGTTACTTGCGCGGTACCAGACACCACAATCCAGTGCTCGGCACGGTGATGGTGCATTTGCAGCGACAGTTGCGCGCCGGGTTTTACCGTGATGCGCTTGACCTGATGACGAGTACCGCTGTCTACCGAGTCGTAGTTGCCCCAGGGACGGTAGACCTCGCAGTGGTTTTGCGTCTCCTGGCGGCCGACGGCATCCAGGTGGTTGACCATCTTCTTCACGTCTTGCACCGCATCCTTGTGCACGACCATCACCGCGTCTTTCGTCTCAACCACCACCAGGTCATTAACCCCGATCAGGGTCACCAGCTTGGAGGTCGCGTGCACGAAGTTGTTGTGGCTGGTTTGGGTGATCACATCGCCGACCAGGGCATTGCCATCACTGTTCTTTTCGCTCACATCCCACAATGAGGTCCAGCTGCCCACATCGTTCCAGCCGGCAGCCAAGGGCACCACGCAAGCGTGCGCGGTTTTTTCCATCACGGCGTAGTCGATTGAGTTATCCGGGCAGCACTCGAAAGTGTCGGCATCGATACTCAGGACGTGACCGTCCAGCTTGCTGCGCTTGAGTGTCAGCACACAGGTGTCGTAAATATCCGGCTCATGGGCGCGCAACTCATCCAGAAAACGGCTGGCGCGAAACAGGAACATACCGCTGTTCCAGTAGTAGCCGCCGCTGCGGACAAACTCGCTGGCGCGTTGCTGATCCGGCTTTTCGATGAACTGCTTGACCCGGTAAGCGCCCTCCACCAAATCGCCTTCAACATCGTCAGCGCGAGCGGCTTTAATGTAACCGAAGCCGGTTTCCGGGCGATCCGCCGGAATCCCGAACAACACCATTTCACCCTGTTCAGCGGCCACTCGGGCAATCTGCAGGGCGCTGCGCAAGGCCACCTCGTTGCTAATCACATGATCGGCGGGCAACACCAGCATCAGTTCATCCCGGCCTTGATCGAGCAGGCGCAACGCCGCCATGGCTACCGCCGGCGCGGTGTTACGACCGAAAGGCTCGAGCAGCAGACCCTGGGCCGTGATGCCGATGGCCTCAAGTTGCTCGTTGACGATGAAACGATGCTCTTGGTTGCTCACCACCAACGGCTTTTCCATGCCGTCGAAACTCAGGCGTTGCAGCGTCTGCTGGAATAGCGATTGATCGCCGGTCAAAGCAATAAATTGCTTGGGCGATTGCTTGCGGGACAAGGGCCAGAGGCGCGAACCAGTACCACCAGAAAGAATTACCGGAATCATCAGAGAAATCTCCATTAAAGTTCCATTTCAAATTGACCCTCGAACTCGCCAGGAACTCAGTCCTGAGCCGCGCCCTGGGTCAGATTCAAGGCTGTTGATTGCTAAATAACTGGGTTAAATCACCCCCCAGCCGGTACGTGCTCAAGGGCTCCAGGGAACGGCGCCAAGCAGTGGTTTTGACCGAACAGCGGTACAGCGCGCAGTAAGGCTCCAACCAGGAAAAACGACTATTGCTGTGCAAATCCTCAAGTGTTTGCCCATAGCCGGTCTTATTTTTAAAGCTTTGTGGATCTTCGATGCCGCGCTCCACGCGCTCAGCCAAACGTTGCAGGGCGCCGTGATTGTCATCGCGCAAATCCAGGCCATTGGCCTGGGCGAACGCAGCGATCATCAGCAAGGGCCCCAGGCTGTAATTGTGATAAGCCAGGGCGCGGGTCTGGCGCGCCAACTCCAGCGGCAGATATCCCTCGGTATCCACTTCCTGCATGCCATGCCGGTACTGGGCAACCGACCAATCGAACAGATCCTGACGATTGAGCGCTACGGCGCTGCTCATCACCGCCCACGCCGCCCAATACTGGTGATTGTTGCGTTTATTCAGCGGTTGCCCATCCCAATCGAGCACCACCTGATCGGCCAACTTACCCAGCCATTGCTCAATCTTGCGCACCTGTTCGCCATGCCCGGCGAGGGGCTGCGAGCGGGAAAACTTCAAGCGCAAATAGGCTGACGAGACGGTCGCTAACGCCCACTTACGCGCCGATTTACCGGTATGGGTGTACTCCTGGCTTAACAGCGCATCGGCCTCAGCCCAGGTCGACAACCAGGCCAGCGCACACTCGGCATAGGCAGGATTGCCCTTTTTCAGGTACCGGCTTACCAGCTTGCTAAGGCCACTTTCCAGCGTGCGCACTTGCGCCGTCAGCTCCAGGTACTGGCCATAAGCGTCCGTGCTGAGCTTGTCGCGAGCCGCATCGGAGCCGGCATATTTGCTCGGGAACATCAGCGCGCCGGTATAGGGCGCAGGCGCATCCGGGCAATCCTGAGCCTTGCCTTTGGCGGGTGGCGCGGCCAGGTAGAAACCCGCCGGCGCGACCAACCCGGAGGCGCCCTGCGCGAACGCCACACTGCCCGCCCCCAAGAGGCTCAGGAGCCAAGCGGCGCAGCAAACAATCCCAGTAGCCTTCATCACGCGCCTCAGTCAGCCGCTAGCGGGCGCTTGACCCAGACGGGCGAGAACTTGCCGGCCGAACCTGTGACGTACAGGCAGACCACCTCACCGCGCTCCAGCGCCAGCGGCTCCAGATCGCTGACTTTCTGCTCGCCGGCAAACAGCGCCAAACGCACCTTGACCGGATTGATTTCCCGCTCATCACGGGCCTGGGCGGCAACCGGCTTGATCACCTCGGTTTTGCCATCGGCGGTTTTCAGGGTCAGCGCCGTGTCAGACAGATTTTGTAGACGCAACAGGGATTTTTGTTTGTTCTTGAATGCCGGCTCAGCGACCAGGCTCAAGGCTCCCGCCGGCAAGCGCACCAGGGTGTAATACTGGTCCGCATCCAGCTTGACCGGCAGGCTCTGCCCGCCGCCGCTGGCGCTGTAGCTGCCGGCTGGCAGGAACTTGAAATCGCTGCTGCCCTTGGCGGCAATGTCTTTAAAACTCAGGCTGCCCAGGCTCAGATCAAGGTTTTCGCTGCCGGCGTTGTAACTGCGCACAAAGGCTGAGCCTTTCGGCGCCGTTGGGCCGTAGAGCGCCGCCTCATCGGCGAGCGCAGCGGCGCTGACCAGGCTCAATAACAACCCGCACAGGGCGCTGACGCGTTTAGCAAACTGACTGATTAACATGGTGCTCTCCTTAATTTTCGGGCGCTTTATGGCGCGTTAACAGGGTTGACTGCAGTGAGGGCCAGACGCTCGCTCAGCCCTTCCCCGGCTTTGAGCTGGGCGAGCCAGGCCGGGTCGAATTCGGACAAGTCACTGGGCATATTCAGGTAGCGCTCTGGCACCTCCCAGATCAGCAAGCGCAGTCCGGCCACTTCATCCGCCGGGCGCTGCAGAAAGCGCAGCATGGGCACCAATGGGCCATGGCCGTCTTCGGCGTAGCTAATCAAGTCAGTGCCCAAGGCCTGCTTCAGTGCCCCGGCGAAATTCCACTTGGGATTGGCGCTGTAACTGGTGCCGACCAGGGCAATGGGGGTCTCTTGGCTGGCGAACAGATCGCCTTGCGATGCTTCATCGGCCGCAGTGCTGCGCAATTGCACAGGCTCGGCGGGAGGTTGCAGCTGGGTGAAGTACGGCTCCAGCGGCAAAAAGCTGAGCAAGTCGCCCTTATGGGTCTGACTGCTGCCGGTGGCGGTGACAAAGTTCGCGCCGCCGTGCTGCCAGTGCCCGGTCTGGCGCAGGTAGGCCGCCAAACTGTCGGCTACCACCTGGGCGCCAAAGGGACTCCAGTGGGTATCGGTGCGCATAAATACTTGTTGCTCGGCCTTGGCCTGTTGCAGCGCGCTGAGCAGTTCTGGCCCGGCAATCTTGGCCTGTTGCATCCTGGCCAGCGCCTCTGGATAGAGCCGCAGTTGCTCGACGACTGGCAGGTTTTGCCCCAGGTGTTCGGGGTACAAGCGGGCCTTGGCCGGCAGTAGCGCCAGTACCAAGGTCACGCCGCGGCGCTTGAATTCCGCTTGCACCGCACTGACCAAGGCCCAGTTATCCTGAAACTGCTCAGGCTTGCTGGCCGGTTTGAACTCCTCATCGGTGAACAGCCAGTTGTTGCGCCCCACCACTACCCCCGGGCGACCCTCACCAAACAGACTGTAATCAATGGCGGCCCAGAGGTTGGTACCGAACTCCTTGAACGGGAAATTTTTGTCGTAGTGCTTCTCAAAAGCCTGGGCCAGCTTGCCATTCAATACCGGCGTTTGCGTCGCAGTCGAAAAGCTCCTGACATCCGGCAACGAACACACCGCCACCACCACTACCAGTCCCATAAACATCAGGCTGTAGATAAAATCGGAAATCCGCTTCATGCCCACGCCCCTCAAAATTGAAAGTAAAGGAAGGGTGAAAAACTCTGCGCCGAGAGTTTCAAGATCGACGCACAGAACAACAGCAGCAACATCACGCGAATGGCCAACAGGCGGTAGCCCGCACTGCTGCTGACGGCCGTGACAGCCCCGCTAACCGCCACTTGTGGCAACTCGGCCGACGCCTTGGGTGCTTGCTGTGTTGGCGGTTGGTTGTAGAGCTGGCGCAAGCCAAACCACGCCATCACCAGGTAAGCCAGCAGCAACGTGGCGATCTGTAGACTGGTCAGCTGGGCGCTGTTGAGTTCCGACAAATGCCAGTCGGCAAAACTGAACATGGCAACGTACAGGCGCCAAGCCACATCGAGGTTTTCCGCTCGGAAAATCACCCAACCGAGCACCACCAATAAAAAGGTCAAGGCCCAGCGCAATGGATGCAGACGGCGCGGCGCGGCATCCACATTCAGAGCGCGCTCAATCGCCAGCCAGATACCGTGCCAAGCGCCCCAAATCACATAGGTGATGTTGGCCCCATGCCAGAGGCCGCCGAGCAACATAGTCAGAAACAGATTGCGATAGGTCTGGAAAGTGCTGCCGCGATTACCGCCCAGGCTGATGTACAGATAATCACGCAACCAGGTGGACAGGCTGATGTGCCAGCGTCGCCAGAATTCGGTGATCGACTGGCTGATGTAGGGCTGCTTGAAGTTCTCCATAAAACGAAAGCCCATCATCAGCCCCAAACCTATGGCCATGTCGCTGTAACCGGAGAAATCGAAATACAACTGGGCGGTGTAAGCCAGGGCCCCCAGCCAGGCATCGCCGGTGGTCGGGTTAGCCAAGGCAAAACAATGGTCGGCGATCGGCGCCAAGGAGTCGGCGATAAATACCTTCTTGATAAAACCCTGCATAAAGCGCGTGCAGCCTTCGGCGAACTTGTCCACCGTATGGGTGCGATGGTTGAACTGCTCGGCAAGGTCCCGGAAACGCAGCACCGGGCCGGCGATCAGGTGCGGAAAGATCGCCACAAAGGCCGCGAAATCGATCAGGTTATGGGTCGCGGGCGTGTCGCCACGGTACACGTCGATGATGTAGCTGATCGACTCGAAGATATAAAACGAAATACCGATCGGCAGCAAAATATGCGTGACGATAAAGGGTTCAAAGCCGAAACCGCTGATCAGCGCATTAAAGCTATCCACACCAAAGTTGGCGTATTTGAAATAGCCCAACACGCCGAGATCCACCACCACACCGAGTATTAGCCAGCGTTGCGCCCTTGTACTCCTGACCCCGGCGGCACCGACTCGCAAGCCGATCCAGTAGTTAAATAAGGTAACTACCACAAACAGCGCCAGAAAATCGATCCGCCACCAGGCATAGAACAGGTAGCTGGCCACCAACAACAATAGGTTGCGATAACGATTACCACTCAGGTAATACAAGCCGAGAAATATCGGCAAGAATAAAAACAGAAACACATTTGATGAAAAAACCATACCGCAATCCCCAGTTAATGGCCAAACGACTCCTGATCCCTCAGGGCCTTACACCAGGTTCACCTGGCGCAAATACACATACATCAGTGCGCCGCTGCTTGCAGCTCACTGTTGATTTTATCGGTCCGTGGGCAAATTCTTGTGACCACCTCTAGCCCGGCCGGCAGCTGTTGCGGCATTTCAACTTCCAGCGATAACAGCGTGCGCCCCTTTGCGGTAATCCCATCATTCAAACGAAAGACGAAACGACCGTCCGCTTCAACTTCTCGGGAACGGGTAATACGCAAGTTCTCTTTCGAACCGTTCATGTACCAAAACGTGCTTTGCAGCTCTTTGATCTCGGGATTGCTGAACTGAATATCGGCAATGTAGTGATCATTAAGGATCTCTTTAACTTCAGCATTGACCAGTATTTGATTAGTGCCGGGATGCAGCGCAACCTTCTGGCTGAGCGTCACCGCTGTATTATCGCAACCGTTAGCCAGGATCGGCAGCAGCTGGCGATACAATACCGGCATGGCCAGGTCGTAATAACTTTGCACTTCCCAGATTAATATTTTCGGCGGATGGGTTTTAAAGTCCTGACTGCTCAGGTATTGCACTATCGCCCCCGGCATACCACCGCCACTGACCGAGCGGTTGTCCACATCGACATTGGCATACTGCTCAATGAAACCGTCAAAGTTATACTGTGGCGAACCAAAACTAGTGCCGCCCAAGACCACGGCTGGCGCTTCAACCTCACCAAATAAATCGGTACTTTCCTCTTTGGGCTCGGTGCTGAACCGCGGTAAATACTGGCTGGCGTAACGGTAACCACAGATCTTGTTTAATGCCCCATTGAGGGTGCCCAACTTCATGCCCATACCCTTGCTCTGGGTGACAAACTCCTTGCGCGGAATCGTCTTAAACACCTCGAACTTGCGCAACTCTTCGGCCACCAACCGCGCCGTAAACTCGGCGCCATAGGCTGTCCAATGGTGATCCCGCTTGAAGAACAAGGGCTTCTCCGCGCTGGCCGGTTGCGCCAACAACGGCGTCAGGTCGGGCACCCGAATCCCCTGTTTGCGCAGGTTTTCGACCACCTCGAGGTAATTACGTTTGGCCAGTTCAACATCAAAGCTTTGGCGCACCGCTGGCGTGAGCATTTGCGCGTTCACCATGCCTCGTGTCGGGACATAGACCACCATCAGCTCAACGCCTTTCGCCTGCAGTGCATCGCGTAACTGCCGCAGTTGCGCATAACCCTCAGGGCTGCTGCGCATCTGCGTCAGCAGTTCGGTTTTACTGCGAAACAACCAACCGTCTTGGCCGGCTATCAGCTTATTGAATTCGCCCAAACCGCCCGCGTAAGTACTCTCCAGTTGCGTCTCTGGGCAAAGCTCACAGCAGGGCTCAATTTCATAGTGCGGCGCCTCTGCCGCAAACGCCAGTTGCCCGCTGGCAAACTCGAGTAGCGCAGCGAAGCACAACCAGTAATGGGCGCGAACTTTTCCTAAACTCCCTTTCATCATCTATTCCTTATTGCCCTGACTGGGCTAGCTGATCAACCGGCAGAATTTCCACCGCCTTCTTCTGACGCACCAGCAGGTCAATGATTTGATTCTTATGACTGGATAAAGCGCCAAACATGCCAATACCACTGGGTTGATTGGGCAGCAATATTTCGAGCCGATAGAGTTTCACGCTACGCGGCGCCACCACCGAAATATCACCGGTGCGATTAGCAATCAGCCGACCACCGACCACGGTCAGCGACATATCAGCAGAGTACGGATCTTGTTTTAAATTACGCCCGACATTATTCAAATCTTTGGTATGCCCATAAATACCCAGCAAGCCATTGGCCACCGCTAAATTCTCGTAGAGCCGGACGTTCATGCTGTTACGCACCCGAATACCATGCCGCGCATTCTCAAAGGACTTATTCGCCCACAACAGGTTATTGCCGCTTTCATACAAAGTGATGCCATCGGATTTATTCCGGTACAACTCATTGTCGGCCACCACATTATTGATACTTAAGCGATCCAGCACCAACCCAGACAAATTATTATCGAAGGAGCGATTATTGAAGATCCAACTATCATTAACATCTCGCGAAATAATAATTCCGTGTTTTTTTTGCGTGCCGTACACCGTATTCCCAGCAATGATCAAGCGCCGCGAACGGTCATGCGGGTCAATGCCATAGACAATATTATTTTTATAGGTATTGCCCTTCAACACGACATCATCAGCTTCATAGCAATAGAAGCCGTACCACATATCATCGAATACCGAGTCAATTAGCCAGCCCGTTGGGTGGCCACGGCCCATGGTCGGTGCAATACCGGGACTGTACTGGGATATCGACACGCCATAGGACTTTGTCCCGCTATAACCAAGGCTCGCTATATGGCTATTAACGATATAGGTCTCAGTGCCTCCCCAGGCATTCAAAAACGGACGAAACTCGCCTTTGGTTTTAAACCAGTCTTGCTGGTTGCCTGTCTCGCGCCAGGCGGTCAAACGGCTATCGGTGATAAACAACTTGCCGTCATTGATCAGAAAAGCTCCGCGCTCACTGGACAGGCGAAAGTCCTTGGTTTGCTTGCCAATATGCAGAGTCGCCCGCTGGCTGACCACTATCGGCAAGCGTGCCAGATAGACGCCAGGGGCGGTCTCACGGAAGTATTTTTCCGGCAAGCTGCGCGCCAGATCGGCAGGAGTGACGTAACCGCCATCGATGAAAATCGCCTGCGGCGTTTCCCCTTGCCGCTTGACCCACTCGCGCAGTCGCTCATCCCCGCCGGTGAACTCGGCCAGGGCGTTTTCCTTGAGCATCCCGCGGACCACTACAGTGCCCGCCGGTTTAGGCTTGATCTTGGCGTACACCGCCTCGGCGCTGTACGGCTTAAGGTCGGGCAGTTGCGGCGCGGCCAGCAACAGTGAATCAACCGCAATGCTGTTAACTGCATAGAGCGGTGGATTGGTCGGCGCCACCACAGCCGAGGTCGCGCCGGCCATGGTCGTCGTGAGCCATAACAACCCAGTGCCCAGTAGCCGAGCAGTGCTGCGGCGCGCTATGTATAAAGTCATCCTAACAATCTCCACGGCTGGCCCGCTCAGTAGCGCCAAGCAAAATCAATAGAGGCGCGGTGCATGCGCGAGTCGGTGTCACTGGCGAACGCATTGCCAGGCAAGAACAGGCCGGCGCGCAGGCGCAGCAGCGCCGAAGACGTATTTAGCCAGCCGAGTTGCGCGGGCAGTTGGCCTTGGTTGAAATAGCGCGTCAGCACCAGATCCAACTCTTGGCCGAGGTCTTTCTCGCCATCCACCAATGACACTTGCAGACCACTGGCACTGCTCTGCTGGGCATCCACCCGCCAGAAACGGTCATAAACCAGGCTGGCATCGTAGTCATTACCCAGCACCAATCCGGCAAACACACTGGCGGCCTGCAGGTTGTTGAGCTCGCCTTTATAGGCTTCACCAAAGCGATTGATGCCCGAGTTAGTACCGGTAAAGTTGGAGCGGTTACTCTGCAAACCGGTCTGCACAAACTGCGCTGAATCGCTGCCGCCGCTGGTGCGGCTGTAGCTGGAGCCAAGCCGCCAGTGGTCATCGATGTTCCAGCGCAAACCCAGATCGACCGCCCAGGCATGAACATCCTGGCGCTGCTCGCCAGTAGCAATGCGGGTGCCTGAGCTTGTGCTGGCGCGCAGGTTATCGGTGGCGCCAGCCAGCCAAGTGGCACTGCCCCAGTAACTGACGGGTAAGGCGCTGCGATAGTTATAAAAATCGCCATTGAGCTCGGCACCCAGCCAGGTCAAATTACCAGTCATGGTCTTGCTCAATTGATCCACGCTGCTGCCCACCGCCGGCAAGCTGCCCGAATCATCGCTGTGGTGCAGTTTCAGCCCGGCCCAGTGGCCTGGCTGCCATTGCGTCGAGATGTCCGCCAGCAAGTGCAGGCGATCCTTATCCTCGGGGGCCAACTCGTCCAGATCACTGCGGTAATCGCTAAAGCGCTCGGCAATGCCAACATGGGCATTCAGTAAGGTGGTGTCGAAATTCCAGCGCAAGGCTTCGATGCTGGTGTCCCACCACAAGCCATCGACACTGCGCACTTTTTGCCGGCCCGCCCGCAAAGACTCGCCGGGATAGGCGCTCAAGCCGCCGTAATCAACCCAGAACTCCTGCAGCGCGAGAAAATTGGCATCTTTCTGCCGCGGATCAGTCGAGGTGACGGTGTTGTCTGCCTCATTGCTTCCCGTCTCAAGGACATCGGTGGCGGCAAAGGCTTCGCCCTGCACAAAAGTGCTCCAATCGCCTTGCCGCTGGGAGATCCATGGTCGCAAACTCAGACCGGCACCCTTGAAGTCGCCACCCGATTGAGTGCCCAGATCCTGATCGGCGGTTGCTTGGCCGGTTAAGCGCAGATTGGCACCGTAGGCCCAACCCGGCTGCAACTCTGCGGCCAGCAGCCATGGGCTACCCAGTAATACTGCCGTGCCGATGAGCAGAGCAACCGCTGATTTACTTGAGCTCATAGCATTCCCTGCATTTGATCCGCTTGATGATGCACGGTGAGCTGCGGCCCACTGCGGGCCTGCAGCTCTTGGCTGAACAAGCTCTCCACCTTGGGATAGTCGTGCGGCTGCAGCCGTGGGGCGATGCGTTCCATCAGCACCTGGCCCTGGGGCAGCCCCTGATGCAGGGCCAGCTTGGCAAAGGAATAGGCGTAGATTGGGTTGATCTTGATACCCTGGCCATCACCGAACAGTTGCGCCAGAGCCAGATCGGCGTTCGGGTCACCCGCCCGGGCGGCAGCCAAGAAATGCACCAGCGCCTTGTCTGGATCAATCTCGCCCAGCTGACCTTCGCTATACAGTTTGCCGAGCAACAGGTGCGCCTTCGGCTCCGCTGGCAGGGCTTGCAGCAGATACTTCTCCGCCGTCTGAAAATTGACCGGCACGTACTGATCAACCAAATACAGCTGACCGAGCATCAAGGCTGAACGCGCAGAGCCGGCGGCGATACCTTGCTGCAAAGCACCGAGCATCTCATCGGTGCCGCCTTGCTCTGGATAGGTTTTCAGTAACGCGGCGAGGCTGAACCAGGCGTCCGGGTAGGAGCCGGTGATCGCCGTCAGTAAACGCTTGGCGGCTGACGGATCGGCCTGACCATTTGCGTTATTACCAAGCAATTTGGCCACTGGCAACACGCTGGCGGCTGGCAACACACCGGCCTGATAAGACCCCAGCAAGCGCTCAAGCAACTGTTGTTGTTTGGCTGCATCACCCCGCCCCTGGTACAAGGCAGCCAGCTCGGCGTAGCACTCGCTGATTGTCGCCAGCCATTGCTCACACGTCTGTTCGACCTCAACCAAGTGTTGGTTGTAGTCGCCCCGCGCCCGGTACAGCATGACCTTGCCATACTGGGCCTCGCCCATTCCGGCCGCCTGCCATTGCCCTAGCTGCTGAGCGATTTCACCGCTGGCAATCCGCTGCGGGTCGCGCACTAACAACGCGGTCAAGGGGATCAAGGTGGTCCGATTACCGGCGGCCAAGCCTTGGCGCAACAGCTGCTCGGCTTCCTTGCGTTCGACAGCGCTCGGCGCCGGCTTGCTCGCCAGCCATTTGCCCAACCCGACAGCGGCCGCCGGCGAACGGCCCAGCGCCTGGCGGTAATAACCTTCAGCTTGCGCCTGTTGCGCGGGCAAGGGGCTGCGCACCAACAGATCGGCCATGCCCATCTGCGCATCCACATAGCCCTGCTCGGCCAGCGGGCGAAAGTTTTCTTCAGCTGTGGCCAGATCACCCTGGGCTTTGGCTTGCCGGGCCAATTGCAGATCCGGCAGCGCCGTGCACCCGGACAGCAGACTCAGGCCGATAGCGCCCAGCAGCCCACCCGCAAGGGAGAAAGACTTATTCATTTAGCGACCGTCACGCTGGCACCCGACCACAGGCCACCCAGCGGGCGGATCCGCACATCCACCGGACGCTTGGCCAGCTCGGTGCTGAGCGGTTGCTGCGGTTGAATCAGCACGCGGATATCGGACGCCAAACCGCCTTCTTGCAACACCATGCTGCTGATCACGCCATCGCGCCGCGTCTGCTCGCCACCCACCTGGAAGGTGACCGGGCTGCCCGGTTGCAACTTATCGAAGGCGCGGTAATGAAAACGCGCCTCAACCGTGGCGACGCTGTCGACCGGCGTCAGCATAAATACCGGCACGCCCTTGAGCGCCAACTGACCATCACCCACCAACTGCGCCACCACACGGCAATCGCAAGGGCTGGTCAGGGTGCCTTGAAAACGCTTGCTAAACAGCCGCTCGAGGTTCTCTGGAGACATTTCTGCCTCTGGCAATGCACCCTTGAGCACATCCAGCATGCTTGAGCTGAAGGTGGCGATGGGCGCGCCCTTGGCAACCTGAGTGCCTACCGCCACCAGGCTCTGCACCGTGCCTTCGCGCGGCATCGCCACCTGCTGACTAGGCACGCTGACCTGGGCAGAATCGGCATGGGTGACAAAATAAATGTCATACAGTTGATAGAGCACGTAGCCGAACGCACTGAGCCCGACCAAAAAGATCGCCAAACTAAAACCTACCGCACGCATGCGACCGAGGAAACTGTTGCCGTCCCCGCCCTTGTTATTGCGCGCCTTGGTGAAGTTCTCGCGCTGCAGGGTGTTGATCAGATCGCCGACATTGACCAGCTCACCGCCGAGAAAAGAGCTGATCAGATAACGCAACGCCGCCATTTCACGCGGGCGCAGGTTGTGAAATTCGCAACCGGCACGCTCGCCGGCAATGATCGAACGAACCTGAAACTCAATATCCATGGCAAAGCCAATGCCATCGATCTCAAACATCAGCTTGCCGCGAAAATGCTGACCCTCGCGGACATGCACACTGACCGGCTCGAAACTGAAGCCACCCGCAGAAAGATCAAGCACCTGAGCCTCAAGTTCCTGGCCGTTCGCGGTGCTGTAACGGATCTTCGCCGGCAGTTTTAAACGGGCAAACTGGCGCTGGGCTTCCGACTCATGGACGACGTTGCTGTTAGTGCCCTGGCTCATTACTGCGCTCATATTCTTTCCTTGTAAAATAAAGACTTAATGGGGTTTCAAGCGGCCTGAACGGCCAGCCATTAGCGATCAAACCACGCGCATTAAGGCAGCCACGAAGACACTCACCGCGGTAAAAGTCATGGACCTCGACGACCAGGTGTTAAACCACTGCTGGAAGGTTGCGAGGTTGCGATTGAGCTTGGTTTTCTGTCGGGTCCAGGATTGCTGATCGAGGCGAAAGAACACGTAGACCTTCACCATCGCCCCGAGAATCTGGTTGTAATACAGCAACACCGGGTAGGCCGGACCAATCTCATGCCCGGAACCCAGCAACAGCAGGGTCAATACCAAGCGGGTAAAGCCAATCCAAAACAGATAGATCAACAAATAGGCAAAGCCGTATTTGATACAGGCGATGATCGCAACCGTAGGCCCGAGCAAACTGGTCCACATGGCCACCCGCTGATCCAGCAACACCACACTGGTAAATAGCCCGAGACGGCTCGGCCCCAAGCCAACGGCCCTAGAGTTCTGCCGCAGATTGTTGCCGTACCAACGAAACATCAGCTTGCGACTGGACTTGATAAAGCTTTTCTCGGGCGGATGCTCAACCGTATTGATTGCCGCATCGGGCACATAAAAAGTGTCGTAGCCCAGACGCATCAAGCTGAACCAGCTGGATTTGTCATCGCCAGTAAGAAACTGAAAACGCCCCAGCCGCCAGTGATCGAGGTGATCACTCTCGACGTCGGCGATAAAACCAGGGTCGGTAATGACTTGCGCTTTAAAGACCGACATCCGCCCCGTCAGGGTCAGCACCCGCTTGGACAGCGCCATCGAACACATATTGATGTGCCGCTGGGCGAACCGTAACTTGTGCCACTCGGCCATCATGTAGCCACCGCGAACCTCGCAAAATTCGTTAGTGGTCAACCCGCCAAGGTTGTCGAACAACTGGAAAAACGGCACGGTTTTGCGCACCACACCCGCCGCCAGAACGGTATCGCCATCGACCACCGCAACCACCGCTCGGTCATCCGGCAGGTGCCGCGAAATCGCCCGAAAACCATAGGCCAGGCCATCGCGCTTACCGGTGCCGGGAATACGCACGAAATCGAGCTTCACATGCGCAGGTGGGCTCATGCGGAACCAGAGGTTCTTGACCAGCAACTCATCGGACAACTCGACGATCGAGCAAACCACGGTGGTTTTGTAGCCACAGTCAATGGCTTCCTGAATCACCGAGCGATAGACCTCGGCAGTGGTCAGCGCATCAATACGAAAGCTGGTGACCATCAAAAAAACTTCCGACGGATCAGCCGCCGCGCCGAGTTTGCGCACTTTACGTCGGTAATAGGGGAACACCAGATAAAGGAAAATCATTCCTCTAACGAAGTGAATCGCGCCCATGGAGTAACGCCAGATGCCCACGACACCCAGTATTAATAAGAAATCTTTGGACTCTGCATCAAACAGGCTACGCGGCAACAGCAACGCCATGCCCATTAACAGCGCGAGATAAAACAACCACCCCGCACCTGTGTGCAAGCGGCTTTTAAAACTGTCCATGTTTACTGCCCCGGCCGAATATTCATAACTGCAACGGGGGCGTTATAGTTATTTTTGTTACGCCCTTGCATCTATTAATCAGATTATTACTACCAGCCGATACCAATCTGACTTTCGGTACTAACACCGGGCATAAAACCAATCAGATCAAGCATCTTCTTATCCGCCGGCAAATGCTTGACGATATCAACGAAGAGCTCATCGCCATTACCCAGCACGATAATTTCGGCATCATCGACAACCTGTTGCAGGTCATCACGCAGCAGCGAAGAAATATGTGGGATTTTCGATTCAATGTATTCGCGGTTGGCGCCATGCACCCGCGCATATTCGACATTACGGTCGTAAATACGCAGCTCATAGCCCTTACCGATTAATAGCTCGGCAAGTTCAACCAGCGGACTTTCACGCAGATCATCGGTACCGGCCTTAAAACTCAAGCCGAGCAAGGCAACTTTGCGCAGACCAAAAGCCGCGATAATATCGAAAGCCTTCTGTACCTGGCTGGAATTGCTGCGCATCAAAGAACTGATCAGCGGCGTTTCAACATCCAGTTGACCGGCGCGATAGCTCAAGGCACGAACATCTTTCGGCAGGCAAGAGCCACCAAAAGCAAAACCCGGGCGCATGTAGTAGCTGGACAAGTTGAGCTTGTGATCCTTGCAAATCACATCCATCACTTCGCGACCGTCAACCCCAACCGCCATGGAGATATTGCCGATCTCATTGGCGAAGGTAACCTTGGCGGCGTGCCAAACGTTGCAGGTGTACTTGATCATTTCCGCGACTTCGATGCTCTTGCGGATAATCGGCGCATCCAGTTCGCTGTAGATCTCTTCGAGCAGGTCACCCGAGGTTTTGTCCAACTCACCGATCACCGTCATCGCCGGGAAATCGTAGTCTTTGATGGCGGTACTTTCGCGCAAGAACTCAGGGTTTACGGCCACGCCGAAATCAACCCCAGCCTTGAGCCCCGAGGCTTTCTCCAGGGTTGGGATCACCACATTATTAAGCGTACCTGGCAGCACGGTACTGCGCACCACGATGGTATGGCGGGTGTTTTTGAGCGGCAAAATCTTACCGATTTGCTCGCAAACTTCGATGATGTAGGAAACATCCAGATCGCCATTGCGCTTGCTTGGCGTCGGTGGCGCAAGGAACGAAATATCCGTTGCCAAGATCGCTTCACGCACATCCAGAGTGCCGCGCAATTTACCAGTGCGTACGCCTTGCAACAGCAACGCCTCAAGCCCTGGCTCAACGATTGGCGCCTTGCCGCTGTTGATCATGTCGATTTTGACTGCCGAGATATCGACACCGACGATTTCGTGCCCACGCGCAGACAGACAACCTGCACAGACAGCACCCACATAGCCCAGACCAAAAATACTGATTCGCATATAACCAAGCTCCTTGCAGTTACCAAGCATGCGCCACCCAATGACAGCGCACGTTTATTACCAAACCAGCCAACACATTCAACAAACCAAGCAACTAGTAGCCCAACGACTAGCAAACTAAAAATTCATTACTAATGCGCCACACTGCAAAAGGTGCAAAACCAATGCCAGGCTACTAGACAGCAAAATCATTAAGGAAAAATTACACAAGCCTTTACCACTGACAACTAAGCCGCACGGTCAAAATCCAACACCCGAACCAATGAAGTGGAACTGACGTACAAGCACCAATAGCGAGCGATAATGTTTTTTCTGCACCGACAGAACGCACAAGCAAAATTACGGATCACCACGAAGTTCGTTAATCACATGGCCAGTGGCCAGCAATTTATTACACGACGATGAACCTAGCGCTCTGCCAGACACAGCGAAAACTTCGTGAAGTAGAAGTTTTGAAAATTATCAAGCCGATCTTTCGGGTGGCGCATTTAAGAACAGCCAACCGCTTAAATCAACCAATACCATTGACATAAAAGTGAACTTGGCGCACAAAAAATAACAGCCAAAAACATGGCGCCTTAAAATCGCCACAGCAGAAATCAATGCTTACATCAAAGTCTCACGAATAAACCGGACCGAGATCTCAATCAAACAATCATCAGTGCATTAATTATTTTGTAATCGCCTACAAATTAAGCCGGATTATTGGCGCCAAAAATATTATTACAAACGCACCGCTGAGGCGGCCCGCGCCGGCGAGATGGGCCGTGGCTTTGCAGCGGTGGCGGACGAAGTTCGCGCCTTGGCGTAGCGCACGGGCGAGTCCACCGGGCAGACTCATCAGCTGATCGCCAAGCTACAAAAAACCACCAAAGAAGCCGTGCATGCCATGCAATAGAGCGCGCACAAGCCTATCGGGGCGCTGAGTGACATCTGCACCGCAACGGGGCTGCGTAGCACACCGAACAGCTGAGCACCGAGCCGACGGCCACCGCCAATCAGCAGTGCGCGCTGATTGAACGTTTCAATCACTAAGGCTTGAGCACAAAGGTGGCAATCGCATCGGCCGCCGTTTCTAGATGCTGAGAATGACTGAAGCCCGAGATTTTTAAGGGTTTCAGATCATGATCGGCGGCCGTTAGCCAGAGCAGCTCGATGGCGCTCGATAACCGATAGCCCGCCACCGTGGGCCTATTGCCCAGCGCATCGCGCTCACCCTGCACAATCAAACTACGAGTCTTTAACTCGGCCAGGTGCGCCACCCTCGGCTTTTCGGGCTTGCCGACGGCATAAAATGGATAGCCCAGACAAACCAGCGCATCGGCGCCCAGCTCATCGGCCACCATACTGGCCATTCGCCCGCCCATCGACTTACCGCCGATGGCCAATGGCCCCGTGACTTGCTGTCGCACCTGCCGGTAAACCCCACGCCAACAATCGAGCAATTGCGCTTGCGGATTTGGCGGGCGCTTGCCGCCATTAAGCCGGCGCTGTGCCATATAGGGAAACTCAAACCGCAGCAACCCCAGGCCCCGCGCGGTCAATAGCTCGGCCATGGTCTGCATAAATGGGCTGTCCATGGGTGCGCCGGCGCCGTGAGCCAAAATCAAATGCCCCTGCACGGGCCCGCAGGGCAGGTCGTACAGCCACTGTGCCGGCCAGGGCTGACTCGGACGGTATTGATCCTGATCAATATCGGTAACAGAACGTTTCAGCATGCTTACCCCGCTTTTAAAAGAATCTGCCCATAACCGTGGATGCGAACTCAGAAATGAACACAACCATCAGTACTGCCTATAACTACAAGGTGGTTCGCCAATTCGCCATTATGACGGTGATTTGGGGGATCGTCGGCATGGGGATCGGGGTGCTTATCGCCTCACAGCTGGTCTGGCCCGATCTTAACTTCGGCCTGCCATGGACCAGCTTCGGCCGCCTGCGACCACTGCACACCAACGCGGTAGTTTTCGCCTTTGGCGGTTGCGCACTAATGGCCACCTCCCTGTACGTGGTGCAACGCACCTCGCAAGCCCGACTAATCTCCGACACGCTCGCTTCCATCGTTTTTTGGGGCTGGCAAGCGGTGATAGTGCTGGCGGCCATCACCCTGCCGCTGGGCCTGACTTCGTCCAAAGAGTATGCCGAGCTGGAATGGCCGATCGACATCCTCATCACCCTTGTCTGGGTCTGCTACGCCGTGCTGTTTTTCGGCACGATAATGAAGCGCAAGATGAAGCATATCTATGTCGGCAACTGGTTCTTCGGCGGTTTTATCCTCACCGTGGCGCTGCTGCATATCGTCAACAACCTTGAGTTGCCGGTTAGCGCCTTCAAGTCCTACTCGCTGTATGCCGGTGCGACCGATGCAATGATCCAGTGGTGGTACGGCCACAACGCGGTGGGATTCTTCCTGACCGCAGGCTTTCTGGGGATGATGTACTACTTCGTGCCCAAGCAAGCCGGTCGGCCGATCTACTCCTATCGCCTGTCGATCGTGCACTTCTGGGCACTGATCACCGTGTACATCTGGGCCGGTCCGCACCACTTGCACTACACCGCATTGCCGGATTGGGCGCAGTCGCTCGGTATGGCCATGTCACTGATTCTGCTGGCGCCAAGCTGGGGCGGCATGATCAACGGCATGATGACCCTCTCGGGCGCCTGGCATAAGCTGCGCAGCGACCCGATTCTGCGCTTTATGGTGGTGTCGCTGGCGTTCTACGGCATGTCGACCTTTGAAGGTCCGATGATGGCAATCAAAACCGTCAACGCCCTGTCGCACTACACCGACTGGACCATCGGCCACGTACACGCCGGTGCCTTGGGCTGGGTCGCGATGATTTCAATCGGCTCGCTCTATCACCTGATCCCAAAAGTGTACGGCCGCGAACAGATGTACAGCGTTGCGTTGATCAACACGCACTTCTGGCTGGCCACTATCGGCACCGTGTTGTACATCGCCTCGCTGTGGGTCAACGGCATTACTCAAGGCCTGATGTGGCGCGCAGTCAACGAAGACGGCACCCTCACCTACTCCTTCGTTGAAGCCTTGCAAGCCAGTCATCCGGGCTTCTTGGTGCGCACCATTGGTGGTGCCTTCTTCTTCGCCGGCATGCTGCTGATGGCCTACAACGCCTGGCGCACCGTGCGTGACGCCGTTCCGGCCGAATCCGAAGCCGCCGCGCAGATGACCGCAGGAGCACACGTATGAATCACGAAACGATTGAGAAAAACGTCGGCCTGATGGCGGTTCTGATGGTGCTGGCCGTGAGCATTGGCGGTCTGGTGCAAATAGTCCCACTGTTCTTCCAGGACGTTACCAACACCCCGATTGAAGGGATGCTGCCGCGCACCGCCTTGCAACATGAAGGCCGCGATATTTTCATCCGTGAAGGCTGCGTGGGCTGCCACTCGCAGATGATTCGCCCATTCCGCGCCGAGACCGAACGTTACGGTCACTACTCGGTGGCCGGTGAAAGCGTCTGGGACCACCCCTTCCTGTGGGGCTCCAAGCGCACAGGTCCGGACCTGGCCCGGGTTGGCGGTCGCTACTCGGATGACTGGCACCGTGCCCACCTCTACAACCCGCGCAACGTAGTGCCTGAGTCGATCATGCCGGCCTACCCATGGCTGGTTGAGAACAAGCTCGATGGCGTGAATACCGCCACCAAGTTGCAGGCCATGCGCACCCTGGGCGTGCCGTACAGCGATGCCGACATTGCCGGCGCCAAAGACGCGGTCAAGGGCAAAACTGAAATGGAAGCCCTGGTGGCCTACTTGCAGTCCCTTGGCACTGCCATCAAGAACAAGAGGTAAGGCTGATGCCCTCTTCTTTTATTAACGGTGCAATTGACGTCGGAACGTTGCGCGGCCTGGGCACCTTGCTGGTGGTGATCGCGTTTACCTGCGTGACCCTCTGGGCTTACAGCGGCAAGCGCAAAAACAGTTTCGCCGCAGCGGCCAACCTGCCCTTTGCCGACGATACCGAAGCTGAAAAACGCGAAGAACGAGCTTCTAGGAGTAACAACACATGAGCACTTTCTGGAGTTGGTACATCACTCTACTGACCGTCGGCACCTTACTGGCACTGCTCTGGTTAGTTTTTGCAACGCGCTAAAGCGAGACACAAAAAGGCGCCACCGAGCAAACCATGGGGCACTCCTTCGATGGCATCGAGGAGTATGACAACCCACTGCCAAAGTGGTGGTTTATGCTGTTTGTCGGCACCATTATTTTTGCCGTTGGCTACTTGGCGCTCTATCCGGGCCTGGGCAACTGGAAAGGCATACTGCCGGGCTATGACGGCGGCTGGACACAGGTCAAACAATGGCAAAAAGAAGTCGATAAAGCCGAGCAACAATACGGCCCGATTTACGCCAAATTTGCCGCTATGCCGATCAGTGAAGTGGCCAAAGACCAGCAAGCCCTGAAAATGGGCGGTCGCTTGTTTGCCAGCAACTGCTCGGTCTGTCACGGCTCGGATGCCAAAGGCGCTTTCGGCTTCCCTAACCTGGCCGATCAACAATGGCGCTGGGGCGGCGCACCGGACAGCATCAAAACCAGTGTTTTGGCCGGGCGTCACGCCGTAATGCCGGCCTGGGGAGAAGCGCTCGGCGAAACCGGCGTGCAGAATGTCGCGGCCTTTGTGCTCGAAGGCATTGCCGGGCGCAAATTACCCGACGGCGCCAAGGCTGACGCTGCCGCTGGCAAGGCATTGTTTGCCAGCAATTGCATGGCCTGCCATGGCCCAGACGGGCATGGCGTGCAAGCCATGGGCGCCCCCGACCTGAGTAAACCTGCTGCTTTTATCTACGGCACCAGTTTTAGCCAGCTGCAACAGACCATTCGTTATGGTCGCCAAGGGGTAATGCCAAACCAGCAAGACTTCCTCGGCAACGACAAAGTCCACTTGCTGGCGGCTTATGTGTTCAGCCTGGGGCAGTCCGCCGTAGAGAAACCACGCGCCGAGTAACACCGCTCAACGCGACCTCTGTGAGTGCCGGCGATGCCATTAACTGTCTGGCACTAGCAGAGCCAAGATTCAAGCAAGACTTACTGACACAAGGAGGTGCCTTGTAAGGATTTGTTTCCCCGCCACGCTGCGACAGAGTGTCGCAGCGATATTCTCGCGTCCTAGCAAGCACACTGAGTTCAGCTAAGCTCTGCGCAGTCGCCATTCATCAGGACTGTGCGGCAATTGCCTTCCCTTTAGCGGGATACCGGCAATGCTCGAAGCCTCGGTGAGGACTATCAATCGATACTTAAAATCGCTTACAGCAAGCCTGTAAAGCCCGATTTTGCTGGCCTTGCTCATTGCAATGGGCACCTGCTTTGCCCATACTTGCCGCCGATTTTTAGTCCCCAGAAAACTCCATTAACCGTGGAACAAAACGCATGAGCTCAGCAATAAGTCCGACTGCTTATAACTATAAGGTGGTCCGCCAATTCGCCATTATGACGGTGATTTGGGGGATTGTAGGGATGGGTCTAGGCGTTCTAATCGCCTCACAACTCGTCTGGCCAGAACTTAACTTCGGCCTGCCGTGGACCAGCTTCGGCCGTCTACGTCCACTGCACACCAACGCAGTAATTTTTGCCTTTGGTGGTTGCGCACTGATGGCGACCTCCTTGTACGTGGTGCAACGCACCTCGCAAGTCAGAATAATCTCCGACACCCTGGCCGCCTTTGTGTTCTGGGGCTGGCAAGCGGTCATCGTCCTGGCAGCTATCACCCTGCCACTGGGCCTGACCTCTTCCAAAGAGTATGCCGAGCTGGAATGGCCGATCGATATTTTGATCGCAATTGTCTGGGTCAGCTACGCGATCGTGTTCTTCGGCACCATCGTTAAGCGCAAGGTTAAGCACATCTATGTAGGCAACTGGTTCTTCGGTGGTTTCATCCTCACCGTGGCACTGCTGCACATAGTCAACAACCTTGAGTTGCCGGTTAGCGCCTTCAAGTCCTACTCGATCTACGCCGGTGCTACCGATGCGATGATCCAGTGGTGGTACGGCCACAACGCCGTGGGCTTCTTCCTGACCGCCGGTTTCCTGGGGATGATGTACTACTTCGTTCCCAAGCAGGCTGCGCGTCCGATCTACTCGTATCGCCTGTCGATCGTGCACTTCTGGGCACTGATCACCGTGTACATCTGGGCCGGCCCGCACCACCTGCATTACACCGCGCTGCCGGATTGGGCGCAGTCGCTCGGCATGGCCATGTCACTGATTCTGCTGGCACCAAGCTGGGGCGGCATGATCAACGGCATGATGACCCTCTCGGGCGCCTGGCATAAGCTGCGCAGCGATCCGATTCTGCGCTTCCTGGTCGTCTCATTGGCGTTCTACGGCATGTCGACCTTTGAAGGTCCGATGATGGCGATCAAGACCGTCAACGCCCTGTCGCACTACACCGACTGGACCATCGGCCACGTACACGCCGGCGCTTTGGGCTGGGTGGCAATGATCTCGATCGGCGCGCTCTATCACCTGATCCCGAAAGTGTATGGCCGTGAGCAGATGCACAGCGTCGCCCTGATCAACGCACACTTTTGGCTGGCCACTATCGGCACCGTGCTGTACATCGCTGCACTTTGGGTCAACGGCATCACTCAGGGCCTGATGTGGCGCGCAGTCAACGAAGACGGCACCCTCACCTACTCCTTCGTTGAAGCCCTGCAAGCCAGTCACCCTGGCTTCTTGGTACGGGCAATCGGCGGTGCCTTCTTCTTTAGCGGCATGTTGCTGATGGCTTACAACACTTGGCGCACCGTACGTTCTGCAGTGCCTGCAGAGTACGAAGCCGCGGCGCAAATGGCCGTTGGAGACCACGCATGAATCACGAAACGGTAGAAAAAAATATCGGCCTGATGGCCGTGCTGATGGTCCTGGCTGTGAGCATCGGCGGTCTGGTGCAAATCGTCCCGCTGTTTTTCCAAGACGTCACTAATAAACCCGTTGAAGGCATGGTGCCACGCACCGCCTTGCAACACGAAGGGCGCGACATCTTCATCCGTGAGGGCTGCGTTGGTTGCCACTCGCAGATGATTCGCCCATTCCGCGCCGAGACCGAACGTTACGGTCACTACTCGGTAGCCGGTGAAAGCGTCTGGGATCACCCCTTCCTGTGGGGCTCCAAGCGCACCGGCCCGGACCTGGCTCGGGTTGGCGGTCGTTACTCGGATGACTGGCACCGTGCTCACCTCTATAACCCGCGTAACGTGGTGCCTGAGTCGATCATGCCGGCCTACCCATGGCTGGTTGAGAACAAGCTCGATGGCGTGAATACCGCCACCAAGTTGCAGGCCATGCGCACCCTGGGCGTGCCATACACCGACGCCGACATTGCCGGCGCCAAAGACGCGGTCAAGGGCAAGACTGAAATGGAAGCCCTGGTGGCTTACCTGCAGTCCCTTGGCACTGCCATCAAGAACAAACGGTAAGGCACATGGATATCGGAACTTTACGCGGCCTGGGCACCTTGCTGGTGGTGGTCGCGTTTACCTGTGTGGTCCTCTGGGCTTACAACAGCAAGCGCAAAGGCAGCTTCGATGAAGCCGCCAACTTGCCTTTTGCCGACGATACCGAAGCTGAAAAACGCGAAGAACAAGCTTCCAGGAGTAAGAGCGAATGACCACTTTTTGGAGTTGGTACGTCACAATTTTGACCAGCGGCACCATCATCGGGCTGATCTGGTTAGTGCTTTCCACCCGCAAAGGGCAACGTCCGGAAACCACCGAAGAAACCGTTGGCCACGTTTTCGATGGCATTGCAGAGTTAGACAACCCACTGCCCAAGTGGTGGTTTATGTTGTTTATCCTCACCATTATCTTTGCCGTGGGTTATCTGGTGCTCTACCCAGGCATGGGTAACTGGAAAGGTATTTTCCCAGGCTACGAAGGTGGCTGGACTGCCGTTAAGCAGTACGAGCGGGAAATGACCAAGGGCGATGAGCAATACGGCCCGCTGTATGCCAAATACGCGGCCATGCCGATCAGCGAAGTAGCCAATGACCCACAGGCGCTGAAAATGGGCGGCCGCCTGTTTGCCAGCAACTGCTCGGTTTGCCATGGCTCCGACGGCAAAGGTGTCTACGGTTTCCCTAACCTAGCCGACAGTGAATGGCGCTGGGGCGGTGAACCAGACACCATTCAAACCACCATTCTGGCGGGCCGTCATGCGGTGATGCCGGGCTGGGGTGAAGTGCTCGGTGAAGCTGGCGTGCGCAATGTCTCAGCCTATGTGCTGACTGAGATCGCCGGCCGCAAGCTGCCAGAAAACAGCAAAGTTGACATCGATGCGGGCAAAAAACTCTTCGCTGGCAACTGCGTTGCCTGTCACGGCCCACAAGGTCACGGTACCCCGGCGATGGGCGCACCCAACTTGAGCAACCCTGCGGCCTTTATCTACGGCACCAGCTTTGCCCAACTGCAACAGACCATTCGCTACGGTCGCCAAGGCGTGATGCCGACCCAACAGGCTTTTCTCGGCGAAGACAAAGTCCACTTGCTAGCGGCTTACGTCTACAGCCTCTCGCATACCGAGACAGACGCTAAAGTCGAGAAAGACGCTAAATAAGGGTTTTATGCACTGAAGTATTGAGCGGCGTCAGGCAACCCCTGACGCCGTTTTGCTTTAATGAGCAGGAAAGCACAGAGCGATGGGTGACCATAGGTCGCACCCTTGCCAATTTGTCGCAGGCGTATCATCGCCTATAAGCAAGTGCTCACGACCCCAACCGCATCGAGCTGGGGCATTTATCCGCTACCGTGGTATGCCGCGATGAATCAACAGATTCCGATCAAAGATGTCACCCCGGCGCCGGCCAAAGGCTCGACCACCGTTGACCTGTACGCCAGTCGCGCAACCACTTACACCCGCGCCTTTACCGGTCTATTCCGGAACATTCGGATGGCCGGGGGGGCTTGGTTGTTTCTGCTGTATTTCGGCACCCTGTGGCTCAACTGGGGCGATAGACAAGCCATCTGGTGGGACTTACCGGGACGCAAATTTTATATTTTTGGCGCGACTTTCTGGCCGCAAGACTTCGTGCTGCTGTCATGGCTGCTGATCATCTGCGCATTTGGCCTGTTTTTTATTACCGTGTTTGCCGGCCGGGTTTGGTGTGGTTACACCTGCCCGCAAAGTGTCTGGACCTGGATCTACATGTGGTGCGAGAAAGTCACCGAGGGTGATCGCAACCAACGGATCAAGCTCGACAAAGCGCCAATGAGCGGGCAAAAACTGCTGCGCAAAACCGCTAAGCACAGCCTTTGGCTGCTGATTGGTTTGGCCACGGGGGTGACTTTCGTCGGCTACTTTGCCCCGATTCGTGACCTACTCGGCCAGCTACTGGATGGCAGCGCCGATGGCTGGGCGTATTTCTGGATAGGCTTCTTCACCCTCGCCACCTACGGCAATGCCGGTTGGCTGCGCGAACAGGTGTGCATTTACATGTGCCCCTATGCGCGCTTCCAGAGCGTGATGTTCGACAAAGACACCCTGATCGTCTCCTACGATCCACGCCGTGGCGAACACCGTGGGCCGCGCAAAAAAACCACCGACTACAAGGCCGAAGGCCTCGGTGACTGCATCGACTGCACCATGTGCGTCCAGGTGTGCCCGACCGGCATCGACATCCGCGATGGCCTGCAGATCGAATGCATCGGCTGCGCGGCCTGTATCGATGCCTGCGACAGCATCATGGAGAAAATGGATTACCCCAAGGGCCTGATCAGTTACACCACCGAGCACAACCTCTCCGGGCAAAAAACCCAGTTAATGCGGCCACGCCTGATTGCTTATGCCATTGCGCTGCTGGTGATGATGGGCTTCTTCGCCTATGCCGTAAGCATTCGACCACTGGTGCAACTGGACGTCATCAAGGACCGGGTACTGTTTCGTGAAAACCAGAATGGTGACATCGAGAACGTCTACACCCTGAAAATCATGAACAAAGACCAGCTCGATCATGTGTTCAAAATACAAGCCGAAGGCCTGGATGATCTGGACTTTGCCGGTAAAGATGAAGTCGAAGTGGCCGCTGGCGAGATCCTCTCGATTCCGATTGAGCTGTCAATTGAGCCGGCAAAGCTGCCCTCGAGCGCCAACGAAATCAGCTTCAGCGTTCGCGCTGTCGATGCACCGGGCATTAAAAACGACGCTGACAGCCGCTTTATCGGCCCCAGCGTGCGTTAACCCTATAAACCTTTAAACGCGGACCCCCACATGCAATTGCAAACGCCTATCGAGCCCTGGTACAAGCAATTTTGGCCCTGGTTTATTATTTCCTTGCTGGCGTTGTCCGTCGTCTTGGGCCTGTCGCTGCTCACCATATCGATCCTCAAAGGCGACAGCCTGGTGGTCGACAATTACTACGATGCCGGCAAAGGCATCAATACCGCGCTGGACCGGGAAACCCTGGCCAAGCAGTTACAGATGAGCGCCCGAGTCAGCTTTAACGACGAAACCGGCACCGCCGAAATTGAACTGAGTGGCATTAGCCGTCCGCAACAACTGACCTTGAATCTGATCTCGCCGACTCAGCCGGAAAAGGACCGCCGCATTGTCCTGCAGCCGGCCGAAGGCAAGTTCTACCGCGGCATAATGCAAGACAGCGTGCAGGGCCGCCGCTTTATTGAACTGCTGGGCCAGGAAGGTGGCAAAGACTGGCGGCTGTTCGAGGAAGAAACCCTGGCCTCCGGCACGCCACTGCAACTGGGTCAATGACTGCGCGTTAGATGGCTAACCCAACCCCCTGCTACCACTGCGGCTTGCCGGTACTCACCGGCAGCCGCTTTCAAACCCGCGTACTCGGTGAGTTGCGCGTTATGTGCTGCCCCGGTTGCACCGCCGTAGCCGAGGCCATAGTCGCGGCAGGGCTGGAGAGTTATTACCAGCACCGCAGCGAAACCTCCGCCAATCCCGATGCCTTCCCCAAAGAGCTTGCCGATGAACTGGCGCTCTATGATCGCGACGATGTGCAACAGGCGTTTGTCCAGCACGATGGCGAACAAAGCAGCACTTGCCTATTGATCGAGGGTATCAGTTGCGCCGCCTGTGGCTGGCTGATCGAAAAACACCTGCGCAAGCTCGCAGGCGTCTCAGAGGCCAACCTCAACCTGTCCAACCACCGCCTGTATCTGAGCTGGAACGCCGAGCAACTACCCCTGAGCCAGTTACTCAAGGCGCTGCGCAGCATCGGCTATGCCGCCCATCCCTATCAGCCCGACCTGGCCGTGGCCCAGCTGGCCGAAGAGAACCGCCGGGCCCTGCGCCAGTTGGGTGTGGCCGGCATGCTGTGGATGCAGGTGATGATGGCCAGCATGGCCACGTGGCCGGAGTTCAGCCTCGATCTGAGCCGTGAAATGGATCAAATCCTGCGCTGGGTCAGCTTGTTTTTAACCACGCCGATTGTTTTTTACTGCTGTGGCGATTTTTTCAAAGGCGCGCTGCGCGACCTGCGCACCCGCCACTTGACCATGGACGTGTCGGTATCCCTGGCGATTGGTGGCGCCTACGGGGCCGGTATCTGGTCAACCCTGTTTCAGCACGGCGAGCTGTATTTTGATGCGGTGGGCATGTTCGCCTTGTTTTTGCTGGCCGGCCGCTACCTTGAACGCCGCGCCCGCGAGCGTACCGCCGCCGCCACCGCACAGCTGGTTAACCTGTTGCCCGCCTCCTGCTTACGGCTGGACGCGCAGGGCCAGAGCACGCGGATTTTGCTCAGCGAACTGCAGCTTGGAGAGCAGATCCTGGTGCCGCCCGGTGCCTTGCTGGCTGCCGACGGGCTGATCATCAGCGGCCAGTCGAGCCTGGATGAATCACTGCTCACCGGCGAATACCTGCCGCTGCCGCGGGTTGTTGGCGACCATGTCAGTGCCGGCACTTTGAATGTCGAAGGCCCGCTCACCGTCCAAGTGCAAGCCCTCGGCAGCGCCACCCGGCTGTCGGCGATCGTGCGCTTGCTGGAGCGCGCCCAGGCAGAAAAACCGCGTCTGGCCCAACTGGCCGACCGCGTGGCGCAATGGTTCCTGCTGATCGTGCTGGTTACGGCGGCCATAGTCGGCCTGTTCTGGTGGCAGCTTGATCCACAGCGGGCGTTCTGGATTGTGCTGGCCCTGCTGGTCGCCACCTGCCCTTGCGCCCTGTCACTGGCCACACCGACAGCGCTGACCGCCGCCACCGGCAGCCTGCATAAACTCGGCCTGTTACTGACCCGTGGCCATGTGCTCGACGGTTTGAATCAAATCGACACGGTGATTTTCGACAAGACCGGCACCCTCACCGAGGGGCGCCTGACCCTGCGTGAAATCCACCCCCTGGGCGCCGCGGACGCAGAACACTGTCTGGCCCTGGCCGCCGCCCTGGAAAACCGCTCCGAACACCCCATAGCGCGCGCCTTTGGTCAGTCGCCACTGGCCGCAACCGAGGTTCGCAGCGAGCCTGGCGTCGGCCTGGAAGGCTGGGTCAATGGCCAACAATTGCGCATCGGCCAGCCGGCGTTTGTCAGCGCCCTCAGTGACGCCAGCCCGCCCAGCATCGCCGCCGAACAAGGCCAGTGGTTGCTGCTTGGCGACTGCCAAGGACCGCTGGCCTGGCTGGTGCTCGATGATCGCTTGCGCAGCGATGCGCAAGCCTTGCTCGACGCCTGCCGCGCCCAGGGCTGGCAAACCCTGTTGTTGTCGGGCGACAGCTCACCGATGGTCGCCCAGGTGGCGGCCGAGCTGGGTATCGACGACGCCCGTGGCGGCCTGACCCCGGCCGACAAACTTGCAGTGCTGCAGCAATTGCATGCTCAAGGCCGGCGGGTGCTGATGCTCGGCGATGGGGTCAACGACGTGCCGGTGCTGGCGGCGGCCGACATCAGCGTGGCCATGGGTTCGGCTACCGATCTTGCAAAAACCAGCGCCGATGCCGTGCTCTTGTCCAATCGCCTCGACAGCCTGATTCAAGCCTTCGCCCTGGCGCGGCGGACCCGGCGGATTATCAGCGAGAATCTGGCCTGGGCCTGCCTGTACAATGGCCTGGTGCTGCCCTTCGCCGCCCTCGGCTGGGTCACCCCATTGTGGGCCGCCTTGGGCATGTCGCTGAGTTCCCTGCTGGTGGTACTCAACGCCTTACGCCTGACCCGCTAGCCAATCAACCACGGAGCTGTGATGGACGCGCTGTACGTAATGATTCCCATCGCCATAGTGATTGTCGCCCTGGCCATTCGCCTGTTGTTTTGGGCGGTCGATAGCGGCCAGTACGACGACATGGACGGCCCGGCCCACAGCATCCTGTTTGACGACGAAGACCCCGCGCATCGCGCCGGCGTGCAAGAGGCGCAAGACAAAAACAACCCGCAGGACCCACCCCGTGCTTGAACTGCTGCCCTTATTGATTTCCGCCGTGGTGCTCGGCCTGCTCGGTGGCGGTCATTGCCTGGGTATGTGCGGCGGTTTGATGGGCGCCCTGACCATGGCCATTCCCGCCGAACAACGCAGCCGTCGCCTGCAACTGCTGCTGGCCTATAACCTCGGCCGGGTACTCAGCTATGGTTGCGCGGGCCTGCTGCTCGGTCTCGGCGGCTGGGCGCTGGCCAATAGCCCGGCAGCCATGGGCATGCGCATAGCCGCCGGTTTGCTGCTGGTGTGCATGGGCTTGTATCTGGGTGGCTGGTGGAGCGGACTGACCCGTATCGAGGCGCTGGGGCGCGGGCTCTGGCGGCATATTCAGCCGTTTTCCAAACGCCTGCTACCAGTCACCAGCCTGCCCCGGGCGCTGCTGCTGGGCGCGCTCTGGGGCTGGCTGCCGTGCGGCCTGGTCTACAGCACCCTGCTCTGGGCTGCCAGCCAAGGCAGCGCCGTCGACAGCGCGCTGCTGATGCTGGCTTTTGGGCTGGGCACCTGGCCAGTGTTGCTGGCCAGCGGCCTGGCGGCGGAGCGAGTGAATCGCTTGTTGCGCAAACGCAACATCCGCATGGCCGGCGGCCTGCTGGTCATCCTCTTTGGCCTGTGGACCCTGCCCGGCCCCCACCAAGCCTGGCTGATGGGCCACGGCGCGCATGGCGCGGCGAGCGCCGGCCAGTCCGGTTGATACAGGTCAAGATCAGCTGCGCCAAGTCTATTTAAACTCCCCGGCATGCCTCCTGAACTCAGGCCAGCCAACCGGGGACTGCCCGCATGCTCGACGCCATTCGCTGGGACACCGATCTGATCCGTCGCTACGATCAAGCCGGCCCACGCTACACCTCATACCCAACTGCCGTGCAATTTCATGACGGCATCGGTTCATTTGAACTGCTGCACGCCTTACGGGACAGTCGCAAAGCCCAACGCCCGTTGTCGGTGTATGTACACCTGCCGTTTTGCGCCAACATTTGCTACTACTGCGGTTGCAACAAAGTCATCAGCAAAGACCGTGGCCGGGCGCTGCCGTACCTGGAGCGGCTGGAAAAAGAAATCGACCTGATCAGCTGCCACCTCGCGCCTAATCAGCAGGTCGAGCAGCTGCATCTGGGTGGCGGTACGCCGACTTTTCTCAGCCACGATGAACTGCGCCGGCTGATGGCCAAACTGCGCAGCAAATTCAACTTACTGGACGACGACTGCGGCGATTACGGCATCGAGATCGATCCGCGCGAAGCCGACTGGTCCACCATGGGTTTGCTCCGTGAACTGGGTTTTAATCGCGTCAGTCTTGGCGTCCAGGACCTCGACCCCGAGGTGCAGCGGGCGGTGAATCGCCTCCAGAGCCTGGAGGAAACCCGCGCCATCGTTGACGCGGCGCGCACCCTGCAGTTTCGTTCGATCAATATTGACCTGATCTACGGCTTGCCCAAGCAGACCCCAGCAAGCTTTGCCCGCACGGTCGATGCCATCATCGCCCTGCAACCTGATCGGCTCTCGGTGTTCAACTACGCCCATTTGCCCGAGCGCTTCTTGCCGCAACGGCGGATCAACAGTGAAGACCTGCCGGCACCCGCCGACAAACTTGCGATGCTGCAAAACAGCATCGAGCAACTGACCGCCGCCGGCTACCGCTACATCGGCATGGACCACTTTGCCTTGCCCGATGACGAGCTGGCCAGCGCCCAGGAAGACGGCACCCTGCAACGCAACTTTCAGGGCTACACCACCCATGGCCATTGCGACCTGATCGGTCTTGGGGTGTCTTCGATCAGCCAGATTGGCGATCTTTATTGCCAAAACAACAGCGATATCGCCCTCTACCAACAAAGCCTCGACAGCGACCAACTGGCCACCTGCCGCGGCCTTTTGTGCAACGAAGATGACCGGCTGCGCCGCGCAGTGATTCAGCAATTGATCTGTGAGTTCCGCCTAGACTTTGCCGCTATCGAAACCCGCTTCAAGATTGATTTCGCTGATTATTTCGCCGCTGTCTGGCCGCAACTCGAGCAAATGGCCAAAGACGGGCTGCTCGACTTGGATGCCCACAGCATCGATATTCGCCCCGCCGGACGCTTGCTGGCACGCTCGGTTTGCATGCTGTTTGACGGCTACCTCAGCGCCCTGACCACGCAACGCTTCTCCCGGGTGATTTAACCCCCCAACCAGACGCGGCCAGCCCTAGCCTGGCGCTTCTAACCTGGTAAAAACCTGAATGCCCGAACAGTTTTCACAGCCGCCTATCTCTAGCTGAGCGGCTGCGTTACCCTTAGCGGCATTGTTTGCGCCCCTAAGGAAATCCTCATGTCAGAGATCAACAAGGCTCGCCCAGCACCGCAAGCGCACTGTAAAGACTGCAGCTTGTCTTCATTGTGCTTGCCGTTATCACTGAACATGGAAGACATGGATTCGCTCGACGAAATCGTCAAACGCGGCCGCCCGTTGAAAAAAGGTGATTTCTTGTTTCGCCAAGGCGACACCTTCAACTCGGTGTTTGCCGTGCGCGCCGGCGCCTTAAAGACCTTCAGCGTCACCGATGCCGGTGAAGAGCAAATCACCGGTTTCCACCTGCCCAGCGAGCTGGTCGGCATGTCCGGCATGGACAGCGAAACTTATCCTGTTTCGGCCCAGGCTCTGGAAACCACTTCGGTGTGCGAAATCCCCTTTGAGCGCCTGGATGAACTGGCCCTGCAGCTGCCACAGCTACGCCGCCAGCTGATGCGCATCATGAGCCGCGAGATTCGTGATGATCAGCAAATGATGTTGCTGCTGTCGAAAAAAACCGCCGACGAACGCATCGCCACCTTTTTGGTCAACCTGTCGGCACGTTTCCGTGCCCGGGGGTTTTCCGCCAATCAGTTTCGCCTGTCCATGTCGCGTAACGAAATCGGCAACTACCTGGGCCTGGCGGTCGAAACCGTCTCGCGGGTGTTCACCCGTTTTCAGCAGAGCGGCCTGCTGGCAGCTGAAGGCAAGGAAGTGGATATCACCAATCCCATCGAGCTGTGCGCCTTGGCGGGCGGCAACCTGGAGAACTGATCAACGCGCGGGCCTGTGCAATGCAGGCCCGGCGTTTGCGTGCTTTAACGCGACTCAGGTGACAACGCTATATCCGCCGCAGCGCCTCGCTGACACCACCAAGCAAACCCACCTTTTCGCCACCGTCCTGCTTGCCCGTCAAAAGTTGGCTTAAAGCCCGCCGCTCTGGCCGGATTCGACCTCGTCTTGCACGTTAAAAAACCCAATAGTGACGCACCTGCTTTGCGTGCTGTAACTGCTCTGCAGTCCAACACAATCAAGGCCGCAACGTGCCTGCGGCCCACGCCAGAGGACTTCATTATGTCGACCAGTGCAACCGCAGCACCGTTGCCTAAAGCCAATTTCCCGGTGCGCCGGATGGATTTCAGTTTCACTGAGACCCGCAAATACTGGTGGAGTGGCAACCCCTTTATGACCCACTTTATGAACAACCTGTCGTCGCTGTTCCCTTACGGCGAGAAATTTTTCGTCGACAGCGTGCGGGCCGTGCGCGAGCAAATCGAAGACCCGCAACTGCAAAAAGACATCAGTGCCTTTATCGGCCAGGAGGCCATGCACTCCAAGGAGCACGCGACCTACAACCAATACGCCGAGGCCCATGGCATTGACCTGCGCACCCTGGAATTGCGCATCAAGGTGCTACTGGAATGGGTGACCAAGTTCACCACCAAGAAGCAACGCCTGGCCGCTACCTGCGCCCTCGAACATTTCACCGCGACCATGGCCGAGCAACTGCTTGCGCGCGAAGACATCAATATGCAGATGACCGATCCGCTCATGTACAAGCTCTGGCTCTGGCATGCCATCGAGGAAAACGAGCACAAGTCGGTGGCCTATGATGCCTACCTGGCGGTCGGCGGCGGCTACTGGCTGCGCACCCTGACCATGGCCAGCACCAGCCTGATGTTTATCGGGGTGATCGCCTGGTTCCAGCTCGACTTGCTGCGCAAGGACGGCCAGTTGCTCAACTGGTCCAGCTGGAAATATGGCCTCAAGACCCTATTTGGCCCACGTAACGGCTATATCACCGCCCTCATCCGCCCCTATCTGCAGTATTACCAGCCGGGCTTTCACCCCTCCCAACAAGACACCCGCGCCCTGGAAAACCGCTGGCGCACCCGCCTGGGTTTCGACGGCTAACACGCCCGTAAAACCCACTGCGCGCCATCCCGGCCGCTTGAGCAGTACCCGTGCGACATCGGGTCACTGCCCAAGCGGCCTTTTTTATTGCTTTATATCAAGGCATAAACCCATCGGAACTGAACGACCATGGCTGCTGTAAGGCTGCATCGCCCCGCTTCCCCCTGGCGCATTCCGTTGGTGCGCGAACTTGCCGTGATTTTGCTGATCAAGCTGGCGTTGCTGCTGGCCATCAAAGCCATCTGGTTCAGCGCACCGACAGTGCCGCTGGAAGGCACCGCACAGGTCGCCGCCCACCTGCTCGCCGCGCCGCCTACCAAGCCTTTGCCTGCCCTTGAGGAGACCCCGAGATGATCTCGGAAACCGTCGTCGACCTATCCCGTCTGCAGTTTGCCATGACGGCCATGTACCACTTCCTGTTCGTGCCCCTGACTCTGGGCCTTGCGTTTATTCTGGCGATTATGGAGTCGGTGTATGTGATCACCGGCAAACAGGTCTACCAGGACATGGTCAAGTTCTGGGGCAAGTTGTTCGGCATCAACTTTGCGCTGGGCGTCACCACCGGGCTGACCATGGAGTTCCAGTTCGGCACCAACTGGGCCTACTACAGCCACTATGTCGGCGACATTTTCGGCGCACCGCTGGCCATCGAAGGGCTGATGGCGTTCTTTCTGGAGTCGACCTTTATCGGCCTGTTCTTCTTCGGCTGGGAGCGCCTGAGTAAGGTGCAACACTTGGCGGTGACCTGGCTGGTGGCGATTGGCTCGAATATGTCGGCGCTGTGGATTCTGATCGCCAACGGCTGGATGCAGAACCCGGTGGGCGCCGAGTTCAACTTCGAAACCATGCGCATGGAGCTGACCAGTTTCAGTGCCCTGTTGTTTAACCCGGTGGCCCAGGTCAAGTTCGTGCATACCGTGGCGGCCGGTTACGTAACCGGCGCCGTGTTTGTGCTGGCGATTTCCAGCTGGTACCTGCTCAAGGGTCGCGACCTGGGTTTTGCCCGCCGCTCGTTTGCCATCGCCTCGGCGTTCGGCATGGCCTCGATTCTCTCGGTGATCATCCTCGGCGATGAATCCGGCTATGAGATCGGGGACGTGCAAAAGACCAAGCTGGCCGCCATCGAAGCCGAATGGGAAACCGAACCGGCCCCGGCCGCCTTCACCCTGTTCGGCCTGCCCAACCAGGCCGAGCAACGCACCGATTACGCGGTGAAAATCCCCTATGTAATGGGCATCATCGCCACCCGCTCGCTGGACACCCAGGTCACCGGCATCAAGGATTTGATAGTTCAGCATGAGGTGCGCATCCGTAACGGCATCCAGGCTTATGCCCTGCTGGAAAAACTGCGTAACGGCGAGAAAACCCCGGAGAACATCGCCGCCTTCAACCGGCACAAGCAAGACCTCGGCTACGGCCTGCTGCTGAAAAAGTACAACCCCGCGGTGGTCGACTCCAGCGAGGCGCAGATCAAACAAGCGGCCCTGGACACCATCCCCAATGTGGCCACGGTGTTCTGGAGTTTCCGCCTGATGGTGGCCTCGGGCTTTCTAATGCTCGGCCTGTTTATCTGCGCTTTCTGGGCCTCGGCGCGTAAAAACGAGGAGCAGAAACGCTGGTTACTCAAGTGGGCGCTGGTCAGCCTGCCGCTGCCCTGGATTGCCGCGCAAACCGGCTGGATTGTGGCCGAACACGGTCGCCAGCCGTGGTCGATTGCCGAAGTGCTACCGGTACATCTGTCCGCGTCGAGCATCAGCGCCGGCGACGTCTGGGGTTCACTGCTGGCCTTGCTGGCCTTCTACAGCGTGCTGCTGGTGATCGAGATGTACCTGATGATCAAGTTCGCCCGCCTCGGCCCCAGCAGCCTGCACACCGGCCGTTATCACTTCGAAAAAATCGCCGCCTGAGGACATGACCATGTTGGATTACGAAAGCCTCAAGCTGATTTGGTGGGTGCTGGTCGGCGTCTTGCTGATTGGCTTTGCACTGACCGATGGTTTTGATCTGGGCGCCGCCGCCCTGATGCCCTTCGTCGGCAAGACCGACAGCGAACGGCGAGTGGTGATCAACACCATAGCGCCGCACTGGGAGGGTAATCAGGTCTGGCTGGTGACCGCCGGCGCCGGGCTGTTCGCCGCCTGGCCGCTGGTGTATGCCACGGCCTTCTCGGGTTTCTACTGGGCCATGCTGCTGGTGCTGTTTGCCTTATTCACCCGCCCGGTGGGCTTTGACTACCGCAGCAAAGTGGCCGACCCGCGCTGGCGTCTGGCCTGGGACTGGGCGCTGTTTGTCGGCGGCTTCGTGCCGGCCCTGGTGTTCGGCGTGGCCTTCGGCAACCTGTTGCTGGGCGTGCCTTTTACCCTGGATAACAGCTTGCGCAGCAGCTACCAGGGCAACTTCTGGCAACTGCTCAGCCCTTTCGGCCTGCTGGCCGGGCTGGTCAGCCTGAGCATGTTGCTGCTGCACGGCGGCACCTGGCTGATGCTGCGCACCGATGGCGATGTGGCGCGCCGCAGTCGCCGTGCCGCGCAGCTATTTGCCGTGCTGTTTCTGCTCTGCTTTAGCGGCGCCGGGATCTGGCTGTGGCTGGGCAATATCCAGGGTTGGGTGATCAGCTCCAGCTTCGAGGCCAGTGCTGCCCTCAACCCGCTGGCCAAGACCGTGACCCAGAGCAACCCCGGCTGGCTGGCCAATTACGCCCGCTACCCACTGAGCCAACTGGCGCCGCTGGGCGGCATTCTCGGTGCCCTACTGGCCTTGGCTGCCGCCTCGGGCCGGCGTGCCGGTCTGGCCTTTCTCGGCTCCAGCCTGGCGATTATCGGCACCCTGTGTACCGCAGGTTTTGCCCTATTCCCGTTCATCCTGCCGTCCAGCATCGACGCGGCTTCGAGCCTGACCATCTGGGACGCGGTCTCCAGCCAGAAGACCCTGGGCATCATGCTGATCGTGGCCGGCATTTTTATCCCCCTGATCCTCTGCTACACCCTGTGGGGCTACGTGAAGATGTGGGGCAAGGTCACCACCGCGCACATTGAAAGCAATAATCACGGACTGTATTGAGTCAGAGCCCCGCGCCGCCGCAACGGCGCGGCCCAAACAGCAACCAATAGGTACCTTATGGGCAAGCTTCCCAGCAAAGCAGCGCGGCCAACTGCCCCTCACCCGACCATTGACAGCCCGCAAGAGCACTGGCAACCGCTAAGCACTGCGGCCCTGACCGGCGTATTAGTCTTTGCCGTGGCGGCGCTGTGGTTCGGTAACAGTGGCGAACGCTGGTTCCCGCTGCTGGATGGCGCCAACCTGCTGTTCCATGAATTTGGCCATCCGTTCTTCGGGCTGTTTTCCGCATCGCTGATGGTTTACGGCGGCACGCTGGCGCAGCTGATCTTCCCGGTTGCGACAGCGGTCAGTTTTTACCGCACGGGGGCTACCGGCTCTTTTGCCATCTGCGTCATCTGGGGGCTGCAAAACTGCTTCAACATTGCCCGCTACATGGCCGATGCACGCGCCCAGCTCTTGCCGCTGGTCGGTGGTGGCGAGCATGACTGGATGGAAATCCTCTCCCGCTGGGGCTGGCTGCAAGCCGACACACGACTGGCCGCCTGGCTCACCGCGCTCGGTTGGCTGGGCATAGGTTACTGCTGCACCTGGCTGATCCGACGCTGGCGACAAGAGCGGCGGCAGCCCTGAACAATGTCATCTCATACCATCGAACAGTCGGCCCAACTTACGGGTAATTAAGGAGTTCACAGATGTGGTATTTCACCTGGATTCTCGGCGTGCTGCTGGCCTGCAGCTTCGGCATCATCAATGCCTTGTGGCTGGAAACCACCCAAGACCTCGACGAGGACGGCGCCAGTGGCGACTGAGCCGCGCCCGTTACTGCAGCGCCCCTGGACTCGGGCGCTGTCGCTGCTATTGGCCAGCCCGCTGGCCTTGCTGCTGCTGATTCATCCGGCAGCCATGCTCGATGCCCAAGGCCACTACAGCCATAACCTACTGATGCTGGTGATGCTTGGCGTGGCGGGAGGCTTTGTGCATGGCGTCGGTTTCGATCCCTACCTGCGTCTCTGGCGCCTGCTGTTTGGGCCGCTGCTGGCCTGGCCGTTACTCGCCCTGGGTTATTGGCTATTGTTCCTGGGAGTCAGCCACCCTTTTTAACCTCATGGTCTAACCTCAAGAGCATCGCGATCGTAGCAATACGCCCTTTTCCACCAGCAAGGCGCTTGGCCTGTAACTGCGTAGCGCACCGAGGTCGAACCGCTTAACTCGGGGCTAAACGAAAAATTGACCAATGAGGCAGGCATGGCCGATTACAGCCCAAACGAACGCAAGCTGACCCTCAAGGTGGTCTATTACGGCCCCGCACTCAGTGGCAAAACCAGCAACCTGATGCAGTTGCACACCCAGCTCAATCCGCAACGCAAGGGTGAACTTATGGTGTTGGAAACCCGCGATGATCGAACCCTGTTCTTTGACCTGCTGCCCATCGGCCTGCGCAGCCAAAGCGGCCTGGATCTGCGCCTGAAGCTCTACACCGTACCCGGTCAGGTGCAGCACGACAGCACCCGCAAGGCCGTGCTGTCGCGGGTCGACGGGGTGATTTTCGTCGCCGATTCGCAATTGAGCCAGCAGGATAATAACGCCAGCGCCTTCGGCAACCTGGCCGAAAATCTGCAAAAACTCGGTCTGGATATCGAACAGCTGCCCTTGGTGGTGCAATTCAACAAACGCGACCTGCCGGATGTGATCGACGAAGCCACCCTGCGAGCACGCTGGGCCAATACCCCTTGGGCGCCTTTGACCCTGGCCAGTGCGCTGCATGGCCAGGGGGTAGTGGAAAGCTTTCAACAACTGTTGCGCCGCCTCTACCCGGTGGTCGATCAAGAGTTCGCCTTAGCCAGTGAACATGCCATCAGCGCCCAGGCCTTCGTCCGCCAATTGAGTGCGGCCCAGGAGACGACGCCCCATGCGTAGCGTCCAGGCTGTCCCCAAGGTCATTGATCTGCTGCCGAGCGAGCAGCAGGTCAGAGTGTTGCAGCTGCTGAGCGCTCTCGGCGACGGCGCCGTGCGTAGCGTGCGACATGCGTAACTTCGAGGATGACCCCAAGCTCGTTGACCTGCTGCCCGGTGAGCAGCAGGTCAGGCTGTTGCAGCTGCTGAGCGCCCTGGGCGGCGGCGCCATCGAGCTGACTGAAAGCCCCAGCGACGGCAGCGAGCCCCTCGAGTTCAATCTGGAAACCCTCGGTTGGCTGCGCAGCGAGCTGCCGGCGGCGCAACGCCAGGCGGCGGTGCGGCTGTACGAACTGATCCTGCGCTACGTCGGCAAATACCGTTTGGCGGCCAGCTTGCACCTGGACACCACCGAGGCCAGCTTCGCCGAGCTGCAACGTCAACACGCGGCCTTACAGGCCTCGGAGGAGCGCTACCGGATACTCTCCGAGCAGTTGCAACAACGGGTCAATGCTCAGGTCGGGGTGATCGAAAAGACCCAGCGCCAGCTTTACGAGGGCGCTCACCTGCGCGCGGTCGGCCAGTTGGCGGCGGGCATCGCCCATGAATTCAACAACCCCATCGGCTTTATCACCAGCAACCTGCGGGTCGCCGCCGACTATGTCGACGAGCTCGCCACCAAGCTGGTCGGGGATACAGCCAGCGCACCGTTGCTGACGGACTTTCGCACGCTGCTCAAGGAATCCGCCAGCGGCACCCAGCGCATCGCCCGCATAGTCGTCGACCTCAAGACCTTCGCCAATATCAACCAGGCCGAGTTCGCCCCCTGCGACCTCAATGCCCTACTCAGCACCAGCTGCCACCTGCTGGAGACCGAGGGCCGCCAGGGTTTGCAGCTGCGCTTACGTCTGGGTGAACTGCCGAAACTGGCGGGTTACCCGGCGAAACTATCCCAGGCCTTCTACAACGTGCTGGATAACGCGGCCAAGGCCTTGCCTGCCAGCGGCGGCATGGTCGGGGTGAAAAGCCGGGTGCGCAATGGCGCGGTGGAAGTCTGCATCACCGACAACGGCTGCGGCATCGCCAAAGAGGCGCTGGGGCAGGTTTTCGAGCCGTTTTTCACCACCCGCGAGGTCGGCGCCGGCACTGGTCTGGGTCTGTGCGTGACGCGCGATATTCTTGCCGCCCATCAGGGCCAGATTCTGCTCAAGAGCAAGCTAGGCACTGGCACCCAAGTGACCCTGCGCTTCGTCAGGGAAGAACAGCCATGAGCAGCAACTACGCCTCGCTGTTCGTCGGCGGCACTGCCCAAGATGAACCCACCGCCAGCGCGCCGACAGCCCCCTACCGCCGGCTCGTGATGCAGGGCCAGATTCTGCTCAAGAGCAAGCTAGACACTGGCACCCAGGTGATCCTGCGCTTCGCCAGGGAAAATCCAACATGAGCAACTACGCCTCGCTGTTCGTCGGCGGCACTGCGCCGGATGAACCCACCGCCAGCACGCCGACAGCCCCCTACCGGCTGCTCCTGGTGGATGATGAACCGGGCATTCTGGCGGCCCTGCGGCGAGTGTTCCAGCGCGAGAACTATGAGCTGCTGTTTGCCCATAACGCCCACGAGGCGCTGCAGCTGCTGGAAGCCAAACCGGTCGAGCTGATCATCAGCGACTTCCAGATGCCCGGCATGAACGGCAGTGAACTGCTGCGCCAGGTGCGCGAACGCTGGCCAGATACCATCCGCATCATGCTTACCGGCCAGGCCAGCACCGAGGCGGTGATGGGCTCGGTGAAGGACGGCGCGGTCTACCGTTTCATCCTCAAACCGTGGAACGACGACGATCTGCGCCTGACCATCGCCCTGGCTCTGGAGCAGTACGAGCTGATGCGGCGCAACCGCGCGCTGGAGCAGGAAAACCGCACGCAGCATCGCGATATCGCCACCCTGGCCAAGCTCGGGGTGACCAACCGCAGTCAACTGGCCATCCTCCTGCATAAAAAAGGCCTGCTCAACGCCCAGCAGATCCAGCAGTTGCACAAGGAAATGCAAATCCACAAGACCCCGGTGCTGCGCCAACTGCTGCAGCACGAGTGGATCGAGCCGGAGCGTATCTACCAGCTGCTGCGCCAGGACCTGATGTTCGAAGAAATCGACCTGCGCGAATTCCAGCTCGACCCCAGCCTGCTGGCCTTGATTCCCCAAGCCCTGTGTATCCGACAGCTGGTGCTGCCACTGCGGGTGATGGGCAAACGCCTGCGCCTGGCCATGGCCGACCCGATGGACATGGGTCTGATCGAGGAGCTGGGCTTCATGTCCGGCCTGAGCATCCATCCGCTGCTCTGCGCGGCCGGGCAGATGCAGGCCAAGCTGGTGGAGCTGTTCGGCGAACCTGGCAACCAATTGGAAGACCTGACCACAGTAGTGGGCAGCAGCGACCCCTACGAAGGCATCGAAATAGTCCTCGAGGACGAAGACAACGAGAGCCTGGAGCAATTACTCGGCAGCTCGGAAGACCCGCCAGCCATCCGCCTGGTCAATGCCATCATCCTTGAGGCCCTGCGCCTGCGCGCCAGCGATATTCATATCCATCCGCGCACCAAGCAGGTGGTGGTGCGCTACCGCATCGACGGCGTGCTGCAGGACAAAATCCAGATTCCCAGCAGCCTGCTGATGGCGCTGGTATCGCGAATCAAGGTGATGGCCGAGCTGGACATCACCGAGCGCCGTCGCCCCCAGGACGGGCGGATCACGGTGAAGACACCGATGCGCATCGTCGACCTGCGCATCTCCACCCTGCCCACCATCAATGGCGAGAAAATCGTCATGCGCGTGCTGGAGCGCCAATCGGCAGCACAGTCCCTGGAGGACATGGGCTTCTCCCCCAACAATCTCAAGCGCCTGCTGCATGTGGTCAGCAAGCCCCAGGGCATCATCCTCGCCACCGGCCCCACCGGCAGCGGCAAGACCACCACCCTCTACGCGTTACTGCAGCACGAGGCCAGCTCGGAGAAGAACTACGTCACCATCGAAGACCCGGTGGAAATCCAAGTCGACCTGGCCGGCCAGGTACCGGTACGCGAGCGCATCGGCCTGAGCTTCGCCAGCATCCTGCGCGCCATCCTGCGCCAGGACCCGGACGTGATCCTGCTCGGCGAGATCCGCGATGAGGAGACCGCCGATGTGGCCTTCCATGCCGCCCTCACCGGCCATATGGTGTTCTCCACCCTGCACACCAGTTCCGCCACCGCCACCATCGCCCGCCTGCTGGACCTCGGCCTCAAGCCCTATGTGCTGGCCTCGGCCCTGGAGGCCATCATCGCCCAGCGCCTGGTGCGGCGGATTTGTCTGAACTGCCGCGAGCCAGCCGCGCCTAGCAGCGAACTGCTGGCGCGCCTGGGTCCGGATTTTCTCGAGCCCGGCTTGCAGTTCTTCCACGGCCGCGGCTGTGAGCAGTGCCACCAGGGTTTCAAGGGGCGGGTGGCGATCCATGAGGTATTGACCATGAATAACGCCCTGCGCGATGCCATCACCCAGGGCGTCAGTGCCACCCAACTGCAGGCCCTGGCCACGGCGCAAGGCATGACCAGCCTGCTGGATGATGCCCGCGACAAATTGCAGCAAGGCATGACCAGTGTCGAAGAAGTCCTGCGTTTACTCGGCCCGCAAGACCTATAAGACGCCAAGATTCATCGCCGGCGGACACAAGCTGCGCCATCAGGCCGCCGGTTCGAACAGCTGCACGCTGGCAATCTCGCTAACCAACAAGCGCGCCTGCAGTTGCCGGCCCTGCTCACGGGCCTTGACCACGCTCTGCTCCTTCACATGACCGTAGCCACGGATCTGCTGCGGCAACTCGGCGATGGCCAGCGCGGTGCGGTAGTTAGTGGCGTTCAGCTGGGTGAGCAGCGCGGCGATGCTCTGCTCGTAGTCGTCGATCAGCTCCAGTTCAAGCTTGCGCTCGGCGCTATGGCCGAACGGGTCGAGGGCGCTGCCACGCAGGAACTTGAGTTTGGCCAGCAGGCCGAAGGCCTTGAACATCCAAGGCCCGAACTGGCGTTTACGCGGCTCGCCATTGGTGCCTGACAGGTTGCTCAGCCAGGACGGCGCCAGGTGAAACTGCAGGCGGTAATCGCCTTCAAACTGCTCGGCCAACTGCTGAATAAAAGCGCCATCGGTATACAGCCGCGCCACCTCGTATTCGTCCTTGTAGGCCAGCAGTTTGAAGTAGTTGCGTGCCACTGCGCCGCTCAGCGCCTGCTCGCTGTCCGTGTCGGCCTGTTGCACCCGCGCCACCAACTGGCGATAGCGCTCGGCGTAGGCGGCGTTCTGGTAAGCGGTGAGGAAATCGAGCCGAAACTGCACTATCTCCGCCAAGGTTTCGCAGCGCGGGGCGGCCGCCACGGTCGGGGCGGCCAGTCTCTCCACGGCGGCAGCATCGTAGGCGGCGCGGCGGCCCCAGAGAAATGCCTGCTGATTAAGTTGTATGCCGATGCCATTGAGCTCGATGGCCTTATCGATAGCCATCGCCGACACCGGCACCAAGCCCTTCTGATAGGCAAAGCCGAGCATAAACAGGTTGGTGGCGATGCTGTCGCCGAGCAACCGAGTGGCCAACCGCGAGGCATCGACGAAGTGGGTCTTGCTGGCGCCCACCGCCTCGATCAGCGCCTCGCGCATGGCCGCCCCCGGCACTTGGGCATCGGGGTTACGGGTGAACTCGGCGGTAGCCGCCTCATGGCTGTTGATCACTGCATGGGCGATTTTGTCGTTGAGCTTGGCCAAGGCTTCTTCACTGGCCGCCACCACCAGATCGCAGCCCAACAGTAAGTCGGTTTCACCGGCGGCGATGCGCACGGCGAAGATCTCATCCTGCTTGGCGGCGATGCGGATATGGGTGATCACCGGGCCGAATTTCTGCGCCAAACCGGCCTGATCGAGCACGCTGCAGCCCTTGCCTTCCAGGTGCGCGGCCATGCCCAATAAGGCGCCAACGGTGGTCACGCCGCTGCCGCCGACACCCGGCAAGAGGATATTCCACGGCCGCGCTAGGCTCGGTTGCTGCGGTTCCGGCAAGGCGATAAACAAACTGCTGGCCGAAACCCCTTGGGGTTTGCGCAACCGGCCGCCGTGCACGGTGACGAAGCTTGGGCAAAAGCCATCGACGCAGCTGAAATCCTTGTTGCAGGAGTTCTGGTCGATTTCGCGCTTGCGCCCCAGCTCGGTTTCCAACGGTAGCACCGACAGGCAGTTGGACTTGACGCCGCAGTCGCCACAGCCCTCGCACACCGCCGCATTGATAAAGGCCCGCTTCTGCGGATCAACCAGCTTGCCGCGCTTGCGCCGGCGGCGCTTCTCGGTGGCGCAGGTCTGATCAAAAATGAGCACCGAGCAACCTTGGAACTCGCGCAGTTCGCGCTGCACCGCGTCCAGATCGTTGCGGTGATGGAAAGTCACTATGGTGGCAAAGCCGGCGCGGCTCGGGTACTTGTCCGGCTCATCGCTGACCAGCGCAATGCGTTTGACCCCTTCGGCGAACAGCTGCTGGCTGAGTTGATCGACCCGCAGTTCGCCGTCGATCGGCTGGCCACCGGTCATGGCCACCGCATCGTTGTAGAGGATTTTGTAGGTGATATTCACCCCCGCCGCCACGGCCGCACGCACGGCCAGGTGGCCGGAGTGAAAGTAGGTACCGTCGCCCAGATTCTGAAAAATGTGCGGGGTGTCGGTGAACGGCGCCTGGCCGATCCAGGTCGCACCTTCGCCGCCCATCTGGGTGAAGGTGTCGGTGTTGCGATCCATCCATTGGGTCATGTAGTGGCAACCGATGCCGCCTTGGGCGCGGCTGCCTTCCGGCAGTTTGGTCGAGGTATTGTGCGGGCAGCCGGAGCAGAAATGCGGGGTGCGCACTGTGCTGTGCTTGGGCGCCGCCAGGGCTTGCTCTTTGGCGGCGAGAAAGGCCAGCCGCGCCTCGATCTGCTCGCTGCTGTAGATCGGCGCCAGGCGCTTGGCTATGACTCGGGCGATCATCGCCGGGGTCAACTCGCTGAGGTTGGGCAGCAGGGAAACACCCTGCTCGTCGAACTCACCAACCACCCGTGGGCGTTTGCCCACCGGCCAGTTGTAGAGCTGACCGGTGAGTTGGTCCTCGATGATGCTGCGTTTTTCTTCCACCACCAGGATTTCGTCCAGGCCTTCGGCGAACTCATGCACCGACACCGGCTCCAGCGGCCAGCTCATGCCGATTTTTAGCACCCGCAGGCCCACCTGGGCGCACAGTTGCTCGTCCAGGCCGAGGTCGTCCAGGGCTTGGCGCACATCCAGATAAGACTTGCCGGTGGTGATAATGCCCAGCCGTGGGTTGGGCGAGTCGAGCATCAAGGGGTTGAGGTTGTTGGCGCGGGCGAAGGCCCGTGCGGCATAAATTTTGTAGATATTCAGCCGTTCTTCCTGCACCAGCGGCGGGTCTGGCCAGCGAATATGCACACCGCCCGCCGGCAGTTGGAAATCATCCGGGAGCTTGATTTTCACCCGCAGCGGATCGACTTCCACCACCGCCGAGGAGTCGACATTTTCGGCGATGGTTTTCAGCGCCACCCAGCAACCGCTGTAGCGCGACAGCTCCCAGCCGAGGATGCCGTAGTCGAGCAACTCTTGGATATTGGCCGGATTGAGCACCGGAATCGAGGCGGCAATAAAGGCGTGTTCACTCTGATTGGCGATGCTCGACGACTTGCAGCCATGGTCGTCACCGGCCAGCAGCAGCACGCCGCCATGGGGCGCGACGCCTGCCGAATTGCCATGCTTGAACACATCGCCGCAGCGGTCGACGCCCGGACCTTTGCCGTACCAAAGGGCGAAGACGCCGTCGTAACGGGCGCCGGGAAACAGGTGAGTCTGCTGGCTGCCCCACACGGCGGTGGCGGCTAACTCTTCGTTGACGCCGGGCTGAAAGTGAATGGCGCTGGCCTGCAAAAACTCTTTGGCCTCCCACAGACTCTTGTCCAGATTGCCCAGAGGGGAGCCGCGATAGCCGGAAATAAACCCGGCGGTATTTAACCCCTGAGCGCAGTCGCGTTGCTGTTGCAGCATCGGCAAACGGGTCAGGGCTTGGGTACCGGTCAGGTACAGATGGCCAGTGGCAAGGCGGTATTTATCATCGAGGCGAATCTCGGCCAGAGACATGCGGGCGCTCCTATTGTTTTTTTGGCGACCTACTTTGCTGGTAACTCTAGATGCCAGCACTCCCACCGCAAATAACTAGCGCGGCGACTGGTTAAAATATGACTGGCCGGTACTGGTTTTTTCTTTCTAAATTCGGGTTTAAACCGTAATACTGCGCATGATTGATCTAATAAAAACAAATAATTTGGAGTGTCTATGCAAGGGCCGCTAAACCCCATCGACCGCAAGATTTTGCGCCTGCTGCAGCACAACGCCGACCTGTCCGCCGCGCAGATTGCCGAGAAGGTTGAATTGTCCCAATCGCCCTGCTGGCGGCGGATCCATCGCATGCAAGAAGAAGGCTTGATTGAACGCACCGTCGCGCTGCTCAATCCCAAGCTGCTGGGGTTGACCATGACGGTGTTCGTCAACATCAAACTCTCTGCCCACGGGCGCAGTAACCTGCAAGAGTTCGAGCGCGCCATAGTCGGCTACCCCGAGGTGCTGGAGTGCTACGCCATGGCCGGCAGCTCGGATTTTTTGCTCAAGGTGGTGTGCAAAGACATCGGCAGTTACGAGCGTTTCCTGCGCGACCAACTGTTGCAGCGGCCCCACGTGCTGGAGGCCCACTCCAATATCGCCATGAGCGAGGTCAAGCGCACCACCGAACTGCCGTTGGATTAACCGGCCGGCAACTGCAATTGCCCCAGACTCTGCAGCACCGCGGCGCCGGCGAACAACATAAGGATTTTCTCCTCGGCCAGAGCGCGGATGCTCGTTTGCCTCGCAGGCTGAGCTAAATAATCGAGCACTTGGCCGAACAGGTTGTGACTGACCATATAAGAGATCTGCCGCACCTGCGTCGCGTCAAGGTTGGCCGGCAGCAGCTTGAAGTTGCCGATGTCCTCGGTCATATCCTCGGCAAACTCATCCATCACGCTGATCAAGGCCTGGCGCAAACGTGGCGAGGCGCCGTGCAACTCGCGCACGCCAATAAGGAATGCCGTGGGATGCTGGTCGACGAAATCAAAAAACAATTGCACCGTCTCATGGGTCACCCGGCGGCCGCGCTGCATGTCGATGCCAAACAACATCGGTTGTTTCTCTAGATCGCAACAGGCCGCCCGCGCCGCCGCCTCACGCCGTAGCTCGCGCAAGGGCTGACGCAACTGAGTGGAAATATCCTCAATCAGCGCCATGCCCAGATCATCGACATCGCGAAAATGCCGGTAGAAGGTATTCGGGTTCAGCCCCGCCTCGCGCGCCAGTTCGCGCAAGCCGATGCTGCTCAGGCTGCGGCTGGTGGAACTCAGGCGCAGCGCCGCCGCCATCAACTGACGTTTGCCCGGTGCCTCGCGCGACGTTTGCTCATCAGCTGTTTGCACGTCCATATCCCTACCTAAAGTTGGCTTGTAGTGCCGGGGCTTGCCGGCAAGTATACACTCGTCTACATTGGTAGACACTTGTATACACCAACCATAACAACAATAGGAGTCTGGTCATGAACGCGCCCGTATCCCCCCTCACTACCCGGCATTGCAAAATTGCCATCATCGGCACCGGCTTCTCCGGGCTGGGCATGGCCATTCGCCTGAAACAACAGGGCGAAAACGATTTTCTGCTGTTTGAAAAAGAGCCTGGGGTCGGCGGTACTTGGCGGGTGAACAACTATCCAGGCTGCGCCTGCGATGTGCAGTCGCACCTGTATTCCTTCTCGTTCGAACCCAACCCCAACTGGACGCGGATGTTCGCCCCGCAACCAGAAATCAAAGGCTACCTCGAAGGCTGCTGGAGCAAGTATCGGCTGCAGGATAAAACCTTACTCAATAGCGAAATCAACAGCCTGCGCAGGGATGAAGCCCGCGAGTTGTGGCTGATTGAAACTGCCAATGGCCAGCACTACAGCGCGCAATTTGTGGTCTCCGGGATGGGCGCCCTCTCCACCGCCGCCATTCCGACCATGCCCGGCATCGAGAGTTTCCAAGGGCCGATGTTTCACTCCCAGCAGTGGAACCACGACTACGACCTCAAAGGTAAACGCGTAGCGGTGATCGGCACTGGCGCTTCGGCGATTCAGTTTGTGCCGCAGATCCAGCCCCAGGTGGCGCAACTCGATCTGTATCAGCGCACCGCGCCGTGGATCATGCCCAAACCCGACCGGCAGATCAGCGCCCAGGAACAGCAGCGCTTCCAGCGTTTTCCCTTGGTCCAAAAGCTCTGGCGCGGGTTGATTTACGGCGTATTGGAGAGCCGGGTAATAGGTTTTGCCTGGGCACCGAAAATCATGAAGCTGGCCGAGTTGCTGAGCAAAGGCCATATCAAAAAATCCATCCAAGACCCGGTGCTGCGCGCCACTGTGACGCCGCACTACCGCATGGGTTGCAAGCGGGTGCTGATCTCCAACGACTACTACCCGGCGCTGGCGCAGGCCAATGTGAAGGTCATCAGCGATGGCATTCGCGAGATTCGCGCCAACAGCATAGTGACCAGCGATGGCCAGGAGCGCGTGGTCGACGCGATCATCTTCGGCACCGGCTTCACCGCCAGTGATCCGTTGCCGCGCAACGTGTTGTTTGGCCGTGACGGCATTGACCTGCTCGACAGCTGGCCCGAAGGCCCGCAAGCCTATAAAGGCACCATGACCGCCGGGTTCCCTAATCTGTTCTTCCTGATGGGGCCCAACACCGGTCTTGGGCATAACTCGATGATCTATATGATCGAGTCGCAGATTCACTACATCCTTGGCGCCCTCAGCCTGCTCAAAGAGCGCAATCTGGACAGCCTGGAACCCAAGCGCGAGGTGCAGGAAGCTTTTAACCGCAAACTGCAAAGTGGCCTGGCCGATACGGTGTGGAACGCCGGCGGCTGCACCAGCTGGTACCTGCACCCGGTGAGTGGCCGCAACAACCTGTTATGGCCGGATTTCACCTGGCGCTATCGGATGCTGACGCGTAACTTCGATCCGGCCGCCTATCATTTCAGCCGGATCAACCCTAACCATCCGGCGCAAAAATTTGCCTTCCAGCCCACCAGCCAATCCGCCAGCCAACCTGCCGAGGTCAGTCTATGAAGTCGTTCGAAAACAAAGTTGCCGCCATCACCGGCGCAGGTTCCGGCATCGGCCGGGCGTTGGCCTTGGGGTTAGCGCGTCAGGGTTGCCACTTGGCACTCTCGGATGTGAATAGCGCAGGCCTGAAAGAAACCGCCGAGCTGGCCCGCGCCCTTGGGGTCAAAGCCTCGGCAAGCCAAGTCAACGTCGCCGACCGCGCGGCGGTGCAGGCCTGGGCCGAACAGGTGATGGCCGAATATGGCCGTGTCAATGCGATTTTCAATAACGCCGGCGTGGCCCAGGGCGGCACCGTGGAAGGCAATGATTACGCCGACTACGAGTGGGTGATGAGTATCAACTTCTGGGGCGTGGTGAATGGCACCAAGGCGTTTTTGCCGCACCTCAAAGCCAGCGGCGAAGGCCATATAGTCAACACCTCAAGCATCTTCGGGCTGTTTGCCCAGCCAGGCATGAGCGCCTACAACGCCAGCAAGTTTGCCGTGCGCGGTTTTACCGAATCGCTGCGCCAAGAGCTGGACATGGCCGCCTGCGGCGTCTCCGCCAGCTGCGTGCATCCGGGCGGAATCAAGACCAATATCGCCCTGACCGCCCGTATGAACGACAGCTTGAGCCAGGTCACCGGCCAAGGGGTCGATGAGGGTCGGCAACAGTTTAACGACCAGTTGCTGCGCACCACCCCAGAACAAGCGGCCAAGGTGATTATCAATGGCGTCCTGGCCAATAAACGGCGGATATTGATCGGTGGCGACGCCGTGGCCCTGGACGCCATGCAGCGCCTGCTGCCGGCGCTCTACCAGCGCTTAGTGGTCGGTTCGATGCGCCTGGCCGCGCGCTTTGCGCCCAAAGCCAAGCAGCCGCTCAGCCCTAAGGAGACCGCTGAGTGAGCGGCACCCAGCACCGCGGCAGATAAGGATAAGGGCGGTTCTATAAGCTGGCGCCCCCAGCAGCCTGTCTTAGCGAGGTCCTAACAGGACACTGCTTTGCTGCCGTTTAGCGCACCACCAGAACGGGCGCTTTGCTCAGGTGTAGCACCTGGTAGGCGACCGAACCGAGCAGTAAGGCCTCGGTCGCACCCAGCCCATTACTGCCGATAACGATGACGCCGCCCAGGCGGCTGGCCAGCGCCACTATGCACTCGGCGGCGTCCCCCATGAGCACATGCAAACGCCAAGGGCTGCCGCTGGCATCGAGCAGCCCACGCGCGGCGGCCGTTGCCGCCCAACCCCGGCGTAGCAGTTCGCTTTGCGCCGCTTCCTTGCCAAGCCAGGGTTGCACATTGAGCAGATGGATCACGCCGCTTTTTATCAGGCCAGCCAAGCGCGCAGCTTCTGCAGTGGCGCGAAGCGAATGCGCGGAACCATCGATGGCCACCAGCCAGGCATTGTCCGCCGCCGCCGGCAAGGGCTGGGGGCAATCGACGACTACGCCGATCAGGCGACCGTCACTGTCGCGTTCAGTTAGCGTCGGTTCTGGCAGCGCCGGTTCTGCTGTCTGCTTCATCATTACTCTCCCGTAACCGGTGTTTTGCTCTTGCTCAATCTCAGGCTCAGCAGCACCGCAATCAAGATGATGCTGCCGACGGTGGCCAGCGACCATTGGATCGGCATGTGCCACCAGGGCGCGACCAGCATCTTGGTGCCGATAAACACCAACACTATGGCCAGACCGTATTTGAGCAGATGAAAGCGGTCGGCCATGTCAGCGAGCAGAAAATACAGTGCGCGCAGGCCCATGATGGCGAAGATATTGGAAGTGAACACGATAAAGGGGTCGGTGGTGACGGCGAAGATGGCCGGGATGCTGTCGACCGCAAACACCAGGTCGCTGGTCTCGATCAGTACCAGCACCAGGAACATCGGCGTCGCCCAGCGCAGGCCGTTCTGCATCACGAAGAAGCGCTCACCGTGAAAGCCGTCGGTGATGCGCAGGTGGCCGCGCAACCAGCGCAGCAAGGGATTTTTTTCCAGGTCGGGCTGCTGGTCGGCGAAGATCAGCATCTTGATGCCGGTAATGACCAGGAAGGCGCCGAACACATAGAGCAACCAGGCGAATTCCTGCACCAGCCAGACGCCGGCGAGAATCATGCCGGCGCGCATAACAATGGCACCGAGTACGCCATACAGCAGGACGCGGCGTTGCAACTCTGGCGGCACGGCGAAGTAGCCGAAGATCATCACGAACACGAACATATTGTCGATCGACAGCGACTGTTCAATCAGGTAGCCGGTGAGAAATTCCAGCGTCTTGCGTTGGGCCACTGCGGCGCCGAACGTGCCGTGCAGATACCACCAGAGCAGAGCGGCGAAGAGCAGCGCCAGGCTGGTCCAGACGATGACCCAGGCCAGCGCCTCGCGCACCGACACGCGATGCGCGCGGCGTCCGCCGAAGACGAACAGATCCAGCGCCAGCATGGCGAGGACGAAGCCGATAAAGGCAGCCCACATCCAGGGCTCACCGACGCTCATGGCCGTCATTTCATTATCCAAGGTCCGCCGCCGCTGATGACGGACACTCCATTGATCAATGCTTGACCGATAATCATGGCGCTTACTCCGTTACCCCTGACTGAGCGGCGCTGTTTTCAGTAATGGGCTCGAAGCTGTTGCGCGCCGGGTTGTAGTGCAACAACGAACCCTGGGCCATGTCGAAATACCAGCCATGCAGATGCATAGTGCCGGCCGCGACGCGCTGGGCGATCCAAGGATAGCTCAGCAGATTCTCCAACGAGACCAGGATAGCCGCCTGTTCGCAAGCTCGGGACTGCAAGGCGAGCGGTTTGCTTGGTAGTTCGGCGAGTACCCGCTGGCGCGCTGGCGTGGCGATACTCATCCACTTGCCGATGAACTCACCACCCGCTGCGCAGTTGCTCATCAACGCGTGGATGCCTCCGCACTGGGCATGACCGAGGACGATGACGTGCTCGACCGCAAGCGCCAGCACGGCGAATTCCAGCGCCGCCGGCACGCTGGCGAAACTACCGCCCGGCTCATAGGGCGGCACCAGATTGGCCACATTACGCACCACAAACAGGTCGCCCGGTTCCGCTCCCATCAGCAGGGCCGGATCCACGCGTGAATCGGCGCAGGCGACAATGAGCACCTTGGGACGTTGCCCCTGCCGCAGCTGCTCGAACAGCTCCTGCTCTGCGCTGAAGTACTTTTCCTGGAAGTGCCGAAAACCGGCGATGAATTGGGCGATGTCTTTCATGCTGTGGGGTCCAATGTGCGCTTCAGAATTCGATTAATGCTCAGTAGGCCCTAGGGTCTGTTGCCGTTTCATTCGCGGCCGCGATGAAACGGCAACAGACCCTAATGCAATAGCACCCTCGCTCAGTTCGAAACCACGGCATTGGATGGTCATCTGCATGACTGTCACTGCCTCCGTATAAGGCCGCAAAAGGGGCTGGAAGCGTTCATGCTAACGGGCATCTTGCATCAAGAAAAATCGTTTATTCTTTGCGAATTGTTCGTTATTAACGAAGTATTACGAGGCTAAGATGCTCAACTACCGGCAATTGCATTACTTCTGGTCCGTGGCCAAGGTAGGCGGCATGGCGCGCGCCGCCGAACAGTTGCACCTGACGCCGCAGACCCTCTCCGGGCAGATTGCCCAGCTGGAACAAACCCTGGGAGTGAGCCTATTCCGGCGCGCCGGACGGCGACTGGAGCTGACCGAGACTGGGCGCCTGGCCTTGTCCTATGCGGACGAGATCTTTCAGGTGGGTAGCGAACTCGAGGAAACCCTGCGCAACCGCCAAGAAGAGCGCCCATTTCTGTTCCGGGTGGGCATCGCCGACATGGTGCCTAAATCCATCGCCTACCGGCTGCTGGCACCGGCCCTGGCCCTGCCGGAACCGGTGCATATGGTGTGCCGGGAGGACAAATTGGAACGCTTGCTGGCGGAACTGGCCATCCACCGCCTGGACATGGTGCTGGCCGACAGCCCCTTACCGCCGGGCATGGATGTGAAGGGCTACAGTCACCGCTTGGGGGAATGCGGGCTGACGTTTTTCGCAGCGCCCGCCCTTGCCGGCAAACTCAAAGGCGGATTCCCGCAACTGCTCCATGGCGCGCCCTTGCTGATTCCCAGCGACAGCGGTGCCGTGCGCGCGCCGCTGTTGCGTTGGTTGCGTGAGCAAGACATCCACCCGCGCCTGGTCGGCGAGTTCGACGATGGCGCGCTAATGAAAGCCTTCGGCCAGGCGGGAGCGGGCGTGTTTCCGGCACCGACGGCCATCGCCGCCGAGGTGGCGGCGCAGTATGGCGTGGTGCCACTGGGCCACACCGACGCCGTGACCGAGGGTTTCTTCCTGATTACGGTAGAACGCAAGATCAGCCACCCGGCGGCGCTGGCGGTGAGCGAGGCCGCCCGCCTGGGGCTGTTCAGCACAGCAGGCGACGCCTGAGAACAGAGCCTGCGCCCGGCGTGCCCGGCACAATGCATTCTGGCCAATTCGTTCGGATAACCGAACGGAAGCCACGAGAATAGTCGGCAGCCCGGACAGCGCATCACTCAGCCGCCCCAATAAATTTATTTTTATCGTTTAAAAACAACCAGTTATAGAGTTATCACTCAACCAAAAAAACTGGCATAGATTCTGCTCTTAGCTATGGACGTAATACGCTCGACGGCTGAACAGCTTCAGCCGCGGGTGGAATTGCGTCATAACAACAAGCCGAGGAAAAGACTCATGCGTATCGTTCCCCATTTGTTAGGTGCAGCCATCGCCGCGGCCCTGCTGTCGACATCGATCCAAGCCGCCGAACTGACCGGCACTCTGAAGAAAATCAAAGAATCTGGCAGCATCAGCCTCGGCCATCGCGACGCCTCCATTCCCTTCTCGTACTTGGGCAACGATCCTGGTCAACCTGTTGGCTACTCCCACGACCTGCAAATGAAAGTGGTCGAGGCGCTCAAACAGCAACTTGGTCTACCCGAACTGAAAGTGCGCTACACCCTGGTCACCTCGCAAACGCGGATTCCGCTGGTGCAAAACGGCACTGTCGATCTTGAATGCGGCTCCACCACCAACAACGTTGAACGCCAACAGCAGGTGGATTTCTCGGTGGGGATTTTTGAAGTGGGCACCCGCCTGCTGACCAAGAAGACCTCGGGCATCAAGGATTTCGCCGACCTGAAAGGCAAGAACGTGGTGACCACCGCCGGCACCACCTCCGAGCGGCTGATCAAGTCGATGAACGCCGACAAGCAAATGGGCATGAACATCATCTCAGCCAAGGACCATGGCGAGTCGTTTTTGATGCTCGAATCCAGCCGCGCCGTGGCTTTTATGATGGACGACGCCCTGCTCTATGGCGAAATGGCCAAGGCCAAGAAGCCGGATGATTGGGTCGTGGTTGGCCAACCGCAATCCTTCGAGATTTACGGCTGCTCGGTGCGCAAGGGCGATCCTGAGTTCAAGCAAGTGGTCGACAACGCCATCAGCGCCACCTTCAAGTCTGGCGAGATCAACGACATCTACAGCAAGTGGTTCTTGAAACCCGTGCCGCCGAAGAACCTCAACTTGAATTTCCCTATGAGCGCTGAGCTGAAAAAGCTGATCGCCAACCCCACCGACAAAGCTGCAGAACAGCTTTAACGGTGATGCATCAGCGCGTCCATAAGACGCGCTGATGCAGGGAACCCCGAGCGCCGGCAACTGCGACGCTCAACCACTGAATGGATCAGGACCAGCCGCTACCCGCGGTTGCGAGCCCCCGTGCTCGCCGGTCCTGACGCCAGCTTTCGGCCACAACCTTAGATCGAGAGTCTCTTCAGAATCGTCGCGAGCGAAGGGCAGGCAAGGCGAAAAAGGCTGAGAAAGCGGAGTTTACGGGCTGTAAATGAGCATTTCGAAGCCATTTTCAACACCGCATGACCGAGCGCAGCAGATTATGAACAGACTCATAGGGAAACCCGTATGAATTACAACTGGGACTGGAGCGTGTTCTTCAAGTCCACCGGCGTTGGCAAAGAAATCTACCTGGACTGGTTCGTCACCGGTCTGGGCTGGACCATTGCCATTGCCTTGGTGGCTTGGGTCATCGCCCTGTTGCTCGGCACCCTGCTGGGTGTGCTGCGTACCGTGCCAAACCGCTGGGTGTCTGGCATTGCCAGCGCCTATGTGGAAGTGTTCCGCAATGTGCCACTGCTGGTGCAGCTGTTTCTCTGGTACTTCCTGGTCCCGGATCTGCTGCCTGAGCCGTTGGAACTCTGGTTTAAGCAAGACCTCAATCCGGCCACGTCGGCGTACCTCTCCGTGGTGGTGTGCCTGGGTCTGTTCACCGCCGCACGGGTGTGCGAACAGGTACGTACCGGCATTCAGGCACTGTCCAAGGGCCAGACTGCCGCTGCCTATGCCATGGGTTTCAAGCTGCCGCAGGTCTACGCCTATGTGCTGCTGCCGCAGGCTTTTCGCATCATCATTCCACCGCTCACCTCAGAGTTTTTGAACATCTTCAAGAACTCCTCGGTGGCCTCCTTGATCGGTTTGATGGAGCTGCTGGCGCAAACCAAACAGGCCGCCGAGTACTCCGCCAACCTGTTCGAAGCCTTCACCTTGGCCACGCTGATCTACTTCACCCTGAACATGAGCCTGATGTTGCTGATGCGCATCATCGAGAAGAAAGTCGCGGTACCTGGGCTGATCACCGTGGGAGCTAAATAATGGATTTCACAGCCATAGTTCCAGCCCTGCCAGGCCTCTGGCAAGGCCTGCAGATGACCCTCAAACTGATGGTTTTGGGGGTGATCGGCGGCATGGTCCTCGGCACGCTGCTGGCGTTGATGCGACTGTCATCGAGCAAGCTGCTGTCCAACCTGGCCGGGGTTTACGTTAATTACTTCCGCTCGATTCCGCTGCTGCTGGTGATCACTTGGTTCTACTTTGCGGTGCCTTTTATCCTGCGGGCGATCACCGGCGAGGATACCCCCATCGGGGCGTTCAGCTCCTGCCTGGTGGCCTTCGTGATGTTCGAGGCGGCGTACTTTTGCGAAATCGTGCGCGCCGGCATCCAGGCCGTGCCCAAGGGCCAGATGAGCGCCGCCCAAGCGCTGGGCATGAACTACGCACAGATGATGCGGTTGATCATCCTGCCCCAGGCCTTTCGTAAGATGACCCCGCTGTTGCTGCAGCAAAGCATCATTCTGTTCCAGGACACCTCGCTGGTTTACACCGTCGGCCTGATGGACTTTCTCAACGCGGCGCGTTCGCGTGGCGACATCATCGGCCAACCCCATGAATTCCTGATCTTTGCCGGTCTGGTGTATTTCGTCATCAGCTTCTCAGCCTCCCAGCTGGTGAAGCTTCTGCACAAAAGGTTAGCCGTATGATTTCCATCAAGAACGTCAGTAAGTGGTACGCCGACTTCCAGGTGTTGACCGACTGCAGCACCGAGGTCAAAAAAGGTGAAGTGATAGTGGTCTGCGGCCCCTCCGGCTCAGGCAAGTCGACCCTGATCAAGTGCGTCAACGCCCTGGAACCCTTTCAGAGCGGCGACGTAGTGGTCGACGGCACCTCCATCGCCGACCCCAAGACCAACCTGCCCAAGTTGCGTTCACGGGTCGGCATGGTGTTCCAGCATTTCGAGCTGTTCCCGCACCTGACGGTCACTGAGAACCTTTGCATTGCGCAGATCAAGGTGCTCGGCCGCAGCAAGGACGAGGCCAATGAGAAAGCCCTGCAACTGCTCGACCGCGTCGGTCTGTTGGCCCATGCCCACAAGCATCCGGGGCAACTCTCCGGCGGCCAACAGCAACGCGTAGCCATCGCTCGCGCCCTGGCCATGGACCCGGTGGTGATGCTGTTTGACGAGCCGACCTCGGCGCTCGACCCGGAGATGGTCAACGAGGTGCTCGACGTCATGGTGCAGCTGGCCCAAGAGGGCATGACCATGATGTGCGTGACCCACGAAATGGGCTTTGCGCGCAAGGTCGCCCACCGGGTGATCTTTATGGACCAGGGCCAAATAGTCGAAGACTGCCCCAAGGAAGCGTTCTTCGGCGACGCCTCGGCCCGCTCCGAACGTGCCCAACAGTTTCTCGCCAATATCCTGCCGCACTGACACCCGAGGCCGTTTAACCAGACAGTGTGAAAACGTAGCGAGCGAAGGTTAGGCAAGGCAAAAACAGGCGAGGACGCGGAGTTTACGAGTTGTAAATGAGCAGTACTCGCTGCGCTCGCCCTCCGGGCCGCACTGAAGTGCGTTCAGCGGGCAAGCGCGCTGTCCGAGCCTGTTTTTAACGCGGCATAACCGAGCGCAGTAGTTTTCACACAGTCTGTAAGACGTGCGTCGGCACTTAACAACGTCTCCAGCCAATAACAACAACCGAGAGAGAAACCTGCATGAACAACCTTTTACAACCCTTCGCCCCCGCAGCCCTGGCCCTGCTTCTGCTGCTCCCGCTAGGCGCCCAAGCCACGGAAGCCGAACCTGCCGCCAAGCTGGCCAATGTGGTGATACTCGCCACCGGCGGCACCATTGCCGGCGCCGGTGCCAGCGCAGCCAACAGTGCCACCTATACCGCGGCCAAAGTGCCGGTTGAGCAATTGCTGGCCAGCGTGCCGCAGCTGAGTAATCTGGCCAATGTGCGCGGCGAACAGGTGATGCAGATCGCCTCGGAAAGCATCAGCAACGACAACCTGCTGCAACTGGGCAAACGCGTCGCCGAACTGGCCGCAAGCCCAGAGGTCGATGGCATCGTCATCACCCACGGCACCGACACCCTGGAAGAAACCGCTTTTTTTCTGACCCTGGTGGAACACACCGAAAAACCCATAGTGGTGGTCGGCTCGATGCGTCCGGGTACCGCGATGTCTGCCGATGGCATGCTCAACCTGTATAACGCCGTCGCCGTCGCCAGCGACCCCAGCGCGCGCGGTAAGGGCGTGCTGGTAACCATGAATGACGAGATCCAATCCGGCCGTGACGTGAGCAAGTCGGTGAACATCAAGACCGAAGCCTTCAAGAGCCCCTGGGGTCCGCTGGGCATGGTCGTAGAAGGCAAGAGCTACTGGTTCCGCCTGCCGGTCAAGCGTCACACCATGAACTCCGAGTTCGACATTAAAAACATCCGCAGCCTGCCCCGCGTGGACATCGCCTACGGCTATGGCAATGTCGACGACACTGCCTACAAAGCCTTCGGCCAAGCCGGCGCCAAAGCCATTATCCAAGCCGGCACCGGCAACGGTTCGGTGGCCGCCCGGGTGGTACCGAGCCTGCAAGAGCTGCGCAAAGATGGCGTGCACATCATTCGCTCATCCCACGTCAACCAGGGTGGTTTCGTCTTGCGTAACGCCGAACAGCCAGACGACAAGTACGACTGGGTCGTGGCCCACGACCTCAACCCACAGAAAGCCCGCATCCTCGCCGAAGTCGCGCTGACCAGCACTCAGGACAGCAAGGAACTGCAGCGGATTTTCTGGGAGTACTAAGCCAAAGCTGGCGGCGGGCGTAGGCTCGCCGCCGTTCTTATCTATCCCCGGTCAACGCCCATGCCTCAATCAACCACACCCACCACTGCCTTTCGGCCATGCTTAGCGGGTAATTTCACGGCGAAACTGGTCGGCCGGCGATGATTGTGCTGCAATCGGCCTCCCGCGACACTCGCGCCCTACAGCCCCTGCTGACCGTGAAGCCTCGTCAAATCCGCCGCCTGCTACTGCCCTTGCCGATCATTGCGCTGATGCTGGTCTGTGGCTACAGCGCCTATTACCTCAGCAACCAGATCGGCATCCGTGCCCTGACCGAGAGCGGTGAACGCCAACTTGGCTTGCACACCCGCGCCCTGGAAAGCGAAATCAGCACCCACACCTATCTGCCCAGCCTGCTGGAGTTGGAGTCCAGCGTCAGCAGGCTGCTGCTAAGCCCCAGCGAGCCACGCCGGCTTAGGGTCAATCGCTACCTGGAAGGCCTCAACCGCCGTAGCGGCAGCCGCGCCATTTATGTTCTCGACCTTAGCGGCCGCGTGCTGGCCACCAGCAATTGGCGCGACGCCGACAGCTTCCAAGGCGAAGACCTGGCCTTTCGCGCCTACTTCCAGGATGCCCGCGCAGGCAAGCCCGGACGCTTCTATGGGATTGGCATCACCACCGGTGAGGCCGGTTATTACCTGGCCCACGGCCTGCGCCAGCACGACAAGATCATCGGTGTGGCGGTGGTCAAGGTGCGCCTGCAAGCATTGGAAGAACGCTGGGAGCAGGCGCGCCTGCAGGCCTATGTCAGCGATGAGAACGGCATCATCATTCTCTCCAGCGACCCGGCCAACCGGCTCAAAGCCATCCACCCATTGAGCGCCGAGACCCGCACCAAGCTGGCCAGCAGCCTGCAGTATCACTGGTCGACCCTGGACGAGCTCAAACCCATAACCCGCCAGACGCTGGGCCCCAACACCGAGTTGCTGACCCTGGCCGCCAGCAGCGCCCAGGGCGCCGTGGCGGAACCCAGCAGCTACTTGGCGCAAACCCGCCAGCTGAACGATTCGCGCTGGAGCTTCACCCTGCTCTCACCGCTGCAAGATGTGCGTCGCCAAGCCATCAGCCATGGTGTTCTGGCGGCGGTGGCGTTCGCCCTGCTGGCGTTTCTGCTGATTGCCTGGAACGAGCGGCGCAAGGTGATCGCCACTCGCCTGGCCGCCCGTGAAGCCCTGGAACAGGCGAATAATCAGCTGGAGCGCAAGATTGCCGAGCGCACCCGCTCCCTGCGCGCCAGCAACGACCGGCTCAAGGCGCAAATCCGCGAACGCAGGCTTGCCGAAGAGACCCTGCGCAAGGCCCAGGACAGCCTGGTGCAAGCCGGCAAGCTGGCGGTGATCGGCCAACTGTCCACCAGCATCGCCCACGAGCTCAACCAGCCGCTGGCAGCCTTGCGCACCCTGTCGGGCAACACCGTGCGCTTTCTGCAGCGCGGCGCGCTGGACACGGTCACCAGCAATCTGGCCACCATCAATCAGCTGGTCGACCGCATGGGCCGCATCACCGCCAGCCTGCGGGCCTTTGCTCGGCGCTCCGATGACAGCGGCCAGGCGCAACTGCACAAGGCTATGGACGCCGCCTTGTTCCTACTGCACCCGCGCCTGCAAGAGACGCCGCTGCAAATCCACCGGGCCTACAGTGATGCGCATTTGGCCATCGACCAGACGCGTCTGGAGCAAATTTTGGTCAACTTGATCGTCAATGCCCTGGACGCCATGCGCGCGCAGAACCAGCGCCAACTCTGGCTGGATGGCCAAGTCGACGGCGAGCACTACCGGTTGCAAATTCGCGACAACGGCCCAGGCATTCCGCCGGCCCTGCGCAAGCACCTGTTCGAGCCGTTTTTTACCACCAAACCCGGCGAGCAAGGCCTGGGCTTGGGCCTTACCCTGTCCGCCAGCCTGGCCGTGGCCGCCGCCGGCAGCCTTTCGGTACTACATCCACAGGCTGGCGGTACCGCTTTCGAACTGTGCCTGCCACTGGTTCCCCACGCCGAGACCCATCTCCATGAATGACCCCCTCAGCGTCCTGATCGTCGAAGACGACCCCCATGTCCTGCTCGGCTGCCAGCAAGCCCTAAGCCTGGAGGACATTCCCAGCATCGGCGTCGGTACAGCCGAGGAAGCCCTGTTACAGGTGGGCGACAACTTTGCCGGCATCGTCATCAGCGACATTCGCCTGCCCGGCATCGACGGTTTGCAATTGCTCTCGCAGCTCAAGGCCCGTGACCGCAGTCTGCCCGTGGTGCTGATTACCGGCCACGGCGACATCTCCATGGCCGTGGCCGCCATGCGTGACGGCGCCTACGACTTTATGGAGAAACCCTTCTCGCCCGAGCGCTTGGTCGACGTCACCCGCCGCGCCCTGGAGCAGCGCCGACTGGCCCGGGAAGTCTGCGCCTTACGCCGCCAATTAGCCGGCACCCAGGCCCTGGAGGAACGCCTGCTGGGCCGCTCGCCGGCCATGCAGGCGCTGCGCGAGCTGATCGCCAACGTCGCCGACACCTCGGCCAATGTGCTGATCGAGGGCGAAACCGGCACCGGCAAAGAGCTGGTGGCGCGCTGCCTGCATGATTTCAGCCGGCGCAAGAGCCAGCAATTTGTCGCCCTCAACTGCGGCGGCCTGCCGGAAAACCTATTTGAAAGCGAGATTTTCGGCCACGAGGCCCATGCCTTTACCGGCGCCAGCAAGCGCCGGATCGGCAAAATCGAACACGCCAACGGCGGCAGTTTGTTTCTCGACGAAATCGAGAGCATGCCCCTCAACCTGCAGATTAAGTTGCTGCGGGTGTTGCAGGAACACAGCCTCGAACGCCTCGGCTCGAACCAGAGCGTGGCGGTGGATTGCCGGGTGATCGCCGCCACCAAGGCGGATCTGGACGAACTGGGCAAGGCCGGGCAGTTTCGCAGCGACCTGTACTATCGCCTCAACGTGGTGACCCTGGAACTGCCGCCGCTGCGCGAGCGCCGCGAGGATATACCGCTGCTGTTCGAGCATTTCTCCCAGCAAGCCGCGCTGCGCTTTGACCGCGCTGCCTCCGAACTCGACCGGCAAAGCCTGGCCAGCCTGCAAGCCCATGACTGGCCGGGCAACGTGCGCGAACTGCGCAACGTCGCCGAACGCTACGCCCTCGGCCTGCCGCTGTTTAAAAAATCGGCCCAAACCCATGAAAATAGCGGCCTGGCCTTTGTTGAAGCGGTCGAGGCGTTTGAAAAAGCCTTACTCAGCGCCGCACTGGAGCGCCATCACGGCAACCTAAGCCAGGCCAGCCAAGCCCTGGGCATGGCCAAGACCACCTTATTCGACAAGGTAAAAAAATACGCCCTGCAATAACCACCGCAGCCAGGCCGTGTTATGGGTCATAAGCGCCAGCACTGCGCACAAGAGATACACGCAAGTCGCCGGCAAGCGCAAAAGTGTCGTCTATAGTTCAGGTGCGGTCGCCGCGACAGTGCGCACGCTGGAGGAAGAATGGATGAACACACAGCCGCGCATTGCCGTCATAAATGCCCTGTGTCAGGTGGTGGCTACGCATTTATCACCCTGTTTGGCGAGCCTGCTGGATGCCAGCACCCAAGCGTTGCAAGTGCAGCGCATCCGCGCCAACAACAATAGAGAAGAACAAGCCTACACAGACTTTATTAGTCTGTGCGTCAGCCAGCGCGAGCGCATCATTGCCCAGACCGAAGCACTTATTTGCGCACGTCTGAACAATGCCCGCCCGCAGGTAACGGCGCCGTCCAGCGCCGAGGAATGGAATCTGGTCGGCGATGCCGAGGTCGATGAATTACTCGACACCCGCCGCCTGGTGCGTCAATTGCGCGACCCCCTAGGGGCGCTGGAGTGGCGCAACTGCGCCAGGCTCAATAGCCTCAACGATGCACCCAGCAAAGATGCCGACAACCCACTGTCGCTGGAGTTTCTGCTGCGCGCCGTCCAGGCGCAACTGCCACTGCGCCAGCAATCGGCAACCCTACGGGAAGTCTTTTACGCCAGCGCCGGCAAAGAGCTGAGCTGCGTATTGCTGGTTTACTTCAAGCAAATCGATGCGCTGTTTAAGCAGTTTCAGATTGAACCGCCAGCGGCAACCCGTAACGACTCCAACGTGCATGCCATCGGCGGGCCGCGGCAACAGGCCACCCCAGCCCACGGCGCGGCACCCTATCAGGCGATTCAACAGCTACGTGCGGTTGAGTCCAACGCCCTGGTCAATGCCACCGGCCAGGCGGCGGTGGATAAACCGGCGCTGCAACAGGCCATCGCCACCTTGCAGGCGCAAACAGCGGCGCAGCAACAAGTGTGGGCCCCAGAGCATTTTGTTGAACAACTGCACCAAGCCGGCGCGCACTTATCGCCGCGCCAGTACGATGACGCCGGCCTGGTGGCCCAGTTGTTTCAGTATCTCGAGCAACAGACCATGATTGCCAGCGGGATCAAGCCGGCGCTGCGCCGGCTCATGGCCCCGGTCGCCCAAGCCGCGATCCTCGAGCCAGCGGCATTTTCCGATCCGGCGCATCCGGTGCGCGCCACCTTGGACAAGTTGATGCGCCTGTGCGATTTTTCTGAACCGCCCAATCCGGCATTAGAGCAACGCATTGAGCAGCTGATCGACGGCATCGTCAGCGATTACCGTGGTAACAGCGAGGTGTTCAGCCGCTGCGATCAACAACTCGAGCAACTGCTGGCGCTACAGCAGCGCGCTTACAGCAACAACGCCGATCGCGTCATGCAGTATCACCGTGGCCGCGACAAGCTGGAGATAGCCCGTGAGCAGGTCAGTCGCGAACTGGCGCAGTTGTTTGGCGCCCAAGCACCGAAAGTCCTGCTTGACTGGCTCGACGCCGGCTGGCGCGAACTGCTGGTGCATGAGCTAATCCGCCAGGGCGAGCACGGCAGCGAATGGCAGGATGATTTCGCCGTGATCGGCCAACTCAATGCCTGGCTGCAAGCCGAGCATGAGGGTACCGCCAATCACATCGAGCGCGATTTTGAAGTCGAGCATGTGCTGGAGCTGTTGCGCAAACGCACCGAAAGCCTGCTGCCAGGGCAGTATCGACACACTCCGATATTGAAACAATTATTGCTGCAGCTGCGCGGCGAGCAACCGGTTGAGATGCTTGCCCTGGCGCCGTTGCCGCAAGCCTTGGCGCCAGTCAACCTGGATCCGACCCAACAACGCTGGCGCGAACGGGTGCAACAGCTGGTCGCCGGCGACTGGCTGATGACCGACAAAGGTCAGCATCTGCAGTTAATCTGGGCCAATGCAGCCACCGAGCATTACGTGTTGGCCGACCGCCAAGGTCACGAAGCCGGCACCCTTACCGCTCAAGAACTCATGCAACATCTGGCCAGCGGCTGGATAGGCGCGCCAGCGCCGGATACTCAGGGAGTCATCCAGGAACAGCTGGAGGCCATAGTCGGCAAGCTTTACCGCGACATTGCCCATGTGCGCAGCCATGACGAACTCACCGGGCTGTTAAATAGACGCAGCTTTGAGGCGACTGTGGCGCAAATACTGGCTGACTCCGGCAACTATGCCTTTATTTATGCGCACATCGACCAATTCAGCCTGCTCAACTCCAGTTGCGGGCACTTGGCCGGCGACAGTTACCTTAAACAGGTTGGCGCGTTACTGAGCGCGCAAATGCCCAAAAACGCCATTGTGGCGCGTATCGGCGGCGCCGATTTTGCCGTCGCCCTGCCACAGATCAACGGTGGTCAGGCCTACGAACTCGCGGAAGGTCTGCGCGCCAGCATCGAGACCAATGCCTTTGACTGGCAAGGCCATTCCCACGGCGTCAGCATGAGCCTGGGTTTGGTGCTCACCAGTGAACGCCATGATGTGATGAATGTTTTTTGCGATTTGCAGATGGCCTGCAACGCCGCCAAGGAAGCCGGGCGCAATCGCGTGCACATCTATGAAGAGGACGTCGACGGCGCCGGCACCGGCCTGATGGCCATTGCCGGGCGGGTGGACGGCATAGTCGAACGCGGCGAACTCAGCCTGCGCTTGCAGCAAATCGCCCCGGCGCAACTCGAACATGACCAACTGCCCCATTACGAAGTGCTGCTGGTGATGCAGAACGACCTCAATCTGCTGGATTTTATCTCCGCGGCCGAGCGCTATAACCGCATGACCAAAGTCGACCGTTGGGTGCTCAAACGGATATTCAGCGATCTGGCCCAGCATCCAAACTTCTGGGAGCATGCCAGCGGTGTATCGATCAACCTCTCGGGCAGTAGCCTGAATGACGACAAACTGTTGGGTTTTATCGAAGCGCTGTTCGAGCAATACCCACTGCCCGCAGAGAAAATCTGCTTCGAACTGACCGAAACCACGGCAGTCGCCAACTTGACCAAAACCGCCGACTTTGTCCGGCACCTGCAAAAATTCGGCTGCACCTTCTCGATCGACGATTTCGGTACCGGTTTTTCGTCCTACGAATACCTCAAACGTTTACCGATGGATTTCGTCAAGATCGACGGCGGCTTCGTCAAAGAAATCGAGCGTTCGCCCAGCGATCTGGCAATGGTCAAGTCGATCAACGAGATAGCCCATGTCCTAGGGCGTAAAACCATTGCCGAGTACGTGGAAACAAACAGCATTCGCCAGCAACTGGCCGAGATGGGCATCGACTATGTACAGGGCTACGGTGTCGAACGGCCGCGGCCGCTCAGCGAGCTTTTGGCGTTGTGCTAAAGGGTTTGTATAGGACGCTATTTCGTAGGGTGGGTTAGTGGCGCAGAGCAGGGTCAGAACATCAACTGCGGAGTGTGTGCGCCACGTAACCCACCGAGCAGTGATCGGCCTGCCCCATCTGGTGGGTTACGGCGCAACTGACTATGCATCAACAGATAGCCCGTGGTCATGCGCCTAACTTACCGCGCCCCAGGCATCGCTTGGCCGGCCCACACAAACAAACCAGGGCCGTTACAAGCCCATCTGTTTGCTGATGATCTCGTTCATGATCTCCCGCGAACCGCCACCAATCGACAGAATGCGGTTATCGCGATACAGCCGCTCCACCAAGCTCTCGCGCATAAAGCCCATGCCACCGAGGATTTGCGTGGCGTCATAGGTGATGCGGTCGGACACGTCGGTGGCAAAGTTCTTCGCCATGGAGATTTCTTTGATCACGCTCTTGCCGGCGGACATCTTCGCCGCCTGGCGGTAGGTGAACTCGCGGGAGACTTCCAACTGCGTTGCCATCTCGGCCAACCGATGCTTGAGCACCTGGAACTTGCCAATCGGCTTGCCAAAAGCTTCGCGCGCGCGGGCCCACTTCAGCGCTTCCTCCAGCGCCAACTGGGAGGTCATGTTGGCCATGATCGCCAAGGACAAACGCTCACTCTGAAAGTTTGCCATGATCCCGGCAAAGCCCATGTTCTCGACGCCGATCAGGTTGTCGACCGGCACCCGGCAGTCATCGAAGAACAGTTCTGCGGTGTCCGAGGCCCACCAGCCCATCTTCTGCAGTGAGCGGCCAACGGTGAAGCCCGGTGTGCCCTTCTCGATCAACAGCAAGCTGACGCCGCCAAACCCTTCGCCGCCGGTGCGCACCGCCACGGTGTAATAGTCCGCGCGCACGCCACTGGTGATAAAGGTTTTGCTGCCACTCACGCGGTAATAATCGCCATCGCGCAGCGCGCGGGTTTTGAGGCTGGCCACATCCGAGCCACCGGACGGTTCGGTCACCGCCAGGGCCATAATCTTCTCGCCACTGAGCACCTGCGGCACGATGCGCTCACGCAGCGCCGGCTTGGCCCACTTGACCACGGGCGGCAAGCCGATATCCAGCGACCCCAAACCCGCGACCAACCCGCCGGAGCCGCAGCGCATCAGCTCTTCGCTGACCGCAACCTTGGCAAACAGATCACCTGCATAGCTGCCACCGAACTCTTCCGGGTAACCGATGCCGAGAATCCCGGCGGCGCCGGCCTTGGCATACAGCTCGCGGGGAAAGCTTTCCGCCTCCTCCCATTCGGCCACATGCGGCAGGATTTCCCGCTCGACAAAACGCCGTACCGAATCACGCAGCAACTGATGATCAGGGTTGAAATATTCTTGATAGGCAGACATGGGGAGACTCCAGCCGAGGTGGAGAAACCTTACCAAGCGCTTGCTTGGTGTTCAAGACACTATTAGCGCCATCACTCAAGCCATTTATGCCGACTAAAAGCTAGCCTGCCTGGATCAGCAGCGGCTTATTCGCCCATCGGCCGACGCCCGGCCAGGGCATGGGCCAAGGTGCCGCCATCGATCAACTCCAGCTCGCTGCCCAAGGGCACGCCATGGGCAATGCGCGTGAGTGACAGGCCAAAGCCGGCGAGCATCTGGGCGATGTAGTGCGCGGTGGCTTCGCCCTCGACGGTCGGATTTGTCGCCAGAATGATCTCGCTGAAGCTGCTGGCCTGAATGCGCGCCAGTAACTCAGGAATACCAATGGCTTCAGGCCCCAAACCGTCCAGCGGTGACAGATGGCCCTTGAGCACAAAGTAACGCCCGCGATAGCCGGTTTGCTCGACGGCAAACACCTCCAGCGGCCCTTCGACCACACAGAGCACCCCATCATCACGGCGCGGATCGGCGCACTGCGGGCACAGCGCGTCTTCACAAAGCGTGCGGCACCGCTGGCAGTGACCAACCCCCTCCATCGCCGCAGTCAGCGCCTGCGCCAGCCGCATACCGCCATGCCGATCACGCTCCAACAGCTGCAGCGCCATACGCTGCGCGGTCTTCTGCCCGACACCGGGGAGGATGCGCAGTGAGTCGATCAGTTGGCGGATCAGCGGGCTGAAGCTCATGGGGAACCTTGGACAGTGGGGAGTGGGCAGTGGGGAGTTAAGCGGCGCTGCTTTCCCAGGCTAAACCGCAACAGGGGCGATCAGACGGTGTGCAGTACAAGGCGCAAGCAGGCGTGGGCACCGGAGTTTACTGGCTGTAAATGAGGATGCCCGCGCCTGCTTGCAACGCAGTAATGTGCGCTGGCTGGACGCCCAATAGTTAGAAGGGCATTTTGAAGCCGGGGGGGAGCTGCATACCGGAAGTCACGCCAGACATCTTGTCTTGGCTATTGGCCTCGATCTTACGCACCGCATCGTTCACTGCGGCGGCGATCAGGTCTTCGAGCACTTCTTTGTCTTCCTGCATCAGGCTGTCGTCCAGGCTGATGCGCTTGACGTCGTGCCGACCGGTCATGACCACACTAACCAGACCGGCACCGGATTGCCCGGTGACTTCGGCGTTGGCCAACTCTTCCTGCATCTTCTGCATTTTTTCTTGCATCTGCTGGGCCTGTTTCATCAGACCGGCCATGCCGCCTTTCATCATGGGATCACCTCAAGTAGTTAGGAATTGGTTAAAGCGTCTACCGGTTCAATACTGTCCGCACGCACCATTGCGCCAAACTGTTGAAGCATTTGTTGCACCAACGGATCGGCATGAATGGACGCTACGGCGCGGCTTTGCCGCTCGATACGCTTGCGCGCCGCCGCTTGTGCCGGGGTTTCCTGCTCGGGCTTGCACAGCTGAATATCCAGCGTCAGTGGGCGCCCATAAAACTGGCTGAGTGCATCGTTCACCCGCTGCTGCTGAGTGCTGTTAAATAGCGCGCCCTGAGCCGGGTCCAAGTGCAACGACCAGTGATCGCCCTCCACCGCCACCAGGCTGCAGTTGCCGGCGATACTGCCAGTCAAACCGCTGAGACCCAATTGTGGGAATAACTCTAACCATTGCGCTGCCAAGCCGGTGGCCGGCATGGCCGCAGGCAAGACTTGCGCGGCCAGCTCGACTGGCTCGCTCACATCATCCGGTAGCGCCTCGAGGTAGGCGTAGGCGACATCGGTATCGATGACGTCATCTTCGGCATCCTCATCCTCGGACTCATCGTTGTCATCATCGCGTGCTGCCGGCAGTGACGCTGCAACTGGAGCGGCCACTTGAACGGCAGCCGGCACTTCGGCCGCGGCCATAATGGCCTGATAAGTTGCGAGCGGCTCAGCGGCACTGGCCGCCAGCGTTGCAACAACTAGCTCATTCCACGGCAAATCAATTTCGACCACTGCCACTGGTGCGGGCTCGACCGGCAAAGGCGCCGCCACGGCCACAGGCTCAACCGGCAGCAGCGCAACGGGCTGAACCTCAGCAACCACTACCGGCGCAGGCGCTGACAACACTGGCGCCGCGGCGACTACAGGAACTTGCGGCGACGCTGCGGGCAAAACGGCGACGGCCACTGAGTTGGGTTGGGGATCAGCGCTGGCCGGGCTGATCCCCAAGGGCTTTAGCGCAACCTGGGGCGGTGGGCCGCTGCCTGCCGGGCGAAACGCCAACATGCGCAGCAGCACCATCTCAAAACCGCTGCGTGGCTCTGGAGCCAGCGGCAGGTCGCGCCGACCAATCAGGCCCATCTGGTAGTAAAACTGTACGTCTTCGGCCGGCAACGCCTGGGCCAGTGCCAGCACCCGATCACGGTCGCCCTGACCGTTATCCACCGCCTCCGGCAAGGCTTGGGCGATGGCCACGCGGTGCAGCACATTGAGAATTTCGGCCAACACGCCGACCCAGTCCGGGCCCTGCTCGGCCAAATGACGCACGGCTTCGATCAGCCCGCGCGCGTCGCCTTCCAGCAACGCCTGCAACACGCCATAGACCTGGCCATGGTCGAGAGTACCGAGCATCGCGCGCACATCGGCGGCCAGCACCTTGCCCTCACCAAAGGCAATCGCCTGATCGGTCAGGCTCATGGCGTCGCGCATCGAGCCATCGGCGGCGCGCCCCAGCAGCCACAACGCATCGACCTCAAACGGCACCTGCTCAACGCCCAGCACATGGGTCAAGTGCTCAACCACCCGCTCCGGCGGCATGTTCTTCAGCGAAAACTGCAGGCAGCGCGACAGAATGGTCACCGGCAGCTTTTGCGGATCGGTGGTGGCCAGCAAGAATTTGACGTGGGGCGGCGGCTCTTCAAGGGTTTTCAGCAAGGCATTGAAGGAGTGCGACGACAGCATGTGCACTTCGTCGATCAGATAAACCTTGAAGCGCCCACGGCTCGGGGCGTACTGCACGTTATCAAGCAACTCACGGGTGTCTTCGACCTTGGTGCGGCTGGCGGCATCGACTTCAATCAGATCGATAAAGCGCCCTTCATCGATCTCTTTACAGATCGAACAAACCCCACAGGGCGTCGAGCTTATGCCGGTCTCACAATTCAGGCACTTAGCAATGATCCGCGCGATGGTGGTTTTGCCGACCCCGCGCGTACCGGTAAACAGGTATGCATGGTGCAGCCGCTGACTGTCGAGCGCATTGATCAGAGCTTTGAGCACATGGGTCTGGCCGACCATTTCGCGGAACGAGCGCGGACGCCATTTGCGTGCAAGAACCTGATAACTCATTGAAATCCATCGCGACTGGAGCTGAAGAGGGCTAATCCTAGCGGAGCATGGGGCAAATTGCACCCGTTCTCCCAGCCAGCAAAGGATGACTCCCTACACAAAGCTGCAAGCACTTACCGGGGCGCTACAGACCGCTGGCCCACAGGAGCGCACTTGGCCGCCGCAAAGAGCAACAGTTGGCGTTCGAAGCAGGTTTAAGCGAGATTTTTTGTGCTGACAAGCCGCAGTGATATCGGGCCTTAAGATGGAGGCAACCCCACCAGCCACACCCCGGCACACGATGTTCCCGCTGTGGCTGCTTCCTTCCGGATCTGACCAGGTTCACGGGTAATCGTTGCGGGGGGACCGGCAGGGCCACCATAACAACATCCGCCTTGCAGCAGACCGCGCCATTGTACCGCCTTAGCAACAACTTACAACCGCAACGCAAGGTTAAAAGTGCATCTAAGACAAGCACTTGCCATTGTCATGGGGCGCGCCCAAGCAAACCCACACGCAACCAGCGAGGCGCCTGATAAATAAAAATACCTCCCGTGCGGGAGGCATTTTGCCCAGCCGATTAAGCCCTAGGGTTTGCTGTCAATCACGCCGGCGGTGTTATCCAGCAGGCTCTTGGTCGCCATTTGCAAAAAGGCTTCGAGCTTGTTCTTCAGCCCAGGCTCCAGCTCCAGCGCCACCCGTGTGGCCTGTGGATTAGCGCCGAGTTGATAGTCGTACAAGCGGGTTTCAAAACCTTTGGGCTGAATCATGATGCGCTTGGGCGAAACAATCGCCACCGTCTGATCACCGCCCGAAGGCTTGATCACGCCGATACCCAGATCGCCCTCGGGCAAGTTGAGCAGGTCACGGCCCCAGCATTGATGGCGCACTTCCCCACCCAGGCGGCCCATGATGGTCGGCACTATGTCGACCTGGGTGCCAACCACATCACTGGTCGCGCCGAACTTCTCCTGAATGCCTGGGGCAATCAACAGCAGCGGCACGTTGAAGCGAAACAGGTCCATCTCGGTGAGTTGCTGCTCACTGCCAAAGCCATGATCACCGACTATGACGAACAGGGTGTCTTTGTAATACGGTTCCTTGCGCGCTTTTTCAAAGAACTGCCCCAGCGCCCAGTCGGAGTAACGCATGGCGGTTAAATGCTCATCGAACGAGCCATGGCCAGTTACAGGTGCAACGGACAGCTCTTTGGGCAGGGCATAAGGCGTGTGATTGGACAGGGTTTGCAGCAAGGCATAGAAAGGTTTTTTGCCGTAATTTTGCGCCAACTCTTGGGCGCCGCGATCAAACATATCCTGATCGGACACACCCCAGGTCGGGTCCATAAACACCGGATTAACAAAGTCTTCACGGCCAATAAAATTGGTCATGCCCTGGTTGCTGAAGAACCCTGACTGGTTATCCCACTGGAAATTACCGTTGTAGACATACAGGTTGTCAAAACCGCGCGGACTGAGCAGTTGCGGCAGACCGGAAAACTTATGACCACCCTCCGGGGTGCGCATCAGGTATTCAAAACTGGGCAAATTCGGGAAGCAGGCCATGGTGGCAAACATGCCCTGGTGGGTATGGGTGCCATTGGAGAAGAAGCGGTTAAACAGCAGCCCTTCTTTGGCCAACTTGTCAAAATGGGGGGTGATGTTGTCCGGACTGCCGAGCGCACCGACAAAATGGCCGGCGAAGCTTTCCATCAGAATCACCACCACATTCTTGATCGGCAGCGTGCGCTCGGCCGGCGGGGTGAAATCGCGGCGAATCGCAGCGAGGCCTGCATCCACCAACTTATCGTTATCAGTCAGCAGCATCTCGCGCACCGCCTTGAGCGCCGCCTCGTCCGACATGGTGGCCGTCCAGGCATTGTCACGATGAGTGCCGAAGGTATTGGCCGCCGCCGAATACAGGGTCAAGGTGCCATTCAGTCCCAGCTGATTGGCAAACATCGAATCGGTGGTGTAGGCATCGCCCCAACGCAGCGGCGGGCCCTGGCGCAGATGACCGCGCGCGGCCACCACCGCCATCAGCAGGCACAAAAACAGCGCGAGCCAGCGCCAATGCCACGCCAACGACCGTGGCACCGTGTTCGACAACAAGGCCGTCGATGCTGGGCGAGTGAGTAAATCCAGGCTTTTGAATAGTTTGGCCAACAGCCAAGTCGCCAGCGCCCACGCCAACAGATAGCGACCTACCGGAAAACCATTCCAGAGCATGCTCAGAACCGTTTGCGGGTCCTCCTGGAAATACTGAAACACCAGACTATTAAGGCGCTGGTGAAACTCGCGGTAAAAATCCAGCTCGGTGATACCAAGAAACAGCGTCAGGCTGGCAAAGGCGGTTAGCCAAATCCGCAGCGCACCACGCGCCGCCATCGCCCGCACACTAAAGAGTGCCAACAGCAACGGAATACAGGCATAGACCACCACCCGCAGGTCAAAGCGCATGCCGTTATAAAAGGCTTCGACAAAGCTGCTGACTGGCGCATCGCCAATCAGTTCGCGGTTATAAACCAACAACGCCACTCGCAACAGGCTGTACAGCAGCAGCAACGCCAAGGCACTGAGCAAGGTAAAAGCCAAGTGGCTTTTTAACCCGGGCTGCGCAAGGCGCGATGGCGCTTGCGGGCGAGACAAGGCGTTGGCGTTAGCCATATTGAGCAAAATCCGCGAGCTAAGTAATGGAGGTCAAAACCGAAAAAGCGCTGTGCCGACACTCAACGCAACCTGCAGCGGACTGTGCCGCGCAGCAGGTTGTTAGTGTGTGCAACCAGAGTTGAAAATTCTGTGATGGCGCGCGCCCACAAAAGCCCGGCGCGCCATCGACAAGGCTTAACAAGCCGTTGAAAAATGTCGCGCTCGACGGCTAGTGCGACACCCGCGCCGAACGGGCTAGCTGCATTTCCCACATCCATGTGGGTCACAAGGCGAAGTCAGCCGCAGCGCAGCAACAGCCATAGGCTGGCGCGCTAAAGCGCGTTCAGCCCATGGCTGTGAGGCTGATTTCAACGCCGCATAGCCTAGCGCTGTAGTTTTTCAACAACCTGTTAATCGTTGCTCGGCTTATTCACGGCTTGCAGCACGTATTGCGGCAAAGCAAAGGCGCCCAGGTGAATTTCCGGGTTGTAGTAACGGGTAATGATGCCACTACCGGCAAAGCGCTGGCGCAGCACATCCAGTGACTGTTTACGGTAGCTGGCGTCGGTGCTGCCCCAGGCGAAGGTCATGCTGCCGCCGATATAGGTCGGCACGGCCGCCATATAGAAGTGCCAATCGGCAAACAGGCCATTCATCCGCCCGGCAGTGGTTTGCACCTCGGCCAACTGCATAAAAGGCGTGCCATTTTGAGTGACCAAAATACCGCCGTCATTCAGGCAACGCCGGCAGGCCTGGTAGAAGTTCTCCGAGAACAACACTTCACCCGGCCCAATCGGGTCGGTGGAGTCGGAGATGATCACATCGAATTTTTCAGTGGTGTTGGCGACGAAATTCATGCCGTCGTCGATCACCAGATTCAACCGTGAGTCCTCGAACGCGCCGCAGGAATGCGCGGGCAGGAACTCTTTGCACATCTGCACCACGGTGCCGTCGATCTCGACCATGGTGATATGCTCCACGGTTAAATGCTTGCGTACTTCGCGCAACATGCCGCCGTCGCCACCACCGATAATCAGCACGCGTTTGGCGGCGCCATGGGCGAAGATCGGCACATGGGTGAGCATCTCATGGTAGATAAACTCGTCGGCTTCGGTGGTTTGAATCACCCCATCCAGCGCCATTACCCGGCCCATGCGCGCGTTCTCGAAAATCACCAGATGCTGGTGCTCGGTACGTACTTCGTGGAGCAATTTGTCCATAGCAAAGCGCTGGCCATAGCCTTCATACAACGTTTCTTGATAGTCGCTCATGGCTTTAACCTTCTGTAAGGAGGAAATGATGGCCGACACGCGCAGCCTGTCGAACTGGCCGGCTGCGCGCTAAAAATCGCCCATAACAAATTAGATAGCCGAGCATTCTACGGGCATCGCCCGTGTGGCTCCAGCCAAGGCTGCGCCGGCGCCTACTCGCACCGAGCAGTAAGTGTTGCGCATTAGAACTTGAGATTGCTGCGCGGGCCGGCCACCGCCCAGATAATCAGCCCCAGTACCGGTAAGAGCACAATCAACAACACCCAGAGGATCTTCATCCCGGTATCTATGTTGCTTTTCAATACATTGAGAATGGCCCAGATATCCAGAGCCAAAATAATCAGGCCAAGCAAGCCGCCAAAACTCGAGAACATAGTGCTACTCCTTTTGCCCCGCTAGCGCGGCGCCACCCTCGTTGGATAGTTGCGGCGCCTGAGAGTTCATCCCGGCCGCATGGCCAAGGGGTTAAAAACCGCCCAGATCAATCACCGCAAAGCTGGCCACTTGCCCATGCCCTGGCAGCTCGCCGCCCATGCGCGCCAGCCCGCAGGTCTGCATGCCGGCTTGCTGGGCGGCGTCGAGTTCCTCAACGATATCGGAAAGAAACAATATCTGCTCAGCCGGCAAGTCGATGGCCTGGGCGATCCGCTCATAGGAGGCCGCTTCACGCTTGGGGCCTGAGGTGGTGTCAAAATACCCGCTAAACAGGGGCGATAAATCACCGGCCTCAGAACAGCCAAAAATCAACTGCTGCGCCTGAATCGAGCCAGACGAGTAGACATACAACCGATAACCCTGGGCGTGCCAGCGCTGCAACGCCGCCACCGCATCGGGGTAAACATGCCCGCGCAGCTGACCGTTCTGATAACCCTCAGCCCAGATCATCCCCTGCAAGGCTTTAAGCGCTGTGGCTTTGCGATCAGCGGCGATCCACTCGAGCAAAATCTCGATAAGCCGCGGCACGTCGGCGTCCGGCTCCTGGCTATCCGCCCGCACCGCCTCTAACTGTGCGGCCACGGCGGGTTGCTGCGCATTAGCCAGCACAAAGGCCGGTAAATGCTGCACGGCATAGGGAAACAGCACCTCGTAGACGAAGTTGACCGAGCTGGTGGTGCCTTCGATGTCGGTGAGAACCGCTTTGATCGTCACGTCCATTCCTCCAGCCGGGAGAACTGCTCGGCGATTGGATCGCCGCTGTAGTGCGCGACCCAGCCTTCGGGGTTATTGAACAGGCGGATGGCGACAAAATTCGGTTTCTCGCCCATATCGAACCAATGCCGGGTGCCTGCGGGCACCGAGATCAAGTCGTTTTTCTCGCAGAGCACCTCAAATACCTGCTCGCCCAGGTGCAGGCTAAACAGGCCACGGCCGGCGACGAAGAAACGCACTTCGTTTTCCGCATGGCTGTGCTCTTGCAGAAACTTGGCGCGCAGCTCGGCCCGTTGCGGATGCTCAGCCGTCAAGCTGACCACATCGACCGTGACATAGCCCTCCTCGCCCATCAGCTGCTCGATCTGTGGCCGGTAGGCCGCCAGCACTGCCTCCTGACTGGCGCCGGCAACAATCGCCGCGCAAGCAGGCCAGCGCTCAAAACGCACGCCCACCTCGGCCAGGGTTGCGCTGATGTCTTCGGCGTGAGTCAGCACCTTGTTAGGCAGCTCGGGGGAGGATTGCGGGTAGACGCTCAGGGTACTCATAGGCGTAGGCTCATCTCAGTTAATTAGTGCAGGCGCTGCTTAACAGGCCGTTGAAAAACTACTGCGCTCGGCTATGCGGCGTTGAAATCAGCCTCAAAATGCTCATGTACAGCTCGTACACTGCGCTTTTTCGGCTGATTTCGCCTTGCCTAGCCGTCGCTCGCTACATTTTTCAACGGCCTGTTAACCGCGCTGCAGGGCGCGAATTTTCAGCTCACACTCAAATAAAAATTCAAAGGCCTCGATCTGGCGCAACGCATCGCTCATCTGCGCGCCCCAGGTGTACAGACCATGGCCACGAATCAGGTAACCGACACAATCAGGATGCTGATCGAGCCAAACTTGCACCTTGCTGGCCAACCGGGCGATGTCCTGATCATTGGCAAAAATCGGTACCAGCACCTGACACTCATGGGTGGTGATGCCACTGAAGGCCTTTTGCAATTCATAGTCGGCAAACAGCAGCGAATCGCCCTGGGTCAGTCGCGACAGCACCGTGGCGTTCACCGAATGGGTGTGCAGCACCGCGCCTATGGCCGGCTGCCAGCGGTACAACTGCGTGTGCAAAAGGGTTTCGGCCGACGGCTTCTTGCCGGCCTCCAGGCTATTGCCGGCCAGGTCGGTGGCCAACACATCGTCCAGGCTCAACTCGCCCTTGTGCTTGCCCGACACGGTCAGCAGCGCTTCGGTCGCCGACAAACGCGCCGAATAATTACTGCTGGTGGCCGGCGACCAACCCCGGCCATAAAGGAAACGCCCGGCATCGACGATCTGCTGGGCCAATTGTTGGCGATTCATTGCCGCTCCTGCTGCTGAGTAGACGGGTTTAAATGAGGCAATTGCAGCGCCATGATAACGGCTGCGGCCAACGCCGCCAGACTGGCCAAGGCAAATGTCCAGTTCGGCCCCAGGCTGCCCCAGCTGTAGCCGGCATACAGCGCCCCGGCGGCGCCACCGACGCCGGCCAGGGCGGCGTACAGGGCTTGGCCCTGCCCTTGTTGGTAGACGCCGAAACTACGCTGCACAAACAAAATCGCCGCCGCATGAAAACTGCCAAACGTCGCGGCGTGCAGCAGTTGCGCCAGCAGCAACACGCTCGGCTGATCAGCCAGAAAACCCAGCAGCAACCAGCGCAACGCCGCCAGCAGAAAACTGCCGATCAACACCTGCTCCAAGCTGACCCGCTGCAGCAGTCGCGGGATATAGATAAACAGCAGCACCTCAGCCAGCACCCCCAGCGCCCAGAGCCAGCCGATCACCCCGCGCGAGTAGCCGAGGTGCTCCAGATGGATGGTGATAAAGGTGTAATACGGCCCGTGGGACAACTGCATCAAACCCACGCAGAGGTAAAAAGCCAACACCCCGGGCTGACGTAACTGGGCGAGAAAGCCCGCCGCGGTGGTCTCCGACTCCGAGGTTTGCGGCTGTGCATCCGGCACCCAACAACTGCTCAGGGCAATGCTGGCAATAATCCCCCACAACAGCCACGGATAGAGCCCAAGACTGAAACGCTCGAACAGCGCGCCCAAGCCGACCACGGTAAAAATAAAACCAATCGAGCCCCAGAGACGGATCTGCGTGTAGCGCGCCGCTTGTGCGCGTAAATGCGCCAGGGTGATGACTTCAAATTGCGGCAACACCGCATGCCAAAAGAACGCGTGCAAGGCCATCACCAGCGCCAACCATGCATAGCTTTTGCTGATAAAAATCAGACTTAAACTGGCCAAGGTGCAAAAGGCGCCAATGCGCACAATCAGCAGGCGCCGACCACTGCGATCGCCCAACCAACCCCACAGATTGGGCGCCACGCAGCGCATCAGCATGGGGATGGCGACCAACTCACCGATGCGTGCCGGCGAGAACCCCAGGTATTCGAAGTACAGGCCGAGAAACGGCGCCGTGGCGCCGAGTAAGGCGAAGTAACACAGGTAAAACCCCGACAGCCGCCAGTAAGGCAGTGCCTGCTCGGTCACAATTGGCCGAGCACCGGGGTCTGCACCTGCACATCGGCATTTTGCCCGCGATGACGCAGCAGATGATCCAGCAACACCATGGCCATCATCGCCTCGGCGATGGGCGTGGCGCGAATGCCGACGCATGGGTCATGACGGCCCTTGGTGACCACGTCCACCGCATTGCCATCGACATCAATAGAGCGGCCGGGAGTGGTGATGCTCGAGGTCGGCTTGAGCGCCAGATGGGCCACTATCGGCTGACCCGACGAGATACCGCCGAGGATGCCGCCGGAGTGATTGCTCAAGAAACCCGCCGGGGTCATTTCATCGCGATGCTCGGTGCCGCGCTGGGCAACGCTGGCAAAACCGTCGCCAATCTCCACGCCCTTAACCGCATTGATGCTCATCAGCGCATGGGCCAGCTCGGCGTCGAGGCGGTCGAAAATTGGCTCACCCAGACCTGGCATCACACCTTCGGCGACCACGGTAATCTTCGCGCCGACCGAATCCTGGTCGCGCCGCAGCTGATCCATATAGGCCTCAAGCTCGGCAACTTTGTCGGGATCTGGGCTAAAGAAGGCGTTCTGCTCGACCGCCTCCCAGCTTTTAAACTCAATGGCAATCGGCCCCAACTGGCTCATATAGCCGCGCACGGTAATGCCTTGGGTGGCCAGGTATTTCTTGGCGATGGCGCCGGCGGCCACCCGCATGGCGGTTTCCCGCGCCGAGCTGCGGCCACCGCCGCGGTAGTCGCGAATACCGTACTTATGCTGATAGGTGTAATCGGCATGGGCCGGGCGGAACAGGTCTTTGATCGCCGAGTAGTCTTTGGATTTTTGATCGGTGTTACGAATCAGCAGGCCAATCGGGCAGCCGGTGGTTTTGCCTTCAAACACGCCGCTGAGGATTTCCACCTCATCGTCTTCCTGGCGCTGGGTGGTGTGCCGACTGGTGCCGGGCTTGCGCCGATCCAGATCGAGCTGCAAATCGGCCAGCGACAACTCAAGCCCCGGCGGGCAGCCGTCGACAATCGCCACCAAGGCCGGGCCATGGCTTTCGCCAGCAGTAGTAACAGTGAACAGCTTGCCGTAGGTATTGCCGGACATGCAGAGAGCTCCGCGGGGCTAAAACGAAAGGCGCAAAGTATACCCGCGCCAGCCGCCCACGGCACGCCCGGCCGTGACCGCAGGGTAATATGCCGCTATAACCTGCTAATCGAACCAAGTGCCAATGCAGACCCGCTGCGGAGTCGCCATGCCTGAAACCGCCGAACCACCCAGCCATGCCGAGCAGATACTTGAGCTCAAGCGGCAATGGGCCGAGCTGCCGGCCAGGCAGCGGCAGTTACTGCGTCTGGCGCCATTGGCCACCGAGCGCGGCACTGGCGCGCGGCCGCTGCGTTTTGCCGAGCTGACCCGCTGCGAGCGGCACAGCCCAAGCTTGAGCGTACTGCGCCTGAGCGTGCAATTACCGGCGCAGCTGCTGCACCGCGAACAAAATGTGCTGGAAATCTGGCTCGACCATGGCCTGCGCACCCTGGAGTTCGGCCCAGCCAGTGGGCTGCAAGTGGAGCCGGGCAATCGCGGACTTGGCCGCTTTTTAGTCGCCCAAGGAATTCTCTGGGCACAGCAACGTTGCGGTCATTACCAAGTGCTAGGCGGCGAGTTTGCCGCCAAAGACAGCTTCGATGAAAACCTGCGCAAGCACCGCGACCATCTGCTGGAAGCGCTCGGTTTCACCGTCACTCACGATGCCCTGACGCCAGTGAAAGGCAGCTACAGTGCCGCCTTAGTCAGTACCTTGCAGGGCGAGTGGAATCGCGAAAAAATTCAGCAAGTGAGCCTGCTGGACGCCGGCAAAATGCTCCAGCAAGCCGACCAGACCCTGGCTGAGCAAAGCATCAAGCTGCGCCAAAAAGACCAGCAACTGGCCAGCAATCTGCGCGACGAGGGCGCCTTGCGCTTCACCATCAGCAGCCTGGTGGTGTTCTGCCTGTTTCAAGCCGCCCTGCTGCTGTGGATGATCGTGAGTTAAGCCCGCGTTAAAGCAGACGCGATGCAAACAGCGCCTGATGCTCGCGACATTGCGCGGCGGCCAGCAAGAACACCCCATGGCCGCCCTGCTCAAACTCCAGCCAGGTGAAATCCACCTCGGGATAGAGTTCGCGCACATGCACCTGGCTATTGCCCACCTCAACGATCAAGGTGCCGCGCTCGGTCAAATGATCGGCCGCCTGGGCCAAAATCCGCCGCACCAGGTCCAGGCCATCTTCACCGCAGGCCAGGCCCAGCGCTGGTTCGTGCTGGTATTCGGCGGGCATGTCGTCAACGTCTTCGGCGTCCACATAGGGCGGGTTCGAGACGATCAAATCAAAGCGCTGCTTGGGCATACTATTAAAACCGTCGCTTTGCACCGAATAGACGCGCTCTTCCAGGCCGTGCTGCTGGATATTTTCATTGGCCACATCCAGCGCCTCAAAGGACAAATCGGCCAGCACCACTTCCGCATCCGGAAAACTAAAGGCGCAGGCGATGCCGATGCAGCCAGAGCCGGTGCACAGGTCGAGAATCCGTTGCGGACTATGGGCCAGCCAAGGCTCAAATTGCTGGCCAATCAACTCGCCAATCGGTGAGCGGGGAATCAACACCCGCTCATCCACCACAAAAGGCATGCCGCAGAACCACGCCTCGCCAAGCAGATAAGCCGTCGGCACGCGGTCTTCGATACGGCGGCGCAACAACTCGTGCAGATGCGCCTGCTCATTGGCCTCCAAACGGCAATCCAGGTAACTGTCGGCGATCTCCCACGGCAGATGCAAAGCACCCAGCACCAGTTGCCGCGCCTCGTCCCAAGCATTGTCGGTGCCATGGCCGAAAAACAAATCGGCATCATGAAAACGGCTGACGGCCCAACGAATGTGGTCACGCAGGGTACGCAGGCGAGAGTCGGTCACGGCAAAGTCCTCCAAAACGGGAGGCAATTCTAGCAGCCTGTCGGACTTAGGTCAGTCCTACTGCGGGAAAGCCGCTCTTGGTCATTTTTTGCGCTCTTTTTCGTTAAAGAGAGCGACTATTCGCCTCAAAAGAGCACAAAAACTGCCTCAGCCGGTCTTCCCCTCGCTACGGACGCCTAAGTTCGACAGGCTGCCGGGCGCAATAACGCCACGCTGGCGAGCACCAACGACACGCTGAGCAGCCGGATATAAGCGCCATGGCAAGCGCTGCATAAATCACCCACGCCGGCTTAAGCGGCGCCAAGACTTGAACCATCTGCGCCTCAGCCACTCACACTCCTGTTAAAGCTCAGGAACAGCCCATGAAGCGCGACAAAGGTTTTGATCCCCGCCGGCTACGCTCACGTACGCAGGTTCCCTGGCGCTGGCGACTGGCAATAGGGCTGGCCACCAGCCTCTGCGGCATTGCCGTGCTGCTGACCATGACCGGCATCGCCAGCCTGCTCGGGCAACCCGCCAGCCTGGCGCAACTGAGCCATGGCGTCGCATTCGCCCTGCTAGGCGTCGGCGTCAGCTTGTTTTGGCTCGGTATTTGGGCGCGCCGCCGTTGCCGCGCCCGCCAACACCAGCACCAACACGGCCTGAGCCTGGCGCGCCATCTGCTAAAAAAACCGGACTGATACGCCGGATTGGGCTTTCAGCTAGCGCGTCACCTCAACAGTGCCTGTCGCCGCGCCGAATTGGCTCCGCCTGCTGGTAAACTAGCCGGCCTTGGCGGAGGCCCTATGCAAGACGATGACCTGAACCTATTCAAATCTGCGACCCAGGGCGTTAAGCCGATCAACCATGATCGCGCCGACACCGGCAAAACCAAAGCTGATCGCCAGCAACTGGCCAAGCGCAGGCAAGCCGCCACAGTGCGGATTGAAAACATCACCATCGACGGTTTGTCGGACTTATTCGTGATCGACGTAACCGCCGAAGAAGAGCTCTACTGGGCCCGGGATGGCGTGCAAGAAGGCCAGATGCGCAAACTCAAAGCCGGGCAGATTGCCTTTGAAGGCAGCCTCGACCTGCACGGCATGAGCGTCGAAAAAGCCCGCGAAACCCTCTGGGCCTTCCTGGCCGAAGCCGCCAAGTTCGAGATTCGCTGCGTGCGCATCACCCATGGCAAGGCCGCACGCCTGGATGGCAAACGACCGCTGATCAAGAGCCACGTCAACACCTGGCTGCGCCAACATGCGCAAGTGCTCGGCTTCACCTCCTGCGTCGCCAAACACGGCGGCAGCGGCGCGCTCTATGCCATGCTCAAACGCACCATGCTGGAGGGCCGCGACGAGTAAAGCAGGCCACTCCTTGGCAGTTCACACACCAGCAAAGACAACAGCAGGCAACTGACCTAAGCCTTGTTTACCCACATACAGGATTAATCCCCCGCACGCTCGTCGGTTAAAACCCACCGAACGGGTTGCCAGCCGCCGCACCGCCGCCTACCCTGCGCGTCTGCACTACCTACTGGAAAGACCATGTCTCTGGAACAAAACTACAGCTCGATTTTGACCCAACTTGGCGAAGACGCGACCCGCGAAGGCCTGCTCGACACGCCTAAACGCGCCGCCAAAGCCATGCAGTACCTTTGCCGTGGCTACCAGCAAAGCCTCGACGAACTGGTTAACGGCGCCCTGTTCGGCTCCGACAACAGCGAGATGGTACTGGTCAAAAATATCGAGCTGTATTCACTCTGCGAACACCATCTGTTGCCTTTTATCGGCAAGGCGCATGTGGCCTACATCCCCAGCGGCAAGGTGTTGGGCTTGTCGAAGGTCGCACGGATCGTCGACATGTATGCCCGCCGCCTGCAGATCCAGGAAAACCTCAGCCGCCAAATCGCCGAGGCCATCCAGCAGGTGACCGGCGCCCTCGGGGTGGCCGTAGTGATTGAGGCGCAGCACATGTGCATGATGATGCGCGGCGTCGAGAAGCAGAATTCCTCAATGGTCACCTCGGTGATGCTCGGCGAGTTTCGCGACAACGCCGCCACCCGCAGCGAGTTTCTTAGTCTGATCCGCTAGAGCATAGGCTCTGCAAAAACCGGCTGCGGCCGGTTTTTTGTTGTCCGCCGCTTGTCCACCAGCAGCGCCAGACACCCCCAAACGAGCGCGCAGGCAAGCCATAGGCGTCAGCTTCAGGTAAGCTTCCGGCCACTTTTTACCCATCCAGGATGCTGCCCGTGCTGCTCAAAGCCTTACGAATTGGTCTCGGCCAACTGATCATTTTTATCGACTTCATCACCCGCCCACGGCCAATGCAGCGCACCGCTGAGGCGCAGGCGCTGGTTGTGCAAGCCGCCGCTGGGCTGTCGCTGTATCAGTTTCGCGCCTGCCCGTTTTGCGTGCGCACCCGCCGCCGCATTCGTCAGCTCAACCTGCCGATCAAGCTGCATGACGCCATGCACGATCCGCTCGCGCGGAAAGCGCTGCAAGACCAGGGCGGCGCGATCAAAGTGCCGTGCCTGCGCATCGACGAAAACGGCCAAAGCACCTGGCTGTATGACTCCAAAGTCATCATCAAGTACCTGCAAGAACGCTTCGCTTAAGCCCCTAAGCGCCTCAACCAGCCTGCCGACTAAGGTCTAAAGGCTGGCACACAACTCCTGGTTTAAGTTGGCCGCCGTAACGAAACGTTCATACAACGCCCGTTCAGCCGACTTAACTTGGAGATAACAAAAATGACAACCTCCCGCGCCATCACCCTTGCCAGTTTGGGTGGTTGCCTGGCCCTGCCCAGCCTTGTCCACGCCGATTTTGTTAAAGACAGCAAAGCCAGCCTCGAACTGCGCAACTTCTATATGAATCGCGATTTCCGCCAAGATTCGCCGCTGCCAAAAGTCAGCGGCAAAAACCCGACCGAGTACAAAAGTCATGCCGAGGAGTGGGCGCAAGGTTTCCTGCTGCGCGCAGAGTCCGGCTACACCGAAGGCACAATCGGGGTTGGCATCGATGCTTTGGGCTTGGTTGGCGTGCGCCTGGACTCAGGCCGCGGGCAATCGGGCACGGGCTTGCTGCAACTGGACAAAGAAACCGCTGAGGCGCAGTCGAGTTACGGCGCTCTCGGCGCGACCGGCAAATTCAAGGTATCCAAAAGCGTGTTGAAAGTGGGCACCTTGCAACCGAAAAACCCGGTACTGCAAGCCAATGACTCACGTCTGCTGCCGCAAACTTTCGAAGGCGGCAGCTTAAACGTGCTCGAGATCGACAAACTCAGCCTCAACGCCGGCATGTTCGGGCAGGTCAAGCAACGTGCCTCCAGCGACCGAGAGGACATGACCCTCAATGGTTCCAGTGCGCGCGGCAGCGATAACTTCCAATTCGCCGGCGCGGACTACGCCCTAAGCAAAAATGTCACGGCCAGTTACTACTACGCCCAACTGGAAAACATCTACCAACAAAACTTTGCCGGTTTGGTGTATCTGCAGCCGCTGGGTGAAGGCCAAACACTAAAAGCCGACCTGCGCTATTTCGACAGCTCAGACAGCGGCAACCAGTACGCCGGCAAGATCGATAACCGCGCGCTCAACGGCATGCTCACTTACGGCTTGGGCGCTCACTCGTTTGGCCTGGGCTATCAGCGCATGAATGGCGACAACGCCTTCCCGTACATCACCGACAGCGACCCGTACCTGGTCAACTATGTACAGATCGGCAACTTCGCCTCCAGCGAAGAGCGCTCCTGGCAAGCCCGCTACGACCTCAACTTCGCCAGCTACGGCATCCCCGGCCTGACCCTGATGACTCGCTATGTCACCGGCGACAACATTGATCGCGGCGCGCAAGCCGAGGGCAAGGAATGGGAGCGCGACACCGACCTCGCCTACGTGCTGCAAGACGGCGCACTGAAGGGCTTAGGGGTTAAATGGCGCAACGCCACCTACCGCTCCAACCTGGCAAAAACCACCGAGGACCTGGATGAAAACCGCCTGATCCTCAGCTACACCGTAGCGCTCTGGTAACTCGCAGGTAATAAAAAGCCCGCGCTCACAGACGCTGTGAACGCGGGCTTTTTATTGCGGCTAAATCAGTCGTGACTGGTTGCGCCGATCTTATGTACCGACAGGTCGGCGCCGTAATATTCCTCTTCCTGGGTCAGGCGAATGCCGATGCTCCACTTGAGCAAACCATAGACCGCCAGGCCGCCAAAAAAGGCTACGCAAACACCCAGACCGGTGCCAATCAGCTGGCTGATCAGGCTAACGCCACCCAAACCACCCAGCGCCTCTTGGCCAAAAATACCGCAAGCAATCCCGCCCCAGACGCCGCACAAACCATGCAACGGCCACACCCCGAGCACATCGTCGATCTTCCATTTCACCTGGGTTGCGGTAAAGGCAAAGACAAACATGCCGCCCGCTATCAGCCCGGTAATCAGGGCGCCCACCGGATGCATCAAGTCGGAGCCCGCGCAGATCGCCACCAAGCCTGCCAATGGGCCGTTATGCAAAAAGCCTGGGTCATTGCGCCCAACAATCAAGGCCGCAACCGTGCCACCGACCATCGCCATCAATGAGTTGATCGCCACCAAACCACTCACCGCAGCCAAGGTTTGCGCGCTCATGACGTTAAAGCCAAACCAGCCGACGATCAGAATCCATGAACCCAGGGCCAGAAACGGAATATTCGAGGGCGCAAACGCCACCAAACGGCCATCGCGGTAACGGCCATTGCGCGCCCCCAACAGCAACACCGCCGCCAGCGCCAACCAACCACCGACCGCATGCACCACCACGGAGCCGGCAAAGTCATGGAAGCTGGCGCCAAACTGCGCCAATAACCAGGCCTGCAGGCCGTAGTTGCCGTTCCAGATCATGCCCTCGAAGAACGGATAGATGAAGGCCACAATCAATACCGTGGCGCACAGTTGCGGACCAAACTTGGCCCGCTCGGCGATGCCACCGGAGATGATCGCCGGAATCGCCGCCGCAAAAGTCAGCAAGAAGAAGAACTTCACCAGCCCGTAGCCGTGATCGGCCGTCAGGGTCGCGACCGGCGCCAAAAAGGTTACGCCGTAAGCCACCCAGTAACCGACGAAAAAATACGCTAAGGTCGATACAGCGAAGTCGGAGATGATCTTCGACAACGCATTGACCTGATTTTTATGCCGTACTGTGCCCACTTCAAGAAAGGCAAAACCGGCATGCATGGCCAAAACCATGACTGCGCCAAGCAAAATAAACAGCGTATTGGAGCCATGAACCAAGTTGTCCACAGCGCTTTGCAGGTTATCCATGGGAGTAATAGCCCTTGCAGTCAGAGAAAAAGCACCAAATTGGTACAGGCTTTTTGCTGGCGCACCACAATGATGCTCTATCGCATCAAGGAAGTGCCCTTCAGCCGCAGGTTTTAGCGTAACGACCTGGAGCGGAAAACCTGAAACAAAGTGCTTTTCCTATAGTTATCATGAAGTTGATAGTGATTAAGCAGACCATCTCCATCAGTCGCAACGCCCAAATAAAGAGCGCTATCGCAGCCGTGCGCACCATCACAAAGCAAAACCTGTACCAGCTATAGACAAAAACGCCGCAACACGACTCACCGACTCGTTAGAAATCATCAAGGAGATAGCAAATGCCACAAACCAGTGCAAAAACTCAACAGAGTGAACTGCAGGCAGAGTTTCAGGCGCTCATCAATGACGCAGAGAAACTCCTGCAGCATGCTGCGAGCCTGGCCGGTGAGCAGGCCGATGAACTGCGCGAGCAAATCCAACGCAACCTGCAACGCGCTCGCGACATCTTAGGCGCGGGCGAGGCGGTGGTGCGCGAGCAGAGCAGCGCCGCCCGCCAAGCCGGCGAAGCCTACGTGCAGAGCAACCCCTGGCAAGCCGTTGGGATTGCCGCCGGCATCGGCTTATTTATCGGGTTACTACTGGGACGGCGTTAAGCATGAGCAACACCAACACGGGCAACCCGCCGACCACGCCGTCGCTCTCGCGCTTCGGCGCCGCCGCGCTCGGACTGCTGCACAGCCATGTCGAGTTATTGGGCCTAGAGCTGCAAGAGCAAAAAGCCCGCAGCCTGCAGACCTTGGCACTGGCCGCATTGGCGCTACTGTGCACATGGCTATTGCTGATCGGCTTGTCGGCGCTAGTACTGATCGCCCTCTGGGACGACTATCGACTGCACAGCATTGTCGGCCTGTGCCTGCTCTACAGCCTGTTGTTGCTGTTGAGCCTATGGCAGCTGCGCAAACGCTTAAACAACTCAGCCAACCCTTTCAGCGCCACACTCAACGAGTTGGCGCGCGACCGCGAGCAATTGCTGCCATGAGCCTGCCAGAACCCTACGCTAACGCATCCAAACTCGAGCTGCATAAAGCCCTGATTCAGATGCGCCTGGAACTCCACCGCCAAGAGTTGCGACATGAAACCTTGCTGGCACTCAAACCGCTGCAAGCGGCACGCAACATGGGTCAGCAATGGCGCTCAGTACTCGGCAGCGGCAGCGCGCCGATCTGGGGCGCAACAGCGCTAGGGGTTTTGGCTCTGGTCTTGGTCCGCCGTAAGCCGTTAAACCAGTGGCTGAGCCTGGGCAGCGCCATAGCCCCGCTGCTGGTGCAATTGCTGCGTCGCAGCAGCGCCGAAACAAACTCAAAACCTACCGCCAGTAGCGAAACGCCCAACGACGGCGCTTAAGCTAAAACGCTAACAGCCAAACGGCAAAGCTGGTCACAACCAGTAGCGACAGCAGTAAAACTGCCACTTTGGTCGACGTGGGCTTAGCCGCAGCCGGTTTGACATCTTGCCCTGCGGCTACGGTGGCGGCAGTCGCGGTAATGCCCTTCGCAATACGCGTGACCTGCGCCATGGGCATAAAAACGGTGGCGTCCTCATCGTGCCCCTGCACAACCTCAACCTTTGGCCCAATGACCAACAAAACCACCCCACCCATTTGCATCTGATCGCCAGCCTGCAAGGTGGCTGCAGTTATTTTGCTGCGATTAAGCAAGACGCCATTGGCCGAGCCGAGATCCTTAACCTCCAGCACGCCATCTTTAAGGAAGAACTCGCAGTGGCGGCGTGACAACTCGGCATCGTTAAAGCACAACTCGCACTTAACCGAACGGCCAAAAGTCATGGAGCCCGACAAGGGGTACTTCTTGCCCTCGTTTTCGCCTTGAAGCACCTGCAGGAACCACTTTTTGCTGCTGTCCGGCTTGGCCGATGTTTTCAGCGGATCGATAAACTGCAACGCCACCGGGCCAATCTGCAAGCTGTCATCCGCGCGAATCTGATAACGGCCGCTGATGCGCTCGCCATTGATAAAGGTCCCGGCCTCGCTGGCACAATCACTCAGGTAATAATGGCCGGCATCACGGCGAATCTCGGCATGAAACAAACTAACGCCATTATCCGGCAACACCAGACTATTACGATTGTCTTGGCCGAGGGTAATGCGCTCATCCGCCAGCCACATTGGCGCTTGACGCGAATCTTTGAACTGCAGTTTCAACATGGCTGATTGTCACCCTATTAAAATATTAAAAACCAACACCGCTGCGCCAACCAGAAGCCAACCCAGCGTCTATCAATCCATGCCATTACTTAATATATGATCCCACAACCGGGAAACTGGATTAGAGCTATCTTCGACAGGTTTAGCCGTTTGACTCTTGGCTGGCGCCGGACTGGTTGCGGTACGCGCAGCAACCCGCGGGGCTATGCGTTGCGTAGCACGCTTGACATAGCGCGCATGGCCGCTGGCCATTTTCAACAGCTGAGGATTTTCTGGCTGTGCCTGCAAACCCAGCTGAATACTCTCCAGAGCCTTAGCAAACTCGCGCTTGGCATAGGCAGCATTAGCCTGTTCGATATACAGCTCGGCAATTTGCTGAAAACCGTTAAGGGCCTGCTGATTATCCGGAGTCAGTGCCAATGCCTGCTGAAAATAAAACAGCGCATTATCTTCAGCCGGGCTGGTCAACTGCAGGCTGGCAATGCGCAGTTGCGCCAACTTGATATTGGCCGCAGCCCGCGCCGCTATAACGCGTTGCAAGCCCGCTTGGGCGGCAAGATTATCCGGCTCAAGCAACAACACCTGGCCAAAAAAATAATCGGCATTATCCTCCGGCGGCGTAAGCAACTTATCTTCGCCTAGGCGAACTTCCGCTTTTGCCAAGTAATCGGCCACTTGCATATTTACCTTCAGCAGGTAACCACCGTAGCCAAGCCCGGCCAGCAAGAGCACCCCCAAGACCAACGCCAGCGCTTTAACCCCAGCACTGCGCTTGGTTGCCGGCTGCTGCGGGCTCAGTGCTGCACTGAAGCGCGTCACACTGAGATCATCATCTTGCAAGAGGGCCAGACTCTGCAGCAGCTCGCGGCAGCTGGCAAAACGCAGACTGACGTCTTTGGCCAGCATCCGCTCCAATACGGTTTGATAAGCACCCAGATGGGCAGGTAATTGTGGAATCGGCATTTGCACATGGTTCATTACTGTCTGGGTATAGCTGGGGCCGCGGAACTCATTAGTACCGGTGAGCATTTCCAGCAACAACACACCCAGGCTGTAAATATCCGTGCGCTGATCCAACGGCTGACACTGCGCCTGCTCAGGGCTGCTATAGGCCGGGCTGCCGACAGCCACACCAAATTGAGTGAGTTCATTATCGATAGCCAAATCTTTAGCGACGCCAAAATCAGTAATCACCACCGAGCCGTCTTGGCGAAAGAGAATATTGGCCGGCTTTATATCGCGGTGCACCAAGCCCTGTTGATGCACCACCTGCAAACCTTCGGCAATTTGCCGAGTAATGCTCAGCGCTTGCTGCGCAGTTAAGATCTGCCCTTTGTATTGAGTCAGATCGCCACCAGCAATAAACTCCATCGCCAAATAGTGGCGACCATCGGCCAACTTATCAATATCGTAAATCGTCACAATAGCCGTATGGTGAAGAGAGGCGACGATATGCCCTTCATTGATAAAGCGCTGACTGAACTCGTCTTCCACCGAACTGCACAATACTTTAATTGCCACTTTACGCTGCAACGAATTTTGGGTTGCCAAGTACACCTCGGCCATACCGCCTTTGCCAAGCTGGCCATGGATGGTGTAACCGGCGATTTCAATCAACTTATCGTTCATAGCCAACCAGATTAAAAACTTGAATTAATGTTAACCCTTGAGCCTTAGAAGCTTTTTAATCAAGCCAACCTTGGGCGCAACAACTATCGGTACTGCAGCCAATTCACTCATCAACAGCGCGCAAGAAATATTATCTTTGCCGCCTGCGGCATTGGCGGCGCCGATCAATTCAAGCACCGCTGCCTCCAGCTCGCCACGCACACCCAGCTTTAACAGTCGCTGGTCGCTTAACTCACCATGCAGGCCATCACTGCACAGCAGCAAGCGCTGGCCCTTTTTAAGCACGCCATGCAACACGCCCACCTCGAGCTCGAGGGACTCGTAACCCAGGCACTGGGTAATCTCATTTTTACGCGGATGATTGCGCGCCTGAGCGACGCTTAATTGGCCAAGATCAATCATCACCTGCACCCAGCTATGGTCTTTGCTCAGAGGGATAATGGCATTGCCCGTCAGCATGTAGGCGCGACTGTCGCCAACCCAGGCCAGCTCATATTCGGCCCCCTTCAACTTGACCGCCACCACGGTGCTGCCCATGCCTTTACTAGCCGGATCAAGCTTTGCCGCCTGAATAATCGCCTGATTGGCCGCATGCACCGCCACTTCCAGGCTGGGCTGCTGGCGAAGACTGTCGGCGATAGCGGCAACCGCAATGGCGCTGGCCACTTCACCGCGCTGGTGACCGCCCATACCGTCGGCAATCACCCACAAGCCCAATTCAGGGCAGCTGAGAATGCTGTCTTCATTATGCGCGCGCACCTGTCCAGGCACACTGTGAATGGCATAGTGGATTTTATTCTCGGTGCCGGTCATAGATTCAATCGTCCGCAGCCGCCGCAATATCGGCATGGTCAAAGTATAAGCGCCGCAAGCATGCCGTCACGTCTGGCACAGCGACCATCCCCAACCACAGATATTTAGCCAAAACGTTAACCGGTCGGATCTTTACCGATCCGTCTCGGCGCAGCACCTCTATTTGCACAACTTGCACAACGTCAGCCTGACGCATCTAGCCGCCCGGCACAGAACCTAAAGGCACTGAATGAGCGCGCTAAAACAGCTTGGCGCAGAAACGACAAAGCCCCATTTCTGGGGCTTTGCGTTATAAAGATGGCGGAGGCGATGGGATTCGAACTCATGGACCTGTTACAGTCGACAGTTTTCAAGACTGTTGCCTTAAACCACTCGGCCACACCTCCGTACTTGTTGCGGCCGCCATAATACCGGAACGAAACACTGTGTCAAACTCTCAGAGCTGGCAGTGACAAACAGTCTGTTATGATCCAGCTTGACCTCGGTCACGGAACCTTTGACCTTTCCAGGAGTGACGCCATGCAAGAGCAAGATTATGTACTCAACCATGCCCAGGTTGAGCAACAGGAAGTAAGCCGCGTACTGCGCAACACCTATGGCCTGCTGGCCATGACACTGGCCTTCAGTGGTCTGGTGGCCTATTTCGCCCAGCAAATGAATGCCAAACCGCTGGGTTTTGTGGTCATGCTGGTTGGCTTCTACGGCCTGTTCTTCCTCGCCGCAAAACTGCGCAACTCGCCTTGGGGCTTGCTGGTAGCGTTCGCACTGACCGGCTTTATGGGCTACAGCCTCGGCCCGATGCTGAATCGCTACCTGGACATGCCCAACGGCAGCGAAGTAGTCAGCTCGGCATTTGCCATGACGGCGCTGGTGTTCTGCGGCTTGTCGGCCTATGTACTGACCACCCGTAGAGACATGAGCTTCCTGTCAGGTTTTATTACTGCCGGCTTCTTTGTCTTGCTCGCTGCGGTGGCGGCCAGCTTCTTCTTCGAGATTAGCGGTCTGCAATTGGCGATTAGCGCAGGTTTTGTGCTGTTCTCCTCGGCCTGCATTCTGTTTCAAACCAGTGCCATTATTCAGGGTGGCGAACGCAACTACATCATGGCCACCATCAGCTTGTATATTTCGATCTACAACCTGTTTGTTAGCCTGCTGCAGATACTCGGCGTGGTTAGCAGCAACGATTAATCGATCCTGCTTACGTTAAGCCCGCTTCGGCGGGCTTTTTGTTGCCGCAAAAATCTGTCGAGGCATTATCATTGGCCTCTCACGCGGCCTGCTTAGTTGATTTGCCATGAAGTTTGCCATTGCCCTGTTCGCCCCGCCCCATGCCCCATCGGCACGCCGCGCCTTGCGTTTTGCCCAAGCCGTGCTGGCCGGCGGGCATGAAATCACCCGGCTGTTTTTTTATCAGGACGGCGTGCACAGCGGCTCGCACAACGTGGTGACACCTCAGGATGAGCTGGACCTGTCGGGGGAATGGCGCGAGTTCGTCCGTGAGCAACAGCTCGATGGAGTTATTTGCATTGCCGCAGCCCTGCGCCGTGGCGTATTGAGCAGTGAAGAGGCCGAGCGTCACAGTCGCCCGGCGGCGAATCTGGCGCCCGACTGGGAGCTGTCCGGGCTTGGCCAACTGCATGAGGCCATGCAACTGGCTGACCGCGTGATCTGCTTCGGAGGCCATTAATATGGACAATAAGAGGGCTAAATCGCTGCTGTTAATCAGCCGGCAAGCGCCCTGGAGCGGGCCTGGTGCGCGCGAAGCACTGGATATCGCCTTGGCCGGCGGCGCTTTTGACTTGCCGTTGGCCATGCTGTTTCTAGACGACGGCGTGTTGCAGTTGACCCAAGCCCAGCAACCCGCCCAGCTGCAGCAAAAAGACCTGACCGCCAACCTGCAAGCCTTGCCGATGTTTGGCGTCGAGGCGCTGTACGCCTGCAATCGCAGCCTGTTTGAGCGCGGCGTGGATAGCGGCGCCTTGAATCTGCCGGTTGAACTGCTCGATGAGCATGGTCTGTCGGCACTGCTGCAGCGTTACGACCTGGTCATAACTCTATGAACACATTGCATCTACTGTCTCACTCGCCGTTTACCGACAGCCGCTTGAGCAGTTGCCTGCGCCTGCTGAGCATCCATGACGGCATTTTGCTCAGCGGCGACGCTGTCTATGCCTTGCAAGCCGGCACCGCGCAGCGCCAAGCGCTGGAGTTAATGCCCGATGGCATCGCCTTGTTTGCCCTTGATGAGGACTTACTGGCACGGGCCATCCGCGATATACCCGCACGGGTGCGGCGCCTGGATTACCCGGCCTTTGTCGAGCTGTGCCTGCGTTACGCCAAGGTCAATAGCTGGCTATGAAGCAGTCGCCCAGCTTAAGCACTGAGTTAGCGCTCGATAAAGACGGCTTTCTGCTGCACCTGGAAGACTGGTCGCCGGTGGTTGCCGAACAACTCGCTCAACACGAAGAAATCGTCCTGAGCAGCGAGCACTGGGAAATCCTGCAGTTGCTGCGCGAGTTCTACCGTGAGTTTCAGCTATCCCCCGCCACCCGGCCGTTAATCAAGTACGCAACCCTTAAGCTGGGCAGCGACAAAGGCAATAGCCTGCAGCTTAATCGCCTGTTCAAAGGCACCCCCGCCAAACTCGCCGCCAAACTCGCCGGCCTGCCAAAACCAACTAACTGTTTATGAACCGGCTGATTCGCGCTAAACAGTTAGGTGCGCATCAACCTTCTGCAACATTCGAGTAACAAGCGCCCATGAACACTGAACCTAAGAATCTGACAACCCCGGCCGAACACCCCTTCGCCCACTTCGTGCGCATCCTCGGTAAAGGCAAGCGCGGCGCCCGCGACCTGACCCGCGAGGAAGCCCGCGAGGCGATGGCCATGCTGCTCGACGACAAAGTCGAAGACACCCAACTCGGCGCGTTTTTGATGCTGTTGCGGCACAAGGAAGAAAGCGCCGAGGAAATGGCCGGTTTTGCCGAAGCGGTGCGCGCTCGGTTAAACGCCCCGCAAATCCGCCTCGACCTCGACTGGCCGAGCTATGCCGGCAAGAAACGTCATCTACCCTGGTACCTGCTGGCGGTCAAAGCCCTGGCAGCCAGTGGCGTGCGCATTTTGCTGCATGGCGGTGGTGCCCATACAGCCGGGCGGATGTACAGCGAGCAGCTGATTAAGCTGCTGGAAATCCCCCTGTGCCACGACTGGGCCGGCGTGGCGCAGACCCTGGATGAGCAGCAGCTGGCCTTTATCTCGCTGGAAGACTGGATGCCACAGCTGCAGCGAATGATCGACCTGCGCAACATTCTCGGCCTGCGCTCACCGATCCACTCTCTGACCCGGGTTATCAACCCACTCAAGGCCCAGTGTGGACTGCAGAGTATTTTTCATCCGGGCTACCAGGTCACCCACCGCGAGGCCAGCCAGTTACTGGCGGACACCTCGATAGTGATCAAGGGCGAAGGCGGTGAGATTGAAATGAACCCCGATGCCATCAGCCACCTGTATGGCACCACCGGTGGAGTGGATTGGGATGAGCAATGGCCACCCCTATCGCCGCAACGGCATGTCAAACCCGAGATGCTCGAGCCGCAACATTTGCTCGCCGTCTGGCAGGGCCGCAGCGAAGACGCTTATGGCCGGCTGGCAGTGATCGCGACCATCGCCTTAGGCCTGCGTGGTCTGGGTGAGCCCCGCGAGGCGGCCTTTGCCCGCGCCGAACAGATCTGGGCGCAACGCCTGGGTTAAATCAGCGCCTTGCCAGCGCCCCTAGAGCGGGCCGCTGGCAAGCTGCGGCGGTCTTAGTCGGCGCTTTGCGCGCCTTCGAACCAGGCCAGTTTTTCGCGCAACTGCACCACCTCTCCGACAATCACCAAGGTTGGCGCCTGTATGGCCTGGGCGACCAATAACCCAGGCAAACTGCCCAGGGTGCCGGTAAACACCCGCTGGTGACGGGTGGTGCCTTGCTGAATCAGCGCCACCGGCGTCTCGGGGCCACGGCCATGGGCGATCAGCTGTTCACAGATCACCGGCAAGCCGGTCAAACCCATATAAAACACCAAGGTCTGCCCCGGCGCGATCAAGTCCGCCCAGGGCAAATTGCAGCTGCCATCTTGCAGGTGACCGGTGACAAAGCGCACCGACTGCGCGTAATCACGATGGGTCAGCGGAATGCCGGCGTAGGCGGCGCAACCACTGGCGGCAGTAATGCCAGGGACCACCTGGAACGGAATACCCTGGGCGGCCAGCTCTTCGATCTCTTCACCGCCGCGACCGAAGATAAACGGATCGCCACCCTTGAGGCGCAGCACCCGCTTTCCTTGTTTGGCCAAGGTCACCAACTGCTGATTGATCTGCTCTTGCGGCAAGGCATGTTCGGCGCGGCGTTTGCCGACGTAAACCCGCTCGGCATCGCGGCGGCACAGCTCGACTATTTCCGGCGCCACCAGACGGTCATAGAGCACCACATCCGCCTGCTGCATCAAACGCAACGCACGAAACGTCAGCAGATCTGGATCACCGGGGCCGGCACCGACCAAATACACCTCCCCTAAGGATTTTGGCGCGGCGCCGGAGACTTTTTCTGCCAGCAAGCGCTCGCCTTCACCGAGTTTGCCGGCAAACACGCTTTCGGCGATCGGCCCTTGAAAGACCTCTTCCCAAAACACCCGACGCTGCTGCACATCGGCAAACTTGGCCTTAACCTGGGCACGAAAACGCTTGGACAGTCCGGCCAACTGCCCGTAAGTAGCCGGAATCCAGGTCTCGATCTTGGCCCGAATCAGCCGCGCCAACACCGGTGCATCTCCGCCACTGGTGACGGCGACTATCAGCGGTGAGCGGTCGACTATAGCCGGGAAAATCACGCTGCAGAGCTTAGGCGCATCCACCACATTGACCGGAATGCCGCGCGCCTGGGCGTGCACCGAGACCTGGGCATTCAGCGCCTCGTCATCGGTGGCGGCAATCACCAGCCCAACTCCATCGAGGTCAGCCGCCTGGTAGCCACGCAGTTCCACTCGTCCCAGGCTGGTCGTGGCCAGCTCAAGCAACTGCGCATCCACCTGCGGCGCAACCACCCGCAAGACAGCGCCGGCATCAGCCAGCAAGCGGCCTTTGCGCAGCGCCACTTCGCCACCGCCAACCAACAACACCGGGCGACCCTTGAGGTTATGAAACAGCGGCAGGAAATCCATGGGTATTCTCTTGATCGGCTAAAACAAAACGGGCGGCTCTGGCCACCCCGTAATTTATGGCTGTGTACCAGTTATGTATTGAAACGTGTGGGCCGGTTAGGTTATGCCTAGGACGCGGTAATTCGTAGGGTGGGTTAGGCGCATGACCACGGGCTATCGACTGATGCTTATTCAGTTGCGCCGTAACCCACCAGATGGGACCGGCCGATCACCGCTTGGTGGGTTACGTGGCGCACATATTTCGCAGTTGATGCTCTGACTCTGCTCTGCGCCACTAACCCACCCTACAAAAGCTGCGTGCAACACGTAACTGGGACAGAGCCTAATTCATTACTGCAACGGTGGTTAGCCGATGATTTCAATGCCACCCATATAAGGTTTAAGCACCTCGGGCACGCGAATCGAGCCATCCGCTTGCTGGTAGTTTTCCAGCACCGCCACCAGGGTGCGGCCAACCGCTAAACCTGAGCCGTTGAGGGTATGCACCAGCTCAGGCTTGCCGGTTTCCGGGTTGCGATAGCGGGCCTGCATGCGCCGGGCCTGGAAGTCGCCACAGTTGGAGCACGAAGAAATCTCGCGGTATTTATCCTGGCTCGGCACCCAGACTTCAATATCGAAGGTCTGGTTGGCGCTAAAGCCCATGTCGCCGGTACACAGCGCCAACAGGCGGTACGGAAGCTCCAGCAGCTGCAGGACTTTTTCGGCGTTGGCGGTCAGGCCCTGCAGCGCGGCGTGGGAGGTTTCCGGGGTGACTATCTGCACCATCTCGACCTTGTCGAACTGATGCTGACGGATCATGCCACGAGTGTCGCGCCCGGAGGCACCGGCCTCACTGCGAAAGCACGGGGTATGGGCGACAAATTTGAGCGGCAGTTGCTTGGCATCCAGAATCGCCCCGGCAACCATATTGGTCAGCGATACTTCGGCGGTTGGGATCAGGTACAGATCGGCCTCATCTTCGCGGGCGATCTTGAACAGGTCTTCTTCAAATTTAGGCAACTGACCGGTGCCCTGCAGCGCGCCGGCTTGCACCAGATAAGGGGTGTAAACCTCTTCGTAACCATGCTCACTGGTGTGCAGGTTGAGCATGAACTGCGCCAAGGCCCGGTGCAGGCGCGCGATCGGCCCACGCATCAGCGAGAAGCGCGCGCCAGATAATTTGGCGGCGGTTTCGAAGTCGAGCCAGCCGTATTGCTCACCCAGGGCGACGTGATCTTTTATCTCGAAATCAAACTGGCGTGGCGTGCCCCAGCGGCGCACTTCAACGTTGGCCTCTTCATCGGCGCCCAGCGGTACCGACTCATGGGGCAGGTTGGGGATATTCAGCAAAATGTTGTCCAGCTCGACTTGGATGACGTCCAACTCGCCCTTACCCTGCTCCAACTCGCTGCCCATGCGGTCGACTTCGGCGAGCATCGGCGCGATGTCTTCACCGCGCTGCTTAGCCTGGCCGATGGCCTTGGAGCGGGCATTGCGCTCGGCCTGCAGCTGCTCGGTGCGGGTCTGAATGCTTTTACGCTGCGCCTCAAGGGCTTCCAGGCGCACCACATCTAGGGTAAAGCCACGGCTAGCCAGACGCTCGGCGGTTTCCTGGAGTTGCGTGCGAATGAGTTTGGAGTCGAGCATGGAATGGGTCTCAAACAAGGCAAAAATAGGGGGCGCGACTTAATGCGCAGCCATGCAGTTTACGGATTCTCGGCCGGCAATCCGAGTGTTTTATCGCTTACAGGCGCGCCAACGACATTCCCAGCCAGGCCGCGCACAGGCCGCCGAGCACACTACCGAGCAGGTAACTGAGCGCCACGCCGAACTGGCCAGCCTCAAGTAAACGCAGCACTTCCAGACTGAAGCTGGAGAAAGTGGTCAAACCACCCAGCACGCCCGCCAACAAACCGGTACGCAGCACCAAGGGTAAATCGCTGCGCAAGAGAAAGTAGGCGGACAAAAACCCAATCAAAAAACAGCCGACCAGATTCACCGCCAAGGTGGCGAAATAGTAGTAACGGGGCCAATGGGCGACGACCACTGCGCTGGTCAAAAAACGCAATACCGAACCCAGGGCACCGCCGACGGCAACAGCCAAGACGACCTTGATCATGGCTTGCTCCTTTGCCTGGGGCTGAGTCGATCCAGCGTCGCCAGATGCTTGAGCTTCTCGCCGATTTTCAGCTCCAGCCCACGGGGCACCGGCTGGTAAAAACTCTGCTCGGGCAACTGCTCGGGCAAATAGCTTTCGCCGGCCGCATAGGCCTCGGGCTCGTCATGGGCGTAGCGATACTCATCGCCATAGCCCAGCTCCTTCATCAATTTGGTCGGCGCATTGCGCAGGTGCAGCGGCACTTCCAGCGAACCATGGGCGGCGGCGGCGCCCATGGCGGCCTTAAAGCCCAGGTACACCGCATTGCTTTTCGGCGCGCAGGCCAGATAGGTGATGGCCTGGGCCACGGCTAATTCGCCCTCCGGGCTGCCGAGGCGCTCTTGCACCTCCCAAGCCGCCAGGCACAGGCTTAACGCCCGCGGGTCGGCGTTGCCGATGTCCTCGCTGGCCATCCGCACCACGCGGCGAGCGATATACAGCGGGTCGCAGCCGCCATCGAGCATGCGCGCAAACCAATAGAGCGCGCCGTCGGCGTTGGAACCACGCACCGACTTGTGCAGCGCCGAGATTTGATCGTAAAAGGCCTCGCCGCCTTTATCGAAACGCCGACGACCATCACCGAGCAGATTGAGCAGCAAATCCTCAGTAATAGCGGCGCCGTCTTCGGCCAGGTCGGCGGCGTTTTCCAGCAGATTAAGCAAGCGTCGGCCGTCGCCATCGGCGGCGGCCAGCAGCATCTTGAAGCTGGCTTCGGGCAAGCTCAGTTGCTGTTTGCCCAAGCCTTTTTCTTCATTCAGGGCGCGGCTGACCAGCTTGCGCATGGCCGCCTCATCCAGGCTTTGCAGCACATAGACGCGGGCCCGCGAGAGCAAGGCGTTGTTTAATTCAAAAGACGGATTTTCGGTGGTGGCACCGATAAAGATCAGCGTGCCATCTTCGACATAGGGCAGAAAAGCATCTTGCTGCGACTTGTTGAAGCGGTGCACTTCATCGACAAACAAAATCGTCCGCCGACCGTATTGCGCCGCCTGCTGCTTGGCCACCTCGACCGCCAGACGGATTTCCTTGACCCCGGAAAGCACCGCCGACAGCGTCTCAAAATGCGCCTCTGAAACCTGCGCCAGCAAGCGCGCCAAGGTGGTCTTGCCCACTCCCGGCGGCCCCCAGAAAATCATCGAGTGCAGCGCGCCCTGCTCCAACGCCTCGCGCAGCGGCTTACCCGGCGCCAGTAAATGCTGCTGGCCGACGTACTCATCCAGGCTGGTTGCACGCAGTCGTGCAGCCAGCGGTTGAGCAATCGGGGTGGAGCGAAATAGATCCATGGTGCTTAGCAGCTCCTTACTGCTCGATCACGTCGGCACCGGCCGGCACTTGAAAGCTGAACTGGCTGGCGTCCAGGGGCTCGTTCATCTTCACCCCGAGAAACAAAATATTGGTGCGCTGGCCAACGCTATCGACCAACTGCATGTCGTTGATCACGCCATTGCGAAAGGACAGACGCAGGTTATCGAACAGGCTGTCTTTCGCCTTGGGCTTCAAGATGAAGTCGACCACGCTGCCGCCTTCCTTGTGGGTCACGGTAAAGTTTTCGCTGATCTTCGACACGTCGCCCGACAGCAGCAGTGCAGGGGTGTGGGTTAGGCGCTGATCCAGCACCTGAATGGTCACCTGATTCAGATCCGGGTCATACAGCCAAACTTTCTGACCGTTGGAGACCAGCATCTGCTCGGCAGGCGCGTCGGTGTGCCAGCGAAACAAGCCCGGGCGCTTGAGCGATAACTCACCGGCGGTTTCTTGCAGCTGGGTACCGGAGCCATCCAGGGTTAACTGCGAGAAGCGCGCCGTCAACGTCTGCGCCTGGCTCAGCAAGGCGGTTAAACGGGCCACAGCGACGGCATCGTCGGCCTGGGCAGGAACAACGGCAAAGGCCATAACGGCCAGTAACAGCATGCGTAAAGCGCCCATGAACATCCTCTTTGGGTTAGTTAGCCTGAATTCAGTCGCGGATCGGACTCGGAGCTATGACCTCACGGGAGCCATTTGTGCTCATGGACGTTACCACCCCGGCCATTTCCATGGCTTCCACCATGCGTGCGGCGCGGTTGTAGCCGATCTTCAGCTTGCGCTGCACGGCCGAAATGGACGCCCGGCGGCTTTCGGTAACGAAGCGCACGGCCTCGTCGTACAACGGATCTTCTTCGCTGCCCTCGCCGCCTTCGCTGCTGCTGCTGTCAAAGCCGCTACCGGGCTCTTCGACGCCAGCCAGAATTTCTTCGATGTAATCCGGCGCGCCACGCAACTTCCAGGCCTCGACCACGCGATGCACTTCTTCATCGGAGACAAAGGCGCCATGCACCCGAATCGGCAAACCGGTGCCCGGCGGCAGATAGAGCATGTCGCCGTGACCGAGTAACTGTTCGGCGCCGCCCTGATCGAGGATGGTCCGCGAGTCGATCTTGCTTGAAACCTGAAAAGCCATACGGGTGGGAATGTTGGCCTTGATCAAGCCGGTGATCACATCCACCGAGGGGCGCTGGGTGGCGAGGATCAAGTGAATCCCGGCGGCACGGGCTTTTTGTGCAATACGGGCAATCAGCTCTTCAACTTTTTTACCGACCACCATCATCATGTCGGCAAATTCGTCGACTATCACCACGATGGTCGGCAAGGTCTTCAGCAGCGGCGCTTCGTCTTGCATATTCTCGCGCCGATACAACGGGTCGCTCAACGGTGTACCGGCCTCTTCGGCGTCTTTGACCTTGCGGTTGAAGCCGGCCAGGTTACGCACGCCCATGGCGGCCATCAGCTTGTAACGCCGCTCCATCTCGGCCACACACCAGCGCAGGGCGTTGGCGGCCTCTTTCATGTCGGTCACCACCGGACACAACAGGTGCGGAATGCCTTCGTAAATCGACAGTTCAAGCATCTTCGGGTCGATCATGATCAGGCGCGCATGTTCGGGCGTCGACTTAAACAAAATCGACAGAATCATCGCGTTAACGCCGACCGATTTACCGGAACCGGTGGTACCAGCCACCAGCAAGTGCGGCATCTTGGCCAGGTCGGTAATCACCGGCCGGCCACCAATGTCGTGGCCCAGGGCCAGGGTCACCGGTGATTTGGCATCGTCAAACTCGGGGGACGACAACACCTCGGAGAAGCGCACGATCTGCCGGTCTTCGTTCGGAATCTCAATACCAACCGTGGTTTTACCCGGAATCACTTCAACCACCCGCACACTGATCAATGCCAGCGAACGCGCCAAATCTTTGGCCAGACCGGAAATGCGGCTGACTTTGATCCCGGCCGCCGGTTGAATCTCAAAGCGGGTAATCACCGGCCCCGGATGTACCGACTCGACAATCACCTCGACGCCAAACTCCTTGAGTTTGATTTCCAGCAGCCGCGACATGGCTTCAAGCGACTCGGGAGAGAATTTCTTCTGTTTTTTCTCGGCCACATCGAGGATGGAAATCGGCGGCAGGCTGCCTTCGATGGCCGTATCGGTAAATAGCGACGCTTGCTTTTCCTTGAGCACGCGCTTGCTTGGCTCCGGCGCCTTAGCCGCGGCCAGCGGCGTAATCACCGGCGCTGGCCGCGACTCGCGGGCGCTCATATGCTGAGTCAGGGCCTCTTCGCGTTCCAGCAGCAAGGCTTTGACCTTGGCTTGCTCACGGGGATTTTTCAGCATCGGTGCCGTCACATTAGTGACCTGGGCATCCACATCGCGCAGTTGCTGTGCCAGTTGCTTGCGCTCAACCCGGGCATTCCACCAACGATTGAGCAGACTTTGCATAAGCTCAACTAGATCGAGGGTGATCTTGCCGGTGACATCCATGACCTTGAACCAAGACAGGTCGCTGAACACCGTCAAACCAAAGAGGAACAGCGCCAAGAACATCAACGTGCTGCCCTGCACGCCCAGCGCCCGCTCGGCTAACTGACCGAGACTTTCCCCCAGTGCGCCACCCGCCGAGCCCGGCAAGCTGTAACCGGCATTAAAATGAATATCAGCCAAGGCCGAGCCCGAGAGCACCAGAAACACCAGTCCAATCATCCGCCAGGAAAACAACCAGCCACTCCAGTCGAATGGCTGATGGCGCTGACGAAATACCTGCCAGGCCTTGGAGGCCAGCAACAACGGGAACAGGTAAGCAAAGTAACCCAGCGCCACAAACAACCAATCGGCGCACCAGGCGCCTACCAGGCCCGCGGCGTTATGGACTTGAGCCAGATTGCTATTGCTCGAACTGGGGTCACTTTTGTCATAAGTCAGCAGCGCCAGCCACAAAATCAGGCAGAGCGCGCCAAGCGCCAGCAAGGCGCCCTCTTTGAGTCGGTAATGCAACTGCTGACGCCAAGCGGATGATTGGGCGGTGGTCGAGGTGGAGTTCTTCAAAACGCGTATTTTCCTGCGCCTAAGGCGACCGCAACCAGTGGTTGGCGGCTAAAGGTGGTCATTGTACGGGTTTGGCGGGCTGGTGAATGCCAGCGTATATGCATAAGAGTGCATTTTGCCGGCCTCTCATGCTTGGGTGTAGCATAGCGGCCAGTACCATTACCCACCCTAGTAAGCGGCTCAATTGGAGCACGCATTCTGTTTCGTGACAAAGGCTTATGAGGAGTTTCTATGAGTGAAGTCAAGCATTCGCGTCTGCTTATTCTGGGTTCAGGCCCCGCCGGTTATAGCGCTGCGGTATATGCCGCCCGCGCCAACCTGAAGCCTTTACTGGTTACGGGCATGCAAGCCGGTGGTCAGCTCACCACCACCACCGAGGTGGACAACTGGCCGGGTGACGTTGAGGGCCTGACCGGACCGGCATTGATGGAGCGCATGCAAAAGCACGCTGAGCGCTTCGATACCGAGATTGTTTTTGACCACATCCACACCGCAGAGTTGCAGCAACGGCCGTTTGTGCTCAAGGGCGACAGCGCCACCTACACCTGCGATGCGCTGATTATCGCCACCGGCGCCTCGGCGCAGTACCTGGGCCTGCCTTCTGAAGAGGCATTTTCTGGCAAAGGCGTATCGGCTTGCGCTACCTGCGACGGTTTCTTCTATCGCAATCAGGTGGTTGCGGTTATCGGTGGCGGCAATACCGCTGTTGAAGAAGCACTGTATCTGTCCAACATCGCCAAAGAAGTACATTTGGTTCATCGCCGCGACAAGTTGCGCTCGGAGAAAATCCTCCAAGACAAACTGTTCGACAAGGCCGCCAACGGCAACATAACGCTGCACTGGAACCACAGCCTCGAAGAAGTCTTGGGTGATAACAGCGGTGTAACCGGCGTACGCCTGAAAGACACCCTTAACGGTGAGAGCAAAGAACTGGCCTTGACCGGCGTATTTATCGCCATCGGTCACAAGCCCAACACCGAGCTATTCAATGACCAGTTAGAGATGCACAACGGTTATTTGAAAGTGCGCGGTGGCAGCGAAGGCAATGCCACCGCCACCAGCATCACCGGCGTATTTGCCGCTGGCGATGTGGCCGACCATGTCTATCGTCAAGCCATCACCTCGGCAGGCGCCGGCTGCATGGCCGCGCTGGATGCCGAGAAATTTCTCGACATCTAAGCAGCACAGCGGGCGCCCTGCGCCCGCCACCCTCCTCCTCACCGGCAATTGACGTATGCTGACCTGGCTACAGCGCGACTCTTTAGCATTCCCCTCCCTGGACAAAGCCCTGCGCGAGCCCAATGGTTTACTCGCAGCCGGTGGCGACCTGAGCCCCGAACGCCTGGTGCAAGCCTATCGGCATGGCTGCTTCCCCTGGTTTCAAGATGGCCAGCCGATTCTCTGGTGGTCACCCGACCCGCGCACCGTGCTTTTACCCAGCCAGTTGCATGTCTCTCGCAGCCTGAGTAAATGCCTGCGACAACAGCGTTATAGCGTCACCTTTGATCGCGCGTTTGACCGAGTAATTCAAGCCTGCGCAGCACCGCGCGATTACACCGACGGCACCTGGATCACCACACCCATGCAGACGGCCTACCTCGAACTGCATCGACAAGGCATTGCCCACTCAGTTGAGGTGTGGCTGGGCGATGAGCTAGTCGGCGGCCTCTATGGCCTGGCCATGGGCCGACTGTTCTTTGGCGAGTCGATGTTTAGCCGTGCCGACAACGCCTCTAAAGTCGGCTTTGTCACCCTGGTTAGCCACCTCCAGCGTTGGGGCTTTGTGTTAATTGACTGCCAAATGCCCACCGAGCATTTGCATAGCTTCGGTGCGCACGCCATCTCCCGCCAAGCTTTTGCCGACTATCTGCAGAACAATCTGGATCAGCCCAGCAGCGCCGACTGGCGTAACTAGGCGAGCCCGCAAGGCTGGCATACACTTATTTGACGATACCCCGAGAGCTGATCATGACCGATATTCGCCGCCGCGCTGAGGGCTGAGCATGACCGACATTCGCCGCCGCACTGAGGGCTGAGCATGACCGACATTTGCCGCCGCACTGAGGGCTGAGCATGACCGAGTTGGCGCACCTGAAATTCTATGCCACTCAAGAGCATCCCTGTAGCTACCTGCCCACCGAACAGGCCACCACCCTGTTTCTTGACCCCAGTCAGCCAATGGATGTGGCGGTGTATGCCAAGCTTTCCGAGGTAGGCTTTCGCCGCAGCGGCGACCACCTGTATCGACCCCATTGCCAGAACTGCTCCGCCTGTATTCCAGCGCGCCTGCCAGCCGCGCTATTTAGTCCAAACAGACAACAGCGGCGCATCATCAAGCGCAACGCCGATTTAACAGTCACTGCAGCGCGCCCGATCTTTAGCGAGGAGTATTACGCGCTGTATGCGCGCTACATCGAACAACAACATGCCGATGGCGACATGTACCCACCCAATCGCGAGCAATTTTCGACCTTTTTAGTGCGCGACCTGGAGTTTTCATACTTTTATGAGTTTCGCCTAAACGGCCAATTGCTCGCCGTAGCGGTGACCGACTTGCTACCCAGCGGACTTTCTGCGGTGTATACCTTTTACGACCCTAACCATGAACGGCGCAGCTTGGGTCGGTACGCAATTCTTTGGCAAATAGCCGAAACAGCCCGACTAGGTCTGCACTGCGTGTATCTCGGCTACTGGATCAAGAACTGTAGAAAGATGAATTACAAGACGCAATACCGCCCAATAGAGCTGTTTGTCAATCAATCCTGGACGATACTGACCTGAAGTCCTTGGCGTATAGGGCATTTTTCGGGCACAATGCACGCCGCTTTTGCCTGGAGCCAGTTGCACCGGGCCAATCATTGGTTACCGAGGATTTTACTGCATGGCGAAAGAAGACAGCTTCGAAATGGAAGGCACTGTCGTCGACACCCTACCCAACACCATGTTCCGTGTGGAGTTGGAAAATGGGCACGTCGTTACCGCGCACATTTCCGGCAAGATGCGTAAGAACTACATCCGCATTCTGACCGGCGACAAGGTACGTGTTGAGTTGACACCGTACGACTTGAGCAAAGGGCGCATCACTTACCGCGCCCGTTAATCTGGTCGAATAAAAAACGCCCGGCTAGCCGGGCGTTTTTTATTGCTTACGATTTACCGCCTAAGCCATCTCTGCCGAGGTTTCAAAGTCGAACGTCAGCTCGCCTGCCTCGACATCGATATGCACCACGCCGCCATGCTCGGCCAACTCACCAAACAAAATCTCCTCAGCCAGGGGCCGCTTGATTTTGTCTTGAATCAAACGAGTCATCGGCCGCGCGCCCATTTGCGCGTCATAGCCACGCTCAGCCAGCCAGTCACGTGCCGCATGGCTAACTTCCAGCAACACATGCTTATCTTCCAGCTGAGCCTGCAGTTCAGTAAGAAACTTATCGACGATACTTTTGATCACCTCATGGCTCAAACGGCCAAACTGGATAATCGTATCGAGACGATTACGGAACTCCGGCGTAAAGCTCTTCTTGATGATCTCCATGGTGTCAGAGGCATGGTCCTGGTGCGTAAAGCCCATGGACGTGCGCGCGGCAGTCTCGGCACCGGCATTGGTGGTCATGATCAGAATGACATTACGGAAATCTGCCTTGCGGCCGTTATTGTCAGTCAAGGTGCCGTGATCCATAACCTGCAACAGCAGATTGAAGACTTCAGGGTGCGCCTTTTCAATTTCATCGAGCAGCAACACGCAATGCGGCGTCTTGGTGATGGCCTCGGTAAGCAGGCCACCTTGATCAAAGCCGACATAACCTGGTGGCGCACCGATCAAGCGCGAAACGGTATGGCGCTCCATGTACTCGGACATATCAAAGCGCACTAACTCAATGCCCATGGCCCGCGACAACTGCCGCGCCGCCTCGGTTTTACCAACCCCGGTGGGACCGGCAAACAAAAACGAACCGACTGGTTTGCCAGGAGACTTCAAGCCGGCACGCGACAGCTTGATCGCAGTGGCCAAGGAGTCGATGGCTGCATCCTGACCGAATACGGTCAATTTCAAATCGCGCTCAAGATTGCGCAACAACTCTTTGTCGGAGCTGCTGACATGCTTTGGCGGAATTCGCGCAATCTTGGCGACTATATCTTCAACCTGCGCCACATCGATCAGCTTAAGCCGACTCGCCTCCGGCTGCAGGCGCTGATAAGCGCCAGCCTCATCAATGACATCAATGGCCTTATCGGGCATATGCCGATCATTGATATAGCGCGCTGCAAGCTCAGCGGCGGCGCGTAAAGCCCCATCACTGTATTCGATGTGGTGATGCAGTTCGTAACGCGCCTTGAGCCCGCGCAGGATGCCAACAGTGTCTTCCACCGAGGGCTCGACCACGTCGACCTTCTGAAAGCGCCGCGCCAATGCGCGATCCTTCTCGAAAATGCCGCGAAACTCTTGGAAGGTAGTCGAACCTATGCAGCGAATCTCACCCGATGAAAGCATAGGCTTGAGCAAATTCGACGCATCCATTACACCGCCAGATGCCGCTCCGGCGCCGATAATGGTGTGAATTTCGTCAATAAATAAAATCGCATGGGGGCGTTTACGCAACTCATTGAGCAGCGCCTTGAAGCGCTTCTCAAAGTCACCACGGTACTTGGTACCCGCCAGCAGAGCCCCCAAATCGAGCGAATAAACCACGCTATCCGCCAGCAGGTCAGGCACTTGGCTGTCGACAATACGCTTGGCCAAGCCCTCGGCAATGGCCGTCTTACCAACCCCCGCCTCACCCACCAACAACGGATTGTTTTTACGCCGCCGCGCGAGAATCTGCGCAACTCGCTCAACTTCTAGTTCACGACCAACCAGCGGATCAATCCGCCCCTGGCGGGCCAGCTCATTAAGGTTGCTGGTGTAGCTATCCAGTGGGTTGCTCGCCGAACTCGACTCACCACCCTCATCTTCTTGAGACTCTTGCTCGCCCTCGGAGTGATCACCGTGGCCGGGTACTTTAGAAATGCCATGGGCGATGAAATTGACCACATCAATGCGCGCAACACTTTGCTGCTTAAGCAAGAACACGGCCTGGCTTTCTTGCTCGCTAAAAATCGCCACCAGCACATTCGCACCACTGACCTCACGCTTGCCAGAGCTTTGCACATGAAATACCGCACGCTGCAAAACCCGCTGAAAACCCAAGGTTGGCTGGGTTTCTCGCGCATCATCATGGGCTGGAATCAGGGGCGTGGTGGAGTCGATAAACTCCTGCAAATCATGCCGCAACTTATCTAGATTTGCGCCGCACGCGCGCAGCACCGACGACGCCGCCTCGTTATCCAACAGTGCCAGCAGCAAATGCTCCACCGTCATAAATTCATGACGCTTGGCGCGGGCCTCCTTAAAGGCGAGGTTGAGGGTAACTTCGAGCTCTCGATTTAACATGGCTGTACCTCATACCCAAAACGACTAAAACTAACCGTCTTTCTCTATTTCACAGAGCAGCGGATGCTGGCTCTCTCGCGCGTACTGATTAACCTGCATCGCTTTGGTTTCGGCGATATCCCGAGTAAACAGTCCGCAAACTGCACGCCCTTCAGTATGGACGGTCAGCATAACCTTGGTCGCCTGCTCACGATTAAGGCTGAAAAACACTTCAAGCACCTCGACCACAAAATCCATTGGCGTGTAGTCATCGTTAAACAGAATCACCTTGTACATCGGTGGTGCTTGCAATGCAGGCTTTGACTCCTGCACGGCCACACCGGAAGAATCGTCCTCATCGAAGCCTGGATGATCCTGATTTAATGTTAGTCGAATCTGGCTAATTGCACGCATACGGGAGAGAAAGCTTCGTAATAGAGTGACTGGATGCAGAAGGAGTTTGAACGACTTCTCAGCCGCCCGCTGCATGACCTTGACTATCGGCAAAACAGTGTTACAAACAATTAATACCCGAGCGGGTATTAGGGGTTTCGCAGCACCAGTCAAATGCTTGTTTGGCGCGCGCAACCGGAGTGGATGATACTCCAGAGATGGAGTCCTTTGCAGAGGGATGTCAGCATGCTTAGCGGTAAGGTCAAGTGGTTCAACAACGCCAAAGGCTATGGATTTATCCTGGCAGACGGCCAAGATGAGGACCTGTTCGCCCATTTCTCAGCTATCCAAATGGACGGCTACAAGACCCTTAAAGCGGGCCAGGCGGTCAGTTTCGATATAGTGCAGGGGCCAAAAGGCTTGCATGCCATCAATATCTGCGACCCCGCGGCATCGCACCCGACAGCTGCACTTACCCCACAACTTGAAGCAAGCAAGGCCGAAGCCTAACTTGCCAACCGCCCCCACAAAAAAGGCCGCTCAACTGAGCGGCCTTTTTTGATTCTGAATGAGCAGCTCGATCTAGGCGTTAGAAACGCTCAATTTTCGCTGCCACCTCTTGCTGGCGGCTGTAAGCAGTAAAGTCCTGCTGACCGCTGCGGGAGGTCAGAAAGCGCCGGTACATAGCCTTCTCTTCATCACTCAAGGCCTCTACTGGCGCGTTGACGCCGTTTAGTCGCACCAAGACAAAGTCACCACCAGCAAGACTTACCCCAACAAAAGTAGGTTTGTCAGCGCTAGCTGGTTTAGGCATGCGAAAAACCTGCTGCAATACCAGCGGATCAACGCCTTCCTGGTTACGCGTAGCAGCCTCTACCAGTTTCCAGGCTTGACCGTCCTGCGCCTGAGCAACCGGCGTCTTGCCCTCACGCAAACTCACCAGCAGTGCTTCACCTTTGGCCTTTACCGCCTCACTGGCATGCTCGACAGTCAGCTGCTCACGAATACCCGCAGAAACCTCGGCAAATGGTAGCAGCGCCGGTTTGTGATGCTCTTTAACGCGCAGGACCACCACTGTCTCTGGATCAAGCTCGATTGCACCACTGTTGGCCGAATCTTCCAGCACTTCCTGGCTAAACGCGGCTTGAATAACCTGCCGGTTGGCGGTCACCCCAACGCCACCTTCGCGGCCAAAAGCGGCGCTGGTTTTCACCTGCAAGCCCTGCTCCTGCGCAGGCTGCGCAAGGTCTGAGGCTTCAAAAGCAGCATCTTCGAGTTCTTTGCTGACTTCTACAAAACGCGCCTCAACTTGCTGCGCCTTCAAATCGTTGATCAACTTATCTTTCAAGCTGGCAAAGCTCGGTACTTGCGGTGCTTGTACACCCAGCAATTTGATGAGATGCCAACCGAACTGACTGCGCACAGGAGCCGAAACATCGCCTTGCTTAAGGCCATAGAGCGCCTCTTCAAACGCCGGGTCGTAGACACCAGGCGCGGCATAACCTAAATCCCCACCCTTGGTCGCCGAGCCTGGATCTTTGGAGAACTCCTTGGCCAACTTGGCAAAGTCTTCACCTTGATCGAGGCGCTGCTTGAGCGCTTCGATCTGCGCCCTCGCTTGAGCATCGCTAAGCTTGTCGTTCACCTCCAAAAGGATGTGCGCTGCTTGGCGCTGCTCAGCCAAGCTGGCAATTTCCTTTTGATAAGCGCTTTGCAGGTCCTCGTCTTTAACCTCAACCTGATCAAAGAAAGCAGCCTTTTTCAGCTCGATATACTCAAGAACTACCTGTTCCTGGCTCATGAACTGACTGTTGCGCTCGTTGTAGTAAGCCTGCAACTGCTCATCACTGAGCTTGACGGCTTTGGGATCTGCCTTCAGCGCCAGGGTGGCGAAATCACGGGTTTGTTTTTCTAAGCGAGCAAATGCCTGGATCTCTTCATCGGTAACAAAACCGCTACCGGCAACCCCCGCCTGCAGCTGGCTGGTGAGAATATCTTTCTCCAGCTCCTGACGAAATTGCATGCGAGTGAAGCCTTGCTGACGAATCCGCTGATCAAAGAGGTCGGCATTAAATTTGCCGCCCTCTTGAAAGGCCGGAATCTGCAAAATCACTTGATCCAGTGCGGCGGAGGAAAGCGCAAAACCAGCACTGGTTGCGCTTTGCAGCAAAATCTTGCGCTCAATCAGACCTTTAAGTGCCGCATCTTTAAGCATTTTGTCGTCGAGTAACGAGGCATCAAAATCCTTGCCCAGCCGCTGCATCATCTGCCGGCGCTGCAAGTCAGCAGCTTGTGCCAACTCGCTCTGACTGATCGCCTCGCCATTTACCTCAGCGGCGTCCTGACTGTTGCTGGTGGCCTGAAAAATGGCCTCAACGCCAGTAAACGCCATCAACACAACAATTACGCCGATGATTGTTTTAGCAATCCAGCCCTGTGATTTGTCCCTGATGTCTTGCAGCATGCGTCCCCCAGAATCGGCTGTACTGATTTACCAGCCGTGCAGCGCGGGTGAAATCCGAATATAAGAAAGGCGCATCCGAGGATGCGCCTTCGAGAAACTGGCGGAGCGGACGGGACTCGAACCCGCGACCCCCGGCGTGACAGGCCGGTATTCTAACCGACTGAACTACCGCTCCGCTGCCAGCTTAGGGCAAACCTAAACTGGAAGGGCAAAACCCCAAAGATGCTTAGTTAACGGCGTCTTTCAGGGCTTTACCGGCTTTGAAACCAGGGATCTTGGCAGCAGCGATGCTGATCGGGTTACCGGTTTGTGGATTGCGGCCAGTGCGTGCAGCGCGATCTTTAACAGCGAAAGTACCAAAACCAACCAGCACTACCGAATCACCAGCCTTCAGAGCACCGGTAACGGATTCAATTACTGCGTCCAGCGCACGGCCGGCAACAGCTTTCGGGATATCAGCAGATGCTGCGATGGCATCAATCAGTTCCGACTTATTCACTCTAGTCCCCTTACTTATTAAGTTATTTTGTTGAATTTCTTGCAGTGTAAAACGTTTGCTAGGCGGCTGACCAAGACACCAAGAGCCGCTTTATGACAAGGGCTCTAAAATGTGTCAGGAAAGCCCCCCGGCTAATGCGTGCTAATTCGCTCGTTGGAATCAGTCTCGCGCTTGTCATCCTTTGCAACTATCGCCGAACCCGCATCAGGCAAGGGCTCGGGTGCGTATTGCAGCGCAATTTGCAGGACCTCGTCAATCCATTTAACCGGCTTAATTGCCAAGTCCCGCTTAATATTCTCAGGAATCTCCTTCAGATCACGCACATTCTCCTCTGGAATGATCACGGTTTTGATTCCGCCACGGTGTGCAGCCAGCAATTTTTCCTTGAGGCCGCCAATCGCCAGCACCTGTCCGCGCAGGGTAATTTCACCGGTCATAGCCACATCCGCCCGTACGGGTATCTGGGTCAGGGCCGAAACCAGCGCCGTGCACATGCCAACGCCCGCGCTAGGACCATCTTTAGGTGTGGCACCCTCCGGCATATGGATATGGATGTCACGCTTCTCGTGGAAGTCCACAGCGATCCCCAGGCTCTGCGCCCGGCTGCGCACCACCGTTAAGGCGGCAGTGATCGATTCACTCATGACATCGCCCAGCGAGCCGGTCTTGGTCAGCTGCCCCTTGCCTGGCACCACAGCAGCTTCAATGGTTAACAGCTCACCGCCAACTTGGGTCCACGCCAAGCCGGTAACTTGACCGATTTGGTCCTGCTGCTCAGCCAAACCATAACGATGCTTGCGCACCCCAAGGAAATGCTCGAGCGAATCGGCGGTCACCAGCACTTTAAAGCGTTTCTCTTGCGCGTGCTCCTTCACTGCCTTGCGACAAATTTTGGCAATCTGCCGCTCAAGGCTACGCACCCCAGCTTCACGGCTGTAGTAACGAATTATGTCGCGAATCGCCGCCTCTTCGAACTCCAGCTCACCTTTTTTCAGGCCATTGGCCTCGGTTTGCTTGGGGGTCAAATACTTAATCGCGATATTGATTTTTTCGTCTTCGGTGTAGCCCGGCAGACGAATGACTTCCATCCGATCAAGCAACGCCGGCGGAATGTTCATCGAGTTGGCGGTACAGAGAAACATCACATCGGAGAGGTCGTAATCGACCTCCAAATAGTGATCGTTGAAGTTGTGATTTTGCTCAGGGTCAAGCACCTCAAGCAATGCAGAGGCAGGATCACCGCGCATATCCTGACCCATCTTGTCGATTTCATCGAGCAAGAACAGTGGATTACGCACGCCTACTTTGGTCATTTTTTGAATCAAACGACCCGGCATCGAGCCGATATAAGTACGCCGATGGCCACGAATTTCCGCCTCATCTCGCACGCCGCCCAGTGCCATACGCACGAACTTACGATTAGTCGCGTGAGCGATGGATTCAGCCAGCGAGGTCTTACCCACACCCGGCGGGCCGACCAAACAAATTACCGGCCCTTTAACTTTTTTAACGCGCTTTTGCACCGCGAGGTATTCAAGAATCCGCTCTTTGACTTCATCCAGACCATAGTGATCGGCATCGAGAATATCTTCAGCCTTGGTCAGATCCAGGCGCACCTTGGTCTCAGCAGTCCATGGCACATTGACCAACCAATCGATGTATGAGCGCACCACCGTGGCTTCAGCCGACATCGGTGACATCTGCTTGAGCTTGCTCAGTTCGGTTTGCGCCTTGGCGTAGGCTTCTTTGCTCAGGCCGGCGGCTTCGATGCGCTTTTTCAGCTCATCGAGCTCATTGTGGCCGTCTTCACTTTCACCCAATTCTTTCTGAATGGCCTTCATCTGCTCATTCAGGTAGTACTCGCGCTGACTGCGCTCCATCTGTTTTTTGACCCGGCCACGGATACGTTTCTCAACCTGCAACAGGTCGATTTCCGTGTCCAGCAGCACCAGCACATGCTCAACCCGTGCGGTCAGGTCAATAATCTCAAGAATTTCCTGCTTCTGCTCGATCTTCAGCAACATGTGCGCTGCCATGGTATCGACCAAGCGACCGGCTTCATCTATCCCATTGAGCGAGGCCAAAACCTCAGCCGGGACCTTCTTACCCAGCTGCACATACTGCTCAAACTGGCTAAGCAGGCTACGGGTAAAGACCTCCGCCTCGCGCTGCTCGGCCGGGGTTTCAGTGATTAGCTGCACCTCGGCGCGGCTGTAACCGACAGCATCCACAAAGCGCTCAATGACACCGCGCTGCTCGCCCTCCACCAGCACCTTAACGGTGCCATCCGGAAGCTTAAGCAACTGCAGCACGCTGGCCACGGTACCAACCCGATACAAGCCATCTTCGCTCGGGTCGTCATCGGCCGAATTTTTCTGGGCTACCAAGAGGATTTGCTTGTCGCCAGCCATTGCCGCCTCAAGGGCCTCAATGGATTTTTCGCGCCCCACAAATAACGGTATGACCATATGCGGATAGACCACTACATCGCGTAGTGGCAAGAGCGGCAATTCGAGGATTGTCTTCATGATCTCGGCTCAACAGCGGCCATTTGGCCGTAAACAGATGGGAATACCCTTGAACCTAAGATGGGGGTAGGCCCTGGAAAAAACAAGCGATAGCGCAGTAAAAACAAAGGGGCCCGAAGGCCCCTATATTTTCCAACACAAAGTGTTTCAACATGCATCAAACGCTATCAAGCGTCCGGCATAGCCTTGGCTGGCAACTCGCTATTTTCATAGATCAGCAGCGGCTTGGATTTACCCTCGATGACACTCTCATCGATAACCACTTTGCTAACCTCTGACTGCGAGGGAATTTCATACATGGTGTCGAGCAGCACACCTTCAAGAATGGAACGCAAACCACGCGCACCAGTCTTACGCTCAAGCGCACGCTGGGCCACCGCTTTAAGCGCATCGGGACGGAATTCCAGGACCACGCCTTCCATCTCGAACATTTTGCCGTATTGCTTGGTCAAGGCGTTTTTCGGCTCGGTGAGGATTTGCATCAGCGCCGCCTCATCCAACTCATCCAGGGTTGCGATGACCGGTAAACGACCAACGAACTCAGGAATCAAACCAAACTTGACCAAGTCATCCGGCTCAACGCCGCGCAGTGACTCGCCAACTTTTTTGCCCAAATCGACGCTGCGCACTTCGGCGTTAAAGCCGATGCCACCCTTGGTCGAACGACCCTGGATAACCTTCTCCAACCCCGAGAAAGCACCACCGCAAATGAACAAAATATTGCGTGTATCAACCTGCAGAAACTCCTGCTGCGGATGCTTGCGCCCACCTTGCGGTGGCACCGAGGCCACAGTGCCTTCGATCAATTTCAGCAAAGCCTGTTGCACGCCCTCACCCGAAACGTCACGGGTAATCGAAGGGTTATCGGATTTACGCGAGATCTTGTCGATTTCGTCGATATAGACGATACCCATCTGGGCCTTTTCGACGTCGTAATCACATTTTTGCAACAACTTTTGAATGATGTTCTCGACATCCTCACCGACATAACCAGCCTCGGTCAGGGTGGTGGCATCGGCAATCGTAAAGGGCACATTCAGCAGGCGCGCCAACGTCTCAGCCAGCAAGGTTTTACCCGAGCCAGTAGGACCGATCAGCAGGATATTGCTCTTGCCGAGCTCAATATCATCCTTTTTGTCGCGCTGATTAAGACGCTTGTAGTGGTTGTACACCGCTACCGCCAAAACCTTTTTAGCCCGTTCCTGACCAATTACATATTGATCAAGGATGCCGCTAATTTCTTTTGGCACCGGGAGTTTGTGTGCACTGCTCTCGGCCTGAGCCTCCTGCACCTCCTCACGGATGATGTCATTGCACAGGTCGACGCATTCGTCACAGATAAAAACCGACGGGCCGGCAATCAATTTGCGCACTTCATGCTGGCTTTTGCCGCAGAAGGAGCAATAAAGCAATTTGCCGTTGTCCTCGCCGTTGCGGATATCAGTCATTCGCTCAATCCAATCCAGTAGGCTTGCAACACAAGATGAGGGCAAATGCAGGCTTTTTCAAGCCTGCATCGGCGACCGAACAGGGTTCAATCGCATATTGCAGATATTTTAGACGGCCATTTCGCGCTTGCTGATCACTTTATCGATCAGACCATAGCTAACAGCTTCAGAGGCGCTCATGAAGTTATCGCGATCAGTGTCGCGAGCAATCACATCCAGCGGCTGACCTGTATGGTGAGCCATGATCTGATTCAAGCGATCACGAATAGTCAAAATCTCCTTGGCGTGAATCTCGAAGTCCGAGGCCTGGCCCTGGAAACCGCCCAACGGCTGGTGAATCATCATTCGCGAATGCGGCAGGCAGTAACGCTTGTTTGCCGCACCACCGACCAACAACAAGGCGCCCATGCTGCAGGCCTGACCGATGCAAATGGTCGACACGTCTGGCTTGATAAACTGCATGGTGTCGTAAATCGACATACCCGCAGTGACCGAACCGCCTGGCGAATTGATGTACAGATGGATGTCTTTTTCTGGGTTTTCGGCTTCCAGAAACAGCAACTGCGCAACTACCAGATTGGCCATGTAGTCTTCTACCGGGCCAACCAAGAAAATCACACGCTCTTTCAATAGGCGCGAATAAATATCGTAGGCACGTTCGCCGCGGGCGGACTGCTCAACCACCATTGGCACTAAGCCGCCGGCAGCCTGAATATCGTGGGGCTGCATATAAGAATTACGGGACATGGCCTGCGATCGCTCCCTAAATGTCATATCTCAAAGACACACAAGCCAGCACGACGGCTGGCTTGTGGTTACTCGAACGAGGCGAGGCAATCAGGCGGCAGGTGCTGCTTCCACCGGCTTGACAGCTTCTTCGTAAGAGACCGACTTATCGGTCACATTAGCCTTGCTCAGCACAGTATCTACAACTTGTTCTTCCAGTACAACCGAACGTACTTCGTTCATTTGCTGGTCGTTTTTGTAGTACCAAGCCACAACCTGCTCTGGCTCTTGATAGGCCGAAGCCATCTCTTGAATCATCTCGCGAACGCGAGCGTCATCCGGCTTGAGTTCGAACTGCTTGACCACTTCAGCAACGATCAAACCCAGTACCACACGGCGACGTGCCTGCTCTTCAAACAGCTCTGCCGGCAGTTGGTCTGGCTTGATATTGCCACCGAACTGCTGAACCGCTTGCACGCGCAGACGATTAACTTCGTTGCCCAGCAAGGATTTTGGCACTTCAATCGGGTTAGCGGCCAGCAAGCCGTCCATAACCTGATTTTTAACCTTAGACTTGATCGCCTGACGCAATTCGCGCTGCATGTTCTTGCGAACCTCGGCACGGAAATCATCAAGACCGCCTTCTTTCACGCCGAACAGCGCGAAGAACTCAGCATTCAGTTCAGGCAGCGTTGGCGCGGCAACAGCCGTGACGCTAACGGTGAACTCAGCAGCTTTGCCGGCCAATTCCAGATTCTGGTAATCAGCCGGGAAGGTCAGATTCAGTACGCGCTCTTCGCCAGCAGCAGCGCCCAGCAAGCCGTCTTCAAAACCTGGAATCATCCGACCCGAGCCCAGCACCAGCTGAGTCGCCTTGGCCGAACCACCAGCGAAGACCTCACCATCAACTTTACCAACGAAGTCGATAGTCAGCTGATCGCCCTCTTGAGCGGCGCGCGCAGCGCTCTCAAAACGAGTGTTCTGCTTGCGCAGGATTTCCAGCATTTTATCCAGATCGGCATCAGCCACTTCGGCTTGCAGACGCTCGATAGCGATGCCTTCCAGGCCAGTCACTTCAAATTCTGGGAACACTTCGAAGGTGGCAACGTATTCAAGATCTTTGCCTTTCTCGAACAGCTTTGGCTCAACCGCAGGAGAACCGGCCGGATTAAGCTTTTGCGCCGCCACGGCTTCGTAAAAAGTCGCTTGGATCAAATCGCCCAAGGCCTCTTGACGCGCAGCATCTTCATAGCGCTGACGAATAACGCTCATCGGCACCTTGCCTGGACGAAAACCGGCAACCTTGGCGCGACGTGCAGTTTGCTGCAGGCGCTTAGTAACTTCGGTCTCGATACGCTCAGCCGGGACGCCAATGGTCATGCGGCGCTCAAGAGCGGAGGTGCTTTCAACTGAAACTTGCATGGATATTCCTCGTTACAGAGACACAAACAGGCCGTTCTGGCCCCAGAATCAAAGGCGAGCATTCTAGTAGCTCAAACGACAGAAGTCACCCAGCGCCGTAACTTGGCGCAGTTGGCAAGATTCAGAGCGGATAAAGCTTGTCATCGAACTGCGCCAGCGTGGGGAACTGCAAAGGCCGATCATCACTCAAGCGCTGCAGCCGCGTCTCGTAGCTGGCAAGATACGCCTGCCGCGCCTCCTGGCTGATATAGGGCACATGCCAAGCCACAAAAGGCGGCAGTACCTGCATTCCGACATAAGCCAGGGTACCGCGCAGAATGGGTCTAAGCATGTCTTCCAACGGGCCGTGAATGGCGCCCTCGCCAAACATGTGCTCACGCCCGCCCAGGGTCACAGTGACCAGCGCCCGCTTGCCGGCCAGGCCACCCTGATCATAGAAACGCTTGCCGCCATAGCAGATGCCCGAGACCAGCACCCGGTCGATCCAGCCTTTGAGCATGGCCGGCGCGGAAAACCAGTACAGCGGGAAATTCAGAATCAGCAGATCGGCCCACAGCAACTTGTCCAGCTCCTGCTGGATGTCTGCTGCCAGGCTGTGCTTCTTCGCCCCCAGGCGTTGCTCGAGGGCATACACCAGGTAATCCGGATTCTCCCGTTCGCAGAAGTCTGCGGCGCTGGCCAGCGGATTCCAGCTCATTGCATACAGGTCCGAGACTTGCACCTGATGCCCCTGTGCCTGCAGGGTGCTGACCGCCTGATCGCGCAACGCCGCAGTAAAGGACTGGGATTCTGGGTGAGCATGAACAATCAGTACATTCATGGAAGACCTTATCGATAGGAGTTAACAGAAGTCGCGCGACCATGCCCAAGATGGTCAACCAGTCGGCGCTGGCCAGGAGCAGAGCAGTCCCGTCGCCAATTGCAGCAACAGCGTGGCCAGATACAACGGCACATCACGTGCGCGCCAGGCGAATCAGCGCATCGACCGCCACGCAGCCATTCGCGCCTACCAGTAAGGGATTCACATCCAGTTCCAGCAGCTGCTCGGCGTGCTCGCCGGCGTAATCGGCCACAGCGCGAATTGCCGCCACCAGCGCGTCCAGATCCGCCGGCGGACGGCCACGAAAACCTTGCAGCAAGGGCGCACTGCGTAAACTCAGCAAGGCCCCACGAATCGCGCCGTCGGTGGTCGGCAGCAGCAGGCTGCGACTGTCCTTGAGCAACTCCACCAGAATCCCGCCGGCGCCGATCACCAGCGCCAGGCCGAAGCCCTCTTCGCGCTTGATGCCGACGATCAACTCGGCCAACGGTGGCGCGGCCATGCGCTCCAACAGCACTCGATCAAAGGCCACCCCCGGCGCGTAGGCCGCAATGCGTTGGCCCATCAGCTCCAGCGCCGCCTGCAAGGCGGCGGCATCGGCCAGATTGAGGGCCACCGCGCCGGCCTCGGTCTTGTGCGGCAACTGCGCACTGAGCGCCTTGAGCACCAGAGGATAACCCAGCTGCGCGGCGTCCTGCAGCGCCTGCGCCGGGGTACTCAAGCGCGCCGCTGGGATCGGCAAGCCAAAGGCCTGCAGCGCTTGCTTGGACTGCCACTCATCGAGCAACTGCCCCTGGCTGCTGAGCGCCTGCGGGCAGAACGGCACCAGTGCCGACTCGCCGAGCGCCAGCAGTTGCTGACGCCGCTGCTGATAGCCGGCAACTCGCCCCCAGGCGGCCAGACCCTCCTCTACCCCTTGCAACGCGGCCACGCCCTGTTGGTGCAGACGCTCGCGGGCATAGGCCGGCAGCAACTCAGGGAAGGCCGACGTGACAAACCCGCTCTTGCCGTGACGTACTAACGCTGCGCAAAACAGCTCCAGCAACAGGTCGCATTGCGGCCGTTCGCCGCTGCTCTCAGCGGGATAGTCGAGCACCAGCAAGGCGGCATCTGCCGGTGTGCGCAGGGCGCTGTCGAGCATCGCATCGAGAGCCTTTCGATCACCCCAGATCGCCGTGGTGAAATCCAGCGGATTGACCAGATTGGCGTAGCTCGGCAGTACTTGTGCCAGTTCTACGCGTTGGCCGTCATCCAGCGATGGCAGTTGCAGGCCATTGCCTTCGGCATAGTCGGCAATCAACCCGGCGTCGCCACCGGAACAGGCCAAGGCAATCAACCCAGGTCCCGTCGGCAGTTGGCCGCAGGCGGCGGCCTTGAGGGTTTCCATAAAACTCACCGGGCCGCTGACGCGAATCACCCCAAGGCGTTCGAACAGGCTGTCGTACAAGGCATCGGAGCCGGCCAAGGCGCTGGTGTGGCTGAGCGCGAGCTCCGCACCCAACTGCGACACCCCGGTTTTCAGGGCGATGATCGGAATGCCCTTCTGCAGTGCCTTGTGCGCGGCGCGGGCAAAGCCCGGCACATTCTTCAGCCCTTCCAGGTGCAGACCGATGGCCGTCACACGCGGTTCATCGAGCAGCACATCCATCAGTTCGGCAACCCCCAGCTGGGCCTGGTTGCCCACCGAGGCCATATAGGCTATCGGCAAGGAGCGATCGCTCATCGACAGGTTGTAGGCGAAGTTGCCGCTCTGGGTCAGCACCGCCACGCCCTTCTCCACTGGTTTACCGCCATGGGCCACCGGCCACAATGCGGCGCTGTGCAGGTAGTCGAGCAGGCCATAACAGTTGGGCCCGAGTAGCGCCATGTCACCCGCGGCCTGCAGCAACTGATCTTGCAGGGCCTGGCCCGCTGCGCCGGTTTCGGCAAAGCCGGAGGCGTAGCAAATCGCCCCACCCGCCCCTTTGGCCGCCAGTGCAGCGACGCAGGCCAGGGTCAGTTCCCGATTGGTGGCGATAAACACCGCATCCGGGGCGCACGGCAGATCACTCACCGAGCGCACGCACGGCACGCCTTCGAGGCTCTCATGCTGCGGATTGACCAGCCACAGCTGGCCCTGAAAACCGCCCTCGGCGCAGCGTCGCAACGCCCGCGCCATGCTGCGCCCACCGATAAAGGCCAAATGCCGGGGCGCCAGCAGGCGCTTGAGGTTTTCTCTGATTGCTGCAGTGTGCTGGGACATGCTGATTCTCCAAGCCGACTAGCGCAGTAGCGGGCGCAGTAACTCGCGGGAAATGATGTGGCGCTGGATCTCCGAAGTGCCTTCCCAGATCCGCTCGATCCGCGCATTGCGCCAGATGCGCTCCACCGGCCCTTCATCCATCAAGCCCATCCCGCCGAAGATCTGCACCGCCTCATCGGCCACCCGGCCGAGCACTTCGCTGGCGAACAACTTGGCCATGCCGGCCTCACCGTCGGTCATGTTGCCCTGGTCCATTTTCCAGGCGGTAAACAGAGTCAGCAGTTCGGCAGCGGCAATTTCGGTGGCCATGTCGGCCAGCTTGAAGGACACCCCCTGGTAGCTGCCGATGGCCTGACCGAACTGCTTGCGGTCCGCCGCCCATTGCAGCGACACCTCCAGCGCCCGCTGCGCCTGACCGACACAGTTGGCCGCGACCATCACCCGCCCGGCCGTCAACCAAGCGTTGGCCACTTCCCAGCCTTTGCCGACTTCGCCGAGCACCTTGCTGGCCGGCACCCGGCAATCGTCGAAGAACATTTCGTAGGTGTGGTAGCCACGGTTACTCACGCATTTAGGTCCGCGGCGAATAGTCATACCTGGGGTGTCGCGATCGACCAGAAAGGAGGTCACTTGATTGCGCTGGCGACCGTTGTGCTCATAGGTGCCGGTGACGGCAAACACGATGGCAAAGTCGGCATGCCCGGCATGGCTGATGAAGTGCTTACTGCCGTTCAGCACATAGTCATCCGCATCGGGCACCGCGCGGGTTTTGATCGCGTTGGCGTCGGAGCCAGCGCCCGGTTCGGTCAAGGCAAAGCAGTCAATTTTCTCGCCGCGCACACAGGGCAGCAGGTAGTCCTCAATCTGTGCGCCCTTGCAGGCCATGAGGATTTTCGACGGCCGCGCGACAAACACATGCAGCGCCCAGGAACACTTGGCCAACTCCCGCTCGATCAACGCCTGGGACAGGTAATCGAGGCCACCGCCACCGACCTCTTCGGGCATGTTGAAGGCGTAGAAACCGGCGGCGATGGCCTTGCCGCGAATCAGCGCGGCCAACTCCGGCGACACCGCATCGGCACGGTCGACCGCCGCTTCATGGGGCAGCAATTCCTTGGCGACGAAGCTCTTTACCGCTTCCACCAACATGTGTTGTTCTTGGCTCAGTTGGAAGTTCATGTCTCTACCTGGAGTTCGGGTACTGGGGCTTAGCGGCCGATGAAAGTGGCGCTGCGTTTTTCCACCGCGGCGCGCAGTGCTTCGGCACCATCTTCACTGCGACCACAGAGCAAACCGGCGCTCAGCTCGGCGCTCAGTTGCTCGGGCAAGCTGCGCAGCGCACCGTCACGCAGCAGTTGTTTGGTCTGCGCGAAGGCAAAGGTCGGCCCCTTAGCCAGCCGGACAGCCAACTCAGTGGCGCTGGCCAGCAGTTGCTCGTCGCTGCACAGCTCGCCCACCAGCCCCACATCGAGGGCTTGCTGGGCGCTCCAGAGTTCGTCGAGAAACAGCAGGCGCTTGGCTTGTTCGCTGCCGATCAGGCGCGGCAAATGCCAGCTGGCACCGGCGTCCGGGGAGTAGGCCATGCCGGTATAACCGGCCTTGAAGCGTGCCGACTGGGCGGCCAGCCGGAAATCACAACACAACGCCAGGTCCATACCAGCGCCGACAGCGGTGCCGTTGATGGCGGCGACAGTGGGTTTTTCCAGGCTGTGCAGGCGGCTCATCAGGGCGTGGGCGGTTTCGGTCCAGCCGTAGCTTTCCAGCGCACCACGGGCCTCGGCGGCAGCCCATTCGGCGACATCGGCCCCGGCGCAAAAGCTGCGACCATTGCCAGTTAGCACCAGCACGCGCACCGCCGGATCGCTATTGAACTGCGCAAGCAAGGCGTGCAATGCCTGCATGGTTGGAATGTCCAGCGCGTTGCGTTGCGCCACTCGGCTGAGGGTAATCCAGGCAATGCCGCCGTCCACCCGCGAGATCAAGCTTGCTTCATCAGTCATGGAGCCCTCGTCTTTGCTGCTGAATAAATGACAGCGTTATGCCCCAGCGCGCCGAACGGAGTGTTCGGCAAGCAGTCGAGCCACCGTCAAAAAAGTTTTATGAACGGTTGCCGGAACGTTGAGCACGGCAACCTGGCGCCTATTTAGTGGGGTAAAAAATTAGTGGGGTAAAAAGCTACTGGCAACCAACTCAATCATCACCGGCGCAGTAATCCCGACCAGGTCGGCGAGCAACGCCCGCAAGCTCTGGGTGCTGGTCGGCGCGTAATGATCGACATGAAAACTGCACGCCATGGCCTGGAAATCCGGCGGCAGAATGTCCACACCCAAGGGTGGAATTTCCCGGGCCACCATGTAGTCGCGAATCTCGGCATAACTGTGGTTATTCCACAGCACCAGAATCACGCCAACGCCGGCCTCGCGCGCGGCAATCAACTCGGCACAGGAAAACTGCATGCCGCCGTCGCCCACCAACGCCACCACCGGGCGTTCGGGGCACGCCAGCTTGGCGCCAATGGCGGCGGGCAAGCCGTAGCCCAGGGTGCCGTAGCCCGTGCTGGCATTGAACCAACTGTTGGCCGCCGGGGCCTGATAGCCGAATGAGCCTTGGTACACCGGCTGGGTTGAGTCGCCGACAATAATCGGCTCTTTCAGGGTATCGCGCAGCAGGTCGAGCAGCTCCTGCATGCTGCGCTGCTTGGCGGTCCAGCCGCTACGCTCGCAGTTATTCACTCGCGCCACGCTGTCGACGGCCCAGCTGCCGCGAGCCGGTTGCGGCCCCGCTTGCGCCAAGAGTGCGCGCAACCCTTCAACGGCATCGCCGACCAGCGCAATCTGGGCCCGTTGCGCACTCATGACTTGCATCGGGTCAATATCGAGACGAATCAGCGGCGCTTTAAACTGCAGCGCCCCACGGCCAAAAAAGTCGTAGTCGGTTTCACCCAGTTCGGTGCCCACCGCGAGCACCACATCGGCCTCATCAAACAAGGCCCGCCCGTGCTCGGAAGATTGCACGCCATCTAGCAACAACGGATGGGCCAGGGGCAGCAGGCCACGGGCATTGATGGTCAGCGCCACCGGGGCCTGTAGTCGCTCGGCCAATTGCTGCAACAGTTGCGCACTGTTACGCGCACCACCGCCGGCAAGGATCAGTGGACGTTTGGCGCCGCTGAGTAGTTTGGCTGCGGCCAACAGCGCCGCTGGCGCTGGCACTGGTGCGCCGGGCAAGGTGCGCGGCAACCGGTCCAGATCTGCGGCTGGCATGTCGAGCACATCCAGCGGAATCTCGATATGCACCGGCCGCGGCCGCGCGCAATTGAAGATCGCGAAAGCGCGGGCCAGCACTTCGGGTAACTGCGCCGGTGACTGCAGCGTATGACTGAAGGCGCAAACGCCGCCGATCATGGCGCGCTGATCAGGCAGTTCATGCAGATGACCATGGCCCATGCGCAGCTGATCGCGCCGGTTGGTAGTGGAGATCACCAGCATAGGCACCGAGTCGGCATAGGCCTGGCCCATGGCGGTCAGAATATTGGTCATCCCCGGCCCGGTAATAATGAAACACACGGCGGGCTTACCACTGGCCCGCGCATAACCGTCGGCCATAAACCCCGCGCCCTGTTCATGGCGGGGGCTCACATGGCGCAGGCTGCTGTTATGCAAGCCCCGATAGAGTTCAACGGTATGTACGCCGGGAATGCCGAACACGGTTTCGACGCCGTAGCCTTCCAGCAATTGAACCAACAGTTGAGCGCAAGTGGTCATCAAAATTCCTCTTATTCTTATGCCCAGACCCTCGGCAATAGCCTGACGCCTGACGCACTGAGAGCCGCGATACCTGGTGAGACTCGGCGCCGCTCCAACAGCATGGAGCTGGCTCAGCCAGGTAACACACGAGCAAACAGTAGTGCCGCTAAGAGGATGACAACAATCGAAAAATTTACTGGCAATTAAGCAATTAAATTCACGCTTTTAGGATTTTACGGCCGCCTTGCAGGATCAAAGCGCTGGTACTCAACTGGGTTTTGACCCACTCGCTAAAGGCCTGAACCACCGGCCGCTCGGCCTTCTGCTGATCGCTCACCAGGTAGTAGCCGTAACCGGATTCGACTTCCAATTCAAATGGCCGAATCAGCAATCCTTGCGCCAAGGCTTCACCGCTTACCAGGTTATCGCCCAACGCAATGCCCTGACCGGCAATGCAGGCGGACTGCACAAAGTTGGCATCGGAAAACACAATGCCGCTGTTCGCATTGACCGCCGAGGCATCGGCGGCGGCCAGCCAAACCCGCCAATCGGACTGATTAAACAAATGCAACAACAACCAGGAACTCAACTCTTGCGGGCTCTTTAAGCCGCCAGAGGCAATCGCCAAACGTGGGCTACAGACCGGAAAGGAGCGCAGCTTAACAATCCGCTCGACGCGCTGATCGGGCCAATCACCGACGCCGTAAGAGATAAATACATCCGCGCGTTGATCGCCGATGTCGCCGGGCACCGGCGGTGCAATCAGCTGTAACTCGATTTGCGGGTAGAGCTGCTGAAACGCCCCAATGTGCTGGCACATCCAATAGGTGGAGAACCCCGGAGGGCTGCTGACACAGAGCCGGCCACTGACTTGCTGGCCATCGAAACGTTGCCCCGCCTCCAAGATGCTGGCCAATAACTGATGAATATCGCGCGCATACAGCTCGCCTTGATAGGTAATGCGAATGCCGCGACCAATGCGCTCGGTCAAGGCGAAGCCAAGGGTATTCTCGAGGATTTTTAGCTGATGGCTAATCGCACTGGGGGTCAGGTTCAACTCGCTGGCCGCCTCGGACACGCTGCCCAATCGAGCAACCGCATCCAGCGCGCGCAGCGCTGTCATGGAAGGAAAACGCATAGGAGTTAAGCCCTCATGTCGATCGGGGTTTCTTACTGCAAGCACAGACAGTGTGCCGCGTTAACTGATCACACAGCCAGCGTATCAGCGCTGGCCCATAACCGGCGCAACAAGCCGACTGTTAGCGGCACAGCACGCGTCATTTACCGCGCCGCGCCGCCCGCACGCGCACCGTCTGCAGGGTTAATTCCCTGCCCCCTCCAGCCTTGAAGGCGAATTCAATTGCTGAATTAATTTTTAATGTCGCTCGAAAAATGCTCGATTGACCGCCCTACTCGTTTGGCTATTCTCGGGTATCAAGACATGCCGCCAATACACCGAGACAACAGACTCACCGATGGCTAGAACGCTGATTTTTACAGCGGCTACGAGCAGGACTCAGCTGTCGCAGTAGATGATTTGAAAATAATAAGAGGGTCGATCCTTGGAATTGCACTCAAACCCAGTCAAGCCGGTAGTGGCGATTGATGATCTGCATAAAAGCTATGCCGATCACCACGTCCTCAAGGGCATTTCACTGCGCGCCAATGAAGGTGAGGTCGTCTCGTTAATCGGCTCCAGCGGCTCGGGCAAAAGCACCTTACTGCGCTGTATCAACTTATTGGAAATCCCCTGCGCCGGCAGCTTGCGCATCAACGGTGAAGAAGTCTTGCTCGGTAAAGACCGCAGCGGCAAACCGATCATCACCGACCCGCGCCAAGTAGCACGGTTGCGTACCCGCCTGAGCATGGTGTTTCAAAACTTCAATCTGTGGCCGCACCGCAGCGTGCTGGAGAACGTCATTGAGGCGCCGGTCTATGTGCTGGGCGAGGACCGCAAGGAAGCCATCGCGCACGGCGAACACCTGCTGGAGAAAGTCGGCCTGATCGACAAGCGCAATGTGTTCCCGGCCTTTCTCTCGGGTGGTCAGCAACAGCGGGTAGCCATTGCGCGTGCCTTGGCCATGCGGCCACAAGTATTGTTAATGGATGAACCCACCTCGGCACTCGACCCGGAACTGGTCGGTGAAGTGCTGCGGGTGATTCAGCGCATCGCCGAGGAAGGCCGCACGATGATTCTGGTCACCCACGAAATGGCCTTTGCCCGCGAGGTGTCGAGCAAGGTGATGTTTCTCCATCAAGGACTGGTCGAAGAAGAAGGGCCGCCCGAGCAACTCTTTCTGCACTCGCGCAGTGAGCGCTGCCGCCAGTTTGTGACGGCATGATTTGTAACGACAGAGCTTGTGACAACAGAGCTGTAACGACCGAGTAAAACCGCAGTGAACTGCAACCTTGCATGCATGTGTGCTTAACAACAATAAAACTCACATAAAGGTAAACCCATGAAAAAGATCTTCAGCGTTATTGCCGGTGGCTGTCTGTTGGCGTTGGCCGCAGCTCAGGTAAGTGCAACCGAAAGCCTGATTTTCGGTATTACCCTGGAACCCTATCCGCCGTTTTCCATGAAGGCCGGTAGCGGCGAGTGGCAAGGTTTTGAACCGGATCTGGTGCGCGCCCTGTGCGAGCAGATGCAGGTGCAATGCACGCTGAAAGAAATCTCCTGGGACGGTCTGATTCCGGCGCTGCAGGCCAATCAGATTAACGCCATCCTCAACTCGGTGAGCATCACCCCCGAGCGTCTGCAAGTGATCGATTTCTCCAAGCCTTACTACCAGACTCCGGCCACCTGGCTGGGCGATAAAAGCCTGTCACGCGACACCTCCCCGGCCGGGCTTAAGGGCAAGCAAATCGGCGTGCAGAGTTCCACCACCAACGCCGCTTACGTGAAGCAGTACTACAAGGACTCCAGCCTGCGTTATTACAACACCCAGGACGATATCAACGCCGACCTGCAAAGCGGCCGTATCGACGTCACCCTGCTGGACGCCTTGAGCGTTGAGCCAGTGCTGAAAGCCCCCGGCAGCGAAAACCTCGCCGACCTGGGCAATGCCCCCAGCGATCCACTGTTTGGCGACGGCGTCGGGGTGGCCATCCGCAAAGGTGATACCGCGCTGAAGGCCAAGATTGACAAGGGCCTGGATGCTCTGCGCGACAACGGTACTTACGACAAGATTCGCAGTCGCTATTTCAGCATGGACATCTCTGCCCACTGATTGCGCGTACTAGCAGCCTGTTTATTAGCGGACGCAGATCATCATGTCATTGCCCGAAATATCACAGCTATTCATCACCGATGGCTGGCTGGTCGCGCTGCTCCATGGCGCAGTGATCACCCTGCAGATTTCTGCAGGGGCCTTCTTGCTCGGCCTAGCGATTGGCCTGGTAGTCGCGCTGATCAAGCTAAAAGGCGCGCCATGGATGGTTAGCCTGGCCAACTGTTACACCACCCTGTATCGGGCCGTGCCGGAGTTGCTGCTGATTTTGCTGCTGTATTACGCCGGCACCGACTTGCTCAACGCGCTACTGGCCTCACTGGGCCAGTCCAGTGTGCAGGTCAATGGCTTTGTCGCCGCGGTGCTGGTGCTGGGCATTGTCCAGGGGGCTTATTCGGCCGAGATTATCCGCGGCGCCATTCAGGCCATCCCCTTCGGCCAGATTGAAGCGGCGCGGGCCTTTGGCGTGGAGCGCTTGCTGTTGCTGCGGCGGGTGATCCTGCCAAGCATGTTGCCCTATGCGATGGGTGGGCTGTCCAACCTGTGGCTGGTGCTGATCAAGGACAGTGCGCTGATCAGTGTCGTCGGCTATAGCGAATTACTCTCGGTCGGCAAACAGGCGGCCGGCTCCACCAAGCATTACCTGGTGTTCTATCTGTCGGTTGCGGCGATCTATTTCATCATGACCCTGCTTTCCAATGTGGTCTTTCAACTGATTGAACGGCACTCCAACCGCTGGATGCCAAAACATTGAGGGGGGCGTAATGGATTTTTCTTGGCTGAGTGTGTTTGCCACTGAACTGCTGCGCGGTGTCGGTATTACCCTCGCGCTACTGGTACTGGCGGGGTTTTTCGGCTTCATTCTGGCGATCACAGTGGCGCTGGGGCGTTTATCGCCGAACCGCCTGCTCGCCAACTGCATGCGGGCTTACTCCAGCGTGTTTCGCGGCACGCCGCTGCTGGTGCAAATTTATATTCTGTATTACGGGGTCGGCAGCGTGTTTGCCAGCTACCCGCTGATTCGTGGCAGTTGGCTGTGGCCTTATCTGCGCGAAGGTTTCTGGTACGTGGCGCTGGCGCTGGTACTCAGCGTGGGCGCCTATGTCGGTGAAGTGCTGCGCGGCGGTTTGCGCGCCGTGCCCCGCGGTGAGCTGGAGGCCGGCCGCGCCTATGGCATGGGACCGTGGTTATTACTGCGGCGGGTTTGGCTGCCACGGGCGCTGCAAATTCTGAAGCCGACGTTAGCCGGCGAAAGCATCATGCTGCTCAAATCCACGGCGCTGGCCTCGACCGTGGCCGTCACCGACCTGCTCGGCGCCGCCAACCTGGTGCGCGCGCAATCCTTGCGCGTCTATGAACCGCTGCTGGCAGTGGCGCTGATCTACATCATCCTGGCGTTTGTAATTGAGTATGGATTTTCGCGCATGGGTAAAGCCCCCCTGCGCCAAGCCTGAGCCCACCGATGACCCTCTAACAATGAACGCTGGCGAACACGCCGGCGAGGAGCAGAGCATGCGTTATTCACCTTTTGTCCAGCGGATCAGCGGCGAAGCCGTGAGTGCCTGGGACATTCATTACGCCGCCATCGAAGCGCGCGGCCGTGGCGAAGACGTCATTGTGTTGAGCGTCGGTGATCCGGATTTCGCCACCGACAGTGCTATCTGTGACGCCGCCGTCGATGCCTTGCGCCACGGCGACACCCATTACACCCATGTGCTCGGCCGCCCAGCGCTGCGTGAAGCCATCGCGGCCAAGCAAAGTCGCTTACTCGACATGCCCATGCATGCCGAGAACATCGCTTTGGTGGCCGGCGCGCAAAACGGTTTATTCGCCACCTCACTCTGCCTGTTCGGCCAGGGCGACGAGGTGCTGGTCCCGGAACCGATGTACCTGACCTATGAGGCCTGTATCCATGCCTCAGGCGCGAGCATTGCCACCATCGAGCAGCCGGCGGAAAACGGTTTTCGTCTGACCGCTGCGGCGCTGGAAGCCGCAGTCACCGAGAAAACCCGCGGCATTGCCTTGGCCACCCCGTGCAACCCCACCGGCAACGTCTACACCCGCGAAGAACTGGAAGCAGTCGCCGCAGTCGCGCTACGCCATGACCTCTGGGTTATTTCCGATGAGGTGTATGGGCAAATCACCTACGGCAAACAGCACTTGAGCATCGCGACATTCCCCGGCATGGCCGAGCGCACGGTGATTCTCAATAGTCTGTCGAAATCCCATGCGATGACCGGTTGGCGGGTCGGTTGGGTGGTCGCACCACCGACCCTGATCGGGCATTTAGACAACCTATTGCTGTGCATGCTCTACGGCCTGCCGGGCTTTATTCAGGAAGCCGCGATCAAAGCCCTGGAACTCGATGAGCAGATCGTCAGTCAAGCCCGCGAACTGTATCGCCGCCGCCGCGATCTGGTAGTCGCCGGCCTCAGTCAAGTCGCAGAACTGGATTGTCGGATTCCGGACGCCGGCATGTTCATGCTGGTCGATGTGCGCCGCACCGGGCTGTCGAGCATGGACTTTGCCTGGCAACTGTTTCGCCAGACCGGCGTTTCGGTGCTGGATGCGCAGGCCTTTGGCGCCAGTGCCCAGGGTTTTGTGCGGCTGTCCTTCACCGTGGCTGATAAGGCGCTGAAAGATGCCTGTCAGCGCATTGCCGGCTTCGTCGAGTCCCTGCGCGCAGGCCACTAACGACTTGCGCCATTGTTTGAGCACCAGAGGCTACCAGCGTGATTCGTTCTGACAATTTTTCCTCGACCCATGTCGCAGTTGATCAATACGCCGACCTGATTCTCAGCCACGGCCGCTTTTACACCCTCGACCCCGCGCAGCCTTGGGCTGAGGCGGTGGCCATCCGCGACGGGCGCTTTATCGCGGTCGGCAGCCTACCAGCGCTGCAGGCACTGATCGGCCCGCACACCCAACAGCATGATCTGGCCGGGGCGTTTTGCATGCCCGGCCTGCATGACATGCACACCCATCCCGACTTGGCACTGGCGCCCCGCTACAGCGATGATCTGGATGTGGGCCTCGAAGATCCAACGCCTGAGCAGCTGACCGAGGCCATTCGCGCCTACGCCGACAGCCATCCGGAGGACGGCTGGATCTATGGCCAATATTGGGTGCGCTACACCTTCCGCGAAGCCGGTTTAACACCCGGCCGCGAGTGGCTCGACAGCGTGATGCCGGATCGCCCGGTGGCGCTGCTCGACCGTATGTGGGGCACCATGATGGTCAACTCCAAGGCCCTGGAGCTGGCCGGCATCGACCGCAGCACCGCCGACCCGCGCAACGGTTATCTGGAGCGTGACGAACTGAGTGGCGAACCCAATGGCCTGCTGATCGATGGCGCCTATGCGTTGATTCACGCGGCCATGCCGCCGACTCCCGTGGCTGTACTGCGCCGCGCCTACCGCGACGGCGTGCACTTCCAGAGTGCCCGTGGGGTTACGGCAACCAAGTATGTGCACGTCTGCGAACGACGTCTGGAAGCCTTAAAACAACTCGACGATGGCGGCGAGTTAACCCTGCGTGTCGAAGCCGCCATCAGCTGGCAGGACGACATTTTCCCGGTGCGTCGGCGTTGGGAGCTGCTCAGCGGCGAGCGGCATTACTACCGCAGCGCCCGGCTGAATGCCAACGCGGTGAAGTTCCACTTCGACGGCACCGTGGAACCGCGCTCCTCCTACTTGCTGAGCCCTTGGCCGGCGGAAGCGAACTGGCGCGGCAAGCTCAACCTGACTCCCGAGCACATCACCGACATGGTGGTGGATATGGACCGCCGCGGCCTGCGCGTAATCGCCCATTGCACCGGTGACGGTGCCTCCGACGTGTTTCTCGACGCAGTTGCCGAAGCGCGGCGGCGCAATGGTTTCAGCGGCATTCGCCACCAGTGTGCGCACAGTACCTTGCTGCATCCGGGCAACCTCAAGCGCTTTCAAGAACTGCAGGTGATCGCCGAGTTTTCCCCGGCGGCCTGGTACCCGACCCCCTTCGCCACGGGAGCGCGCTCGGGTTACGGCCAGGAGCGGCTGAAGCGCATTTATGACTTCAAAGGCGTGCTGGCGGCCGGCGGCATCGCAGTCATGGGCACCGACTGGCCGGTGGCTTCCATCGACCCCTGGCTGGCCCTGGAAACCATGATTACCCGGCAGAACCCATGGAACCAGGAACCGGACTGCTTCGGCGAACCGATCAGCATCGAGCAGGCCTTGCAAGTGGTGACGCTCAACGGCGCCTACGCCATGGGCCTGGAGCATCTGACCGGCAGCCTGCAGGTGGGCAAGTCGGCGGACATGATCGTGCTCGACCGCGACCTGTTCGCCCAGCCGCCACGCAATTACATTCACCGTACCCAGGTGCAACTGACCTTCGTCGAAGGTCGGCCGGTGTACGACCGGCTCGGCATCTTTACCGACACGCCACTGCAAGCCACCTGGCAAGGCGAACCCCCGGTACTGGAAGGTAAAGCCTGATGAGCAGCAGCATCGCCGTCACCGTGGTCGCCGGGTTTCTCGGAGCGGGCAAGACCACCCTGCTCAACCGTTTGGTCCAGCGCAGCGAAGGCGAAAGGCTGGCGGTGATCGTCAACGATTTTGGTGAACTGAACATCGATGCGGCGATCATTGCCGAGGTCAGCGACGCGGTCTACAGCCTGCAAAACGGCTGCATCTGCTGCACCGTGCAAGAGGATCTGCTGGCGCAACTGATCAGCCTGACGCAGTTGACGCCGCGGCTGGAGCGCATCGTTATCGAGTGCAGCGGGGTGTCCGATCCACAACGCATCGTGCAGACCCTCGGTTACCCGCAATTACGCGCACAACTGCACCTGGACGCGGTGATCACCCTGGTCGACGCCAGCGGCTATAGCGCTCTGGAGGGTGATTACGCCCGCCTTTGCCGCGCTCAGGTGGCCTGCGCCGACCTGGTGCTATTGAACAAGTCCGACCTGGTTAGCCCAAGCGAGCTGGCCAGTGTGCGCAACCGTTTGGGCGAGCGCATTCGCGTTTTCAACACCGTGCAAGCGGCGCTGCCGGATGCCTTGCTGCTGGCCGACAGGACCGCGCCCGGCGGCTTGCAACTGCACCCCGTCAGCCCTGCGCACACGCAACTGTTTGAAACCTGGACCTGGCAAAGTCAGCAACCACTCGAGCCCCGCGCCTTGCGCGCCTGGTTGGCGCGTCTGCCGGCAGAGGTGTTTCGCCTCAAAGGGCTAGTCGTCCTGCACGGCAACCAGACGCCGCACTGGCTACAGCATGTCGGCAGCCGTAGCCAATTCACTCCAGCCACAGGCAACACGAACTCAGCGACGCAATTGGTGTTTATCGCCAAACGCGGCTGCACGCTACGCGAGGAGCTAGAAAATAGCTTAGCGGCCTGCCAAACAGCCACTTAGATTACGGCTCAACAGCGCTCCTGCCCGGCTAGCCAAAGCACTTGCATCCGACATTTAGCGGCCGAATTAGCGGGGATTGGCATCGCCGCGCAGCAAACTGAATCGACCGATGCCCAGGCTGCCGCCCTCGACCAAACCATGGAAGACGCTGCAAGGCGCCAGCGCCTAAATATCGCACTTTGCTATAGTCGTGGTATTGCGATAGCATACCAACATAGCAAAATGCGATTTAGGACAGGGTATGCATGTCATCACGCAAAAGCGCATCTGGGCAGCCAAAGAGCGGTGGCCAAACGCCGCCAACGCCCTCGATGCGTGGTATCGCTTGATCAAAACCAGCAGCCCGAAAGATTTCGCCGAAATGAAGAACCTCTTCCCGGCAACCGACAAGGTCGGCCCGCAACATGTGTTCGACATCGGCGGCAACAAGCTGCGACTGATCGCCGTGGTGCATTACCGCGCCCAGAAGCTCTACATCCAGCATGTGCTGGATCACACTGATTACGACAAAAGCAAGTGGAGGGAATAATCATGTCCGCGCTGATCAAACAAGCCAGCGAACACTGGCGTTATGTGGCCCCGCTGCTCAGCAAACCAACCAGCGAAGACGACTACGACGCCTTGGTGAACGCCCTGGACGAACTACTCGACATCGTCGGCGATGATGAAACCAACCCTCTAGCCAGCTTGGCATCGCACATAGGTGACCTGATCGAAGCCTATGACGACGAGCAGCGCCCCATGCCGAAAGTCAGCGGTGCCGAAATACTGCGCTACCTGATGCAAGAACATGGACTGGGCCAAAATGACCTGTCGGAAATCGGCGCGCAGTCAGTCGTATCGGAAATTCTCAGCGGCAAACGCCAGCTCAACGTCCGCCACATTCGCGCCCTAGCAGAGCGGTTCAAGGTGCCGGTAGAGGTGTTCTTCTAATCCCGCGTCCTGCACAGCCATGCAACGATGAGCCCCTATCTTGCTGTAAGGCTGGAGCTGGCAGGCATAGGCAAGGCACGCGCTTGGCTCGGCGTACAAGCCGACTACGATCCGTGGCAGGCGCAGCCCCAACAACAGCCGCACATCGACAGCGCAGAAACGAAAAAAGGCAGCCCTTTCGGAGCTGCCTTTTTTCTTGCCTGATCCCAAGGTGATCCCAAAACAACCGTTTTTGGTCGGCCACTTTAAAAAACCCTTTAAAAACAAGCACTTAATTGGTGCGGACGGAGAGACTCGAACTCTCACAGCTTGCGCCGCTGGAACCTAAATCCAGTGTGTCTACCAATTCCACCACGTCCGCGTGTAGCTCTGAAGCAAACAAGCCAGACGATTAAGTCTGGCTTGCTTTCATAATATGGGGTGGATGAAGGGGATCGAACCCTCGACACCAGGAGTCACAATCCTGTGCTCTACCAACTGAGCTACACCCACCATATTGCGTTGCTTGTATCGCCCTTTTACCTAAGTTGCCTAATGGCGCACCCGGCAGGACTCGAACCTGCGACCATCCGCTTAGAAGGCGGATGCTCTATCCAACTGAGCTACGGGCGCTTATTCATCGGCACTCTTGACGAGGGCTGACAAAAGCTTAACTAGAGCGACATCAACTTTCGTCATGCTTTAGCTAGTTACCCAGTAGCGGGTTGTGCTCGTCAAGCGGGGCAAATATTAGCTAGCAAGCACTTCGCCGTCAACAGTTAATCTTAAAAAAATCAGCAAGATAAAGGAGTTAGCGGATTTTCCTTGGGCGCCGCCTTTGCCCGCCGAGCTGGTCATGCGAGAATGCGCGCTCTTCTTTATTTCATATTGATGGTTAACCAAGCGACATGACCGCACAACTGATCGACGGCAAAGCGATTGCCGCCAGCCTCCGCCAGCAGATCGCCCAACGTGTCGCCGAGCGCAGCCAGCGCGGCCTACGCGCCCCCGGTCTCGCAGTGATTCTGGTCGGCAACGACCCCGCCTCCGAAGTTTACGTTTCACACAAACGCAAAGACTGCGAAGAAGTCGGGTTTTTCTCTAAAGCCTACGACTTACCCGCAGACACCGAGCAAACCGAGCTATTGGCGCTGATTGATGAACTCAATGCCGACCCGAAGATCGACGGCATCCTGGTGCAATTGCCACTGCCTGCGCATTTAGACGCATCCCTGCTGCTGGAGCGAATCCATCCGGACAAAGACGTCGACGGTTTTCACCCCTACAACATCGGCCGCCTCGCCCAGCGCATGCCGGTACTGCGGCCCTGCACCCCAAAAGGCATCATGACCCTGCTGCAGAGCACGGGCGCAGACCTGTATGGCATGCACGCGGTGATTGTCGGCGCCTCCAACATCGTCGGCCGGCCGATGGCATTGGAGCTGCTGCTGGCTGGCTGCACCGTGACCGTCACCCATAGATTCACCAAAGACTTGCCCGGCCATCTGGCCAGCGCCGACCTGGTAGTCGTCGCCGCCGGCAAACCCGGCCTGGTTAAAGGTGAATGGATCAAGCAAGGCGCCATCGTCATCGATGTCGGCATCAACCGTCAGGCCGACGGCAAGCTGATCGGCGACGTGGTGTTTGAAACCGCCCTGCCCCGCGCCAGCTGGATTACTCCGGTACCCGGCGGCGTCGGCCCGATGACCCGCGCCTGCCTGCTGGAAAACACCCTGCATGCGGCCGAGCATCTGCACAAGTAGCGCGCTCGACGGTCATAAAAAAGGCTATGTACCCGTTAACTGTTGAAGGGGTCGCCCAACGGCCTCTTGCAGGCAAAACTCGGGCTGAATACGCTTTGCATACCGCTCTAGCATGCGTCGCCAACCCAAGTAATTGACGAGATACTTGGTCGCCACAC
>NZ_JAUYNT010000005.1 GCF_030698175.1 Pseudomonas sp.
ACGGTCAAGACCATCTGTACTGGTGTTGAAATGTTCCGGAAGTTGCTCGACGAAGGTCGTGCTGGCGAGAACTGCGGTATCTTGCTGCGCGGCACCAAGCGTGATGACGTTGAGCGTGGCCAGATCTTGGCTAAGCCAGGCAGCGTTAAGCCGCACACCAAGTTCGAAGCTGAAGTGTACGTGCTGAGCAAAGAAGAAGGCGGTCGCCACACTCCGTTCTTCAAGGGCTATCGTCCGCAGTTCTACTTCCGTACTACGGACGTAACTGGTAACTGCGAACTGCCAGAAGGCGTTGAAATGGTAATGCCGGGCGACAACATCAAGATGGTTGTTACCTTGATCAAGTCGATCGCCATGGAAGACGGTCTGCGCTTCGCGATTCGCGAAGGTGGTCGTACCGTTGGTGCTGGCGTGGTTGCCAAGATCATCGAGTAATCGATTGATCTGCTGGTAAAGAAAAGGCCCCCTCGGGGGCCTTTTCTATTTGTTGATCATTTATTGACACCCTGTGGGTGCATCCGTACAATTGCGCCTCCTTTTATCGGGCGTATTGCGCTCGGTGGGAATGGCAAATTGGAGTCTAGGGCTAATGCAAAATCAACAAATCCGGATTCGGTTGAAGGCTTTTGATCATCGCCTAATCGATCAGTCCACCCAGGAAATCGTGGAAACCGCGAAACGTACTGGTGCTCAAGTTCGTGGTCCAATTCCACTACCAACTCGCAAAGAGCGGTTTACTGTTCTGGTTTCTCCGCACGTCAACAAAGACGCGCGCGACCAGTACGAAATCCGCACTCATAAGCGCGTGCTAGACATCATTCAGCCAACGGATAAAACCGTTGACGCTTTGATGAAGCTCGATCTTGCGGCTGGCGTGGAAGTGCAGATCAGCCTCGGCTAAGACCGTTTAGGTTTTAGTCGTGTAACGCTCTGAAATGGGCGGCCATAGCGGGTGAGAGCCCCGTACACTCATGAGGTTTACAACATGACTATTGGTTTAGTCGGTCGTAAATGCGGTATGACCCGTGTTTTCACCGAAGAAGGTGTCTCCATTCCGGTTACGGTCATTGAGATCGAGCCGAATCGCGTCACCCAGTTTAAAACAGTCGAAACTGATGGCTATCGTGCAGTGCAAGTCACTGTCGGTGTGCGTCGTGCTTCGCGCGTCACAGCTGCTCAAGCTGGCCACTTCGCTAAGGCGAACGTTGCTGCTGGTCGCGGTGTTTGGGAGTTCCGTCTTGAAGAAGGCGACTACCAGGCTGGCGATCTGATCACTGCAGATCTTTTCCAAGCGGGCCAGATGGTAGATGTTACCGGTCAGTCCAAAGGTAAAGGCTTCCAAGGTTGCATTAAGCGTTGGAACTTCCGCGGTCAGGACAACACCCACGGTAACTCTGTATCCCACCGTGCTCCTGGATCTATCGGCCAGTGCCAGACTCCTGGTCGTGTATTCAAGGGCAAAAAGATGGCCGGTCATATGGGCGCTGAGCGCGTGACCGTGCAATCCCTCGAAGTGGTACGCGTGGACGTTGAACGCAATGTGTTGCTGGTTAAGGGTGCTGTTCCTGGTGCTCCTGGCGGCAATCTTATTGTGCGTCCGGCAGCCAAGGCTCGCGGTTAAGGGGAAGCTGACATGCAATTAAATGTAAATGACGCTCAGGCGATCGAAGTATCCGAGCTGACTTTCGGCGGTGATTACAACGAGACGCTGGTGCACCAGGCAGTCGTAGCCTATATGGCTGGCGGTCGTCAGGGCAGCAAGCAGCAAAAGACCCGTTCCGACGTATCCGGTGGCGGTAAGCGCCCTTGGCGTCAGAAGGGTACTGGCCGTGCGCGTGCCGGTACTATTCGTAGCCCGATTTGGCGTGGCGGTGGTGTTACTTTCGCCGCTCGTCCACAGGATCACTCTCAGAAGCTGAACAAGAAGATGTATCGCGCAGCACTGCGCTCCATTCTCGCTGAGTTGGTTCGTTCGGATCGTCTGGTAGTGGTACAAGACTTCGCAGTCGAAGGCCCGAAAACCAAGGTTCTGTTGGATAAGTTGAATGGCATGGGTCTGACCAATGTCCTCATCGTGTCTGATTCTATCGACGAAAATCTGTATCTGGCTGCTCGTAACCTTCCGCACGTTGATGTGCGTGATGTTCAGGGTTCCGATCCAGTTAGTCTGATCGCATACGACAAGGTGTTGATCACCGTGTCGGCCGTGAAGAAATTCGAGGAGCTGCTGGGATGAACCAGGAACGCGTATTTAAAGTTCTACTTGGCCCGCACGTCTCCGAGAAGGCCACGGTATTGGCCGATAAAAACGGTCAATTTGTTTTCAAGGTTGCAACTGATGCGACCAAGCTTGAAATCAAGAAGGCCGTCGAAAGTTTGTTCAGCGTGAAAGTAGAGCGTGTAACTACCCTGAATGTTCTGGGTAAAAGCAAGCGTACTGCTCGCGGTGTGGGCAAGCGTAATGACTGGAAGAAGGCAGTTATCTCCCTTCAGCCAGGCCAAGATCTCGATTTCAGCAGCAGTGCTGAGTAAGGAGGGGAAGCATCATGGCTATTGTTAAATGCAAACCGACTTCCCCTGGCCGCCGCTTTGTGGTCAAGGTGGTCAACCAGGAGCTGCATAAAGGCGCTCCTCACGCACCGCTGCTCGAGAAAAAATCGAAGACTGGTGGTCGTAACAACAACGGTCGTATTACCACTCGTCACATCGGTGGTGGCCACAAGCAGCACTACCGCATGGTCGATTTCCGTCGCAACGACAAAGATGGCATTCCAGCCACTGTTGAGCGTATTGAATACGATCCAAACCGTACCGCACACATCGCTTTGATGTTGTACGCAGACGGTGAGCGCCGCTACATTCTCGCCCCTAAAGGCGTGAGTGCTGGCGACCAGCTAGTTGCAGGTGCTTTGGCGCCGATCAAGCCGGGTAACCAGCTGCCGCTGCGCAACATGCCAGTGGGTAGCACGGTTCATGGTATTGAGATGAAGCCAGGTAAGGGCGCGCAAATCGCTCGTTCCGCTGGTGCTTCGGCTCAGTTGATCGCTCGTGAAGGCGCTTATGTGACTTTGCGTTTACGCTCCGGCGAAATGCGCAAAATCCTCTGCGAATGCCGTGCGACCTTGGGTGAAGTCTCGAACTCCGAGCACAGCCTGCGTTCGTTGGGTAAAGCCGGTGCAAATCGCTGGCGTGGTATTCGACCTACAGTTCGTGGTGTTGCCATGAACCCGGTTGATCACCCGCATGGTGGTGGTGAGGGTCGTACTTCGGGTGGTCGTCATCCGGTGTCGCCGTGGGGCTTCCCGACTAAGGGCGCGAAGACTCGTGGTAACAAGCGTACTGACAAAATGATCGTCCGTCGTCGCAATAAATAAAGGGATACGACAGTGCCACGTTCTCTGAAAAAAGGTCCTTTTATCGATCTTCACCTACTGAAGAAGGTCGAAGTGGCGATGGAAAAGAACGATCGCAAGCCAGTGAAAACCTGGTCGCGCCGTTCCATGATCCTGCCGCAAATGGTTGGTCTGACCATTGCTGTGCATAACGGTCGTCAACATGTCCCAGTTCTCGTGAACGAAGACATGGTCGGCCACAAACTCGGCGAGTTTGCTGGTACCCGCACTTATCGCGGGCACGTAGCAGACAAGAAAGCCAAGCGTTAAGGGGTTAAGAAATGGAAGTTGCCGCTAAGTTGTCGGGCGCTCGAATCTCTGCCCAGAAAGCCCGCTTGGTCGCCGACCAGATCCGCGGGAAGAAGGTGGGCGAAGCGCTCAACTTGTTGGCTTTCAGCAGTAAGAAAGCCGCCGAGATCATTAAGAAAGTGCTGGAGTCGGCTGTAGCCAACGCCGAGCACAACGAAGGCGCAGACGTTGATGACCTTAAAGTCAGCACCGTTTTCGTTAACGAAGGGCGTTCGCTGAAGCGCATCATGCCGCGTGCCAAAGGCCGCGCTGATCGCATCGTCAAGCGGTCTTGCCATATCACTGTCAAGGTTGCTGACTAGTAACGGAGTCGATCAGATGGGTCAGAAAGTACATCCCATTGGCATACGCCTGGGAATCGTCAAGGAGCACACCTCCGTCTGGTACGCCAGCGGTCGGACTTATGCGGACTATTTGTTCGCTGATCTGAAGGTGCGTGAGTATCTCCAAGACAAATTAAAAAGCGCGTCCGTCAGCCGTATCGACATCCACCGCCCTGCGCAAACTGCGCGGATTACCATTCACACTGCCCGTCCAGGCATCGTGATCGGTAAGAAAGGCGAAGATGTTGAGAAGCTGCGTCAGGAACTGACCAAGCAAATGGGTGTGCCCGTGCACATCAATATCGAAGAGATCCGCAAGCCGGAACTCGACGGTATGCTAGTTGCCCAGAGCGTAGCTCAGCAGCTTGAGCGTCGTGTCATGTTCCGTCGGGCTATTAAGCGCGCCGTACAGAACGCCATGCGGATCGGTGCCAAGGGCATCAAGATCCAAGTGAGCGGTCGTCTCGGTGGTGCTGAAATTGCTCGTACTGAGTGGTATCGCGAAGGTCGTGTGCCGTTGCACACCCTGCGTGCCGACATTGACTATGCCAATTACGAAGCTCACACCACTTATGGTGTGATCGGTGTGAAGGTTTGGATCTTCAAAGGTGAGGTCATCGGTGGCCTCAAAGAAGAACTGAAACCACAAGCACCAGCGCCTCGTAAAAAAGCTGCTAAGTAAGGGGTACGCCAAATGTTGCAACCAAAGCGTACGAAGTTCCGCAAGCAGATGACAGGCCACAACCGTGGTCTGGCTCAGCGCGGTAGCAAGGTCAGCTTCGGCGAGTTCGCGCTGAAAGCTGTTGCTCGCGGTCGTCTCACCGCTCGCCAAATTGAGTCCGCTCGTCGTGCTCTGACTCGTCACGTTAAGCGTGGCGGGAAAATTTGGATTCGAGTATTCCCTGATAAGCCGGTAACCAAGAAGCCACTCGAAGTTCGGATGGGTAAAGGTAAGGGCAGTGTCGAGTATTGGGTTTGCCAGATTCAACCAGGCAAAGTCCTCTACGAGATCGAGGGTGTTTCCGAAGAGATGGCGCGCGCGGCATTTGCCTTGGCTGCTGCCAAGCTGCCACTCGCCACCTCCTTTGTTAAGCGGACGGTGATGTGATGAAAGCGAATGAACTTCGTGAAAAATCAGCACAGCAACTGAACGAGCAATTGCTCGGTTTGCTGCGCGACCAGTTCAATCTGCGTATGCAGAAAGCAACTGGCCAGTTGGGGCAGTCTCACCTGCTCTTGCAAGTTAAGCGCGATATCGCTCGCGTGAAGACTGTGCTCAACCAGCAGGCAGGTAAGTAATCATGGCTGAAGCCGAAATAACTGTCCGTACGCTGACTGGCCGTGTTGTCAGCGACAAGATGGACAAGACCATCACCGTACTCATCGAGCGTCGCGTAAAGCACCCGATCTACGGTAAATATGTAAAGCGTTCGACCAAGCTGCACGCACACGATGAAACCAATCAGTGCCGCATCGGCGATAAAGTCTCGATTCGTGAGACTCGCCCTGTGGCCAAGACTAAGTCTTGGGCTCTGGTTGAAATCCTCGTTCGCGCAGTGGAAGTCTAAGGGCTTAGGGTCGGAGAAATTATATGATTCAGACTCAATCCATGCTCGATGTAGCCGATAACAGCGGCGCACGCCGTGTTATGTGCATCAAGGTGCTGGGCGGTTCGCATCGTCGTTATGCTGGCATCGGCGACATCATCAAAGTTACCGTTAAGGAAGCAATTCCGCGCGGTAAGGTGAAGAAAGGCCAAGTGATGACCGCTGTGGTTGTTCGTACTCGTCATGGCGTTCGTCGTCCTGATGGCTCGATCATCCGCTTTGACGGTAACGCTGCTGTTATTTTGAATAACAAGCACGAGCCAATCGGCACCCGTATCTTTGGGCCGGTGACCCGTGAACTTCGTACTGAGAAGTTCATGAAGATCGTCTCGCTCGCCCCTGAAGTGCTGTAAGGAGAAGCGATCATGCAAAAGATTCGTCGTGACGACGAGATCATCGTCATCGCCGGCAAAGACAAGGGCAAGCGCGGTAAGGTGCTTAAGGTTCTCGATGACCGTTTGGTCATTGGTGGAGTTAACCTGATTAAGCGCCATACCAAGCCGAACCCTAATGCGGGCGTAGCTGGCGGGATTATCGAAAAGGAGGCGCCAATGCACGTCTCCAACGTGGCCATCTTCAATGGCGAAACCAACAAGGCTGATCGTGTTGGTTTCAAAGTAGAAGAAGGTAAAAAAATTCGTGTCTTCAAGTCGACCCAAAAAGCGGTTGATGCTTGAACACTGCTAGGTAGAAGACCATGGCACGACTAAAAGAGATTTACCGGAAGGAAATCGCTCCCAAGTTGAAGGAAGAGCTTCAGCTGGGCAACGTGATGGAAGTTCCGCGCGTTACCAAGATCACCCTGAACATGGGTGTAGGCGAAGCGATCGGTGACAAAAAAGTCATCGAGCACGCGGTAGCTGACTTGGAAAAAATCACCGGTCAAAAAGCGGTCGTAACTTACGCTCGCAAATCCATCGCTGGCTTTAAAGTCCGCGAAGGCTGGCCGATTGGCGTTAAGGTGACTTTGCGCCGTGAGAAGATGTATGAGTTCCTGGATCGTCTGCTTGCGATCTCCCTGCCTCGGGTTCGCGACTTCCGCGGCCTGAATGCCAAGTCCTTCGATGGTCGTGGTAACTACAGCATGGGCGTTAAAGAGCAGATCATTTTCCCGGAAATCGATTACGACAAAATCGACGCATTGCGCGGTCTGGATATCACTCTGACCACCACTGCCCGTAACGATGATGAAGGTCGTGCCTTGTTGCGCGCCTTCAAATTCCCGTTCCGTAACTGATTGGAGTAGGAACATGGCCAAAACGAGCATGAAAAACCGTGAGCTGAAGCGTCAGCAAACGGTAGCTAAGTACGCCAAAAAGCGTGCTGAGCTAAAAGCTACCATCGCCAATCCGAACTCCACTCCGGAAGCGCGTTGGGAAGCTCAGGTAGCCTTGCAGAAGCAGCCGCGCGATGCTTGCGCTGCGCGTATGCGTAATCGCTGCCGTCTGACCGGTCGTCCGCATGGTGTTTACCGCAAGTTCGGCCTCGGCCGTAACAAGTTGCGTGAAGCGGCAATGCGTGGCGACGTACCAGGTCTGGTTAAAGCCAGCTGGTAAGTCATTCGCGACAAAGCTCGGGAGGCGGTTAGCGCCGTCTCTTGTGCTCAGTGATTTTGAATCAAGCCCCTTCTGGGGCTTGATTCATTTTGGAGCAGTCTATAGAATGCTCGGCTCGCCGAACCATGACCATTTTTGTTGTGGGTTCGGTGACTCTTAGCCGTAAGGCTAATTCTTTCTGTATTAGGAGCGTCTAGCCCATGAGTATGCAGGACCCGTTAGCGGACATGCTAACTCGTATCCGTAATGCCCAGATGGCCGAAAAGTCCGTCGTAAGCATGCCATCTTCCACTTTGAAGGTGGCTGTAGCTAAAGTCTTGAAAGACGAAGGTTACATCGCGGAATTTAAAGTCAGCAGCGAAATCAAGCCGCTGCTCACCATCGAGCTGAAGTACTTCGAAGGCCGTCCGGTCATCGAAGAAGTGAAGCGCGTAAGTCGTCCTGGTCTTCGCCAGTACAAGTCCGTCGGCGACCTTCCTAAGGTTCGCGGTGGTCTTGGTGTGTCTATCGTCACTACCAACAAGGGTGTGATGACTGACCGTGCTGCGCGCGCTGCCGGTATCGGTGGCGAAGTCCTTTGCACAGTGTTCTAAGGGGGGATAAGCATGTCTCGCGTCGCTAAGAACCCCGTAAAGCTGCCCGCTGGCGTTGAAGTTAAACTGTCAGGTCAGCAGCTTTCGGTTAAGGGTGCCAAGGGTACCCTAGATCTAAAAGTACATTCGTCCGTTGAAGTAACTGAGGAAGCCGGCGAGTTGCGTTTTGCAGCCCGTAATGGCGATCAGCAGACTCGCGCGATGGCCGGTACCACTCGTTCGCTCGTGAACAACATGGTTCTCGGTGTTAGCCAAGGCTTCGAGCGTAAGCTCCAGTTGGTTGGTGTTGGTTACAAAGCGCAAGCTAAAGGCGAAGTTTTATCCCTGGCTCTAGGCTTCTCGCACCCAGTGGAATATGACTTGCCTGCCGGCATTACCGCTGAAACACCCAGCCAGACTGATATCCTGATTCGGGGTATTGATAAGCAGTTGGTTGGTCAGGTGGCCGCTGAGATCCGCGACTTCCGTCCACCAGAGCCGTACAAAGGCAAAGGTGTGCGTTACGCAGACGAAGTCGTCCGTCGTAAAGAAGCGAAGAAGAAGTAGGGCTAGCAAATGACCGACAAGAAAGTTACCCGTCTGCGTCGCGCGCGCAAAGCACGCCTGAAAATGCACGAATTAGAAGTCGTGCGTCTCTGCGTCTACCGCTCCTCGCAGCATATATACGCCCAGGTCATCTCGGCCGACGGCAGCAAAGTCTTGGCCAGCGCCTCGACTTTGGATAAAGAATTGCGTGATGCTGCCACTGGCAACATCGACGCGGCCAAAAAGGTTGGGCTGCTGATTGCTGAGCGTGCGAAAGTCGCCGGCATTACTCAAGTTGCCTTCGATCGTTCGGGCTTCAAGTATCACGGTCGTGTTCAGGCACTGGCTGATGCTGCTCGTGAAGGCGGGATGGAGTTCTAAGTTATGTCAAATAACGACCAAAAGCGCGACGAAGGCTACATCGAGAAGTTGGTTCAAGTTAACCGTGTTGCTAAGACCGTTAAAGGCGGCCGTATCTTCACTTTCACCGCGTTGACCGTGGTGGGTGATGGTAAGGGTCGTGTTGGTTTTGGCCGTGGTAAGTCTCGTGAAGTGCCTGCTGCTATCCAGAAAGCTATGGAAGCTGCGCGTCGCAACATGATTCAAGTGGATCTTAACGGTACCACTCTGCAGTACGCGATGAAGTCTGGTCATGGTGCCTCTAAGGTGTACATGCAGCCTGCTTCTGAAGGTACTGGCATCATCGCTGGCGGCGCAATGCGTGCTGTTCTCGAAGTTGCTGGCGTGCAGAACGTCTTGGCCAAGTGCTACGGCTCGACTAACCCGGTAAACGTGGTTCACGCCACTTTTAAAGGTTTGAAAGCTATGCAGTCCCCTGCCTCTATTGCTGCTAAGCGCGGCAAGACTGTTCAGGAGATCTTCTGATCATGGCTACTGCAACCGTAAAAGTTACGCTGATCAAAAGCATGACCGGCCGCATCCCTAACCACAAATTGTGCGTTAAGGGCTTGGGTCTGCGTCGTATCGGTCACACTGTAGAAGTGCTGGATACTCCCGAGAATCGCGGGATGATCAACAAGGCTTACTACATGCTGCGCGTCGAGGTTTAATCGATGAAACTCAATGATCTGAGTCCAGCCCCGGGTTCGCGTCGCGTTAAGCAGCGCGTTGGCCGTGGTATTGGTAGCGGTTTGGGCAAAACTTGCGGCCGCGGCCACAAGGGTCAGTCTTCGCGCTCCGGTGGCACCATTGCTCCGGGTTTTGAAGGCGGCCAGCAGCCACTGCACCGTCGTTTGCCGAAGTTCGGCTTCGTCTCCTTGAAGGCTATGGATCGCGCAGAAGTGCGTACTTCCGAGCTGAACAAAGTGGAAGGCGGCGTTGTAACTCTGCAAACGCTCAAGGATGCCAACCTGATTAATCAAAACGTACAGCGCGTGAAAGTGATGCTGTCCGGTGAGATTACTCGCGCTGTCACCCTCAAAGGTATCGCTGCCACCAAAGGTGCGCGTGCGGCTATCGAAGCAGCTGGCGGCAAGTTCGAGGAATAAATGGCTAAGCAAGGTGCTCTCTCAAGTCTAAGCAATGGCGGGTTGTCCGAGCTCTGGGCGCGTCTGCGGTTTCTCCTGTTGGCGATTATCGTCTACCGGATTGGCGCACACATTCCAGTTCCCGGCATCAATCCTGAGCGGCTGGCTGCTCTGTTTCGGCAGAATGAGGGGACCATTCTTAGCTTGTTCAACATGTTTTCTGGCGGCGCGCTGGAGCGGATGAGTATCTTTGCCTTGGGGATCATGCCGTACATTTCGGCGTCGATCATCATGCAATTGATGACCACCGTTAGCCCGCAGCTAGAGCAGTTGAAGAAGGAAGGTGAGTCTGGCCGTCGTAAGATTAGCCAGTACACCCGCTACGGCACTGTAATCCTGGCATTGGTTCAAGCTATCGGCATGTCCGTTGGCTTGGCTGGCCAGGGTGTGGCTTTTTCGGCTGATTTCGGCTTTCACTTCGTGGCTGTTACCACCTTCGTGGCTGGTGCAATGTTCATGATGTGGCTGGGCGAGCAAATCACCGAGCGCGGTGTCGGCAACGGTATTTCGATGCTGATTTTTGCAGGTATCGTGGCCGGTCTGCCGAGTGCTATCGGGCAGTCTTTCGAGTCTGCGCGTTTGGGCGATATTAATATCTTCGCCCTGGTGGCTATCGGTTTGTTGGCGGTGGCGATCATTGGTTTTGTGGTGTTTATTGAGCGTGGTCAGCGTCGCATTGCGGTGCATTACGCCAAGCGTCAGCAGGGTCGTAAGGTCTTTGCTGCGCAAACAAGCCACTTGCCTTTGAAGGTGAACATGGCGGGTGTAATTCCGGCTATTTTTGCCAGCAGCATTTTGCTGTTTCCTGCCTCGTTAGGCGCCTGGTTTGGTCAGTCCGAAGGGATGGGCTGGATGCAGGATCTATCGCAGGCAATCGCTCCGGGTCATCCGTTGAATATCTTGCTGTTTAGTGCGGGGATTATTTTCTTCTGCTTCTTCTACACAGCCTTGATGTTCAATCCGAAAGACGTAGCGGAAAACCTGAAAAAGTCCGGTGCCTTTATTCCGGGTATCCGTCCAGGTGAGCAGTCGGCGCGCTATATCGATGGCGTATTGACTCGCTTGACCATGTTCGGTGCTCTGTACATGACGGCCGTATGCTTGTTGCCCCAGTTCCTAGTGGTGGCGGCCAACGTACCGTTCTATCTTGGCGGGACCTCGTTGCTGATCGTGGTAGTGGTTGTGATGGACTTTATGGCCCAAGTGCAATCTCACCTCGTTTCGCACCAGTATGAATCCCTGATGAAGAAAACTAACCTGAAGGGCTACGGCAGCGGCATGCTCCGCTGAAGTGTCTGTAAGGTTCGAGGAGTTGGTGATGAAAGTTCGTGCATCGGTGAAAAAGCTGTGCCGTAACTGCAAGATTATTCGCCGCGAAGGTGTCGTGCGCGTAATCTGCAGCGCTGAACCGCGTCATAAGCAGCGCCAAGGCTGATTTTGACTTAAAGCGTTAAAAGCCCGGTAGCTAGTGCGCTACTGGGTTGATTATTTGCTATTACAGCGTTAATATCGCGCGCCCTTTTCTTGGCTTTGAAGGGTGTCGGTAGCTGTCAAAGGAGTCCAACTGAATGGCCCGTATTGCAGGCGTAAACATTCCGGATAACAAGCACACTGTTATCTCGCTGACCTACATCTTTGGTGTCGGTCGCACAACAGCACAGAAGATTTGTGCAACTACCGGGGTTAACCCGGCAGCTAAAATCAAAGATCTGAGCGACGAGCAGGTCGAATTGTTGCGTGGAGCTGTTGCCCAGGTTAATACCGAAGGTGATCTGCGTCGCGAGATCAACATGAAAATCAAGCGCTTGATGGATCTGGGCTGCTATCGCGGTCTGCGTCATCGTCGTGGCCTACCGGCACGCGGTCAGCGTACTAAGACCAACGCGCGTACCCGTAAGGGCCCGCGTAAGCCGATCCGCAAGTAATCGCGCTCGCGAATCGACAGGAATATAGTCATGGCAAAACCTGCTGCTCGTCCTCGTAAGAAAATTAAAAAGACAGTGGTTGATGGCATCGCCCACATCCACGCGTCTTTCAACAACACTATTGTGACCATTACTGACCGTCAGGGTAACGCGCTTTCTTGGGCTACCTCGGGTGGTTCAGGTTTCCGCGGTTCACGCAAGTCCACTCCGTTCGCTGCCCAGGTGGCTGCTGAACGTGCTGGTCAAGCTGCGCTGGAATACGGCCTGAAAAACCTCGACGTTAACGTCAAGGGTCCAGGTCCAGGTCGTGAGTCCGCTGTCCGTGCATTGAACGGCTGCGGTTACAAGATCGCCAGCATCACCGACGTGACGCCAATCCCGCATAACGGGTGCCGTCCGCCGAAGAAGCGTCGCGTGTAATCAGGAGACAGATAAATGGCACGTTACATTGGTCCAAAATGCAAACTGTCTCGTCGTGAAGGCACAGATCTTTTCCTGAAAAGCGGTGTACGCGCTCTGGAAACGAAGTGCAACATCGAAGCAGCCCCAGGTATTCACGGCCAACGCCGTGGCCGTCAGTCTGACTACGGCACCCAGCTGCGTGAGAAGCAAAAAGTTCGTCGTATCTACGGTGTACTTGAGCGTCAATTCAGTGGTTATTACAAAGAAGCTGCCGCTCGTAAAGGCGCTACTGGTGAGAACCTGCTGCAGATTCTTGAGTGCCGCCTGGACAACGTCGTTTACCGTATGGGTTATGGCGCTACTCGCGCTGAATCCCGTCAGCTGGTTTCGCATAAAGCGATCAGCATCAACGGTAAAACCGTAAACGTCCCGTCTTACCAGGTTAGTGCTGGTGACGTGGTAGCGATTCGTGAGAAGTCGAAGAATCAGCTGCGCATCGTTCAAGCTCTTGAACTGTGTGCCCAGCGTGGCCGCGTTGAGTGGGTAGAAGTTGACGTTGAGAAGAAGTCGGGCGTGTTTAAAAGCGTTCCTGCTCGCAGCGATCTGTCTGCCGACATCAACGAAAGCCTGATTGTCGAGCTCTACTCCAAGTAAGGGCTAGTAATAGGTGCATCCATGCAGATTTCGGTAAATGAGTTCCTGACCCCCCGTCACATTGATGTGCAGGTGGTGAGTCCTACCCGCGCTAAAATCACTCTCGAGCCTCTCGAGCGTGGTTTTGGCCACACGCTGGGCAATGCGTTGCGTCGCATCTTGTTGTCCTCTATGCCAGGCTGTGCGGTAGTCGAGGTCGAGATTGACGGTGTACTCCATGAGTACAGCGCCATCGAAGGTGTGCAGGAGGATGTAATTGAAATCCTGCTCAACCTTAAAGGTTTGGCTATCAAGCTGCACGGCCGTGACGAAGTTACGCTGAACCTAGTTAAGAAAGGTTCGGGTGTGGTTACCGCTGCCGATATTCAGCTGGATCACGATGTCGAGATCGTCAACCCTGATCACGTCATTGCTAACCTAGCTTCCAACGGCGCGTTGAGCATGAAGCTCACCGTTGCCCGCGGACGTGGCTATGAGCCGGCTGACTCACGTCAGAGCGATGAAGATGAAAGCCGCAGCATTGGTCGCTTGCAGCTGGACGCTTCGTTTAGCCCGGTTCGTCGCCTCGCGTACGTTGTAGAAAACGCCCGCGTTGAGCAGCGCACTAACCTGGACAAGCTGGTTATTGACCTGGAAACCAACGGTACTCTCGATCCTGAAGAGGCTATTCGTCGTGCTGCAACCATCCTGCAACAGCAGTTGGCTGCGTTCGTCGATCTCAAAGGTGACAGTGAGCCTGTGGTAATCGAGCAGGAAGACGAGATCGATCCGATCCTGTTGCGTCCGGTTGATGACCTCGAGCTGACCGTTCGTTCGGCCAACTGCCTTAAGGCGGAAAACATCTACTACATCGGCGACCTGATTCAGCGCACCGAAGTAGAGTTGTTGAAGACTCCGAACCTGGGTAAGAAGTCCCTGACTGAGATCAAGGACGTTCTGGCCTCACGCGGTCTGTCCCTCGGTATGCGCCTCGACAACTGGCCGCCGGCAAGCCTTAAGAAAGACGAGAAGGCCACGGCCTGATCGTCGTAATCACTGAACGAGAGTTCGGTAAGGAATTTAACCATGCGTCATCGTAAGAGTGGTCGTCACCTCAACCGCACCAGCGCGCACCGTAAGGCCATGTTCCAAAACATGGCAGTGTCGCTGTTTGAGCACGAGCTGATCAAAACTACCCTGCCTAAGGCCAAGGAACTGCGTCGCGTCGCTGAGCCGCTGATCACCTTGGCTAAAATTGATAGCGTTGCTAACCGTCGTCTGGCTTTTGATCGTACTCGTTCGAAAGCTATGGTTGGTAAGCTGTTCAATGACCTGGGCAAGCACTACGCCACCCGTCAGGGCGGCTACCTGCGTATCCTCAAGTGCGGTTTCCGCGCTGGCGACAACGCGCCTATGGCGTATGTCGAGTTGGTTGATCGTTCTGCCGGTGCTGTAGCTGTAACTGCCGAGTAAGACGTCAAGCTTCACAAGAAACCGGACCTAGTGTCCGGTTTTTTGTTGGCTGAAATAAAGTCACGTGACTGGCTGCGGCTGATTTCAACATCGAGTGCAAGGGCGTTTGTGTGGCCCTGGGCCTAAAAAGGCTGCGCAAAAAGAAAGGCCGAGCATTGCTTCTCGGCCTTTTCATTTTGGTGGCGCGGTTTTAGGCGCGATCACGCTCCAGCAGTGGTTTCAGGAAAAACCCCGTATGGGACTGTGGCATCTCGGCGACTTCTTCCGGGGTGCCGACGGCAATGATCTGTCCGCCTTTGGAGCCGCCCTCGGGGCCGAGGTCGACCAGCCAGTCGGCGGTCTTGATCACGTCGAGGTTATGCTCGATCACCACCACGGTATTGCCGTGATCGCGCAGACGATGCAGTACGTCGAGCAGTTGCTGGATGTCGGCAAAGTGCAGGCCGGTGGTGGGCTCATCGAGGATGTACAGGGTCTTGCCGGTGTCGCGCTTGGACAGTTCGCGTGACAGTTTGACCCGCTGCGCTTCGCCGCCCGACAGGGTGGTCGCCGATTGGCCGAGCTTGATATAGGACAGCCCGACGTCCATCAGGGTTTGCAGCTTGCGCGCCAGTGCCGGCACGGCATCGAAGAACGGTCGCGCCTCTTCGATGGTCATCTCCAGCACTTCGTGGATGTTTTTGCCTTTGTATTTTACTTCCAGGGTTTCGCGGTTGTAGCGCTTGCTCTTGCACACATCGCAGGCCACATAGATGTCCGGCAAAAAGTGCATTTCGACCTTGATCACTCCAACGCCCTGGCAGGCTTCGCAGCGCCCGCCTTTGACGTTGAAGGAAAAACGTCCAGGGCCATAACCCCGTGAGCGAGACTCGGGCACGCCGGCAAACAGCTCGCGGATCGGCGTAAACAGTCCGGTGTAGGTCGCGGGGTTCGAGCGCGGAGTGCGGCCGATGGGGCTCTGGTCGATATCCACCACCTTGTCCAAATGCTGCAGCCCGTCGCAGCTGTCGTGGGCGGCGGCTTCCAGGGTGGTGGCTCCGTTCAGGGCGGTGGCGCTGAGCGGGTAGAGGGTGTTGTTGATCAGGGTCGACTTGCCCGAGCCGGAGACGCCGGTTACGCAGGTCAGCAGGCCGATGGGGATGTCTAAATCGACGTTGCGCAGGTTATTGCCGCGCGCGCCCTTGATCTTCAAGGCGAGCTTTTTGTTGCGTGGCGTGCGCTGCGCCGGTACGGGGATTTTCACCCGGCCCGACAGGTATTTTCCGGTGAGGGAATCGGGGTGCACCATCACTTCGGCGGCGGTGCCCTGGGCGACAATTTGCCCGCCATGCACACCGGCGCCTGGGCCGATATCGACCACATAGTCGGCCATGCGAATGGCGTCCTCGTCGTGCTCGACCACTATCACGGTGTTACCGATGTCGCGCAGATGGCGCAAGGTGCCGAGCAGGCGCTCGTTGTCGCGTTGATGCAGGCCGATGGAGGGTTCGTCGAGGATATACATCACCCCAACCAAGCCTGCGCCAATCTGGCTGGCCAAACGAATGCGCTGCGCCTCGCCGCCCGACAAGGTGTCGGCGCTGCGGTCGAGAGTCAGGTAGTCGAGGCCGACGTTGACCAAAAACTGCAGGCGTTCGCGGATTTCCTTGAGGATTTTCTCGGCGATTTCACCGCGTCGGCCCGTCAGTGCCAAGCCGCCAAAGTATTCGGTGGCATCGCCAATCGGCATGCCGGTGACTGCCGGTAAGGTCTTCTCGCCGACCCAGACGTGCCGCGCCTCGCGGCGCAGGCGGGTGCCGCGACAGTCGGTGCATGACTGGGTGCTGAGAAATTTGCTTAGCTCTTCGCGTACGGTTTGCGATTCGGTTTCGCGGTAGCGCCGCTCCAGATTTGGCACTATGCCTTCGAACGGGTGGGCGCGTTTGACGATGTCGCCACGGTCATTGAGATAGCGAAACTCGACGCTATCGCTGCCGCTGCCGTACAAAATGGCTTTCTGTTCGCTGGCACTGAGGGTGTCGAAGGGTACGTCCAGGCTGAAGTCATAGTGCGCGGCCAATGAGCCGAGCATCTGGAAGTAGTACACATTGCGTCTGTCCCAGCCGCGAATCGCACCTTCGGCCAGGGTCATTTCGCCATGCACCAAGCGTTTGATGTCGAAGAACTGTTTAACTCCCAGGCCGTCGCAGGTTGGGCAGGCACCGGCCGGGTTATTGAAGGAAAACAGCTTGGGTTCCAGCTCGCTGATCGAGTGGCCGCAGACCGGGCAGGCGAAGCGGGCGGAGAAGATCATCTCCTCGCCGACTTCGTCCTCCATCGGCGCCACCAGCGCCAGGCCATCGGCCAGCTTCAGTGCCGTCTCGAAAGACTCGGCCAGGCGTTGCTGCAGGTCGCCGCGGGACTTGAAGCGGTCAACCACGGCATCGATGCTGTGCTTCTTCTGCTTGTCGAGCTTGGGCAGTTCGTCCAGCTCATGCAGTCTGCCGTTGATGCGCACGCGCACGAAGCCCTGGGCGCGCAGCTCGTCGAAAATCGCCAGGTGCTCGCCTTTGCGCTCGCGAATCACCGGTGCCAGCAACATCAACTTGCGCCCTTCGGGCAGCGCCAGCACTTGGTCAACCATCTGGCTAACCGTTTGCGCTTCCAGTGGCAGGTCGTGGTCGGGGCAGCGTGGAATACCGACGCGGGCGTAGAGCAGGCGCAGGTAGTCGTAGATTTCGGTGATGGTGCCGACGGTGGAGCGCGGGTTGTGCGAGGTGGATTTCTGCTCGATGGAAATCGCCGGCGACAGGCCTTCGATGGTGTCGACGTCGGGTTTTTCCATCATCGACAAAAATTGCCGGGCATAGGCCGACAGCGACTCGACATAACGCCGTTGGCCCTCGGCGTAGAGGGTGTCGAAGGCCAGGGATGACTTGCCCGAGCCAGACAGGCCCGTGATCACGATCAGCTTGTCGCGCGGCAGGGTCAGGTCGATGTTCTTCAGGTTGTGGGTGCGCGCCCCACGAATCACTATCTTGTCCATGTGCGGCCTCGCATGGCGGGCGTAAACCCGCGAGTATACGGCGCTCAAGTCGCTTGCGGCAAAGCATCGGCGCTGTGCCGTGACGGGCGCGGCTGCTAGAATTGCCGCCGCCCGCGCGTGCGCGTTTACGTCAATAGCAGTTATGAGGGCTTGTTCATGCACGATCTGCATAACGATCGCATGAGTTCGGGTGAGACACGTGCCGCCACCGGGCTGGCGTTGGTTTTCGCCTTTCGGATGTTGGGCATGTTTATGGTGTTGCCGGTGTTGGCGACCTATGGCATGGAACTGCGCGGCGCCACGCCGGCGCTGATTGGCTTGGCTATCGGTGCCTATGGCCTGACTCAGGCGCTGCTACAAATCCCGTTCGGGATGCTGTCCGACCGGATTGGCCGGTTGCCGGTTATTTATATTGGGTTGCTGATTTTTGCTGCCGGTGCCGTGCTGGCGGCGTCGGCCGATTCGATTTGGGGCGTGATCGCCGGCCGGGTCTTGCAAGGCGCCGGCGCCATCTCGGCGGCGGTGATGGCTTTGTTGTCGGACCTGACCCGCGAGCAGCATCGCACCAAGGCCATGGCCATGATTGGCATGAGCATCGGTTTGTCCTTTGCGGTGGCGATGGTGGTGGGCCCGCTGCTCACTCGTGCCTATGGTTTGTCCGGCTTATTTGAAGCGACCGCGGTGATGGCCTTGTTCGGCGTACTGATCGTCGCGCTGGTGGTGCCGCGCGCCCATGGACAGTTACGCCACCGCGAATCCGGCGTGGCTAAACAGGCGCTGGCTGCCACCTTGCGTCATCCGGATTTGTTGCGACTGGATCTGGGGATTTTCGTCTTGCACGCGGTGCTGATGGCCAGCTTTATTGCCTTGCCGTTGGCGCTGGTGGAAAACGGCGGCTTACCGAAAGAGCAGCACTGGTGGGTGTATCTGACGGCGTTGCTGGTGGGCTTTTTCAGCATGATCCCGTTCATTATTTATGGCGAGAAGCAGCGCCAGATGAAGCGGGTGCTGCTGGGCTCGGTCACCGTGCTGCTGTTGTGCGAGCTGTTTTTTTGGTGGTATGGCAGCAGTTTGCGGGCCTTGCTGTTGGGCACCATCGTGTTTTTCACGGCGTTCAACCTGCTGGAGGCCTCGCTGCCCTCGCTGATCAGCAAAGTCGCCCCGGCCGGCGGTAAAGGCACGGCGATGGGGGTGTACTCCACCAGCCAGTTCCTCGGCGCGGCAGTCGGTGGCATTCTCGGTGGCTGGCTGTTTCAGCACGGCGGCCTGGCCATGGTGTTTGTCGGCTGCGCGGTGCTCTGCGCCTTGTGGCTGGGCTTTGCTGTTACTATGCGCGAGCCACCCTACGTGACCAGTTTGCGTTTGCCGCTACCGTCTGCGGCACTCGGCGATGCTGGTTTGGTCGAGCGTTTGCAGTGCTTGGCGGGGGTAACAGATGCTGTGGTGGTCGCCGATGAGGCGGCCATCTATATCAAAATTGACACTAAACAAGTGGATCGCAGCAGCATTGAGCGCTTGATCGCAACGGCACCGATGCCTGCATCAGATATGAACGTATAGATAGGAGAGCGTTATGGCCCGTGGGGTTAACAAAGTCATCTTGGTCGGAACCTGTGGTCAGGATCCAGAAACACGCTACATGCCCAATGGCAACGCCGTCACTAACCTGAGCCTGGCGACCAGCGAGCAGTGGACGGACAAACAAACCGGGCAGAAAGTCGAAAAGACCGAATGGCACCGCGTGTCCTTGTTTGGCAAGGTGGCGGAGATTGCCGGCGAATACCTGCGTAAAGGTTCGCAGGTGTATATCGAAGGCAAGCTGCAAACCCGCGAGTGGGAAAAAGACGGCATCAAGCGTTACACCACCGAAATCGTCGTCGACATGCAAGGCACCATGCAGTTGCTCGGTGGTCGTCCAGAAGGCGGCGACTCGGCTCCGCGTCAGCAGCGCCCGCAAGCGCAGCCACAACGCGAGCAAGCGCAGCGCGAACCACAACAGCAAGCCCCGCGTGAGTCGCGTCCGGCGCCGCAACCAGCCGCGCAGCCCGCGCCTGATTACGACAGCTTCGATGACGACATTCCGTTCTAAAGCGGAGTTTCCTCACTATGCGTATGCGTATCATGCTTCTGGGCGGCGGCAATGCCCTCGGCCAGGCGCTGATCCGTCACGGCGCCAAGGACGACATTGGCTTCCTGGCGCCGCGCCCGCCGCAGGCTGGCTGGGACCCGGCCAGTTTGACCCAGTTGATTGATGACACCCGCCCGGATGCCTTGATCAATCTGGCCTATTACTTCGACTGGTTTCAGGCCGGGGCCGTCAGCGAGGCGCGCTTTGTGCAGCAGGAGCGCGCCGTCGAGCGGCTGGCCGAGCTGTGCCAGCATCACGGGATTCTGCTCCTGCAACCGTCCAGCTATCGAGTGTTTGATGGCGCGCGCGCCACTGCCTATAGCGAGAAAGATGAGCCATTACCGCTGGGTGCGCGCGGCCAGGCGCTGTGGCGGATGGAGCAGAGCGTGCGCGCTTCTTGCCCGCGGCATGTGTTGCTGCGTTTCGGTTGGTTGCTGGACGACAGTGACAACGGCTTGCTGGGGCGTTTTCTGAACCGCGCCGCCGCGGATGATGAACTGTTGCTGGCCGATGATCGACGCGGCAATCCGACCCCGGTGGACGACGCCGCCCGGGTGATTCTGGCGGTGCTCAAACAGCTCGATTGCCAGACGCCGCTCTGGGGTACTTACCATTACGGTGGCCAGGAGGCGACCACGGCGCTAGCGCTCGGCCAAGCGGTATTGAGTGAAGCGCGTAACTTTCGCGGGCAATTGCTCGAGGGCGTTACCCCGCAAGCACACGCTGCTCGCCCGGATGTGGCGGATGAACCGCAGCATGCGGTGCTGTCGTGCAAAAAAATCCTGCATACCTTTGGCATTAAACCGCGCGCCTGGCGCAGCGGCCTGGCCGAATTACTCGAGCGCTATTACCGACATGTCTAATTCTCCCGTATTGATCACCGGCGGTGCCGGCTTTATTGGCTCGCATCTGGTCGACGCACTGCTGGCCAAGGGTTATGCCGTGCGGGTGCTGGATAATCTGTCGACCGGTAAACCGAGCAATTTGCCGCTGAGCAATCCGCAGCTTGAATTGATTGAGGGCGATGTCGCCGATGCCGAGCTGGTCGCGCGCTGCATGCTCGGTTGCCGAGCGGTGGCGCACTTGGCCGCAGTGGCGTCGGTACAAGCTTCGGTAGACGACCCGGTCAGCACCCATCAAAGCAACTTCGTCGGCACCTTGAATGTCTGCGAGGCGATGCGTGAGCGCGGCGTCAAACGCATCGTGTTTGCCTCCAGCGCAGCGGTGTATGGCAACAATGGCGAAGGCCAGGCGATTGACGAAGACACTCCCAAAGCGCCGCTGACTCCCTATGCGGCGGACAAGCTGGCCAGTGAGTACTACCTCGACTTTTACCGCCGCCAGCACGGGCTGGAACCGGCCGTTTTTCGCTTTTTTAATGTCTTTGGCCCGCGCCAAGATCCGTCGTCACCCTATTCCGGAGTGATCAGTATCTTCACCGAGCGCGCCCAGCAAGGTCTGCCGATTAACGTGTTTGGCGATGGTGAACAGACCCGCGATTTTGTCTATGTCGGCGATCTGGTGGCGGTGTTGCTGCAAGCGCTGGAGCTGCCAGAAGTTGCGGTTGGCGCAACCAATCTGGGCTTGGGCCAAGTCACCACGCTCAAGCAATTGCTGGCGGAAATATCCGGCGTGCTAGGCGGTCTACCTGCCGTCAGTTATGTGGCGGCGCGGCCCGGTGATATTCGCCATTCGCGGGCCAATAACCAGCGTTTGCTCAGCCGTTATCAGTTTCCGCAGCCGACGCCGATGGCCGTTGGTTTGGCACGTTTACTCGGGCGCGAATAGGCGCAGGGGTTGTTTGCACTAAACAAGAAAGGCGCCCGAGGGCGCCTTTCTTGTTGGAGCTGCGGCTCGCTTTAGAACTTGTAGCCGAGACCAACCATGTACACGAACGGGTCAACATCTACGTCCACTTTAACTTTGCCCAGTGCGCTGTGGTCTGCGGTGGCAGTGGTGTCGATGTCGATGTACCAGACAGCGGCGTTAACCAAAATATTGTCGGTCAGCATGTAGTCGGTGCCTACCTGGAAGGCTAGGCCTACCGAGTTATCTAAGTCCAGATTGCTGAAGCCGTTAGCCTTTTGCCGACCGGTCAGGTTGTCGTCGAAAAATATGGTGTAATTCAGGCCCGCGCCTACATAGGGCTGAAATGCCGAGGACGCTTCCATCGGGTAGTACTGCAGCGACAGGGTCGGTGGCAGTTGCTTAACATCGGCGAAGCTACCGTCGATGGTGCCGGCAGGAGTGCCTAATGCGGCATCAATGCCCTTTACGCTGATGTCGTGGTTAAAAGGCGTGGCGGCCAGCAGTTCGATACCGACGTGGTCGGTGAGCATGTAAGTTCCGGTCAGGCCAAGCTGAGTGTCGCTGTTGACACCGGCTGAAGTTCCGTCAATTTTGCCTGTGGCTGCAGTCGAAATGCGGCTGCTGTTTTCTTGTGGATCAACAGTGGCAGCGCCACCGCGCACAATGATGTCGCCTTCTTTGTGGGCGAAAGCGGCTGGGCTGGCGATGGCCAGGGCGATCAGGGAAGCGGTAAGCAGTGATTTACGCATGGTGGGCCCCATCAAGTTATAAGCAGTGTTGTATGGGCGCCATGGTAGAGAGTGAGCTAAACCAGATCTTGATCCAGCTCAATGGAAGGGATAGTCAGCGACGTTTTACGGAGCTATGTTCACAGGGCTGCGGCCGGCTGTTTTTAGAGTACAAAACGCCAGATGGTGATGAAGTGCAGCAGGCTGCCGGCCATTACAAATAAATGCCAGATGCCGTGCCAATGGCGAAAGCGACTGTCGTTGGCGAAGAAAATAATCCCCACGGTGTAAAACACCCCGCCAGCCGCCAGCCAGCTGAAGCCCTCGGTGCCGAGCACAGCGATTAGCGGCTTGACCGCCACCAGTACAATCCAGCCCATTACCGCGTAGATGATCAGCGACATGACCCGCGCTTCGGAGCGCGGTTTGATCTCTTGCAGCATGCCAATCAGTGCCAGGCTCCAGACGGTTGCCAGCAACGACCAGCCCCAGGGGCCGCGCAAGGTGACCAGGCAAAACGGCGTGTAGCTGCCGGCGATCAGCAGGTAAATCGACAGGTGATCAAGCTTTTGCATGAGCACTTTGGTGCGGCCCCGGACGCTGTGATAAGTCGTCGAGGCGCTGTACAGCACAATCAAACTGACGCCATAGATGGCGACGCTGATGATCTTCCAGCGGTCGCCACTAAGGCTGGCCAATAGCAGCAACCAGCCCGCGCCAGCCACGGCCATAACTGTGCCGATCAGATGGGTCCAGGCATTAAAGCGTTCGCCGTGGTACATGCGGTTTAACTCTCAATGGGCAGAAATATTGGGCAGAAAAAAGCCGCTGTAGCAGTTTAGCGCTGAGCGGCTGCGGCTGTTCCGAGTGCCGGCAGGTGTTAGTTTTCCGCGCTTTCGTAGGGGTAGATTTTGCTGGCGTTCATCTGGTAGCCGGCTTCGGCCAAGTCGGTGCTGGTGGCTTCCACCTTGAGTGGGCCTTCGATCCAGAACGGCTGATAGAGGTTATCCATCAGTACGCCCAGTTCGGTTTTGACGTGAACTATCTGGTTCGGTGGCGGCGGTGGCACATGGATGCAGGCGCCGTAGTAAGGCACCAGCAGGAACTCGGTAACTCGGCCTTCTTCGGTCACATTCAGCGGCACTATATAGCCGGGTAGCTTGATCAGCTGGCCATCCAGGGCCTTGACCACCGGGGCGGCCACCGATTGCTGGGTGGCCGCCGGGCCGGTCTCCGCCGCCAGTACATCGGCGAGTTTGGCCAGGTCGTGGACCGGCGCGGGAGGGGCGGCGGCCGGCGTCTCGGCCGGGAGCATTTCCGTCCAGGTCAGTTCGCGCGGTTCGCCCGCCCATGAGGGCAGGGCAAGGATGAACGACAGGGCAAGCAGGGCACGCAACATCAGTGGCTTCTCATAGGCGAATCGACAGACCGTCGGCGAGTGACTGGCGATACGCGCGCCACGCCGGGATAGCGCCCATCAGCAGGGCGGCCGCCAGAATAGCGCCAAGCAGGGTCCACTCATAGCGGCTTGGCAGCGCCAGTGGCAGGAACAATCCGTAATTGGCCTGCACGGCGTTTTGCGCCAATGCGATGCCCAGATACAGCAGGCTGACCCCGAGCAGCACGCCGGCGGCCGCCAGGCTGAAGGCTTCCAGCAGCAGCAAGCTGGCGATATGCCAAGGCCGGGCGCCGACCGAACGGAGAATCGCCATCTCGCGGCGGCGCTCGTTGAGGCTGGTGAGAATCGCCGTGAGCATGCCGATCAGGCCGGTCAGCACCACAAACAGCGACACCACAAACAGCGCCTGTTCGGCGGTGCCCATCAGGCTCCAGAGTTCTTGCAGGGCCACGCCGGGCAAGATCGCCAGCAGCGGCTCGCCGCGAAATTCGTTGATCTCGCGCTGCACGCTAAAGGTCGCGATCTTGCTCTTGAGGCCGAGTAGCACCGCAGTAATCGCCGTGGGCTGCAGAGCCTGCCCACAAGCTACTGCGCTTGGAGCTGCTGCGTTGGAAGCGGACTCGGCATGCTCATTTACCGCCTCGTAAACTCCGCTGCCTCCTCCGTTTCCGCCTTTCCCCGCCTGCGCTCGTGACGCTTGTGGGCAGGCTCTGGCCAACTGCCGCGCCTGGTCGGCGCTAATCCGGCCGGCGCCATGGGCCGGCACGCCGTTTTGCCAATCGACATGCAGCGCCTGCATGCCTTGCAGGCTGATATGCAATGTGCGGTCGACCGGGGTGCCGGTGCGTTTGAGAATGCCGACTACGGTGAAGGGTTTGTCGTCATGTTTAACCAGACTTATGGTCGCCACGCCATGGGCCAGCACTATCTGCTGGCCGAGTTGATAGTGCAGGGCGTCGGCCACTTCTGCGCCGAGTGTTACCTCAAAAGGATCACTGGCAAAGCCACGGCCTTGGGCCAGCTCAAGGGCTTGGTCGCGACCGTAGTGGTAGTGCTCGAAATAAGTCGGCGTGGTGCCCAGCACCCGATAACCCCGGTGCGAGTCGCCCAAGGAAATCGGAATCGCCCACTTCACCTTGGGGTCGGCGGCGAAGTGCTCGAAGCTGTCCCAGCGAATATTGTTGGTGGCATTGCCGATGCGGAACACCGAATACAGCAGCAGGTTGATGCTGCCGGAGCGGGCGCCAACGATCAGGTCGGTACCGCTGATGGTGCTGGCAAAGCTGCTGCGCGCCTCGCTGCGCACCCGCTCGACCGCCAGCAACAAACACACCGATAAGGCGATGGCGAATACCGTTAATAACGCGGTGAAGCGGCGGTTGGCCAGGCTGGCCAGCGCCAGGCGAAATAGATACATAGTTACAGTTCCGTCGGCCGGGTGGCGCGATTCAGTTCGGCCAGCGACAGGCTGCGGTCGAACAGTGGTGCCAGGCTTTGGTCGTGGCTGACAAACAGCAGGCTGGAGCCGGCTTCGCGGCATTCGGCAAACAGCAGCTGCAAAAAGGCTTCGCGGGCATCGGTGTCCAGCGCCGAGGTCGGCTCGTCGGCGATCACCAGTTCCGGCTGGCCGATCAGGGCGCGGGCGGCGGCCACCCGTTGCTGCTGGCCGATCGACAGCGCATCGGCGCGCCGATTGAGCAGCTGTGGGTCGTGCAAACCGAGGTGGGCGAGCAGGGTGCTAGCGGCTTGGCCGACACTGCCGTGGCGTTGCTGGGCGCGCTGGCTGCGCAGCTTGGAGAAGTGACAAGGCAGCTCGACGTTCTCGCGCACCGAGAGAAATGGCAGCAAGTTGAACTGCTGAAAGATGTAGCCGGTGTGATCGACCCGAAAGTGATCGCGAGCGCCGGCGGACATCTGGCTCAAATCCGCACCGAGCAGGCGAATACTGCCGCGTGCGGGTTTTTGCACGCCGCCCAGCAGGCCGAGCAAGGTGGTTTTGCCGCTGCCGCTGGGGCCTTTGAGAAACAGGCTTTCGCCGCTTTGCAGGGCGAAGGCTGGAATATCCAGCAGCTCGGGTTGGCCGGGCCAGGCAAAGCCCAGCTCGGACAGTTCAATTAATGCGCTCATGCTGATCGGTGGCCTGCTTGGCGGTTGGAGGTGCGGCGTGTCGCGATGCTAACGCAGCCCGCCGGGTCGCGCTGCGCCAACTTAAAAGTTCAGGCGCGGATTAGCCGGGCTGAGTTCGCCGCCTTGCTGGCCCTTGGGGCCGATCAACTGCACCTGGATTTTCTGCGTGGCCGGGAAGCGTTTGAACAACTCGCTGAGGTCGATCCCCTGCAGCTGCTCAGGATGACTGCAGGTCAGGGCGTAGTCGGCATCGACATCGCTGTGCTCGCTGCCGTTGTTAGTCGCGGCGGTTGCGGCGGCAAATACCTGGCTGGCAACCTCAAGCTTGGTCACGCGGCAATTCGCACCTGGCGCGATGCTGAACAATGCCAGCGGATCTTGCAGTTGCTGCTTGGCTTTGGCTGCGGCGGCTTGGTCGCTGACGCTGACGGCGGCATGTTCGAAGCCGACGATATTCATCGTTGGGCTTTCTAGAGCCAGCTCAAGCGTGTTGCCATCGAGCGCAACATTAAGCTGCGCCGCACCATGTTCGTGGGCCGCGAGGCTGCTGTGTTCGGCGTGCTCGTGGGCATGCTCATCCTCGGCGGCTTGGGCTGCGGCCAGTGGCAGGAGGGTGAAGGGCAGGGCGAGTAACAAGCGACGCATAAAGACTCCGGGCGAGCTGATGGACTTAAAGTTGTTACGTTATAACAACTTTAAGTCGGTTCGGCCAGTGCCTGGGGGATTTGCGAGAGATGAGTGGCTGTGTGGGCTTCAGCCCGCCAGTGTGCATATGTTGTGTCGGCAGTGGGCTGAAGCCCACCCTACAGAGCGCCGAGCGCTGCCTCAGTAAATCGCCTGGTAGAGCTTGCGTCTGTAATTGGTCACCAGCGGATGCTGATTGCCGAGCAGCTCGAAGACTTGCAGCAAGGTTTTGTGCGGCAGCCCTTCGGCGTAGTTGCGATTGCGGATAAACAGCCGCAACAAGGCCTCCAGCGCTGGCTCGTAGTGCTGGCGCGCCAGTTGCTGGATGGCCAGTTGGTAAGCCGCTTCGTCGTCTTCGGGATTTTGTGCCAAGCGGGTTTTCAGGCTGGCCACCTCGGGCAAGTCAGCGGCTTGGCGCAGGAAGGTCAGTTGCGCGCGGGCGGCGGCCAGAGCGTGCTGGTGCTCGGTGCCGCAGACCGCATTGAGCACCACTTCCGCTTCGCCCAGTTCGCCGCGTTCGGCCAGGCAGCGCCCGTACAGAATCAGCGCGGCGGCGTTAGTGGCGTCGTCCGTCAAGAGTTGCTTGAGCAGTGCTTCGGCGGCGCCAAACTGGGCCTCGTTAAACAGTGCTTGCGCAGTGACCAGCGGATCGGCGGCCGGCTCTGGTGGCAGGGCCACATGCTGGGCGAGCATGGTGCGAATCGCCGACTCGGGTTGCGCGCCGGTAAAACCATCCACCGGCTGGCCATCTTTAAACAGCACCACGGTCGGCAGACTGCTCACGCCCAGGCGCTGGACGATGTCCGGTTCCAGGTCGCAATTGACCTTGGCCAGCAGCATCTCGCCCTGATAGGACTCGGCAATGCCCGCCAGCAGCGGCAACAGCACCTTGCATGGCGCACACCACTCGGCCCAGAAATCCACCAGCACTGGCTTGTGAAAGGAGTTCTCGATTACCAGTTGATCAAACTGGGCGACGCCGCTGACGTCGAAAATATAGGGGGTGGCGCTCATGGTCGGTCTCGCTGGGCGAAGGATGCTAGGCACTGTAAATGTGGGCGATGGCTGGCGCAAACAACTGCGCCGCCGGATTAATCCCGGCTGGCGTGGTACAGGCTGACCAGGCGGAACTCGGCAGGTTCCGCTAAGTCGGGCCAGGTACAGGCATCCAGCAGGCCGATGCGTTGGTATTGCGGATGCTGAAAGTCACGCACCCGTGAGTCGGCCACCAAGGCCTGTTGACCGCGACTGAGAAACTGATCCAGCAGCGGCAGGTTGCCACGGTCGTAGAGCACGTCGGCGACGATGATCAGGTCGAAGCGGTCAGCCTCGCTGAAAAAATCCGCCGAATAGCTCAGTTGCACGCCGTTCAGTTCGGCATTCGCCCGGCAGGCCGCCAGCGCCAGCGGGTCGAGGTCGCAGGCCACCACTTCGAGGGCGCCGGCTTTGGCGGCAGCAATCGCCGCCACCCCTGAGCCGCTACCGAAATCCAGCACCCGCTTGCCGCGCACCCATTCGGGGTGTTCGGCCAGCCAGCGCGCCAGCACCAGGCCGCTGGCCCAGCAAAAACACCAATAGGGCGGTTCTTCTAAGATGCGCCGGGTTTCCTCGGGGTTAAAGGCGCGCTCCATATTGCGCGGGTCAATCAACCAGAGTTTTAGGTCGGTGCCCGGCAGGGTTTCGGCGATTAACTGCGCATCGCCGAGCAGTTCGCCCAAGGCCGCTTGCAGGGCTGCGGGTGCGCTATTGGTTGCTGCTGCGGTCACGGCGCCGGCACCAGGCGCAGTTCGCCGAGGGCGACCGAGACGCTTGGGTCGATCTGCCGGGGCGGCAGGTGCAGAGTCAGCACTCCGCCCTGACTGACCCGCGCCCGTAGCTCTGCGCGCATGCCTGGCGCCAATTGATTGGGCGCAAAGCGCAGGCTAAACGGCAGCGCGCCACCCTTGCCGCTTAAGCGCGTGCTGGCCAGCAACAGCAGCGGCCGGTCGCGTTGATCGACCAGCAACAGGGCCACTTCGGCCTCGCCGGCCAGTGGCACGTCGAGCAATTGACCGCTCAGTTCGCGCAGCTCGGCCGGCAACGGGGTCAGTGGTGCCGTGCTGACGGCAGGGCGAGGCACCGGTGCTGGCGCAGGCGTGGTGGCGGGCGGTGTCTGGCTGCAGGCGCTAAGCAGGGCGAGTAAGCCCAGGGCAATGAGTGGGTGCAACGACATGGCGGGTTTCCAGTGCGGCTATGACTATCTAGGGCCGCCTATATACCGCAAAGCCTGCGGCTTGTCTTGCCGGCGGGATGCGCTACCATGAGGGCCCTCATTTTTCCGGCCGTCAGCCAGCATGCATTGTCCGTTCTGTGGAGCTAATGACACCAAGGTAATCGACTCGCGTCTGGTTGCCGAAGGTGAGCAGGTACGCCGTCGGCGCGAATGTCTCGCCTGCGAAGAGCGTTTCACCACCTTTGAGACCGCCGAATTGGTGATGCCGCGACTGATCAAGTCCGACGGCAGCCGCCAGCCTTTCGATGAAGACAAGTTGCGCGCCGGTATGCAGCGAGCGCTGGAAAAACGCCCGGTGAGTGTCGAGCGGCTGGAAGCGGCAATAGTGCACATCAAGCACAAGCTGCGCGCCGCCGGCGAGCGCGAGATCAAGTCGCGGGTACTCGGTGAACTGGTGATGGGCGAGCTGCAAAAGCTCGATGAAGTGGCCTATATCCGCTTCGCCTCGGTGTACCGCCGCTTTCAGGATTTGAACGAGTTCCGCGAGGAGATCGAGCGACTGTCGCGCGAGCCGAATAAAGAATGACGGCCAGCGAACAGGCTGCGCTCGATCAGCGCAGCATGGCCCGCGCCCTCGAATTGGCACGCAACGGGCTGTACTCCACCCATCCCAATCCACGGGTCGGTTGCGTCATCGTCCAGGGCACGCAAATAGTCGGCGAAGGCTGGCATGCGCGGGCTGGCGAGCCGCATGCCGAGGTGTATGCCTTGCGCCAAGCCGGCGAGAAAGCGCGCGGCGCCACCGCCTATGTGACGCTGGAACCGTGCAGCCATCATGGCCGCACCCCGCCGTGCGCCGATGCGCTGATTAATGCGGGCGTGGCGCGGGTGGTGGTGGCCATGCAAGACCCCAATCCGCAAGTGGCCGGCAGTGGCCTGGCCCGTTTGCAGGCGGCCGGTATCAGTGTGCAGTGCGGCGTGTTGGAAGCCGAGGCGCGGTTGCTGAATGCTGGTTTTATCAAGCGCATGGAGCAAGGCCTGCCGCTGGTGCGGGTCAAGCTGGCGATGAGTTTGGATGGCCGCACGGCCATGGCCAGCGGCGAGAGCCAATGGATTACCGGCCCGGCGGCGCGGGCTGCGGTGCAACGCTTACGGGCGCGCTCGAGCATAGTGCTGACCGGCGCCGATACGGTGTTGGCCGACTCCGCGCGACTGACCGTGCGGCCCGATGAGCTGGGCCTGAATGCCGAACTGACTGCCCTGGCCATGACTCGCCCGCCACTGCGGGTGCTGGTCGATGGGCGTTTACGGGTGCCCTTGTCGGCGCCGTTTTATCAGGTTGGCCCGGCGTTGGTGGCCACCTGCGCTGCGGCGATGGCGCGGGAACGTTTTCTCGATGACGGCCACCAGCTGCTGGCGGTGCCCGGCACCAATGGCCATGTCGACTTGCGCAAACTGTTGCTGGAGTTGGCCAGTCGCGGTGCCAATGAAGTCCTGGTGGAGGCCGGTCCGCGTTTGGCCGGAGCCTTTGCCCGCCAGGGTTTGGTCGATGAATTTCAGCTGTTTATGGCGGCCAAGTTTCTCGGCTGCAGCGGCCGGCCCTTGCTCGACTGGCCACTGGCGAAAATGGCCGATGCGCCGGCTTTGAAGATTGTTGAAATGCGCGCGGTGGGCGACGACTGGCGGATCATTGCCGTACCCGCGCCTGCGCAGCACGTATAATTGCGCGCTGTATTTGGCGCAGATCCTAAAATCGTACTGAGTTAATCGGAGACAGCATGTTCACCGGCATTATCGAAGCCATCGGCACCGTGCACGCCCTCAGCCCCAAGGGCGGGGATGTGCGGGTTTATGTAAAGACCGGCAAGCTGGATCTGGGCGACGTCAAACTGGGCGACAGCATTGCCGTTAACGGCGTCTGCCTCACTGCAGTGGAGTTACCGGGCGACGGTTTCTGGGCCGATGTAAGCCGGGAAACCTTGGCCTGCAGCGCCTTTATCGACTTGAAAACCGGCAGCCAGGTCAATCTGGAAAAAGCCCTGACGCCCAGCAGTCGCCTCGGTGGTCACTTGGTCAGCGGCCACGTGGATGGCGTTGGTGAAGTGCTGGCGCGGGATGAAAACGCCCGCGCCGTGCAGTTTAAAATCCGCGCCCCCCGTGAGCTGGCCAAGTACATTGCGCTAAAAGGCTCGATCACCGTCGATGGCACCAGCCTCACGGTCAATGCCGTGAATGGCGCCGAATTTGAGCTGACGATTGTGCCGCACACCCTCGGCGAGACCATCATGGCCGACTATCGGCCGGGCCGCTCGGTGAACCTTGAGGTCGACTTGGTGGCGCGTTATCTCGAACGTTTGCTGCTTGGCGATAAGGCCGCAGAGCCGCAAGCATCCGGCATTACCGAAGGCTTCTTAGCCGCCCATGGTTACCTAAAATCCTGAATCGGCGTGTTAACGACGATTTACTGCACACCTAATTAAAGGAGCCGCCCCATGGCGCTCAATAGCATCGAAGAGCTGGTTGAAGATATTCGTCAGGGCAAGATGGTCATCCTTATGGATGACGAAGACCGCGAGAACGAAGGCGATTTGATCATGGCCTCCGAGCGCGTGCTGCCTGAACACATCAACTTTATGGCGCGCTTTGCCCGTGGCCTGATCTGCATGCCGATGAGTCGCGAGCGTTGCGAACTGCTCAACTTGCCGCTGATGGCACCGCGCAATGGCTCGGGCTTCGGCACTAAGTTCACCGTCTCCATCGAAGCGGCTGTTGGCGTTACCACCGGCATTTCCGCCGCCGATCGCGCCTGCACAGTACAAGCCGCCGCGGCGCGCAATGCCAAGGCCGACGACATCGTCAGCCCTGGGCATATCTTCCCGCTGATGGCCCAGCCGGGCGGCGTGCTGGCCCGTGCCGGTCACACCGAAGCGGCCTGCGACCTGGCGCGCATGGGTGGTTTTGAGCCGTCCGGGGTGATCTGCGAAATCATGAACGACGACGGCACCATGGCCCGTCGCCCCGAGTTGGAAGAGTTCGCCAAGCTGCACGGCATCAAGATCGGCACCATCGCCGACCTGATCCACTACCGGCTGATCCACGAGCGCACCGTGCAGCGCATCGCCGAGCAGCCGCTGGAAAGCGAGCTGGGCTCGTTCAATCTGGTCACCTACCGCGACTCGGTGGAAGGCGATGTGCACATGGCCCTGACCCTCGGGAAAATCTGCGCCGAGGAGCCGACCCTGGTGCGGGTACATAACATGGAGCCGCTGCGCGACCTGTTTATGGTCAACCAGCCGGGCCGTTGGAGCCTGCGTGCGGCCATGGCCAAGGTGGCCGAGGCTGGCAGTGGCGTGGTCTTGCTGTTGGGCAATCCGCTCAGCGGTCAGGAGTTGCTGATGCACCTGGAGCGTCAGTTGGGCAGTGAAGCCAGCGTCACTACGCCGACCACCTACAGCACGGTCGGCGCCGGTTCGCAGATTCTGCGGGATCTGGGTGTGCGCAAAATGCGCCTGCTCAGTGCACCCATGAAGTTCAATGCGATATCCGGTTTTGATCTGGAGGTAGTAGAATACCTGCCCGCCGAATAGTGGGCCCACAGCTGCGCAGGCCCTAATTGGGCTTTAATAATTCATTAGGCGTGCACCTCGCGCGCCCGCTCTTTATATAGATATGAGAATGCCCATGACCCTGAAGACCATCGAAGGTAATTTCATCGCCCCCCAAGGCCGCTTTGCCCTGGTAGTTGGCCGTTTCAACAGCTTCGTGGTGGAAAGCCTGGTAAGTGGTGCGATTGACACCTTGGTACGCCACGGCGTGAGCGAAAGCCAGATCACCATCATCCGTGCTCCGGGCGCGTTTGAGATTCCCTTGGTGGCGCAAAAAGTCGCCCAGCGTGGCGAATACGCCGCCATCATCGCCCTTGGCGCGGTGATTCGTGGTGGCACCCCACATTTTGAATACGTTGCAGGCGAGTGCACCAAGGGCCTGGCCCAGGTGTCCATGGAGTTCGGCGTACCGGTTGCCTTTGGCGTGCTGACGGTCGACTCGATCGAGCAAGCCATCGAGCGTTCCGGCACCAAGGCTGGCAACAAGGGTGGCGAAGCGGCGCTGTCGGCACTTGAGATGGTTAGCCTGCTGGCACAGTTGGACGCCAAGTGAGCCTGAATAAGGACGACAGTCCCGAGCAGACTCCGGCAGCTCCTGCACCCAAGGGCAAAACTGCAGCCCGTCGCCAGGCCCGCAGCTTGGCCATGCAGGCCCTGTATCAGTGGCATATGGCCGGCCAGGCGGTAAACGAAATCGAGGCGCAGTTTCGCGTCGACAATGATTTTGTCGGCGTCGACGGCGCTTACTTTCGCGAGATTCTGCACGGCGTGCCCAAGCAGAAGAGCGAGATCGACAGCAGCTTTGAACCCTTCCTGGATCGGCCGTTGGCAGAGCTGGACCCGGTCGAGCTGGCGATCTTGCGCTTGTCGACTTACGAGTTGCGCAACCGCCCGGACGTGCCGTACCGCGTGGTGATCAACGAGGGCATCGAGCTGGCGAAGATTTTTGGCGCCACCGATGGCCACAAGTTCGTCAACGGCATCCTCGACAAGCTGGCGCCGCGTTTACGTGGCGAAGAAATTCGCGCCAATAAGCGTTAGTTGGAAGTGGGAAGTAGGGAGTGGGGCGTTCAACTCCACTTCCCGCTCCCTACTTCCCACTTCCCACGCGCGCAAGACGCCCGCCATCGAGCGCTCTGCCATGAATGAGTTCGCGTTAATCCGCCAATACTTTGCGGCCGCGCCCTGTGCGCAGGCGGCTGCGGGCGTGGCACTGGGCATCGGCGACGATTGCGCGCTGCTGGATTTTCCGGCTGGCGAGCAGCTGGCGATCTCCACCGACACCCTGGTAGCCGGGGTGCATTTCCCCGACTCCTGCGATCCTTATCTGCTCGGCCAGCGCGGCCTGGCAGTGGCCGCCAGCGACTTGGCGGCGATGGGTGCAACCCCCTTGGCATTTACCCTGGCCCTGACCTTGCCGGCCGCCACGCCCGAGTGGCTGCAAGGCTTTGCTCAAGGCTTGAATCAAATGGCGCAGAGCTGCAACTTGGCCTTGATCGGCGGCGACACTACCCGTGGGCCCTTGAGCCTGACGGTTACGGTGTTCGGCCGACTGCCGGCTGGCCAGGCGTTATGCCGCAGCGGCGCCCAGGTTGGCGATCTGCTCTGTGTCGGTGGTGCGCTGGGCGATGGCGCCGGCGCCTTGCCGCTGGTGCTCGGTCAGCGCCAAGTAGCCGATGAGTTGGCGGCGCCATTGTTGGCGCGTTTCTGGTCGCCGCAGCCGCAACTGGCCCTCGGTCAAGCGCTGCGCGGCAAGGCCACGGCGGCGCTGGATATTTCCGATGGCCTGTTGGCCGATTGCGGGCATATCGCCACGGCCTCCAAGGTCGCGCTGCGGATCGAACTTGAGCGTCTGCCCTTGTCGCCGGCGTTGTTGGCGTTGCTGGATAAACCGGCGGCGCAGCAGTGCGCCTTGGCTGGCGGCGATGACTATGTGCTGGCCTTCACCCTGCCCGCCGCGCATTTGCCGGCCTTGCAGGCGGCCGGCTGGCCCATTGTGGTGATCGGCCAGGCGCTCGCCGGCGCCGGCGTGCAGCTGCTGGATGCCCAGGGCATCGCTATCAAGCCGCCGGCGCGCGGCTATCAACATTTTGGGAGCGCAGGTGACTGACTCGATAAAAGCGCCGCCATCGGTATGGCGTAACCCATGGCATTTTTTGGCCTTTGGTTTTGGCTCCGGCACCTTGCCGAAAGCCCCTGGTACCTGGGGCACCTTGGTGGGTTTGGCCTTTATCCCCCTGTGGCAACTGCTACCCGACTGGGGCTATGGGCTGATGCTGGGGCTGACCACGCTGTTTGGCTTCTGGTTGTGCGGCAAGGTGGCGCGCGATCTGGGCGTGCATGACCATGCTGGCATCGTTTGGGATGAAATGGTCGGGATCTGGATCACCCTCTGGCTGGCGCCGCCCGGCTGGCAGTGGCTGCTGTTAGGTTTTGCACTGTTTCGGTTGTTTGATATCGTCAAACCTTGGCCGATTCGCTGGATCGATCAGCATGTTCATGGTGGACTGGGCATCATGCTCGATGATGTGTTGGCCGGGGTGTTCGCCTGGCTGGCGCTGCAAGCGGTGATCCTGGTTTTAAGCTAAACGGAGGCAGCATGCGCGGTGGCTGGATAGGGATATTGTTGGGCTGCTTGCTGGCTAACAGCCTGATGTTAAGCGCGGCCCAGGCGCGCGAAACAACGCCGTCAGCGGAGTTTCGGGTGGCCAGCGAAGCCTGGGAAAACCACAGCAATGCCGATGGCAGCGGCCTGGCATGGGATCTGTTGCGTGCGGTGTTTGAGCCGGTTGGGGTTAAGCTGAAAATCACCAGCGTGCCCTATACCCGCGCGCTGGGATTGGCGCAGCGCGGCAAGGTCGATGCGGTGTTAGGCTTGTATCTCAATGAAGCCGAAGGCATTGCTTATCCGCGCTGGCCCTATGCCGATGACGCAGTGGTGGCTCTTGGTTTGGCGCGTGCGCCTGCGCCAACCCTGCAAAGCCTGGCAAAGTACCGGCTGATCTGGGTGCGCGGTTATGCTTATCAGAGTCAAATCCCTAACCTGACAAACTACCAAGAAGTGCAGCGCCGCGATGGCATCCCGCAGATGCTTAAGCAAGGCCGTGCAGACTTTTATATCGATGACGATGATGAGGTCAAAATCCTCTTGGCGGCCACCGAGCATCCGCAAGAATTCAAAGTGACTCCTCTGCAATACCTGCCGGTTTATCTGGGCTTTGCCCACACCGTGCATGGCCGGGCGATGCAGGCGTTGTACGAGCAGCGCATGCCGCAACTGTTGCGTGCCGGCACTTTGCGACCGATCTTTGCCCGTTACCAGCAACACTACCCTTATGACTCTGCTCAGGAGATGCCCCATGCGCGTCCGTGAACTGCTGGCCACTGTTGGCCTGTTGCTGCTTGCCATGTCGTCGCAGGCTGCCGAGCAGGTGCAGTGCAAATGGTAGGGGTGTTTCCCGGCGCTGCGGTGCTCAATGTTTTTTGCCCGTTACCAGCAACACTACCCCTATGACTCTGCTCAGGAGATGCCCCATGCGCGTCCGTGAACTGCTGGCCACTGTTGGCCTGTTGCTGCTTGCTATGTCGTCGCAGGCTGCCGAGCAGGTGCAGGTGGTGGGTTTGTTTCCCGGTGCGGCGGTGGTCAATGTCGACGGTCAGCGCAAACTGGTTAAAGTCGGCCAAACCGGGCCCGGTGGCGTGCAGGTGGTGAGCGCCGACAGCCGTGGCGCGGTGCTGCGGGTTAATGGCGTGGAGCGGGCCTACAGCCTGAGTCGCGATGCCGGTAGCAGTGGCGCAAGTGCTCCAGTTAAAGCGCAGACCAGCATTGCCCGTGGCGCCGATGGGCACTATCGGGTGGTCGGCTCGGTTGGCGGACATTCAGTCGCGTTTTTGGTCGATACCGGCGCCACCAGCATTGCCTTAAACGAAACCCAGGCACGGCGTTTGGGTGTCGACTTTCGCGTGCAGGGCGAACCGATGATCGTCAATCTCGCCAAGGGCACCGCCAGGGCGTGGCGGATCAAGTTGCCGCAAGTCAAGGTCGGCCCGCTAGAGGTGTTGGGGGTGGAGGCCTTTGTGCTTGAGGGGGAGGGGACCAGCGATGCGCTGCTGGGCATGAGCTTCTTGAATCGAGTGCGCTGGCATGAGGATCAAGGTGTGCTGGTGCTGGAGTCGAAGTTCTAGCAGGCCGTTGAAAAACTACTGCGCTAGGCTATGCGGCGTTGAAATCAGCCTCAAAATGCTCATTTACGACCAGTAAACTGTGCTTTTAACTCGCTACGCTCGCCCTGCGGGCCAGCCTACGGCTGTTACTGCGCTTCGCTACGTTGCGGCTGATTTCGCCTTGTGACCCGCATGGATGTGGGAAATGCAGCTAGCCCGCAGGAGCGGGCGTCGCACTCGCCGTCGCTCGCTACATTTTTCAACGGCCTGCTAAGCGCTACGTCCAGGCTTATCCAGGATGATTCAGCCGCCGCGCCGGCAAGCCCTGCTGATACAATGCGGGCCCTGCTGATTCAGCCCTCTACTTACCTAGGAGCATTCGGTGTCTGTCGTCTTTGTCGCCGCCTCCCAACTGCCCACGCCGTTCGCGGTGTTTACCATGCATGGTTTTCTCGATGAGGACACCGGCAAGGAACACCTCGCCTTGACGCTGGGTGAAATTAACGATGGCGCGCCGGTGCTCGGTCGCTTGCACTCCGAGTGCCTGACGGGCGATGCGCTATTCAGCCAGCGCTGTGATTGCGGCTCGCAGCTGGAAGCCGCGTTGCGCGCGATTGCCGCCGAAGGTCGTGGCGTCTTGCTGTACTTGCGCCAAGAAGGTCGCGGCATCGGCTTGCTGAATAAAATCCGCGCCTATGAGCTGCAAGATGGCGGCGCCGATACCGTGGAAGCCAACGAGCAGCTGGGTTTTGGCGCCGACCAGCGCGACTACTCGATCTGCCAACCGATGCTGGCGCACCTAGGCGTCAGCGCCATCAAGCTGATGACCAATAACCCGCGCAAGGTCAAAGCCCTCGAAGGTTTTGGCTTGCGGGTGGCTTCACGAGTGCCGCTGCAAACCGGGCAGAATCTGCACAACAAAAAATACCTGGCCACTAAAGCCAACAAACTCGGGCATTTGCTCGGCAGCCTGCACCAAGCCGAGGTTGAGGACGAGCTGTGAACCGCGCCACAACCCGCCGGCGTCTGGCGCTGGCGTGGTGGTGGCAGGTGCTGCTGACGTTAGCGCCGCTGATTATCCTTAATCAACTTTTCGCGGACTTACGTACCGCACCCTCGGTGCTGGCACTGCCGCTGTTTATTGCCGGCTGCAGCTCACTGTTTGTCAGCCTGGGCCAGTTTAAGCGCTACAAGCACGCGCTAATCGCCACCGAACAAGCCCTCAATAGCGACACTGAAGCGGCCGCCTGGCAGGCGCTGGCGCAGACTCGTCGGCGGGCTTTTATCGCCGCCGGCTTGCCCGCCTGGATCGCCGCCCTGGCGGTGTTGACCGGGCTTGAGGCCGTCCCGCTGCTACTGCTGGCAGTGGCCAGTTTGGTCTTGCTCTACCTCTATCGTATTCCGCGTCAGCTCGGCTGATGAAGCGCCTGCTCGGCTTGTGTTTACTGCTGCTGGCCATGCCGGCCGGCGCACTGGAGCGGGTGGTGAGTTTGTCCCCGGCGCTGAATGAGCTGATGTTGGAGTTAGGCGCAGGCCCGCAACTGGTCGGCGTGCTGGGTACTCGCGAGCGGCCGGCAGCTTTGGCCGATTTGCCCTCGGTGGGCGAATACGGTCAGCTGGAAATCGAAACCCTGCTGAGCCTCAAACCGCAACTGGTGCTGCTTTGGCCGGACAGCATCGGCGCCGCCCAACGCCAGCAACTGCGTCAACTCGGCCTGGAACTGTATGAAGTCCAGCCCCATAGCCTCGATGAGCTAGCCACCCAAGTGGAGGCGCTGGCTCTGCGGGTTGGTCGTGCCGAGCGCGGGCTGCAACTGGCTCAGGAGTTTCGCCAGCAGCTGGCGCACTTGCGCCAGCGTTATCAGCGCCAGCCACCGCTGCGGGTGTTTTATCAGGTTTGGGACAGTCCGCTGTACAGCATCGGCGGTCAGCAAATTATCAGCGACGCCTTGCGCGTTTGCGGTGCGGAAAATCTGCTTAGTGATTTAACCTTGGCCGCGCCGCAGATCAACCTCGAAACCGTGCTGGCGCGCGACCCCGAGGTGATTCTGACCAGCGAACCGCAGCTGCTGGCGGCCTGGCAAGCCTGGCCGCAACTGCAGGCGGTCAAGCGTGGGCAGGTGTGGAGCATTCCCGACCGCGGCCTGGAGCGCCCCAGCCTGCAGATGCTGAATGCCACCGAGCGGTTGTGTGAGTTACTGCAGTCGGCGCACTGATTCACCGGTCGGTTTAGAAACGGTAGCCAAGGCTCAGTTGCACGTCCTCTTCCTGGGCTGGATATAGCGCTTGGTTGCCTGCCGCATAGAGCGTGTAGGTGGCGAAGCTGTCGTAGCGTTTGCCCGTCAGGTTGTTGACCCGCAGCTTGGCGTTGAACTGGCTGTATTGGTAATTCAAAGCGGCATTGAACAGGGTGTAGCCGCCGGCCTGCGCCAGTTCGTGAGCATCATCGCTGGAGAGGTAGCGCGGCCCGGTGTACACCGCCTCCAGATAAGCATTCAGGTCTTGAGCCAGGCGATAGTTCAGGTGAGTGCTGGCGCTGTTACGCGAGACCCATGGCACTTCGTTGCCCTGGTTAACCCCAGCCCGGTACTTGGCGTCGGTAAAGCTATATTGCCCGCCCAGGCTCAGGCGCTCGCTCAAGCTGCGCTCGGCCTCGAGCAGCAGCCCCTCGCGGCGAGTTTTGTCCAGGTTGATATTGGCGCCCCAGCCGCCATTGGCGAACGGGTCGTACATCAGCTCATCAACCAGATCGAGCCGGTACAGGCTGGCCTGATAGCGCTGGCTACCATCACTCCACTCCAGGCCGCTTTCCCAGGACACGCCGGTTTGCGCTTTGAGAAAGTTGATGCCCGGCTCAACGTAGGCATTCTCGTTGACGTTGGCCCAGCGCAGTACATCTTCGCGCTTGATAAATAGCTGGGTCTGGCGGTTGGCCTGCCAGCTCAGGCCGATGCTGCTACTGCCTTCGCGGTCGGTATGCTGCTGACTGTTGAGCTTGTTGCGATCTTCGGCTTCGCTGCTGCGGTAACCCAGGCTAAGACTCAGGCCTTGCCCTAACGGCTGGCTGAACTGGCTGTACCAGTCGCGCTGGGTTTGTAGCGCATCGCTGTTGAGAGAGGCAAAGCTGGCATAGCTGGCTTGGTAGTCGCTGCTGATATGGTCGTGGCCGAGCAGCCATTCGCTACGCCCAAGGGCATTCTCCCAGTGCGCGGTAACTCGCGGGCTGAGGCTTTCGACCCGGGTGCCATCGCGCAGCGGGCTGCCGGAAATAAAACCGACGCCGTCGGTGTCACGCAAGCTGTAGTCGAAGTCGCCGACCCAGTTTCCGTTGAGATTTTGCTGCACGGCGAAGCGTTGCACCTGAGTCTTGTTGTCGCTCCATTCGTTGGACGTGCTGGCTTTGCGGTCTGCCCGACGCTGACTGATGGTCAGTGCACCGGGTAGGCGCAATTCATCATCCACGCTTTGGTATTCGTAGAGCGCCCAGCCGCTGTCATGTTCATAGCGCAGGCGGCCGAAGCCGTTGCTGTAGCTGGCGTTGTTGTGGTCCCGGTAGTTGTCGGCGTTGCGTGTTTCGCCGCTGAAAAAAGCTGAAAAGCCGGCGCCAAGCTGTTGAAAGGCATGCCCGCGGTAGGCTTCCAGATCGTGACTGCCCTGGCTGGTTTCAACATAAGCCTGATTGTCTTGTGGGGTGCGGGTAATGATATTGATCACCCCGCCAACCGCTTGGTCGCCATACAGCACGGTGCCGGCGCCGCGCAAAATTTCGATGCGCTCGATATTGGCCAATGGCACGCTGTTAAGGTCGGGGCCGCTGAGCGTCGGGTTATTCAAGCGCCGACCATCGACCATGACCAAGGTATTGTTGACTGAGTTTTCGCCGAAGCCGCGCAAGCTGATGGAGGCGCGATTGCCATCGCCAAGGGTGTCGCGAACCTGTAAGCCGGCTTGGCCGCGCAGCACGTCGATGAGGTTGCTGGCCGCGCTCTTGTCAATTTCCTCGCGGCTAATCACCTGCACGCTGGCGGGGGCTGGCTGCTGCAGGGGCGTGGCGCGGGTAATCACCAGCGGTGGCAGGCTGATGGCGTCTTGTGGTTGGTCGGCTGTTTCGGCTGCAGTGGTAAGCGGCAGCAGGGCAATTGCCAGGGCCCGGCTCGTGGAATAAAGCTTCATAAATAATCCTCAAAAGTGGGCAGAACCTTTTGAGGAGGGCAGGGACAAGCGCAGGGTTGTGGCTTACGGATTCTAAAAGCACCGGACAGCCGCCTACGCTTGACGGTGATTGCCCTCCGCAACACCAGTCGCATCCACTAAGGCCGGTCTCCGGGCTGCCGACATACCCATGCTTACCTTCCCAGGCGAACCCAGTGGTGTCTTAAGCAGGCGTTGCAATGCATCGGCTGGTGCAGATTGCACCAACGTTTGAGTTGCGGTCGGTTACCGTTGCGGGGGCAGCGCAGGCTTGGCCAAGTGGCGCACCTTCTTCCCGTTTAAAGCTGACGCTTACAGGTCGTGTGAAAACTACTGCGCTCGGTTATGCGGCGTTAAAAACAGGCTCGGACTGCTCATTTACAACTCGTAAACTCCGCGTCCTCGCCTGTTTTTGCCTTGCTTAACCTTCGCTCGCTACGTTTTCACACGGCCTGATCCGCGCGTCGCTCACCTTGGTCGATAAAAACGACGCGCACCATAGGCTGCGAGGTCGACAAAGACAAGTGAAAGCCCTGCAAGCCGATGTGCAACCGGTTCACGTTGCTGTGCTCTGGGGGTTGCGGCTTGGGTTGGTCGCAGCCAGCGGGTGGCCCCGCCGGCAGAATTTTACAGTTGGGCGAGGCGTGCCCGAATAGCGGCTTCGATACCGGCGGCATCCAGGCCGCATTCGGCGAGCATTTGCGCCGGCTTTGCGTGCTCGACATAGGCGTCGGGCAGGCCGAGATGCAGCACGGCTTTGAGCAGGTTCTCGGCGGCCAGAAACTCGCTGACCGCCGAACCTGCGCCGCCCATGATGCTGTTTTCTTCGATGGTCACCAGCAACTCATGCTCGGCGGCCAACTGGCGCAGCAGGGCTTGATCGAGGGGTTTGACGAAGCGCATGTCGACCACTGTGGCGTTGAGATTTTCGCCAACCTTCAAGGCCTCGGCCAGTTGTACGCCAAACACCAATAAAGCGATTTTGCTGCCTTGGCGGCGAACCACGCCCTTGCCTATTTCCAGTGGCGTCAGCGCTTGCTCGATAGTTGCGTTGGGGCCGCTGCCGCGCGGGTAGCGCACCGCCGCCGGGCCAGGGAACAGGTAGCCGGTGGTGAGCATCTGGCGCAGTTCGTTTTCATCACTGGGGGTCATGATCAGCATGCCGGGGATGCAGCGCAGGTACGACAAATCGAAGCTGCCGGCGTGGGTCGGGCCGTCTTCGCCGACTAAGCCAGCGCGGTCGATGGCGAACAATACATCGAGGTTTTGCACCGCCACATCGTGAATCAGCTGATCGTAAGCGCGCTGCAGGAAGGTCGAATAAATCGCCACCACCGGTTTGACGCCGTCGCAGGCCATGCCGGCGGCCAGGGTTACCGCGTGCTGCTCGGCAATCGCTACGTCAAAGTAACGCTCGGGGAAGCGCTGGCTGAAAGCGACCAGGTCCGAGCCTTCTTTCATCGCCGGGGTAATGCCGACCAGGCGCGGGTCTTGCTCGGCCATGTCGCACAACCATTGGCCAAACACGCTGCAATACTTCGGCCCGCTGACTGGCTTAGGCGTGGCTGGCGCGGCGTTGATCGGCTCCAGCTTGGTGATGGCGTGGTAGCCAATTGGGTCCAGCTCGGCGGGGCCGAAGCCTTTGCCTTTCTTGGTGCTGATATGCAGAAATTGCGGGCCGTCCAGGTCGCGCATATTGCGCAGGGTGGCCAGCAGGGTCGGCAGGTCGTGGCCGTCGATCGGGCCTATGTAGTTCCAGCCCAACTCTTCAAACAGGGTGCCGGGGACCAGCATGCCTTTGGCGTGCTCTTCGGTTTTACGGGCAATTTCCCAGGCGCCGGGCAGGCGCGAGAGGATCTTCTTGCTGCCCTCGCGCATGCTCGCGTAGGTGCGGCTGGAGAGGATTTTGGCCAGGTAATTGGACAGCCCGCCGACGTTGTTGGAGATCGACATGTCGTTGTCGTTGAGCACCACCAGCATATTGGCGCCGACATCGGAGGCGTGGTTGAGCGCCTCGAAGGCCATGCCGGCGGTCAGCGCGCCGTCACCGATCACCGCCACGGCCTTGCGTTTGCTGCCCTGGATGCGTGCGGCTATGGCCATGCCTAAGGCGGCGCTGATGCTGGTGCTGGAGTGGCCGACGCCAAAGGTGTCGTACTCGCTCTCGCTGCGCCGCGGGAAGGCGGCGATGCCGTCCTTCTGGCGCAAGCTGCCCATCTGCTCGCGCCGGCCGGTGAGGATCTTGTGCGGATAGGCCTGATGGCCAACGTCCCAGACCAGGCGATCATCGGGGGTGTCGAACACATAGTGCAGGGCGATGGTCAGCTCGATCACACCCAGCCCCGCACCAAAGTGCCCGCCGGTTTGCCCGACCGTGTACAGCAGATACTGACGCAGCTCATCCGCCAAGCCCTCCAGCTCCGCCTCGGCCAGGCGGCGCAGGCCGTCCGGCGTGCTCGCGCGGTCAAGCAGCGGCGTTACGGGGCGCTCACGGGGGATCTGGTGAAAAGTCGTCGGCATCTGGAGTATCGCGTTCGTGGGGTAGCGGGGCAAAAGATGCGGCAGTTTACCCGAAGCATGCCAGCCAGCCCAAACAATGGATTGGCGCCAGGTGTCAGAGCTGGAGTTTTATTCGCCGGAGTGAATTGAGCGCCTGTGCTTGCAACAGTCGGCTCGAATGAATTAATAAGGCTGCTGATTTTCAACAAGAGCGGTTTCACCGCCTAAGGCTTTTGCATGCCCGATCTTTTGCAGCACCTGTTGCACAACCTCGACTGGGTGCTGCCGCTGCGCAGCGACTGGCTGACCCTGCTGATGCACGGCTTTAGCCTGCTCGGTTACGAGAAGTTCATCTTGTTCTTTCTGCCGTTGGGTTACTGGGCTTGGAATCGGCCGTTGTTCTTGCGCCTGTTTGTGTTGGTGACGATTAGCGCTTTGCTGAATGCCTATCTGAAAGACCTTTGGCAAGATCCGCGGCCGCCGCTGGAGATGCGCTTGGATGACTTGGTGGGTGCCAGTTACGGCTTGCCGTCGGGCCACTCGCAGGTCGCGGTGGTGCTCTGGTTGTGGCTAGCCTATGAGTTGCGGCGCACCTGGGCCTGGCTGTTGTGCGTTTTTATCGTGCTGGCGATTATGTTCAGTCGGCTGTACCTGGCCGCCCATGATCTGGAGGATGTGTTGGGTGGCGGCCTGATCGGCGGCGCAACATTGATTCTGTTTGCCCAGGTGAAGGATTGGCGCTGCTGGTCGGCGGCCAATCTGCCCGGGCATTTGGTCTTGATTGTGGCCGTCGCGCTGCTGAGTTTCTTCACCTGGCCCGGCACGCCGCCCAGCTACATCCCCTTGCTTGGCGGCATGCTGATTGGCGTATTGCTGGGCAATGCCCGGCAGCCCTTTACCCCGCCCGTATTGCTATGGCAGCGGGGCGTGGTGGCGCTGATCGGTTCGCTGGCCTTTATCGCCGTGCAGATCAGTTTGAAAAAACTCGAGCCGCTGCTGGGCCTGGAGCCGTTGCTATGGCAAGGCCTGCGCGGGTTGGTGATGGGCTTGTTTGTCGGCCTGCTGATGCCGTGGCTGTTTATTCGTGCGCACATGCTAACGGCGCGCCGTGCCGGGAGTTTGCTGCGCGGCTAGCTGCGCCGTTCGACGATAAAGCGCGCCAAGGCGCGCAGTGGTTCGGCACTGGCGTTGAAACCTTGCAGGGCCGCCAGTGCCTGGTCGCGCAGCTCAAGGGCATAGGCTTTGGCGGCGTCCAGGCCGAGCAGTGCTGGATAGGTGGGTTTGTCGCGGGCGATGTCGGCACCCTGGCGTTTGCCCAGGGTGGCGGTGTCGCTCTCCACATCGAGAATGTCGTCCTGCACCTGAAAAGCCAAACCAATCGCCTGGGCATAGGTGGCCAAAGCCGCCAGCGTTGCGCTGTCGGCTTTGCCGCTGGCCAGGGCGCCGAGGCTAACACTGGCTTCGATCAACGCGCCGGTTTTGTGTCTGTGCATTAACTCCAGCGCGGTTTGATCGAGCTTGTGGCCGACCGAATCCAGATCAATCGCCTGGCCGCCGACCATGCCGGCCGGCCCGGCTGCGCGGCTCAAACAACTCAGCATGCGCAAGCGGGTGTCGGCATCCTGGGGGTTGCGCTGGCCGTCGGCGAGCACTTCGAAGGCTAGGGTTTGCAGGCCATCGCCGGCCAGAATCGCGCAGGCTTCATCAAAGGCTTTGTGGGTGGTGGGTTGGCCGCGGCGTAAATCGTCGTCGTCCATGGCCGGCAAATCGTCATGCACCAGCGAGTAGGCGTGGATCAACTCCACCGCGCAGGCGGCGCCATCGGCTTGCGCCGCGTGGCCACCCAAAGCTTCGCAGGCGGCATACACCAGCAGCGGGCGAATGCGCTTGCCGCCGTTGACCACGCTGTAACGCATGGCCTGATACAGCCGCTCCAGCTCCGCATATGGCGCCACCAGCAGGTCCGTCAGTGCGGCATCGGCGCGGGCTTGGCACTGCGCCTGGTAGGCGGCAATCATACCGATGGCTCTGGGTCGAAGGGGACTTGCTCCAGTTCGCCATCGCGCTCCAGCAGCAGTTGCACCTTTTGCTCGGCCTGGGCCAGGGCGGCTTGGCATTCGCGGGTCAGGCGAATGCCCTGCTCGAAAGAGCTTAGGGAGTCTTCCAGCGATAACTCGCCGTTCTCCAGGCGCTCAACCAGAACTTGCAGGTCGGCTAAGGAGTGTTCGAAATCGGCAGTGGCTTTTTTGCGGGCCATGGTGGCTCTCTCGGCTGGCTGGAACGGGCGCGACACTAGCAGAGCGGCGCTGTGCGGGCAAATCGGCGGACCGCCAACACGCCCTGCGGCTTGCCTGTGTCGAGTGCGGCGCGAGATTCTAGACCTCACCTTGGAATATGCTGCCCTCAAGACCGCCTCCATACTCTGACGACAGGCATCCAACATGACCATCCAATCGACCTCAATACCTCCTGCGTCCGACAGCCTGACTTATCTCAAACTATCCCTAGTGGCGATCATCTGGGGCGGCACTTTTGTGGCGGGTCGCTATATCTCCTCCGAGTCTCCCCCCATGCTATCGGCGAGCCTAAGATTCATACTTGCAGGCATCACTCTCACTCTCTTCCTGATCCTGTCCAGAAAGATGTTCATTAAGGTCAATCGATCCCAACTATTTAAAATAATTGGCCTTGGGTTCTGCGGCATATATACCTACAACCTCTTTTTCTTTTATGGACTCCACTACACCACCGCATCCCGAGCGTCACTGATCGTCGCACTCAACCCTGCGGTTATGGCCATTTTTTCCTATTTGTTCTACCGGGAAAGGCTTTCTGGCATGAAGGCGTCCGGTGTCATCCTCTGCTTGCTTGGCGCGGCGGCGGTGATATTCAGCAAGTCGCCGCACACATTTCTTGCGGAGAAGAGTAACTGGCATGGTGATGCGTTAATCTTCGGATGCGTACTGAGTTGGGTGACTTATAGTGTGTTCTGCAAGAACATCGTCAAGGAGATAGGCCCCTTACATACGGTAACCTACTCTATCTGGGCCGGCGCAGGGCTACTGACGGCGACAGCAGCCGCCACAGGACAACTCAATTTAGCGACAGTGCGTGATCTATCAGCAGGCGACTTTTTTAGCCTTCTATACTTGGGCGCGATAGGGTCGGCATTGGCATACATCTGGTACTACGAGGGTATCCAGAAGATTGGTGCCACGCGAGCCGGGGTCTTTATTGCCCTTAATCCACTAACCGCCGTCCTGCTAGGCGCGGTGTTGCTCGATGAGCAACTGACACTTGCGATGTTCATAGGTGGCGCCCTAATCATCGCGGGTATTCTTATCTGCAATAAGACGCCCGCGGGCGACCGGCGCCAAAGGCTTCTGCCACAAAGGTCAGGGCGGCCAAACTGACGGGGGCTAATGCAGGTCTGGTCGAAGTGAAGTCAGTGAGTTGCCGAGCTATGGCTACCGTCGCGTCTGGGGCTTGCTGCGTCGTTGGTGTGGCGTCGGTCAATCTAAAGGGGGTCTATCGCGTCATGCGCGATCACCAGTTGCTGCTTGAGCGACGTTTTTTCCGGGCAATAAAAAAACCGGCTTGTGGCCGGTTTTTAGGGGGTGGGTTTGGCTTATTTTTGGTAAGCCGCAACCGCCTTTAAAATCTCGCTGCGGGCTGCATCGGCATTGCCCCAGCCTTCAACTTTGACCCATTTGCCTTTCTCGAGATCTTTGTAGTTCTCGAAGAAGTGCTTGATTTGCTCCAGCAGCAGGGCTGGCAGGTCGGTGTATTCCTTGATGTCCACATACAGCTGGCTCAGCTTGTCGTGGGGTACGGCGATCAGCTTGGCGTCGCCACCGGCTTCGTCGGTCATGTGCAGCACGCCGATTGGGCGGGCGCGTACTACCGAGCCTGGGGCTACTGGGTAAGGCGTTACCACCAGCACGTCGAGGGCGTCGCCGTCGTCGGCCAGGGTGTTGGGGATGTAGCCGTAGTTGGCCGGGTAGAACATCGGCGTGGCCATGAAACGGTCGACGAACAGGCAGTCGGTGTCTTTGTCGATTTCATACTTGATCGGCGCGTGATTGGCCGGGATTTCGACAACTACGTAAATGTCGTTTGGCAGGTCTTTACCTGCTGGAACCTTGCTGTAGCTCATAGGTGACTCCCAGGGATGGGCCAAAAAAGTGGCCGGATTATAGGCATATTCCTGCGCCGTTGCTACGCCGGCGGCCTACGCCTTTGGTCTTGTGTTGTGTAAAGGCTGCTCTGTGGCGACTTGTTGTTGGCGCGCCAGTGGGTCTTGGCGGTAAAACAGGCGCAGTTGCGCATACACCTGCGGGTAGGCGGCGCTGAGTAAATCGGGGGCGCTGAAGAAATACTCGCTGCACACGGCAAAGAACTCGGCCGGATTTTCGCCGGCGTAGGCATCAATCGGCGGTTCGGCGTGGGGATGCTGATCGAGCTGGGCATTCAGCTGCTCGTAGGCCGCTTGCATCACCTGCGCCCATTCGGCCTGGCGCATGTCGGCGTGCAGCGGCGGCAAACCATTGGCCGAGCCGTTGAGCATGTCGAGTTTGTGCGCCAACTCATGGATCACCAGGTTGTAGCCATCCCACTGACCGCTCTGCAGTACGCCGGGCCAGGCCAGGATTACCGGGCCTTGCAGCCAGGCTTCGCCGCTGTGCTCGCCGGCCCATTCGTGCACCACGCCGCTGGCATCGCGATGCTGCTGGGGGCTGCGAAAGTCGTCGGGGTACAGGACTATCTCGTGAAAGCCCTGGTACCAGTCCAGATCGGCCAAGTGCAGCAACGGCAGCTCGGCCAGTGCCGCCAGATGCAGACGACCTTCATCGTTCATGCTGATGCCGGGCAGGGTGGTGAGGCGCTTGGCGTGCAAAAACAATACGGCACGCTCACGCAGACGCTGCTCGTCGCTGGCGCTGAGGCCGTCAAGAATCGGTAATTGTTGGCGGACCTTGGCCCAGGTGGCGGCGCTGACGGGGTTGTTGCGCAGTGTGCGGCGCTGGCGCCAGGCCTTGAATGACCACATAAACAAGGCTTCTCGGGGAGCGGGCGCGGTTAAGTCGGCGAGCTGCTGGCCGGCGCGGGGCCGGCCAGTGGAGGGGGGTTATTCGTCGTTGAGTTCGAGGGTGTAGTTTTTGAATTGGCTGTCTTGGCGAAAACCAATCGACTCGTAAACCTTCTGCGCCACGTCGTTATGAATGCTGGTGGAGACGCGCAGGCGAATGGCATTGGTTTCGCGGGCCATTTTTTTCGCTTGCTGCATCAAGCCATCCGCGACCAGTTGGCGGCGGGCGTCTTCGCAGACATAGATGTCGTTGAGGATCCACACGCGCTTGAGGGTCAGCGACGAGAAGCTTGGGTAGAGCTGGCAAAAGCCCAGCGGGGTGTCGTCTTTGTCGGCCAGCGCCAGGTAAATCACCGATTCTTTACGGGCCAGGCGCTTTTCCAGAAAGCTGCGCGAGGTCTCGGGGTAGGGCATGGCGTTGTAGAACTCACGGTATTTAACAAATAGCGGAGTCAGTAGGTCCAGATGCTCCAGGGTGGCTTGGACTATGCGCATGGTGGACCTCGAATTCAGTGGTAGTTGTAATTGTGTGCAGGCGCTATGCCATGACGTGCGCCGGATGCTGCCTAATCCAGATAGAAAGTGCAATCCAAACAAGCGTTTAACTTTATCGCCGACCTTTTGCTTGGTTTGGCGCAGCTTAACCTCTGGCCTTTGCCAGCCCGGCGGGTCTAGTGGTCTTGCGCTGCCGCCAGCAGAAAGTTGCTCGGTGTAGTTGGCGCATCGTCACCGTCGAGGGTTTGCAGTTGGGCTTCATCCTTGAGTTCGACACCCGACAGCTGTCGCCGGCAGGCTTCACGCATTAGGTAGAGTAGCCGGTGTGCGGCCATGGCGTAGCTAAGGCCCTCTAGGCGCACGTTGGAGATGCAGTTGCGATAGGCATCGGTGAGACCAACCTTGGGCCTGTAAGTGAAGTACAGGCCGAGGCTGTCGGGAGAACTCAGCCCCGGACGCTCACCGATGAGGATCACCGTCATTTTCGCCCCCAGCAGCTCGCCGACTTCATCGGCCACTGCCACCCGACCTTGCTCGACCAGCACTACCGGCGCCAGCGACCAGCCCTCATTCAGCGCCTGCTCTTCCAGTCGGGCCAATAACGGCAAGCTGTGGCGGTGCACGGCCAGTGCCGAAAGGCCGTCGGCGATGACTATGGCCAGATCGACGCCGCCGGGATTGGCTTGGGCGTAGTCGCGCAGTTGCTGGGCCGAGTCGCCGTGCAAACGGCGGCCCAGGTCTGGCCGCTGCAGGTAGCTGTGGCGATCAGCCGCGGCGCTGTGCAGCAGCAAACTGGCGCGGCCTTGCTCGGCTAACTGGGCGCGTAAACCTGCGTGATCGAAGGCCAGATGCACGGCGTCGCGGGCCTGGGCGTGGGCGTATTGGAAATCCAGCTGGGCGCTGGTCGGCAGGCTGATGCCGGTGCGGCCCAGGGCAATGCGCGCCGAGGTCAGGCTGCGCAGGGCCAGTAAAGGGTCGGTGAGTGATTGGTCATCGGGCATGGCAGTGTCTCAGCCTGTTCAATTCAGTTGCGCCAAGGCCTGGCGGAACGCCGGCGGCAGGTTATTACCGAAACGCACCTGGCCATCGGCTTGGCTGAAAATGCCCATGCGCTGCAGCCAGGCCTCGAACTCGGGCGCGGGTTTCAGGCCGAGGGTTTGCCGGGCGTAGAGGGCGTCGTGGAAGGAGGTGGTCTGGTAGTTGAGCATGATGTCGTCGGAGCCGGGGATGCCCATGATGAAGTTGATCCCGGCCACGCCCAAGAGGGTGAGCAACACATCCATGTCGTCTTGATCGGCCTCGGCGTGATTGGTGTAGCAGATGTCGCAGCCCATCGGCAGGCCCAGCAACTTGCCGCAGAAGTGGTCTTCTAAGCCGGCGCGGATGATCTGTTTGCCGTTGTACAGATACTCCGGGCCGATAAAGCCGACCACGGTATTCACCAGAAACGGTTTGAAATGCCGGGCCACCGCGTAGGCGCGGGTTTCGCAGGTTTGCTGATCGAGGCCATGGTGGGCGTTGGCCGACAGCGCGCTGCCTTGACCGGTTTCAAAATACATTAGGTTGTTGCCGACGGTGCCGCGCTTCTGGCTTAGGCCGGCGTCGTAGCCTTCTTGCAGTAGATTCAGATTGATGCCGAAGCTGGCGTTGGCCGCCTGGGTGCCGGCAATCGACTGAAACACCAGGTCCAGCGGCACGCCCCGGTTGATCGCCTCAATCGAGGTGGTGACGTGGGTCAGCACGCAGGCCTGGGTGGGGATCTCGTAGCGTTGAATCACCGCATCGAGCATCTGCAACAGGGTGCAGATGGAGGCGATATTGTCGGTGGCCGGGTTGATGCCGATCATGGCGTCGCCGTTGCCATACAGCAGACCGTCGAGAATGCTGGCGGCGATGCCGGCCGGATCGTCGGTCGGGTGATTGGGTTGCAGACGGGTCGACATCCGTCCGCGCAGGCCGACGGTGTTGCGAAAGCGGCTGACCACGCGAATCTTCTGCGCCACCAGCACCAAGTCCTGCACGCGCATTAACTTGGACACTGCTGCCGCCATCTCCGGCGTCAGACCGGGGGCGAGGGCGCGCAGGCTGGCCTCATCGGCCAGATCGCTGAGCAGCCAATCGCGCAGGCCGCCGACGGTCAGGTGACTGACCACGGCAAAGGCTGCCACGTCGTGACTGTCGATAATCAGCCGGGTGACTTCATCTTCCTCGTAGGGGATCAGCGCCTCGTCGAGAAAATGCTTGAGCGGGATATTGGCCAGCGCCATCTGCGCGGCCACACGCTCGCCGGCATTGCTGGCGGCCACCCCGGCGAGAAAGTCTCCGGAGCGTGCCGGGCTGGCTTTGGCCAGAACGTCTTTAAGGCTGTCGAAGTGGAAGGTCTCCACGCCAACGGAATGGGTAAAACGGGCCATGGGGTTACTCCTGCAACGGCTCGTTAGGGGTATACAAAGGCGATGTTCAGTCTAAACCCTAGGATGGGTTAGCCGTAGGCGTAACCCATCAGCATTTCTGCCGCGCCGCGGTTTATTGGTACACGGTTTGGCATCGTTGGTGGGTTACGCCGCTGCGCGGCTAACCCACCCTACAAAGGCCCAATGCTGGCGGTTAAACCCCGGTCAGCATTGCATCCGCAGGTGCATTGGCGCGGTGGTGCGAGGTCAGTTGGAAGTAGACAAAACCCACCACCATGAAGCCCAGGAACACCATGCCGATCATGGCATTAAACCAAGCCATAGCCACCAAGCACACCACCGCCAAGGCCAGGGCAATGCCCGGCACAATTGGGTAGCCAGGGGCGCGGAAGCTGCGCTCCAGCAGCGGCTCGGAGTGGCGCAGTTTAAACAGGCTGAGCATGCTCATGATGTACATCACGATGGCGCCGAACACCGCCATGGTGATCATCGCGGCGGTCAGGGTCATGCCTTGCAGGTTGATCAGGCCGTCGCTGTAGATAGCTGCGATGCCGATCACGCCGCCGGCCAGAATCGCCCGGTGCGGGGTTTGGAAGCGGTTCAGTTTAGCCAAGCCGCGCGGCAGGTAGCCGGCGCGAGCGAGGGCGAAGAACTGCCGCGAGTAGCCGAGGATGATGCCGTGAAAGCTCGCCACCAAACCGAACAGGCCAATCCACACCAACATGTGCATCCAGGTCGAATTGTCGCCGACCACGGCTTTCATCGCCTGGGGCAACGGATCGTTGATGTTCGACAGCTGACGCCAGTCGCCGACACCGCCGGCCATGATCATCACGCCGACCGCCAGGAACACCAGAGTCAGAATGCCGCTGATGTAGGCCTTGGGAATGGTGCGTTTCGGGTCCTTGGCTTCTTCGGCGGCCATGGCCGCGCCCTCGATGGCGAGGAAGAACCAGATGGCGAACGGAATCGCCGCGAACATCCCCGGAATCGCCGCACTGCTGAACTCGTTCGCGCCCGACCAGCCATTTAAGGCGAAGTTGCTGAAACTGAAGCCCGGCGCCACCACGCCCATAAACACCAGTAATTCACCCACTGCCAGCACCGTCACCACCAGTTCAAAGGTGGCGGCAATGCTGACGCCGACAATATTCAGGGTCATGAAGATGATGTAGGCGCCGACTGCCGCGTGCTTGGGGTCCAGTTCGGGAAACTGCACATTCAAGTAAGCGCCGATGGCCATGGCAATGGCCGGTGGCGCAAAGACGAACTCGATCAGCGTGGCCAGCCCCGCGATCAAACCGCCCTTGGGACCAAAGGCTCGCCGGCTGTAAGCGAAGGGCCCGCCCGCGTGAGGGATGGCGGTGGTCAGCTCGGTGAAACTGAAGATAAAGCAGGTGTACATGGTCGCGACCATCAAGGCCGTGACCAAGAAGCCCATGGTGCCGGCGCTGCCCCAGCCGTAGCTCCAACCGAAGTATTCGCCGGAAATCACCAAGCCGACGGCGATGCCCCAGAGGTGCAGGGTGCCGAGTGTTGGTTTGAGTTGCGTTGTTATCGTCATATTGAGTACCCGCCCGAGAGTTGAACAGACCAAGAGTTTTGTCGAGGTACGCAACGCCCATGCCAGCTGCCGCCAATAGCGAGCGGCTGGCGTGGGGGGTTGCGTTTTTAGCTATGCAGAGGACGTTTTCAGCGCCGACAGGCGCTTAAAAGAAGCCCAGCGGGTTGATGTCATAGCTGACCAGCAAGTTTTTGGTCTGTTGATAATGCTCGAGTGCCACTTTATGGGTCTCGCGGCCGACACCGGACTTCTTGTAACCGCCGAAGGCGGCGTGGGCGGGGTACAGGTGGTAACAGTTGGTCCACACGCGACCGGCTTTAATCGCCCGGCCCATGCGGTAGGCGCGGTTGATGTCGCGGGTCCAGAGACCGGCGCCGAGGCCGAACTCGGTATCGTTGGCAATCGCCAGGGCTTCGGCTTCGTCCTTGAAGGTGGTGACGCTGACCACCGGGCCGAAGATTTCTTCCTGAAACACGCGCATCTTGTTGTGACCCTTGAGCAGGGTCGGCTGGATGTAATAACCGCCGCCCAGGGAGCCGGCGAGTTTCTCTACGCCACCGCCGGTGAGCAGTTCGGCGCCTTCTTGCTTGGCGATTTCCAGGTAGCTGAGAATTTTGTCGAACTGCTGCTCGGAAGCCTGGGCGCCGACCATGGTCTCGGTGTCCAGCGGGTCGCCGCGCTTGATCTGATTAACCTTCTTCATCACCTCGGCCATAAAGGCCGGGTAGATAGACTCCTGCACCAAGGCGCGGGACGGGCAGGTGCACACTTCGCCCTGGTTGAAGAATGCCAGCACCAGGCCTTCGGCGGCTTTTTCGATAAAGCTTGGCTCGGCTTGCATGATGTCTTCGAAGAAGATATTCGGCGACTTGCCGCCCAGCTCGACGGTGCTCGGGATGATGTTCTCGGCGGCGCATTTAAGAATGTGCGCGCCCACCGGGGTGGAGCCGGTAAAGGCGATTTTGGCGATGCGCTTGCTGGTGGCCAGGGCTTCGCCGGCTTCCTTGCCAAAACCTTGCACCACGTTAAGTACGCCGGGCGGCAGCAGGTCACCGATCAGCTCCATCAGCACGCTGATGCCCAGCGGCGTTTGCTCGGCCGGTTTCAACACCACGCAGTTGCCGGCGGCCAAGGCCGGGGCCAGCTTCCAGGCGGCCATCAGCAGCGGGAAGTTCCACGGGATGATCTGCCCGACCACGCCCAGGGGTTCATGGATGTGATAGGCGACGGTGTTGCCATCGATCTCGGCGGCGCTGCCTTCTTGGGCGCGCAGGCAGCCGGCAAAGTAACGGAAGTGATCGGCGGCCAGGGGGATGTCGGCGTTCAGGGTTTCGCGCACGGCCTTGCCGTTGTCCCAAGTTTCGGTGATGGCCAGCAGCTCTAGGTTGGCTTCGATACGGTCGGCAATTTTCAGCAAGATGCCCGAGCGCGCTTGCACCGAGGTCTTGCCCCAGGCATCGGCGGCGGCGTGGGCGGCGTCCAGGGCTTTGTCTATATCTTCGGCCGTGGAGCGCGGGAATTCGGCAATCGGCTGGCCATTCACTGGCGAGCTGTTGGTGAAATATTGGCCTTTGACCGGCGCGACAAATTCGCCGCCGATGTAGTTGCCGTAACGAGCCTTGAAGGAAACGAGGGCGCCTTCGGTACCTGGGTGGGCGTAACGCATGCTGAGAATCTCCTGGTTTTTTGTGCTTGTTATTAGGTTGCGGAGGAGTGCGCTCGGTGGCGCTGCCTAAGCCTAGAGCAAGGGCCGGGCCAAGGTTGCAAGACGGCTGGTTTAGAGGGGGGTGGCCAATTGCTTGCGCGCTGCGCTGGGCGGCGTTGTAGCGTCTTCGATACGTGCAGGGTGACAAATTGTCACAGGTATGGCGCGAGCGACGACCGGTCAGTCAGCTGCGCATTGCAAAGCTCTGGAGGCTGGGTAATGCTGGTCGATATTTTAATTCGGCGATGTCCCCGTGATGTGTTGAACCCACCCTGCCGGAGAATCGTAGGGTGGGTTAGGCGCATGACCACGGGCTATCTGCTGATGCTTAGTCAGCTGCGCCGTAACCCACCAGATGGGGTAGGCCGATCACCGCTTGGTGGGTTACGCGGCGCATTAGTTGCGAGGTGAGGTTTTGAACCTGCATGGCGCCGCTAACCCACCCTACAAAACTGCGTGCAACACGTAACTGGGACATAGCCATTAATTAAGGCGGAGAACAATAACAATGCCTGCGAATCATTTTAGTCAGCACACCCAGCAGGTGCTCACGGTTGGGCAAGGCATCCAGCAATTGGCTGGGCCGGCGGCGGACGCATCCATCGCCCGCTCCTGGCTGCGTTGCCTGCAGGATTATCAACTCGATCCTGCGCAACGGATGGCACCCACAGTGCTGGAGCACAGCCGAGTGCTGGAGTCGCGCGAGCGCCTGCAGCAGGTGCTGGAAATCGCCGGCGGCGAGATGACCAATTTACATCAGCAACTGTCCGGCAGTGGTCATGCGGTGCTGCTCACCGATGCTCGCGGGGTGATCCTCAACAGCGTCACCGGTGACGCCGAGCGCAAGACCTTCGAGCGCGCAGGATTATGGCTCGGCGCCGACTGGAGCGAGGCCTGCGAGGGCACCAATGGCATTGGCACCTGCCTGGTTGAGCGGCAGGCCCTGACCATTCACCGCGATGAGCATTTTCGCGGGCGGCACACCGGGCTGACCTGCTCGGCCAGCCCGGTGTTCGATGCTCAGGGCGATTTGCTGGCGGTGCTGGACGTGTCTTCGGCGCGCCGCGATGTGTCGCGCCAGAGCCAGTTTCACACCATGGCGCTGGTCAATCTGTCGGCGAAGATGATCGAGAGTTGTTACTTTTTGCGCCGCTTCGAGGGTCAGTGGCTGCTGCGTTTCCACCTGCAGGCCGAGTACGTCGGTTTGTTCAGCGAGGGCCTGCTGGCCTTCGATGGCGAGGGGCGAATCAGCGCGGTCAATCAGAGCGCCATGAACCTGCTGGGGCTGACTCGCGCGGCGTTACTCGGGCAGCCAGTGGAGAGTTTTTTTGATTGTCGCCTGGATGAGTTGCTCGGCCGCGCCAGCCCGCAACCAAGCGCCAGTTGGCCGCTGCGCACCCGTAACGGCCGGGCCTTGTTCGCCATGTTGCGCGGCGTGCCGCGTGCGCTGCCGACATTCAACCGGCCCGCGCCAGTGGCGGCGCAGAGCACACAGCAGCCTTGGTGCATGGCCGATGCCGCCTTGCAAAACGACTTGCGCCGCGCCGTGCGGGTGTTCGAGCGCGACGTGCCCTTGTTGCTGAATGGCGAGACCGGCTCGGGTAAAGAGGCCTTCGCCAAGGCCGTGCATCAGGGCAGCTCGCGGGCGGCCAAGGCCTTCGTGGCGCTGAACTGCGCGGCGATCCCGGAGAACCTGATCGAGAGCGAGTTGTTCGGCTATCGCGGCGGCAGTTTTACCGGCGCGCGCAAAGACGGCATGCGCGGCAAGTTGCAACAGGCCGACGGTGGCACCCTGTTTCTGGATGAAATTGGCGACATGCCGCTGGCGCTGCAAACCCGCTTGCTGCGGGTCTTGGAGGATCGCCTGGTGGTGCCGATTGGCGGCGAACCGCAGGCCATCGATGTACGCATCATCAGCGCCACCCACAGAGCGCTGGATGAGCGAGTGACGGCCGGCAGTTTTCGTGAAGATCTGTTTTACCGCCTCAACGGCCTGGTGCTGGATTTGCCGGCGCTGCGCCAGCGCACGGACAAGCTGCAATTGCTCGAGCATTTGCTGGCGCAAGAAGCCGCCGGCCAATCGCTGCTGCTGGAGGCCAGTGCCCGTCAGGCGCTGCTGGATTACCACTGGCCCGGTAACGTGCGGCAATTACGCAACGTGCTGCGCACCCTGGCGGCGCTCTGCGACGATGGCTGCATTCGCCTTAGCGATTTGCCCGCGCCGATTCGGCAAGCCCAGGCCTTGCCGGAGCCAGTGCCCAACAGCGTCGCCGGCCCGCTGGATGATGCCGAACGCAGCGCCCTGTTGGCGGCGTTGCAGGCGCAGCATTGGCACATGACCCACACCGCCGAGCAACTGGGCATCAGCCGCAATACCCTGTATCGCAAACTTCGTAAGCATGGCATCGAGCGTGGTGAGCAGGGTTGAGATAAGGAACTGTCGCGGCTAAAGCCCCTACGGGAATGGTGTCTTGCTGCGGATTTGTGCTGGCGGGCAGCGCCTTTGTAGGAGCGGCTTTAGCCGCGAAGCGATGCTGGAAACCCTGCTGATCCCACGGTTGCTGTGGCGACTGAGCGGCCGCCATCGCGGCTAAAGCCGCTCCTACTGGTTGGTGCGTTTGCCAGCGCACCGCGCCATGCTGGCCCCGTACCAGCGCCTGCGGTAACCTGCCGGCCTAGTTTGTGCGGGCCGTGGCGCCCGTTTTTGCGCTCGGCGCAAGGCCGTTTTTTGAGGTAACCCATGCACATCCATATTCTCGGTATCTGTGGCACTTTTATGGGCTCGCTGGCGGTGCTGGCCAAGGAGTTGGGCCACCGCGTCACCGGCTCCGACGCCAATGTATATCCGCCGATGAGCACCCAGCTGCAGGCCCAAGGCATCGAGCTGATCCAGGGTTATGACCCGGCCCAGCTGGAACCGGCACCGGATCTGGTGGTGATCGGCAACGCCCTGTCGCGCGGCAATCCGGCGGTGGAGTATGTGTTGAATAAAGGCCTGGCCTACGTGTCCGGCCCGCAGTGGCTGGCCGAGCATGTGCTGCAGGGCCGCTGGGTGTTGGCGGTGGCCGGCACCCACGGCAAAACCACCACCAGCAGCATGCTGGCCTGGGTGTTGGAGCATGCCGGCATGACCCCGGGCTTTTTGATCGGCGGCGTGCCACAGAACTTCGGTATCTCGGCGCGCCTGGGCGACACGCCGTTCTTCGTGATCGAGGCCGACGAATACGACAGTGCCTTCTTCGACAAGCGCAGCAAGTTCGTCCACTACCGCCCACGCACGGCGATTCTGAATAACCTGGAGTTCGATCACGCGGATATCTTCCCGGATCTGGCCGCCATCGAGCGGCAGTTCCATCACCTGGTGCGCACCATTCCCAGCGAAGGCCTGATTATTTATCCGCAAGCCGAAGCGGCGTTGCAACGGGTAATCGAGATGGGTTGCTGGACGCCCGTGCAGACCACCGGCGAAGGCGCCCAGTGGCAGGCCAGATTGCTCAGCGCCGACGGCTCGCGCTTCGAGGTGCTGTTTGCCGGCACGGTGCAAGGCGTGGTCGACTGGCCGCTGACCGGTCAGCACAACGTCGCCAACGCCCTGGTTTGCCTGGCCGCCGCACGCCACGTGGGCGTGGTGCCGGAGCTGGGGATTGCCGGCTTGAGCGCGTTCAAGAACGTCAAACGGCGGATGGAGAAGGTCGCCGAAGTGGCCGGCGTGACCATCTATGACGACTTCGCCCACCACCCGACCGCTATCGCCACCACCCTCGACGGCTTGCGCAAAAGCGTCGGCGCGGCGCAGTTGATTGCCATCATCGAGCCGCGCTCCAACTCGATGAAGCTCGGCGCCCACCGCGCCGGCTTGCCGGAATCCGTCGCCCAGGCCGATCAGGTGTTCTGGTACGCGCCGGCCAATCTGGGTTGGGACTTGGCCGCCACGGTGGCCAGCAGCACAGTGACGACCCAGGTCTGCGAGTCCCTGGAGCAAATTATCGCCGGGGTTAAAGCCCTGGCCGCCCCCGGCACCCAGGTGGTGGTGATGAGCAACGGCGGTTTCGGCGGCTTGCACGGCAAGCTGGCCGAGGCGCTGCAATGAGCGGCCCGGAACGCGTCACCCTCGCGATGACTGGCGCATCGGGCGCGCAATACGCGTTGCGCCTGCTGGACTGCCTGGTGCGTGAAGAGCGTGAGGTGCATTTTCTGATCTCCAAGGCCGCGCAGTTGGTGCTGGCCACCGAAACCGACGTGTGCCTGCCGGCCAAAGCCCAGGCAATGCAGGCGTTCTTGACTGAATACACCGGCGCCGTGGCCGGGCAGATCCGGGTGTACGGCAAGGAAGACTGGATGGCGCCGGCGGCCTCCGGCTCCGGCGCGCCGACCGCCATGGTGGTGGTGCCGTGCTCGACGGGCACCCTGTCGGCGATCGCCACGGGGGCCTGCAACAACCTGATCGAGCGCGCCGCCGATGTGGCCATCAAGGAGCGTCGGCAGCTGATTCTGGTGCCGCGGGAGGCGCCGTTTTCCAGCATTCATTTGGAGAACATGCTCAAGCTGTCCAATCTTGGGGTGACCATTCTGCCGGCCTCGCCGGGCTTTTATCACCAGCCGCAAACCATCGATGACCTGATCGATTTTGTTGTGGCGCGGATTCTCAATTGCCTGAATATCCCCCAGGACATGCTGCCGCGTTGGGGTGAGCATCATCACAGCAGTGGCGATGAATAGCAGGCCGTTGAGAAACTACTGCGCTCGGTTATGCGGCGTTGAAATCAGCCTAGCCGTCGCTCGCTACATTTTTCAACGGCCTGCTAAGCCACTCGCGCTCGTGCTGGCGGCCTGCTTGCTGCAAGGCTGCGCCAGCGTCAGTACCCTGAATGGGGCTAAGACGGATCTGCCGATTATTTATTCAGGCACCCGCCTAGACTGGTACGCGCTGCATGGCGGCTGCTGTCCGGTGCCGCGCTTTGGCAGCGAGCCGCCGAGCTATCCGGCGCTCGACCTGCCCTTTAGTGCGCTGCTGGATACCCTGGTGCTGCCCTTCACGGTCTTGGCCGAACTGGGCATCGGTGTCGGGGTGAGCGGCGGCTTGTAAGGTGCTTGGTTGGCAAATGGTGCGGTTCGCAAGCTCACCAGCACCCTACGGCGCTAGGGCTGAGCAACAATAAATCATCGCTGCCGACAGCTAAACACCAATCCGTAGGGTGCCGGTGAGCCCCGCGAACCGCACCAACAAACCCAGCCCAAGTGTTCGCTTAGCGAGTCTTGTCGCAGCCTTCGCCAGTGTCTGGCGGCTGACTCTCGGCGGCTATTCCCCAATCCTCCGCATACAGCCCCGCGCGGACGAAGTGCCGGAAGGATGAGTAGGGCCAATCCGCCGCGCGCAGAGCGTGGCCATGCTTGACCGGATTGAAATGGATGTATTCCACGTGGCGGCGATAATCCTCATCGTCGCGAATGCGATGTTCCCAGAAGCGTCGCTGCCAAATACCGCGTTCGCCGCGTGCCCGTCGGCTGCTGCTGATGACTTCGGTTGTCGGTAACGTGCGCGAGAAGGCGGCTTTGATCAAGCTCCAGCGGGTGGCAAAGTCGCTGTCGCCGGCGGGCAGCTGCCACAGGCAATGCAGGTGGTCGGGCAGTATCACCGCGGCCGGTATGCCAAAGGGATGGCGCAATTGCACGCTGCGAAAGGCTGCACGCAGCGGGTCAATATGGCGGGTGAGTAGGTCTGTTTGGCGATCAGCTAAATTGACGGTAAAGAAGTAGCAGGCACCGTTGGCGGGTGAGCGCAGATAGCGGGGCATCCTTGCCTCCTATGGGTGTTGCAATGCGGGTGCGATGGTGCGGTTCGCGGGGCTCACCGGCACCCTACGGCGTCAGCGACCGGCGGCTAGTGCTTAGCGACCCAGCTGGCGCAGCTGCGCCGATTCGATCACCCGCGTGCCTTCTTGCTCTTCCAGCGCCAGGCGCCAGAGGGCGCGGGCCAGGGTGCAGGCTTGAATGCCGCGGTATTTGCCGGGAATCCAGCGGGCCAAGGGCGCGATCAAGCGCTCGCCAAGGCGAAATTCACGGCGCGGGCCGAGCAGCAGCGAAGGCCGGGCGATGGTCAGCTGCGGCCAGTTTTGCGCGTGCAAGGCGTTTTCCATTTCCCCTTTCACGCGGTTGAAAAACACCCCGGATTGGGCGTCGGCGCCGAGGGCGCTGATCACCAGCAAATGCCGGGCGCCGAGGGCCCGCGCACGTTCGGCGAAGGCCAGCACCAGGTCATGGTCGACGGCGCGAAAGGCCGCTTGCGAGCCGGCCTGCTTGAGGGTGGTGCCCAGGCAGCAGAAGGCGGTATCAAAGTTGCCAGACAGCTGTGGCAGCAAAACGGACAGCTCGCCGACCGGGTTGGCCAGGTGCGGGTGACCGGCCAGCGCTCGCCGCGAGGGCGCCAGAACGTGCGCCACGGTCGGCTCATTGAGCAGTCGATCAAGCAGGTGCTCGCCGGTCAGGCCACTGGCGCCGGCGAGCAAAATACGTTGCGGTGTTAGGTACATAGGTAGTGCTCCGGGTAACGACCAGTTCAGTGGCTGGTTTTGCTCTGCTCAAGGTTGATGGCGCTTAGGGCTTGTTCGGCTTGCTGGTGACGCAATTTACGCCATTGGGCGAGTACGCCTTTGGGCGCCCACATTTGTGGCTCGGAGGCTTGGAAGTCACCGGCTTTTTCCCGCTCGGCGACCTTGGCCTTGGCCATCTCGAAGGCGCGCGGCAGGTCGTCGGTTTCGGTGAGCGCCTCGCTCAGCAGGGCGCGGCCAAAGTAGGTGAAGTCGGCTTCGTCCGAGCAGCCAAAAGACACCCGGTCGGCACGGGCGGCAGTCATCACCAGGGTTTTCTCATCTTGTAGCGGCGGGATAAAACCGCCGGCGTAACAGGCGGCAATCACCACCACCTTGTTGCGGTTTTTAAGCGGTTTGAGCAGTTCGGCCAACTCGCTGGCCGGCAGGCTTTCGAGCTCAAGGCGTGGCTGCTGCAGTGACAGTTGATGGTCGCGCGAGCCATGGCTGGTCAGGTAGATAAATATTAAGTCTTCGGCATCACTGCGTTCGCTGATGGTTTGCACGGCGCGGCGCAGGTTTTCGCGGGTGGCCAGCGGCCGGTCGGTCAAATGGTCGCGGTGGTTGATCAGGCTGATCTGGCCGTGGGCGGCGAAGCGTTCGCGCAAGAGTTTGTTGGCGTAGTCGGCCTCGCGCAGAAACACGCTCTGCGAGCCGTCGCCGGCCAGCGTCAGGCTGTACAGCTCGATTGCCGGGGTGGACGGCGGGATGGCCGCCAGGGCGTGTTCGAGCAACTGTCCTTGCGCCAGCAAGCCGAGTTCCAGCGGGTCGCCAAGGCGTTGTGCCTGCTCATCGCGAACCCGCAGGCCATGTTGCCACTGGCCGCCGGTAATGCTGCCATCGGCCAGGGTGAGTTGACCTTGGCCGTGGTACTCGCCGTCGGCAAACTCACCGACGAATCGGCTGCCGTCTGCCAGTTTCAACTGCCCTTTGCCGTTAAAGCGCCAGTGACGCAGTTGGCCTTGGTAGTGGCGCCCGTCATTGCCAATAAATTCACCGGCTCCGGTTAGCGCGCCATGCTTGAACTGGCCGAGCCAGACATCGCCATCGCTGCTGGTGTAGCGGCCTTTGCCGTCAAAGCTGTCGTGTTTAAAACCGCCCACGTATTGCTCACCCTCGGCGCCTATGTAACTGCCTTCGCCCTCGAGCAAGCCATGCTTGAAGTTGCCGCTTAACAGATTGCCCTCGGCGTCTTTGCGCACCCCTTGGCCCTGGGGTTCGCCGCGTTTGAACTGGCCGTTGTAGCTGCTGCCGTCGGCCAGTTTGAGGTCGCCGAGGCCATGGTATTGGTCGGCTTTAAACTCGCCGCGGTAACTCATTTTGCCTTGCTGTAAATGGCCTTCGCCGTCCACCTGACCTTGTTTGAAATGGCCTCGATAGTGGCTGCCGTCTTTGCGGCTGAGGGTGCCTTGGCCGTCGAACTCACCTAAGCGAAATTCGCCCAGATAATGCTCGCCGTGGGCCCCTTGCCATTCACCGGCGCCGTGCGCCTGGCCATCTTTGAATTGTCCGGCGTACCAGCTGCCATTGCTGTAATCCAACCGCCCCTGGCCTTGTAGCAGGCCATTGACGACCTCGCCGCGATAGCGTCCGCCATCCGGCAAGGTAGCGTTCGCCGGGGTCAGGGGCTCGCCCTGGCCGCACGCGACCAGCAGCAAAGCAAGGCTTAAGGGGGCAAGCAAGTAGCGCATCAAAGACATCCAGATCAGCAAGGCAATGGCTGCAGTATGGCGCAAACCAATGCACGGGAGTGCGCTGTTGTTGGCGCTCTAACAGGCTGTTGAAAAACTACCTGCGTTGGCAATACTGCGTTAAAAACGGCCTCAAAATGCTCATTTACAACACGTAAACTGCGCTTTTGACTCGCTGCGCTCGCCCTGCGGGCCAGCCTAAGGCTGTTACTGCGCTTCGCTACGTTGCGGCCGTTTTTGCCTTGTCTTGCCCGCCTCGCTTACGTTTTTCAACGGCCTGCTAAACGCAAACGGGGCGCTCATGGCGCCCCGTTGCTAGTTGTGACTGTTTAAACGAAGCAGAGGGTCAGCATCTCGGCGATATAAGCCGGTTTTGCGGAGCCTTCGATCTCCAGTACGGCCTTGGCTTTGAGCAGCCATTGGCCGGGGTTTTTCTCGGTGGCGTCGATCAGGGTTAGCACCAGGCGCACGTTGGAGTTCACTTTGACCGGCTGAATAAAACGCACGCTGTCCAGGCCGTAGTTGACCGCCATCTTCAAGCCTTGCGGCATCAACATGATGCCTTCCATCAGCTTGGGCGCCAGCGACAGTGACAAAAAGCCATGGGCGATGGTGCCGCCGAACGGGGTCAGTTTGGCTTTTTCCGGGTTGACGTGGATGAATTGGTGGTCGCCGGTGCATTCGGCAAACTGGTTGATCCGCTCCTGGTCGATGTTCAGCCAGGCGGACTGGCCAAGTTCCTTGCCGATGTAATCCTGGAGTTCTACTACGGGTACGAGTGCCATAAATTATCCTTAAATTCGCGGGTGTTGTTGTTTTTAGCGGGTGTTGCTCCAAGGCCTTAGATCAACATCTGGCGCGGATTTGGTCAAGCCACAAACGCGGCGGCCAGACGTAAGTTATAGCCGATATGTCGCTGTGCTTATAATGGCGACGCGATCCTTTGGGAGACTCTCATGCTGTTACGTGGCCTGACTTGGCTGGTGCTGTTTCAACTGTGCGGCAGCGCAATAAATGTGTTGTGGCTGTCGGTGTTGCCGGGGCCGATCATCGGCATGTTGTTGCTGCTTGGCTTTTTGTTGCTGCGCGGCGAGGTGGGCGAACCCTTGAGCGTGGCCGCCACGGGGCTGCTGCGTTATCTGCCGTTGCTGCTGGTGCCGGCGGCGGTCGGGGTGATGGTGTATATGCGGGTGTTGGCGACGGATTTTTGGGCGATTGCCGGGGCCTTGACCCTGTCGTTGTTGCTGTCGCTGGCCTTCGCCGGCTGGTTGATGCAAAAGTTGATTGAGCGCCAGGCGCGCCGCGGCGGTGAGTCGTGATGGCCGCTTGGCAGGCGGTGATTCATCACCCGCTGTTTGGCGTTGGGATTACCTTGGCCGCCTATCAGCTGGCGTTGGCAGCTTATGAGAAAACCCGCTGGGTCTTCTTGCAGCCGGTGTTGTTGTCGATGCTGGCGGTGATCGGTGTGCTGCTGGCCTGTGGGCTGAGCTATGCCGAATACAAACAAAGTGCGCAATTGCTGATCGTTCTGCTCGGCCCGGCCACCGTGGCGTTGGCGGTGCCGTTGTATGTGAATTTACGCCGCATCCGCCAGTTGTTCTGGCCAACCGTGCTGACGCTGCTGGTCGGCGGGGTGCTGGCCACGCTGCTGGGCGTGTTGCTGGCGTGGCTGTTTGGCGCCGAACAGATGATCTTGATGACCATCGCGCCGAAATCGGTAACCTCACCGATTGCTATGTTGGTGGCCGAGCAAATTGGTGGTGTGGCGGCGCTGGCGGCAGTGTTTGTGCTGATCACCGGGGTGCTTGGCGCCATGTGCGGTCCAGAATTGTTACGCCTGATCGGGGTGCGCCATCCGGCGGCGGTCGGCATGGCGCTGGGCTTGACGGCGCATGCGGTGGGCACCGCGCGGGCGCTGCAAGAAGATGAAGAAAGTGGTGCCTTTGCCGCCCTGGCAATGAGTTTGATGGGCATGGCGACGGCGGTATTCTTGCCCTTGATGGTGTCTTTGCTGAGTTAAACGGGTCGACCTATGCAACTGCCGTTATTTCCCCTCGATACTGTGTTGTTCCCGGGTTGCCTGCTGGACTTGCAGATTTTCGAACCGCGTTATTTAGATATGCTCAGCCGCTGCCTTAAACAAGGCACCGGCTTTGGTGTGGTGGCGATTCTGGATGGCCAGGAGGTCGGCACGGCGCCCGACCGTTGCGCCGAGATTGGCTGTGAGGCGCGGATTGTCGATTGGCAACAGTTGCCGAATGGTTTGCTGGGGATTCGGGTGGTCGGGGCTCGGCGTTTTCGCGTCGAGCAGGCGCAGATCCAGGCCGATCAGCTGAGCCTGGCCACTGTGGCTTGGTTAAGTCAGCCGGATGAGTTACCGCTGGCCGAGCAGCATGCCGATTTACAGGCGCTGTTATTAGCGCTGGCCGAGCATCCGCGGATCGTCGCCATGGGCTTGGATGGTGAGGTCGCGGACCAGCTGGCGCTGGCCAATCAACTGGCCTATTTGCTGCCGTTTAGCTTGGCGCAAAAGCTCGAGCTGTTGGTCCTGGGCGAACCGGCGGCCTGCTTGCAGCTGATTCAGCGCTGGCTGGAGCAACTGCAAGGCGAAATGCTCGCGTAGGTCGGGTTAGCGCAGCGTAACCCGACATTTGTTAGCCACAGCGCATCCATCGCGCCGGCGGGTTACGCCGCTGCGCGGCTAACCCGCCCTACAAGTGCGGCGGTTAACCTGTGCATCGTCTTAATTAATAGCGATAGTGCAGCAAGGCCGCCGGCAGCGCCGTGCTGACAAAGCCAATAAAGAGCGCCAGGCAGGCCGGGAGTACCAGCCACCAGACGGACGCGGCCATTTCCGGCAGATGTTGACGGCGCTCGCTCAGGCTCAAGCACGCGGCGCACAGGCTGCTGGCGAGCAAGGCGCCGGCGAGAATGTCGGTTGGCCAATGCACGCCCAGATAGACCCGCGACAGGGCGATGGCGCTGGCTGGCAAGCTGGCCAGTAGCAGCCAGGTCAGGCGCCAGCGTGGCGGTTGACCGCGGCCGGCCAGCACGCCGAGCACCAGGCAGAAGGCAAAGGCCGCCGAGCTATGGCCGCTGGGCAAGCTGAAGCTGTGCAGGGGTTCCAGCAGCACCTCAGGGCGTGGGCGCGCCAGTAGCTGTTTCAAGGCACTGTTGGCCAGCGCGGTCAGCAGCAGGGTGCTGGCGGCGAACGCGCTGGCCCGCCATTTGCGCGCCAACAGCAAAAGCAGGCAGAGCAAACTGCCGGCCGCGAGTTGCGTACTGAAATCGCCGAGCCGGGTCAGTAGCACCATCAGGCTGTCCATCTCGGGGCTGCGCTGGGCTTGCACCAGGCTCATCAGGCCCTGGTCGAAATCGCTTAGGTGACGCCAGCCCAACAGCAGGCTCAGCAGCAGTAAGGCGCCCAGGCCGCTGGTCACGGCGGCGGCGCGGGGGTGTTGGCGCAGGCCGTTGTGGATGCTCAGCAGCACCAAGAGCGCCAAAGCCGCCGCGACTACTGCTGCCTGGCCCCAGAAGCCTTGGCTCAGTGGCAGGCGCATGGCCGCGCCGGTGGCCCAGCCGGGCACCAGATAAGCCACCGACCAGCCGGCACCGGCCAGCAAGCTGACGGCGCTAAAGCGCGCCAGTGGCATCTTTAGCATGCCCGCCACCATCGGCAAAAACGGTCGCAGCGGGCCGATAAAACGTCCCACTAGCAGGCTGCCGATGCCATAGCGCTGCATATAGGTTTCGGCGCCGTCCAGCCACTGTGGATGGCTGCGCAGCAGGGGCAGGCGTCGAATCCGTTGTTGAAAGCGCCGCCCGAGGGCGTAGGACAAGGCATCGCCCAGTAAGCCGCCGCTGTAGGCCAGCAGCAAGGTTTCGCCGAGGCTTAACACTCCGCCGCCGGCCAGTACGCCAACCGCAAAGAGCAAAAGGGCTCCCGGTATCAAGATGCCCACCAGGGCCAGGCATTCGCCGCAGGCCAGTAAAAATAGCGCCAGGCCCAGCCATTCGGGATGGGCGCCGAGCCAGCCGGTGAGGCTGTCGAACCAATGCAACATAAGCGTGTTCTCGGTGGGCGAGGGTGAGTCGTGCAGCTTGAGTGTTTTGATCTGCCGCGCAAGCGCGCACGGGACATTGCTCGGTGACCGTGATTACGCAAACTAAGGGTGGGATAGTTCACTGCGAGCTGTCGCCGGCGGGCGGCGCGGCATAGTCTGGCGGCCATCATAACAATAAGAGTCCAACTCATGGCTGAACGAGCGCGGGTTAGCAGTGCCCATATCTCGCCGAGTGCGCACTACACCGGCTATGTGTGGTATCGCCATCAACTGGCCGATCCGGCCTTCGCCACCGACCTGGGGCGCTGGATTCACGGCGTGCTGCGTCCGGTCACTTGGGGCGCCCGGGTTGGTTTTGGCATCGATCTGGAAAACCTGCTGCTGCAGCGCCATCTGCTGATCGATGCCCGTTTGACCCAGGCCATCGAGCAGGCTGGGGTTTGTCAGGTGGTCGAAATCGCCTGTGGTTTGTCGCCCCGTGGCCGGCGCTTTACCGCCCGCTATCCGAGCCTGCGCTATATCGAGGCCGACCTGCCGGTGATGGCTGCGCGCAAGCGCCTGCTGCTGCAGAGCCAGGGCTGGCTGAGCCAGAATCATCAGGTCAAGGCGGTGGATATTCTTGCTGGCGACGGCCGCGATACCCTGGCCAATTTGTTTGCTGGGCTCGATCACAGCTTGCCGATCTTGGTGATTACCGAAGGCTTGGTGAATTACTTCGAGTTGCCGGTGATTGAGGCGTTCTGGGCGCGCCTGGCGACGCAGTTGCAGGCGTTTCCCCAGGCGACTTATCTGACCGATCTGTACCCGAATCTGCAAGAGCATCCGCGTTACCGGCAATTGCGTTGGGGTGTGGAGCTGGTCGGGCGGCTGACCCGCGGCAGTTACCCGCTGCATTACCGCAATGCCGAGGAGATAGTCGCAGGCTTTACCCGCTGCGGCTTTAGCGCGACCGCAGTGCTCGACCCCGATCAGCACGCCCAGGCGTTAGGCTTGCCGACGCCGCGCTTGCCCGGTTTGGTGCGGGTCATCGAGGCGCGCTGCCAGGGTTTAACAGCCGCGCAGTAGTTTTTCCGTGGTCTGTTAGGCGCAGGCGGCGGTGGGCAGCATTGCCGGGCGCAGCAGTGCGGCCAATGCGGCGCTGGCGTGGGCATCGCTGTGCACAAACACGAAGGCCAAACCGTGGCTGTCGTGGCGCAGGCTGAGCAACGGGTGCTGACTCTGGTCGGCCAGCCGCAGTTGCCAGCCGCGCCCGTCAGTGGCGGGCAGTTGGCCTTGCAGTAGGCCGCCAAAAAAGCCCAGCTCAAGCAGCTCCACCGGCCACTCGCCGGCCTCGGCATGCCACAGGCTGGCACGGCGCTGCAGTGCCGGTGCGCGCGGTTCATGGCGTTTATCCAGTTGCAGCAGTTGGCTGCGGGCCAGTCGGCTGGTGCCGGGGCTGGCGATGGGCAGGGCCTCGCCACGCAAAAAAGGGCTGTACAGCTGGGCGCAGGCTTCACGGCGTTCGAATTGAGCCAGATGGTCGGCGTGGTGAATGATCACGCAGTCGGCATTGCTGCAGGCGGCGGCAAAGCGCGCATGCTCCCAGGGCTGGGTGAAGTGGTCGTGCTCACCGGCCAGCAGCAGCGTCGGGCAGCTGGGGTAGCGCTCAAAACCGTTAAAGCTCAGCAGGCGCCGGGTATTTTGCTGGTAGCGCTCGATTTCCGCTGGAGTCAGGCGCTGCATCTGTCGCAGTAGGGCTTTGCGAAACACCGGCGAAACCCCGGTGTCGTGTTGTTGCAGTGGATTGAGCAGGCCGGTCAGGGCCGCTTGAGCAAAGGCGGCGCTACGGCCCTCGGCGAGCAGCTGCAAACCTTCTTCCAATAGGCGCCGTGCGCCTTGCCGGGCCAGGGCGGTAATCCCCGACAGCAGCAAGCGCGCGCAATGCTGCGGATGGCGTGCGGCAAACAGCGCGGCCAGCGCCGAGCCGTAGGACAGGCCGATCGGCATCAGCGGCGGCAGCTGCCAGTGCTCGGCAAAGGCGGCAATCAGGTCGGCCAGTTGCGCCAGCGACAACTCGGGGGCCAGCTGCAGGTTGCCGCCCTGGCTCGGCAGGTCGAGCAGAATCACCGGGTGCTCGGCGAGCAATTCGCCGACTTCGCCGGCAAATGAGCGAAAACTCTGAAAGGCGCCGCCCAGCAGCAGTACCGGGCTGCGTGGGTCGTCGGGGTGTTGAGCAAAGGCCAGGTAATGCAGGTGCCAGCCGCCCAGTTCGAGAATCTGCGGGGCGCCGGCCAGCAGGCTGGGGTTGTAATCGGTGCGGTAGCGCATGGCGAGTACTCCGGCGGTGCTCCGCCTCTTGTGCTTCGCGCTCGGTAGGTGGCTGCCGGCGCTGGGTATGTTGGCAAGGTAAACATTCGCCACACTTTTGTTTACCTAACCTTCGGGTGGCCTCGCCGGCGCTGCCCTGTCTGAGTGTCACCGTCTCGGCGGCAGGCCCGCGGCGCGGCGCTTTGCCGGGTAACTCAGAGCCGGCGCGGGTGGCAATGTTTACCATCCGCCCGACGCTGCTGGGCTTGCGGTGGCCGGGCGGCTATAATCGGCGGCTTTACTTACTTTTGATCAATCAGACCATGACTGAGTCCGTGCTCGATTACATGACCCGCCTCGGTCGCGCCGCCCGCGCCGCCTCCCGGCAGGTCGCCCACGCCAGTACCGCCCAGAAAAACCGCGCCCTGCTGGCGACTGCCGAGGCGCTGGACGCCGCGCGCGCCGAGCTGGCGGCGGCTAATCAATTGGATCTCGCCGCAGGCCTGGCCAGTGGTTTAGAGGCGGCACTGCTGGAACGTCTGGAACTGACACCTGCGCGTATCGACGGCATGCTGGTGGGTTTGCGCCAAGTGGCGGCGCTGCCGGACCCGGTCGGCGCAATTCGCGACATGAGCTACCGGCCTTCGGGTATTCAGGTCGGCAAGATGCGCGTGCCGCTGGGCGTGATCGGCATCATCTATGAGTCGCGGCCGAATGTGACCATCGATGCCGCCAGCCTGTGTTTGAAGTCTGGCAACGCCACCATTTTGCGCGGCGGCTCCGAGGCGATTCATTCCAATCGCGCCATTGCCCTGTGCATTCAGCGCGGCCTGGCCGTGGCCGGTTTGCCAGCCGCCGCCGTGCAAGTGGTGGAAACCACCGACCGCGAGGCCGTTGGCGCGCTGATCAGCATGCCGGAGTTCGTCGATGTGATAGTGCCGCGCGGCGGCAAAGGCTTGATCGAACGCATCAGCCGCGACGCTCGCGTGCCGGTGATCAAGCACCTGGACGGCATCTGCCACGTGTATGTCGAGGCGCTGGCCGACTTGGCCAAGGCCCAGCAAATTGCCTTCAACGCCAAGTGCTACCGCTACGGTATTTGCGGCGCGATGGAGACCTTGCTGGTCGATCAGGCGATTGCGGCGGATTTCTTGCCGGCCATGGCCGCCCAGTTTCGCGCCAAGGGCGTGGAGTTGCGCGGTTGTGAGCGCACTCGCGCGCTGATCGAGGCGCTGCCGGCCACCGAGGCCGATTGGGGCACCGAGTATCTGGCGGCGATCTTGTCGATTCGCATCGTCGATGGCCTGGACCAGGCGATTGAACACATCAATCACTACGGCTCGCACCACACCGATTCGATTGTCACCGAGCACCAGGGGCAGGCCCGGCGCTTTATCGCCGAGGTCGATTCCAGCTCGGTGATGCTCAATACGCCAACCTGTTTTGCCGATGGTTTTGAGTACGGTTTGGGTGCGGAGATCGGTATTTCCACCGACAAACTGCATGCCCGTGGCCCGGTGGGGCTGGAGGGGCTGACCTGCGAAAAGTATGTGGTGATCGGTGACGGTCAGTTGCGTGGCTAGAAAAGTCGGTATCCTTGGCGGCACCTTTGATCCGATCCATATCGGTCACCTGCGCGGTGCCATCGAAGTTGCCGAGCAATTGGGCCTGGACGAGTTGCGGTTAATCCCCAGTGCCCGGCCGCCACACCGTGATACGCCGGCGGTCAGCGCGGCGGATCGGTTGGCGATGGTCGAGCTGGCGGTGGCCGGATTGCCGCAGTTGCTGGCCGATGGGCGCGAACTGCAGCGCGCGTTGCCGTCTTACAGTATCGACACCCTGGAGTCGTTACGTGGCGAGTTGGCGGCGGACGATCAGCTGTTTTTGCTGCTCGGTTGGGACGCCTTTTGCGGCTTGCCGAGCTGGCATCGCTGGCTGCAGTTGTTGAGTCATTGCCATCTGCTGGTGCTGCAACGCCCGGATGTCGGCGGCGTATTACCGCCGGTGTTGCTTGAGTTACTGGCGGCGCGGCAGGTGCGCGATATCCAGGCCTTGAGCGGGCCTGGCGGACAAATAGTATTACTTGCGCAGGCGCCGTTGGCGGTGTCTGCCAGCCACATTCGCCAGCTGCTTGGCAGCGGCAAGTCGGCACGTTTTTTAGTGCCTGACGCGGTACTGGCCTATATCCATGCGCACGGACTTTACCCTGCGTCGAACTGAACATGAGGCAAGTGAGTTATTTATGAGCAAGCAAAAAAACCAACTGAGCAGCGACGAAGTAGTCAAATTGGCAGTCGCCGCCCTCGAAGACCTCAAGGCCCAGGATATTCTCAGCATCAACGTGCGCGAGAAAACCAGCATCACCGACTACATGGTGATCGCCAGCGGCACCTCTAGCCGTCATGTTAAGTCGCTGGTCGACAACGTCCTGGAAAAAGTCAAAGAACAGGGTGTGCGCCCACTGGGCAGCGAAGGCTTGGACAGCGGCGAGTGGGCCTTGCTCGACTTGGGCGATGTGGTAGTGCACGTGATGCAGCCGTCCACCCGCCAGTTCTACGACTTGGAGAAACTCTGGCAGGGCACCGAGCAGAGCCGTTTGCAGCACAGTCATGAGCAATTCATCGCCAGCGAACACAAACCCGAACACGAATAAGGCCGCGTTGTGCGCCTGCGCCTGATCGCCGTTGGTTCGCGGATGCCCAAGTGGGTGGAAGACGGTTGGCAGGAATATGCCAAGCGTTTACCGTCCGAGTTGGCGCTGGAGCTGGTGGAAATCCCGCTCAATACCCGTGGCAAAAATGCCGACGTGGCGCGCCTGATCCGTCAGGAAGGCGATGCCATGTTGGCCAAAGTGCTGCCGGGGGAGCGGGTGGTCACGCTCGAAGTCGAAGGTAAACCCTGGAGCACCGAGCAGCTGGCGGCCGAGCTGGATCGCTGGCGCCTGGATGCGCGCACCGTCAATTTGATGGTCGGCGGCCCCGAGGGCTTGGCTCCGCAAGTGTGTGCCCGCAGCGAGCAGCGTTGGTCGTTGTCGCCGCTGACCTTACCGCATCCGCTGGTGCGGATCTTGATCGGTGAACAGATTTATCGCGCTTGGACTGTGTTGTCCGGGCACCCTTATCACAAGTGATTGCGACTGACTAAGAATGCCGTCCTTGATAGCCGCATGTTTGCCCTCACGCCAAACCCTTGTCATCAAAATGATTGCGACCGACTAAGATGCCGCCCTTGATAGCCGCATGTTTGCCCGCACGCCAAACCCTTATCATCAATGATTGCGATTGACTAAGAATGCCGCAGCCGATCCGCATTAAGGACCACGAGAGAGACGCCCGCCTAGTACGCAAACGGGTGGTGGTCGGCGCCGTGGCGATTGTTTTGTTGATCGGCGTGTTGATTGCACGGCTGTATTTCTTGCAGGTGGTTCAGTACGACTATCACTCGACGCTCTCGGAAAACAACCGCGTACACGTGCAGCCGATTCCGCCGAGTCGCGGGCTGATCTACGACCGTAACGGGGTGATCATCGCCGACAATCGACCCAGTTTTAGCCTGAGCATGACCCGCGAGCGCTCCGGCAAAGACTGGTTGCAGCTGCTGGACGTGATAGTCGAGGTGCTGGAACTCACCCCCGATGACCGACGCTTGTTCGAAAAACGCATGCGCCAAGGCCGTCGCCCGTTTGAGCCGGTGCCGATTTTGTTTGAGCTGAGTGAGGAGCAGATTGCCCGGATTGCGGTCAATCAGTTCCGCCTGCCCGGCGTCGAGGTGGTCGCGCAGCTGGTGCGCCACTACCCGCAGGGCGAGCATTTTGCCCATTCGGTCGGTTACGTCGGACGGATCAATGAGGCCGAACTGAAAAAGCTCGATCCGATCAATTACAGCGGTACTCACCATATCGGCAAGACCGGCATCGAGCGCTTTTATGAGCCGGAGTTGCATGGCTCGGTGGGCTATGAAGAGGTTGAGACCAATGCCCGTGGGCGCGTTCTGCGGGTGCTGAAACGCACCGATCCACAGCCCGGCAAAGACATTCATCTGGCCATGGATGTCGGCCTGCAGCAGGCCGCCGAGGCGGCGTTGGCCGGCAAGCGCGGGGCCATAGTGGCGCTCGATCCGGCCAATGGCGATGTGTTGGCGATGGTCAGCCTGCCCAGTTTCGATCCGAATTTGTTTGTCACCGGGATTGGCTTGAGCGCCTATGCAGAGCTACGCGATTCAATTGACCGGCCGCTGTTTAATCGAGTCTTGCGCGGTTTGTATCCGCCGGGCTCAACCATTAAACCGGCGGTGGCGGCGGCCGGTTTGGACGCTGGGGTGATCACCGGTGAGTCGCGGGTATTTGATCCGGGCTATTTCCAGCTGCCTAACTACGACCACAAGTACCGTAACTGGAACCGTACCGGCGATGGCTGGGTGAATATGGAAATGGCCATCATGCGCTCCAACGACACCTATTTTTACGAGCTGGCGCACCGGCTTGGGGTGGATCGGTTGGGCTTGTATCTGGGCCGCTTTGGCATCGGCCAGAAGGTCTCGTTGGATATGTTTGAAGAGTCGGCGGGCTTGATGCCGTCGCGCGAGTGGAAGCGTGCCCGCTACCGTCAGGCCTGGTACCCAGGTGAAACCTTGATTCTGGGGATTGGTCAGGGGTATATGCAGACCACGCCTTTGCAGTTGGCCCAGGTGGCGGCCTTGCTTGCCAACAAGGGCAAATGGAATCGGCCGCATTTGGCTAAAGATATCGATGGCGTGGCGCCCCAGGACTTGGTGCGCCCGCCCGAGTTGCAACTGCCCCGCCCGATGGCCGATATCCAATTGCGCGACCCCAAGAGTTGGCAGCAGGTCAGCAATGGCATGCAGCAGGTTATGCACGGAGCCCGGGGCACGGCGCGCAAGGTCGGCGAGTCGGCGGTTTACCGGATTGCCGGCAAGAGTGGTACGGCGCAGGTGGTGGCGATCAAGCAGGGCGAGAAGTACGATCGCTCCAAGGTTCAGGAGCGCCACCGCGACCATGCGTTGTTTATCGCCTTCGCGCCGGCGGACAACCCCAAAATTGCCGTGGCGGTGATGATCGAGAACGGTGAGTCAGGTTCCGGCGTGGCGGCCCCCATCGTGAAACAAGTGATGGATGCCTGGCTGCTGGGGCCTGACGGTCAGCTCAAGCCCGAGTTTCGTTCACCTGCGGATATGCGCAGTAAAACCATGAGTCAGCAACCATGAAGCAGCCAGCATGAGCAGCAGTTTTGATCGCAGTATCTCTGGCGATGACGTTTTGCGCCGCCGCGCCAGCTTGCTGCAGCGCCTGCACATCGACGGCCAATTACTGCTGATTCTGCTGGTCTTGATCGCCGGCGGTTTGTTTGTGTTGTATTCGGCCAGCGGTAAAAACTGGGACCTGCTGTTTAAGCAGGCCGCCTCCTTTGGCATTGGTTTGGTGGCGATGTGTGTGGTCGCGCAACTGGACCCGCGGTTTATCGCGCGCTGGGCGCCGCTGGCTTACGTGCTGGGGGTGGTGTTGCTGGTGGCGGTGGATGTCATGGGGCATAACGCCATGGGCGCCACGCGCTGGATCAATATCCCCGGGGTGATCCGTTTTCAGCCGTCGGAATTTATGAAAATCATCATGCCGGCGACCATCGCCTGGTACCTGGCCAAACGCAGTTTGCCGCCGAAAATTCAGCATGTGTTGGTGGGTTTAGGCCTGATAGGCGTACCCTTTGTGCTGATTGTGCGCCAGCCGGATCTGGGCACTGCCTTGCTGATTCTGGTTTCCGGTTTGTTTGTGATGTTTATGGCCGGTCTGCGCTGGCGCTGGATTCTGGCGGCGGTGGCGGCGGTGGTGCCGATTGCGGTGGGGATGTGGTTTTTTGTGCTGCTGCAGTATCAAAAACAGCGGGTGCTGACCTTTCTCGACCCCGAAAGCGACCCGCTGGGAACTGGTTGGAATATTATTCAGTCCAAAGCAGCTATCGGTTCTGGCGGTGTATTTGGCAAAGGTTGGCTACTGGGCACCCAGTCGCACCTGGATTTTTTGCCGGAAAGCCATACCGATTTTATTATTGCCGTGCTTGGCGAGGAATTTGGCTTGGTCGGCATCTGTGTGCTGTTGCTGGTTTATTTGTTACTAATTGCCCGCGGCTTGGTGATTACTGCCCAAGCGCAGACACTCTTCGGTAAGCTATTGGCCGGCAGCCTGACCATGACTTTCTTTGTCTATGTGTTCGTCAATATCGGCATGGTCAGTGGCTTGTTGCCGGTGGTCGGTGTGCCATTACCTTTTATTAGCTACGGCGGCACCTCGATGGTGACGTTGATGACTGCGTTTGGGATCTTGATGTCGATCCATACCCATCGTAAATGGATCGCCCAGGTTTGATAACAATGAATGATTTAACCCACCACTCCATGCCCGTGTTGCGCCGCTTGCTGGCGCGCAAACTCACCGGCTGCGCCTTGCTGGCGAGCCTGTGCGGCGCGCAAACGGCGCAGGCAGTGGACTATGACAACTCGCCTGAAGTGGCCAGTTTCGTTAGCGAAATGACCAATGCCCATGGTTTTGCCAGTGAGCAATTGAACCTGTTATTTACTCAGGTTGAGCGCAAGCAGTCGATTCTCGATGCCATCTCGCGGCCGGCAGAAAAAGTTAAGCCGTGGAGCGAATACCGGCCGATCTTTATCACCGAGGCGCGGATCTCCCGCGGGGTCGATTTTTGGCGGCAGCACGAGGCCGCTTTGCTGCGCGCCCAGCAGGAATATGGGGTTGATCCACAGGTGATAGTGGCGATCATCGGTGTCGAAACCTTCTACGGTGGCAATACTGGTAATTATCGGGTCATTGATGCGCTCACCACCTTGGGCTTTGATTACCCGCCACGGGCGCCGTTTTTTCGCCAGCAGCTGAAAGAGTTTTTACTGCTGACCCGTGAACAGCAACTCGACCCCCTCAGCGTCAAAGGTTCCTATGCCGGCGCCATGGGTTTGCCGCAGTTTATGCCGAGCAGTTACCGGGCCTTTGCGGTCGACCTGAACGGCGACGGCAAAATCAATGTCTGGAGCGACCCGGCTGACGCCATCGGTAGCGTCGCCAGTTACTTCAAACAGCATGGCTGGACTGCCGGCGGCTTGGTGGTGAGTCGCGCCGAGGTGCGTGGCGCCCATGTCGATGAGGGCCTGACTGCGGGCATTGAGCCGGTGAAAACTGTGGGTGATTTGCGTGCCCTCGGTTGGTCCAGTCATGACGCCTTGCGCGCCGATTTGCCGGTGACCGCCTTTCGTTTCGACGGTGCCGAGGGCCCGGAATACTGGCTGGGGCTGTCGAACTTTTACGCCATTACCCGCTACAACCGCAGCGCCATGTATGCCATGGCGGTGCACCAACTGTCCGAGAAGTTAGTGCAAGCGCGGGGCGTTAAATGAAGCGCGCGGCGGCCTGCAAACTCGCTGTGAATCTGGCGTTGGCATTACTGCTGGTCAGTTGTTCACACAATCGCGCGCCAAAGCCGCTGCCGACCACTGGGCCAATCTCCGGCCCGGGCAATTATGCCAAGCCGCACCGCGATGGCGCGCCTTGGTGGGATGTGGACGTGTCACGAATCGCCGATGCGGTGCCGATGCCGCATTACGGGCCGGTCAAAGCCAATCCCTACACGGTGCGGGGCATAACCTATTATCCGCAACGCAACGCCGAACGTTATCAGGCCATTGGCTTGGCTTCGTGGTACGGCACTATGTTTCACGGCGAGGCCACGGCCATTGGCGAGAAATATGACCTGTATGGCATGACCGCCGCGCATAAGACCTTGCCGCTGCCCAGCTACGTGCGTGTGACCAACGTAGAGAACGGCAAAAGCGTGATCGTGCGGGTTAACGACCGTGGGCCGTTTTATTCCGATCGGGTGATTGACCTGTCGTTTGCCGCCGCCAAGAAACTCGGCTATGCCGAAGCCGGCACCGCCCGCGTGCGGGTTGAAGGGATTGATCCGCACCAGTGGTGGGCCCAGCAGGGTCGGCCGGTGCCGCTGGTGTTGGCCGGGCCGCAGAAAGTGGCGCAAACGCCGCAGCCCTTGACCGTCGCCATGGCGGCGCCGATTGAAGAGTATTCGCCGCCGGTTAATCAACATGCTGAGGCAGTGTTGCCTATGTCAGTTTCGGAGTCGCTGTCGGCACCGCTAAAAAAAAACGCTTCCGCACCAGTCGCTGGGCTGTATCTCCAGGTGGGCGCCTTCGCCAACCCGGACGCTGCCGAGCTCCTCAAAGCCAAGCTGAGCCAGGCAGTGACTGCCCCGGTGTTTATCAGCTCGGTGGCGCTCAACCAGCAGACACTGCACCGAGTCCGCCTGGGGCCGATCAGCACTCAGGCCGAGGTTGAGCAAGTACAAGAATCTGTGCGGCAGGCCAATTTGGGTCAGCCGAGCTTGGTTCGAGCGCAATAGCGGTCGTCACCACGCATAGCGCCGCGAACCTTGTTGAGCGCGCATTCAATTTAGAACCTAGGACCCAGAGATACTGATGAATATCATCCGCTTTGCCCAACGTCTGTCATTCCTTGCTTTGCTGGTTACCGCCCCTGTTGCCGCGGTGTCTGCGGCGCAGGCCACACCGGCGCCGCCGCAGTTGGCGGCTAAGTCCTATGTGCTGCTGGATGCCGCCAGTGGCAATGTGCTGGTGGAAAACAACAGTGACCAGCGCCTGCCGCCGGCCAGCCTGACCAAGCTGATGACCGCCTATATCGCCACGTTGGAGATCCGCAAGGGCAAGATCGGTGAGCAGGACCTGGTGCCCGTCAGCGAGCACGCCTGGCGTACGGGTGGTGCCGCGTCCGGTGGTTCCACCATGTTCCTGCCGTTAAACAGCCAGGTGAAGGTCGATGACCTGCTGCACGGCATCATCATCCAGTCCGGCAACGACGCCAGCATCGCGCTGGCCGAGTACATCGCTGGCACTGAGGATGGTTTCGCCGACATGATGAACGAGACTGCCGAGCGTCTGGGCATGAAGAACTCGCACTTTATGAACGCCACCGGCCTGCCGCATCCTGAGCACTACTCCAGCGCCCGCGATATGGCTATTTTGGCGCGCGCCATCATCAACGAAGACCCGGCGCACTACGCCATCTACTCGCAAAAAGAGTTCTACTGGAACAACATCAAACAGGGTAACCGCAACCTGCTGCTGTGGCGTGACAAGACCGTCGATGGCCTGAAGACCGGCCACACCGAAGAGGCCGGTTTCTGCCTGGTGTCCTCGGCGGTGCGTGAAGGCGCGCGGATGATCACTGCGGTGTTCGGTACTGTCAGCGAGTCGGCTCGCGCGGCGGAAACCCAGAAACTGCTGACCTATGGCTTTCGCTTCTTCGAAACCAAGACCTTCTATCAGAAGGCTGTGGAACTGGGCAAGGCGCCGGTGTGGAAAGGTCTGGAACGTGAAGTCAGCGCCGGCCTGACCGAAAACTTGACCCTCACCGTGGCCAAGGATCAGGCGAAAAACCTGCAAGCCAGCATGACCTTCTTGCCGCAATTAATTGCACCTATTGCGGCCGGCGCGGTGATTGGTAAAGTTGAGGTAACGCTGGACGGCAAGGTGGTCCACAGCAGTGATCTGGTGGCCTTGCAGGCGGTTGAAGAAGCCGGTTTCCTGCGCCGGATGTGGGACGGCTTGCGCTTGTTCTTCTTCGGTATATTCAACTAACACCGCGTCCGGGCACGCCTAAAGGGCGTGCCCGGCACCGGTTGCAGAGGTCTTTGTGGATGAACACTCTCTATGAATAAGAATGATCTGCCACCACCGGTAATCGAGTTTCCTTGCCCGCTGTATCCGATCAAGGTGATTGGCGATGCCGGCGAGGGCTTTGCCGAGATGGTCATCGAGGTCATGCAGCGCCATGCGCCAGACTTCGATCCCCGCACCCTGACCCGGCGTGACAGCAGCAATGGTCGCTTTCACTCCTTTCAGGTGTTGATTACCGCCACCGGACCGCTGCAGTTGGAGGCGATCAACAGTGATTTGCGCGCTACTGGCCGTGTACATATGGTGCTCTGATGCACGCTAGCCAGGAGCCACGTACAGATGCGGCGGTGATAAACCTGCTGGGCGTGCGTGAGCTGGGCCTGCAGCCCTATCAGCCGGTTTGGCAGGCGATGCAGGACTTCACCAATAATCGCAGCCCGGACAGCGCCGATCAGCTCTGGTTATTGCAGCACGAAGCGGTGTTTACCCAGGGCCAGGCCGGCAAGGCCGAACATCTGCTGTTGCCGGGTAATATCCCGGTGGTGCAGGCCGATCGCGGCGGTCAGGTGACCTATCACGGCCCCGGCCAGCTGGTGGCCTATGTGCTGTTGGATGTGCGGCGTTTGGGCTTTGGGGTGCGTGAGCTGGTCAGTCGTATCGAGCAAAGCCTGATCGAGTTGCTGGCCAGTTATGGTATTAACGCGGCGGCCAAGGCCGATGCGCCGGGGGTGTATGTGGATGGCGCGAAGATCGCCTCCCTGGGCCTGCGGATTCGTAATGGCCGCTGCTTCCATGGCCTGGCACTGAATGTGGATATGGACCTTGAGCCGTTTGCGCGGATCAACCCCTGTGGTTATGCGGGACTGCGCATGACCCAGATGCGTGACCTGATCGGCCCGTTGGCCGGGCCGCTAGAATTGTCCGAAGTAAGTGCCCGATTGCGCGCACAGCTCGTCAAACACCTCGGCTACCTTGAGCAAACGACCCTAACGGGTGAACAGACGACCCTCTCGGGCGGAATCCAAGCATTATGAGCATTGAAACCACAGGCAGCACTGAGCTGGCAGGCAAAGCCCCGCTCAAAGTCGAAGCGGGGGTCAAACTGCGCGGCGCCGAGAAGGTGGCGCGGATCCCGGTAAAAATCATTCCCACCGATGAGTTTTTGCGCAAGCCCGACTGGATTCGCGTGCGCATTCCGCTGTCGCCGGAAGTCGATAACATCAAGCAGCTGCTGCGCAAACACAAGCTGCACAGCGTCTGCGAAGAGGCCTCCTGCCCAAACCTGGGCGAGTGTTTCTCCGGTGGTACCGCGACCTTTATGATCATGGGCGACATCTGCACCCGGCGCTGCCCGTTCTGCGACGTTGGACACGGCCGGCCGAATGCGTTGGATGCCGATGAGCCGAAGAATCTGGCGGTGGCCATTGCCGACCTGCGGCTCAAGTACGTGGTGATTACCTCGGTGGACCGCGATGACCTGCGTGACGGTGGTGCCCAGCACTTTGCCGATTGCCTGCGCGAGATTCGCCTGCTGAGCCCCGGTGTGCAGCTAGAGACCCTGGTGCCCGACTACCGTGGCCGCATGGACATCGCCCTGGCGATTACCGCCAGCGAGCCGCCGGATGTGTTCAACCACAACCTGGAAACCGTGCCGCGTCTGTACAAGGCGGCGCGTCCGGGTTCGGATTTCGAGTGGTCGCTGGACCTGCTGCAAAACTTCAAAAAGCTGGTGCCGAATGTGCCGACCAAGTCGGGCCTGATGCTCGGTTTGGGCGAGACCGACGAGGAAGTCATCGAAGTCATGCAGCGCATGCGCGAGCACGATATCGACATGCTCACCCTCGGCCAGTACCTGCAACCGACCCGCAGCCACTTGGCGGTGCAGCGCTATGTGCACCCGGATACCTTCGCCTGGTTCGCCGAAGAAGGTACCAAGATGGGCTTCAAGAATGTCGCGTCCGGCCCGCTGGTGCGCTCTTCTTACCACGCCGACAAGCAGGCCCATGAGGCGAAGAACAGCTAAGAGTTGCGTGGATAAAAAAGGCGACCAGCGGGTCGCCTTTTTTGTTTTGGTTCAGCTAGAGGGCGCTGATTAGCTTGGCGCCGTGCGTTCTCAGGCTGGCAGTCGTGGCTGTGAGTGGGTTAGCTGACCAGCCACCATACGCCGGCACTGGCGGTCCCCAAACCGGCTATTCGTACCAGTGGCGCAGCGGCCTTGGGCAGGTAGCGCACCAGGGCATACCCGCCGGCATGCAGCAGCAGTGTGGCGGCGCTAAAGCCTGCGGCATACGCCCAGGGGCTGGCGGCGCTGGGTAGCTCAAGACCATGGGCAACCCCGTGACTGAGGGCGAACAAGGCGCATAGGCCGCTAGCCACGGCCATCGGCAAGCGCGCCGCGACGGCCACCAGCAGGCCCAGGGCCAGCACCGAGGCGGCGATGGCACCTTCCAGCAAGGGCAATTGCACGCCGCTGAAGCCCAGTAAGCCACCGATCAGCATGCTCGCCACAAAACTCAGCGGTAACGCCCAGCGTGCGGTGCCCTGTTGTTGTGCTGCCCACAGGCCTACCGCCAGCATCGCCAGCAAGTGATCAAGACCAAACAGTGGGTGCGCCAAGCCCGCCAGCAGACCGCTGTGATCGTGTCCGGGGTGGGCAAACGCGGCCGCCGGGCTGAGCAACAGGCTCAGGGCGATAAGAACTTTAAAACGCTGCATAGTAGTCTCCGATGGTCAGCTATTTTGGTTGGAGTTAGGCGGCGTTGAGCATGCCGTGACGTTCGATAAAGGCGATGATTTGCGCCAGGCCCTGGCCGGTTTTTTGGTTGCTAAAGACGAAGGGTTTGTCGCCGCGCATGCGCCGCGTGTCGCTGTCCATCAGTTCGAGTGAGGCGCCCACCAAGGGGGCTAAATCGATTTTGTTGATGACTAATAAGTCCGACTTGCAGATGCCGGGGCCGCCTTTGCGCGGTAGTTTGTCGCCGGCGGAAACGTCGATCACGTACAGGGTTAAATCGGACAGTTCTGGGCTAAAGGTGGCCGACAAGTTATCGCCGCCGGACTCGACAATAATTAAATCGAGCCCCGGAAAACGCCGATTGAGTTGCTCAATTGCCTCCAAATTAATCGAGGCGTCTTCGCGGATGGCGGTGTGCGGGCAGCCGCCGGTTTCCACGCCGATAATCCGCTCTGGGGCCAGTGCGGCGTTGCGCACCAAAAACTGCGCATCCTCTTGGGTGTAGATGTCGTTGGTGACCACGGCGAGGTTGTAACGCTCGCGCAGGGCCAGGCATAAGGCCAGGGTGAGGGCGGTTTTGCCGGAGCCGACGGGGCCGCCGATGCCGATTCGCAGGGGTTGGCTGTGCATCTGTGAGTCTCCTGATTAAGAGCGAAATAAGCGGCTGTACTGGCGCTCGTGCGCCATGCTAGCCAGGCCTAGGCCAAACGCGGCGCTGCCCCAGTGGGCCGGTGGCAGGTTGCTGGCGTGCTGCTGGGCGTCGCTTAACCGCGGTAATAACTCTGAGGTTAAGCGCTGGGCCGCTTGCTGGCCGAGGGGCAGGGTTTTCATCAGCACTGCCAATTGGTTCTCCAGCCAACCCCAGAGCCAGGCGCTGAGTGCATCGGCCGGGCTAATGCCCCATGCGCGGGCGGCCAGCGCCCACGCCAGCATTAGGCTGGGTTGGTTGAGGCGGGTCAGGCAGTCGCGACCGGGCTGGTCTAACTCGGGTAATTGCTCCAGCAGTTGCTGCAGCGAGTAGCCCATTTGCCGGCTCTCTTGCTGCAGTTCACGGCTTTCGCGGCTGGCGCGTTGGCGTTCGGCCAGGTGCAGCAGTGTGTCCCAGTCTGCATTGTTAGCGGCCACGCAATGGGCCAACAGCAGGGGGGCGTCAAAGCGTGCGAGGTTGAGCAGCAACTGATCGCTAATCCACTGCTGAGCGCTGGCCGAGTCGCAGACTAAACCTTGTTCGACGGCCATCTCCAAACCCTGCGAATAGCTGTAACCGCCAATCGGCAGTTGCGGGCTGGCGAGGCGTAGCAGCGCCCAGACGCTGGGGTTCACGTGCGCACGGCCATGGGTGCTGGCGTCCCCGCGCGGGAGGCCAACGAGCGGCAATGGGCCTTCATGTGCGTGCGCCAAACTGATGCAGGCGTGGCGCGTAGCTGAACTCGGCATCACCGGCATGTGAGTGGTGATGCCCACCGCCATAGGCGCCATGTTCCGGTTGGTAGGGCGCGTTTAGCAAGGTCACGCTGGCGCCTAACTGCTCAAGCATGGTTTTGAGCACGTAGTCGTCGGGCAGGCGCAGCCAACCATCACCCAGTTGCAGGGCTACGTGCCTATTACCGAGGTGATAGGCCGCGCGGGTGAGCTCAAACGCACTCGCGCAGGTTACATGCAACAGCGCTTCTGGCCGCGCGCAAACACGCACGATCCGGCCGTCTTGGGCCTGCAGGCAGTCGCCGTCTTGCAGCGGCGGCTGACCGCGTTCGAGGAACAGGCCGACATCTTCGCCCTGGGTGGTAAAGCAGCGCAGGCGACTCTTGCTGCGCGCCTCAAAACTCAAGAGCAACTCGGCGTCCCAGTGCGCGTTGGGTGCAATACGGTGGTGGATGACCAACATGGCGGTTTCCGGCAAATTGAATACGGCTAACAAAGCAAGGGTGGTGCCAAAACGCTGGGGGAGTTGGCTTTAGTGCTAAGAAAATCAGGCCTGATTAAAATTGTCTGTTTAGACAGATTTACTTGGTGCACTGCAACTTGGCGCGCACTGATCTGGTGCTGATTAGGCTTTGCCCCGCCCGCCGCAGTCTTGCAAGCTGTCGAGTCTGGGCGCCGTCCATGGCGCAGTGACTGGGGGCGTGGCTCCTGACCTATTACTGCGCTGCGGCCTCAGAACAGAAAATAGCGCTGCGCCAGGGGCAGCACCTCGGCCGGTTCGCACCAGAGTAATTGGCCGTCGGCCTTGACTTGGTAGTTCTGCGGGTCGACCTCGATGTTGGGCAGGTAGTCGTTGTGGATTAGGTCGGTTTTCTGCACCTCGCGACAGCCCTTCACGACGCCTATTTGCTTCTTCAGTCCTAGCTGTTCGGGCACGCCAGCCGCCAGCGCCGCTTGGCTGATAAAGGTCAGGCAGGTGGCGTGGCGTGAGCCTGCGTAGCTGGCGAACATCGGCCGGTAGTGCACCGGCTGCGGGGTGGGGATCGAGGCGTTGGCATCGCCCATCAGGCTGGCGGCAATCGCCCCACCCTTCAAAATCAAACTCGGTTTCACCCCGAAAAACGCCGGGCGCCAGAGCACCAGGTCGGCCCACTTGCCCACTTCGATGGAGCCGACTTCATGGCTGATGCCGTGGGTGATCGCCGGGTTGATGGTGTATTTGGCGATGTAGCGTTTAATCCGAAAGTTATCGTTGTCTGCGCCGTCGCCAGGCAGAGCGCCGCGTTGTTTTTTCATCTTGTCGGCGGTTTGCCAGGTGCGGGTAATCACCTCGCCAACGCGGCCCATGGCTTGGCTGTCGGAGCTGATCATGCTGAAGGCGCCGAGGTCGTGCAGGATATCTTCGGCGGCGATGGTTTCGCGGCGAATGCGCGACTCGGCAAAGGCCACATCCTCGGCAATGCTTGGGTCGAGGTGATGGCAGACCATCAGCATGTCCAGGTGTTCGTCGATGGTGTTCTTGGTGAAGGGCCGGGTTGGATTGGTCGAGCTGGGCAGTACATTGGCAAAGCCGCAGGCCTTGATGATGTCTGGCGCGTGACCGCCGCCGGCACCCTCGGTGTGGTAGGTGTGAATGGTGCGGCCTTTAAAAGCGGCGAGGGTGGTTTCGACAAAGCCGGACTCATTCAGGGTGTCGGTGTGGATCGCCACCTGCACATCGTATTGGTCGGCCACGCTCAGGCAATTGTCGATGGCCGCCGGGGTGGTGCCCCAGTCTTCGTGCAACTTCAGGCCGATGGCGCCGGCTTTGACTTGTTCAATCAACGGCTCCGGCAGGCTGGCGTTGCCCTTGCCGGTAAAGCCCATGTTCATCGGGAAGGCGTCGGCGGCTTGCAGCATGCGCGCCAGATGCCAAGGCCCAGAGGTGCAGGTGGTAGCGTTGGTGCCGGTGGCCGGCCCGGTGCCGCCGCCGATCATGGTGGTCACGCCGCTCATGAGCGCCTCTTCAATCTGTTGTGGGCAGATGAAGTGGATGTGGGTGTCGATGCCGCCGGCGGTGAGCAGCATGCCTTCGCCGGCGATCACCTCGGTGCCGGCGCCGATGGCGATGCTCACATTGGGTTGGATGTCGGGGTTGCCGGCCTTGCCGATGGCTTTGATGCGGCCGTCTTTCAAGCCGACGTCGGCTTTGACTATGCCCCAGTGGTCGATGATCAGCGCGTTGGTAATCACCGTATCGACTACGTCTTTAGCGCAGAGTTGGCTCTGGCCCATGCCATCGCGAATCACCTTGCCGCCGCCGAATTTCACTTCTTCGCCGTAGGTGGTGAAGTCCTTTTCCACTTCAAGCCACAGTTCGGTATCGGCCAGGCGCACCTTGTCGCCAACGGTGGGGCCGAACATGTCGGCGTAGGCTTGTCTGCTGATTTTCATCGATCAATTTCCTTGCTGCGCGATGGCTTGCGCGTGATTGGCTAACGGCGTGGCGAGGGTTGTTGCGGTTTTTGTAGGAGGGGCTTTAGCCGCGATAGCGTTATCGCGGCTAAAGCCCCTCCTACAGGGTTCAGCTCAATCCAGGTTGCCCATCACTCGACCGGCGAAGCCGAACACCCGGCGCAGGCCGGCCAGTTCCACCAGTTCAACATCGCGCGATTGTCCCGGTTCGAAACGCACGGCGGTGCCGGCCGGGATATTCAGGCGCATACCGAGGCTGCTGGCGCGGTCAAAGCTCAGGGCGTCGTTGCTCTCGAAGAAGTGGTAGTGCGAGCCGACCTGGATTGGCCGGTCGCCGCTGTTGGCCACCGTCAGGCGAAGGGTGCGGCGGCCGACGTTGAGTTCGATCACGCCGGGTTGGATCTGGTATTCGCCGGGAATCATGGTTGGGGCCTCGACAGGGTTTTGTAATAGATGGCGTTTGCCCGGTACTGCCCATCAGGGCCGCAGGCATAGTCGGGCAGGCCGCCTATGTAGCGGTACCCGAGCGCGTGGTAGAACTGTTCGGCCGGGCTGTCGGCTGCGGTATCCAGGTAGAGCAGGCCGCGCTGCCGCTCGCCAGTGGCGCCTTCGAGGCGCTGCAGTAGCTGGCGGGCGATGCCGCGGCGGCGCGCGCTGGCGAGCACCAGTAGCTTCTGCACTTCGGCGCGGTTGAGGCCGTTGCGCTTCTGGCACAGGCCCAGTTGCACGCTGCCGAGCACGCGCCCCTGCTCGAGGGCGACCCAGAGCAACAGCGAGCCATTGCGCAGACCGGTCAACACCTGGTCGAAGTAGGCGCTGGCTTCCTGCTGGTCGAGATCGTCAAGAAAGCCCACCGAGGCGCCGTACTGCACCGCATGCCGTACTGCACCGCATCTAGCAACAGCTCGATCAAACCTGGCCGATACGGTTCGAAGTTCTCCGCTGCGAGGCACTCGATGTGTGGGGCGGGAATCATGGGGGCTCCTTTTAGTCGCAGTTATAAGCTTCAAGCCGCAAGTGAAAAGCGCAGCCGAGCTGCTCTTACTTGCAGCTTATGGCTTGCCGCTTGTGGCTGCTTTTAAGCAATCGGCTGATGAACGGTCACCAGCTTGGTGCCGTCGGGGAAGGTGGCTTCGACTTGGATGTCCGGGATCATTTCCGGGATGCCTGTCATCACCTGTTCGCGGCTCAGCAGGGTGGTGCCGTAGTGCATCAGCTCGGCGACGGTCTGCCCGTCGCGGGCGCCTTCCAGCAGGGCGGCGCTGATATAGGCGATGGCTTCCGGGTAGTTGAGTTTCAGGCCGCGGGCCAGGCGCCGCTCGGCCACTAAGCCGGCGGTGAAAATCAGTAATTTGTCTTTTTCGCGAGGGGTTAAATCCATGGTTCAGGTGCTCCAAATGCGGGGAGGGACGGCGTCGCGGCCGAGTAGTTCAGGGCGCAGCAGGCGCCAGAGTTCGATCAGCCAGGCGCGCGCATGCAAGGCCTCGCCAGCCAGGCAACGGGCGACTAATAAGCCGGGCAGTTGGCTGAGATCGCCGCGCACTTGCCCCGAGGTGACGGCGGGCAATGCGCGGCAACGCTCCAAGAGTTCGGCGTCGATTTCGCCGCTGATCAGCAGGGTGGCGAACACCGGTTGCCCGGCCAGGCCGATGGCTGAGTCGAGCAAGCCATCATTGCCGACGATGCGCTGGCGTTCGTGCCAGAGCAGCTGGTCGTCGCGATAGATGTCCAGGTGCGCCTGGAAGTGGCCGTTGTCGAAACGCTCGCCACTGGCCGGACGGCCCAGGGCAATGATGTCCCAGTAGCACAGCCGCGCGTCGCCTTCGAGGTCGATACGGGTGCTCAGTTCGGCCTGGGCGCCGGCGTAGACGATGCTCTCCTGCGGCAGCCATTCCAGAGTAGCGCCCGCAGCGACCTTGAGCTTGAGCTGTTGATAGGCCGGGCCATTGGCGCGATACCACTTGGCGGCGCCTGGGCTGGTCAGTTGCGCCCACGCATCGGTGCCGACCGCGGCGGATATATGCAAACGATCACCGCCGGCAATCCCACCCGGCGGATGCACAATGATGTGCTGACACACCTGCGGGCCGTCGCCATACAGATGCTTTTGCACCCGCAGCGGGCCGAGATGGCGGCGCAGGGTCGGCCGCGTACTGGCGCCAAAGCGGCCATAACCAAGCTCCAGCTCGGCATGCCAGCTGGGGGTGAACAGGGGAGTGGCGACAGGTGCGTTCATGGGCTCGGGCTATCCGTACGGGTGAAATTCGCGCGGCCAATGGCGGGTTTCACCCGCCCTACGCCAAGGCTCAAATCGCCACCAAGCCGCGCACGCCGTCCGCGTGCATGCTGCTGCCACGGCCCTGCTGGACGATCTCGCCGCGGCTCATCACCAGGTACTGGTCGGCCAGTTCGGCGGCAAAGTCATAGAACTGCTCGACCAGCAAAATGGCCATGTCGCCGCGCTCGGCGAGCTTTTTAATCACCACACCAATCTCCTTGATCACCGAGGGTTGGATGCCTTCGGTGGGCTCGTCGAGGATTAACAAGCGCGGCTGACTGGCCAGTGCACGACCGATGGCCAGCTGTTGCTGCTGGCCGCCGGACAAGTCGCCGCCGCGGCGTTGTTTCATTTCGCGCAGCACCGGGAACAACTCATAAATAAACTCGGGCACCTGCTTGGCTTGGCTGCCGGGAAAACGCGACAGCCCCATCAGCAGATTCTCCTCCACGGTCAGGCGGGCGAATATTTCCCGGCCCTGCGGTACATAGGCGATGCCGGCGTGCACGCGCTGGTGCGGTTTGAGCGCGGTGATCGACTGACCTTCCCAGCTGACCGTGCCGTCTTTGGCTGCGATTAAGCCCATCAGGCATTTCAGTAGGGTGGTTTTACCCACGCCGTTACGGCCGAGCAGGCAGGTCACTTCGCCAACCTTGGCCTCGAACGACAGGCCTCGCAGGATGTGGCTGCCACCGTAATATTGATGCAGTTGTTGAACGTGCAGCATGTTGATGTCCTTGTGTGTGCGATGGCTGGATAAACCTCATCCCGCGACGAATAGTCAGCGGCCCAAATACACCTCAATCACCCGCTCATCGGCCTGCACCTGTGCCAGCGAACCTTCGGCCAGCACGCTGCCTTGGTGCAGCACGGTGACGTGGTCGGCGATGGCGCCAACAAAGCCCATGTCGTGCTCAACCACCATCAGCGAATGCTGGCGCGCCAGCGACTTGAACAGCTCGGCGGTGAACTCGGTTTCGGCGTCGGTCATGCCGGCCACGGGTTCGTCCAGCAGCAACAACTGCGGTTCTTGTACCAGCAGCATGCCGATCTCCAAGAACTGCTTCTGCCCGTGGGACAACAGGCCGGCCGGGCGATTGCGCGAGCTTTGCAGGCGAATGGTGTTGAGCACTGCGTCGATCCGATCACGCTGCTGGCCAGACAGCTTGGCGCGCAGGCTGGCCCACACGGACTTATCGGTTTTTAGCGCCAGTTCGAGATTTTCGAACACGCTTAGGGCCTCGAATACCGTTGGCTTTTGGAACTTGCGGCCGATGCCGGACTGGGCAATATCAACTTCACTCATGCGGGTTAGATCGAGCGTTTCACCGAAAAACGCCTTGCCCTGATCGGGTCGGGTTTTGCCGGTGATCACATCCATCATGGTGGTCTTGCCGGCGCCATTGGGGCCGATGATGCAGCGCAGTTCGCCGACGCCGATATACAGCGTGAGGTTATTTAGCGCCTTGAAACCATCGAAGCTAACGCTGATGTCTTCTAGCGTCAGGATGGTGCCGTGGCGCACATCCAGGCCCGCGCTGGCGGCGCTGCCTAAACCTATGGCTTCGCGGCTGCTGCTGGCGTCGGTGTTGGGGTCGTAGCTTGGGTCGAGCATAAGTTCAGGCACTGGGGCGGCTCTCATTGGTCCTTCCTCCGTAGCAGGCCGATCACGCCTTGCGGCAGATACAGAGTGACGACGATAAACAGCGTGCCCAAGGCAAACAGCCAATACTCCGGCAGCGCCACGGTGAACCAACTCTTCATGCCATTCACCAACCCTGCGCCCAGCAGAGGGCCGATCAGCGTGCCGCGCCCACCAAGGGCGACCCAGACGGCGGCCTCGATGGAGTTGGTCGGCGACATCTCGCTGGGGTTGATAATGCCCACCAGCGGCACATAGAGGGCGCCGGCCAGACCACAAAGCACCGCGCTCAGCACCCAGATAAAGAGCTTGTAGCCACGCGGGTCGTAGCCGCAAAACATCAGGCGGTTTTCGGCGTCGCGCAGCGCCGTGAGCACCCGGCCAAACTTGCTCTTGGCCAGCCGCCAACCGAGCAGCAAGCTGCCCGCCAGCAACAGTACCGTGGCCACAAACAGCGTGGCGCGGGTGCTCGGGGCGGTGATGTCGAAACCCAAGATGCGGCGAAAATTGGTAAAGCCGTTATTGCCGCCGAAGCCGGTTTCATTACGGAAAAACAACAGCATGCCGGCGAAGGTCAGTGCCTGGGTCATGATCGAGAAGTACACGCCTTTGATCCGTGAACGAAAGGCAAAAAAACCAAACACCAGCGCCAGCAAGCCCGGCGCTAACACCACCAAGCACAGGGCCCAGAGAAAATGTTGGGTGCCCGTCCAGTACCACGGCAGCTCAGTCCAGGACAAAAAGGTCATAAACGCCGGCAGCTGATCGCCTGCGCTTTCCCGCATCAGGTACATGCCCATGGCGTAGCCGCCCAAGGCAAAGAACAGACCGTGACCGAGCGACAACAAGCCGGCGTAGCCCCAGACCAAGTCCAGCGCCAAGGCCACCACCGCGTAGCAGAGAATTTTGCCCACCAGCGTTAGGCTGTAGGCCGAGACGTGCAGAGAATGCTCGGCGGGCAGCAGGTGCAGCAGCGGCATGGCCAGCAGCAGGGCCAACACCAGCAGAGCCAACACCAGGCTGGTTTGCGGGCCGAGCTTGGCGCTGGCGCGGGCCAGCAACGACTTGTTTGGCGGCATGGGATTGAGTGGCATAGTCATCAGTCGATCACCCGGCCCTTGAGGGCGAAGAGGCCTTGTGGGCGTTTTTGGATAAACAAAATGATCAGCCCGAGGATGAGGATTTTGCCCAGTACGGCGCCAATTTGCGGTTCAAGAATTTTGTTCGCCACACCCAAGCCAAAGGCCGCCAGCACGCTGCCGGCCAACTGACCAACGCCGCCGAGCACCACCACCAAAAACGAGTCAATGATGTAGCTCTGGCCAAGGTCAGGGCCGACGTTACCGATTTGGCTCAGGGCCACGCCGCCGAGACCGGCAATGCCCGAGCCCAAACCGAAGGCCAGCATATCTACGCGGCCGGTGGGCACGCCGCAGCAGGCGGCCATGTTGCGGTTTTGGGTGACAGCGCGCACGTTCAGACCCAGACGCGTTTTGTTCAGCAGCAACCAAGTGAGGGCCACCACAAACAGTGCAAAGCCGATGATGACCATGCGGCTGTACGGCAACACCAAGTTGGGCAGCACTTGCACGCCGCCCGATAGCCAGGCTGGGTTGGCCACTTCGACGTTCTGCGCGCCGAACAACATCCGCACCAACTGAATCAAAATCAGGCTGATGCCCCAGGTGGCCAGCAGGGTTTCCAGCGGGCGGCCATAGAGGTGGCGAATCACCGTGCGTTCCAGCGCCATGCCAATGCAGGCAGTGACCAAGAAGGCAATCGGCAGGGCGATCAGCGGGTAGAGAACCAGATAGTCCGGGGCGAGTTTCTGCAAGGCAATCTGCACCATATAGGTGCTGTAGGCGCCAAGCATCAGCATCTCGCCGTGGGCCATATTGATCACCCCGAGCAGGCCGAAGGTGATGGCCAGGCCGAGGGCCGCCAGCAGCAAAATCGAACCCAGCGATAAGCCACTAAAAGCTTGGCCGAGTAGCTCACCGAGCAATAAGCGGCGCTTAACTTGCGCCAGACTGGTTTGCGCGGCAGTGCGCACGTCAGCGTCGGTCTCGCTGTTGGCGTCCAATAGCGCTTCAAGGCGGGTGCGCGCCAGTGGTTCGCCGGTGTCGCCGAGCAAGCGTACCGCTTGCAGGCGTACGACCGGGTTGCTGTCGACCAGTTGTAGGTTGGCCAAGGCCAGCGCCAGCGCGGTTTTAACCGTCTCATCGGTTTCACCGGAAACCCGGGCATTGAGTAGTTGCCACTGCGCGGGTTTGGCGTTTTTTTGCAATTGCTGGGCGGCCGCTAAGCGCACGCTCGGATCGCTGGCGAGCAATTTCTGGCTGGCTTGCACGGCGGCTAAGAGGCCGCGCAGGCGGTTATTCAGTTGCAGTTTTTTCGGCGGGCTGGCCGGTTGCAGGGCACCTTCAACGGCGATGAACTGGTCAGCGGTTTGGATAAACGCCTGCTTGCTGCTGTCTTGGGCCAGGCGGCCTTGTTGCAAGGCATCGAGCAGTGGTTGGCGGGCGGGATCGGGTTGGGCGGCCCAGGTTTCCAGCAGTTTGGCCTGCTGGCTGGGGTTGGCTGCGACGAAGTCGGTAGCGTCGCCGGCGTGGGCGCTGATCGGCAGCAGAAGCGCCAATGACAGGAGCATTCGGTATAGGGCAGCAGGCATAGGTATGTCCTGAAAGAGGAGCTCGGTAGGCGCGAGCTTGCTCGCGATCGCGGTTGACCAGGACCACCGCGTCGCTTCGATCGCCAGCCAGCTGGCTCCTACAGAGTGAGTGGGGTCAGGCCCCGACGGATCAGTTCGACTTCATAGCAACGTCCGGCTTCTTGGCGTTGCCAGAAATGTACGGGCTCCAAGGCTGGGCGCGCACTGGGCCGTCGGTTTGCCAGACCACATTGAACTGACCGTCGCCTTGCACTTCGCCAATCATCACGGGCTTGTGCAGGTGGTGGTTGGTCTTGTCCATGGTCAGGGTGTAACCGCTTGGCGCGGTGTAGGTTTGCCCGGCCATGGCGTCACGGACCTTATCGACGTTGGTGGTGCCGGCCTTAGTGACCGCCTGCGCCCACATATTGATGCCCACGTAGGTGGCTTCCATCGGGTCGTTGGTCACCGCAGTTGGGTAGCTCGGCAGGTTCTTAGCTTTGGCGTAGGCCTTCCAGGCCCCGACGAACTTCTGGTTGACCGGGTTATCCAGTGACTCGAAGTAGTTCCAGGCCGCCAGTTGGCCCACCAGCGGTTTGGTGTCGATGCCGCGCAGTTCTTCTTCGCCGACCGAAAAGGCCACCACTGGCACATCGGTAGCTTCGATGCCCTGGTTGCCCAGTTCTTTGTAGAACGGCACGTTGGAGTCGCCGTTAACGGTGGAGATCACCGCCGTTTTACCGCCTGCGGAGAATTTTTTGATATTGGCCACGATGGTTTGATAATCGCTATGGCCGAACGGGGTGTAGACCTCTTCGATGTCCTTGTCGGCCACGCCTTTGGTTTTCAGGAGGGCCCGCAGAATTTTGTTGGTGGTGCGTGGGTAGACGTAGTCGGTGCCGAGCAAGAAGAAGCGCTTGGCGGCGCCGCCGTCTTCGCTCATCAGGTACTCGACCGCCGGGATGGCTTGCTGGTTAGGCGCGGCGCCGGTGTAGAACACGTTTGGCGACATCTCTTCACCCTCGTATTGCACCGGGTAGAACAGCAGGCCATTTAACTCTTCAAACACCGGCAGTACCGATTTACGCGACACGCTGGTCCAGCAGCCGAACACCACATCGACCTTGTCTTGGGTCAGCAGTTGGCGGCCCTTCTCGGCGAATAGCGGCCAGTTGGACGCCGGGTCGACGACCACAGGTTCTAACTGCTTACCGAGCACGCCACCCTTGGCGTTAATCTCGGCGATGGTCATCAGCGCCATGTCTTTCAGCGAGGTTTCCGAAATGGCCATGGTGCCGGACAGCGAATGCAAAATGCCGACCTTGATGGTTTCGGCAGCCTGCGCGCTGAACGGGAACAGGCCAGTCAGTAGCAGGGCACTGGCGAGGGTAGCTTGCAATAGAGGACGGCGTTTCATCGTATTAAGGCTCCATGCACAACGGGGAATGGACCAAAGGGGTCATTACCGCTATCGCAGAAAACGTGCCAAAACCGGCAAAAGCCCGTGCGCCAATGGTTGTCTGGGTGATCAGGTTTGTCGTGTTAATGCTGCTGCGCAATACGGGTGCGCACTAAGCGCTCACTGGGCGGGAGGTTGCACTGTTTGCGGGCGCATATTGCGCTGCTGTTTGCTGCCGTTGGCTCGTTGGAGGCGTCAACCTGCCCGGCCGGGCAAACGGAGGTCTGTGTGGTCAGTTGTTTTTGTGCGCCCGGCGGCAAGGATGAAGTCGGCGCGCTATTCGACAACGTCAGCCTGTTGGCGGCGGCCGGCTTGAAAACCTGGCTGCAGCATTCCGCTGAATATCCGTGCGCAACTCGAACCTTAGCCGAGCCGCCCAAGCCAGTACGCTAAGCGCGGGGTGCAGGGCCATGCTTTGTCCTGCGCTAAGCACACAACGCGCGCACAATGCGCTTTACTGGGCGGATCGCGCCGCATCGACCCGGCGGCTAGTGTCATGCGAGCAGAGATCGCCTGGGATGTTCTTCGGCTTATTTACAGCGTGCTGATAAGTTTTTGCAACAGCGCCTGATTGGGGTAACCGTCAGCCGGCCAGCCGAGGCTTTGTTGATAGCTGCGGATGGCTTTGCGGCTGTTGGCGCCGATAATGCCGTCGACGCCGCCGGGGTTGAAGCCTTTGCTGCTCAGCTGCTCCTGCAACACTATGCGTTGCGCGCGGCTCAGTGGCAGGTCGTCGCGGGGCCATTTGGCCAGCACTTGACCACCGTTTAACAAGCGCTCCGAGAGCAGGCCAACCGCCAGGGCGTAGGAAGTCGAGTTGTTGTATTTGAGAATGGCGCGAAAGTTATCCAGCACCAAAAACGCCGGGCCACGGTAGCCGGCCGGCAGCAGCAAAGAGGCGCGGGCTTGGGCAAAATCCGGCGGCAGGTTTTTAACCCCCAGCGCGCGCCACTCATTCAGGGGTTTGCGGATATCGGCATCGGCGAGGGCGTAATCAAAACTCTCCGGCAGTGTTACTTCCACGCCCCAGGGCTGGCCCTGTTGCCAGCCGGAGCTGCGTAGGTAGTTGGCGGCCGAGGCTAAGGCGTCGGCGGGACTGGTCCAGATGTTACGGCGGCCATCGCCATCGAAGTCGACCGCGTAATGGTTATAGGTGCTGGGGATAAACTGGGTTTGGCCCATGGCGCCGGCCCAGGATCCGAGCAGTTGGCTGCTGGGCACGTCGCCGTGTTGCAAAATCTGCAGGGCGGCCAGCAATTGGGTTTGCGCAAAGGCTGGGCGGCGGCCTTCGTAGGCGAGGCTGGCCAGTGAGCGAATCACCGATTTGTCGCCGGTAAACTGGCCAAAGCTGCTTTCCATGCCCCAGATCGCCACCAAGGCTTGGCGGTCTACGCCGTAAGCTTGCTCGATGGCGGCGAGGGTGGTGGCATGCTCGTTGAGCATGGCCTGGCCACGGCGCACGCGCGCGGCGGAGATGGCGCCATCCAGGTACTCCCACACCGGGCGGGTAAATTCGGGCTGGCTATTGTCGGCTTTGACCACCGCCTCGTCGGGGCTGACGCCGGCAAAGGCCTGATCGAAAATAGCCGGTTGAATGCCGGCGTCCAGGGCTTGCTGACGGAACTGCGCCAGCCATTGGGCGAAGCTCTGGGCGGGTGCCACGTCTGCGTTGCTGGGCTTGCTGGCGGTGGCAGCGGTGCTTGGCGCAGGGGTTGCGCTGGCGGCGGTATTTTGTTGGTTGGCTTGCTGGTCGGCGCAGGCGCTGAGCAGGCAGAGGCTCAAGCAGATCAGGCTATGGCGAAGGGGTACTGGGTAAAGCATGCGGGTCTCTCGGCGCGGTTCAGATAGGCGCAAACCTTAACATGGGTGGGGCTACTGTGCGGCGCGGCAGCGTTTTTAGGCGGCCAGAAACAGAGAAGCCTCCCCGTGGTTAGACGGGAAGGCTTCGCGGCGGTAGCTGCCTTTGCCTTTGGCCGGTCGCTCTTGGCGACAACGAAACAGTGGCTGGGCAATGATCGATTTGGCCTTGTTCGGGCCGGGCTGGTTTTGGTTGGTTTTGCTGGATTTGGCCATGGGCGCTCCTGGGGGCTGCCGAGCCAGTCTCGGCGTGGGCATCTTCACCGCCGAGGGGTAAAAACGCCAGTGCTGCTGGTCGCGTCTAAGCCTGCGATTATTCCGCCGGCAAGCTCAGGCGCTGGCCGGCCATCAGCAGCGCTAGGCGGCTAAGGCCATTCCAGGGATCGCCGGCGGCCTGGCCTTTGATTTGGGCGTCGATGCGCTGGGCGTCTTGCAATAAACGATTCCAGCCGCTGGCGCTGTGCCGTTGCAGGGCTTTGCTGATCAGCGGGCGACGCTTGTCCCAGACCGGTGGCCGCGCTTGGCTGAAGGCTTTATCCAGCGGCAAGCCGCTATTGACCTGCTGGGCGATGGTTGCCAGCAGCCGCAGTTCGCGGGCCAGAGCCCAGAGAATCACCGGGCTTTCGACCCCTTCGCCGCGCAAACCTTCGAGCATCCGCTGGCTGTGCGCCGCCTCGCCGTTGAGCGCCGCATCGATCAAGCCAAACACGTCGAAGCGGGCGCTGTCGGCCACCGCCGCTTGCACGGTAGTGACATCGATCTGGCCGTTCTCGGCGAGTAGTTTGAGTTTTTCGATTTCTTGCGCGGCGGCCAGCAAGTTGCCTTCAACCCGCGCGGCGATCAATTCGATGGCTTCGGGGCTGGCGGCTAGACCGGCTTGGGCCAGACGCTGGCGAATCCATTGTGGCAATTGCCCGGCTTCGACCGGCCAGATTTGCACAAATTGGCTATGGGCACTGTCAATCAGCGCCTTGGCCCACTTGGTCTTTTGCGTGCTGCCATCGAGCTTGGGCAGGCTGAGCAACAGCAGCGTGTCTTCGGGCGGGCGCGCCAGGTAATCCAGCAGGGCGCTGGCACCCTTGTCTCCAGGTTTGCCGCTGCTGATGCGCAGCTCAATCAGGCGCTTGTCGGCAAACAGTGAGAGGCTGGCGGCGGCTTGGTAGAGCAGGCCCCAGTCGAAGCTTTTGTCGACATCGAACACTTCGCGCTCGCTAAAGCCCTGACTGCGTGCCGCGCTACGAATGCTGTCGGCGGCTTCCTGGCACAGCAAATGCTCATCGCCGCTGAGCACATACACGGGTGCCAAGTTGCCTTGCAGATGCTTGCTGAGTTGGGCTGGATTGAGCTTCATGGCGCTGCGCTGCGATTGGGCCGCCGGGGCGGCCCAATCGACTTGCTCGGTGGGGAATTGAATCGGAGCCCCTCGCTTGTGATCCTTGCTGCGGTCGAGGCTCCCATGCCGGCCTTACTCAGTCGGGATCTGGATCGGCGACTGTTGCGGCAAATCGCGCTCGGCTTTGCGTGCGGCAGCCAGTGCGTCGGCGTCGGCCTTGGCCTTGGCTTGGGCGGTTTGCTGCAGCTGCTCAAGCTGTTGCGGGGTAACCATCTGCAGGTTTTGCGCGAGCTTTTGCACCAGGTTGCGGCGCATTTCCTGAGCCAGCTGCACGGCTTCCTGACCGGAACCGGTGATGTTGTTCTGGTCCTGGTTGTAGATGCTTTGCACTTCGAGCTGATTCTGCAGCAGCAATAAATTGTTGGCGCCACGAATCTCGTAATCCAGGGTGTTGGTCAGCTCAATCTCGGCGCTGCGTGAGTTACTGGTATAGCTGGCGGTGCGCTGGCGGCTGTCTTCACGCGTCAGGATCAGGTGATAAGGCGCGCTGCCGTATACCTTGACCTTATTGTTCTCCAGCACTAGGCGCACTTGCTTGACGGTTTCGCCGTAGGCATTGCGTGCGCTAACGTCGAGCTCGGTGAGGGCGAAGTGCGTATCGCCGGTGCCGCGCAGTTGGAAGCCACAGGCGCTTAGTAGCGCGGCGAGGCCGATGACCATCAGGTTACGTTTCATCATCTTTAGTATCCCTTTGCAAACAATTCCATTGAACAGCCGCGCCAGCATAAGGCTGACGGCAGCGTTACTTAGCTGGCGACAATATTAACCAGTTTGCCCGGCACCACTATGACCTTGCGAATGCTCAGGCCTTCGGTGAAACGCAGCACGCTTTCGTTGCTGCGCGCCGCCGCTTCGACTTCTTCGCGGCTGGCGGTCGCAGACATTTCGATCTGGCCACGCAGTTTGCCGTTGACCTGAATCACCAGGATCAGACTGTCTTGCACCAGCGCCGACTCATCTACCTGTGGCCAATGGGCGTCGATAATTGCGTCGTTGTGGCCCAGGCACCGCCAGATTTCGTGGCTGATATGTGGGGTAATCGGCGCCAGCAACAGGACCACGGCTTGCAGACCTTCCTGCAGCAGGGCACGGTCGTGTTCGGTGGCAGTCGCGGCTTTTTCCAGCACGTTCATCAGGGTCATCACCTGGGCGATGGCGGTGTTGAACTTGTGGTGCAGGCCGATATCTTGGCTGGCGTTTTTAATCGCTAGGTGGATAGCGCGGCGGACGGCTTTCTGACTGTCGTTCAGGTCGTGCTTACCCAAGCTGGCGGGTAGGCCGGCGCTGACATGGCTGTGAGCCAGGCGCCAGACGCGGCGCAGAAAGCGGTTCGCGCCCTCGACGCCGGCGTCGGACCATTCGCAGCTCATGTCGGGTGGCGAGGCGAACATCATAAACAAGCGGCAGGTGTCGGCGCCGTACACGTCGATCATCGCTTGCGGGTCGACGCCGTTGTTCTTCGACTTGGACATCTTCTCGGTGCCGCCGATTTCTACCGGCAAGCCGTCGGACTTCAGTTTGGCGCCGATCACCTTGGCTTTGGCGTCCAGCTCGACGTTGACGTCGGCTGGGTTGAACCAGTCCTTGCCGCCGTTTTCCAGGGTGCGGTAGTAGGTGTCAGCAATCACCATGCCCTGGGTCAGCAGGTTCTTGAACGGCTCGTTCGAGCTGACCAGCCCTTCGTCGCGCATCAGCTTGTGGAAGAAGCGCGCGTACAGCAGGTGCAGGATCGCGTGTTCGATACCGCCGATGTACTGGTCCACCGGCAGCCAGTGGTTGGCCGCCACTGGGTCAACCAGGCCTTCGCTGTAATGCGGCGAGGCGTAGCGGGCGTAGTACCACGACGACTCGACGAAGGTGTCCATGGTGTCGGTTTCACGCTTGGCGTCTGCACCGCATTTCGGGCACTTGCATTGATAGAACTCAGGCATGCGCGCCAATGGACTGCCGGCGCCGTCCGGCACCACGTCCTCGGGCAGGATCACCGGCAGCTGGTCTTCCGGCACCGGCACATCGCCACAGGCGTCGCAGTGGATAATCGGGATCGGGCAGCCCCAGTAACGCTGACGGCTGATGCCCCAGTCGCGCAGGCGGAACTGGGTCTTGCGGGCGCCGTGGGCGCAGGCTTCGAGGTCGGCGACTATGGCGTCGAAAGCGGCAGTAAAATCGAGGTTGTCGTATTTGCCCGAGTTGACGCAGCTCACTGCGGCCTTGTCGCCGTACCAGGCTTGCCATTCGGTCGCCGAGAAGTCTTTGTCCGCGGCGGCATACACCTGCTTGATCGGCAGGCCGTACTTGTTGGCGAACTCGAAATCACGCTCGTCATGGGCAGGCACCGCCATTACGGCGCCTTCGCCATAGCCCCAGAGCACGTAGTTGGCGACGAATACCGGCAGCTTGGCGCCGCTCAGCGGATGAATGACGAACTGGCCGGTGGCCACGCCTTTCTTCTCCATGGTGGCCATGTCGGCCTCGGCCACGGAGCCGCCTTTGCATTCGGCGATAAAGGCGCTGACGACCGGGTTGCTTGTCGCGGCGCGCTGTGCCAGCGGGTGCTCGGCGGCCACGGCCACGTAGGTGGCACCCATCAGGGTGTCGGGGCGGGTGGTGTAGACCTTCAGCTGGCCGTCGATGCCGACGCTGGCGAGGTCGTAGTCGAACACCACGTCGGCACCGAAGCTTTTGCCGATCCAGTTGCGCTGCATAGTCTTGACCTGTTCCGGCCAGCCATCCAACTCATCCAGGCCGCTCAGCAACTCATCGGCGTAAGCGGTGATCTTGAAGTAGTACATCGGGATTTCGCGTTTCTCGACCAGGGCGCCGGAGCGCCAGCCGCGACCGTCGATCACCTGCTCGTTGGCCAGTACGGTCTGGTCCACCGGGTCCCAGTTGACGCTGCCGTTCTTGCGGTAGATCACGCCTTTTTCGAACAGACGAGTGAACAGCCATTGTTCCCAGCGGTAGTAATCCGGTTTGCAGGTGGTCACTTCGCGGGTCCAGTCCACCGCCAATCCCAGGCTTTGCAGCTGGGTTTTCATGTAGGCGATGTTTTCGTAGGTCCACTTGGCCGGCGCGACGTTGTTCTTCATCGCGGCGTTTTCCGCCGGCATGCCGAAGGCGTCCCAGCCCATCGGCTGCAGCACGTTCTTGCCCTGCATGCGCTGATAGCGGGCGATCACGTCACCGATGGTGTAGTTGCGCACGTGACCCATGTGCAGCTTGCCGCTTGGGTAGGGGAACATCGACAGGCAATAGAAAGTCTCCTTGCCTGGCTGTTCGGTCACTACAAAGGATTTCTGCGCGTCCCACAGGGACTGGGCGGCGGCTTCGATTTCACGGGGCTGATAGAGTTCGTGCATGGCTACTTGGCTTGGCTGCTTGTGCTTGAAATAGGGGCTTAACAGGCCGTTGAAGAACTAATGCGCTCGGCTAGGCGGCGTTGAAATCAGCCTCAAAATGCTCATGCACAGCGCGTGCACTGCGCTTTTTCGGCTGATTTCGCCTTGCCTAGCCGTCGCTCGCTACATTCTCAACGGCCTGTTTGAGCTAACGCGCTAGCATACAGGACGCCGCTTGGCTGAGGGAAACGCTGATTGAGGCGTGGCTGTTTGGCCTGTCCGCCGTTGGTCGCAGTAAGCGCTTGGCCGCGACCCGAGCGCTAGACTTGGAGCGAAGGGGCAGTAGGTTTTGCGCTGGCTGAGAGGTGTTCAGATGGTCGAATCACGCCACACCGAGGGGCCAGAAGGGCTTTATGGGCGGTTGTTACAGCGGCTGGCATTGGCGCTGGATGAGGCCGAAAGCATCAGTCGCAAGCCTGCCAATAGCAGTCATGAGCATGAGTTGGAGTTAAGCGGTTTAAGCCCCGCCGAGTTGCAGTTGGTGCGGGCCTATCTGGATCAGGACTTGAGCTGGCTGCAGGGCTGGCACGCGGCTGCGCAAGAGTTGGCGCTGCTTGAACGGCAAAGTGCGCCTGTGGCCAAGCCTGGGTGCGGCAATATTCGGCCGCTGCACAAAGCCCCGGTGCGGCTCAATCCATTGCTTAAGCGGCGCCAGCAGCTCTGTTGCGCGCTCTGTGGTACTGCCGCCGACTGGTTGCACGGCCAGGGTGTGCAGGCTTGTGGCTCCTGCGGTTCGCAATTGTTTCGCGCGGGCAGTCCGTTGCTCTGATCGGGTGTTTTTTCGGGCTGCGCGCTTGGCACGCAACCCTGTTAGGCACGCAGCCGGTTACAGCGTCTTGGCCATCCGGCTGGCTAGCAAGGCCCAGCCAAACAGTAAGAAGCAAACAATCGCCAGTGGCCATGAGCGCCAGCGCAGGTAAGGCGTGAGGTCTTGCATCGGCACCACCTCGCCATAGAGTACGCCTTCCTCGAACTGCGGCAATTGCGCGTTGATTTGGCCGAATGGGTCAATCACCACGGTCATACCGTTATTGGTGGCGCGGATCATCCATCGCCCCGCTTCGAGGGCGCGCATTTGCGCCATCTGCAGGTGTTGCAACGGCCCGATGGAGCTGCCGAACCAGGCGTCGTTGCTGACCGTCAGGAGGATATTGCTCTGTGCCGCGAGGGCGGCGGCAAAGTCTGGATAGACCACTTCGTAGCAAATGTAAGCGGCAATGCTGTAACCCTTGGCTTGCAGCAATGGCTGGGCGGCCGGGCCGCGGGCGAAGTCCGACATCGGCAAGTCGAAGAAGCGGATCAAGCCGCGCAGTTGGTCTTGCAGCGGCACGTACTCGCCAAAGGGCACCAGCTTTTGCTTGAGATAAGTGCCCTGGCCTTGGCCTACCACTGTGATGCCGTTGTAGTAGCGCTTCTCGCCCTGCTCATTCAGTTGGCGGATGGGGACGCCGGTAATCAGTGCGCTTTGCCGGCCTTCGGCGAAGGCGGCCATGCCGGCCAGGTAGTCCTCTGCATACTCTTTCAGCACCGGTACCGCGGTTTCCGGCCAGACAATCAGGTCGGTGGCTTTGGCGCTGCGGCTCATGTCGCGGTACAGGTCGAGCTGCGCGCGCAGTTGCGCCGGGTCCCATTTCAGGCTTTGTGCCACGTTGCCTTGCAGCAGCGCCACGCTCAAGGGGGCGCCGGCCGGGCGGGTCCAGGCGTGACCGTTAAGGGCGAAGCCGGCCAGCCAGGGCGCGCTCAGCAGCGCCAAACCGGTGACGAGAAAGGCCGGGCGGCTGCGCAGGCGTGGCAGGTTGATCAGCAGTGCGGCGCTCAGGGCCAGTACAAAGGAGATCAGCCACATGCCGCCGACGGGTGCCAGACCGCTGAGCGGGCCGTCGAGCTGGCTATAGCCGGCATACAGCCAGGGGAAACCGGTCAGGAGCCAGCCGCGAAACGCCTCCTGCGCCAACCACAGGGCAGCGAAGGCCAGGGCGTCGGCCAGCGGCGCCTCGTTACGCCGCAGCCAGCGCGCCCACAGCCAGGCCGGCAAACCAAAGAAAAACGCCAGGGTGATGCAAAAAGCCAGCATCAAGCCGCCCGCCAACGCTGGCGAGGCGCCGCCGTGGTCGTGAATGCTGACGTAAATCCAGCCGATACCGGCCAGGTACAGGCCCAGGCCGTAGCACCAGCCGCGCCAGAGTGCGGCTTTCGGAGCCAGGTCGCGCAAGCCCAGATAGAACAGCGCCAGCGACAGCAGCGACAGCGGCCAGAAATCGAAAGGGGCCAGTGCCAGGGGGGTGAGTGCGCCCGCCAGCAGGGCAAGCAAATTGCCCGGCGGGCCTGGGCGAGTGATCCAGTTCATAGGGGTCCGTGGGAAGTAGGGAGTTGGGAGTTGGGAGTGGAGAGTGGGAAGTGGGAAGTGGGCCGACTCCCTACTTCCCACTCCCTACTCCCCACCAGCCAGTTAGCGCGATTCAGGTGTCAGGCGCAGCAAGTGGATGCGCCGACTGTCGGCGCTGAGTACGCGAAAGCGGTAGCTGCCCAGTTCCGTCACTTCGTTGCGCTTGGGTAGATGACCAAAGGAGCTCATCACCAAGCCGCCGATGGTGTCGAATTCGTCGTCCGAGAAGCCGCTGTCGAAGAACTCGTTGAAGCGCTCGACCGGGGTCAGGGCCTTGATCAAAAAATCGCCGCTGGGCAGCGGCTTGATAAAGCTGTCTTCCTCGATGTCGTGCTCGTCTTCGATTTCGCCGACGATCTGCTCCAGCACGTCTTCGATGGTCACCAGGCCGGCAACGCCGCCGTACTCATCGATGACCACGGCCATATGATTGTGGTTGGCGCGGAACTCGCGCAGTAGCACGTTGAGGCGCTTGGACTCGGGCACGAAGGTGGCCGGGCGCAGCAGGTTTTTGATGTCCATCTCGGCTTGCGGGTCTTGCAGCACCAGTGGCAGCAGGTCTTTGGCTAGCAGGATGCCGATCACGTCATCGAGGTTTTCGCCGATTACCGGGTAGCGCGAGTGGGCGGAGTCGAGAATCGCTGGTAGGAACTCGCGCGGGCTCTGGCAGGCTTTGATGCTGACCATCTGTGAGCGCGGCACCATGATGTCGCGGACTTGCAGGTCGGCGACCTGGATGGCGCCCTCAACTATGGCCAGCGCCTCGCTGTCGAGCAGCTTGTTTTGATGTGCTTCACGCAGTAGCTGCAGCAGCTCCTGGCGGTTTTTCGGTTCGTGGGTAAAAGCCTGGGTGATTTTGCCCAGCCAGGTCTTTTGCCCACTGCTTGATCGGTCTTCGCTCATGCGTGTGTACTCACGGCTCCTTATTAATGATTAAAAGTGTGCGGGTAAATAAGGTCGACTTATTGCTCGTCGCCTGCTGTTTCGGTTTGATAGGGGTCGGGATAACCGAGTTCGGCCAGCAGCTTACGCTCTAAATCTTCCATTTCGATGGCTTCATCGTCATCGATATGGTCGTAACCAAGCAAATGCAGGCAGCCGTGGATGACCAGATGTGCCCAGTGCGCGGCAAGATCCTTGCCTTGCTCAGCGGCCTCATGCTCAACCACCGGCACGCAGATCACCAGATCGCCCAACAGTGGGATGTCGAGCAAACCGTCGGGAATGTCGGCCGGAAAGGACAATACATTGGTGGCGTAGTCCTTGTGCCGCCAAGTGTTGTTCAGCTCGCGGGCCTCGGCGTCGTCGACTAAACGGATGGTCAGCTCGGAGTCGGCGCTGCGCGGGCTGAGGCCCTTGGCGCACCACAACTGCAGTTGTTCAAGGCTGGGCGCGGCGCCTTCGCTGGCAATTTGCAGGTCCAGTTCAATCATGTTTGCGGCCCTTGCTGTTGTGCTGGGCGGATTTGCCCGGATGGCTCAGCTCATGGCGTTCGTATGCTTCGACAAGGCTGGGCGCCGAGCCTTCATGGGCAATTTGCAGGCCTGATTCAAGCTCAATCATGTTTGTGGCCCTTATTGCCGTGCTGCTGGGACTGTTCCTGGTGGCTCAGTTCGTAGCGCTCGTAAGCTTCGACTATCCGTTGCACCAGCGGATGACGCACCACGTCCTTGGATTGAAAGTGGGTGAAGGCGATGCCGGGCACTCCGTGCAGCACTTCCATTACATGATTCAAGCCGGACTTGGTGCCGCGTGGCAGGTCGACCTGGGTAATGTCGCCGGTAATCACCGCAGTGGAGCCAAAACCGATGCGGGTGAGGAACATTTTCATCTGTTCCACCGTGGTGTTCTGGCTCTCGTCGAGAATGATAAAGCTGTTGTTCAGGGTGCGACCGCGCATATAGGCCAGGGGCGCGACTTCAATCACCTGCTTCTCGATCAGCTTGTTGACCTGCTCGAAGCCGAGCATTTCATACAGGGCGTCATAGAGTGGGCGCAGGTACGGGTCGATTTTTTGTGCCAGGTCGCCGGGCAGGAAACCGAGTTTCTCGCCGGCTTCCACCGCCGGGCGCACCAGTAGGATGCGGCGGATCTGTTCGCGCTCCAGGGCGTCTACCGCGCAGGCCACGGCCAGGTAGGTTTTGCCGGTGCCGGCCGGGCCGATGCCAAAGTTGATGTCGTGGTCGAGAATGGCTTTAACGTAGCGCTGCTGATTCATCCCGCGCGGGCGAATCATGCCCTTGCGGGTGCGCAGGGCGATGCTCGATTCGGTATTGCTGCTGTTCGATGGCAGTAGCTCGGCGGCCTGTTCTTGCAAAAACAAGTGCACCACATCCGGAGACAGTTCATGGGCCACGGTTTCGCGGTACAGCCGCAGGATCAGCAGCTCGGCGGCGTGGATGGTCGGCAAGCTGCCGAGCAGTTCAAATTGGTTGCCACGGTTGCGGATTTCGATGCCCATGCGCTGCTCGATCAGCCGCAGGTGCTCATCCAGTGCGCCGCAGAGGTTGGCAAAACGCTGTTGCTCGAAAGGTTCGAGGGTGAAGTTATGCACTTCAATCGGGGCGTTCAAAATGGCGGTATTCAAGGTCGCGGTGGCCCTTAGTCGCAGTGGTTGTTGGTCTGAGGATAACCCCGAGGCGGCGCCGGTGAAAGCGCGCCGCCGTGTGGCGATTATTCGACCAGGGTGCCGATCAATGAGTTGGGCCGCGCTTCGTCGATGTGCACGTTGACGAACTGACCAATCAGGCTCGGGTCGTTAGAGCGAAAGTTGACGATGCGATTGGCTTCGCTGCGGCCTTGCAGCTGGCCGGGATCTTTTTTCGAGTAATCGCGGACCAGGATGCGTTGCACGCTGCCAACCATCCGTCGGCTGTTCTCGAAGCCCTGTTGGCTGAGCTTGTGCTGCAGGCGGGCCAAACGCTCGCGCTTGGTTTCGGTCGAGGTGGCGTCGGCCAAGTCGGCCGCTGGCGTGCCGGGGCGGGCGCTGTAGACGAAGGAGTAGGAGAAATCGAAGCCGACGTCCTCGACCAGCTGCATGGTCTGCTCGAAGTCTTTGTCGGTCTCGCCGGGGAAGCCGACGATAAAGTCCGAGCTGATGACGATGTCTGGCACCGCTAAGCGCAGTTTGCGAATCCGCGACTTGTATTCCAGTGCGGTGTGGCCGCGCTTCATCGCCGCCAGGATGCGGTCCGAGCCCGATTGCACCGGCAAGTGCAGCTGTTTAACCAGCTCCGGCACCTGGGCATGGGCCTCGATCAACGCGTCGGAGAACTCCAGCGGGTGCGAGGTGGTGTAGCGGATGCGGTCGATGCCGTCGATGGCGGCCACGGCGCGAATCAGCTCGGCCAAGTCAGCCATGCGCTCGTCGCCGTCTGGGAGGGCGCCACGGTACCCGTTGACGTTCTGACCTAATAAGGTGACTTCGCGCACGCCGTGTTCGGCCAGGTGCAGCACCTCGGCGAGCACGTCGTTAAACGGCCGGCTGACTTCTTCGCCACGGGTGTAGGGCACCACGCAGAAGGTGCAATACTTGCTGCAACCTTCCATCACCGATACGTAAGCCGCCGGACCGTCAACGCGCGGCTCGGGCAGGCGGTCGAATTTTTCGATTTCCGGGAAGGAAATATCCACCTGTGGAGTGCCGGTGCTGCGTGCGGCGTCGAGCATCTCGGGCAGGCGGTGCAGGGTTTGCGGGCCGAACACCACGTCCACATAGGGCGCGCGATCTAGAATCGCCGCGCCTTCCTGGCTGGCCACGCAGCCGCCGACACCGATTACCAGGTTGGGATTTTCCAGCTTCAGCTCACGCCAGCGGCCCAGTTGCGAGAACACCCGGTCTTGGGCGCGCTCACGAATCGAGCAGGTATTGAGCAGGATCACGTCGGCCTCTTCGGCACGGTCGGTCAGTTCGATCGGCTGCTGTTCGCCCAGCAGGTCGACCATGCGCGAGCTGTCGTACTCGTTCATCTGGCAACCGTGGGTTTCGATATAAAGCTTCTTGGTCATGCGGGCTCAAAGGCTGGCTTGTACGACCGCGCATTATAGGGGCCGCAGTCGAGTCCTCCTAGCGTTCTGCGTCGGATGCCTGTGCTATGCTTGGCGACCCCCGATCTGCTGGCGTTGTTGGCTATCCATGAGCAAGCGTGAACCTATCTACAAGGTGATTTTCCTTAACCAGGGCCAGGTATACGAAATGTATGCCAAGCAGATCTTTCAAAGCGATCTGTGGGGCTTTCTGGAAGTCGAGGAATTCGTTTTCGGCGAGCGCAGCCAGTTGGTGGTCGACCCGAGCGAAGAGAAACTCAAAGCCCAGTTTGATGGCGTGGTGCGCAGCTTTGTGCCGATGCACTCGATAGTGCGCATCGATGAGGTCGAGCGCCTGGGCACGCCGAAGATCAGCGAAGCTCGCGGCATGAGCAATGTCATGCCCTTTCCGATGCCGATGCCGGATAAGTAGGGGTAAGCGGCAAGCTCTAAGCTGCAAGCTAAGCGTATCGCTCGACCAAGCGCGGACAAGCTGTTACTTGAAGCTTATGGCTTGCAGCTTGCGACTGCTGCCTCCGGCAGCTACGGCAGCGGGGCGAACAGCGAGTTGCTGCCCTGCAGTTGCAGCAGGTATTCGCGAAAGATCTGCCCCAGCACCTGAGTGGCTTGTTGTAACTCCTCGTTGCGCATCTGCGCCGCGACGATATCGGCGCTATCGAGCGCATCTTCGGCGCCATTCACGGCGGCCATCTTCAGCACCACATAAGCCTGCACATTATTAGCGGGCACGCCTTCACCACGGAAAAACATCATGCCCAGGCGCTGCTGTGCTTGGGCATGGCCTTGCAGTGAGGCTAGTTCGAACCATTTCAGCGCCAGCGCCAGGTCGCGCTCGGCTAATTGGCCGTCGTAATAAAAGCTGCCGAGTTCGAATTGGGCTTGTGGGTTGCCGCTGGCGGCCACTTGTTCGCAGGTCGCCAGAGCTTCCGGTAAGTACTCAGGCAGGCTTTGCAGTGAGCAGCGCGCGCTGCTGGAGATAATCAGGGAGTTGCTGTCGGCCGTCGCGCTGAGCGGCAGGGTTAGCAACAGGCAGCCAATCAGCAGGCTGCGGCCGGAGCGATTCATGAAAAAATGCGTGCCTCAGGGAGCAAAACAGGCTTTGGGCCTGGCCGGGATGAATGCCGGCACGCACATTATGAAATAAGCAGGGGCCTGCTTACAAAGCCTTTACGGGGTTTTTCAGGTTATGCGTCGGTTGAGCACTCCCCGCTCAACCCCACTCCCTACTTCCCACTCCCCACTTCCCACTTCCTACAAACTGGCAAAGGCCCGTTCGGCGGCATCCAGAGTCAGTTGCAGCTCGGTTTCGCCGTGCACGATGGAGGTGAAGCCGGCTTCGAAGGCGCTCGGCGCCAGGTACACACCGCCTTCCAGCATCAGATGGAAGAAGCGCTTGAAGCGCTCGGCGTCGCTGGTCATTACCTCTTCGAAGCTGGCAATGCTGTTAAGCGGACTGAAATACAGGCCAAACATGCCACCCGCCTGGGTGGTGACGAAGGGGATGCCGGCAGCTTCGGCGCGTTGCTTGAGGCCGGCCAGCAGGCGGCTGGTGTAATCGGTCAGCTCGGCATGAAAGCCCGGGCGACTGATCAGTTTGAGGGTGGTCAGGCCGGCGGCCATGGCCAGCGGGTTGCCCGACAAGGTGCCGGCTTGATAGACCGGGCCGAGTGGGGCGATCTGCTGCATGATCTCGCGCTTGCCGCCGAAGCAGCCGACCGGCATGCCGCCGCCGATAATTTTGCCGAAGGTCGACAGGTCCGGCGTCACGCCATAGAGGGCCTGGGCGCCGCCGAGGGCGACGCGAAAGCCGGTCATCACCTCGTCAAAAATCAGCACTATGCCGTGCTGGTCGCAGAGTGCGCGCAGGCCTTCGAGAAAGCCCGGCGCGGGCGGCACGCAGTTCATGTTGCCGGCCACGGGCTCGACGATGATGCAGGCGACGGTGGAGCCCGCTTCGGCCAGCAGGCGTTCTACGGCGTCGAGGTCGTTGAAGGCGCTGGTCAGGGTGTGTTTGGCAAAGTCGGCGGGAACCCCGGCGGAGCTGGGTACGCCCTGGGTCAGCAGGCCGGAGCCGGCTTTTACCAGCAGGCTGTCGGAATGCCCGTGGTAGCAGCCTTCGAATTTCAAAATATTGTCGCGGCCGGTAAAACCACGGGCCAGGCGGATGGCGCTCATGGTGGCTTCGGTGCCGGAGCTGACCATGCGCACCATCTCCATCGACGGCACCAGGGCGCAGACCAGGTCGGCCATTTCTACTTCCAGCGCAGTTGGCGCGCCAAACGACAGGCCGTGTTCGAGTTGCGCGCGCACGGCGCCGAGCACTTCGGGATGGCTGTGGCCGAGGATCATTGGGCCCCAGGAGCCGACGTAGTCGACGTAGCGTTTGTCGTCTTCATCGGTGATGTAGGCGCCCAGGGCGCTCTTGATAAACAGCGGCGTGCCGCCGACGCTTTTGAAAGCGCGCACCGGCGAGTTAACGCCGCCGGGGATATGTTGTTGGGCGTTGGCAAATAGGGTTTCGGAGCGGGACATGGGTGGCCTCATCGTCTGGGCAAAGTATTAATTGGTAAACAACTCGCTGAAGGCGCGGGCGCGGCGTTCTACGGCGCTGGCATCTTCAGCGGCAAACAGGTCGTTAATCACCGCGAGCAAGTTGGCGCCGTTGGCTATCAATGCCGGTGCGCGCGCAAGCGTTATGCCGCCAATCGCGGCCAGTGGCAGGGCGAAGCGGTTGCGGGCTTGCTCTAGCAGCTCAAGGGTCGCGGTCGGCACGCCGGGCTTGGTTTGCGAGTTAAAGAAGCGGCCGAAGGCCAGGTAGCTGGCGCCATTGGCGGCGGCCGCAGCAGCCAGTTCCAGCTGGGCGTGGCAGGTGGCGCCAATAATTGCCTGCGGGCCCAGGCGCTGACGTGCGGCCAGTAGCGAACCGTCGCCTTGCCCTAGGTGCAGGCCAACGCCCAGGCGTGCGGCCAGCTCCAGGTCATCGTTAATGATCAGGCTGGCGTCGTAGCGGGCACAAAGTTCTTGCAGGGCTTGGGCGTCGTGCAGGCGTCGGGCGGTGTCGCTGGATTTGTCGCGGTATTGCAGCAGTTGTGCGCCGCCTTTGAGCGCCGCTTCGACATAGGGCAGCAGCTTGCCGTCGGCCAGCAATTGGCTGTCGGTAATGGCATATAGGCCGCGCAGTAAACCAGTGCTCATCAAAACAACTCCAGCGGTAAGCGGCGTGGCAGGTATTGGCCGTGGCCGGGTTGTTCGGCGTCGCGCAGGGTGCGCCAGCAGTAATCCAGCGCCGTGCGCACGGCGCTGACCAGTCCTTCGCCCTGAGCCAGGCGGCCGGCCAGGGCGCTGGCCATTGTGCAGCCGGAGCCGTGATAACTGCCGGGCAGGCGCACGCAGGTGAAGTCGTGCTGGCTGCCATCTTGGCAGTACAGGCGATTGTGGATGTCGCACTCATCGCCATGGCCGCCGGTGATCAGCAGGTGTTGGCAGTAAGCTCGCAACAGAGCTGCGCATTCGTCCGCGCTGCCCTCCGGCAGACCGGCCAGAATGCGCGCCTCAGGCAGATTGGGGGTGGCGATGGTCGCCAGCGGCAGCAGCCGTTCGCGCATGGCGCCGGCTACATCGTCACCGCCCAGGGTGCCGCCACCACCGGCGCGCAGCACCGGATCGCAGACCACCGGTAAATCTGGCTGTTGCTCGCGCAGTTGTTGAATGATTTGCCGGGCGGTTTCGACCATCTCGGTCGAGCCGAGCATGCCCAGTTTGATCGCCGCAATCGGCAGGTCGGCGATCACCGCATGGGCTTGGGCTAGCACCCAGTCGCGGTCGAGCACGCGAAAGGCGCTGACGTTGCGGGTGTCTTGCACCGTTAAGGCGGTGACCGTCGGCGCGGCATGGCAGCCTTGGGCGAGCAGGGCTTCGATATCGGCTTGCAGGCCGGCACCGCCGCTGGGGTCGTGGCCGGACAAGCAGAGAACAACTGGGCGTGAAGAGGGCATATTCATGGCGCGCGAGCTTATCACTTAGCGTCTTTGCCGCCTATTGAGGTCGAGTCGCAATCGACCTCAATAGGCGGCAAGCAAAGTGTTAGAAGCGCCAGGTCGCCTGGCCGGCGAGGGAGTGGGCGGCGTTATTGAAGTCGGCCTGGTAGCGGCCTTTGCCGGCTTCACTGTTGTTGACGCTGACTTCTTCCTCTTGCAGGTATACATAGGCCAGGTCGAGGGTCAGGTTGTCGGTTGGGCTGTAGCCGGCGCCCAGGGCGAACACGTATCTGTCGCCGCTGGGAATGCGTGGCGAGCGGTCGGTGTTGTTGCTGGGCGTGGGGTCGAAGGCCAAGCCGCTGCGCAGCACCCATTGGTTGTTGAGTTGATAGGACAGGCCGGCGGCGTAGCTGCGGGTGTCGTGCCAGTTTTGCTCTTCGACGACTTCCTGGAAGATCGGCGAGCCATTGCCTGGCGATTTGATCACCACCTCCTGGAAGCGGCTCCAGCGCGTCCAGGTGTAGCCGGCGTAACCGGTCCACTGCGAGTCGAATTGGTGGGTCACCGACAGCTCGAAGGTTTCCGGGGTGGTCAGTTCGAGTGAGCCGTCGTATTTGCCGGCCGGGACTATGCCGTTGGCGATGTCGGTGTTTTTCACGTCGCCCTCCAGCGTGTAATCCACTTTTGAGCGGTAGCTCAGGCCCAGGCGGGTGCTGTCGGTGGCTTGAAACATCACGCCGAGGTTGTAGCCGTAACCCCAGTCGTCGCCGCTGACTTTGTACTCGCCGTCGCGAAACACTGCAGGCGCTGGGTTGACCGCGCTGGAAAGCGTGCCTTCGGCGTGGTTGGCGCTGATGCCGGCACCGAACGACCACTGCTCGTTAAGTTTGTAACTCAGGGTTGGCTGGATCGAGACCACGCTCAGATCGCTGTCTTTGGCGAAGCGCCGGCCCTCAAAGTTGTTTTCGTATTCGGTGGCTAGGCCGAAGGGGGCGTACACGCCGATACCGAAGTGCCAGTTGTCATCCAGGGGTTTGACGTAATAGCCAAAGGGGATGGCGGTGAGCGGCACCATGTCGCCGTGGTTACTGCCGTTGAAGTTCGATGAGGCGTTGCTGATATCGCTGCTGGCGCTGATCAGTGCCATGCCGCCGGACACCTGCTCGCCCAGATAGCTCATGCCGGCCGGGTTGCCGTATACCGTTGAGGCGTCCAGGGCGCTGGATGAGCGGCCGGAAAAAGCGGTGCCCATGGCGCTGGCGCTTTGCTCGTTAAGGGCAAAGCCGCCGGCAAAGGCTGGGCTGCTGAGCAGGGCAAAAACTGCAGAAATGCTTAGGCGAGTGGTGATGCAGGCTGGCTTGGTCAAGGCGCTGTCCGTTGTTTTTAATGGACGTGCAAGCCTAATAAGATCGAGACGGATGTCTAGCTATAATGATTTTTCGGGCGGTTTTTGCCGAGGTTTTATTGATTTAATTCCGGCTAATGTCGTCTAATTTCTTTAAATTCCGACAAATTTCTGTAATTGCTGGATATGCATCCTGAAACATTTTACTGGCCGATTGGTCAGCTAGCGGCTCGACTAAAAGTTTTTTTAGCGCGGCTAGCGACCGCCTCAGGCGGTTTTTTGCCGGCCTGCGGCTGTCTCTGACGGGCAATTTAAATGGCCGTTGTGGTTGCGTTCGATTGTCGCTATCGACAGTATTGGCGGGCCTTGGCGCCCAGTCGGAGGCTGCTAGGCTCAGGGTCTTTTGGATTAATTTATGTTGCGTTGCAGCAATCATTCGGGCGCGGTCCTGGTGAATGCTGGCAATGTTGTGAGTGGGTTTGATGCGTTATTTTTTGTTCTTACTGTTAAGCCTGTCGCCGGTGTTTGCCGGCGCTGTTGATTTTGATGAACACACCCGGCAGCTGCCGCTCGGGCAGCAGATGGCGGTGTTTGAAGACGTGCGCGGCGACGTCAGTATCGAGGATGTCAGCTCGCCAGCGCTGGCCGAGGCTTTTCATCGTCATCAAAAGCCGGTGCTGAATGCCGGCTATTCGCGCTCGGTGTACTGGCTGCAACTGGACCTGAATTACCGCCCGCAAACCCGCAGCGGTCAGCAACCCTGGCTGCTTGAAGTGGCCTATCCGCCGCTCGATCAAATCGAGTTATACCTGCCCAATGGGCGCGGCGGTTTTCAGTTGGCCCAGCGCACTGGCGACTCGCTGCCGTTTGCCAGTCGGCAGATCGCGCAAAACAATTATCTGTTCGAGCTCAACCTGCAACCCAATCAGCCGCAGCGCCTGTATTTGCGGGTGCAAAGTCAGGGCTCGGTGATAGTGCCGTTGACGTTGTGGTCGCCCACCGCCTATTTGGAGGAGTTGCCGGCGCGCATCTATGTGCTCGGTATCATCTACGGCGTGCTGTTGGTGATGCTGATCTACAACCTGTTTATCTTTCTCAGCGTGCGCGACAGCAGTTACTTCTATTACATCGTCTATATCGCCGCCTTTGGGCTTTATCAGGTCTCGGTGAATGGCGCCGGCATCGAGTATTTCTGGCCCAATAGCCCCTGGTGGGCGAATGCCGCGACACCGTTTTTAATTGGCTTGGCGGCCCTGTCTGGTTGCCAGTTCGCCCGCAGTTTCTTGCACACCCGCGAGCACAGTCCTTGGGTTGATCGGCTGTTGTTGCTGTTGATGGCGACCGGCCTGCTGGTGATGCTGCTGGCCTTGTTTGCCAGCTACGCCCTGGCCCTGCGTTTGGCCACCGGCTTGGCGCTGCTGTTCGTGGTGGTGATCTTGCTGGCCGGCGTGCTCGCCTGGCGGCGCGGCTTGCGGGTGGCGCGTTACTTTATCTTCGCCTGGAGCGCGTTTTTGCTCGGTGGCCTGGTCAATACTCTGATGGTGCTGGGCTTGCTGCCCAACTCGTTTTTGACCATGTACGCCAGCCAGATCGGCTCGGCGCTGGAGGTCGGCTTGTTGTCGCTGGCCCTGGCCGACCGCATCAATGTGATGAAGGAGGAGCGCGCCGGCTTGCTGCAGCAAAATGCCCGCGAGCTGGCGCAGCTCAACCGCGAGCTGGCCAACAGCAACCGGCTCAAAGATGAGTTTTTGGCCACGGTCACCCACGAGCTGCGCACGCCGATGAATGGGGTGATCGGCTCCCTTGAGCTGATGCAAACGCTGCCGCTGGACATTGAACTGGCGCAATACCAGAAGACCGCCGCCAGCTCGGCGCGCGACATGATGCGCATGGTTAACGATATTTTGGCCTTGACCGAGTTGCAGGCCGGCAAGCTGTACGCACAAAACAGCATGTTCAGCTTGCGCGCCTGGCTGAACAGCTTGCGGGTCAGGTACGCCCCGCAGGCCGAAGAAAAAGACTTGAACCTGCGCCTGGAACTGGATGAAAAACTCCCCGATACCCTGCAGGGCGATGCCGGCAAACTGAGCCAGTGCGTCGGTTATTTGCTCGATAACGCCCTCAAGTTCACCGCTGCCGGCAGCGTCACGCTGCGAATCAAGCGGCGGCCGAGCAAAAACGGCGTATTGGGGCTGCATATCGAGGTGCAAGACAGCGGCATCGGTTTCAATCCGGCGACGGCGGCGCCCCTGTATCAGCGCTTCCAGCAGCTCGATAGCTCGCTAACCCGTGAGTACAGTGGGCTGGGAGTGGGCTTGGCAATTTGTCGGCAGCTGATCGAGTTGCTCGGTGGTAGCCTCAGCCATCAGTCGCAGCCGGGGCAGGGCAGTTGCTTCTTGCTCACGGTGGAATTTGATTTGCTCACCCAGTCGCGCTCGTCTGTCGCGCCAGTGCCGCGCACGCCGGGGCCGCAAGTGCGTCAGCCGGCCGAGTGCAAGGTGCTGATCGTCGAAGACAACGCGATCAATCAGCTGGTCTTGCGCGGTATGTTGCTCAAGCTCGGCTATCAGGTGCGCTGCGCCGACAACGGTGCCGCCGCATTGGATCTGCTGCGTGGTGAGGCGGTCGATGCGGTGCTGCTCGACTGCCAGATGCCGGTCATGGATGGCTTTGCCACCTGCCGCGCCTTGCGCTTGTTGCCCGATTGCAGCGAGCTGCCGGTGCTGGCGGTCACCGCCCATAGCCATAGCGGTGATCGTGAACGCTGCCTGGCCGCCGGCATGAGTGATTACCTGACCAAACCGCTGAAGTTCGACACCCTGCAAGTGGTGTTGCACGACTGGCTGCTGTGCCAGGCCCCCTTGCCTCAGGCCACGACATGAACGGCGTGGCGCGGCTGCTTGGCCGGCGCTTGAATGCTTGGCTGTTGTTGTTGCTGCTGGGGCTGCCATCGTTGGCGGCGGCGGTTAGTTTTGATGAGTACACGCGCAAGCTGCCGCTGGGCTCTGAACTGCAGTTTTTTGAGGATGTTCGTGGCAGCGCGACCATTGCCGATGTCAGCTCGGCGGCGCTTGACGACAGTTTTCGCCAGTCAAAAGCCGCGGTGCTGAATGCCGGCTACACCCGTTCGGCCTACTGGCTGCGGGTTGATTTTGACTATCAGCCGCAGCAGGCCCAGGGGCAGAAATCCTGGCTGCTCGATTTGGCCTACCCGCCGCTCGATCATGTCGATCTCTACGTCCCTGACGGCCAGGGCGGTTATCAACTGGCCAGTCGCAGCGGAGATTTCTGGCCATTTAGCCAGCGACAAATCAAGCAGAGCAGTTTTTTGTTTGATTTGTCGCTGCAGCCGGCGCAACCGCTGCGGGTCTATATGCGAGTGCAAACCGCCGGCTCGCTGCAGACTCCCCTGACCCTGTGGGCGCCCACCGCCTACCTGGAAGACCTCACGGGGCACACCTATTTGCTCGGCATCATCTATGGCGTGATGCTGGTGATGTTGCTCTACAACCTGTTTATTTACCTCAGCGTGCGCGACGCCAGCTACCTCTATTACATCTTCTATATCGCCGCGATTGGCCTCTATCAGGCCACCTCCAATGGTGTTGCCGCACAGTATCTGTGGCCCGATAGTCCGGGCATCGCCAACGCCGCGCCGCCGTTTTTGCTCGGTGCCACGGCGCTCTGTGGTTCGCAGTTTGTGCGCAGCTTTCTGCATACGCGGGCCTTCAGTCGCGGCCTCGATCTGGCGTTAAAGCTGGTGATGTTTTGCGGTTTTAGCCTGATCCTGCTGACCCTCAGTATCGGCTACGCCACGCCGCTGAAGTTGGCGCCGTATGTGGCCTTGCCCTTTTTGCTGGTGTGCTTGACCGCCGGGGTGAGTGCCTGGCGTCGCGGGCTACGAGTGGCACGCTATTTTTTGCTGGCCTGGAGTGCGTTTTTAATTGGCGGTTTGATCTACACCCTGATGGTGCTGGGCTACTTGCCGAATATGTTTCTCACTCTGTATGCCAGCCAAATTGGCGCGGCCATGGAGGTGGCGCTGTTGTCGCTGGCCCTGGCCGACCGGATCAACGTGATGAAGGAGGAGCGCGGGCAGATTCTGCAAGAGTCCAGCCGCAAACTGGAGGGCCTGAACCGACAACTGGCGGTCAGCAATCAGCTCAAGGACGAGTTTTTGGCCACTGTCTCCCATGAGCTGCGCACCCCCATGAACGGGGTAATCGGCTCGCTGGAGTTGATGCAAACCCTAGAAATGAGTACGGAGCTGGCGCAGTACCAAAGCATCGCCGCCACCTCGGCGCGTGACATGCTGCAGATGGTCAGCGACATGCTGATGCTCACCGAGTTGCAAGCCGGCCGGCAGTATTGCGGTCATGCGCCGTTCAGCTTGCGCGGTTTGATCGAACACCAGCGCACCCAGTTTGCCGCCCGCGCGGCGGCCAAGGGCCTGACCTTTAAGGTTGAACTCAATCACCGGTTGCCCGATACCCTGGAGGGCGACGCCAGCAAACTGGGTCAGTGCATCAGTTATCTGCTGGATAACGCGATCAAATTTACCCGCGAGGGTGGCGTTAGCCTGCAGGTCGAGGCGCTGCAGCGCAGCGACTCGGGCCTGCAGCTGGAGATTCAAGTCAGCGACAGCGGCGAGGGTTTTGACACCCCGCCCGACGGCAAGCTGTACCAGCAATTCCTGCAACTGGATGGCTCGCTAACCCGTGAGCATGGCGGCTTGGGCATCGGCTTGGCGATTTGCCGGCAACTGATCGAGTTGCTCGGCGGCACCTTGACGCACCAGTCGACCCCCGGCCGTGGCAGTCAGTTTCAGTTGCGACTGCCGCTGGGTTTGCCCGGCAGTCAGCCGAGTGTCGCCAGTCTCAGCGTATTGCCGCAAGCGCTGCGCCCGCAGGGTCTGGCGTTGCGTACACCGGCAGAGTGCCGGGTGTTGTTGGTGGAAAACCAATTGATCGACCAGCTGTTGCTGCGCGGCATGCTGCTCAAGCTCGGCTATCAGGTGCGCTGCGCCGAAAATGGCGCGGCGGCCCTCGAGTCATTGCGCAAAAGTCCAACCGATGCGCTGCTGATCGATTGCCAGATGCCCCAGGCCGATGCGTTTGCCATCTGCCGGGCGCTGCGTAAATTGCCTGGTTGCGTGACCTTGCCGGTATTGGCAATCAGCCAGAATGCCCAAGGCGGCGAGCGCGAACGCTGCATCGCGGCGGGCATGAGCGAGGTGCTGAGCAAGCCGGTGAAGTTCGACGCCTTGCAAGACTGCCTGCACGACTGGTTGCTGTGTCGCCCGGCGGCACTGCCCGAGCCGCCCGAGCCGCCCGTCACGCCGGCTTAAAACATGGCTCTGTACCAGTTACCTGTTGGATGTCACACACTTCGTAGGAGGGGCTTTAGCCGCGACCAAAGCCATCGCGGCTAAAGCCCCTTCTACAAAAGCTGTAGCCTGCGCAACGCATAACTGGGACATAGCCTAAATCATCGTCCTGGGAGCCTAAAGAGGCGGCTCTTTAGGCACTTATGGCGCTTTTCGTTGCCGCGCAATCCGGTTTCACTGGTTTAACTACTAGGTCAGTACTCAGTGTTGGGGGGCTGGCCAGATTTAATCCTTTGCCGAGGTCGCCATGAGTCTGCAGCCGTTTGCCGAAACCCATGAAGTGTTCAATCAGGTGCCATCGTTGGACGGCGCCAATCTCTACCGTATCGACCTGCCGTTGCAGGAGTGGACTAAGCGCTTCGGCGGTGGCTGGGCCGAACAGCGCCTGGATGCCTATGGCGCCTTGGCCGGTGGCCCGCTGATGGCGGCCGGGTTTCTCGCCAACGAGAACAAGCCGGTATTCAAAAGCCACGACCGTTACGGCAACCGGATCGATCTGGTGGAGTTCCACCCGGCCTATCACCAGCTGATGAGCCGCGCCATCGAACATGGTATTCCGTCTCTGCCCTGGACCGACCCGCGCGATGGCGCCCAGGTGGCCCGCGCCGCACTGAATTATCTGCACAACCAGCCGGAGGCCGGCAATGCCTGCCCGCTGACCATGACCTACGCCAGCGTGCCGGCCCTCAAGCTGCAACCCGAGCTGGCTGAAATCTGGCTGCCGAAGATTCTCTCCGGCCAATACGACCCACGCAATCTGCCGATGGAGCAAAAGACCGGGGTCACCATCGGCATGGCCATGACCGAGAAGCAGGGCGGCACCGATGTGCGCGCCAACACCACCAAGGCCCATCCCGTCGGTGCGGGCGGGCCGGGCCAGGCCTATGAGCTGGTGGGGCACAAGTGGTTCTGCTCGGCGCCGATGTGCGATGCGTTTTTGACCCTGGCCTACACCGACAAGGGCCTGACCTGCTTTCTGCTGCCACGGCATAGGCCGGACGGTACGCGCAATGAGTTCTATATCCAGCGGCTGAAAAACAAACTGGGCAACTGGGCCAACGCCTCCAGCGAGGTGGAGTTCCGTGGCGCCCTGGCCTGGATGGTCGGCGAAGAAGGCCGCGGTGTGCCGACCATCATCGAGATGGTATCGCTGACCCGTTTCGACTGCATGATCGGCTCCAGCAGCCTGATGCGCCAAGCCCTGACCCAGGCCACTCACCACTGCGCCCATCGGCAAGTCAGCGGGCGGCGACTCACTGAGCAACCCTTGATGCAAAACGTGCTGGCCGATCTGGCCCTGGAAAGCGAAGCGGCGCTGGCCCTGACCATGCGCCTGGGCCGCGCCCTGGACCACCCGCAGGACGAGCAAGAGCAAAAGTTCACCCGGCTGGTCACGGCGATTGGCAAGTATTGGATCTGCAAGCGCGCGCCGGCGATGATCAACGAGGCCGCCGAATGCATGGGCGGCGCCGGCTATGTCGAGGACAGCATACTGCCGCGCTTGTACCGCGAAGCGCCGGTCAACTCGACCTGGGAAGGCTCGGGCAATGTGCAATGCCTGGATGTGTTGCGCGCCCTGTCGAAAGAACCTGGCGTACTTGAGGTGTTGTTTAACGAGTTGGGCGATGGCCACGGCGATGCACGCCTGCAAGCACAGATTCGCACGCTTAAGCGCGCCTTCGCCGACCAAGACGACATCCAGTACCGCGCCCGCCAATTGACTGAAGACGTAGCCATCGCCCTGCAGGCCAAACTGCTGCTGGAGGCCGGCAACAGCACCGTCAGCGACGGCTTTATCGCCAGCCGTTTGGAGCACGGCGGCCGCGTTTACGGCACCCTTCCGCGTGGCGTCGATGCCGTCGCCTTGTTGGCGCGCAGCAGCCCACAGTTGGCGTAGGGCGGAGAACCGCGCAGCCGTTGCCCACCGGCTTTGTAGGGGGGGGGCTTTAGCCGCGACCAGCGCAGCCGCAGGTGTTGCTCGGCAGCGCAAAAAGCATCGCGGCTAAAGCCTGTCCCACGTATCCATTTCGCCAGGGCCCACGCATTTCTACGGCGTCGCCAGCTGCCGCCGACGCATCAACCAATACGCCGCCGGGATCACCAGCAACGACAGCAGCGGTGCGCTGAGCATGCCGCCGATCATCGGCACGGCGATGCGGCTCATGACTTCGCTGCCGGTGCCGCCGCTCCAGAGGATCGGCAGCAGGCCGGCGATGATTACCGCCACCGTCATGGCCTTGGGCCGTACCCGTTGCACCGCGCCCTCGCGGATGGCGTTGCGCAGTCCGGCGGGCGAGGCGTCGCCGGCATCCTGTTGTGCCGTCCAGGCGTTCTTCAGGTACAGCAGCATGATCACGCCGAACTCGGCGGCCACCCCGGCCAGGGCGATAAAGCCGACCCCGGTGGCCACCGACAGGTTAAAACCCATCAGGTACAGCAACCAGACGCCGCCGGTCAGGGCGAACGGCAGGGTGAGCATGATCAGCAGGGCTTCATCGAAGCGGCCGAAGGTCAGGTACAGCAGCACGAAAATAATCAACAGGGTGGCCGGTATCACCAACTTCAGTCGCGCATTGGCGCGTTCGAGGAACTCGAACTGGCCCGAGTAGCCGAGGCTCATGCCCGGCGCCAGGGTCACGCTGTTATCCACCGCCAAGCGTAAGTCCGCCACCACCGCCGCCAGGTCGCGGCCGCGCACATCGATATAGACCCAGCCAGAGAGCCGCGCATTCTCGCTCTTGAGCATCGCCGGGCCGGTGTTGATCTGCACCTTGGCGAGCATGCCGAGGGTGATCTGCTGGCCCTGGGCGGTGTAGATCGGCAACTGCTCCAAGGCGTTGAGCGAGTCGCGCCATTCCCGTGGGTAGCGCAGGTTGATCGGGTAGCGCGCCAGGCCCTCGACGGTTTCGCCGATGTTTTGCCCACCGATGGCGCTGGCCACTATGGCCTGCACATCGCCGATGTTCATCCCGTAGCGGGCGGCGGCCTGACGGTCGATATCGATGTCGATATAGCGCCCACCCGTGAGCCGCTCGGCCAGCGCCGAACTGACCCCCGGCACGCTCTTGGCGGCTTGCTCGATCTCCTGGGTGACGCGGTCGATTTGCGCCAGATCGCTGCCAGCCACCTTGACCCCGATGGGGCTCTTGATCCCGGTGGCGAGCATGTCGATACGGTTGCGAATCGGTGGAATCCAGATATTGGTCAGCCCCGGCACCTTGACGGTACGGTCCAGCTCCTCGATCAGCTGCTCCGTGGTTAAACCTGCGCGCCATTGGTCTTTGGGCTTGAACTGAATGCTGGTCTCGAACATCTCCAGTGGCGCCGGGTCGGTGGCGGTTTCGGCGCGCCCGGCCTTGCCGAATACATGGGCCACCTCGGGAATACTCTTGATCAAGCGGTCGGTTTGCTGCAACAGCTGCGCGGCTTTCTGCGCCGACAATCCCGGCAGCGCCGAGGGCATATAGAGCAGATCGCCCTCATCCAGCGCCGGCAGAAACTCGCCGCCCAGGCGCGTTAGCGGCCACAGGGTGGTGAGGAACACCAGCAGCGCCAGCAGCAGGCAGCTCTTGGGATAACGCAGCACGGCTTCCAGTGCCGGCCGGTACAGGCGGATCAGCCCACGGTTGAGCGGGTTGCGCAGCTCATCGGGAATCCGCCCGCGAATCCAGTAGCCCATCAGCACCGGTACCAGGGTCACCGACAGCCCGGCAGCGGCGGCCATGGCATAGGTCTTGGTGAACGCCAGCGGGCCGAACAGCCGGCCTTCCTGGGCCTGCAGGGTAAACACCGGAATAAACGACAGGGTGATGATCAGCAGGCTGAAGAACAGCGCCGGGCCGACTTCCACTGCCGCCTCGGTGAGGACCTGCCAGCGTGTCTCGCCCTCCAGCAATTTGTCGGGATGCTGGGCGTGCCAGGCCTCGATGCGCTTGTGGGCGTTTTCGATCATCACCACCGCCGCATCGACCATGGCGCCGATGGCGATGGCGATGCCGCCCAGGGACATGATGTTGGCGTTAATGCCCTGATAACGCATCACCGCGAACGCCAGCAACACTCCCACTGGCAGCGCGACTATGGCCACCAGGGAGGAGCGCAGGTGGCCGAGAAACAGCAGGCAGACCAGCGCCACCACGGCGAATTCCTCAATCAGCTTGTGGCTGAGGTTCTCCACCGCCCGCTCAATCAGCTGGCTGCGGTCGTAGGTGGTGACTATCTCGACGCCCGCCGGCAGGCTCTTCTTCAATTCCTCCAGTTTGCTTTTGACCGCCGCTATGGTTTCCCGGGCGTTCTTACCACTGCGCAGTATCACCACGCCGCCGACGGTCTCACCCTCGCCATCCAGCTCGGCAATCCCTCGGCGCATCTCCGGCCCCAGCTGGATGCTCGCCACATCGCCGAGGCTAATGGGCGTGCCGGCTTCGGTGAGCTTCAGGGGGATGGCGCGAAAGTCGTCGAGGGTTTTTAGATAGCCCGAGGCGCGCACCATAAACTCGGTCTCGGCCAGCTCCAGCACGCCGCCGCCGGTTTCCTGGTTGGCATTGCCAATGGCCTCGATCACTTGCGCCTGGGTGATGCCCAAACTGCTCAGGCGCAGTGGGTCGAGCAGCACCTGGTACTGCTTGACCATGCCGCCGATGCTGGCGACCTCGGCCACGTTGGCCAGGGTTTTCAGTTCGAACTTGAGGAACCAGTCCTGCAGGCTGCGCAGTTGCGCCAGGTCGTGCTGGCCGCTGCGGTCGATCAGGGCATATTGATAGATCCAGCCGACCCCATTGGCATCCGGGCCGAGCGCCGGTTTGGCCGCCGCCGGCAAGCGGCTCTGCACCTGGCTGAGGTATTCGAGCACCCGCGAGCGGGCCCAGTACAGGTCGGTGCCGTCCTCGAACAACACATAGACGAAGCTGTCACCGAAGAACGAATAGCCACGCACGGTCTTGGCCCCCGGCACCGCCAGCATGGTGGTGGCCAGCGGATAGGTGACCTGGTTTTCGACTATCTGCGGAGCCTGGCCGGCGAAGGGCGTGCGGATAATCACCTGCACGTCGGAGAGGTCGGGCAGGGCGTCAATCGGCGTGGTGCGCAGCGACCAAAGCCCCCACGCGAGTACAAACAAGGTGGTCAACAGCACCAGAAAGCGATTGGCCACCGACCAGCGAATGAGTGCGGCGATCATGGCTGGCGCTCCTCTGGTTGAGTGGTTGAGTGGGGAGTGGAAAGTGGGGAGTGGGGAGTGGGGAGTGGCTGAATAGGAAGTGGGGAGTGGGCAGTAGGGAGTGGGGCTGCTGGCAATGGCGTGGCTTGCAGGCCGGTCAGGCTGGCCTCGGAGTCGAGCAAAAACTGCCCGGAGGCGACCACTTGCTGGCCTTCTTGCAAACCGGCGAGTACCGCCACCTGGCCGGCACTTTCGGCGCCCAGTTGCACCTGTACCGGGCGAAAACGTCCGCCGGCCTCGGCCAGCATTACCAGGGCGCGCTTGCCGGTGCGGATCACCGCTTCGCTGGGCAGCAGTAACACCGCTGCGCTGCTCGGCAGGTTGAGCTGCACCTGGGCGCTCATGCCGGGGCGCAAGCGCCCGCTCGGATTGGCCAGTTCGACGCGCACCCGCAGGGTGCGACTCTGGGCATCGGCGGCGGGCAGCACGCTGGCCACGGTGCCGGTCAGCCGCTCACCGGGAAACGCCGGCAGCTGCGCCTCGGCGGCTTGTCCAAGCTGCACGGCGCCGGCCTGGGCTTCCGGCAGCGCCAGCTCCAGCCAGACCGGATCAAGGCCATTGATGCGGGCCAGCGTGGTGCCCGCGGCCAGGGTCATGCCGGAACGTGCATTCAGCTCTGTAATGACTCCGGCAATCGGGCTGCGCAGGATGGTCAGTGGCTGGGCACGGCCGCTGCGCTCAACCTGGGTGATCAAGTCTGCCGGCATACCGAGTAGGCGCAAACGTTGTCGCGCCGCCGCCAGCAGTTCGGGTTCGAGGCTCGGGCGCAGGGCGAGAAACTCGGTCTGCGCGGCGACCCACTCGGGTATTAACAGCTCGGCCAGTGGCGCGCCGGCCACGACTAAATCGCCGGGGGCATGCTGGTAGGTGCGCTCGACGAAACCGCCCGCGCGGGTTTGCAGCAGCGCCACATCGCGCTCATTGAAGGCCAGCACGGCGCTGGCTTGCAGGCTTTGCGCCAGTGGGCCACGGGTGACGGTTGCCAGGCGCATGCCGAGATTTTGCTGAGTGCCCGGTGCAACCTGCATGCTCGGTTCGGCGGCCACGGCGCCGGCCGTGTTAGCGGCCGCTTGCTCGGCGTAGCGCGGCACCAGTTGCATGTCCATAAAGGGCGACTTGCCGGGGGCGGGGAAGTGCTGTTGCGGGTACATCGGGTCGTACCAATAGAGCACTTGGCGCTCGGCTTGGGTTGACGGGCTGCTTGCTGGCGCGCCTGTGGTCGCGGGGATGGCCTGGTTTTGCGCCGCTAACCAGTAGCCGGCCGTGGCGCCGCCGAGCAGCAACAGGGTCATTAGCAGCGGGGTCTGGTAACCGGAGCGGTTCATAGGCGCTGCTCCCCGGCATTCAGCTCGGCCGTATTGGACTCGCCGTAATTAAACTGCAGGCGCGTTGCCGTCAGTGCCCTGAGGCCTTGCAGGTCGAGCTGTTTCAGCTTGGCCTCGACCCGCTCGCGGCGCGCGCCGATTACGCCGGTCAGATCGCTTTTGCCGGCGCGGTAGCTGGCCAGCGTGAGCCGGACTTTTTCCTCGGCCAGGGGCAGCAGGGTCGACTGGCTGCGGCTGACCGCCCGTTCGAGGCGCTGGTACTCGGCCAAGTCCTCCTCCAGCTGTTGCCCGTGCTCGCGCGCCAGGGCCTCGCGCTCGGCCTCCAGTTGATTGACCTGAGCCCGCCTGGCGGCGATCTTCGGGTCTTGCCGCGAACCTGGAAACAGCGGCAGGTCGAAGGTCAGCTGCAGGCTGACCATGTCGCCAAAGTCGCGGCCGCGCTTTTGATAGTCGACTTCCCAGCTCCAGTCGGAGCTTTTCTCGGCCAGGGCCTCGCGTACCTGCGCCTCGGCCTCCAGGGTCTGGGGCCCGTAGGCGGCGAGTTCTGGATGGTGCTGCAAGGCCTGGGAATAATCGCCGCTGGTGATCGCCCAGTGGGGAAGACTCCCGGTCAACGTCTGGCTGGCGTCCGCGCCTATCCAGCGCTTGAGGGCCGCCCGTGCCTGGGCGCTTTGTTGCAGCAACTGGTCGCGCTGTTCGTCCAGTAACGCCGCTTCTTGCAGGGGGGCAAGCACGTCACTGGCTTGGCCGCGGCCGCCGGCCAACTGGGCGCGGACGGCGGCGGCGAACAGGCGGTTCTCGGCGTTAAACGCCTCGAATTGGGCCAGCTTGCGCTGCTGGGTATAGCTGGCAATCCAGGCTTGGGCGGTGGCCAGGCGCACGCGCAGGCGTTCGACCCGCCCCTGGGCCGCAGCGCTGTCGATGGCCGCCTGCGCCGTGGCCACGCGGGCCTGGCGCTTGTCGCTATTGGGCATTTCCTGCATGAGCCCGACCACCTGCATGGTCATAAAGTCGCGCTCCAGGCTCCAGCGATCCTGCCCCTCGGTGGGCAGGTTCTGCACCCCGAGGATCAGTTTCGGGTCGGGCAATTCGCCGGCGGCAATCGCGGCGCTGCTGGCCGCCTCCAGTTTGGCCGCTTGGGCGCTCAGGCTCGGGGCGTTACGCGCCGCCAACTGCAGCGCCTGCTCAAGCGACAGCGACAGCGCCAGCGCCGGGCTCGGCAGGCTGGCGCACAGGCTGGCGGCGGCTGCCAACAGCGGCCAGGCGCAATAGTGTTGCTGGGATTTCATCGGGACTACTCCGCGGCTATACCGCTACAAACTGCGCACAGCCATAGGCGTGCGCGGACGCCATCCGCCAATTAACGGATGGGGTTTAAGTTAGTGCAGGAGTTAGTTACGCGGAGGTCGCCAGACGCCGTTAGGGCTCTTGGTCGGGAGAAATGCGCTGCTGGCCGTGGCCAGCAAGGGGCTGGTCAGCGGCGCTGCTGCCGGCGTGGCCAGCGACACCAGCAACAGGTTGCTGGTCTGACACTGCTGGCCAGTTTTGCAGCTTGGTTTGTCGCTCTGGTTTTGCTTATCGCAGCAGTCTGGGTTTTGCAGCGGATTGGTCATCGTCATGCCGGCGGCTTGCATCGGGCAAGGCATGCGGGGCGCGGCCAAGCCGGCCAGCGCGTTTAACGGCAGCAGCAGACAGAGCAGCAGAGTCAGGCAGCGGCGACTAATGAGGTTCATGCCCAGCAGTCTAGTCCTTGCCGTGGACGCCGGGCAATTAGCTGTCGTGGACATGTTGACGCAGGACGATTAGCCGCTGATCGTACGGCCAGGATTGTCTGATACTTAACGCGCTGGAGGGCGCTGGCGCGGGTTGGTCGAGCGCGCCGCTATCGCTGTCACACAGGCGCAGGCAAGATAAGGCCATAGGTTGGCTGGAGATAGGGTTATGGCAGTTGCAACAGGTGCTTTTGTTCAAGTTCACAGCCCCAATGAGGCGGTGGATCGTTTGGCTGCATTGCACACTCAGGCCTGCACGGCGCTGAGTCAGGCGCTCAAGCGCTATTTGAAAACCCGTGAGCAGCCCAGCGCTGAGCAGTACCGCGAGTTTCGCTACCCGCTGCTGCGGCTGATTTACCAGTGCGTGGGCGAGGTGCCGAGTACTACTCGCGCCTACGCCAAGGTGCAGAACCCCGGCACTTACAGTGTGACCGTGACCTATCCGGAGGCGTTTCGCGGCTACTTGATGGATCAACTCGGGCCGCTGATGGCGGACTTTACCGTGACGGTCGAGGTGGGCCTGAGCGAGCAAAACATTCCCTATCCCTACGTGGTCGAACATGGCGATGAGTTGGCCGGCTCCGGGGTGACGGCGGCCGAATTGGCGCGGGTGTTCCCCAGCACCGACCTGTCGGCGGCCACCGATGGCGTGGCCGATGGTTTGTATGACTGGCAGGACGCCGACCCGATGCCGCTGGCGCTGTTTGACGCGGCGCGGGTCGACTTCTCCCTCAAGCGCCTGCAGCACTACAGTGGCAGCGACTGGCGGCATGTACAGCCGTGGATTCTGCTGACCAACTACCACCGTTACGTGGACCAGTTCATCCTGCATGGCCTGCACCTGCTGCGCGACGACCCGCGCTATGTGCGCATGGTGTTGCCCGGCAATGTGCTGGTCGAGCGTGGCATGGCCGAAGGCGAGATGCAGGCGATCATCGGCGGCGTGGTCTGGCATCGTTACCAGATGCCGGCCTATCACTTGATTGCCGCCGACGGCCATGGCGTGACCCTGGTGAATATCGGCGTCGGCCCCTCCAACGCGAAAAACATCACCGACCATCTGGCGGTGTTGCGCCCCCATTGCTGGCTGATGATTGGTCACTGCGGCGGCCTGCGCCAATCGCAGACCATCGGCGACTATGTGCTGGCCCACGCCTATATGCGCCGCGACGGCATTCTCGACCGGGTGCTGCCGACCAATATCCCCATTCCGGCCCTGGCCGAGGTGCAGCAGGCGTTGCAGGAAGCGGCGGCGCAGGTCACCGGCGAGCGCGGCGAGGCGCTGAAAAAACGTCTGCGCACTGGCACAGTACTGACCTACGACGACCGTAACTGGGAGCTGCGCTGGGCCCAGGAACGGCCGCTGATCAACCTGGCCCGGGCGGTGGCGGTGGACATGGAAAGCGGCACAGTCGCCGCCCAGGGTTATCGTCTGCGGGTGCCCTACGGCACGCTGCTGTGCGTGTCGGACAAACCGCTGCACAGCGAAATCAAACTGCCCGGCGCGGCGGGCGCCTTCTACGAGCGGGCAGTCAGCCAGCACCTGCAGATCGGTCTGGCCGCGCTGGAATTACTGCGCAGCCAGCTCGACACCCTGCACTCGCGCAAGCTGAGGAGCTTCGACGAACCGCCGTTTCGCTGATCGGGGTGGTGGTGAGTGGGTAGTGGGTAGGATGGGTTAGCCGCGTAGCGGCGTAACCCATCAAGCGCGCCCGGTGTCTTGATGGGTATCGCTGCGCTCAACCCATCCTACGTTTTTGACGAGATTGCGCGTTCAATCGAACTCGCCCGCGCCGCCGCTGTTCAGTGCAACTTCAGCCGTGGCCCCAGCACTTTGTTGATCCGGTCGCTGAGCCAGATCAGCCCGGTGCGCAGCGCGCCGTGCAGCGCCAGTTGGTGCATGCGGTACAGCGACAGGTACACCAGGCGCGCCAGCCGGCCCTCGATAAACAGGCTCTTGCCGGCCAGTTTGCCCATCAGACTGCCGACGCTGCTGTAGCGGCTGAAGGAAATCAGCGAGCCATAATCCTGATACAGATAAGGCCGCGCGCTGCCGCCCTGCAAACGCTGGCGCACGCTGAGCGCCAGGGTCGTGGCTTGTTGGTGGGCCGCCTGGGCGCGCGGTGGCACCGGCTTGTCGCTGCCCGGTTGCGGGCAACTGGCGCAGTCGCCGAAGGCGAAGATATTAGCGTCGTCGGGGCAGGACAGGTCCTGGTTGACGATCAGCTGGTTGATTTTATTGGTGGCCAAACCATCCAGCCGAGTCAAAAACTCCGGCGCCTTGATGCCGGCGGCCCAGACCCGAATGTCGGCGGCCAGGTGCTGGCCATCCTTGAGTAACAGACCGTCGGCTTGCACTGCGGCGACCGGCTGACCGAGCGCCAGGCGAATGCCGAGGCGCTCCAGCTCGCGTTGCGCCGCCGCCGACAGACGCTCGGACAAGGCCGGCAAGATGCGCTCGGCCGCCTCGATCAGGGTGATCTCGACATCCTCCGGGTTGATCCGTTGCATGCCGTAAATTGGTAGCAGTTGCGAGGATTGCCGCAGCTCGGCGGCCAGCTCCACCCCGGTGGCGCCGGCGCCAATAATGGCGATGCGCAACTTGCCGTCATGGCTGCCGATGGGGTCGTAGTTGATATGTAAAAAGGCATTCAGCAGCAGCCGATGAAAGCGCCGCGCCTGTTGCAGGCTGTCGAGAAACAGGCAGTGCTGTTGCGCGCCGGGGGTGCCAAAGTCGTTGGCGGTGCTGCCGACGGCGATGACCAGAGTGTCATAGCTAATCGCGCGCTCGGCGACCACTTGCTGGCCTTGCTCATCGACAATCGCCTCCAGCAGCACCTGACGTTGCTCACGCTCCAGGGTGTGCATGCGCCCCAGTTGAAACTCAAAGCCATGCAGGCGCGCATGGGCGCGAAAATTCACCGCGTTGGCCTCGGCGTCCATGGCGCCGGTCGCCACTTCGTGCAGCAACGGTTTCCACACGTGGGTGAGCACGGCATCGATCAAAATAATCTGCGCCAGTTTCTTGCGCCCCAGGCTGTGGCCCAAACGGGTGGCCAGCTCTAAACCACCGGCGCCACCGCCGACTATCACTATGCGTTGCAGTTGTTCGCTCATCTCGGCGTTCCTTAAATATCGACAGCCAAACCCGCGCTAAAACTACTGCGCTCGGTTATGCGGCGTTGAAAACAGGCTCGGACTGCTCATTTACAACGCGTAAACTCCGCGTCCTCGCCTGTTTTCGCCTTGCCTAACCTTCGCTCGCTACGTTTTCACATGGCCTGCACGGGCTTGGCTGTCCAATACTCGATGATTTATTCAGGTGCTATTTGCCGGTGGAAACGCCGGGGGCGTTCAGCGTTGTGTAGATGCGACGAGGCCGTCTAACGCCAAGGCACGTAGGATGGGGTGAGTGTAACGATACCCATCGCGCAAGCCTGCGTCGCTTGCATGGCCGCTTAATTGGGCGGGTAGCTGCTCAGTGCCTGTTGAATGGTTTTGCGCAGCAGCTTACTGCGTTCAGCTTGGTCGTCGACGCTGATGTTCTCCGCGCTGTTACTCCAGATAGTCTGGCCGCTGGCGGCTTCGGTCAGCTGCAGAGTAACGATCAGCATGTTTTGGGTGTAGGTGCGCCGCAGGGGCACGCTGCCGCCCATGCCGTAACTGTTGCCGTAGGGGCTGTTGCCATAGTAGATGTCACCACGGTCGTAGTCCTGTACCTGGCGACGCTCCATGCGCACGCTGCCGCTCACCAGCAGGTCGGCTTTGGCGCCGCCTTGGGCCGGGCGCAGGCCTTGCTGGTCGAGGCTGCTGGTGAGCATCTCGGCGATTTGTGCCGAGTCCGCCCAGCCAGCACCGCTGGGTAATTGCCCGGCCTGCCAGGCCCAGCTGTGGTAACGACCGTAATCGCGAGCGGCGGCCGGGTAACCACTGCGGTCGAAGGTTTGCGCGGCGGCGGCTGGCGCCGGCGGCATCGGCAGCGATTGGGCGCTGTACGGGTTTTGGCTCTGCCCTTGGCAGGCGGCCAGCGTCAGGCTGCCCAGCAGTAGCGCCATCGATCTGTTCATTAGCCCTCCAATGCGCGCGGCCGGCACAGCCAATGCAGGTAGCGACCCAGGCCGGCAAAGCTCGGGTGACGGCGGTAGGCCAACTCCATCTCGATCAGTTGCGCCAGGTTATTGCTGGCAGCTTTGACTTGAAAGTCGTGGGGCATGTAGTCGTGAAAGACCCGCACGCCACTGTGTGTTTCGACTGTCCAGAGGCCGCTAAGTTGCTCGGCCAATTCGCGCGGGTCGAGGGGTTGTTGCGGGGTCAGACTTTGTTTTTCACCGGCAAAACTCTGCTCGCGCAATTTGCGGAAATGGCCCTTGAGCAGGTTGCGGTAAATCAGCGCGTCCTTGTTGTAAAAGGCCAGGGACAACCAGCCATCGCTGGCGGTGAGCTGGTGCAGCAGCGGCAGAATGCTCTGGGGTTCGGCCAGCCATTCGAGCACCGCGTGGCAGAGCACCAGGTCAAAGGGCTCGCTCAGTTGCGCGCTGAGTTCCTGCCAGGAGGCCTGGATAAAGGTGGCGCTTTGTCCGGCGCCGGCAAAGCGCTCGCGGGCCCCGGCGAGCATCGGCGCGGCGGGCTCGCTGAAGGTGACCTGATGGCCCTGTTCGGCCAGCCACAACGACATATGGCCCAGACCGCCGCCAATATCCAATACCCGCAGCGGGCGCTGGGGTAGCACTTCAAGCAAGTCGGCCTGCAGCACCGCGAGGCGAATCGCGCCCTTGGCGCCGCCGTAGATCTTCTCGGCGAAACGGGTCGCCAGTTGGTCGAAATGCCGGTCGTCTGGCGTGCTCATACCGCGAACCTGCGCTCGTTATCCGCCAGCTTGGCAGCGAGCGCCTGTTCCATATCGATGCCCAGTTCGCTGCACAGCAACGTCAGGTACATCAGGATGTCGGCCACTTCCTGGCCGGCGTGCTCGCGCTGGGCGGCGGACAGTTCACGCGCTTCGGCGGGCTCCAGCCACTGGAAAATTTCCACCAGTTCGGCCATCTCCACACTGGCGGCCATGGCCAGGTTTTTCGGGTTGTGAAAACGCTGCCAACCGTTCTGGTCGCGGATTGCGTGCAGGCGCTGGGTTAATTCGCTGAGATTCATGCGGCACTCCTTGGTGTCGCATAGCTTCAAGCCTTGATCGTCGCGCTGCAAGTTTTCGCGTACGGGTGCAACTCGCGCGGGTTACTAATTGAGCGGCTGCCATTGGCCACTCATATGCACGCCGCCATCGGCGCCCTGCAAGCTCAGCTGGCCATTGGGGGCCTGCGCGCTGGCCAGCAAGCTGACGGCGCCGGGTAGCAACAGTGGTTTTTGAAAGCGCACGGCCAGTTCATAACCGCTAATAGGCAGGTGTTTGGCCAGCTCCTCCGTGGCGCGGGCCTTGTGCCACAGGCCGTGGGCGATGGCGCGGGGGAAGCCAAACAGCTTGGCCGTGGCCGCGTATAGGTGGATCGGGTTGTAGTCACCGGCCACCCGTGCGTAACGCCGGCCCGTATCGGCGGGGGCGCTCCAGGTCGCCAGTTCCTTAAGGGGCAGCGGCGCCGCAGTTGGCTGGTGCGCGGCGACGCCCGGCAGCTGTAAGCCACGGCAGAGCATGCGGCTTTCGCCTTCCCAGAGCAGCCCGAGCTGGTCTTCCAGGCGGGTGATCAGGCTGAACACCGCGCCTTTACTGTGGGGCTGCAACTGGCCCAGGTGCACGCTGACGCTGAACGGCCCCAGACCGCCGAGCGGGCGCAGCACGCGGATGCGGTTTTCCACATGCACCAGGCCCAGTAGGGGCAGTGGAAAGGCCGGGTCGGTGAGCAATTGCATCTGCAGCGGGAAGGCCAAAATATGCGGGTAGGCCGCCGGCAGATAGGCGCTGTCGGCCAGCCCGCAAACCTGGCGATAGCGAGCCAAGTGCTTGGGGTCGACGCTGAGCTCACAGCGCAGGCCCAGGTCGGGCAGTTGCTTGCCACGAATTCCACGGCGCAGGGCTGCGCGCAGAAACAAACCGGGTAAGGCGGGTGGGCTGGCAAGGTCGCGCCATTGGCTGGGCATAGATAAGTTCCTGGGGAAATGTCGCTTGCAGCTTAGCGACTTGCACTGCTGCGGCATTGGCCGTGGGGCTGGGACGATTGGCAAGCCAGTCAATCTGCCGGCAAAGCCAATCGGACCTTGAGCCGTGGCCTTATGCTGCATAAGATGGCCGCGCCTTAGCCAAAACAAGAATTTTTAGCATGCGTGATCTGACCGATGATGTGGCGCTGATGCGTCTAGCGTTCGACGCACTGCGCGCCAGTGGCGCCAATCCCGACCGGGTGCTCAAACGCCTCGGCCTGGCCGATGGCGTATTGCCCAGCGGGCGTTACCCGCACATGGCGCAGGTACTGTTTTGGAAAGCCGCCGCAGAGGAATGTGGCGAGGAACATGTGGGGCTGCACCTGGCCCAGCACCTGCCGGCGTTCCACGGCCTGCTGCTGGAATATATGTTTCTCTCCAGCGAAACCTTCGGCGATGGCCTGCGCCATGCCCTGCGCTACGTGCGCCTGTTGTCCGACGGCCTGAGCGCCAAGCTGGAGGTCGACGGCGAGGTGGCGACCTTGGTGCTGGGGATGAGTGCGCAGGTGCCCCGGCATTTCCCGGAGATGCTCGCCGGTGCGGTGATCCGCATGTTCAGCGCGCTGACCGAAGGCGATTTTATCCCCCAGCAGGTGCAGTTTATGCACGCCCAGGCGGCGCCCACTGAGCGCTATCAACAGGCCTATGGTTGCCCGGTGGCCTTTGAGCAGTCGCGCTACAGCTTGATCTTCGCCGCCAGCGTGCTGCAAAAAGCCTCCCGGCATGCCGCGCCGGAGTTGTTGCAGATGCACGAGTCGATGGCCCGCCGCCAGCTCGCCGAAGTCGAACGGCTGGATCTGGTGCGTAAAGTCCGTGATCTGATCGCCGAGTTGCTGGTCGACAGCGGCGCCACGCTCGAACAAGTGGCGGCGCGCCTGAATATGCCGGCACGGCGCCTGCGCGAGCGGCTGGCGGTGGCCGGCGTGCGCTTCAACGACCTGATTACCGACTACCGCTGCCGCCTGGCCAAAGACCTGCTGCTCAACACCGACGAGCGCATCGAAGTGATAGTCGAACGCACCGGTTTCTCCGAGCCGAGCACCTTCTACCGCGCCTTCAAACGCTGGGTCGGCGAAACCCCGGTGGAGTTCCGCCGCCGTGGGCGGTTACCTAAGGCGCAATGACGCCGAAGGGTAGGGCGGGTGCAACTCGCCGGACTCTGTTGGGCTGAACATAGAAGCGGGTTTCACCCGCCCTACATGATTGTCGAATCGGTGTCGTTCTCTGGCTGGCTTCGCGGCTAAAGCCCCTCCTACAACAGCCCAGCCGCCGCGATTTAACCGGCAACCACTCAACCCGTGGGAGGGGCTTCAGCCGCGATAGGCCCTTGCCGGCAACGCAACTATCGAGACTGGCATTACGCCCCCAACAAACTCTGCCCGCAAACCCGCAGCACCTGGCCGGTGACCGTACCTGAGGTCGGTTGGGCGAACCAGGCCACGGCTTCGGCGACGTCTTGAGGTTGGCCGCCTTGGCTCATGGAGTTCATCCGCCGGCCGGCTTCGCGAATGCCGAAGGGAATGGCGGCGGTCATCTGGGTTTCGATAAAACCCGGCGCCACCGCATTCAGGCTGATGCCGCGCTTGGCCAGCGCCGGTGCCCAGGCGGCGGCCAGGCCGATCAGTCCGGCCTTGCTCACCGCGTAGTTGGTTTGGCCCATATTGCCGGCGATCCCGCTGATGGAGGCCAGCAGCACCACGCGGCCGTTGTCGCGCAGTTTGCCGGCGTCCAGCAGGGCTTGGGTCAGCACTTGCGGGGCGCGCAGGTTGACGTTGATCACCGAGTCCCAGAGCGAATCACTCATGTTCTTCAGGGTTTTATCGCGGGTGATGCCGGCGTTATGTACCACGATATCGACGCCATCGGGCAGGGCTTCAACTAACTGCGCGGCGGCATCCGGGGCGCAGATATCCAGCGCCACGCCTTGCCCGCCGAGGCGGGCGGCCAGGGCATTGAGGGCGTCCTTGGCTTGCGGCACGTCCAGCAGCACCACCTTGGCGCCGTCGCGGGCCAGCACTTCGGCAATCGCCGCGCCTATGCCGCGGCTGGCGCCGGTGATCAAGGCGGTCTGGCCGGCCAGTGGCCGGGTCCAGTCTTTCACTTCTACGGCGCAGGGCGTCAGGCGCAGCACTTGGCCGGAGACGTAGGCGCTTTTCGGCGACAGAAAGAAGCGCAACGCGCCTTCCAGTTGTTGCTCGGCGCCCTTGCCGACATACAGCAGCTGCACGCTACCGCCGCGACGGATTTCCTTGCCCAGAGAGCGGCTGAAACCTTCCAGGGAGCGCTGCACGCTAGCGGCGACCGGGTCTTTCAGCGACTCCGGTGGGCGCGCCAGAATCACCACCCGTGGACACTTGCCCAGGCCTTTAAAGGCCGGCTGGAAGAAGTTACGCAGCTCAATCAGTTGTTCAAAGCTGGTCAGCGCGCTGGCGTCGAAGATCAGCGCCTTGAGCTTGGGGCCGTGCTCGGCGGTCCAGCGTGGCAGGCCAAAGGCGCCCTCGACGGTGCTGAAGTTGTCGCTGGTGAGTTTGTTCAGGCAGCTGCTGGCGGCAGTCGCCAAGGGGCCTTCACCGCCCAGCAACAAGGCGCCATCTACCGGCTTGGCGCGACCGGCTTGCCAGCGCTCCAGACGCAGCGGCGCCGGCAGACCGAGGGCGCCGACCAGGCGGCGGCCAAAGTTGGAGTTGGCGAAGGCGAGATAACGGTCGGACATGCTCGGGCACTCAAGGTGAATGTAGGAAAGTGGCGCCACTCTACGCAGCTAGCCGCACTGCGCAATTGACCGCGCTGACCACCAAGTCGGCGAGCCGGCCAATGCCCGAGCGGCCAAGCCAGCTAGTCTGCTCGGCAGTTAACCAACGATATTCTGCAGGAGTTAGTCATGACCCAGCTGCGTCGGGTCGCCATTGTTGGCGGCAACCGTATTCCTTTCGCCCGTTCCAATACGGTGTATGCCACGGCCAGCAACCAGGAGATGCTCACCAGTGCGCTGGATGGCTTGGTCGAGCGCTTTAATTTGCATGGCGAGCGGATCGGCGATTTCGTCGCCGGCGCGGTGCTCAAGCATTCCCGCGATTTCAACCTGGCCCGCGAGTGTGTGTTGGGCTCGCGTTTGGCGCCAGAAACCACCGCCTATGACCTGCAGCAAGCCTGCGGCACCGGGCTGGAGGCGGCGATTCTGGTGGCCAATAAGATCGCCCTCGGGCAGATCGATTGCGGCATCGCCGGCGGGGTGGACACCACCTCGGACGCGCCGATTGGTGTGCATGAGGAGCTGCGGCATATTCTGCTGGAAGCCAATCGCGGCAAGACCACCGGCGACAAAATCAAAACCATGCTGAAGATTCGCCCACGGCATTTGGCCCCGTCGATCCCGCGCAATGGCGAGCCACGCACCGGCCTGTCGATGGGCGAATCCTGCGAGTTGATGGCGCAGCGCTGGGCCATCCCCCGCGATGAGCAAGACCAGTTGGCGGTACTCAGTCACCAGAAATTGGCCGCCTCCTATGCCGAGGGCTGGCACGACGATTTGATCACGCCGTTCCGGGGTCTGACTCGCGATCAGAATCTGCGTGGGGAAATCAGCCTGGAGAAACTCGCCAGCATCAAACCCTGCTTCGAACGTGGCCCCCATGGCACCCTGACCGCCGCCAACTCGACGCCGCTGACCGACGGCGCCTCGGTGGTGTTGCTGGCCAGCGAGGAGTGGGCCAAGGCTCGTGGCTTGCCGATTCTGGCCTACTTCAAGGACGGCGAAGCGGCGGCGGTGGACTTCGTCAAAGGCGCCGAAGGCCTGCTGATGGCGCCGGTCTACGCGGTGCCGCGATTGCTGGCGCGCAACAACCTGACGCTGCAGGATTTTGATTTTTACGAGATTCACGAAGCCTTCGCCGCGCAAGTGCTGTGCACGCTCAAGGCCTGGGAAGACCCCGATTACTGCCAGAGTCGCCTGGGCTTGGCGCAGCCGCTGGGCGCCATCGAGCGCAGCAAACTCAATGTCAAGGGCAGCTCGCTGGCCGCCGGACACCCCTTTGGCGCCACCGGCGGACGCCTGGTGGCGAACCTCGCCAAGTTGATTTCTGTGGCCGGCAAAGGCCGTGGTTTGATCTCGGTGTGCGCCGCTGGCGGTCAAGGTGTGACGGCAATCATCGAATCGGCATCCAACTGAGGTAATCGCCAGCGGTCTTGCTGCGGGCGCTCACAAGTTACATCGCAATTCCGTGATTTTAAGGTGGCCCACTTTGCTGGTGCCGCCTTTTTTTTGCCTGGGATTTGCTGTGGCTGGCGCTTTTTGGGCGCGGCGGCGCAATGTCGATACTTTTGGCCTGCCAGTAACGCTCATAATCAAGCCTGCGCTGGCGCCCGCAAGTGCGCCCCGACGGCCCGCTTTGCCTTTGGGCTTGCCAAGGGCAGTGACGCTGGCACAATGGCGAGCTTAATAGGCTGTATGAAAACTGCTGCGCGCGGTTATGCGGCGTTTCACCCAGCCTGTAAAGCACCTCGCCTAAGGGCGTCGAGCGAAGAGTTAGGCAGCAGCTATGGCTGATCTGCATCGCCACATTTCAGTTGCACAGGAGCCCCGGTAAAGCCCGATGAAGACGCCAAAACGCATTGAACCCTTGATCGAAGATGGTCTGGTTGATGAGGTGATTCGCCCACTAATGAGTGGCAAAGAAGCGGCTGTATATGTGGTGCGCTGTGGTGAGGAGCTGCGCTGCGCAAAGGTTTACAAAGAAGCTAACAAACGTGGTTTTCGTCAGGCGGCCGAGTATCAAGAAGGCCGCAAGGTGCGCAACAGCCGTGACGCCCGGGCCATGGCCAGTGGCTCCAAGCACGGCCGTAAAGGACAGGAAGAAGCTTGGCAAAATGCCGAAGTGGCGGCCCTGTTTCGCCTCGCCAGTGCCGGCGTACGGGTGCCCAAGCCCTATGACTTCCTCGAAGGCGTGCTGCTGATGGAGCTGGTCACCACCGAAAATGGTGAAGTGGCGCCACGCCTGAATGATGTCGATCTGCACCCGGACGATGCGCGTGAGTTTCACGCCTTTATGATCGAAGAGATCGTCAAGATGCTTTGCGCGGGTCTGGTGCATGGCGACTTGTCGGAATTCAACGTGCTGCTCGGCCCCGAAGGCCCGGTGATTATCGACCTGCCGCAAGCGGTGGATGCGGCGGCGAATAACCACGCCTTCAGCATGCTCGAGCGCGATGTGCGCAATATGGCCGAGTATTTCGGTCAGTTCGCCCCGGAGCTGAAATTCACCAAATACGCCAAAGAAATGTGGGCGCTGTTTGAGGAAGGCAAGCTCACCCCGAGCAGCAAGCTGACCGGCGAGTTTGCCGAGGAAGAAGACGCCGCCGACATCGACGCGGTTATGCGTGAAATCAAGGCCGCCCTGGCCGATGAAGCGCGGCGTATCGCGGTATTGAATGCCGACGACGCGCCCAACGACGAGCCGCCACCGCCGCCTTGGATGCAGTAACCCCCGCCTCAGCATCGCAGTAAATACGTGGTGCCTGGGATCAGCCCAGGCACCACTCAGCAAGCCTTTATCCTTATCCTGAACTCATCGCCTCCGGTCAGCTTTGATCGCGCCAAACACAGTTTTTGTGGCCTTTGCAGCGTCGCAAAACTGCACCATTGTGTCCCCTCAAACCCTTGCCTAAGCGCCGCCTCGGTGCATGTCTGAGGCGGGATTTTCTGTGTTCTTACGCATAGCGCTCAGCTATGTATTGGATAACAAATATACATTTGATAAATGCAAAGCCGTGGCGGATTCTAATTCCGCAACCGCGCCACGGCCCGTATTTATGCGGGGTGGTACGCCTGGTTCCTTCAGTGCGAAACCTGATCCAGAGGAAAATAATATGAATAAGACTCTACGTTCCTTGCTCCTGTCCGCCATGGTCGCCGCCCTGCCGGCTGCTGCGGTCATGGCGAATGAAACGCCCACCTTGCGCATCGCCACGGAAGGGGCGTACCCACCGTTCAACTACTTCACTGCGGACGGCCAGCTGGCCGGTTTTGATATTGAGATTGGCCGCGCCTTGTGCGCAAAAATGCAGGCCAAGTGCTCCTTCGTCGCCCAGGACTGGGACGGCATCATCCCGGCCTTGTTGGCGAACAAGTACGACGTCATCATCGCCTCGATGTTCATCACCGCAGAACGCCGGCAGAAGGTCGATTTCACCGACCCCTACCAGAAATCGGCAATGACCTTCGTGGTGCCGAAAGACTCCACACTTACGGATTTCTCGCCCGCCGCCATGGCCGGCAAAACCATCGGCGCGCAAGGCTCCACCACCCAGGCCGATTATCTGACCGCGGCCTTTCCCGACTCCGACGTGCGCCTGTATCCCACCCAGGATGCAGTGAACCTGGACCTGGTGTCCGGGCGCCTGGATGCCCAGGTGGGCGACATGATTCCGATGCTCGACTGGACCCAGAAATCCGACGACGGCAGCTGCTGCAAACTGGCCGGCGAGCCAATCAGCGATCCGAAATATGTCGGTGAGGGCGTCGGCATGGCCCTGCGCCAGGACGATGACCAGCTGCGCGAATCCCTCAATGTGGCCCTGGCCGCCCTGATTGCCGACGGCACCTACAAAGCCATCAACGACAAGTTCTTCTCGGTCAACTTGCTGACCCTGCAGAAGTAAGGTCGCGCCGCTTGGGCGGCGTGCGTTCTTGATCGTTAAGAGGATGTCCTATGGAGTGGCTCAACTACCTGAGCTTCAGTGATGGCGGGTGGGGCGATGAGTTGCTGAGTGGCCTGGGGGTCACGCTGTCGCTCGCCGTGGCGACCTTGCCGGTGGGTTTGCTGCTGGGCCTGTTGGTGGCTGCGGTAACCATTTTCGGCCGGCCCGTGCCGCGTGCGCTGGCGGTGACTTTCACCACCACCATTCGCGGTCTGCCGGAACTGCTGACGCTATTCATCATTTATCACGGCGTCGGGCTGGGGCTTAACAGCCTGTTGAAGTGGTACAGCCCGCAGTCCGGTTATTTTGAATTGAGCCCGTTTCTGGCCGGCGTACTGGCGCTGGGCATGGTCTTCGGTGGCTATGCCAGTGAAGTGCTGCGCGGCGCCTGGCAGGCGCTCGATCAGGGTCAACTGGAGGCCGCCCAGGCGTTGGGCGTACGGCGCTTCACCATCTTCCGGCTGATCGAGTTGCCGCAGATGTTGCGCCTGGCACTGCCGGGGCTGGGCAACCTGTGGATCAACTTGTTGAAGGATACCGCGTTGGTCTCGGTGATTGCCCTGAATGACTTGATGCGCATGGCCAATGTGGCGGTGGGCACGACCAAGAAGCCATTCGTGTTTTTCCTGACCGTATGCCTGATTTACTGGGCGATTTGCATCCTGTTCGAGTGCTGCCTGGCGCGCATGGAAAAACGGGCCAACCGCGGCTTGCGCGCGGCATAACGGCAGAGGGTAAGCAGCATGTTTGAAATTCTAACCCGCTACGCCAGCCAGTTTCAGGCGGGCGCCAGCATGACTCTGCAGATCACGCTGATTTCGGTGTTGATCGCCTGTTCGCTGTCGTTGCCGTTGGCCATTCTGCGTCGTAGCGAGCACCGCTGGGTGCGTTGGCCGATTCGTCTGTATGTGTCGTTCTTTCGCGGTACGCCGTTACTGGCGCAGTTGTTCCTGGTGTATTACGGCTCCGGGGAGTTCCGTGCCGAGCTGAATGAGCTCGGCCTCTGGTGGTTTTTCCGCGACCCCTACTACTGCGCGTTGTTGACCTTCGTTTTGAACTCCACGGCCTATCAGTTGGAGATTCTCCGTGGCGGCTTGAAGGCGGTGCCTTTTGGCCAGATCGAGGCGGGCGTGGCGTTAGGGCTGAGCAAGTTTCAGCAATATAAAAAAATCATCTTGCCGAATGCCTACCGCATTGCCTTCCCGGCCCTAGGCAACGAAATCATTTTGTTGTTGAAAGGCAGCGCGGTGGTCAGCGTGATTACCGTGCTGGATGTGATGGGGCAAACCCGGCGGATATTTTCCCAGACCTTCGATTTGTCGGTGTACTTCTGGGCGGCGGTTATATATCTGGCCATGACCACGGTATTTGTTTTGCTCTGGCGCCGGCTGGAGAAGTGTTTGACCCGGCATATGCGTTGTCGAGTTGCCGAACCACGTAAAGACTTACCACTCGCTGCGCGGGTATCAACAGGGGTTTCATCATGAACGCAGTTAACAATAACCATGCAGCGTTGCAAGTTGAGGATTTGCATAAGTCCTTTGATGGTGTCGAAGTGCTCAAGGGCGTTTCACTAACGGCGCAAAAGCATGATGTGATCAGCATTATCGGCTCCAGCGGCTCGGGCAAAAGCACCTTGTTACGCTGCATGAACCTGCTGGAGTTTCCCGACAGCGGCAAGTTGCGCGTGCATGGTGAGGAGTTGGACCTGGCGCCGAACTTGCGCGGCGGCCGCTCGCGACGCTTTCAGCGGCAAATCGAGCGGGTGCGTTCGCGTCTGGCCATGGTCTTTCAGTCGTTCAATCTGTGGCCGCATATGACGGTGTTGGAAAACGTGATGATGGGCCCCTGCATCGTCCTCAAACGCCCCAAGGACGAGGTCGAGGCCCAGGCCAAGACCCTGCTGGCGCGGGTCGGCATGCTGGAAAAATGTCATGCGTACCCGGAGTGCCTGTCCGGCGGGCAGAAGCAGCGGGTCGCCATTGCCCGCGCCCTGGCCATGGACCCGGAAGTGATGCTGTTCGATGAGCCGACCTCGGCCCTGGACCCGGAGCTGGTCAACGAGGTGCTGCTGGTGATTCGCGAACTGGCCGAGGAAGGCCGGACCATGATCATGGTCACCCATGAAATGCGCTTTGCCCGCGAAGTGTCGTCCAAGGTGGTGTATTTGCACCAGGGACGGATCGAAGAGCAGGGCAGCCCTGAACAATTATTCAATGCACCGCAATCAACACATTTGCGTCGCTTATTGGCCACACAACACTAATTAGTTAAACAACTATTTAGGCACTGCCCAGGTTATGGATTGCAGGTGTGAGTGGGCTTTTGTAGGAGCGGATTTATCCGCGATGCCGTTTGCCTTGAAAGCATCGCGGCTGAAGCCGCTCCTACAGTGGAACGCTTGCACCGCAACAGTTAGCGGATAGATAGCCAAAATTTAATACTGCCCTTGCATAAGTGAGTAATCAATTATGAGTCAAGTCGTCTCGTTGCACCCCTGGAAAAGAAAACAGCATTTGCAAAGTGCCAATAATCAATTGCTGATCGATGGGGTTAATGCCACCGAATTGCTGGAGCGCTATGGCTCGCCGTTGTATGTCTACTCGCAAACCAAGTTGCGCGAGAATGCCCTGGATATACTCGGCAACTTCCGCCGCGAACATGCCAATACCCGTGTGTGCTTTGCCAGCAAGGCTTGCGCCAATCTGGCGGTGCTCAAGGTGTTCAAGGACTGCGGTCTGTCGATTGAGGTCAACTCCGGCGGCGAGTTCTTCAAGGCGCGGGCCGCCGGTTATGCCCCGGCGGACATGGTGTTCAACGGCGTGGCCAAACAGGTCGGCGAACTGCGCGAAGTGATAGGCGCCGGGATCAAGGCGATCAACGTCGACTCGCTGTCGGAGCTTTCGCGCATCCTCGCCGTGGCCAGTGAGTTGCAGCAGCAAGCGCGGGTGACTCTGCGGATCATTCCGGAAATCCAGGGCGGCGCGGCGGCCGGCTGGCAGACCGGCACCTCGACCTCCAAGTTCGGCATGACCAGCCTTGAACAGGCCGAAGCCATAGCCCTGATAGTGCAGCATCCGGCGGCGCTGAAGATGGTCGGCATCCACGCCCACATTGGCACCCAGGTGAACGACATCGCCGTGTACGAGGCGGAGGCGGACTTTCTGATCGGCTATTTCAAGCAGGTGGCCGAGATGCTGCCGTACCCGCTGGAGCATGTGAATCTGGGCGGCGGTTTTCCGAAAAACTACAGCAGTGCGCCGGATAACTTCGACAAGGTCGCTGCTCACTATTGCGAGAACTATCGCACCAGCATCGACTTCGCCCTGCTGTCCAAACACCTGATCAAACCGATTGGTTTGGCGCTTGGCGAGCAGATCGAAATCATCGTCGAGCCGGGCCGCAGTATGGTCAGCGACACGGCCATTCTGCTCACCCGTATCGAGGCCGAGAAGCAGCGTCAGCAGCGCCCGGTGTATTACCTGGATGCCGGCTACAGCGTGCTGTTCGATATCTATAACGGCTGGTATTTCCACATGCTCAACGCCTCGCGCGCCGATGATGTGCTGACCAAACAATGCCGCATGGTCGGACCGCTGTGCGACAGCAGCGACACCTATTACGACATCGAGGGCGAAGGCGCGCTGAACTCCCTGCTGAATGCCGAGCCGGCGTTGTTGGCGCACCGCGGCTTGCTGGAAGAGGTGTTGGTCAACCAGCCGAACATGCGCGAACTGCCGGCCGATACCACCATCGGCGATGTGATTGCTTTGCTCGATGTGGGTGCCTACGCCCTGGAAAACATGACCGAGTACTGCGGTCGCCAGGCCGCCGCCGCAGTGCTGGTGGACTTGCAACAAGGCAGTCGGCTGATCCGTCGGCGTGCCGAGTACCAGGACCTGCTGGCGTATGACGTCGATTGAGGTTGTTCCGCGTCTGCTGCAGGTTGCCGAGCTGGGTAGGATGGGTTGAGCCTGCGATACCCATCAGGCATTCGCGCGGATCAACCCGGTGATGGGTATCGCTGCGCTCCACGCCATCCTACGGCGTGCGAGCGCGCCAGTGCTATGTTGTGCCCGGAGCGCAGGCCATGACGGCGTGCCTGGGAGAAAATTGTATGTTGTCGCCGCGTGAGCGCTTGTTGCGCAATCTGGACTGGAACCTGCTGTACACCTTTCTGGTGATTGTCGAGGAAAGCAGTATCACCGGTGCGGCGCGCAAACTGGCGCTGAGCCAGCCGAGTGTCAGTAATGCCCTCAAGCGCCTGGAGGGGCATCTGGGCATGCGTCTGATCAATCGCAAGAAAGGCATGTTTTCCCTCACCGAGCAGGGCTTGCGGGTCTACGAATACGTGTCGTCGGCCGGCAGCATCATCGACAATATGGCCGAGCAGTTTGCCGGCGAAGCCGACGCGGTGCTGGGCGAGCTGAACATGCAGGTCGCCAGTCATGTCAGTTGTCAGTCGTTCGATGACAGTCTGGCGCAGTTCCATCGCCTGTACCCCAATGTGCTGATCAGCCTGAATGCCCAGCCCAGCGCCGATATCGTCAATGCAGTGGCCCAGGGGCAGTTGCACATCGGCATCAGCAACAAGAAAACCGCCCAGACCGGCCTGCATTTCGATTTGCTCGGCTATGAACAGATGGCTTTCTACTGTGGGCCTCGGCATCCCCTGTTCGGGCGCAGCGAGCTGACGGCCGCAGATTTGCGCGGCCTGGCCTATGTATCCTTTGAAAGCGACCAACCGGGGGAGGGGCTGAGCGCAGTCAGCTCGGTGCGTGCCGAGCAGCAGTTCTGGGGTCGCCTGGTGGCGGTGTCCTCGAACGAGGAGGAGGTGCGCCGCCTGATTCTGGCGGGCCTCGGCTTCGGTGCCCTGACGGTCGAGGGAGCCAAGCCCTTCGTCAAGCAGAACATCCTCTTTCAGCTGCCGCCCTATGAAAACCTGCCAGTCAACGAGGTGTATCTGGTGACCCCGGAAAACCTGCTGCTCAGCGATGTCGAGCGGCTATTTATCGGGATGCTCAGGGCGGCTGCGGTGGCCGCCGTGCGGGAGAAATACTTCAGCCCATAAGGCCTGCGCTTGAGCGGACGAATTGGCGCTGATCAGCACTCAAACCATTGGCTTAACACTGCTGGCGGCGCGATGGCCATCAGCGCAGCAACCGGACGCCAGTTCTTGCAGGATTGGGCAGTCCGGTTGCGCGTCGCCCTGACAGCTGTGTACCAGCTCTTGCAGGCTGTCGCGCAGGCCGATCAGTTCGACGATCTTCTGATTCAGCTCGCTAATATGCTCGCTGGCCAAGGCTTTTACGTCGCTGCTGGCGCGTTGGCCGTCTTGCCATAACGCCAGTAGTTTGCCGACTTCCTCCAGGGTAAAACCCAGCAGTCGGGCTCTTTTGATAAAACTCAGTTGCTGCAACTCTTGTGGGCTGTAGTGCCGATAACCATTGGCGCTGCGCCCGGCAGCGTGCAGTAAGCCAATCGATTCGTAGTAGCGGATCATCTTCGCCGAAAGGCCGCTGGCCTTGGCGGCTGCACCGATATTCATCAGCTTCCCCCTTAAAAGAATTTTAAAACTTTGTTCAAATTCGTAGCGAGTGCAGTAGAGGTTGGACGAACGGTTATGGCTTCCAGCGTTTTAACAGCAGTGCATTACTGACCACGCAGACGCTCGAGAGTGCCATGGCCGCGCCAGCCAGTACCGGATTGAGCAGGCCGAAGGCGGCCAGCGGCAGGCCGATCAGGTTATAGACGAAGGCCCAGAACAGGTTCTGGCGGATTTTATGGTAAGTCCGCCGGCAGATGGCCAGCGCCGCCGGCGCCAGCCGTGGATCACCGCGCAGCAAGGTAATGCCCGCGGCGTGCATGGCCACGTCGGTGCCACCGCCCATGGCGATACCGATGTCGGCGGCGGCCAGTGCCGGGGCGTCGTTGATGCCGTCGCCGATCATTGCCACCCGGCCGTGCTGCTCGCGGGCGCTTTGTTTGAGGGCGTGGATACGCGCGAGCTTGTCCGCCGGCAATACGTTGGCTTGGCGATCATCGATCTGCAGCGCATCGGCCACCGCATTGACGCTGCCCAGATTGTCGCCGCTGAGCAGGTGGCACTGGATGCCGAGCTGCTGCAGTTGCGCGATGGCGGCGCCGGCGCCGGGCTTCAGGCTGTCGCCAAACGCCAGCAGGCCGAGCACTCGCGGTTGCGGCGCCAGCTCCAGCAGCCAGGCCAGACTGCGACCCTCCGCTTCCCAAGCCGCGGCGCTGGCGGCGAGTGCGCCGGGCGTCAGCGCGTGCTCGTTGAGCAAACGTTGATTGCCCAGGGCCAGTTGCCGTTGCTGCAACTTGGCTTGGGTGCCTTTACCCGGCAGCGCCTGGCTGTCGGTGATGGCGCTGAGGCTTAGCGTGCGGGCCTGGCAGGCGGCTAATACGGCGTGCGCCAGCGGGTGTTCGCTGCCTTGTTGCAGGCTGCCGGCCAGTTGCAGCAGCCTGTCCTCGTCGCCGTCGAGAGCCTGCAGGTGCACGACCTGTGGCTGGCCCGAGGTCAGGGTGCCGGTTTTGTCGAACACCACATGGCGGACCTTGTGGGCGATTTCCAGTGCTTCGGCGTCCTTGATCAAAATGCCGTGGCGGGCGCCGACGCCGGTGCCGACCATGATCGCCGTCGGGGTGGCGAGGCCAAGGGCGCAAGGGCAGGCGATCACCAGCACCGACACGGCATTCAGCAGCGCCACCTCAAGACCAGCACCTTGCAGCAGCCAGCCGAGCAAGGTCAGCAGGGCGATGCCGAGCACCACTGGGACAAACACCTGGCTGACGCGGTCGACCAGCTTTTGCAGCGGCGCCTTACCGGCTTGGGCGTTCTCCATCAGCTGGATAATTTGCGCCAGTTGGGTTTCGCCACCCAGCGCGCCGATGCGGATCAGCAGGCGTCCTTCGCCGTTGATGGCGCCAGTACTGACGGCGTCGCCGGGGTGCTTGGCCACCGGCAGGCTTTCGCCGCTGAGTAAGGCTTCATCGGCATGGCTTGCGCCTTCCAGCACTGTGCCATCGACCGCAAAGCGCTCGCCGGGCTTGACCACGATCAGCTCATTGAGTTGCAGGGCGCTGATCGCCACTTGCTCTTCATGGCCGTCGCGTTGGCGAGTGGCAAACTCCGGGCGCAAGGCTTCGAGGGCGCGCAGGGCGCTGCTGGTCTGGCGTTTGGCGCGGCTTTCGAGGTATTTGCCCAGCAGCACCAAGGCAATCACCACCGCCGAGGCTTCAAAGTAAAGATGGGGCATGCCGCCGGCGGGCGTGATCCACCACAGGTACAGGCTCAGGCCATAACCGGCGCTGGTGCCCAGCGCCACCAACACATCCATATTGGCCCCGCCTGCGCGCAGGGCGCGGTAAGCGGCCCGGTAAAAACGTGCGCCGAGGATAAATTGCACCGGGCTGGCCAGGGCAAACTGCAGCCAGGCCGGCAGCATCCAGTGCACGCCCAAAGGCTCCAGCAGCATCGGCAGCAGTAAGGGCAGCGCCAGGGCGATGGCCAGCAGCAGGCGCCAGCGTTCGTGCTGCAAGGCTTGCGGGTCGGCGGCGATTGGCGGCTCGTTGGCCGCAATTAGCGCGGCCGAATAACCAGCGGCTTCGACTGCCGCGAGCAACTCGGCGCTGCTGACGTCGCTGATTAGCTGCAGGTGCGCCCGTTCGCTGGCCAGATTGACCGCCACGCTCGCGACGCCGGCCACTTTAGTCAGTGCGCGCTCGACGCGACCGGCGCAGCTGGCGCAGGTCATGCCGCTGATGTGCAGCTCCAGGCTGTGGTTGGGGACGCTGTAGCCGGCGCTGCTGATGGCGCTGATCAAGGCGCTGGCTTCGACGCCGCGGCCTTGTACCAGCACGCGCTCGGCCAGCAGGTTGACGCTGGCGCTGAGCACTCCGGGAACTTGCGTCAGGGCCCGTTCGATGCGGCCGGCGCAACTGGCGCAGGTCATGCCGCTGATGGGGAGGTCGATTTGCTCGGCGCTGGTCATGGCTAACTCCTAGAGGACTAGCGCACAGCATCAACCTTGACCTCGCGGTAAGGTCAAGCCCCTATGGTGCGCTGGGGATGGCGACTAAATAGAGGCCGTTACCACCGAGGGCAATGCGGTATTTGCGGATTTCGCCCGCTTTCAGCTCGATGTGTTCGCCGCGAATTTGTTCGAAGGCCGGAATGCAGCCGGTGCCGCCCAGCATGCCCATGCGGATCGACAGCGGGCCAGCGGGCAGGTTGAACGAGGCCGACTGGCCCTGATACAGCCGCGACACCAGGTGGTTTTGCAGGTAAATACCAATGTCGCAGGGGGTCGCCACCTCGAGGCGCTCGCGGGAAATAATCAGCACGCCGTAGTTCATCAATGGTTCGCTGTTGGCGTGCCAGGGTGCGGCGAGCAGAGCCAGTAACAGCAGACGTAAGCTAGGCATGGATGACCTCGCGGTAAATAAGCGGTTAGCAGGCCGTTGAAAAACTACTGCGCTAGCCGTCGCTCGCTACATTTTTCAACGGCCTGTTAGGCGCTGAGCTTGGCTGCTGTTACGCGGGCCGGCAAGTGCTGGCGCGGTCGATTAGCTGGGGGTTGTTGACGACGTAAAACTGGCGCCGCGGCACGCTTGGGCGCAGCGGGCAATATCAGCTTAAACAAAGACGGTTCCAAAGCACTGTCCAGCCCAGTAGCATTCGGCCCATTAGTGCTTTAATTAGCTGAATTTAGCTGTCACGGAGATGACTTTTATGCGTGTGAACCCTCTCCCCTTTGCGCTCAGGGCCGTCGCCCTAGGATTGCTGCTCAGCGCTACCGTCCAGGCCGCCGAACCCGGCGCGGGCACGCCGCCACCACCGGCCGTCAGCGTGGAGTTGGTTAAAGTCGCCACTCAGCCCTTGGTGCTGGAATACCCGGCACTGACCGCCGGCTACCGGCAGGTGCAGGTGCGCGCGCAGGTCAATGGTATTTTGCGCGAGCGCAGTTATGTCGAAGGCAGCAAGGTCAAGCAAGGCCAGGTGCTGTTTGTCATCGACCAGAAACCCTATGAGGCGGCCCTGGCTCGAGCCAAAGGTGCGCAAGCCCAGGCGCAAGCGCGGTTATGGCAAACCGAGCGGGAAATGAAGCGGATTCGCGAGTTGCAAAAACGCGGTTTTGCCAGTGAGAAAGAACTGGATGACGCCACCTCCAACTTCGAGCAGAGCAAGGCCAATATCGAGTCGGCCAAGGCCGATGTGCAGTCACGGCAGATCGATCTCGACTACACCACGGTGGAAGCGCCTATTAGCGGCGCCAGCAGCCAGGAAACCGTCTCCGAGGGCAGCTTGATGGTGGCCGGCGATCCGAATGCCAGCTTGCTGACCAGCATCACCCAGCTCGATCCCTTGTATGTGAACTTCTCTTACCCCGACTCCGACGCCGAGCGTTTTCGCCGCGAGCTGCAGGCCGGCAGCGTGGCGTTGCCCGACGGCAATAAACTGACCGCCGAGCTGAAAATGGGCGATGGTTCGCTGTATCCGATCAAGGGCACGGTGGACTTTATCGACAGCCTGATTAACGCCGGCACCGGCAGCGTCAGTGCGCGGGTGGTGATTCCCAATCCGGACTTGAAGCTGTTTCCCGGCCAGTTTGTGCGGGTGTTGATTGAAGGCTTGAGCATCCCCAACGCCATCTCGGTGCCGCAACGGGCCATCTCGCAAACCGCCGGCGGCACCTCGGTATTTGTGCTTGATGAGCAGAACGTCGCCCAGGTGCGGCCGGTGGTGCTCGGTTCAACCGTCGGCGATCGTTGGATTATCAACTCCGGTCTCAAGGCCGGCGAGCGGGTGATTATCGAGGGTTTGCCCAAGGTCCGCCCGGGCATGCCCGTGAGCGTTAGTGCTGCAGCGGCGGCCCCCGCTGCCGCTAAGCCATAAGGAGCCTTGCCTGTGATTTCGCGCTTCTTTATTGACCGGCCGATCTTCGCCACGGTCATCTCGGTGGTTATTACCCTGGCCGGCCTGGTCGCGATCAAGCAGTTACCGGTCGCCCAGTTCCCGGAAATTCTGCCGCCGCAAGTCTCGGTTACCACCAGCTATCCGGGTGCCAGCGCCCAGGTGATTGCGGAGACCGTAGCGGCACCGCTGGAGCAAAAAATCAACGGCGTGCCGGGGATGATTTACCAGCTGTCGAACTCCTTTAGCAGCGGCGCCATGAGCCTGCAGGTCTACTTCGAGGTGGGCACTGACCCGGATCAGGCCACCATCGACGTTAACAACCGCGTGCAGCAAGCGCTGGCGCAGTTGCCCGAGCAGGTCAGCCGGCAGGGCGTGGTGGTGAAGAAAAAATCCTCCAGCATCCTGCAAGTGGTGACGCTGTATTCACCGGACAATTCGCTGACCCCGACCTATATCAGCAACTACGGTCTGATCAACGTCATTGATGAGTTGGCGCGGCTACCTGGCGTCGGTGATGTCAGCCAGTTCGGGGCGAAAAACTACTCGATGCGGGTGTGGCTCAAACCGGACAAGTTGGCCCAGTACAACCTGACGCCAACTGACGTGGCGGACGCCATCAAGAAGCAGAACTCGCAGTTTGCCGCCGGCTCTTTTGGCCAGGAGCCGATGGCTACGCGGCAAGATTTCACCTACACGGTGACCACCGAGGGACGTTTCTCCGAGCCTGAGCAGTTTGAAAATATCATCCTGCGTACCGATGCCACCGGTGCCAGCCTGTTGCTCAAGGATGTCGCGCGGATTGAGTTGGGCGCCCAAGATTACGGCATGGTCACCGCGATGAATGGCCAGCAAAACGCCGCCTTCGGTGTCTACCTGGCGCCGGGTGCCAACGCGCTGGACACCGCCAAGGCGGTGAAGGACACCATGGAGCGTTTATCCAAGCGCTTCCCGCCGGGGATTACCTACAGCGTGCCCTATGACACCACGGTGTTTGTCAATGTATCGATCGAGGAAGTGCTGCATACCTTTGTCGAGGCGTTGTTGTTGGTGGTGCTGGTGGTCTTTGTGTTCCTGCAAAACTGGCGTGCCACGCTGATTCCGCTGTTGGCGATTCCGGTGGCGCTGGTGGGTACTTTCGCCGGCATGTATGCGCTGGGGTTTTCGATCAACTTACTGACCTTGTTCGGTTTGGTGCTGGCCATCGGCATCGTGGTGGACGATGCCATTGTGGTGATCGAGAACGTCGAACGGGTGATGCGCGAGGAGAAACTGCCGCCCCGCGAGGCCACCATCAAGGCCATGGAAGAAGTCACCGGGCCGATCATCGCGGTGGTGTTGGTGCTCTGTGCGGTGTTTATTCCGGTTGGCTTCCTCGGTGGTCTGGCGGGGCAGATGTACAAACAGTTCGCCATCACCATCGCCATTTCGGTGGCGATCTCCGGCGTGGTGGCCTTGACCCTGTCGCCGGCGCTCTGCGCGATTCTGCTCAAGGCCGATCACGCGGACCATGAGCCGATTGCGCCGTTCCGCTGGTTTAACCGCTTCTTCGCGCGAATCACCGAAGGCTATGGCGCCGGGGTGAGCTTTTTCCTCAAGCGCTCGTTGCTGGGGGTGGTGATGTTCGGCGGCATGCTGGCGCTCATTGTGCTGTTGTTCGGTAAGGTGCCCAGCTCCTTGGTGCCCGATGAAGATCAGGGCTATGTGCTGAATGCCTACTTCCTGCCACCGGCGGCATCGCTGTCACGCACCAGTACCCTGACCGCCGATTTCGACCAGAAACTGCTTAAGCACCCCGCAGTGGCGAACGTGGTGACCTTTGCCGGTTACGATATTCTCACCTCTGGTAATCGCAGCGATGCCGGTGTGTCTTTCGTGACCCTCAAAGACTGGAAGGAGCGCGAGACGCCAGAGCTGAATGCGATGAACCTGACCCGCACCTTTATGGGCATGGGCCAGGCAGAGAAAGACGGGCTGGTGCTGTCGTTTAACCCGCCGGCGATTACCGGCATGAGCACCACCGGTGGTTTTGAGGGCTATATCCAGGACCGCAGCGGCGCTACCGCCCAGCAATTGGCGGCCAAAGCGGCCGAGTTTGTGGCCGCCGCCAAGTTGCGCCCGGAGTTGGTCGGGGTGCGCACCACCTTCGATGTTAGCGTGCCGCAGTATCACGTGGAACTCGACCGCACCAAGGCCCAGGCCCAGGGCGTGCCGATTGCCGATGTGTTTACCGCCATGCAGTCGACCTTTGGTAATTACTACGTCAACGACTTCAATAAATACGGCCGCACCTGGCAGGTGACCTTGCAGTCGGAGTCGGAGTTTCGCAGCAAGCCGGAAGACTTGGGCAAGGTCTTCGTGCGCTCGGTTTCCGGCCATCTGGTGCCCTTGTCGGCACTGATTACGCAAAACCGGGTGCTGGGCCCGAACGTGTTTACCCACTTCAATATCTACTCCTCGGCCAAGGTCATCGGCGGGCCGGCTCCGGGCTTCAGCTCCGGGCAGGCGCTTGAGGCCATGGAGGCGGTGGCGCGGGAAGTGCTCGGCAGTGATTACCAGTTGGGCTGGGTCGGCTCGGCTTACCAAGAGCAAGCGGCGTCGGGCTCCAGCAGTACGGCGTTTATCTTCGGCTTGATTATGGTGTTCCTGATTCTGGCCGCGCAGTACGAGCGCTGGAGCTTGCCGTTGGCGGTAGTCACCGCAGTGCCTTTTGGCGTGTTTGGCGCGGTGCTGGCGGTCTGGCTGGTGGGCCTGAGTAATGACGTGTACTTCCAGGTTGGCCTGTTGGTGTTGATCGGGCTGGCGGCGAAGAACGCCATTTTGATCATCGAGTTTGCCGTGCAGTCACGGGCCGAAGGCATGCCGTTGCTGGAGGCGGCGCTGCACGCGGCGAAGATGCGTTTCCGGCCGATCATCATGACCTCCCTGGCCTTTATCCTCGGCTGCTTGCCGCTGGTGCTGAGCACGGGCGCCGGTAGTAACAGCCGGCATTCGATCGGTACCGGGGTGATTGGCGGCATGTTGGCGGCCACGGTGCTGGCGATCTTCTTTATTCCGATGTTTTACGTGTTGGTGGAGAAGTTTTCCGCGCTACTGAGCCGTAAAAAACCTCAGACGCCCGCCGCCACCGAACCCTTGCACGGCGAATAACCGCCACCAAACAACGCCGCCCAGCACACGCTTGGCGGCGTTGTCGTTTCTGCTGGGTAATCTTTCAATCTTGGCCGTGAGTGTGACGATGAATTTACGAATTTTATTGCTGCTGGGTGCGCTTTGCGCTTTTGGGCCTTTGGCCATCGACTTTTATCTACCGAGTTTTCCGGCGCTGGCGCAGGCGTTCGCCACCGATGTTGAACGGGTGCAACTGACCCTGGCGGTGTATTTCATTGGTTTGGCCGGCGGGCAGCTGATTTATGGGCCGCTGGCGGATCGCTTCGGTCGGCGCCGGCCGCTGATTTTTGGCGTGCTGTTGTTCAGCGTGGCCTCGGCGGTGTGTGCCTTGGCCACCAGCTTGGAGTGGCTGATCGCCGCGCGTTTTTTGCAGGCGCTCGGCGGCTGCGCCGGGATGGTCATTTCGCGGGCGGTGGTGCGCGATCTGTGTGATCCGCTGGCCTCGGCCAAAGTCTTTTCCCAGTTAATGCTGGTGATGGGCTTGGCGCCGATCTTGGCGCCCTTGGCCGGCGGAGTGCTGTTGACGCACTTTGGTTGGCAGTCGATTTTCATCAGTCTGACGCTGTTCAGCGGTCTCTGTGCTTTGGCGGTGGCCTGGTGGTTGCCCGAGACCTTGACTCGGCACTCAACGCCGGCGTCGCTGCGGGCGGCGCCCAGGCAGTATTTACGCTTGCTGGCCGACCCGCAGTTCGTCGGCCATGCCCTGACCGGCGGGTTGGTGATGGCGGGGATGTTCGCCTATATCGCCGGCTCGCCTTTTGTCTTTATCGAACTCTACAAGGTGCCGGCGCAGAGCTATGGCTGGTTGTTTGGCAGTAATGCGGCCGGCTTTATTTTGTTTGCGCAGATTAACTCTCGGCTGCTGCGCCGCCATGGCCCGGCTTACTGGCTGCGCCGCAGCGTTTGGGTGTATTTGGCCGGCGCCTTGGTTTTGTTGGCGATCAGCCTGGCGCAACCCACGCAGTTGTGGCCGCTGCTGTTGCCCCTGTTTGTGGTGGTGGCCAGCTTGGGCTGCATACTGCCGAATGCCTCGGCCTGCGCCATGGCCGGGCAAGCCGCCCATGCCGGCAGTGCCTCGGCGTTGCTGGGGTTTATCCAGTTTGGCTTGGCGGCAGGCGCCTCGGCGTTAGTCGGTGCGCTGCATAATGGCACCGCGCAACCGCTGGCGTTGGTCGTTAGCCTGTGCGCCGCGCTGGCGGTCATTTGTGCGCTGGTTACCGCTCGTTCGCCGCGGGTGGTTTAGCCTGCGGCGCGTTGTTCTACACGGGGTAAAAAATGCGGGGCATGCAAGCGCGCTTCAAGGGTGGCGACGAAGTTGCGCGCCTCACCTTCAGTGCGAAAGCTCACGGCGTGTTGGTCCATGCGCACTTGCCAGCAGGTGCCTTTGGCCATGGTTAGTGGGCGAATGAGAATATTCATAAAGGCCACCTCGTAAATAAGAGAGTGCAGTGTAGGCCCGCATGCTTGCACTTCCATGATCTGGATCAAGCGACCGACTGACGGTGGTTAATAAGCCAGTCGTGCAAATTTTCCAGGCTGAGGGGGCGGCTAAACAAATAGCCCTGGGATTGCTCGCAACCCAATCGGCGCAAGGCCGCCAGCTGGCCGCTGGTTTCCACGCCTTCGGCGATGATGGTCAGATTGAGGCTGCGGGCGAGGGTAATGATGGTGGCGACTATCTCGAGGTTGCCGTGATCCTCGGGTACCCCGTGCATAAAGCTTTGGTCGATTTTCAGCTTATCCAGCGGGAAGCGCCGTAGATAGGCCAGTGACGAATAGCCGGTGCCGAAGTCATCCACCGCCAAACGTAAGCCCAGGCTTTTCAGCGCGCGCAAACTGGCCTGGGTTTGCGCCACATCGTCCATTAGCGCGCCTTCGGTAATCTCCAGCTCCAGGCAACTGGCGGGCAGACCGCTGTCATTCAGGGCGTCGCGCACCTGCTTGAGCAGGTCGGGCTGGCGAAACTGCCGAGGCGACAGATTGACCGCCACGGTGTCCAGCGCCAGTCCTTGATTGCGCAGTGCTTGCGCCTGACGACAGGCTTCGCGCAGCACCCAGGTGCCAATTGGCACAATCAGCCCGGTGTCTTCGGCGAGCGGGATAAAGTCCGCCGGCGAAATCATCCCCTCTGGGCTGTTCCAGCGCACCAAGACCTCGACGCCCAGCGGTGCCCCGCTGTGGGTATCGACCAGCGGTTGGTAGTGCAGGATAAACTCACCGCGCTTGATCGCCTGGCGCAGCTTGCTCTCCATGGTCAGCCGACTGTGGGCGCGGGCGGTCAGTTCTTGGGTGTAAAAGCGGTAGGTGTTGCGTCCTTCGGCCTTGGCTTGATAAAGCGCAGCGTCGGCATTGCGGATCAGCTCGTCAGCGCTCTGGCCGTCGTCGGGGTAATAGCTGATGCCAATGCTGGCGCCCAGGTAGGCGTCGCGCTCATGGTCCAGCGGCAGCGGGCGCTCAAACAGTTGAATCAAGGCTTGGGCAATTTGTGCGGCCTCTTCGGGGCGGGCTAAATTCTCCAGCACCACCAGAAACTCATCACCGCCCAAGCGTGCCAGGGTGTCCTCATTGCGCAGGCGTTGCTGCAGGCGCCGGGCCACGGTGATCAGCAGCTCATCACCGATCGCATGACCGAGGCCATCATTGATGGTTTTGAAGTGATCAAGGTCGATAAACAGCACCGCCACCCGTTCGCCATGCCGTTGGGCGCGCTCCAGGGCGTGACTGAGGCGCTCATGGGCAAACAGGCGATTGGGCAGGTCGGTGAGTGGATCGTAGTGGGCCAGGTGGGCGAGCCGCTCTTGGCTGTCTTTGAACATGCTCAGGTCGGTGAAGGCCAATACATAGCGTGGCTGCGCCGGGTCACAGTCGCGCACCCGACTGGCGTTCAGCCACAGCGGGCAGAGCGAGCCGTCGGCGCGGCGCGCGGTGAGTTCGCCCTGCCAATCATCTTGGGCTTTCAGGCTGCGCCAGATGGTGCGATAGCGACTGCGCTCGGCCGGGGTGCTGAGTAGTAAGGGTAGGCGGTTGCCCGCCGAGGCCTCGGCGGGTTGCCCGGTGATGGCGCTATAGGCCGGGTTACTGGCCAGAATACGCCGCTGTCCATCGACGATCAGCACCGCCTCGCGGGTGCTCTCAAACACCGTGGCGGCTTGGCGCAGCGCCTGCTCCTGTTGTTTGCGTTGACCGATATCTTCAATCAGCGAGATAAAATAGTGCGGCTCGCCGTTGGCATGGCGAATCAAGGTGACGCAGAGATTGGCCCAAAGCAGGCTGTGGTCGGCGCGTAAGTAACGCTTCTCCATGTGATAGCTGCGAATCTGGCCGGCCAACAATTGCTGCATTTGGCTGAGGTCGGTGGGCAAGTCTTCGGGGTCGGTCAGCTCCTGGACGTGCAGCCCAGTCAAGCGCTCCTCGCTGTAACCGAGTAGCTCACAGAGCTGGCGGTTGACCCGCAGCAGTTCGCCGCTGGGTGATACGTGGGCGATGCCGAGGGCGGCATGTTCGAAGGTGGCGCGAAAGCGCAGCTCAACTTCTTGGCGCGCCGCCTCACGCTGCTGTTGCTGCAGGGCGAGTCCGGCGAGGCGGGTGAACTCAGTTACCAGGGCGATGTCGTCGTCACTGGGTAGACAGCACTCACGATAATAAATACCAAAGGTGCCCAGCACCTGACCGCTGTCATTTTTGAACGGCAATGACCAGCACGCCTGCAGGTCGGCGGCGCGGGTGAGCGCGCGGTAATTTTGCCAGTTGGGGTGGCTTTGCAGGTCTTCGGCGATCACCAGTTCACCGCTGGCGGCCGCGGCGCCGCAGGAGCCAACGTCCCATTGCGCGCTGATGCCGTCGACGGCGGTGCAATAGTCGCTGGGCAGGCTTGGGGCGGCAACCAGCTGCAGTTTGCCGGCATTAAGCAGCATGATCGACACGCGCATCTGCGGGTTCAACGCCTCCAGACGCTCGGCGATGCTGCTCAGGGTGTTGTTGAGTGGGGCGTGCATAAGCAGTTGATCGAGCACCAGGTTGCGTGCCAGTTGCAGCTCTTGGGCCTGATGCTGGGCATGGATGTCGCTCAGGCTGCCTTGCAAGCCGCGGCCGCCATTCGGGCTCAATTGCAGCTCGACCCAATGCAGGCGGCCATCGGCGCGGTGCAAGCGGCATTCACCGCTCCAGCCGCTCAGCTGGCCGCTGAGTATTTGCGCGCCGTGGTGGCTGACGTTGACGGCATCTTCGGGGTGCAAAAAACTTGGCAGGGCTTGGCCGAGGCTGCTGCGTTCGGCGTGCCCGGTGATAATCGCCCAGGCCGGATTAAGGAAACTTAACTGCAGTTGCGGGTCGCAGAGGAAAATCGCCTCGTCGAGCTGATTGAGCAGCTGCCGGTAGCGCGCCTCGCTGTTGTGCAGGGCTTGGTGGGCGGCTTTTTGCGCGCCCAGGTCGATATCGACACAGTACAACTCGACCTGTTCATGGCTATTGCGCAGCAGTAAGTGGCTGGAGTAGACCCACACCAGTTCGCCGTTTTTACGCTGCAATTGCAGTTCGGCGGCCGGAATCGGCGCGCCACCGGTCAGCATCTTTTGCACATCGCTGGCCACTTGTGGACGTAGCGGCGGCGGAATAATCAGATTTTCCAGCTGCTGGCCGAGCGCTTCAGTGCGTGAGTAGCCATACAGGTCGCAGCTGGCCTGGTTCCAGTAAATCACCCGGCGTTGGTGGTTGTAGCCCTGCACGGCAATCCGAGGGGTGTGTTCGAACAATTGCCGAAAGCGTTGTTCGCTCTCGCGCAGCGCCTGTTCGTCCCGATGTTGCTGGCTGATGTCCTGCAGACTGCCATAGGGCGCGCCATCTTCATCGACTTCGCCACGTAGCAGCAGCCAGCGGAAATGCTCATCAGCAGTCGGTAGCAGGCGCAGGTCGATCAGCAGGGGCGCATGGCCGTTGAGGAAACGTTGCCAGGCCTGCTCGACGGCTTGGCGGTCGGCTGGGTGCAGCCACTCCAGCAGTGCGGCAAAGCTGTTGGCCTGGCACTCTGGCGGCTGGCCGAGCAGAGCTAAGGCGGGCGCCGACCAGATAAATTTGCCTGGATATTGCCAGTTGCCCAGCTTGGCATTGCGCTGCGCGAGCTCTAGTTGGCGGTTGCTGGTGCTTAATGCGTCGAACAAGCGCCGCTTGGCGTGTTGTTCGCGCAGGCTGAGCACGCCGATCAGTAATGCGCTGAGCAGCACGAAGGCCAGGCCTTTGTAAGTTTGCAGCAGCTGGGTGGCGGCGCTGCCTGGGCCGAGCGAGCCGAGCACGCGGTCGCTGAGCAGAATCCATGTGGAACTAAACAAGATGTAGATGCCGGCTAAGCGCAGCGGCTGGTGCAGATCGGGTTGCATCCTTACCCCCTGGACACAAAAGGCAGGCGGCGGCTGGGCTGCAGCGGCCTACTCAATGGCGACCTGCTGCAGTTTAGTTCCTAGGAGAAAAACGGCGGCAATTCAGTAGAAACATCTGGCTCTGTTGCGGCGCTTATTGCGTGACTATGGGCATAAGGCGCAGCGCCTGAGTCGGGGGCGCTGCGTGTTCTTGGCTTTAGGCCAGCCGTGCATCCAGGCTGTTTTGCGCGAGCTTTTGCGCTTGCTCGCGGCTCATGCCGAGGCCGTCGTAGAGCGCCATAAAGTTCTCGGTGACGTAGCCGCCAAAGTAGGCCGGATCGTCGGAGTTGACCGTGACCTTGACGCCCATTTTCAGCAGTTTGAGGATGTTGTGCTGGCCCATGTGCTCGAACACCTTGAGCTTGGTGTTGGATAGCGGGCAGACGGTCAGCGGGATCTGCTCATCGATCAGCCGTTGAATCAAGCGAGGGTCTTCGGCGGCGCGCACGCCATGGTCGATGCGGCTGACCTTGAGCAGATCCAGTGCCTGCCAGATGTACTCCGGCGGGCCTTCTTCACCGGCATGGGCGACGGCCAGCAAGCCTTCGCTGCGGGCCTTGGCGAATACCCGCTCGAATTTGCTCGGTGGGTGGCCCAGCTCCGAGCTATCGAGGCCGACGGCAATAAAGGCATCGCGAAACGGCATGGCCTGTTCGAGGGTCTTGAAGGCTTCTTCTTCACTGAGGTGACGCAGAAAACTCAAAATCAGACCGCTGCTGATGCCGAGTTGTTGCTGACCGTCTTTGAGTGCCTGCTGGATGCCGGTCAGCACCACTTCGAAGGGAATGCCCCGGTCGGTGTGGGTTTGCGGGTCGAAGAAGGGTTCGACGTGAATCACGTTCTGCGCTTGGCACTTTTGCAGATAGGCCCAGGTCAGGTCGTAGAAGTCCTGCTCGCTGCGCAGCACATCAGCGCCCTGGTAATAGAGGTCGAGGAACTCCTGCAGGTTATTGAAGGCATAAGCCTTGCGCAGGGTTTCCACATCCGCCCAGGGCAGGGCGATCTGGTTGCGCGCGGCCAGGGCAAACAACAGCTCGGGTTCGAGGGAGCCTTCCAGGTGCAGGTGCAATTCGGCTTTGGGCAGGGCATTGAGCCAGTCGTACATGGCGGCCTCTCATCGGCGGGCGGAAAACGCCGAGTTTAACTCCCTGGTCAACAATCTGGCAGCTGCAGTTGTTGGTGAATAAATGATCAGTTCGAGCCGGGCCAAGGCTGGGCTGGCTTTGGCTGAGTAGTGCAGGGCTTATCCACAGCCTTGTCCACCGTCGCCGTGGACAACTAGGGTGGCGGGATAAAGCCTCGATAGAGGCGCTGAAAACGCCGGTATAAAACTGAAAAATTCAATAAATACAGCTTGTTATCTGCAGATTAGGTTTTTTCTTAGGAGCTTGTGCAAAAACTGAACAATAGTCTACAGGCCGCGTCTGGGCAGGGCTGGAGGTGGCTGTCCAAGGTTTATCCACAGCACTGTGCACAGAAGTTGTGGGTTAAGTTTTGGCTATGTACCCGTTACGTGTTGATACCCGCCAAGTTGTTAATTACCTGAGGCTGGGCATTCGTAGGTTGGGTTAGCGGCAGGTGGCGCGCCCTAAGCAGCGCTACGGTTTAAGCCGCCGCGTAACCCAACATCGGGCCTATGTCGCGCTAATTTCGCAAAGAGTCTGAAACCGCTCGGTGGGTTACGCAGCGCACTGACTGTGAGCAAAGGTTTGAGTCTGCGTGGCGCCGCTAACCCACCCTACGAACTGCATTTCCCACATCCATGTGGGTCACCGCTGGCTCTTGCGGATGGCTGCGCGCTGTTAGCCCTTGACCGGCGGCGTCAGGCCGCAACCCTTGAGGATGATTTGCGTCAGGTTGGCGGTGGCCTTGGCGAAGTCTTCTTTGGTCTGGCGCGAACGCCCGCTGACCCGGCAGATCGAGCTGGAGAAGTCGGCGTAATGCTGGGTGCTGCCCCACAGCAGGAAGATCAGGTGCACCGGGTCGATGGGGTCCATCTTGCCCTGGTCGATCCAGGCCTGAAACACCGCCGCCCGGCCGCGAAACCATTCCTGATAGTTCTGGTTGAAGTGCTCGGCCATGCATTCGCCACCGCTGATCACCTCCATGGCGAAGATCTTCGAGGCTTGCGGTTGGCGGCGGGAGAACTCCATCTTGGCGCTGATATAGGCCGCCAGAGCGCTGGCCGGATCATCTTCGGCGCGCAGGTTGCTGAAGGCGCTGTCCCAGAGCTCGAGAATATTGCGCATCACCTCGACATAGAGCCCCTGCTTGCTGCTGAAGTAATAGTGCAGGTTGGCTTTGGGCAGGCCGACCCGCTGGGCGATGCTGTTCATGCTGGTGCCTTTGAAACCGTGGCAGGCGAACTCCTCGGCGGCGGCGGCGAGTATCGCTTCTTGGTTTTTTAGGCGGATGCGGCCGGTGGTTTTTTCAGTTGTAGCGAGGGTGTTGTTGTCGATGCTCATCAGTCTTTCCGTGGCGGTTTTGAGGCGTGCGCATTGATACCGCAGCCGCCTAGACGGGGCAAGCCGGCAGCCGAAAAAACCTGACCGTTGGCAGGCTATAAGTAAAAATAGTCAGGTTTTTTGCTGCTGTGCGCCATGTTGGCGCACTTATGGGCGCGGCTTTAGTTGCTGCTGCTGGCCAAGGCTTCGAGAAAGCTTTCCAGTACCAGGTGCGGGCGCCGACCTTTGCGGGTGACGGCCGCCAGGCTGACCTCATAGAAACACTCGCTGGGTTTGAGGACTCGCAGCCGACCCTGTTGCAGCCATTGCTGGGCGTAATGGTCGGGCAGGTAACCGATATAGCGGCCGGTCAAAATCAAAAAGGCCATGCCTTCGCGGTCCGAGGCGCTGGCGGTGCAATTGAGGGCTTGGTAGCAGGCTTGCGCCTCGGGCGGCAGGCGAAAGGTCGGGGCTATGGCGTCTTGCAGATGCAGGCGGGCATCTGCCAGCTCGCGGTCGTCAACGTAGAACAACGGGTGGCCGACCGCGCAATAGAGTTGCGAGCGCTCGCTGTACAGCGGTTGGTATTCCAGCCCGGCTAGGGCGCTGGTTTGCGGCACCACGCCAACGTGTAGGCTGCCATCCAGCACGCCTTGCTCGACTTCGCTGGGCGGGGTCATGCGGATCTGGATGCGCACGTCCGGGCCGCGCTCTTTCAGTCGTGCCAAGGCATGGGTGATGCGCATGTGCGGCAGGGTGACCAGGTTATCGGTCAGGCCGATATTCAGCTCGCCGCGCAAATGCTGGTGCAGGCCGTTGACCTCGGTGCGAAAACTTTCCAGCGCGGTGAGCAGTTGCCGGGACGATTGATAAACCTCGCGACCTTCTTCGGTCAGGGCAAAGCCGGCGCGGCCGCGCTGGCACAGGCGCAGCCCGAGGCGTTGCTCGAGATCGCTCATTTGCTGGCTGATGGCCGAGCGGCCAATGCCCAGCGCGCTTTCGGCGGCGGAGAAACCACCGCACTCGACCACGCTGCGAAAGATGCGTAACAGGCGGATATCAAAGTCGCTGACTTGGGCCAGCGGGGCGGGGCGACGAGTACTCATTGTTTAGTGCTTGGTTATCTAATGATCGTAAGAGTTGAATTTTACTGACTTTATGCCTGTGGCACCTTTATCTGCAACAGCTGTAGGAGCGAATTTATTCGCGATCCCCGGATAACGGCTCGCGAATAAATTCGCTCCTACACATAAGAACACTGCTCTTCGCCATGAGATCGCCCAATGAATATGCCGCAGAACACCCCTTCGCCAATGGCCAGCCAGCTCAAGTTGGACGCACATTGGGCGCCGTTTTCCGCCAACCGCAACTTCAAGCGCGACCCACGGATCATAGTGGCGGCGGACGGCAACTACTTCACCGACGACAAGGGCCGGCGCATCTTCGACAGCCTGTCGGGTCTGTGGACCTGTGGTGCCGGGCACTCGCGCAAAGAGATTCAAGAGGCGGTGGCCAAACAACTGGGCACCCTCGATTACGCGCCGAGCTTTCAGTACGGTCATCCGCTGTCCTATCAGCTGGCCGAGAAAATCATCGAGCTGACCCCGGCCGGCCTCGACCACGTGTTCTACACCGGCTCGGGTTCCGAGTGCGCCGACACCTCGGTGAAAATGGCCAAGGCTTACTGGCGTTTGAAGGGGCAGCCGAGCAAGACCAAATTTATCGGCCGCGCCCGTGGCTATCACGGCGTGAACATCGCCGGTACCAGCCTCGGCGGCATCGGTGGCAACCGTAAAATGTTCGGCCAAATGATGGACGCCGACCACCTGCCGCACACCCTGCAAACGCATTTGCCTTACACCAAAGGCATGGCGGCCACCGGTGGCGTGGAGCTGGCCAACGAACTGCTGAAACTGATCGAACTGCACGACGCCTCCAACATCGCGGCGGTGATAGTCGAGCCAATGTCCGGTTCCGCCGGTGTGATAGTGCCGCCAGTTGGTTACCTGCAGCGGCTGCGCGAGATCTGCACCCAGCACAACATCCTGCTGATCTTCGACGAAGTGATCACCGCCTTCGGCCGCATGGGGACATGGACCGGCGCCGAATACTTTGGCGTGACTCCAGACATCATGAACACCGCCAAGCAGATCACCAACGGCGCCATCCCGCTGGGTGCGGTGATTGCATCGAGTGAGATCTATCAGACCTTTATGAATCAGGCGATCCCCGAGCACATGGTCGAATTCGGCCACGGCTACACCTACTCCGGTCACCCGGTGTCCTGCGCTGCCGGCTTGGCGACGCTGGAGCTGCTCAAACGCGACAACCTGATCGAGCAATCGGCCAATCTGGCGCCAGTGCTGGAAGAGGCGATTCATGGCCTCAAAGGCAGCAAGCATATTGTCGATATCCGTAACTGCGGTTTGACCGGAGCTATCCAGATCGCCCCCCGTGACGGCGATGCGGTGATCCGCCCATTCGAGGCCGGGATCAAGTTGTGGAACGCCGGTTTCTACGTACGCTTCGGTGGCGACACCCTGCAGTTCGGGCCAACCTTCAACACCAAGCCCGAAGAGCTGGACAGCCTGTTTAACGCCGTCGGCGACGTGCTGAATAATCTGGATTGATCGCCCGTAGGGTGGATGACGCTTTATCCATCCACCGGCTTGAGCCAATACCGCAATGGTGGATGAAAACAGCGTCATCCACCCTACACCTACAGAATTTTATTTGCGAGACATAGCCATGACCCCCATCAAGCACCTGATCAACGGCGAGTTTGTTAACGACAACGGCCGTACCGCCGACGTGTACAACCCGTCCACCGGCCAGGTTATTCATCAAGTCGCACTGGCCAGCCGCGCCACCGTGCAGCAGGCCATCGACGCCGCCCAAGCCGCCTATCCGGCCTGGCGCAAGACCCCGCCGGCCAAGCGCGCGCAGGTGATGTTTCGCTTCAAGCAATTGCTGGAAGCCAACGAAGCGCGGATCGCTCAGCTGATCAGCGAAGAGCACGGCAAGACCCTCGAAGACGCCGCCGGTGAGTTGAAGCGCGGCATCGAAAACGTCGAATTCGCCTGCGCCGCCCCGGAAATTCTCAAGGGTGAATACAGCCGTAACGTCGGCCCGAACATCGACGCCTGGAGCGACTTTCAGCCGCTCGGCGTAGTCGCCGGCATCACCCCGTTCAACTTCCCGGCCATGGTGCCACTGTGGATGTACCCGCTGGCCATCGTCTGCGGCAACTGCTTTATCTTGAAGCCGTCCGAGCGTGACCCAAGCTCCACCCTGTTGATCGCCGAACTGCTGCTGGAAGCCGGCTTGCCAAAAGGCGTGATGAACGTGGTGCACGGCGATAAAGAAGCCGTGGATGCCTTGATCGAAGCGCCGCAAATCAAAGCCCTGAGCTTTGTCGGCTCCACCCCTATCGCCGAGTACATCTACAGCGAAGGCAGCAAACGCGGCAAGCGCGTACAGGCCCTCGGTGGCGCCAAGAACCACGCGGTGCTGATGCCCGATGCCGACCTGGACAACGCGGTCAGCGCCTTGATGGGCGCGGCTTACGGTTCGTGCGGTGAGCGCTGCATGGCCATCTCGGTGGCGGTCTGCGTGGGTGATCAAGTCGCCGATGCGCTGGTGGCCAAACTGGCGCCACAAATTCAGGCACTGAAAATCGGTGCTGGCACCTCTTGTGGCCTGGACATGGGCCCGTTGGTGACTGCCGCGGCCCGTGACAAGGTCAGCGGTTATGTCGACGACGGCGTGCAAGCCGGCGCCAAGCTGGTGGTCGATGGCCGTGGCTTGGTAGTACCGGGCAATGAAGAGGGCTTCTTCCTCGGTGGTTGTCTGTTCGACTTCGTGACCCCGGAGATGCGCATCTACAACGAAGAGATCTTCGGCCCAGTGCTGTGCATCGTCCGCGTTAATAGCCTCGAAGAGGCCATGCAGCTGATCAACGATCATGAGTACGGCAACGGCACCTGCATCTTCACCCGTGACGGCGAAGCGGCGCGCTTGTTCTGCGACGAGATCGAAGTCGGCATGGTTGGCGTCAACGTACCGCTGCCGGTGCCGGTGGCTTACCACAGCTTTGGCGGCTGGAAGCGCTCGTTGTTCGGCGACTTGCACGCCTACGGCCCGGACGGTGTGCGCTTCTACACCAAGCGCAAAGCCATTACCCAGCGCTGGCCACAACGGGCCAGTCACGAAGCGTCCCAATTTGCCTTCCCTAGCCTGTAAGCGGCTAGGTTGAGTCAAACAAAAAGGCCCGTCTTGAGACGGGTCTTTTTGCCTGGAATTTCAGTGCAGCACCGTAGGATGGGTTGAGCGCAGCGATACCCATCAGCAGTAGCTTTACGCAGTAAACCAGCCGCGCGGGCGCGGCGTTGGTGCAGTGACTCGGTTCGCCGGTTGCGGCACCCCTTTGGTCAACGGGCTTGTGGCGCAAAACCGCGAGTTGTCGAGGCCGCTGACCCAAGGGCAGCCCACTTCAACCCACTATGAAGAGGACACCCTTGCAATGAGCAAACCCCTGATTGGCCTTCCCCTGTGCCGCTGGCAGCTGACCGACCGTGATATTGGCTGGTTTCATCTGGTCGGCGAAAAGTACATCAGCTCGGTCACCGGCTATGGCGCCTTCCCGCTGATGATCCCGGCGTTTGCCGATGAGCTGGACATGGACACCGTACTGAACAGCGTCTCGGGCATTATGTTCGGCGGCTCGCTGTCCAACGTGCACCCAAGCTTCTACGGCGACGAGCATCCGGGCCTGGGTCTGGCCGACAAACCGCGTGACGCCACCGTGCTGCGGCTGATGCACGCCTGCCTGGAGCGCGGCATTCCCTTTATCGGCATCTGCCGTGGCGTACAGGAAATGAACGTGCTGTTTGGCGGCACCCTGCACCGCGAAGTACACGCGGTAGCAGGTCGCCTCGATCACCGCGAAGTGAAAGAGGTGCCGGACGACGTCGCCTACGGCCCGATCCACAACGTCACCCTCACCGCAGGCGGCCTGTTGCAGCAGGTGATCGGCGCCCAGCAAATGGCGGTCAACTCGCTGCACGGTCAGGGTATCGACCGCCTCGGCGAAGGTTTGCAAATCGAGGCGGTGGCCGAAGATGGGCAGATCGAAGCCGTCAGCGTAATCGGCGCCAAAGCCTTCGCGCTCGGTGTGCAATGGCACCCGGAATACCGCTACTGGGAAAACCCGCAGTACAACGCATTGCTGCAGGCCTTTCATGATGCGGCCAAGGAGTATCAGGCCAGCAAGGTGGAGAAGGGCGGGGTGGTGGCCTGATTAAAACGCTGCGCTAGCTGTTGATTGAAACAATAAGGCCTGTCGAATGACGGGCCTTTTGCTTGATTGGGTATTGATGGGTATCGCTGCGCTCCACCCATCCTACGGATTGCTGTCATGCAGGTAGGATGTGGTTGAGCGCAGCGATACCCATCAACGGCTGAATACCAATCTCAATCCGATCCACGCTCCCCCGTTCCTATCTCCGCATCTTCACCGCCCGCCCAATCCCCCGCCAATAACCCCGCCCGCACATAGTGGTGAAACGACGACCACGGCCAATCGGCCACGCGCTGTACATGGCCATGCTTGCGTGGGTTGTGGTGGATGTAGTCAATATGCCGGTTGAAATCCGCTTGGTCGCGAATGCGGTGTTCCCAATAACGACGTTGCCAGATAGCGCGTTCGCCCTTGCTCAGACGGCTGGCGCCAATGCGCTCATTGCGGGGCAGGGCGCGGGAAAATCCGGTCTTGATCAAACGCCAGCGCAGGGCGTAATTGGCATCACCGGGAGGCAGGGTGCAGAGGGCGTGCAAATGGTCGGGCAGGATGACAATGGCGTCGATGCGCCACGGGTGTTCGCGCATCACTTTAGTAAAGCTGGCCCGCAGTACATCGATCTGCTCGGTCAATAACGCCTGGCGGCGGTCGGCCAGGTTGAGGGTGAAAAACCAGCAGGCGCCTGGGATGTGGTCGCGGCGGTAGGCGGTCATGGCTACAGTCCTTTGCAGAGCGGGGTTGGTTGAGTGTAGTGGTTGCAGATTGGTGGGGTGCCGGTGATGGGTATCGCTGCGCTCAACCCATCCTACGGGGTGGCGGAGTGCAGGCATTTGTAGGATGCGGTTGAGCGCAGCGATACCCATCACCACGCAGCGTTTGTCACCTCGCGTCATCCACAACCTACGATTTAGTTGATCTGCGCCGGGGTGGGGGCGGGGGCATGTCCTTATAGTCGCCGCTCTAATTCCCGCCCGCTTCAGATATCAGGAAAAGGACTGCCGTCATGCGTTTGTTTGTCTTCGTGTTGTTCAGTCTTCTCGCCGCCCAGGCCTTGGCCAATGAGGAGGCGATGCAGCATTTCAATCAGCTGAATGCCGACCCTATTTTGCGTCAGCAGGCCTATGCCGCCGGGCAGGAGCGGATTCTGTTCTGTGGCAACTGCCATGGGGTGAACGGCAACAGCAAGCGCCCGCATATTCCCAATTTGGCCCAGCAGAATCCGGTCTATCTGTTCAATGCCTTCGAGAAATTCGCCAGCGGTGAGCGTAAGGACTTTGTCATGTCAAAGCTGGCGCCAAGGCTGACGGCGGTGGATCGGGTCAATATCGCCATCTATTTCGGTCAGCAAAAGCTCTTGCCGCACACCGAGCCGGTCGATCCGGCGTTGTTGGCCCAGGGCGAGATCAAGTTCAAAACCGTCTGCACCGGCTGTCATGGTGCCAATGCCGAAGGGCGCGATAACACCCCGCGCCTGGCCGGTCAGCCTGGCGAGTATGTGCGCAAGGCGCTGACCCGTTTTCGTGACCAAGACCCCAGCCGCGCCGGTTCGGTGATGATGACCATCGCCGCCGATTTCAGCGATCAGGAGATCAGCGCTTTGGCTGCGTACCTGCAGCAGTTGCAGCCCTGAGGTTTAGACGCGGCTTGGCTTAAGCGCGCGTCGCTAACGCTTGCCGGCGACGGGTTATTCGGCGTCTGGCTCGGCGGCCAACTCCTGCCAGTCGATTACCCCTATTGAGTCATTGGCGAATACCCCGAGGGTTTTTCCATCACGGCTGCGTTGCAGTATCGAGTGGCCTGCGGAGATGGCTTCGCCGGTGTGGCGGTTGTTGGCCTTGGAGTCTCGGGTTGGGCTGAACAACCAGCTGTGCGGGTTTTGCCAGCGCACCGCGGTGCCGGCGGGGTAGTGCCAGTCGCCGAGGCTGAGTGGCGCGCCCAATTCGCCCTCCCAGCGGCGTAACTGCCTGGTCTCATTGAGTTCTATGCGCAGTTCGCGCAGGGTTAAACCGAGAAAGCTCAGCGGCGGTTCTGCCGGGTTGTCATTGCTCAGCTGCCAGCCCGATTCGTCGGCGTACACCTGGCTGTTTGCCGGCCAGACAACGCCAGCCACCAAGCTGTGAGCCGTCAGGTCGCACTTGGTGAATTGCCATTGGCTGGGTTGCAGGCGGGTTTCAATTTCACGCTTGAACTCCACCCAGCCGCCGGCACCGCAAGGCCAGCCGGCTACCTGCGCATTGTCAGTCAAACGCAAACGCGAGAAGTAGTGATGGGGCGGCAGGTCGATAGCATCCACCCGCAAAGCGAGCACCTCGATTGGCTGGCTCAGTTCGGCATAGACCAGGCTGTCCAGGCCATGCAGCTGTGGCTGCTCTTGCCAGTCGAGCGGTTCGAGGCTGTCGAGTTTGACCTGGCTGCCGGCCGGGAAGCGCAGTTCGCCGAGTTGCAGTTGTTGTTCGAGACGCGGATTCAGCGCCTGCCATTGCGCCTGGGCGACGGCCAGACTGCGCTGGTGCTGCCACTTTATCAGCGCGCCTGGCATCAGCAGTAGCAACAGCAGCAGACTGAGGCCGATATAGCTTTTGGGATGACGGCCCAGATGCTGACGCGAACGGCCAAACAGCAGCGCCAGCAGCATCAGCAACAAACCGCTGGCGGCCAGCAGGCTCAGCAAGATCAGCAGACCTAGCAGGATAAACAGGTCTGGGGAGGGGGCGGGAATCATCAGCAGCGCCGTGGCAGGGCAGCGCAGGCATTGCGCTGGACGAACCTAAGCTAATGCCAATAGCGCAATAAGTCTGCCGGGCGCTGGAGGATTTGTGCGCGGCGGCGGGTTAAACCTTACGGACGAACTCGGATTTGAGCTTCATGGCGCCGATGCCGTCGATTTTGCAGTCGATGTCGTGGTCGCCGTCGCACAGGCGGATGTTTTTCACCTTCATGCCGACTTTCACCACCAGGGAGGTGCCTTTGACCTTCAGGTCTTTGATCACGGTGATGGTGTCGCCATCTTGCAGCACGTTGCCAACTGAATCTTTGATCACGCGGGCGTCATCGCCGGCGGCTTCAGTGGCGGCGGTCGCCGACCATTCGTGGGCGCATTCCGGGCAGATCAGCATGGCGCCGTCTTCGTAGGTGAATTCGGAATTGCATTTTGGGCAGGCTGGCAGAGTGCTCACTAAGTGTCCTCGGGGGTTCAGAAACTAGAAAGCCGCAGATTGTATAAGGTTTTCACCGCTTTGCGGTTTTGCCCGGTCGCGCGGTCGGAGCGCGTCGGGCGATTGGCGACGCCGTACAGGCTATCTATTTAATCGAATGGGGCTTTCAGTATTTAGCATTTGTTGAGGTTAGGTTCGCCCTCTAGTCTCTGGCCGTTGCTAATTTTGTAAAAATTGCTGTACGCAGTATTCAAAATTATGCACGTGATAGTCGGCGGACTCTGCACGTTGCACCGCAGCTGTGCCCAGGGCGAAGTCAGCCGCAACCTAGCGTTCTATACATTCCGATAATAATTACAATGGAGTTTGATAGATGGCACGTACACCTTTACTTCGTCGTTTGATGGCTCTCAGCCGGCTGGCGGGATCGACAGAAAATTCAGACCTGGATTATTCGGCCGCCGTTGCCGCGCAGCATTCACGCCGCGACCTGCTTAAGGCTGCCGGCGTTGTCGGCGCCCTGGCGGTAGGTGCCAGCCTGCCGCGGCTGGTCAAGGCGGCTGCCGCTGGAGGCGGCGCTGCCACGGCCAATATCTGCGTGATAGGCGGTGGTTTGGCCGGGCTGGCCTGCGCCTACGAGCTGAAAAAGTTCGGCATTGATGCGGTTGTTTATGAGGCCGCGACTCGCCTGGGCGGCCGCTGTTTTAGTAACCGCACGACCTTCCCCGGCCAGATTGCCGAAAACGGTGGCGAGTTGATCGACACCTATCAGGTGGAGATCCAGCGTCTGGCCAAAGAGCTTGGTTTGGTGCTCGATGACCTGGCGGCCTATGACCAGGCGGCGGGCGGCGAGGATATTTACTGGTTTCAAGGTGTGCGCTACCCACTCGCCGACGCCTATAACGATTTCAAGGCGATTCAGGCGCAGCTCGACGCCGAGGTTAAAGCGGCGCCCTTTCCGACTCAGTGGAATAACTTTACCGCCCGTGGCCAAGCGCTCGACCGTATGAGCATTACCCAGTGGATCAATGCCTATGTGCCCGGTGGCAGCACCTCGCGCCTCGGTCGTCTGCTCGATGTGGCCTACGAGATCGAGTACGGTGCGGCCTGCAATCAGCAGAGCGCGTTGAACCTGATTTACCTGCTCGGCTACTCGAATAAACGCTCACTGGAGCTGTTTGGTGAGTCCAACGAGCGTTATCACATTCGTGGTGGCAACGATCAGCTAGTTAGCGGCATGGCGGCGCACTTGAATAGCAGCCAGATCAAGCTCGGTCATGAGCTCAAAAGCATTCGGCTCAACCCCGACAGCACTTACACCTTGGTGTTCAACTGCGCCGGTGTGAGCGTCAGTGTGCTCTGTGCGCATGTGGTGATGGCCATGCCGTTCAATATTTTGCGCGGCAGCGTGGATTACAGTGCAGCGGGTTTTGATGCGCGCAAACTCACGGCCATTCGTGACATCCCCATGGGCAACAACAGCAAATTTCAATTGCAGTTTCGCAACCGTATCTGGCGCCAACAGAACAGTAACGGCGCGGTGAACAGCGACGCCAGCTTTCAAGATACCTGGGAGGTCACCCGTGCCCAGGCGGGCCGCGAGGGCATCATCAATAACTTCACCGGCGGCGCCACTGCGGTGGCGATGAACAAGGGGTCGTTGGAGCAACAAGCCGCGCAGTTCTTGGGGCAGTTTGAACAGGTCATTCCGGGTATCACTAACGAGTGGAACGGCAAGCTGATCCTCAATTACTGGCCGGGTTACAAGTGGACCAAGGGCGCTTATGCCTACTTCGCGCCCGGTAACTACACCAGCTTTGTCGGCTACGAAGGGGTGCGACAAGGCAATTGCCACTTCTGTGGCGAGCACACCTCGGTGGAGTCGCAGGGCTATTTGAATGGCGCGGTGGAGACCGGTCAGCGTTGCGCAGCTGAGATCACGGCCGACCTGAAGGCGCGGGCGGTGGCCTAAGCGGCACCGGCTAAAAGCAAAAGGCCAGTCGCGAGACTGGCCTTTTTGTTTTGGCTTTGATGGGTATCGCTGTGCTCAACCACATCCTACTCGGTGGGGTGTGGTTGCGCGGTTATTGGCCGTTTTGCGCATCGCGCCGGCACTGGGCTTGCAACGCGGCCCAGCCCTCGGCGCCGAGGCTTTCGAGTTTTTCGATATTGGCTTCGAAAATCTCCTCGGCCTCCGGGAAGGCAGCCACGGCGCGGTCGATGCTGGCTTCGCGAATCAGGTGTAGGGTTGGGTAGGGCGAGCGGTTGGTGGCGTTGCTGAGATCATCCACTGCGGTGTCGGCGAACTGGAACTGCGGGTGAAAGCTGGCGACTTGCAAAACGCCCTCCAGGCCCAGCTCTGCGACCGCCGCGTCGGCCACTTCGAGAAAATCATTGAAGTCGAGAAAGTCATTCAGCACGCCTGGGTGAATCAGCAGCGTGGTGTCGGTTTTGGTCGGCTCGGCCTTGGCCAAATAGTCCAACTCGTCGCACAGCGCGCTGAGGAGTTCGGCGGTGTCTTTGGCCTCGCACAAGACGTAGCGGACCTGGCCTTTGACCTGCACCGCCTTGGCGAACGGGCAGAGGTTCAGGCCGATGACGGCGCGGTCCACCCAGGCGCGGGTGTGGGCGATGGCGTGGCTGGTGCTGTTGTTGCTGCTGCTGGTGCTCATGGGCGGGCTCGGCTTAACGGTGACAGGTGCCCGCACAGTGCAGGTTGGTGTTACGGCTGTGGCTTATGGCTGCCACGACTCGACTTTGCCCTTGGCTTCGAGAAAGTCGATGACCTGCTCGGCGCGGCTGAGTTTCAGCACTTTGATCATGATCATCGCGTCGAGGTAGCAGTGGATAAAGCAGCGCTTGTACAGGTCGCGGTATTCGGGGATCTGCTCGTGAATCATCACCACCGTGCCGCAGGCGTGCTGGAACATTTTTTCGGTCTGGTCTTCGTCGTCGATGCCACGAAAGTAGGCGGCAATCGCCGGGGCCATTTTGAACAGGTCTTGCTCTTCGATACCGGGGCTGTCGGCGCGGATGGCTTCGGCTTCTTCGAGCGCGTTCAGGGCTTCGCGGGCCCAGGCTTTGAGGGTGTTGGGTAGAGCCTGTCGAGCGGACATAAAAATAACCTAGTGCGAGGGTCGATAAAAAGGCGGCGATTGTAGCGCCGAACAATAGCGCCGGCACGGCTCGTTGGTCGCCGGGCCGAGGCTCACCTTGGAAGTGGGCGCTGAATACCTGTCAAAAATAAACTACTACCCATGGGCGTGAGCATTTTATTAGCCGTCTTAAATCATGTGGTTAGCGTTTGCGTGTGGTGCAAACAATGACCGTCTGTAATTTTTATCCGCTCAAAACACGGTATTTGTTTGACATATTTTACGGCTTAGGCAGACTGCGCCCCCGTAGTGTCCGGCAAGTGGCGTATGCGTTAGGGGGATTTGCCTTGTCCCTGTATCCGCCAGCCAGCCCTTCGTAACTAAAAACAACAATTTCGCCTGTTGTATTGCTCTGCCTCGCGGCCTTACTGGCGCAGGCGCAATCCGACAGGCTCGAGCTTCTGGAATCAAACACATGCTGATCTGGTTTGTTGTCGGTTATCTGCTGATTACGGTGGGTATTGGTCTTTACGCGTCGACGCGCGTACACAACTCCAAAGACTTTGCTGCCGGCGGGCGCAGCATGTCGTTCCCGATTGTGATGGCGATGGTGTTTGCCACCTGGTTTGGCTCGGAAGCCGTGTTGGGCATTCCGGCGACCTTCATTCAGGAAGGTTTCGCCGGCATCGTCGAGGACCCGTTCGGCTCCTTCGGCTGCCTGATGCTGGTGGGGATTTTCTTCGCCCGTAAACTCTATCGAATGAACCTGCTGACCCTCGGCGATTTCTTCCGCAAACGCTTCGGACCGAACGTCGAGCTGATTACCAGTCTGGTGATTATGGCCTCCTATCTGGGTTGGATCGCCGCGCAGCTGACCGCCCTTGGGGTGGTGTTCAATGTGCTGTCCGATGGCGCCATCAGCACCACCCAGGGCATGTTTATCGGCACCGCGATTGTGCTGATCTACACCCTGTTCGGCGGCATGTGGTCGGTGGCACTGACCGATACCTTCCAGATGACCATTATTGTGGTCGGCCTGGGTTATCTGACCTGGTTGATTGGTGACATGGCCGGCGGCCCGCAGAAGGTCATTAGCCAAGCGGCCAGCGAGGGTAAGTTCACCTTTATTCACAGCTTCACGGCCAAAGAGGTCGTCGCCTTTATTGGTGCGGCGGTGACCATGATGCTCGGCTCTATCCCGCAGCAGGATGTGTACGCTCGGGTGATGTCGGCCAAGACCGAAACAATTGCGGCGCGCGCCACCATTGCCGGCGGGATTTTTTACCTGGCCTTTTGCATGCTGCCGATCTTTCTCACCTACGCCGCCTCGATGATCGACCCGGCCATGGTTAGTCAGTTTCTAGAAAGTGATGCGCAGATGATCCTGCCGCAGCTGATCCTTGAGCGCACCCCGGTGTTTGCCCAGGTGTTGTTCTTCGGTGCGTTGTTGTCGGCGATTATGTCCACTGCGTCCGGCACCTTGATGGCGCCGTCCGTGACCTTTACCGAGAACGTGCTCAAACGCTTCCGGCCGAACATGAATGACCGTGAGTTCCTGTTGGCCATGCGGGTGACTATCACCGCTTGCGCCATTATTACCCTGACCTTTGCCCTGTATTCCAATGCCAGCATCTACGAGATGGTCGGCAGTGCTTACAAGGTGACCCTGGTGGCTGCGTCGGTGCCGTTGATTGCCGGTTTGTTCTGGTCGCGCGCTACCACCCAAGGCGCGCTGCTGGCGATAGGCTTTGGTTTGTTGTCATGGTTGAGTCTGGAATACAGCTACCAAGAGACGGACTTCTGGCCGCCACAGTTGGTCGGTTTACTGATGAGCACCTTAGGCATGCTGGCCGGCTCGCTCTTGCCGCAAGTGATCGGCCTCAAACGTGAGCAGGCGGTGCGCAATGCCAGCGGCGCGCAGAATGCCTGAGTGCGTGCTTGGGCGTTAAGCCAATCGCGGGCATGCTGCCTGTTTAGCTAAACCCAAGGGCCAGTCGAGAGACTGGCCCTTTTGGTTGGGGCGTTCTTTACCGCGCTGCGCGGGCAAAAAAAGCCCGGTGTTCAATCCATATCGAGAGTCGCGGTCACGACATTCTCGTGGCTGATGCGGCGGTTTGGTTGGCGCTCGACAAGGGCCTCTGCTGAGGCGCTTGGGGCGTGCAGCCATAAGGGTTTTGCCGTCAATTGAGCGGCGGTCGGCCAAACTTTGGCTGGGTGTTAATTGTTGTTCGGCTTGTGAGCCGTCTTTCGAAACTGTGTCCGCTGCGGTACCTTTGTCGAACAAAAAACCCATCCAGCACGCTGACGGTTCGAGCGACACCGTGCAGTCTTGGGCGTCCCCGGCGTATTTTTCGGCATGTATGTGAGGCAGATTGAGCGTAGAGCGTATAGAGCCTGAGCTGGTGCTCAAGGTCACGCCGCCGAGAGGGCAGAAGTCTGCTTTGGTGCGTCCACGTTTAAGTTTTACTAGTCCGCAATTGCTCGACAAGATGGCCGTTGCGGTGCAAGCCCCGGCCGGTTTCGGCAAAACCCTGCTGTTGGCGCAATGGCGCCGCGAGAGTCTGTCGCGCGGCGCCATAGTGGCGTGGTTGACCCTGGATGCTCGGGATAACGGCATGCGTTTTGTCCAGGGCCTGGCCGCTGCCATGGCCGTGGGCAGCGGCCGCCCGGCGTTTGCCCAATCGGTCGAGCGCCTACTCGGCCACACCAGTGATGAGCTGGAAGCATTGACCGGTTGGCTGGCCGATGTGGTCGATCTGGGCAGTGAAATAGTGCTGATCCTCGACGATGTGCATTGCTTGCCGGAGCAGACTGTTCGCCATTCCCTGACCTATTTGCTGCATAACGCCCCGGCTAATTTGCGGGTGGTGATGGCCTCGCGCGGGCGCCTGAGTTTGCCGGTTGGCGACTTGCTGGCCCATGCGCAATATGCCCAGCTGGGTGTTGATGAGCTGCGTTTTCAACCCGAGGAAACCTTGGGCTTATTGAGCGCGCGCTTTGCTGGACGGGTCGATGCCGACCTGAATATGCGCCTGCATGAAATTACCGAGGGCTGGCCGCTGGGCTTGCAACTGGCGCTCGCGGCCTTGGAAAAAAGCACCGATCTGGCCGCTGCGGTGCAGTCACTCTCAACCTGTCCGGGGAATATTCAGCAGTATTTTGTCGATAGTCTGATCGCCCGTTTGCCGCGCGAGCAGGTGGATTTTTTGATCCGCATAGCCCTGCTCGACATGCTGCATCCGCAGTTGTGTGCGGTCTTGGTGGATAACCCGGCGGCGGGCGAATGGCTGCAGCAGTTGTGTCTGCTGACGCCGATTTTTGTCGAGGGTCTGGACTCCGACTGGCTGCGCATTCATCCCTTGGCGCTGGAGTTTTTACGTGGGCATTTTGTCCGCCTGCCGCTCGCGGAACGCCAGCAGTTGCACCAAAAAGCCGCCGGCTGGCTGGCGGAGCATGGCTTGTTTGAGGAGGCTGCCCGCCAAGCACTGATGGCGGGCAGTGCCGAGCAGGCGCATCAGTTGGTCGAGCACTGCCTCTACGACATCATGCTGCGCGGTCAGTTTGGCCGGGTGCTGGAGTGGATCGAAATTCTGCCGACCCTGGAAGTCGGCGCGCGTCCTGGGCTGCGTCTGGCGGCCGCCTGGGCGTTGTCGATCAGTGCGCGGCATGCCGAGGCGGCGGGCCTGATTGCGCATATTCAAAATGATCCGCAGGCCGAGCCGAGCAAACGCTGTGAGGCGGATGCGATTGCCGCGGCGGCGGCGATGTTTGCCGACCGGCCCGATGAGGCCTACCGCATCATCGCCCCCTGGCTGGACCAGCCAGCCTTCGGCTCGGCGCGCTTGCAGTCGATAGTCGCGGGCCATCGGGCGCGCTTCAGTCTGTTCAGTGGGCAGCCGGAGAAGGCGCGCCATCTTTGCCAGCATGCGCCGAGCTATGAGTGCTCCTACGGCCTGGATGCGATTCGCGGTTTCAATCAGTGGTGCTTTGGCGGCTCCTACCTCTGGGAGGGGCGCATGTTGCCGGCGCAAAAAGCACTGCGTGCCAGCCTGGAGCGGGCCGAGCAGGATATCGGTCGGCGCAGCGCGGTGGCGGTGTCTATTGCGGCGGGCTTGGCGGCGGTACTGCTGGAGTGCGATGAGGTGCAGGAAGCCCATAGCGTGCTGGCCAATCGGCTGGACGCCATTGATCGCGGCGCGGCGCCAGAATCGATTGCGTTGGGCTACGTCACCCTGGCGCGCCTGGCGGTGTTGCAGGGGCAGTTGCAGCGCGCCTATGAACTGCTGGATGCGCTCTTTGCTCTAGGCGAAATACGCCACACCCCGCGCTTTGTGATCGCCTCGCTGTTCGAGCAGATCCGCATGCACAGCCTGCGCGGCCATGGGGATACCTGTTTGGCGTTGTGGCGGCGCTTGGATGCCTTGGTGCCGGACTCGGTGCGTGAGCAGCGCGGTTTGCTCGGGCCGGAGTTGGCGGTGCATGTGTTGCTGGCCAAGGTCTATGTCTGTCTGGCGCGGCGCGACTGGCCGGGCATGCTGTCGGCTGTGGAGCCGGCGGCGCTGCTCGCCGAGCGTTTGCGCCGCGGCCGCGAGAGCGTGCAGATTAAATTGCTCAAGGCGTTGGCGCTGCGCAACGCCGGTGACAACGGGCTCGACATGCTGCGCGAGGCCGTTGGTCTGGCGGAAGACTACGGCATGCGCCGCTCTTTGGAAGACATTCATCCAGAGATTGCCGAGTGGATCAGGGCGCTGCGGGCCGAGGAAGGACAGGCCGCTCTGGCCGTCTCCTTGACCTTGCCGGCGGCTCCTGCGGCACGCAATGAGCAGGGCCATGCGCAGGTGGCGGCCAGTCGCCTGCTGACGCCCAAGGAGCGCGAAGTGCTGCAATTGCTGGCGCGTAATCTGTCCAACAAACAGATAGCCCAGGCCCTGAGCGTTGGCGAGGAGACGGTGAAATGGCACCTGAAAAACCTCTTCGGCAAGTTCCAAGCCGGTACCCGTAAGCATGTGGTCGATCGCGCCTATATGTTAGGGATTCTGCACGCCGCGGATTGACCGGCATGTTAGATGTTAGGGATTCTGCACGCTGCGGATTGATCGGCATGTTAGATGTTAGGGATTCTGCACGCCGCAGATTGATTGCGCCTTTTGTCTCGCTCCAGGGTTAACCCCCCTGCGATTCCCCCCCCAACGAAGGGGGTTCCGATAGCCCCTCTCGACGCCTAGTCTGCAACCCATGTTCAGGGCTGACTGCGTGCGCGTAATAGCTCGGCAAAAAGCCTTTTTTGTTGTTGGCGTATTCGCCACTAATTGCAGCTGACTCGGCTGCGCAGTCGTCCAGGAGCACAGGGTATGGCTCGTAAGGTGCTGGTCGCAGGGGTTGGCATGACTCCGTTTGCGCCCCTGGGCGGTCTGGCCAGCGCAGCCAGCTTGGCGCAAACAGCGATTCGTGCGGCGCTGGATGATGCGCGAGTGGATGTGGATCTGATCGATCAGGCCTACAGCGCCTATGTGTATGGCGGGGTGGGGCTGGGCGATAGCGTGCTGGCAACGGTTGGCCTGGGTGGGATTCCCCTGTTCAGTTCGCGCGATGGCTGTGCGGCTGGTACTGCGGCGTTTCAGCAGGCGCGCCAGGCGCTGCTGGCGGGTGAGGCGGAATGTGCATTGGTGGTGGGGTTTGACGCCATGCCGGCGGGGATTACCAGCAACCAGTTTTTTGCCTTGGGCGAAGTGCCGCCGCCAGAGTGGGATGCGCTGCTTGGCAGCGATGAGCCACTGGCAGCCCTGCAGTGTCGGCAGTTTCCGGCGGCCTTGTATGCGGCGCAAACCCATTGGCTGCTGACGCGAATGGCGATTGATGAGGACAGTTTTGCCCGGGTTGCTAACCGTACACGGCAGCAGGCGGGGCTTAATCCGTTTGCGCTGATGCCGGCGGCAGAAGACGGTACAGGTTGGTTGCCCCCCTACCTGTGTCGTCCTGCGAGCGGGGCGGCAGCGTTGTTGTTATGCACCGATGAGTTTGCTCGGCGCTATGGTTTACGTGCAGAAGTAGCAGTGCTGGCCAGTGTGCGCGGCAGTGATACGGCGGCTGAATTAGAAGGTATTAACGTGCTGGATGTACTGGGGCGGGCAGTAACCCGCCGGCTCGCCCAGCAGGCTTATGAAGCGGCCGGGGTGGGGGCGGAAGAATTGGATTTGGTCGAGCTGCATGACCAGAGTGTCGGTGATCACATGATTACCAGTGCAGCCCTTGGTTTGTGCGCCGAAGAGCAGATTAACGGCTTCGTGCGTGAGGGGCTTAACAGCCAGGGTCGGCGGGTAAGTGTCTGTCCTTCGGGCGGTCTTTTGGGGCGCGGACATGCACCGGGCGCTACGGGTGTAGCACAGCTGGTTGAGATGGTTTGGCAGCTGCGTGGGGAGGCCAAATCACGTCAAGTGGAAGGGGCACGAACCGCTCTACAACAGAGTTCGTCACTGGGTCGAGCGGTATCTGTTTCAATTCTGCAATGCATCAGGTAAAAAACCAGGAGCAATCTACTATTGCACTGCTGGCGAGTGAATGGTGTTTGTTAACCACAATAAGAAAGGGTGAGTAAGAGCCATGAATAACAATAAAAAAATGTACAACCTGCGGCGGGGAGTGCTGGCTACAGCGGTTCTTGCGGCCGTGTGGAATATGCCAGTACAGGCCTTTGAAGTGGATACCGGTAACCCGGATCTGGCCATTCGCTTTGACAACACCGTGCGCTTGAACTACGCCCAGCGCGTGGAGGCAGCCAACTCTAAGCTCGCCAATTCTTGGAACGTCAACGACGGCGACCGCAATTTTTCTTCCGGCTCGCCAGTTTCTCAGCGCGTCGATTTGCTGACTGAACTCGATGTGGTTTATCAGGGCAATAAAGGCTTTCGTGTCAGCGCAGGCAGCTGGTATGACCACGCTTACGAAAATGTCGGCAGCTATAACCCGGCAACCAATCAGGTTGGCAATAATGGTCGGCCGGACTCGGGCACGATCAGCGGCTTTGCTGACCGTTACTACAACGGCCCGTCTGGCGAAATTCTCGATGCCTTTGTGTTCGCTGGCACCGAGTTTGACAACGGCATGCTGCTCAATGGTAAAGCCGGTAAGACCACCAACTACTGGGGTGAAACCCTCTACAACCCAGTACACGGCAATAGTTTCGGCCAGGGTGGCCTGGACTTAGCTAAGGGCGCGGCGGTTCCGGGAACTGAAGCTAAAGAGTTGTTTATTCCGCGTAAACAACTCTACGGTACTCTGATGATCGACGAAGAATTGATCGTTGGCGCGCAGTACTTCATGGGTTGGCAAGGCTCGCGCCTGCCGGAGTCGGGTACCTACTTGGGCTTTAACGACGTTGTGCAATATGGCAATGGGTTAGGAGCCATCGTAGGTGTGAATCCGCTGTCTGGGACTGGAACGTTCTTGGGCCTCATCGCCCAAAATCCAAACGATAATCCGTATTTTTGGCTGCAGAATGGTAAGACCTATGAGCCATCAGATAGTGGTGACTATGGTTTGATGGCCAAGTGGAGCCCGGCTTGGTTGGATGGCACCCTGAGCGCCTTTTACCGTGAAACTTCAGACGTATTACCGTTTGTCGCCGCCTCTGCCGACGCCTCAATTCCAAACTTGCTGGCAAACCGACGCAGCGGTCTTATTGGCACTTACAACCAGTTTTACGCCGACGATATTCATTTGTATGGCTTGAGTCTGTCGAAGAATATCGGTCCGGTCAGCGTGGGTTGGGACCTGAACTACCGCGAAAATATGCCGCTGCAAAGCATTTTGGCGCAGGTTAGAGATAAATCTATCGCTGTTGGTAGTTCTGGCTATGTCGCTCCCGGCTCATTTGGTTATATAGAGGCGCTGCCGACCAGTACTGGCGATATTCCCGGTGCGCGTGGCGATACCATCCATTCGGTCTTAAATGGCTTAGTGACCTTTGCCGATTCGCCGATTTGGGATGCTGCGTCCTTGGGGATGGAGCTGTCTTACGATCACGTGGTGTCGGTGGATGACAAAAACTCAAACCTCTACAAGGGTGATTCCTTGTACCGTGGGATTGATAAAGTTACCCCTAACTACTGGGGTTTCCAGACCACCTTTACACCTACCTGGTATCAGGTATTCCCGAGTGTCGATCTGTCCATGCCGCTGGCATTTAGCCAAGGCATCAGCGGCCACTCGGCAGTGGCTGCCGGTGGTGATGTGGGTACCGGTACTTACTCCATTGGCTTTGCTGCCGACTTCTACAACCAATACCGCTTCGATCTGAAGTACGTTGACTTCTTCGGTAAGTCCGAAACCTGTGAAAGTGAGTTTGATGGCGCCAGCCCTGGAGCTTCAGGTGATTATCGTTGCGGTACATCCAATCGTGTTGCGGGTGCAGGCCTAGGTCAAATCACCTCAAACGCCGGTACCAACTCGCTGTTGAAAGACCGCGGCATGATCACTGCCACCTTCAAGACTACGTTCTGATCCAAGCATTGCTTATGAAATAAGCAGGAGAATAATAATATGAAGTTCGTACACAGTTTGTTGGCCAGCGCTTTGGCGATGACCATTACGGGGGCTGCCCAAGCAGCAGTTTCGGCAGAAGAAGCCGCCAAGCTCGGTGCCAGTCTGACCCTGATTGGTGCAGAAAAAGCCGGTAACGCCGCCGGTACTATTCCTGAATTTACCGGCGGTTTGCCAACCAATACCTCGCCGCCTGGCTACAAGCCCGGCGATTCGGTGCGCCCCGATCCGTTCGCCAGCGAAACCCCGCGTGTGGTAATTACTGGCAAAAACATGGCTGAGCATAAAGACATGCTCACCAAAACCACTCAAGAGCTGTTGGCGCGTTTTCCTGGCTACCGCGTGGATGTTTATCCGACTCATCGTTCGGTAACCATTCCTAAGGCTTACCAGGACAACACGGTTAAAAACGCCACGGGCACTAAAAGTACCGAAGGCGGCATGGCCATGGAAAACGCCCTGCCGGGTGTGCCATTTCCAATTCCGGCCACTGGCACCGAGGTGATGTGGAACCACTTGCTGCGTTATCAGGGCAACACCCTGAGCACCAAGTATGACTCCTGGAACGTTGACGCCGCCGGTGCCGCGACCCTAGCAACCACAGGTTTAGGCTTTGTTGAGTATCCGCTGAGCGATCCAGAGCGGATCAACGTGCCGGCCTCTGAGGATGAGATTTTCTATCGCATTAAACTCTACTACTCGGGTCCGGCTCGTCGTGCCGGCGAAGCCTTGCTGGTGCAAGACTCGGTCAACCCACTTAAGCAGCCGCGTCGTGCTTGGCAATATCTGCCGGGTCAGCGCCGGGTGAAACTGGCTCCAGATATCTGCTGTGATACCCCGAACCCAGGTTCGGTGGGCGCCAGCACCTACGATGACACCTTCGTGTTCAGCGGTGCGATGGATCGCTTTGACTGGAAACTGGTCGGCAAAAAAGAGATGTACATTCCGTACAACTCTTACAAGTTGACCTATGAGCCGGAAACCGCCAAGTACATTGTGCCGAACTACATCGAGCCGGATATGGTCCGTTGGGAGCAGCATCGTGTTTGGGTGGTCGAGGCAACTCTGAAGCCAGACGCGCGGCACATCTACCACAAGCGTACCTTCTATGTGGACGAGGACAGCTGGGTAGCTGTGGCGTCGGATGCATACGATGCGCGTGATCAGCTGTTCCGGGGCTCGTTTGCGTTCCTCACGCCAAGCTGGGATGTACAGGCTTCGAACGCCACTACCCACATGATCTATGACTTGGTCGGCGGTACTTACAACATGACGGGTGTGTACGGTCCCCACGGTGGCGTGAAGTACATCGACAAGCTGAGCAAGGCTCAGTGGTCGGCGGAATCGCTAGCCGGTGCTGGTATTCGCTGATCATTGATCAGTCGTTCGTCACTCAGTCGCCGGATCGCATGCGTGCATGCAATCCGGCGACTTTTCTTGTGAGCAAGCATTATGGAATTCTCCAAGCGGATTGTGCTGTCGGCCTTGAGCCTGGCGCTGTTGCTGCAACAAGGTAGCGGCTTTGCCAGTGAATATGCCGAGATTCTCAATACCCCAGCGATGCAAAGTGAGCTGGCGATTCGCAACCAGTTAGTGGATGTAACCCAGGTTGGCAAGCGTCTGATTGCGGTCGGTCAGCGTGGTCATATTGTTTATTCTGATGATCTTGGCCAAACGTGGCAGCAGGCTAGCGTGCCGCTAAGTGCTGACCTGTTGGCTGTTTATTTTCCTACCAGCACCGATGGCTGGGCGGTTGGCCATTCGGGTGTGGTGTTGCACAGTGGTGATGCCGGTGCGACCTGGACCAAGCAGCTGGATGGTCGCCAAGTGGGCAAGGTGATGCTTGATCACTACAGCAAACTCTCGGCTACGCAACCGGACAATCAGCAACTGCTGACTTTGGCCGATGACGCCAAGCGCCTGCAAGACGAGGGGGAGGACAGCTCCTTTTTGGATGTTTGGTTCGAGAGCGACAAAGTGGGTTATATCGTCGGCACCTTTAATCTGATTTTTCGCACCGAAGATGGCGGCCAAACATGGGCGCCAATCCTTGAGCAGAGCGAAAACCCGCAGGGCTTTCACCTTAACGCCATCAATAAAATCGGCGATGAGCTTTACATCGTTGGCGAGCAAGGCTTGGTGCTGAAATTTGAGCCAGCCAGCCAGCGTTTCGTCGCGGTGCCCACCAGCTATGCCGGGACTTTTTTTGGCGTGACTGGTAAGCCTGGTCTGGTGTTGGTTTATGGTCTGCGCGGCAATGTTTATCGCAGCACCGATGCCGGCGTGAGCTGGAGCAAAATTGAAACCGGATTGCCGGTCAGTATCGCTGCCGCCAGCGTCGATGGCGCCGGCAATATGTATTTGCTGAGTCAGGCGGGCCATGTACTGGTCAGTACCGATGATGGCCAAAGTTTTGTATTGCGCGAGCAAGAACCACTGGCGCCTGTAGCCGGGGCGACAGTAACGACAGATAACCAGTTGGTGGTTGTCGGCAATCGTGGTGTGCGTCAGTTTCCGGTTTCAGCTTCGCGTTAAAAACAGTCATAACAAGAATTAATTAGGGGCATCCCAAGCCATGGCGAGCATCAAGCAAGACGCGATGCCGGTGATCCGCGATTTGAAAGACTTCGACGCGCGCTCCGGTAACAGATTGGAGCGGTTGATTTTTAACAATCGTCTGTTGTTCATCGTCAGTTTCATCATTGTTACGCTGTTCTTGGGCTACATGGCAGTGACTCGGCTGACCCTCAGCCCGAGCTTTGAGAAGATGATTCCTCAGAGTCACCCCTACATCCAGAACTTCATGGAGAACCGCAAGTCGTTGCGCGGCATGGGCAACACCGTGCGGATCGTGGTGGAAAACACCGAAGGCAGCATTTTTGATGCTGGCTACTTAAATACACTGAAAGAAATAAACGATGAGTTGTTTCTAACCCCTGGTGTCGATCGGGCCTGGCTCAAGTCCTTGTGGACGCCGGGTGTGCGCTGGACCGAAGTGACCGAGGAAGGCTTTACCGGCGGGCAAGTGATGCCGTCGAGCTTCAAAGGCACCCCGGAGGACATGGAGAAACTGCGGCAAAATATCGGCAAGGCCGGTATCGCCGGCAGCATGGTCTCCACCGATGGTAAGTCGAGCATGCTGGTGGTGCCGCTACTGGATAAAGACTCCGCCACCGGCAAAGGCATCAACTACTACGAGTTTGCGCATTTTCTTGAAGACCAGTTGCGCGACAAATACGAGTTTAACGGTGACACCAAAGCCCGCTTAGCCGGCAAAGAAGGCACGGGCAAGATCAAGATTCATATCATCGGCTTTGCCAAGCTGGTGGGCGATCTGGTCGATGGTTTGCTGCAGGTGATGATGTTTTTCGCCGCCGCCTTGGTGATCGCGGTGGCGATCATTTATGCCTACACCCGCTGCTGGCGCAGCACCTTCTTGGTGGTGTTCTGCTCGTTGATGGCGGTGGTTTGGCAGCTCGGTATTCTTGGTTTGCTGGGTTATCCGCTGGATCCGTATTCGGTGCTGGTACCGTTTTTGATTTTTGCTATCGGCGTGTCACACGCGGCGCAAAAAATGAACGGCATCATGCAAGACGTCGGTCGCGGCACGCATAAGCTGATTGCCGCCCGCTATACCTTCCGCCGCCTGTTTCTGGCGGGCGTGACGGCCTTGCTGGCGGATGCCGTCGGTTTTGCGGTGTTGCTGGTGATCGATATTCCGGTGATCCAAGACCTGGCGATTACCGCCAGTATTGGTGTGGCCGTATTGATTTTCACCTCGCTGATGCTGATGCCGGTGGCCTTGTCTTACGTTGGGGTAAGCCCAACGGCCGCCGCGCGCACCCTTAAAGAAGAGAACACCGAAGCCAGCGGCAAGGGCTTGGGGGTGATCTGGAATCTGCTGGATCACTTCACCGAGCGACGCTGGGCGACTGTCGCCATCGTTATCTCGATGATTTTGGCGATGGGTGGTTATGCCGTCAGCCTGCACCTGAAGATCGGTGATCTGGATGCTGGTGCTCCTGAGCTGCGCGCAGACTCGCGTTACAACCGTGACAACGCCTACATCACCTCGCACTACTCGATGTCGAGCGATGTGTTTGTGGTGATGGTCAAAACCCCGCCAGAAGGTTGCTTGAACCACCAAACCTTGGTTGAAGCCGACCGTTTAGCCTGGTTGCTGCAACAGCAGCCGGGCGTGCAGGCCACGGTATCTTTGGTGAACGCGGTACGGCAAATCACCGCGGGTACCTACGAAGGCAACCCTAAATTCTTCAGCATTGCGCATAACCAAAATGTGCTGAATTACTCGGCGCAGCAGGCCTCGGTCAACAGCCCCGAGTTGTTTAACGTCGATTGCTCGTTGATGCCGGTGATTGCCTTCCTGAAGGATCACAAGGCGGAAACCCTGGAAAGCGTCTCTAAGGTTGCGGAAGATTTTGCCCTGGAGCACAGCAGCAAAGACCGGCAGTTCTTGCTGGCGGCTGGCAACGCAGGCATCGAGGCGGCCACTAACAAGGTGGTGCATAACGCTAACCGCACCATGCTGCTGTACGTCTATATCGCCGTGTGCATCTTCTGTCTGATCACCTTCCGCAGCTGGCGGGCAATGTTGGTGGCAGTGCTGCCGCTGATGTTGACCTCGATCCTCTGTGAGGCGCTGATGGTGATGCTCGGGATTGGCGTCAAGGTCGCTACCTTGCCGGTGATCGCGTTGGGTGTTGGTATCGGCGTCGACTACGCGCTGTACTTGCTGAGCATTCAGCTGCAGTACCAGCGCTCGGGGATGACGCTGGCGGAGTCTTACAAGGGCGCGGTGGCATTTACCGGCAAAGTGGTGGCATTGGTTGGTGTTACCTTGGCCGCTGGCGTTATCACCTGGGCTTGGTCGCCGATCAAGTTCCAGGCCGACATGGGCATCTTGCTGACCTTTATGTTCATCTGGAACATGATCGGCGCGCTGGTGCTGATCCCGGCCTTGTCACACTTTTTGCTGAGCGATAAGTGGAGTGGGGTCGCGTCGGCTAACACCGAACAGAAGGCTTAAGAGTCGGCCTTGTTTGACGGCTCAGCATGGGTGGCGCGCAGCGCTATTCATGCTGATGCTGAGTTGTAACCGTGGCGCCGCACCCAAGCGGCGCCTCTGGTCAGCCGAATGCAGGCTCCGGCCGGCGACTGACCTATCCTGCGCACGGGCATTTATTTGCCAACTAATAATAAAAATACACAGGAGCAATTGGCTATGCGAGTAGGCTTTTTGTTGGGCGTGTTATTGATTTGTACGCAGGCCAAGGCTGATCAGCTCAACCTGCAATACCTGCATGACGTGCGCACTAACAGCTACTTGCTTTGCGCAAGCTCGATGTTGTATTTCAATCCCACTGAAAAAACTCAAGATCCACGGGCGCTAACCGGCAGCTTCGGTAATTTGACTCAGCTTGATACTCGCGTTGCGCAACTGGGTTTACCGCCGCAACTGGTTGAAATTGAAACCCTGATGAAGGCTGAGTTCAAAGCACTGGACGCCACACCACGGAGCAAAGCCCAGGATTATCCGGCGCATATTCTCAGTCTGCTGCAACTGCAGCAGCGGTTGGACGCTTGGGGGGCCGAGCAGTATCAGCAAGCGCTTCAGCAAGCGCCATTGCCGGTCGCTACATTGCATCAGCAAAGCCTAGATATGGCGCAGTTGCTACTCGACTATCAGGTTCGCCACTATCCCTTGCCGGCAGGCGCACCTATTGCGTTAACCCAGGTGCAGCGCGATCAATTAGATAAGGCCATTGCTGAGCGATTTGAGCTATTGCTTACGCAAAACGCTGCGCAGGCGGTAGAGCTTAACCGGGTACGCAGTAGCTACAGGTTTGTGCGCCCGCAATTGCTGGCCGGCGAAAATTTCCGCGCCAAGGGCGGCGCGGATTTTTATATCGCCCGCAATATTGCCGATCTTGATGAGATGGCCATGCAACTGGTGCTGAGCCCCACCGCCAGCGCTAGCCGGTAACAGCTCAGGCGCTACGAACAACGCCGTGCAGGCCAACCTGTGCGGCGTTGTGCTTTAGCAGGCCGACGTGCTGCAAAGCACTTGATTACGGCCGGCCGCTTTGGCGGCATACATGGCCTGATCGGCCAGTTCGATGAGTTGATTGGCGTTGGACTGGCTGTTGCCTTGCGCAATGCCGGCGCTGAACGTCACGTGAAAGCTGCTGTCATGGGCCATAAATGGCAGCTCGGCAAAGCGTTGGCGAATTTCATCGAGAATGTTTTTGGCTTGCTCAAGGTTGCAGTCGGGCAGCACCACGGTGAACTCTTCGCCGCCGTAGCGGCCAATGCTGTCTATCCGGCGCAAGCGTTGGCGCAACAGGTTGGAGAGGGCGCGAATAACGTTGTCGCCGATGGCATGGCCATAACGGTCGTTGACCTGCTTGAAGTTGTCCAGATCAAGCATGACCACGCAGGCAGAACCGCCATTACGCGCGCTACGTTCAACTTCTACCGCGACCTGTTCTTTGATATCGGCATGTTTAAGCAAGCCGGTCAGGCTGTCACGCGACAGCGCATTGCTGAGCAGGCGCGCGCGCTGGGCTCGGGCCAAGATGCTGGCGACCAAGGCGTGGTCAGAAATCGGTTTGCTGATAAAGTCATCGCCGGCCTTGAGCAGCGCTTTGATTTGATTGCTGATGTCGGTTTCGGCAGAAAGGTAAATGATTGGTACCCGCAGCCAAGCATCGTTAAAACGGATAATTTGCGCCAGTTCAGGCCCCGAACAAAGTGGCATATGCACATCCAGTAAGACCACTTCAGGGTTGAAACGGTGCATTACCTCATCGATGTTCTGCGGCTGGCTGAGCGTCTCGACCTGCATGCCGGCGTTGTCGAGCACCAGGCGGTAGCGCTTGGATAACTCCAGATCGTCATCAATGATCAGAACGCGGTAGGGTTTGCCGCGTTGCTGGACAAAAATGCTGTCCAGACGGCTTTCCAGTGCGCTGAAGTTGAGCGGTTTAGTGAAAAAGCCGGCGACCCCAACCCGCACCGCGCGCAGGCGGGTATCGAAGTCATGTTGCTGGGATATGACCAATAACGGCAGCGGTAGCGGCAGTTGCGCGGCAAGCTCGTGAGCAAATGCCAGACCGTCGGGGTTTTCTTCGTCGAGATGGCTGTCGATGATCAAGACATCGGGCAGTTGCCGGTTAACCGCCGCCCGGAGCGCAACGCTGGTGCGCACGTGCTCGGTGGCGTAGCCAAAGTTTTGCAATGTCGATTGCAGGCTTTCGCCCAGTTGCTGGTCGGGCTCAAGAATGTAGATGCGTCGATTTACTTTACTGTCGCTGCTGTTGAGGTACGGCGCTGTACTGGGTTCGCTGCTGTCACTGATTTGCGCTACGCAGTCTTGTTGGCTAAACAGTTGCAGCGCCTGTGCGTGGGCCTGTAATTGCGCCACCGTACTGGCGTTGAGCAGTGCCACACTGCTGAGCTCTAACGCCCGCGCTTGTATGCCTAGCTCGGCATAGCCAAAGGTGCCCGCAGCACCGGCAAGCTTGTGCAGTTGCTCGCGGATGTCCCGCAGTATCAGTTGTTGCACCGCCGAGTCGTTACTGGTTAACAGTTGTTGCGCAAGAGTGTGCAACTCCGGTAACTCTTTCTCCAAACGTTCACGAAACTGCGTACTAAGCGTCAGCAGCAGTTGTTGCAGTTCGTCGTCACTGGTCGTCATAGGCGATGCTCTGCTGTGCGTTGGGCCGACTGCTTGCGGGTTTGAGACCATGTCGGCCGCGCCCTGATAGGTTTTGCGCTGCACTGTGAGGTTAGCGCAGCTTGGGAAAGTTTCATTTCAGCGGCAATAGATAAGCCCCCGTCCGCCTGGGTGGGTGTACTCGCGAAAATCTCAGCAGGTTTTTGTTGGCGTGTCGTTCTGGCTGCGCGTCCAGATTTCCCGCACCTGATTGGCCAGTTGCATAGGGTCAAAGGGTTTGGTGATCACGTCACGGGCACCCAGACTCAGGTAATGCTCAATTTCCGCCGGTTGTACTTTGGCGGTCATAAAGGCCACTGGTACTCGTTGTATATCCACCAACTCGCGCAGTTGCAGCAGGGTTTGCGGGCCATCCATGTCGGGCATCATGACATCGAGCAGGATAAATTGCGGGTCAAAGGCCAGCACTTGATCCAGTGCCTCTTGGCCGCTGGCGCAGCTCAGCACTTGAAAGCCGCCGACCGCCTCCAGTGCAACCTTGGCTACGGCCTGGATCGAGCGGTCGTCTTCAACATGCAAGATACGGCTGAGTGAGGTCATGGCAGGCTCTTGAGCAAAGGTGACGCAGGGCGGTTTAAGCAAAGGCGGTAAATGCCGTGGCTGCAAGTGGGCGGTGCGGCTAATCAATCGGCCGCCGGTCCTGTTGACGCCGCGCGTGGGTGCAGCCAGGGGGTGATAAGTGCGCGCAGAGTTAAATTTATTGCTGTGCGGATCAATTGCCCAAGAGGCCGCGATCATGGGGGCGGGCTAAACCAAGCATAGCTTTGGTTGATAAAGCGGGGCTGTTTGTTTGCCGCTCGCCGCGGCAAGGGAGGGCGATCTGCCGCGGCGGCCAGCCAAGGACGGAGATGGCTTTGATTGACAGAGTCCGAAGAGCCTCTAGGGTTAAGTTGCTGGTGGAATGTAAACACAAAACGGAAGTGCCGAATGAATGGTTCTGCGCAGCCCGCCTTGGCAAAGCCGCTATCGTGGCCGCATTTACTCTTGGCGCAAGGCTTGCCTTGGTTGTTGAGCATCGGACTGTGGGGGCTGTTTCAGTCCGTGTGGCTGAGCCAGTTGTGCGGCGTGCTGATCAGTGCGGTGGTTAAGCAGATTAATGGCGTGCTCAGCGCCGCCATTGTTGATCTCAATGCCAGTTTCAACCAACTGGCGTGCAGTGTTAACGAGCAGCATGAACTTGCCCAGGAACTGATTGAAAACCATGGTAGTGGTAGCGGTTTGCAAGCCTTTGTGAGCACCACTCAGACCACGCTGGGCTTGTTCGTCGACTCCACCGTCGAAACCAGTCACACCTCCATGCAGTTGGTTGAGCGCATGGACTGCATCAGCGCCAAAATCGGTGACATTCTCAAGCCCACCACGGACATGAATGCCATCGCTAAACAGACCAATTTACTCGCCCTGAACGCCGCCATTGAGGCTGCGCGAGCCGGCGAGTCTGGTTGTGGTTTTGCCCTGGGGCCACGTAAGCAGGTCAACGAGATGCTCGGCGACTTGCAGCTCATGAGCATGCGCCCCCTGCAGATAATTGCCCAGTTGGACGGTATCTTCAGCGTGATCGGCGATGGCATTAATCGGGCGCTCACCGCCTTGCAGTTTCAAGACCTCAGCAGTCAGTTGCTGAGTTCAGATGCATACCGGCAGCCAAGGCCTGCAGGCTTTTTCACCGCGTCTGCAAGGGCATTCACGCGTGTCGGCGGCTAAGCAATTGCAACGCTTAGATGAGGAGCGACTACAGTTCAAACAGCTGCAGTCCGCTCCGGTGTCACAGACCAGCATGAATGCCGGCGGTATTGATCTTTTCTAGGGAGGGCTGCCATGAGCGCCGACAGTTTGGTGACGTTACGGCCGCAGGGCCGCTTTGATTTCAATAGTTTTCGTCATTTTCGCACTGACTATGAAAGCGCCTTGGCGCAAGACGGTGTGCAGTGCGTACGGGTGGATTTACAGCAGGTGCAATACATCGACTCGGCCGCTTTGGGTATTTTGCTGTTGTTGCGCGATAACGCGGCGCCCCAGGGCGTCAAAGTCGAGTTGGCCAACGTGCAAGGCACGGTCAAGGATGTGCTGGAAATTGCCAATTTCCATAAAATCTTCACCATTCGATAGCTCCCTAGCATGCGGCCACTGAGCATTCTCGCCATCGATGACGATCCACTGATCGGCATGCTCATCGCTGCCTATGTTCAGCGTCTTGGGCATGCGGTGGTGCATGTGCTTAGTGGTGAGCAGGCCTTGCTGCGTTACGCCGAGCAGGCTTTTGACTTGGTCTTGGTCGACCGGCAAATGCCCGGTTTAGACGGGCTCGACACCACGCGGGCGTTGCGCGAAATGCAGCAAGCCCGTGGCTGGCTGCCGATCATCATGCTATCGGGCGGCACGGCGATTGATGAGCAGGTACTGGCACTGAACGCGGGTTGCGATGACTTTATCGCCAAACCGATTAATTTTCAGATCCTCGAAGCCAAGCTCAACTCGTTCTGGCGCATTGCGCGCATGCAGCAGCAAATCGCCGGACAGCATCAGCAGTTGCAGCACTACGCCAGCCTTGAGGCCGAAGAGCGGCGGATCTGCAGTTTTTTGATGGAGCGTTTGCTGCACCGCGAGATGCTCGACAGTCAGCACATTAAATACCTGCTGCAACCGGCCGCCGAGGTTTCCGGTGACTTGCTGCTGGCCTGCACCTCACGCAACGGTGATGTCTATGTGATGTTGGCCGATGCCACCGGCCATGGTTTGCCAGCGGCGCTGACGCTGATCCCGCTCTCGCAGGCGTTCTATGCCATGGCGGCCAAGGGCTTTCAGCTCGACACCATCGCTCGTGAGCTAAATCACCAACACCGCAGTTACAGCCCATCCGATCGTTTTGTTGCCGCCACCATGGCGCGGTATAACCCCTACGAGTCGAGCATTGAGGTGTGGAACGGTGGGTTGCCGCCGGCCTTGCTAATCGATTCGCAAGGCCAGGTGCTGCGCAGTTTTCGCTCGCACAACCTGCCGTTAGGCATCTTGCCGAGCCATGAGTTTATCTGCGAGACCGAGACCGTGCAGGTGGCCGAGTGCAGCCACTTGTTACTGTTTTCGGATGGTTTGATTGAGGCTGAGAACCCGACCGCAGAGCCCTTTGGGTTTGCCCAGTTACAGCAATGCGTGGCGGCGGGTGCGGTTGCGGACTGTCTTGAGCGGGTGCAAGCCGCAGTACTTAAACACCTGCAGGGCGCCATTGCGCATGACGACTTGTCCTGCTTATTGCTTGACTGCCGGGCCCCGGCAGTCAGCGCGGGCACTCAGTTAGAGCCAGCACCGGCGGCAACCACAAGCGGGCAGGTACAGAGCTGGGAGTTCAACCTGTGTCTGCAGGCCGAGCAGCTGCGCCGACTTGATCTGGAGCCGTTGTTGACGGAGTTCTGCAACACCCTCGGGCTTGATCCGCAGCGCCAAGGCCCGTTTAGCCTGATTCTGCGCGAGCTGATTACTAACGCGGTGGATCACGGCCTGCTCGGCTTAGGTTCTGGGCTGAAAGATGGCCCCGAAGGTTTTGAGCGTTATGTGCTGGCCCGCATTGAACGTTTAGAGGCGCTCACCAGCGGGCAGATTCAGCTGGATATTTGCCAGGTTGGCTCGCCACAGGGCAATCAGCTGAGTATCGGCGTGACCGACAGCGGCCCTGGATTTGACTGGCCCGGTCTAAAAAACTCGACTGCAGCACCCAGCCTTTATCACGGTCGTGGCCTGCAGTTGGTTCGTCGCTTGAGTAGTCGCGTCGAAATCCATGGTCGTGGCAATCGGGTCACGGCACTGCTTTGCTGGGACTCGATACCGGGAACTAAAGCGGCAGAGCGGTTTTTATAAATTTTAATGGAGGCATTTAACGGATGAGCAAATCCATTCTGATTGTTGACGACTCGGCTTCAATCCGCCAAATGCTCGGCTTCACCTTGCGCTCTGCCGGTTATGAGGTGGACGAAGCCGTGGATGGTCGCGACGGCTTAGGCAAAGCGCAGCGCAAGAGTTATCAGTTGGTATTTACCGACCAAAATATGCCCAACATGGACGGTTTAACCCTGATCAAAAGCCTGCGCGGCTTGCCCAACTACCGCACCGTGCCGATTTTAATGCTAACCACCGAAGCCGCCGACAGCATGAAATTGCAAGGCCGTGAAGCCGGGGCCACGGGCTGGCTGGTGAAGCCTTTCGACCCTCCCAAGTTGCTGGAAGTCACCAAGAAAGTTCTGAACTGAAACTCGACCAGGGCAGGTAATCATGACATTTGGCATGAGTCAGTTTCTCGGAGTGTTTTTCGAGGAAGCAGAAGAGCACTTGGCGGCACTTGAGCATTTGTTGTTGACGCTGGACATTGCCCAGCCCGACCCCGAAGCGCTAAACGGGATTTTTCGTGCGGCCCATTCGATCAAGGGCTCCAGTGGCATGTTCGGTTTTGATGACCTGACGTCGGTCACCCACGTGCTGGAAACCTTGCTGGATAAAGTCCGCTCCGGGCAGATCGCCTTGCAAGCCGAGATGATCGATGTCCTGCTCGAGTCGCGCGACGTGCTGCTGCAACTGTTGGCGGCGCACAAGCATGAAACGCCGGACCCGAGTATCCCGGTCGAAGCCACGCGAGCGCGGCTGCAACGGCTTATCGACCAGCAGGGCGGTGCCGCAGCGGCACCAGGAGTGGCGCACGACAATGATGACAGTTTTGGTTTTTTCACCGATGCACCTGGTGCGCCGGCAGAAACTGCACCGGTGGTTGCCGAGCAGCAGGCTTACGGGTTGTTCGCCGATGAGCCTGCGCCGGTTGCCGCTGTCGCCGTAACCGACAGCGGTTACGGTTTCTTTGATGATGCCCCCGGCGCGCCAGTGACAGCTTCGCTGGTAAACCGCGCGGCACAAACGCCGGCGCCCGCTGCCGAACGGCGCAGTACGGACCGGCGGGGTGTTGGCGGCAGTGCGGCACCCGCCGAGAGTGAGTCCAGTTCGATTCGCGTTAGCGTTGAGCGCATCGACAGCCTGATCAACCAAGTGGGCGAGCTGGTCATCACCCAGGCAATGCTGGCGCAACTGAGTTTGGTGCTTGACCCCAGCGAACACGAGCGGATTTTTCAGGCGCTGAGCCAACTCGAACACAACAGCCGTGAGCTGCAAGAGGCGGTGATGTCGATCCGTATGTTGCCGATTAGCTTTGTGTTTAATCGCTTCCCGCGCTTGGTCCGCGACACCTGCGGCAAGCTGGGCAAACAGGTTGAGTTGGTGTTGCGCGGCGAACATACCGAGCTCGACAAAGGGGTGATTGAGAAACTCACCGACCCACTCACCCATATCATCCGTAACAGCATTGACCACGGTATTGAACTGCCCGCCGAGCGCATCGCTGCCGGTAAGCCGGCGACCGGTACCGTGCGCATGTCGGCATTCCATCAAGGCGGGCGCATCGTGGTGGAAATCAGCGATGACGGCAAAGGTCTCTCACGCGAAAGAATTCTTGCCAAGGCTCGTGAGCAAGGCATGGCGGTCACCGATGAGATGCCCGACAGCGAGGTTTGGCTGCTGATTTTCATGCCGGGTTTTTCGACCGCCGAGGCGGTCACCGACTTGTCTGGTCGCGGGGTCGGCATGGATGTGGTGCGCCGTAATATCACCTCGATCGGCGGGCGCATTGAGATCAAATCGATGGCTGGCCAGGGCACCCATATAGTCATCCGCCTGCCACTGACCCTGGCGATTCTCGACGGCATGATTGTCGAGGTCGACAAGGTGCATTACGTGGTGCCGCTGACCTACATCGTCGAGTCGTTGCAGCTTAAAGATGAGCACATCTACAGCATGAGTGGCAGCAGCAGTGCGGTGATCCGCGTGCGCGATGAGTATTTGCCGCTACTCTCACTGCACTGTCTGCTCAACCAAACGGCGGCTCCGCCCCCCGCAGTCGGCGGCCTGGTGCTGATTCTGGAAGCCGAGGGCAACAGCTTTGCCTTGCAGGTCGATGAGCTGATCGGCCAGCAGCAAGTGGTGATCAAAAGCCTGGAACAAAACTTTCGCCGCATCGACGGCATTACCGGCGCCACCATCATGGGCGATGGCAGCGTGGCATTAATTCTCGATGTCGATGCCCTGCCTCGACTCGCCGGCCAAGGAGCGCCAAGCCATGCATGAAAACACTGAAGCCAAACGCATTAGCGAACCCACCCAAGAGTTTCTAACCTTCACCCTAGGCCATGAGGAGTACGCCATCGACATCCTGCGAGTGCAGGAAATTCGTGGCTACGATCAGGTCACCGCCATCGCCAACAGCCCGGCGTTTATCAAAGGCGTGATCAATTTGCGCGGCGCCATAGTGCCGATTATCGACCTGCGGATTAAGTTCAACCTGAGCACCGTGACCTACGACCAGTTCACCGTGGTGATCATCCTCAATGTGCTCAAGCGCATCATCGGCGTGGTGGTCGATTCGGTCTCCGACGTTATCGCCCTAGCCGACGAAGCCATCCGGCCGCCACCTGAATTTGGCGGCACCTTTAATACCGAGTATCTCAAAGGCTTGGCCACGGTTGAGGAGCGCATGTTGATCTTGGTCGACATCGAAAAACTGATGAGCAGTGGCGAAATGGCCCTGCTCAACGAAGTGGTCGATTAGTGGCACAAGGCGTTAAAACATCCAAAACAAACTGAAGCAACATTGGCCGGCAGCAGCCCCAAGGGACGCTCCACCAATCAGGAGGCAACATGACTAAGGTTCTTGATCGCTTCACGCTGCTGCAGAAACTGTTGTTGTTACTGGTGACTTTTGTGTTGAGCGTTTCGGTGATTGCATTCATTTGCATTACGACTATCCAGTCGCTGCGCTCTGGCGGCGAAATGCAGTCGGGTATCACCACGTCCAATGAGTTGCTGGCCGACACCTTGCCGCCACCGTTGTTCATTATCGAGGCGCGCAATGCCGTCGCACTACTGCGCATCGACAAGTCTGAAGCCAATATCACCCGTATGGCTGAGCAATTGCGTCTGCTGCAGCAGAGCTTCCAGCAACGTTACGATTACACGCTGACAACCCCGCTTAATAGTCAGGAGCGGGAGCTAATTGCCGACGGGATCAGCCTGTATGCCAAGAGCTTTTTCAATCGAGCCCTGGGAACCTATCTGACCGCCCTGCGCAGTGGCGATGAAAGCGCCATTGATCGCGAGTTCCGGGCCTTGCAGGAAGACGGCAGGCTGCAGGAAGAGGCGGTGCATCGGCTCGTTATCGCAGTCACCGCCGCTGCCGAGGCCTACAAAGCCCAGGTCAATGCGCAAGTTGAGAGCAGCCTAAGTCAAGCCTACTGGGTTATAGGTTTGGGCGTGCTGGCCTTCGTGGTGATCTTTAGTCTGAGTCTGCAGTCGATCCGTGCTCAGCTGGGCGCAGATCCGGCGACAGTACGTGACGCCATGCGCCGCCTGCTGGCCGGCGATAGCAAGCTTGACCTGAAGGTTACGAGCAGTGACAAGGACAGTCTCCTGGCTGGTATGTCCGAAGTGGCTAGGCGCTTTACCGACAACTCCCGCGTGCGCAGCGCGCTGGATAACGTCAGCAGCAATGTGATGATTGCCGATAACGACCGCAACATCATCTACATGAACAAGACGGTGTTTGCCATGCTGCAAAACGCCGAGAGCGACTTGCGTAAAGTGCTGCCGAGTTTTGACACCAACAAGCTACAGGGCGGCTCTATTGATCAGTTCCACAAAAATCCTGAACACCAAAAACGCCTGCTGGCAACTTTCACCAGTACCTTCCGCACGCAAATCGTGGTTGGCCCGCGCACCTTTGCCTTGGTCGCTAACCCCGTATTGAATGAGTCCGGGGAGCGGCTTGGCTCGGTGGTGGAATGGGCTGATCGGACTGTCGAGGTTGCGGTTGAGCGCGAGGTTGCCAGTTTGGTGACTGCCGCCGGTGCTGGTGATTTTAGTCAGCGTATCGAAGTGAGTGATAAAGAAGGCTTCTTCCTCAATCTTGCCACAGGCCTTAACCAGCTGATGGCCACCTCCGATAAGGGCCTCAAAGATGTGGTGCGGGTGCTGGGTGCGCTGGCCGAGGGCAATCTGACCCAGCGTATCGATGCCGAGTATCAGGGCACCTTTGGCCAACTCAAAGACTACTCCAATGAAACCGCGCAGAGCTTGTCGAGCATGCTCGGTCAGATCCGTGAATCGGCGGACACCATCTATACCGCCGCCAGCGAAATCGCCACCGGCAACGCCGACTTGTCGGCGCGTACCGAGCAGCAAGCCTCCAGTCTTGAGGAAACGGCCTCGAGCATGGAGGAGTTGACCTCAACCGTGAAACTCAATGCCGACAATGCCCGTCAGGCTAACTCCTTGGCGGCCAATGCCTCCGAGGTGGCGATCACCGGCGGCGCGGTGGTGCAGCAAGTGGTGCACACCATGTCGTCAATCAACGACTCGGCGCGCAAAATTTCCGACATCATTGGTGTCATCGATGGCATCGCCTTCCAGACCAATATCCTCGCCCTCAATGCTGCAGTCGAAGCCGCGCGCGCCGGTGATCAGGGGCGCGGTTTTGCCGTGGTGGCTGCAGAGGTACGAACCCTGGCGCAACGTTCAGCGGCCGCCGCGAAAGAGATCAAAACACTCATCTCTGACTCGGTCGATAAAGTTGATACCGGTAACGCGCTGGTGGCTAAAGCGGGCGTGACCATGGGCGAGATCGTGGTGGCGATCAAGCGCGTGACCGACATCATGTCGGAAATCGCTGCCGCCTCTGCCGAGCAGAGCACGGGTATTGAGGAGGTCAATGGCGCCGTTTCGCAAATGGATGAGATGACTCAGCAAAACGCCGCACTGGTTGAGCAGGCGGCAGCGGCGGCAGAGTCGATGCAAGAACAAGCGTCGGTACTCTCGCAAGCAGTGGCGGTATTTAAGTTCGATGAGGCCGGTTCAGCACATATGAGCGCACCACGTCTGAGTCCGCAGCGCGCTGCACCCAGCATAAGCCGCACGGCGGGGCACAGTGTGTCGCGGGCCAAGGCTCCGGTTAAAGTGTTGCCACGATCAAGCAAGCCTAAAGATGACGAATGGGAGGAGTTCTGAGTCTGCCGCCACGCGTGGTTGATGGGCAGGAGATGCGTGAGTTTCACTACACGCAGGACGATTTCCAGCGAGTCCGAAATCTGCTCTATCAGCGCGCGGGGATTAATCTCTCGGCTAGCAAGGATCAGATGGTTTACAGCCGTCTGGCCAGAAGGCTGCGCAGCTTACGCCTGCGCAGTTTTACCGAGTACTTCAGCTACCTTGATCGGTATGAGGGTGAATGGCAGCAATTCATTAATGCATTGACCACCAATCTCACCTCCTTCTTTCGTGAGCGTCACCATTTCGACATGCTTGCCGCTCATGTGCGCAAGCATGCGCATGAGCGGCGACCGCTACGTATTTGGTGTTCCGCCTCAAGCACCGGCGAGGAGCCTTATTCGCTGGCCATGACCATGATTGAAGCGCTGGGCAGTTTGACGCCGGCTGTTGAAATTATCGCCTCCGATATCGATACCGGCGTGCTCACTACTGCGCGTGCCGGTGTGTATCCCGATCAGCGGGTCGAACAGCTTGAGCTTGCCCGTAAAAAGAACTTTTTCCTGCGTGGTAAAGGCGCGCAGCTGGGTCATGTGCGTGTGCGTCAAGAGTTGCAGGCGCTGATTGAGTTTCGGCAGATTAATTTGCTGGACGCTGATTGGGGGATAGCACCGGGGCTGGATGTGATTTTTTGTCGCAATGTGATGATTTATTTCGATAAGCCAACCCAGAGCAAAATTTTAGAGCGAATGATTCGCCTGCTTCGGCCGGACGGTTTGTTTTTTGCCGGGCATTCAGAAAGTTTTGTGCATGCCACTCATTTGGTGAAATTGATTGAGCGTACGGTTTACCGTCCGGTTGTGAAGGCGCATTGAACATGGAGTTCGATTTCATCAGCTCGCTTGCACCCAACGCCTACTTCGATCGAAATTTTGATTGTGAGGCGGTGAAGATTTTGCCTGGCGAATACTTTGTCACTCAGCGCGACATTGTGATAGTTACCGTGCTTGGCTCCTGCGTGTCGGTCTGTCTGCGTGATCGCGTCAGCGGCATTGGCGGCATGAATCACTTCATGTTGCCGGGTAACGGCGATGGCGGCATTAGCCCCATTTCGGTCTCCGCTCGCTATGGCGTATATGCCATGGAGCTGTTGATCAATCACTTGTTAAAACTTGGTGCGCGGCGCAATTGCTTTGAGGCCAAGGTGTTTGGCGGTGGCAGTGTGTTGCGCGGGATGACGGCCAATAATGTCGGCGATCGCAATGCTGAGTTTGTTCGTGAGTATTTGCTCACTGAAAAAATCCAGGTGGTTGCCGAAGACCTGTTGGATATCTATCCACGCAAGGTTTATTACTTTCCAGCCACGGGCCGGGTGATGGTCAAAAAGCTCAAGAGCTTGCACAACACCACGCTGTTTGATCGTGAGATGGAATACAGCATGCGCATCAAGAAGTCTCCGGTGTCGGGCGATATCGACCTTTTTTAGAGTGAGTGGGTATGCCAATAAAGGTTTTAGTGGTGGATGACTCGGCGCTGATCCGTGCGTTACTGAAAGAAATCATTCAGGCCGATCCCGAGTTGGAGCTGATCGGCGTGGCACCCGATGCCTATGTTGCGCGCGATTTGATCAAACAACTCAACCCCGATGTGCTGACTCTTGATGTTGAAATGCCGCGCATGGACGGTCTGACCTTTCTCGAAAAGCTTATGCACGGCCATCCGATGCCGGTGGTAATGATTTCATCGCTTACCGAGCGCGGCTCAGAGGCCACTTTCCGAGCGCTCGAGCTGGGAGCCGTGGACTTCGTAGCCAAACCAAAGCTGGGGATTCGCGAGGGGATGCAGGCTTACGCCGAAGAGATTTGCTACAAGTTGAAAGCTGCCAGCATGTCGCGAGTCAGTGCTCGACCCGCGATTGCTATGAAGTCTGTTCCGGGGCAGGCAGCAGAGAGTTCATCGCCAGGATTACCGCGGCCGATAATAGGCACGGAAAAGATCATTGCCATAGGTGCTTCAACTGGTGGAACTGAGGCAATTAAAGATGTGCTACTTGGAATGCCGGCAGATAGCCCTGGCATTGTGATTACCCAGCATATGCCCCCTGGATTTACCCGCTCATTTGCCGAGCGGCTTAATCGGCTAACCCGCCTGACGGTAAGTGAGGCGCAAGGTGGCGAACGTATCTTGCCAGGGCATGCCTTTATTGCACCGGGAGACCAACATCTGTTGGTTGAGCGTTCCGGTGCCAACTATGTCATTCGACTATCGGATGCGCCGGCGGTTAGACGTCATAAGCCTGCAGTGGATCCAATGTTTAGCTCGGTCGCGCAGTGCGCTGGCCGCAACGTTATAGCGGCCTTATTAACTGGTATGGGCAAGGACGGCGCGCAGGGCATGCTCGCGATACGTCAGGCGGGCGGCTACACGGTGGCGCAGGATGAGGCCACCTGCGTGGTTTACGGTATGCCACGAGAAGCCGTCAGCATTGGTGCGGCAGAAGAGGTGTTGCCATTAAACGAGGTTGCCACAGCCTTGCTTCAGCAAGCGCGTAAACGTGGCGGCGGCAACCGCGTCTAACGCACCTATATATAGGTGCCGCGCGTGGAATCTTGATCAACTGTAATTAAGCCTTGACGTGTCAATCTGAGGGCCTATAATGCGCACCTCTTACGGCGTAGACCTCTCGTAAAACTCCTTGTAAAACAAGAAGTTAGCTTTAAATGAGGGGTTGCAAAGCAGCGAAATCTGCGTAGAATGCGCCGGGCTGACAGGGTGGTGGTTTGATCCTGT
>NZ_JAUYNT010000023.1 GCF_030698175.1 Pseudomonas sp.
AGGCGCAGGACGCAGGTAATGGTTATTCCCTTGCCAAGTCCTGCAACAACAGCGGGGGCCATTTCTCGCGCAACCCGAAGGGCCGGGCCTGTTTTTGCGCGAGGCGGCGTTTCTCGTCGCTCATTTGGAACAACCAAACCATGCTCCTCGTGCCTTGCCTCGCGCAAAAACAGACTCCGGCGCGGCCGTGAATAAAACGTCAACAGACCCTAGCCAACGCGGCGCACCAACGCTCGCCCCGTGCACCTTGCGGCTGCAAACAGAGCGAGCGGCCACCCGCTTGTGCGGCAATGGTAATGTCCAGATCAGCCTTTGGCAAAACGCCAGCACCGCGCTGCGGCCATTCGACCAGACACAGGGCGTCATCCTCGAAATAATCGCGAATCCCCATGAACTCCAACTCCTCGGGATCGGCCAGGCGATAGAGGTCAAAGTGAAAGACTTTTAGTGGGCCGATCTCATAGGGCTCGACCAGAGTAAAGGTCGGGCTTTTCACCGAGCCAACATGGCCGAGCCCACGAATAATGCCCCGCGACAAGGTGGTTTTGCCGGCGCCCAGATCACCATGCAGATACAGGGTGCCGCGCCCCTCGGTCAGCGCCGCCAGCTGTGCGCCCAGCGCCAACATAGCCTCCTCTCCCTCGACAAACAGCGTCACGCTAACCACGGTAAAACTCCTCTAAGCACGCCGATAACACTCAACCCAAACACGGCGAGCACTCCTCTAATAACTCTCCAATGCTGGCCAGCAAGTCGCCCGCCGCCAAGCCACGGCCCGCGGCGCCGCACAGCTCACCGGCCCGCGCATGCAACCACACCGCCAAACATGCCGCCTCGAAGGCCGGCAGCCCTTGGGCGCGCAATGCGCCGATCACACCCACCAACACATCACCAAAGCCGGCGCCGGCCATCGCCGGATGACCGCGATCACACAGGGCCAAACGCCCATCCGCCGCGGCGATCAAACTGCCGGAGCCTTTCAATACCACTACCGCCTGATAACGCGCGGCCAGCGCCAAGGCGGCGCCGGGACGATCGGCCTGCACCTCGGCAATGCTTAGCCCCAATAAACGCGCCGCCTCCCCCGGATGCGGGGTCAAGACCGCATCAGCCGGCAGTTGCACGCCACCCAAGGCGAGCAAGTTCAGCGCATCGGCATCCCAGACCTGCACCGCTGCCCGGTGCGCAACCGCGCTAAGTAAACTGCGCCCCCAGGCCTGCTGTCCCAACCCCGGACCGACCACCAGCACATCGGCACTGGCGGCCAAGCCCAGCAACTGATTGGCCGAGGCCAGGCCCTGCACCATCACCTCCGGCTGGCGCGCCAGGGCCGCCGCCACATGTTCACTGCGGGTCGCCAAGGACACCAAACCGGCACCACAGCGCAACGCACTTTGCGCCGCCAACAGCGCCGCACCGCCCAGACCACGGTCGCCACCGACCACCAGCAGATGACCAAACTGCCCCTTATGAGCACTGCGCCGGCGCGCTGGCAGCCAGGGCAAGTGGTCCGGGGCCAGACGCTGGGCTGCAGTCGCTTGTTCGGCCAGCAGTTGTGGATCGGCCTGCAGGTCGTCAAACACCAGGCTGCCGACCAGGTCCGGCCCGCCCCCGGTAAACAGCCCCAGCTTGAGGCCGATAAAGCTCACCGTCAGCTCGGCGCGCACCGCCACACCCAGCTCGCAACCGGTATCGACGCACAAGCCAGAGGGCAGATCCAGCGCCAGTACCGGCAGACCGCTGGCATTAATCTGCTTGATTACTTGCGCCAGCGGTTCGCGCACCGAGCCTTTGACGCCGGTACCAAGCAAGCCATCAACCAGCACCCCAGACAAAGGCGTCCCGGCCTGCCATGGCCGTATCGACACTTGCGCGGCGTGCGCCTCGGCATAGGCCAGGGCCGCATCACCGGTCAGGGCTGGCGGCGCAACCAAGGTCAGCACCTGCACATTCCAGCCGGCGCGCTGCGCCAGCACCGCCAACAAATACCCGTCGCCGCCATTGTTGCCGCCGCCAACCAGCAACGTGACGCTGTCGGCATCCGGCCAGCGCCGACGCAAGGCGCGCCAGGCTGCGTGGGCGGCGCGCTGCATCAGCTCAAAGCCAGGCGTACCGGCGGCAATCAGGCGCGCGTCCAGCTCGCGCATTTGCGCGGCGCTGTAGAGTGCAACGGGCCATTCATCGTCAGCGGCGGGTTTAAAGTCAGTAGTCACGTGCGTGAGCTCCAATGTCTGGCAGAATTATACCTATCTCCACCGTGGTTTCTTGTTTATGCACTCCCCCGCCCCCGACATCCCAGCCCTCGGCCAAGCTATCAAGGAACCTGCTGCGCCGCCGCGTGCGGCTGCTACCGGAGGCCTCGATCTCGCAGCCCTCAGCCTGAACATCAAGGAATGGGGCCGCGAACTGGGTTTTCAGCAGGTCGGCATCGCCGGGCTGGACCTGGCCGAGCACGAACAGCACCTGCAGCGCTGGCTGGACGCCGGTTATCAGGGCGAGATGGACTATATGGCCGCCCACGGCAGCAAACGTTCCCACCCGGACGAATTAGTCCCCGGCACCTTGCGGGTGATCTCGCTGCGCATGGACTACCTGCCCGGCGACACCGAGATGAGCAAGCGCCTGAGCCAGCCGGAAACCGCCTACGTGTCGCGCTATGCCCTGGGCCGTGACTATCACAAGCTGATTCGCAAGCGCCTGCAGCAACTGGCCGAGCGCATTCAGCAAGCCATCGGCCCCTTCGGTTACCGGGCCTTCGTCGACAGCGCGCCGGTATTGGAGAAAGCCATAGCCCAGCAAGCGGGCCTGGGCTGGATCGGCAAAAACACCCTGGTGCTGAACCGCAAAGCCGGCAGCTGGTTTTTTCTCGGTGAGTTATTTGTCGACCTGCCACTGCCGGTCGATGCGCCCCACGTCAGCGAACATTGCGGCAGCTGCAGCGCCTGCCTGGACATCTGCCCGACCGGCGCCTTTGTCGGGCCTTATGTGCTGGATGCGCGGCGCTGCATCTCTTACCTGACCATCGAACTGAAAGGCGCGATCCCGCTAGAGCTGCGTCCGCTGATCGGTAATAGAGTATTTGGCTGCGACGACTGCCAAATCATCTGCCCGTGGAATCGTTTCGCCCGCCCCACCAATCAAGGCGACTTTCAGCCTCGTCATCAGCTGGACAACAGTGAATTGGCGCAGCTGTTTCGCTGGACCGAAGAAGAGTTTCTCAGCCGCACCGAAGGCTCGCCGCTGCGCCGTACCGGTTACCAGAACTGGTTGCGTAACTTGGCGGTGGGCTTAGGCAATGCGCCGTCGAGCATTCCAGTACTGGAAGCACTCGAAGCCCGACGCAACGATCCGTCGGAACTGGTGCGTGAGCATGTGGCTTGGGCACTTAGCCGGCACGACCAGCACGACTGACCGATCCCTACTTCCTACTTCCTACTTCCCACTTCACTCCTTGATAAAGTGCTTGCGGTAGTACTGCAGCTCGGCAATCGACTCGCGAATATCGTCCAGCGCCTGGTGGGTGCCTTTCTTCTGCAGGCCATCTTTGAGCTGCGGCGCCCAGCGCTCCACCAGAATCTTCAGGGTCGATACATCCAGATTACGGTAGTGAAAGAAGGCCTCCAGGGCCGGCATATAGCGACAGAGAAAGCGCCGATCCTGGCCAATGCTGTTGCCGCAAATCGGCGACTTGCCCTTGGGCACCCACTGCTCGATAAAGGCCAGGGTCTGCGCCTCGGCCTCAGCCTGGCTGATCTTGCTGTCGCGTACCCGTTGGGTCAGGCCGCTCTCGCCGTGGGTGCGGGTGTTCCACTCATCCATCCCGGCCAGCAGCGCATCGCTCTGATGCACGGCAATCACCGGGCCCTCGGCCAGCACATTGAGCTGGCTGTCGGTGATGATGGTGGCCATCTCGATGATGACGTCGGTGTCCGGCTCCAGGCCGGTCATTTCCAGGTCGATCCAGATCAAATTCAGGGGGTTTTGCATGCTGTTGCTCCTCGGCGTAGACGCGCAGTCTAGCGTGCTAAACTGCCAACCGCTTTATTCTCCCGCTGCACTCCCCATTTGGAAGCCCCATGGCCAAACGCCAACTCAACCGCCGGCAAAACTGGCGTATCGAGAAGATTCAGGAAGAACGCGCCGCCCGTGCGGCCAAACGTGAATCGCATACCCTCGACACCCTCGAAGGCGGCGATCTCGGCCCCGAGCAACTGGGTTTAGTGATTGCCCACTTCGGCGTTCAAGTTGAAGTCGAGGCGCTGGATGGCGAGCTGGCCGGCCAGGTAAGCCGCTGCCACCTGCGCGCCAACCTGCCGGCGCTGGTCACCGGCGACCAAGTGGTCTGGCGCGCCGGCAATCAAGGCATCGGCGTGATAGTCGCGCAACTGCCGCGTAGCACCGAGCTGTGCCGGCCGGACAGCCGCGGCCAACTCAAGCCAGTGGCGGCCAACGTCGACCTGATTGTGATTGTGTTTGCGCCACTGCCGGAGCCGCACCCGAACCTGATCGACCGCTACCTGGTGGCGGCCGAACACGCCGGGATTACCCCGCTGCTGCTGCTGAACAAAGCCGACCTGATCGATGCGCAAAACGGCCCGACGCTGGAAGCCTTGCTGGCGGTGTATCGCCAGCTCGGCTATCCGCTGTTGGAAGTATCCGCCCACGAAGGCGGCGGCATGCAAGCCTTGCAGGAGCGGCTAAATGGCCACGTCAGCGTCTTCGTCGGCCAATCGGGGGTGGGTAAATCCTCCCTGGTCAACAGCCTGCTGCCGGGCGTCGACCTGCGCGTCGGCCCCCTCTCGGAAGTGAGCGGCCAAGGCACGCACACCACCACCACGGCGCGGCTGTTTCACTTCCCCGGTGGCGGCAAGCTAATCGACTCCCCCGGCATTCGCGAATTTGGTCTCGGCCATGTCAGCCGCGATGACGTGGAAGCCGGCTTTATCGAGTTTCATGAGCTGCTCGGGCACTGCCGTTTCCGCGACTGCAAGCACGACCGCGAACCCGGTTGCGCCCTGCTCAAGGCCCTTGAAGAGGGGCGTATCCAGCAGCAGCGGATGAACAGCTACCGACACATTCTTAGCAGCCTGACCTAAGGGTCACCGCCCATGAAAAAGCCGCGATGATCGCGGCTTTTTCATGGGCGCATTGCCGTTATTGCTGCGCTGGCACTTGATCCAGCTGCAAGGCACCGTCTTCAAAGATATTCAGTTTCTCGCGCAGTTCCGGCGCCTGTAATGGCTCGGCAATCGGTGCCGGTGGTGCGCCAGGCTCGCCAGGGGCGCCTTCGGTTGCGGCCCCCGGCTCGGCTGGCGCCGCAGGGTCTGCCTCTTGCGCGCCCTCAATGCTGCGTTGGGCTTTTTTGGTCAGCACCACTATGTCGATACGCCGATTGACCGGATTAAGCGGGTCGGCGCGATCAAACAAGGCCGACGAGGCGTAACCCACCACCCGCGCCACCTGATCATCCGGCACGCCACCAAACACCAGCGCACGCCGGGCTGCATTAGCGCGATTGGCCGACAACTCCCAGTTACCGAAATCGCCACGCCCGGCAAAAGGCTTGGCGTCGGTATGGCCGCTGACGCTGATCTTGTTCGGCACCGCCTTGATGGTGTCGGCCATGGCCAGCAGAATATCCTCGAAATAGAGCTCGAGGTTGGCGCTGCCGCTGGCAAACATCGGCCGATTGGCGGCGTCCATGATCTGAATGCGCAGGCCGTCTTGAGTGATTTCAAACAGAATCTGGTCTTTAAAATTCTTCAGCTGCGGGTTTTCTTCGATTTTGTTCTGCAACTCTTGCAGCAACAGCTCAAGGCGCTCGCGCTCAACCTGCTCGGCCAAGCTTTCGGCCTGGGCCGGATCGACCTTGGGATTGATTTCCGCCTCTTTGCCGACATCCTGCTCAGGCCCGGCGTCAACCTCATCCTTAACCTCAGGGTTGAGGGTCCTATCCGGCGCTGGCGTTGGTGTGCCGCCCAGATCGATCACGTAGGGACTGGCACTTTCGGTAAAACCCACCGGGTCCTGGAAGTAGCCGGAAATTAAGCGCTTCTGCTCAGGGGTCGCCGAGGACATCAGCCACAGCAGCATAAAGAACGCCATCATCGCCGTGGCAAAGTCGGCGAAGGCAATTTTCCAGGCGCCGCCGTGGTGGCCGGCGGCAATCTTCTTGACCCGCTTGACGATAATCGGCTGGTTGTTTTCCATGAGTCAGGCCGCCTAGTTAGCTGCCACGCATGGCTTGCTCAAGCTCGCTAAAGCTTGGTCGATGGGCCGGATACAGCACTTTACGACCAAATTCCACCGCCAGGGTGGGCGGCATTCCAGACGCCGAAGCGACCAGGCAGGCCTTGATGGCCTCATACACATTCAGCTCTTCTTTGGCGTCATGCTCGATCGCCGTCGCCAGCGGCCCGAAGAAGCCATAAGCGGCCAGAATCCCCAAGAAGGTCCCCACCAGCGCTGCTGCTACGTGCATGCCCAGCTCACTCTGCTCAACGGCGCCGAGCAGGCCCATGGTCACCACGATCCCCAGTACCGCCGCGACTATACCCATCGCCGGCATACCATCGGCGATCCGCGCCACCGCATGGGCCGGGTGTTCGAGGTCTTCTTTAAGACTATTGAGTTCCATATCAAACAAGCCTTCCAGCTCATGGGGGGCCATGTTGCCGGACGACATGATCCGCAGGTAATCGCACACAAAGGCGGTCATGCCGGCATCTTTGAGAATGCCCGGATATTTGCTGAAAATTGGACTGGCGGCGGGGTCTTCAACATCCGATTCAATCGCCATCATGCCCTCACGGCGACTCTTGTTAAGAATCTCGTAGAGCATCTTCAGCACCTCTAAATAGAAGGTATGGGTAAAGCGTGAGCTGAACATGCTTAGCGATTTTTTCAGCACATGCATAAAAGTGCTGGGCGTGTTGGCCTGCAAGAAAGCCCCCAGCGAAGCACCGCCGATGATCAGCACCTCGAAAGGCTGAAACAAGGCGGCGAGTTTACCGTGAGACAAGATGAAACCGCCTATAACGCAGGCGAACACGATGATGATGCCGATGATTTTTATCATTAGAAAACGCTTACCAGAGGATGATTACGAGTCTTTGCAAACAACTCTTCTACTTATCGGATCTTATGAGCCAGACTATAGCCAGTTAGTGCGAAAAGCCAATTTGACCCGAGCCTATGTCGACCAGTAAACCCCTGCCGCACACCCTTAGCGCCTGGCTCAAAGAGCTCGATGGCGTGCGCCTGCCAGTCAGCAATGACGAGCATCGCCGCGCCTTGCACACTCTGCGCGACAACAAAAGTTCGCTGGGCGAAATAGCCGAGAGTTTGCAGGCCAGCCCGACGCTGGCGCTGCTGGTTATGCGCGCCGCCAATCGCAGCAAAAGCAGCCTTAGCGACCCTGCCGCCAACCTTGAGGTCGCGCTGTCACGCTTAGGGCTACAAACTACGGAAAATCTGCTCAATCAGCAGATGCCAGTTAGCCCCGAGCAAATCCCGCGCGAGTTGCGCCAACTGCAATTGCTCAGTCGGCATGCCTCTCAGCAAGCCAGCGGCTTGTTTGGCGCGCGCCTGGCGCGGCTCTGGCACGACGTGCATTGCAGCAGCCTGCTGCTTTTGGCGCCACTGTGGCCGCTGATTGCCAGCCATCCACAGCTGTTTAACGCCTGGGAGCAGCGGGTGCTGATCAAAGGCGAACCCGCCAGCAAGGTTGAACGCGAGTTACTCGGCCTACCACTGCTGCAAATCTGCCTGGCACTGGCGGAAAAATGGCGACTGCCGGAATGGGTGCTACTGGGCTATCGACTGCTGCTCAATGATCGCCGCCAACTGGTCAAAGCCCTGCGTATCGCCCGCGCTAATGAGCAACCCGCGCAACAACAACCCTTACTCGATGACGACAGTCCACTGCGCCGCTGGCTGACGTTGCCGAGCAACTGCATCTTGCTGGCCAACGGCTTGGCGGTATCGGCCCATCAGGCCTGGAGTTGGCCGCTAGCGCTACGCTGGCAACAACTGACCGGGCTGTACCTGCAACTCAACCTCGGCGATTTGCAACAACAGGTGCACCAGCAAGCCGTCAACAGCGCACGCAAACACTGCGCCACCGAACTTTGGCATCCAGCCCAAGCCTTGCTCTGGCCGTGGCACTGCCGCCATTTACACGCCGAACAGCCGCTGGCAGCAGCCGCACCGCTCACAACCGAGGTGACGGCATGGCGCAAGCACTGCGCCGAGCTGCTGAGCGAGCCCAGCCCGTTTGCCAATGTGCTGCAGCTAACCAGCTGCATCCGCGACGCACTGCAAGCCTGCGGCATGCAGCGTTTATTGCTGCTGCTGGCCGATCGCAGCCACAGTCGTCTGATGGCCCAGCAAACACTCGGGCTACCCAAAGAAGCCAGCGTCTTGAGCCTGGACCCCAACCACAGCAAGGTGCTGCGGCAGCTGCTGAGCAAACCTGCGCAGTTGCGCCTGAGCCCAGCCAACATCGCTCAATATTCGGCGCTGTTGCCGGGCAATCTGAAAAGTTTATTCCCCAGCGAGCAGCTGATACTGCGCTCCATCGCCAGCCAAGAACGGGTGGCCATGCTGCTGATTGTCGACCAGTCGGGCGCGCCCTTCAGCGAGGCCAGTCTGCTGGCCTTTGGTAAAACCGTGCAATGCATTGAGCGCGCACTGGCCAGCTTTGCCAAACGCAGCCGTTAACGCTTGCGCTACAATCGCCGCCTTTCTTGAGTTTGGAGGGCCATCCATGGCCGCCTTCGCAGCGCTACCACTGGTGATTGAACCGGCTGACTTAGCCGCCCGCTTGAGCGCCCCCGAATTAATTCTGGTCGACCTGACCAACGCCGCCCGCTACGCCGAAGGCCACATCCCCGGCGCACACTTTGTTGACCCGAAACGCACCCAGCTCGGCCAGCCACCGGCGCCCGGCTTGCTGCCGGCGCACGCACAGCTAGAAGCCTTGTTCAGCGAGTTGGGGCATAACCCGGATGCGGTGTATGTGGTCTATGACGACGAAGGCGGCGGCTGGGCCGGACGTTTTATCTGGCTGCTCGATGTCATCGGCCACCACAACTACCACTACCTAAATGGTGGTTTGCTGGCGTGGTTAGCCGATCAGCGCGAGCTGTCTTGCAGTATCCCAGCCAAGCACGACGCCGCACTGAGCCTGCATGTGCAGCAAGCGCCAACGGCCAGCCGCGAATACCTGCAAAGCCGCCTGGGGGCCGCCGACCTGGCCATCTGGGATGCCCGCTCCGCCGGCGAATACAGCGGCGAAAAAGCCCTCGCCGCCAAGGCTGGACACATCCCCGGCGCGGTCAACTTCGACTGGAACCTGGCCATGGACCAGACACGTAACCTGCGCATTCGCAGCGATATGCAGCAAATCCTGCTGGAGCTTGGCATTACCCCGGACAAAGAACTCATCACCCACTGCCAAACCCACCACCGCTCAGGCCTTACTTACCTGATCGCCAAATCGCTGGGCTACCCACGAGTCAAAGCGTACGCCGGCTCCTGGGGCGAATGGGGTAACCACCCCGACACCCCGGTCGAACTCTAAATTCAGCGTCACCCAGATTTTTCAACAGTTTTAAAGGAGCCACAATGCAACAGCGCCTGTTCATCCTCAGCCAGTACCTACTGCCCCACCATCTGCTCTCGCGCCTGATTGGCTGCGCCGCAGAATGCCGGGCCACCTGGTTTAAGAGCCGCCTGATCAATTGGTTCGCTAAACAATACCAAGTCGACATGAGCGAAGCCGCCGTCGAACAGCTGGATGCCTATGAGCACTTCAATGCCTTCTTCACCCGCGCCCTCAAGGACGGCGCGCGGCCGCTCGACAACAGCGCCGGTGCGGTACTTAGCCCGGCCGACGGTGCCGTCAGCCAACTGGGCAAAATCGAACATGGCCGGATTTTCCAAGCTAAAGGCCACAGTTTTAGCGTACTGGAGTTGCTGGGTGGCGACAGCGAACGAGCGGCGGAGTTTATGGGCGGCGAATTTGCCACCATTTACCTCTCGCCCAAGGACTATCACCGCGTACACATGCCGCTGGCCGGCACCTTGCGTGAAATGATCTATGTTCCTGGCCGGTTGTTTTCAGTCAATCAAACCACCGCCGAAAACGTCCCGGAACTGTTCGCCCGCAACGAGCGCGCAGTGTGCATCTTCGACACCGAGCGCGGGCCAATGGCGGTGGTACTGGTCGGCGCGATGATCGTCGCCTCAATCGAAACGGTCTGGGCCGGGTTAGTTACGCCACCCAAGCGCGAACTCAAAACCAGCCGTTACGACGCCGCCGCCCGCGCGCCTATTGAGCTGGCCAAAGGCGCTGAGCTGGGCCGCTTCAAACTCGGCTCCACCGCCATAGTGTTGTTTGGTCCAGAGCAAGTGCAGTGGGCCGCAGAATTTGGCGCCGGCAGCCCGGTACGCATGGGTCAACGCTTGGGCGCCAATAGCCTTTAACAGCTACAACCCAGGCTCACGCTGCGCAGTGCCGGTTAAACGCAAGCAACCCGGCACTGTTCCCCAAGCCTGCGATAGGCAGCGCGCGCCACCAGATGCTGCTAAAGTTCGGTCAGCCCCATACTAATAACAGCACGCCCGCGGCGGCGGTGGAGCACTGCAGCTACATGGATAAACAGAGCCCGCACTTGCTGTTACGCGTACCCACGCCGCACCAGCAAAGCCTTAGTTTTTGCGATCCGAGCCCGCGCGAATTAAAGCGTTGGGTCGCCGGTTTGCCGAAGGCCAATCTTGGCGAAACGGCGCGTCTGCTCTACCAAGCGCTGGTCGAACTTAACCAGCTGGCCTGTAGCGCCGACACCCGCCTGCAGTTGCTGGAGTTACTGCGCCCGGAAGTTTATTACGTCTGCAATAACCTTGAGCGGCACTTCCTCAATCAAGCGGTGGTGCTGGATGAACGCCCGCGCAAAGTCGCCAACCTGTGCCAAGCGCTGCAAAATCATTTGGCCATCGGCTATAAATTGATTGTCGTTCAGGAGGTTGGCAGCACCGCTCGCGAACCCTTGCAGCGCCTAGTGACCGCCTTGCAGCGCGCCAGCCACAGCCTCTGCGGCTCACTGATTCGCGCCAGCCAGTTGTATTGCCCGGTGCCTGAAGGGCTCTGGCTGGAGCTACACCAGCTGTATCAAATTGGCTGCAATCAACAGCTACAACGTCTGAGTGTCCGCGACGAGCAATCCAAGCAGGCTGCCAACCCCAGCCTGAGTCTTGAGCAAACCTATCTGGTGGCCTTGCTACTGGGCTGCGCACGCTGCAATCAAATGCGCCAGAGCGGTATTGCCCGACTCGCCGAAGCACTTGAACCCTGGTGCGCACTGGTCAAGCTGCAACCGGCCAGTCAGCCTTCCAGCCTGTTCGCCATCGCGCCACTGGTTGATGGACCGCCGCGCTACAAGTCGCTATTCCCGGCCGGTGAGCTGAACAAACTACTCGGCATTGACTCGCAACCCCTGGCCGATGCGATTAAGGAATACCTGTTATTACCCGCTGAAAACCGCAAGCAGTTCCGACTGCAAGTGCCTGACGGTTTCAGCCTGGATGTACTGCAACATCTCAGCGCCGCCTGGGGCGATATTTCCGAGCGCACTTTTGCCCGCAGCAACGGCCAAGGCAGCCTGACGCTGAGTATCGGCATGAGCGCCGTGCATTACTTTATTGCCGGGCAAACCAGCTTTAACGAGGTACTCAAAAAAGCCGCCCAAACGGTTAAGTTCACCACTCAGTCGACCGACAAAAGTCCGGACATTTGGGGCGGCGCCTTTGATGCACAACGCATTACCCATTGGGAGCCTGGTTTGCCGATGGAGGAAATCGTCTACCAGACTCAGGACGCCGCCAAATCAGAGCACGGCCAAGCCGACGAAGCGGCCGAACTCTACCCAACCTTTACCCTGTCGATCGTCAACCACAGCCCCGGCGGCTACTGCCTGTCGTGGCCAAAGGAAGTCCCAGGACAATTACAGGCCGGCGAAATTCTCGGCCTGCAAGACAGCCCCAATCAAGCCTGGAGTGTGGCCGTGGTGCGCTGGATTCGCCAGGTACGCGGCGGCGGCACCCAAATGGGGATTGAGCTGGTCGCCCCTTTCGCGCAGCCCTGCGGCCTGCAACTGATGCGCAAAACCGAGCAACACAGCCAGTTCTTACGCGCGCTGTTACTGCCGGCAATCGCCGCCATCTCTCGGCCCGCCACCTTAATTACCCCGCGCCTGCCCTTTCAGGAAGGCAACAAGGTACTGATCAATATAAACGGCAACGAACAACGCGCCGTGCTCAGCCGCAAACAAACCAGCACCGGCAGCTTCACCCAGTTTGAATACCGCAGCGTAGAGCTTGCCGACAGCCCACCAGGGAAGCCCGTCACAACGCCAGGAAGCCAAGCAAAAGCCGGGGAGGAAGACTTTGACTCACTCTGGAAGTCGCTGTAGATTGCCGGAAAATTTACCTTTTATCGCCTTTTTGCGTCCGTTTGGCGCAGCCAAGAACTGACCATGGCCATTGAAAAAAAAACGATCCGACTGCTCATTCTTGAAGACTCGCAGAACGAGGCCGAGCGCCTGGTTAGCCTGTTTCGCAACTCCGGACGCGCCACCCGCGTGCATCGCCTGGTCTCCAGCGATGACCTGGCGCAAGCCTTAGCGCAAAGCTGGGATTTGCTGATTGCCGCCCCCCACAGCGACAACCTCGACCCGAACGAGGCGATCACCGCCATTCGCCGCCAAGCCAAAGACATTCCCTTTATCCAGCTCACCGACGGTAATGACTCCGACGCCATTACCGAGGCGCTGGCCTTGGGCGCCCAAGACGCCTTGCCGCAAGGTGAAGATGAACGCCTGATGCTGGTGGCCAATCGCGAATTTGCCAACCTTGAAGAGCGTCGCGCCCGGCGTGTGGCCGAAGTAGCGCTGCGCGAAGCGGAGAAGCGCTGCCAACTGCTACTCGACAGCTCGGTCGATGCCATCACCTATGTGCACGAAGGCATGCACATCTACGCCAACCGCGCCTACCTCGAGATGTTCTGCTACGAAGATGGCGAAGAGCTGGAAGGCATCCCCATGATTGACCTGATCGCCAGCTGCGATCAGAGCAATTTCAAAGACTTCCTGAAGAACTACCAAAACGCCGAAGGCAACGCCGAACTGGCCTGCACCGGCATCAAAGAAACCGGCCAGTCGTTTCAGGCGCGCATGGGTTTCTCACCGGCTACCTACGCCGGCGAGCCGTGCATTCAAGTGGTTATCCGCGCCGAAACCGGTAATGCCGAGTTGGAGCAACGGCTGCGCGAAATCAGCAGCCAGGACCTGGTGACCGGCCTGCACAACCGCAGCCACTTTATCGAACTGATCGATGCGGCCGCCGAGCGCGCGGTGAATGCCGGGCAAGCGGCCTGCGTCGCCTACATCCGTGTCGATCGTTACGCCACGCTGCTGGCCGAGGCGGGCTTGGCCGGCATCGACTTGCTGCTGACCGACCTCGCCCACTTGCTTAGCGCGCACTTTGGCAGCAACGCGCAACTGGCCCGTTTCGGCGACGATGTGTTTACCGTACTGCTGCCCGGGCAAACCCCAGAGCAAAGCCAGGCCAGCCTCAGCGAGCTACTGAAGAAGACCGAAAGCCATCTGTTTGAGATCAACGGCCGGACCTTGCAAACCAGCCTGTCGATCGGCGCCGCCGGGGTTAATGAAAAGACCCCACGCGGCCAGGATGTGATAGATCGCGCGCACCGTTGCGCCGATGAACTCACCAGCGGCAACACGCTGAAACTGTTCAACCCCGCCGACGAACTGGCCGCCGCCGCCAGCCGTGGCAGCGTGGTGGCGATGCTGCAACAGGCACTGGAAAACAACAGCTTCCGCCTGCTGTTCCAGCCGATTATCAGCCTGCGCGGCGACAGTCACGAACACTACGAAGTGCTGCTGCGCCTGCTTAACCCGCAAGGTGAAGAGGTTCCGCCACACGAGTTCCTGCGCGCCGCGATAGATGCCGGCCTGGCCGAGAAAATTGATCGCTGGGTGATTCTCAACTCGATCAAGTTGCTCGCCCAGCACCGCAGCAAGGGCCATAGCACCCGCTTGTTCGTGAACTTGTCGAGCGCCAGCCTGCAAGATCAAACCATTCTGCCGTGGCTGAGCGTGGCGCTGAAAGCCGCGCGGCTGCCCTCCGATGCACTGATCTTTCAGCTGAGCGAGCCGGATGCCATCGCCTACCTCAAGCAGGCGAAAAACCTAACCCAAGGCCTTAGCGAGCTGCACTGTAAAGTCGCCCTGAGCCAATTTGGTTGCTCGTTAAATCCGTTCAATACCTTGAAGCACCTGAGCATCGACTTTGTGAAGGTCGACGGCTCGTTCTCGCAAGATTTGTCCGGCGCCGACAACCAAGAAGCGCTGAAAACCTTGCTGGCCAGCCTGCACGCACAGGCCAAGCTGACCATAGTGCCCTTTGTGGAAAGCGCCAGCGTGCTGTCTACGCTTTGGCAGGCCGGGGTCAACTACATCCAGGGTTACTACCTGCAAGGCCCGACTCAGTCGATGGATTACGACTTCTCGGCCGGCGACGAGTAAAAACGCGCAGACAAAAAAGGCGATCCACGGATCGCCTTTTTCATACCTATAGATTTGTGCCGCAGCACCCGGCTAGTCGTTACCGTCGCGATCACGAAAGCCCAGCAGGTACAAAATCCCATCCAGCCCCAGGGTGGAAATCGCCTGCTTGGCCGACTGTTTAACCAGTGGCTTGGCGCGAAAGGCCACGCCCAGACCGGCCAGCGCCAGCATCGGCAAGTCATTGGCGCCATCGCCGACGGCAATCGTTTGCTCCAGGCGCAAGCCTTCCCGTTCGGCCAGTTCCCGCAGCAAGTCGGCCTTGCGCTGAGCATCGACTATGGGTTCGACGGCAACCCCGGTCAGCTTGCCATCGACAATTTGCAGCTCATTGGCAAACACATAATCGATGCCCAACTTGGTCTGTAGCTGTTTGGCAAAATAGCTAAAGCCGCCAGACAGAATCGCGGTCTTGTAACCCAGCCGTTTGAGTTCGGCGAACAGCGTTTCGGCGCCCTCGGTCAGGCGCAAACCGGCGCCGACACTGGCCAGCGTCGACTCCGGCAAACCTTTGAGCAGGGCCAAACGCTCTTTGAAACTAGCGCGAAAATCCAGCTCGCCGAGCATCGCCCGCTCGGTGATCGCCGCCACCTGCTCGCCAACCCCGGCCGCCTTGGCCAACTCATCGATGACCTCGGCCTCGATCAGGGTCGAGTCCATGTCGAACACCGCCAAGCGCCTATTACGGCGAAACAGCGAGTCGCGCTGAAAGGCGATATCGACATTCAGTTCCTGCGCCACGCTCAAGAATTCGGCACGCAGCGCCTGCTGATCGGCCGGCTCGCCGCGCACCGAGAACTCAATACAGCCCTTGCCTTGATCGGCCGGGGTATCCAGCGGCATGCGCCCCGACAAGCGATCAATATGGTCGATATTCAAGCCGTATTTGGCGGTGATCGAGCTGACCCGCTGCAACTGCTCGGCCGTGACCTTGCGCGTCAGCAGGGTGACTATGTGCCGGGGCTTGCCCTGCACCGCCACCCATTGCTGGTAGTCCGCCTCGGCTACCGGGGTGAAGCGCACCTGCTGATCGAGCTTATAGGCAGTAAACAACAGGTCTTTGAGCACCGATGAGGCCTGCTCGGTGGCGGGAATCTCAACCAGAATGCCGAATGACAAGGTGTCATGAATCACCGCCTGGCCAATGTCGAGGATATTCACCCCGCCTTGGGCGAGCACCCCGGTAATTGCCGCCGTCAGCCCCGGACGATCTTCCCCAGTGATATTAATCAGGACGATTTCGCGCAAGCTCGGCTCTCCGCAGCAGTAAAAAACAGTCTAAGCGCCAGTTTCAGCGGGTTGCGAGCACAGCGCAAACACGGCAAAACCGACAAGGAGGCGAAGTTTACGGCTTGTAAATCCGCACTCCAAGCCTGATTTCGAGCAAGTCGGCCGATATTCCTCACGCAACTGGACTTTGCCCGCACTTGCGCCCAGCACAAGGCTTTGCCCATCCAGCCCTGCTCGTTATACTGCGCGCCAATTCCAGTCAAGAAGAGCCGAGCCCCGTGAACCGGCCCGAATCCGTCAAACCCGATAATTTCTTTCTGCTGATTTTTCATGCCCTGCGCCAGCGACGCGTGCCCTTAGCCCTGCGCATTGCCAGCCACAGCCTGCTGTTGGTGGCGCTGGCGTTGGTGATTTACACCTGGGTGATGGGCATGCAGTTCAAGCAGGCGATGCAGCAACAGGCGGATGCCTTGGGCCAGAGCCTGATAGTGCAGACCGCCGCCTCCGCCACCGAGCTGCTGGTTTCCAACGACATTCTCAGCCTCAACGTGCTGCTTAATAACCTGGTGAAGAACCCGCTGGTGTCCCACGCGGCCATCTACAGCGTGGATAACCGCATTCTCGCTGAAGCTGGCTCGCGCCCCAAGCAAGGCCTGCTCGGTGAGACCGAGGGCCTGTATTCGACGCCCATCACCTTTCAAGAGGTGATCGCCGGGCACCTGCGCATTAGTTTGGACACCGAGCAATTCCAGCAGCCAATGACCATCAGCTTGCAAAGCATGGGACTGCTGAGCCTGATTTTGCTGGCGCTGACACTCTCTTTGAGCCTGCGCCTGGGGCGGCATATTTCCATCCCGCTGCTGGAGCTGCGAGTCTGGCTGCGCGACCCCGATGACCCGGCTCCCGGCTCTGGGCGCCAGGACGAAATCGGTGACCTGGCCCGTCAGTTACAACATCGCCTGGTGCCGGCCAAGGCGCCCAGCAGCGCTGTCCCGGCTTATCGCGACATTGAAGTGGACGAAGACGACGAAGCTTCGTTTGATCCGCTTGATCCCTTTGCTGACGACGAGGTTGAGGACGACGAACCTGCCGGCAGCTTTGCCGTGCACGACCTGCGCGATCCACAGTTTGACCGCGACGAGGATTTTGACCCGTCGAGCAGCCCGCGGCTCAGCAGCGTCGAAGACGACGATCCCTTCTCCGACCTGCGCGATGAACTGCAACACGACCAGCAGCCCGCGCCGGCATTGCCACTGGCCGCATCAGAACCAGAACAGACACCACAAGCCGCCCACGTCAGTGCGGTGTTGTCGATCCAGCTCGGCGCCCAAGAACAACTACGGCGCCTGCCCCGCTCGCGCCTGCTCGACTTGCTGCAGCGCTATCGCACCTGCCTTGAGCAAACTGCCGCGCTCTATCAGGGCCAACTGCACACCCTGAGCGATGGCAGCAGCTTGATGCTGTTCCACCAACGCAGCAGCGGCGCCGACTACCTGACCCATGCCATTTGCTCGGGCGAACTGATGCGCGCCCTCGGTCACGCCCTGCAAATCGAGGTAGCCGACAGCGGTATTACCCTGCAATTACAGTTTGGCCTGACTCAAGGCGACGATCTAAGCGATGTCAGCCAAGGCGATTTGCTGCTCAGCGACACCGCCCAGGATGCCCTGGCACTGTCGCAACACAGCCGCAATCTGTTGCTGGTGACCCGGCAGATTGCTGACGATCCACTGCTGCGCCAACGGGCACGGATACGCTCGATTGCCAGCCCGGAAGGTGCCTGCTGCGTCGAGCGCTTGCTCGACCCTTATCCGGCGCTACTGGAGCGACAAATGGCGCGCATGCACGACGCCAAGTTCCAATCCTAGGCGGCGCGGCTAGAGCGATAAATGACGCGCAGGCATGACGCTAAACTCCAACGCCCAATCCTCGCCGGCGCCAAATCAGAACCGATAGACCTCGGACGCGCCTGTCGCTGGCGCGGTCGGCGGCTTGGGGGTAAGCGCCGGCTTGCGCGGCGGCAGTGGCGCAGCGCGATTACCCGAGGCACCGGCGGCCGACTGGCGACTGAACTCGCTGACGTCCACGGCCAACTGCTCAGCCAATTGCTGCAATAAGCGGCTTTGTGCCTGTACCTGACTGGTCAAACTGTCGCTATGCGTCTGCTCTAGCTGCAGCAAGCGCTGCTCGCGCAGCTGGCCATTTTTATCCAGCAGGCGCCACTGCGCGTGCAGCACGGCCGGCTGTTGCGGCCCGGAATCCAAGCGACTGATGCTCACTATCAACTGCATATCCGCTGGCCGACCGCTGCTTGCAGCGGCGAGCACATAGGGCGTGTGCAGCCGCGAAGCGAGCTGGCGCTGCAGCAAATGATCAATGTCCTCCTGCAAGCTACCGGCCCAATGCGCATCCGTCTCGGTCAGGCTGCCATCGGCTTGACGCTGCAAGATAACCTCACGTTGCAGGTACTGCGCCAGCGCCAGCGGCTCCAGCAACAGCACCACACCGGTGCGCGCACTCGGCGCCTTCAACGTACCGGCGTCCAGCTGGTACAGCGGTGCCTGCGGCAGCAGACTGCAACCGGCCACGCCCAGCACCATGCTTAGCAGCAGCAGGCGGTAACTACGCAACAACATCATTAGACTTACTCGTGACGGCTAAATAATAACCAATTGTCCACCAATCTAGCCGCCGGCTCCAGCGCCGCACTCAAGCACTGCTGTGCCAGTTAGCCGGAGGCAATTACAACGGCACCGCACATCGGCAAAATTCACTTGGTCGGCAGATTTGCCGACGCCAGGTAAGCGGCTGCGCTTTACTAGGCCTAGCGCGTATCGAACGCGCCTATCCGACGCCATCAGCAGTGCCATCGACGCCTCCGCTCGCGGTACAGCGGCACGCCTGCACAGGGACAGCAATGAGCCAACGACTTTGGCGGTTTTGCCTGTTTTGCTTACTCACCATCGGCGGCGGCGCGCAACAACTGGCGGCGGCCCCGCTGGCAGTGGCCTATAGCTGCCAAGGCGAGATGAGCTTTGCCGGCCTGCTGGCCAGCAACCCTAACTGGCTGCCGGCCGACGATGGCCAGGTGCCGGTGGAGCGACTGCAGGATCAATGCTGGATTCGCATCAATCAACTGCCCAAGGCAACAGAGCAGCTAGAAAGTCGCTGGCTGTCGTTTGCCAACCTGCATATCCAGCGGGTGGATCTGCACTTATTCGATGCCCAGGGTCGCGTCATTGGTCACGCGCAGCGCATGGGCAGCAACAGCAACGCCCTGGTTAGCGGTCAGCGGGCGATCTTTATTCCACCCGCTGAGCTGCACCTCCCACTCTACGCATACCTAAGCCTGACGACCGGCATCCGCCCGCTGCCGGGGCTGAGTCATGTTATCCAGGTTGAGTCGGTTGATCCCAGCACCAGCCTGTACCAAGAGCAGCGCGCCGACCTGCGCAGCCTGTCAATAAGCGTGCTGTTAGCTGCCAGCGCCGTCATAGTCGGCTTTTTCGGCTTGGCTTTGCGCAATGGCAGCCACCTCATCTACGCCCTATACGCCAGCGCCCAGGCGTTAAGCGTATTTGCTAAAAACGGCTTACCCTTCGCCGTCGACAGCGCCCCGGTGTGGTTGCTGGATGCCTGGTCATTTCAATGCCTGGTGGCCATGCTAGCGGCGCTGCTGTGTGCCCGCTTTGGCCATTTCAGCCGGCACAGCCCGCGGACCGGCTACCTCGCTTACGCCATCGCCGGCGCATTTTTACTGCTGATCCCGCTCGCGCGCCTCGCCCCCGACTGGGCCGCACAAGCAAGTTTTATGCTTCTGCCGCTGCACTTTGCCACCCTGCTCTCGGGCAACTGGCGCGGCTGGCGCCAAGGCGAGCGCAGCTGCGGCATTTTGCTCTTTGGCATGCTGCCGACCAGCCTCTATTGGCTGATCTTTCTGACCTACAACCTGCTGCTTAAGCAGCCAATGCCCAGCGCCTTGGCGATTGGCTCAAGCTTCGACATCCTGCGCACCCTGGCCTTGCCGGCAGCGTTTTGCTACGGCCTGGCCGAGCAAACCCTGCGCCTGCAGCAAGAAACCGCACAGCTAGCGCGTTTCGACCCACTCACTAAGCTAAACAACCGCGAAGGGCTTCGCCAACACGGTCAGCACCTGATCGACCAAGGCCAGCAGCCCTGCGCCCTGATGCTCAACATCGAACGCTTCAAGGCCATCAATGAAACCCTCGGGGTGGCGCTTGGCGACCAAATCCTGATCGAAACCGGGCGCCGCCTGCGCCGCCTGGCCGCGCAATATCCGGGCGCGCGTGCCGGGCGCATGCATGCCGATCAATTTTGCCTGCTCTACCCACAGACCGAGGACCTTGAACAGCTGCGCCGGCAAATCAGCCAAAGCTTTAATCGCCCCACCGAGGTCGACAGCCAAACCGTCGACATTGCCTTGGCCGGTGGCATCGCCCGGCCCGTCAGCAGCCCGCTGGACATGACGCTACTGCTGCGTAACGCCGAAGTGGCTCTGGACGTGGCCCGCACGCAGCACAAAACCTGGGTCGAGTACCACGCCGAGCTGGAAAGCAGCCAGCGCGCCGATCTGGGTCTGCTTTCCGAGCTTAAACGGGCGGTTGAGCAAAACGAGCTGCGGGTGTACCTGCAGCCCAAGGTGCGTCTGCACGATGGCGCGGTAACCTGCGCCGAAGCCCTGGTGCGCTGGCATCACCCCAAGCGCGGCACCATTCCACCCGGCGACTTTGTGCCCTTTGCGGAAAAAACCGGGCGCATTACCCTGCTAACCCACTGGATGCTGGCCGAGGCCATGTGCCTCACGGTGCTCTGGCGCAGGCAGGGACGGCCGTTGCAAATCTCGGTCAACTTATCGGCCTTTGACCTGGCCGAAAGCAGCTTCGTCAGCAGCCTGCAGCGCATGCTGCAAAGCAGTGGCGCGAACCCCGCCGACATCCGCCTGGAGGTCACCGAAAGCGCCGCCATGCAGGACCCCACCGCCGCCCTGGCGGTAATGGATGCGCTGTATCAGATGGGCTTTTCGCTGTCGATTGATGACTTTGGCACCGGTTACTCATCCCTCGCCTACCTGCAAAAAATGCCCGCCGAAGAGCTGAAAATTGACCGCTCCTTTATCCACAACATACAACCCAACAGCGAGGGCGCAGCCTTGCTCGAATCAACCATCGACCTGGGCCATCGGCTGGGTTTGAGCCTGGTCGGTGAAGGCGCCGAAACCGCCGAGGAATGGGCGCTGCTCTGCGCCCTCGGTTGCGACTACGCGCAAGGCTGGTTCGCCGCCAAACCCATGCAAATCGCCGATTTTGAGGCGTGGCGCTTGGCGAACAACCCCTTTTCTGCCAAGTTGCCTATGCCGCCCTGCCCAGCCCCAAGAGCCCTCAAAAGCCGGCGCGCCAAGCAGCAATAGGCCAACAACCGGCCCCAATCACGCCGAACACGGAGGTCCGCAGCATGCTTTGGCTATCTAAAGACGTAGAACAACTGATTACCCAGTGCCAATCGGCCAGCGCACCCTATTCACCCGACGTGATAGTGGTTGGCTCCGGCTATGGCGGCGCCGTGGCGGCCCTGCGGTTTGCCGAGCACGGCCTGAGCGTGGCCCTGCTGGAGCGCGGCGGCGAATACCTGGCCGGCGATTTCCCCACCGACCTCAGCCAAACCGGCGCCTTTATTCGCGCCGAATCCAGCGTCAATGGCGGGGCCAATGCGCTCGGCAATGAAGATGCGCTGTTTGACTTTCGCCTCGGCACTAATGCCAGCGCGCTGGTCGGCAATGGTTTGGGTGGCGGCAGCCTGATCAACGCGGCGGTGGCCTTGCGCCCGGATGCGCGGGTGTTCGAGCAAGCCCAATGGCCGGCGGCGATTCGCCACAGCAAGCTGGCCGAAGACTTTCAGCAGGCCTACCTCGGCCTGGAGATTCAGTCGCCACAGATGCAAGCCGCCAGCCCGGCCTGCGTGCCGCAGCAAACGGCCAAGTACCAACGCTTGCACGACATTGGCCAGGCGGCGGCGCAGCAGTTTGCCAGCGCCGAGCTGAGCGTCAGCACCGAAGACGTGCCCCTGGCGATTGAATTTCGCCCCGCCCCCAACCAAGACCTCGGCCCGCGCGCGGCCTGTATCGGTTGCGGCAATTGCGTGTCGGGCTGTAACCAGCAGGCCAAGTTGAGCCTGGACAAGACCTATCTGCCGCGCGCCCGGCAAGCCGGCGCCCAGCTGTTTACCCATGTCAGCGTGCTCTCTATCGAGAACGACGCCAGCCAGCCGCAGCGTCCGTGGCGGCTGCATTGCGTGCGCACCAGCGAGCGCGCCCAATGGCAGGCGCTGCAGCAAAATGGCGCGAAGGAGCTGGCCAATTACGAATTTGTAATACCTTGCGGGCGAGTGATTCTGGCCGCCGGCACCTTTGGTTCCAGCGAGATTCTGCTGCGCTCCCACGCACAAGGCCTGGACCTGGCCAACGCCTGGCTCGGCCAGGGCATTTCCGCCAACGGCGATGACCTGTGCGCTGCCTACGATCTGCCCGACAGCGCCAACGGCATCGGTAGCAGCAGTGTCACCACCCCGAGCAACGCTCCTGAACCCGCCTGCGGGCCAACCATCAGCGCGGTGATTCGCTTTCAGCATCGCGATGACCACAGGCTCAGCACCATAATCGAAGACGGTGGGATTCCCGGCTTACTGGCGCCGCTGGCCAATGAGCTGCTCAGCACTCTCGGGATATTGCCGCAACTGGCCCGCTTTGGTTTGCGCGGTAAACGCGGCAGCGACCCGCTGGCCGTGCAACCCGAAGTCATCGCCCGCAGCCTGGCCCTGCTGGGCATGGGCCACGACTCTGCCGCAGGCAGCGCGACTCTGGCCAGCCGCGGCGCCCGGCTGAACTGGAGCTGGCCCGCCAACGCCGCCGACCCCGCGCCGCAGCTGCATCGTCAGCGCATGGCCAGCATCAAACAGCTCGGTGGCGAGTTTTTGCCCAACCCGGTCTCCGGGCTATTGCCCGATGAAATCGCCCAGGTGCTGAGCGGCCCAACCGCGCCCGCCGGCTGGATCACCGTGCATCCACTGGGCGGCTGCCGGATGGCCGACGCCGTGCAAGACGGGGTGGTCAACGACCGTGGCCAGCTGTTTCGCAGCGACGGCACGGTGCACGCCAGCCTGCAGGTGCTGGATGGCTCAATCATTCCCAGCTCCCTGGGGGTTAATCCGCTGCTGACCATTACCGCACTGGCCGAACGCGCCTGTCGCCTGACCCTGACCGAACTGGCCGGCGGCCAAGCGACCCCTCAGGCGCTGGATGCTTACCCAAGCACCACACCAGCCTTCAGCCGCAGCGCCACACCGGTGTGCGGTGCGGTGCTGGCCGAGGTGTTGCGCGGCCCGCTGCAATGGCAAGACAGCCCAAACGCCGAGGCGCAAACCCTGGCCGGGGCGCTGTTTCTGCAGATGGACGTGCCGGACTGGCAACAGCTCTGGCAAGACCCCAAGCACCGTGTCGAGGCCATCGCCGGCAACCCGCAGTCGCACAGTTTTACCTCATCGCGCCTGGTCATCGATCGCCCGCAACAACAGCTGGAGCTGCAGGTCAGCGGCGGCAGTGTCGAGTTGTTCCGCCCGCTGGCCGATACGCCGTGGGCCCGTGGCAGTCGCTTTGTCCGCGCCTTTCTGACCTATCTGATTAACCGCTGGTGGCCGGATCGTTCCCGCGCCAAACCGGCCAATCCACCGGGTTTGCTGGCCAATATCCGCAGCGGCGCCCGCCTGCTCTGGCACGCCAGCGCGGCGCGCAGCTTCGCTTATCAACTGCAACTGAGCGACGGCCAACACAGTTACCGCCTGCACGGCAGCAAGCTGATCCAGCCGGCCGCCAGCTGGCGCGAACTGGCGCAATGGCTGCGTAACAAGCGGCGCCACGGCGGCTGGCCGGTGCTGCCACGGCGCAGTGTGTGGGAGCAATTAACCGAGCTGGACGTGCAACTCTATCGCGACGACAGTCCGCACCTGCTGGCGGCCGGGCGGCTGGCCATGGATTTCCCGGAGATGCTGCGACGCATCGCCCCGCAGCTCAACAGCGGCCCCGACAGCCTGCACGCGCTGGCGGCGCTGGCCAGTTACCCACTGCTGATTAGCCGCTACCTGATCAGCAGCCGGATCCTGGATTTCCGCCTGCCCGACTACGCGCCCAACCTGCCGGCCAGCGACCCGGCCCTGGCGGCCGACAACGGCGTATTTGAGTTAGAGCAGCAGCTTTACCCAAGCCTTGAACTGCCGGGCGGCGACAAAGTGGCCGCACAAAAGCCGCATTGCCTGCGCGTCTTGCTGCATGCCGACGACGACCCCGAGGATCCACGCAGCGAGTGGATTCGCACCGGCCTGGTCCGCTACGCCCAGCCCCAGGTCGAGTCGCAGATGATTAATGGTCAGCGCCGCTACAAGTCGATCATGCTGCTCAACGGCTTCGCGCAGAACACCTTGCCCTTTGTCGCCGAAGAGCTGGGCAGCCGTAGCCTGGCCGCCATGCTGTACGCCAAGGGCTGGGATGTGTGGCTGCTGGAGTACCGGGTCAGTCCGTTTTTGCGCGCCTCGGCGCAGTTCTCCAGCATGGACGACATCGCCGCCGGTGAAATCCCCAAAGCCATTAATTACATCCTTGAGCAACTGGACGAGGCGGCGGGCGACGCGCCGCCCGTACCCGGCGAGATGTTCTGCTTCAGCCACTGCGTCGGCTCGGCTTCCCTGGGCATGTCGCTGCTCGGCGGTCATCTGGTCCATGAGGACAGCCAGCGGGCCAAACTGGCCGGGGTGTTGTTCTCGCAGTTCCAGCCCTTTGTGATTGGCTCAAAAACCGCGCAAATGCGCCTGCAAGTGGCCGCCCTGCTGGTCAACGGCCTGCAGCTCAAGCACCTGGAGTTTGCCGCGGGCACCGTGCAGGCCGATGCCCTGCATGCCCTGATGGACCGGTTGTTTGCCAGCTTCGACTACAGCGAAGCCGAACGCTGCCCCGGCGAGCACGACCTGCGCCACGAGCACCCCGATAGCACCTCCTGTAAACGCATGGCCGGCGCTCTTAGCCGCCTGTTTCGCCACGATCAATTGCTGCCGATCACCCACGCCAAGCTCGACCAGTATTTTGGCCGCACCAACCTCGGCGTCTTTATGCACGGCGCCAAATGCGTCGAGTACGAACGGCTGGTGAATGCCAACGGGCAAAACGTCTATGCCACCGAGGACAATCTGCGCCGCTTCCTGCCGATGCCGGTGATGCTGCTGCACGGCGCCGACAACGTGCTGTTTGACCAAGAGTCCTGCGTTGAGAGCTGGCGCCAATTAAGCCGCACCTTCAGCACCGAACGCCTGCTGCGCGGCTACGACCATCAACTGATCGCCGCCGAGCACGCGCATTTTGACTGCACCATCGGTAAACAAGCACCGGAGAAAATCTTCTCCGAGGTGGTCGGTTTCTTTAACACCGCCTACGCCGCGCCCGCCGAGCCCGCCAGCCAAACCACCCACAATCGCTTGCGCGCGCGCTTGCCGCGCAGCGGGCCGATTGTCGGTTGGTGCCGCAATGAGGGCGAAACCAGTCGCCTGCGCCTGTGGATCGAAGTCGACAACAGCCAAAGCGGCGAAGCGCTGGCGGTGATGACGCTACTGTGCGCCGGTCCCGAGCGCAAAGTGCAAGCCTGGCCGCTGCAGCAACAAGCGCTCGATACGGCGCTGGGCAGTAAAGCCGAGCCGGCCCTGGATGCCGGTATCAGCTACGCCCTGGCCGATATCGAGGTGCCCAACAGCTGGCTGGCCAGCCTCAGCATCGCCATGGTCAGCCTGCACCGCTACAGCGCCTGCGAACCGGCGCAAACCGAGCACTGTGGGCTGCACTGGCCAACCGATTGGGGCCAGCCCATGACCGTTGCCGAAGCCCTGGCGGCTGGCGGCCGTACGCCGGCGCTGACTGACGCCCCTGGCGACCCCGTCAGTTGCATCCTTGAGCCCAGCCATACACAGCCAAGCAACCCGCAGCCGCTGGCGTCACGGCTGCCAGCAGCGCCGATCAGCCAGACGCTCCAACCCTTGCCGCTGCAGCTCAGTCTGAGCGACGCCCAAGCCCTGCTCCATCCGCTCTCGATTGCCCTGCAGCAAAGCCGCCAACTGGCCCGCCAGGCGCAACCCGGCACTCTCTCGCGGCAACGGCGTAGCCTGCGCTGGATGCGCGAATGCGTGGTGCGGCTGCGCGCCGAACAGTGGCAACCGACCAATAACTTTAGCTTTCTCGCCGCCAGTTGCCGACATCCGGGCCTGAGCGCCATGGAAGACAGCCGTCGCGATGCCAGCTTGCTGGCGATTAATCAGCGCCAACGGCGGCAACCGGCGGCCTTTATGCTGATGCTCGGTGACCAGATATACGCCGACGCCCGCGCCGGCCTGTTCGACAGCAGCTCATCGCTGGAGCGAATCTTGCCGCGCTACCGCGAGGCCTTCGGCTCGCCCGGTTTTGCCGCGCTGGCCCGCAGCACGCCCTTATATATGGCCATGGACGACCATGAGCTAGGCGATAACTGGAGCCGCGACTTGCTCCTGCGCGGGCAAGCGGAGCGCGAACTGAACAGCAATGCACTGGCCGCCTACCACGCCTTCCAGCGCGCCCACGGCCCCAACGCCGAAGGCCCGGATGGCCATGACGCCAGTTTCAACATCGCCGCCAGCGGTTTTTTCTCGCTTAACACGCGCATTCACCGTGAACGCGCCGAGCGGCGTTTACTCGATCCAGCCCAGTGGCCACTGCTGGAAAGTTGGCTGCTGGAACAACAGGCCCGTGGCCGGCAGCCCAAGTTTATTCTCAGCGGTTCGGTGCTGGCCCCGGGGCTGCGCGAATACGCCGGGGTTCCCGCGCCGCGCGAGGCCGACAGCTGGCAACTGGCGGCCAGCGAGCGGGCGCGGCTGCTGACATTTATCCGCGATAACGCCATCAGCAACGTGGTGTTTATTTCCGGTGACTACCACTGCTGCGCCGCCGCAACCATCAGCTTCGACGGCAGCCCGCTAGTCGCTTATGCACTGGTGGCACCGCCGCTGCACGCGCCGCTGCGCTTCGCCAACGTCGCCGCCAGCAGCGTATTGCCCGAGGAGATAATTCCCTTGCCCAACGGTTACGCACGGGTCGCAGCGCAAGCCTGGGAGGGGGATGGCTGGCTGGAATGCCAGCTGCAAGAGCAGCCCCAGGGCTACCAGCTGCGGGCGCTGTTTCGCTGCCTGCCGCTTGATACTGACGAGGTGCAGCAACATCAGTGCAGCTGGCAATTGCAGTAGCCGTCCGCGCTCGCGATGAAACGGCAACAGACCCTAGCGGCAGATAACTATAGTTATTCTGCCGTGCCCTTAAGCTCAGGCCCAAAAAAGACTAGAGTGAGTGCACGACAGTTTATTGCCACGCTGGCAGCGCTTACCGTTGAGCTACAGCGCCCGTAGAGCGGAGTTTTTCAGCCGTGGCTTTAACCTCAAACAGCGGTTTAAGTCACCCGTTCCAAGCAGCAAAAGCCCTCACGCGCCAGCAAGACCAATAAACAGCCTCTATGCTCAAGCAAGCCATAACGCAGGGACGGGCAAGGGATAGGTTATGCATGAACTAAGAACAGCAATGCGCGTCGTGGCCGCCATCGAACATATCGGGGCGGGACTACTGATTTTGGACAGCCAGTTGAACATCAGTTACTGCAACCAGTTCATTCTCAATCGCCTCCCGGTCAAACACCCGAAACTGTTAGGTCGGCCACTCGCGCAAGTATTCCCCGAGATCGACAATCCTAACTGGCGCTCCATGCTTAAGCACGTCAGAGAAACCGGCGAGCCGATCCAGACAGTGGGGGGCGACACCCCCTATCTGATTCATCTCAACAGCGCAACCCATGTCAACGACGGCGAACTGTCGCCGCCAATGCAGCAGGCCACCATTCTCTACAGTTTCATGGATGAACTGGAAACGCCGCTGCTGGGCTTAGCCGTATTTGATAACAGCACTGCCGTCTTGGCCCACGACATGCTGCTCGAAGCACTAAAGAGCTTGAAACAAAAGCATGACATTGCCGATACCCTGCATCAGCAACTAAAGCAGGCCAATAACCAGCTGCTGCAATCGGAAAAAATGGCCGCCATTGGTCAACTTGCCGCCGGAGTTGCCCATGAAATCAACAACCCCATCGGCTTTGTGGCATCTAATCTGAAGACCCTCGCCGATTATGTTCGCCAGCTCCTCAGCCTGGTCGATGACATGAGCGAATGGGGTGGTCTGGAACTGGAAGAGCTGAAGAAAAAATATGATTACGCCTTCATTCGCGACGACATCAGCGGCCTGCTGCATGACTCCAACGACGGCGTGGAGCGGGTCAAAAAAATCATCAGTTCGCTACGCAACTTCTCCCATGTCGGCGACGAAGCCTTTGCCGAAACCAACCTGCTCGACGGCATTGAAAGCACCCTGAACATGGTCAACAACGAGATCAAGTACAAAGCCGAAATCATCAAAGAGTTCACCGCCATCCCCCCCCTCGAATGCATCGCCCCGCAGATCAACCAGGTGATTATGAATTTGCTGGTCAACGCGGCGCAGTCCATTGAGGGCTTTGGCAGCATCACCCTGCGTACCCACAGCAGCGCGGATGAAGTCTGTGTTGAAATCGAAGACACCGGCAGCGGCATGACAGCCGAGGTCAGTAAACGTATTTTCGACCCATTCTTCACCACCAAAGCCGTTGGCAAGGGCACCGGTTTAGGCCTGTCGTTATCGTTCAATATCATCGAAAAACATCACGGCCGCATTACGGTCAGCAGCACGCCGGGCATCGGCTCCTGCTTCAAAATCCACCTGCCGATCAAACAACCCTTGGCACCCGCAATAGCCACTGAGGGCCAGGTATGAGCGAAGCCACTATTGCAGCCAAACCGCAACAGAAAATCCTGCTAGTGGATGACGAAGAGGCCATTCTCAATAGTTTGCGCCGGGTGCTGCGCAACCAACCCTACGAGCTGTTTTTTGCCCACGGCGGGGAAGACGCATTAGTACTGCTCGAACAACACGCCATCGATGTGGTGGTCTCCGATGCGCGCATGCCAGGGATGGACGGCGCGACCCTGCTCAGTGAAGTCAACAAGCGCAAACCCGACTGCATGACCATTCTGCTGACCGGTTACGCCGAAATTAACACCATCGTCAAAGCCATTAACGAAGGGCAAATTTACCGCTACATCAGCAAGCCCTGGAATGACGAAGAGCTGCTCATGACCCTGCGTCAAGCGCTCGCCATGCAGCACGCCGAGCGTGAACGGCGGCGCCTGGTGGTACTCACCCGCCGACAGAACGAAGCACTGCGCGAGCTCAATGAAAACCTGGAGATGCGCGTCAAAGACCGCACTGCCGAACTGCAACAAACGGCCGACATGCTCGACCTGGCCTACGACGAACTCCAGCGCAGCTATGTCGTCAGTACCGAAGTATTTTCCATGCTGATCAACCAGCGCCTGCCGCGCGACAAGCAAACCAATCAGCAGGTGATCTTGCTGGTACGCGCCTTTTGCGCCAACCAGCATATTGATGACCACAGCAGCCGCGACATCGCCATGGCTGCGGCGCTGTACAACATAGGCAAACTCAGCTGGAGCGACGAGTTAATCAGCTCCCCCTCAGACTTGCTGTACCGCAACGAGCGCGACACCTACCGCAAATACCCGACTCAGAGCGAGTCTCTGCTCATGGCTCTAGAGCCGTTACGGGATGCCGCCACCTTAATACGTCATCACCAAGAACACTGGGACGGCGGCGGTTTTCCAGACCATATCAAAGAGCAACAAATCCCTTTTGGCTCACGCCTACTAAAACTCGCCATCGACTTTATCGAACTGCAGTGCGGCTTGATCTTGGAACGCAAGATGAACCGCGATGAGGCGCTGCTGTTTATTCGCAAATACTCCGGCCGCCTCTACGACCCCGAGATGGTCGAGCTGTTTATTCAGGTTTGCGCCCACCTGCTAGCCGACATTCGCATCGCCGACCCGGCGGTTAAAGCCCTTGATACACGGCATCTTGAGCCGGGGATGATCTTGGCGCGCAACCTCCAAGCGGACAACGGCATGCTGTTACTCAATGAAGGTAAAGAACTCAACCGTCAATTGATCGACAAACTCATTGCCTTTGAGTCAATCGAAGCCGTGCGCTACACCGTCTTCGTTGTACTTCCCGAGCCTCAGCCTCAGCCTTAGCCCTCCGAGGAATCCCATGATCAATATTCAATTAGTTGACGATGAACCTGCCATTCTTTCTGCGCTCAAACGCGTCGTCCACGACGAAGGCTGGGCAGTCGATACCTACACCGACCCACAGGAAGCATTGGGCGCACTGTCGATAAATTCATATGCGCTTATCGTTTCTGACTTACATATGCCGCAACTGGACGGCATTACTTACTTGCAGTTTTCCAAACAGTTGCAACCGCATGCCATTCGCCTGCTGCTCAGCGGTCATGGCGACCGCGACAGCCTGACCAAGGCCATCAATCACGCGGGCATCTATCGCTTTGTCAGCAAGCCCTGGGACAGCTACGAGCTACTTGCAGCTCTACGTTCCGCCGTTGAGCTTTATCAACTGCAAAGCGAACGCCGCCAGTTGCTCGACGAACTACAACAACAAAAAAATATAATTGCCCACCACCAAAATGAATGGCAACAACTACACAAAAAACACCCAGCCCTTCTTGAAGTTCTCCGCGACGAAGACGGCAATATTTTACTTGGGGAAGACAAATAACCCCTCCCCGCAGACCACCGCCCAAGGTTAATACCATGAACAACAGTAGCGAAAACAATGCAGCGGCTACGTCTGAAGCTCAGCAGGGCTGGGGACTTTTATTACTTGATCCACAGTTAAACATTCGCTACATAAATTCAGCCGCGGCTGAAATTCTGCTCAGCAGCACGGAACAGGCAACCAATAAAAATATCGGCGAGCTAATTCCAGCACTTGATCTAGTCTTGGCTAACGCGAGCATTTTCAGCGAGCCAAACCACTACAGCCAGTCAATCGTGCCAAGCAACTCAGCAAACAACATTTCTTATCAGCTGGAGCTGCATAGCATTCCAACCGACGACAAGCAAAATATCATTGCTGCCTATATTTACAAAAAACCCACCAGCAGTGCAATAGATACACCTCCCGCACCAGCAAGCCTTGCGAACAAAGCACTGGCGCTGTCACTGAGCCAGATGCTAAATATCAATCAGCAATTAAACATGCGTTTACTGCACTCTAATCGGCAGGTTTTACAATCCGAAAAAATGGCCGGTATTGGCCAACTGGCTGCCGGCGTCGCCCACGAAATAAATAACCCACTGGGCTTTGTTTTCTCCAACATAAAAACCTTGAGCAACTATATCGCCTCGCTATTTAAAATCATCGACATAGCGGCCGGCGATTGCAAAAGCCAAAATTTACAAAACACCATGAACGAGCTTGAGTATGACTATATCAAAACCGACCTCGCCGAACTGCTTGAAGAGTCTGAGGAGGGCTTGCAGCGGGTGAAGAAAATTATCGTCTCGCTAAAAGACTTTTCCCACATCGATGAAGAAGCCTTCGCTCCAGCAGACCTGCACAAATGCATAGAAACCACACTGAGCGTCGCCCAAAACGAAATAAAATATAAGGCCGAGATAATTCGAGAGTTTGGCGAACTACCACTAGTCGACTGTATCGCCTCACAAATAAACCAAGTCATCATGAACATAACCGTCAACGCTGCGCACGCCATCGAAGAGTTCGGTACAATTTATATTAGAACCGGCACCCAAGACCAAAAAGCCTGGATTGAGATAGAGGACAATGGCGAAGGAATACCCGAGCACATTATAAGCCGAATTTTTGAGCCATTTTACACCACCAAGCCCATCGGCAAGGGTACGGGCCTGGGCTTATCCTTATCCCAGACCATTATCGAAAAACATAATGGTCTCCTTGAAGTAGAAAGCACGCCCAGCAGCGGAACAAAATTCAAAATCTGGCTACCCATAAAGCAAGTATAAAACCCGCCAGTCGAAAAACTGCAGGCAGCCAAATGAAACACTTAGCGTACTCAAACTTAAAATACCCGCAAGTGCTACTCAGAAGCACCGCGATTGCCTGCTTCAGTATTTTTGCAATATCATTGCTTGATTACGCCATTGCGTTTGGCAACCAACCACACCCCCCAACCATATCTTTACAAGTCGGCTTCGGTGCCGCCTTGCTTGCCGCCGCATGCCTACGCATGCAACAGCGCCTAATCATGTTGCCCATTGCATTGCTGCTGTTAATCATTACGCACGCGATTAACCAGCAAGATTTCGGCTTTCTCGACATAGCCGTGACCGCCTTACTCGCCCTGAGCTTTAATTTCGGCTTACGCCAATCGAGCACGATAGAAAAAATCAAAACACTTGCATCTGCTGCCTTAATCGCCACCGGCGGCTACTTCCTTGCCACCCAACTAATTGACAGTAATATATTGTCGAGCGAGCTTTTAAAAACCAGCCCAGGCAAACCTCGCTTTGCCGGTCTGTTTATTTTTGCCGGCATCATCACCATGCTGCAAATAATCAACAGCAAGCTAACGCACATAGAGTTAAAACCAAGCATAATTGACACCTTAAGCCTGATCGGCCCTGTCTTCATCTACAGCTTACTCGCCATCAGCAGCAATGACGCGCGCCATCATGCGAAAACCTTGGTCAACGCCACTCGGCAAGAAATACAAACGCTCATCCAAACAAGAAAAATACAGATCCTGGGGATATCTACTTTATGGTCTGAAAAAAATATGCGCAGCGCGGATAACCAAAACAAACACTTCAATAGTTTTTTCGCCATCATCCCCGAACTCAAATCAATTTACATACTCGACCAACAAGGCAACAAAATCAGCAGCTTCCATGCAAACAATAACGACCAGCCACAGATCACCGCGGCCGTCGCCGCCGCATTTAATGCAACGAAAAAGCAAAGCTCTCCAGCAACAAACCACTCTGTCAAATACATCATCAGCGAATCAACCAGTAGCCGCCGCACAACCGCGACAATTCTTTATCTTGGTGAACTCAAACAGCATATAGTCGCCATCTACCAACTTAACCCATGGAACAGCACTCTAAAAAACACCAACACCACTGAAATTCAAATAAGCGTAACGTCCAGCCAAGAGCCGCACACACAAGACCCGTATAAATTATCACTGGCCACCGAGGCGATTGCACTGGACGACGGCTCAACATTAATTATCAGCGCCAGCGCCAAAGGCCCGGGCAAAATACCCGCAATATCTATACTGCTGTTAATCAGCAGCATCATCATGGCCGCCATTGCCCGGCTCGGCGCCGCACTGTACCAGCAAGAAAAAAACCATGCCCAGCAGCTACAAGCAAAACAACAAGAGCTACTGAGCAGCCTCGCCGAAGGCGAACAACTTAGATCCAGCGCCGCCACCAACGAACAACTATATAAATCATTATTCAATGAAAGCCCCGATATTATTCTGCTCAGCGACAATAGCGGAAAAATAATTGACGCCAATACCTCAGCCGTCAACTTATTTAAATACCCTCGCGCGCGCCTGACCGGCTTCACTGTTGGTAGCTTATTGCTAGCACCAGCCAACAACAACAATTCAAGCCGCCTGCCAAATGTCAAAATAAATAATTTTGAAATCCCTTGCTTTGACAGCAACAAAGAAAAATTAAACCTAAATATTTGCCACTTCCCCATTGAAATTAATGGTGAGCAGTTTGGTTCTTTTACCGTAGCCCGGGATTTCTCTAAGTTCCGCGAAGCGCAACACGACTCACTGCTTAGATTGCGGGCACTCGATGCGTGCTCCAACGGCATAGTTATCTCTGACGCCAGGCAGTCACATCAGCCGATTGTTTATGTCAATTCCGCCTTTGAGCGCATCACCGGCTACGGTGCACACGAAGTTCTTGGCAGAAACTGCCGTTTTCTCAGCCGCGGCATTGCGGAAACCAAGGAAAGAGAAATATTGCGCAACGCCATCCTTCGCGGCGAGAGCGCCAAGGTAGTCATCCAGAATGCGCGTAAAGACGGCAGCCTATTTTGGAATGATTTAAAAATTGAACCGGTTTACGACGAAGACCATGCACTTAGTCATTACGTCGGCGTACAAACCGATGTAACTGAACAGCGTCAATACATTACCGATCTTTCTTTTTACGCCACCCATGATCGGCTTACCGCGCTGCCTAATCGGGCATTGCTGGAAGATCGACTTGAGCACAGTTACGTCACGGCCAAACGTTACAACCAACTGATGGCGGTGGTCTTTATTGACCTCGACGACTTTAAGCCAATCAATGATACCTTTGGCCATGCGATTGGCGATGAAGTATTAAAAGAAGTCTCCGAGCGCCTGCGCTGCCAGTCGCGCAACTCTGACACGCTGGCGCGTTTGGGCGGCGATGAATATATATTGCTACTTTCCGAGATCCACAGCGAACTGCAGGTAGTTACTATCGTCGAGCGAATTATCGACTGCATCGACAAAGCCTTCCACATTAACGATCTGGAGCTGCATATAACCTGCAGCGTCGGCATTAGCCTTTACACGCCGGACATCGACAGTTCGCAAATTTTGTTACAGCAAGCCGACATGGCCATGTATCGCGCCAAACAAAATGGTCGCAATACTTACAGCATTTACACCTCAGACCTTGATGTTGCGGCAACTGACAATATGCGCTTGCGCAACGATTTAAGAACCGCCATACAGCACGAACAATTAATCATTCACTACCAACCACAAATTGACGGCCGTACCGGCCGAGTGTCCGGGATTGAAGCATTACTGCGCTGGAATCACCCCGTACGCGGGATGATCTCGCCGGTCGAATTTATTCCATTGGCCGAAGCCAATGGGCAAATTGTGCCTATTGGTCAATGGGTGCTTGAGCATGCGTGTGCATTTGCCCGCGAACTTATCGATGCCAAACTATGCGACTGCCCTATGTCAATAAACGTCTCACCGATCCAAATGCAACGCCAACCTTTTGATCAAGTTGTCATTGCCACCTTAGAAAAATTCAAACTGCCGGCAAAATACCTTGAACTGGAAATCACCGAAAGCATTCTGCTGCAAGACATGGACAGAGTTCTAAAAATGCTCAAAGACCTGCATAGTTACGGCGTGCGCATGGCCATTGATGATTTTGGCACAGGGTTCTCCAGCCTCAACTATTTAAAACTCTTACCACTCAACAAAGTTAAAATAGATAAATCCTTTATCAACGAAGTCATCCGTAACCCGCACGATGCAGCCCTGACCAAGTCGATTATCTCGATGGCGCACCACTTATCCATGAGCGTTATTGCCGAGGGGGTGGAAAACCTTGCTCAATACACCTTTCTTTTGAATAACAAATGCGAATATTTTCAAGGCTATTTTTTCTCTAAACCCTTGAGCAGTACCGACTTAATCGCATTTTTACGCACCAATCGCGCCGGCGTTAAACTGCCCGAAAGCTCAAACGAAGCGGCACGCACACTCTTACTGGTTGATGATGAAGAAAACATCTTGCGCGCGTTACGCCGCACCCTGCGCAAAGACAACTACAACATTTTAACCTGCACCAGTGCCCAAGAAGCTTTTGAGTTACTCGCACTCAACAATGTACACGTCATTATTTCTGATCAGCGCATGCCGGGCATGACCGGCACCGAGTTCTTGAAGAAAGTAAAAGACATTTACCCCAATACCATTCGCATGGTTTTATCTGGTTTTACCGATCTCAAAAGTGTTACTGAGGCTATCAACCAAGGGGCGATTTATAAGTACCTGACCAAGCCCTGGGATGACAACATTCTCTCCGAGTCGATCCAGCAAGCATTCAAACAATATGACTTACAACTCAACACCATCATCCGACTCGACACGGATCGGCAGTAAGCCTAATAGCTATGTACCAGTTATGTGTTGAGGTATGTGGGTCGTTTAGGCGATGCCTGGGGCACCGCAATTCGTAGGGTGGGTTAGGCGCATGACCACAGGCTATTGGCTGATGCTTAGTCAGTTGCGCCGTAACCCACCAGAGGGGACCGGCCGATCACCGCTTGGTGGGTTACGTGGCGCACATATTGCTCGGTGGATGCCCTGACCCTGCTCTGCGCCACTAACCCACCCTACAAAAGCTGCGTGCAACACGTAACTGGGACATAACCATTCTAATAGCCGCCAGAAACAATCAAGCCGCCCTATTGGGCGGCTTGATTGTTTAGCGCAGGCAAATCACGCCAACGCAGGCCCTTCCACCAACAAACTGTCCACCCGCTGGAAGCCGCGGGGCAGCTTGTTACCACGTCGGCCGCGTTCGCCTTTGTAGTGTTCAAGATCGTCGGCTTTCAGTGACAAGGTACGTTTACCGGCGATCAATACCAGAGTGCTACCGGCAGGCAATACGGCCAAGTCGGTCAAGTACTCCTCACGGCTGGCGACGCGCTCGCCGGGGATGCCGATGATCTTGTTGCCTTTGCCCTTGCCCAGTTGCGGCAGGTCGCGGATCGGGAATACCAACAGGCGGCCTTCGGTGGTGACGGCGGCCAGCCAGTCTTGCTCGCGATTGGCCAGCGGCCGTGGCAGCAACACCTTGGCGCCGTTGGGCAGGGTCAGCAGGGCTTTGCCAGCTTTGTTTTTGGCTTGCAGGTCTTCGCCTTTAACCACGAAACCGTAACCGGCATCCGAGGCGAGCACATACAGGGCGTCGTCTTCCGGCAGCAGCACGCACTCGAAGGTGGCGCCCGGCGGCGGCGTCAGGCGGCCGGTGAGCGGCTCGCCCTGGCCGCGGGCCGAGGGCAGCGAATGGGCGGCCAGCGAGTAGCTGCGCCCGGTGTTATCGATAAACACCGCAAACTGATTGGAGCGCCCCGGCGCGCCGGTTTTGTAGCCGTCGCCGGCTTTGTAGGAGAGCCCAGTAGCGTCGATGTCATGGCCCTTGCCACAACGCACCCAGCCTTTTTCCGAGAGCACTACTGTGACCAGTTCGGTCGGCATCAGCTCGGTTTCCGACAAAGCCTTGGCTTCGCTGCGCGACACTATTGGCGAACGGCGGTTGTCGCCGTAGGTTTCGGCGTCGGCGAGCAACTCAGTGCGCACCAGCTTGCGCAACTTAGTTTCGCTGCCGAGCAAGCTTTGCAACTTGGCTTGCTCCTTGGCCAGGGCGTCCTGCTCGCCACGGATTTGCAGCTCTTCCAGCCGGGCCAATTGGCGCAGGCGGGTTTCCAGAATGTATTCGGCTTGCACATCGGTCAGGCCGAAGCGCGCCATCAGCACCGCTTTCGGTTGATCCTCGGTGCGGATGATGTGAATCACTTCATCCAGATTAAGGAAGGCAATCAAGCGACCTTCGAGCAAGTGCAGACGGTGCTCGACTTTGTCCAGACGGTACTGCAAGCGCCGGCGCACGGTGCCGATGCGGAAGGTCAGCCATTCGCCGAGCAGGGTGCGCAGGTTCTTCACCTGTGGCTTGCCGTCCAGGCCGATGATGTTGATGTTGACCCGGTACGAGCTTTCCAGCTCGGTGGTGGCGAACAGGTGCTGCATCAGCTCGTCCAGATCGATGCGATTGGAGCGCGGAATGATGACGATGCGGCACGGGTGTTCGTGGTCCGACTCGTCGCGCAAATCGGCGACCATCGGCAGTTTCTTCGCCTGCATCTGCCCGGCGATTTGCTCCAGCACCTTGGCGCCGGACACCTGATGGGGCAGCGCGGTGACCACTATGTCGCCGTCTTCGATGCGGTACACGGCGCGCATGCGCACCGAGCCCTTGCCGGTTTCGTAGATTTTCAGCAGATCGGCGCGCGGGGTGATGATCTCCGCTTCGGTCGGATAATCCGGGCCGAGCACATGCTCGCAGAGTTGTTCGACCGTGGCGTTCGGCTCGTCGAGCAAACGCACGCAAGCAGTCGCGACTTCGCGCAGGTTATGTGGCGGCACGTCGGTGGCCATGCCCACGGCGATGCCGGTGGTGCCGTTCAATAACAGGTTAGGCAACCGCGCCGGCAACACGGCCGGCTCATCCAGGGTGCCGTCAAAGTTCGGCACCCAGTCGGCGGTGCCTTGGCCCAACTCGCTGAGCAAGGTTTCGGCGTAACGCGACAGCCGCGCCTCGGTGTAACGCATGGCGGCGAAGGATTTCGGATCATCCGGCGCGCCCCAGTTGCCCTGGCCATCCACCAGCGTGTAGCGGTAGCTGAACGGCTGAGCCATCAGCACCATGGCTTCGTAGCAGGCCGAGTCGCCGTGGGGGTGGAACTTACCGAGCACGTCACCGACAGTACGCGCGGATTTTTTGTGCTTGGAGTCAAAATCCAGGCCCAACTCGCTCATGGCGTAAATGATCCGCCGCTGCACGGGTTTGAGGCCATCGCCGATATGCGGCAGGGCGCGGTCCATGATCACGTACATGGAGTAGTTGAGGTAGGCCTGCTCGGTGAAGTCGGCCAGGGAGCGCCGCTCCACGCCATCCAGGCTTAGGTCTAGTGAGTCGCTCATGCGGGCCTCATTGAGTGGTGGTCTGGCGCAACAGCAAGGTGCCGTCGCGCTGGGTAAATTCGAGTTGTTTCAAGGCGCTCATGCCGAGCAGTATTTCATCGCCAGTCATGCCGGGAGCCACCAGCGCCCGTACATCCTGGAGGACGATATCGCCCAGCTGCAAACGGTCAAGACGGGTGCGATAACCGGTGCTGGTGCCATTGGCGGTGTGCAGGCTGACCGGCGCACCGCGCTTGAGGCCCAGGCGCTCGGCCAAGTCGCCCGGAATAGCCACGTCGGTGGCACCGGTATCGAGTAAAAACGCCACCGGCTGGCCATTGATCTGGCCGCTGGCGAGGAAGTGCCCCTGACCATTACTGGCCAACCGCACTTCGATAAAACCGGCGCCCTGTTGCGAACTGAGCACTTGATTGGGATTGCGCTGGGCGTCTTGCCATTGACCAAAGAAGCGCGTGGCCAAAAACAGCCCCAGAGCCCAGGCGACTATCAGCATGACCTTGCCGGCACCACGCCCGGCGTTGCTATTGCTCATAAGTTGCCGCCCCAGCCGCCGGTCGGTGCGGCAAAGCGCCAGATGATTGGCCGCGCTTCGCCATCACCACGGGCGCGTCCGCTACCGAACATGCCGTCACCGTTATCGATGCCGATCCAGGCGCCGTCCGCATCGACCGACAAGGCTTCGGCTAAGCCATAAGGCAGGTCATAGCGGCGCGCCTCGGTAAGTGCCTCGGCGGCAAACGACCAGCAATGCTCGACGCTGCCATCCTGCGGATTGCGCCGACAGATTTGATGAACCAGGCGCTCGAGGGTGAAGAGTTTGTCGTTGAAGAAGACCAGGTCGGCGAAATCATTTGGCTGCACCTGCGCACCGATTGGCGCAGGCGCGGCTAGTTCAGCTCCCTCGCTAAGCAGTACGCAACTGCCCTGACAGCCCCAGGCGCTGGACTCTTGGTGCAGCGCCAGCAAGCCACGATTCTGCCGCTCGGCGGCCAGCCACAAACGCTCACCTGCCGGATCTATCGCCAGTCCCTCAAACAAGGCATTGAACTGCCAGAGCAGGCCGCTGGCACGGGCTTGGCGCAGCAAACTCGGCGGCAGTCTTAACCAGCTCGCTAGGCCTTGCGGAGGGATTTTCAGCACGGCGACGTGCGCCTCGCTGACCAGGTAACGATTGCCGGCAGCGTCGCAACTGAGACCTTCAAAATCTAAATTACCACCACGCAACAGACCGCTGAGATCATTACGCACCCGCTGGCCCCAAGACAAACCACTGACCGGCACGGGTGGCGCGCTGAATACTTCGGCCTGCGCCTGCCAGACGCCTTGTTCGCTACCGAGTCGATAGAGCCGATCATCGTCGCGATCCGACAGCGCCCATAGCGCACCGCCACACCAGGCCAGCCCCGACAAATTGCCCGACGGCATACCCACCACCGGCTGTTCGGCCAACAGCTTGAGCTCGCTGGTTGCTGGCGCGGCTTGTGCCGTTATGGCCAACCAACTCAGCAATAAGCCTAGGCACAGGCCGAGGCCTGCTTTCACAGCAGCGCCTCGGCCAGATTGCCCTTGGCTTCGAGCCAGCTTTTGCGGTCACCGGCGCGCTTTTTGTTCAGCAGCATGTCCATGATTTCTTCGGTGGCGACGTAGTCTTCCAGGGTCAACTGCACCAGCCGTCGGGTGTTGGGGTCCATGGTGGTTTCGCGCAGCTGCGGCGGGTTCATTTCACCCAGGCCTTTGAAGCGGGTGACCTGCGGCTTGCCGCGTTTCTTCTCGGCCACCAGGCGGTCGAGAATGCCATCGCGCTCGCCTTCATCCAGGGCGTAGTAAATCTCCTTGCCCAGGTCGATGCGGTACAGCGGCGGCATGGCCACATAGACGTGGCCGGCATCCACCAGCGGGCGAAAATGCCGCACGAACAAGGCGCACAGCAAGGTGGCGATGTGCAGTCCATCGGAGTCGGCGTCGGCGAGGATGCAGATCTTGCCGTAGCGCAGTTGCGTCAGGTCGGCAGCGCCCGGATCGACGCCGATTGCCACGGCGATATTGTGCACTTCCTGGCTGGCCAGCACTTCGCCGCCGTCGACTTCCCAAGTGTTGAGGATCTTGCCGCGCAACGGCAGGATCGCCTGAAACTCTTTATCCCGCGCCTGCTTGGCCGAACCGCCGGCAGAGTCCCCTTCGACCAAAAACAGCTCGGAGCGCATCGGGTCCTGGCCGGCGCAATCGGCCAGTTTGCCCGGCAAGGCCGGACCTTGGGTGATGCGTTTGCGCTCGACTTTTTTCCCGGCTTTCAGGCGGCGACCGGCGTTATTGATGGCCAATTCGGCCAGTTGCAAACCCAGCTCCGGGTTGACGTTCAGCCACAGGCTGAAGGCGTCTTTGACCACCCCGGAAACAAACGCCGAAGCCTCCCGCGAGGACAGCCGTTCCTTGGTTTGCCCGGAGAATTGCGGCTCCTGCATCTTCATCGACAAGACGAAGGCGATTCGCTCCCACACGTCTTCCGGTGCCAGCTTGACCCCGCGTGGCAGCAGGCTGCGAAACTCGCAGAACTCGCGCATGGCATCCAGCAGCCCTTGGCGCAGGCCATTCACATGGGTGCCGCCTTGCGCGGTGGGGATCAGGTTGACGTAGCTTTCCTGCACGCTCTCGCCGCCCTCCGGCAGCCACAGCAGCGCCCAATCGACCGCCTCTTTATTACCGGCGAAGCTGCCACAAAAGGGCTCATCCGGCAGTCGCTCGACTTCGGTAACGGCGTCCACCAGATAGGAGCGCAGGCCGTCTTCATAAAACCATTCGAGCTTCTCGCCGCTGGCTTTGTCTTCGAAGCTGACGGTCAGGCCGGGGCACAACACGGCCTTGGCCTTGAGCACGTGTTTGAGACGGCTGATGGAGAATTTCGGCGCATCGAAGTACTTAACATCAGGCCAGAAATGCACGCTGGTGCCGGTGTTGCGCTTGCCGACCGAACCAACCACCGCCAACTCGCTGGCCTTGTAGCCGTCGGCAAAGCTCATCAGGTATTCGTTGCCGTCACGCTTGACCCGCACATCGACGCGGGTCGACAGGGCGTTAACCACCGAGATGCCGACGCCATGCAGGCCGCCGGAGAACTGGTAGTTCTTGTTGGAGAACTTACCGCCGGCGTGCAGCTTGGTCAGGATCAGCTCAACCCCGGAGACGCCCTCTTCCGGGTGAATATCCACCGGCATGCCACGGCCGTCGTCGCAGACTTGCAGCGAGTTGTCCTCGTGCAAAATCACCTGCAGCGACTTTGCATGACCGGCCAGCGCTTCGTCGACGCTGTTGTCGATGACTTCTTGCGCCAGGTGATTGGGTCGGCTGGTGTCGGTGTACATACCCGGGCGCTTGCGCACCGGATCAAGGCCGGAGAGGACTTCAATGGCGTCGGCGTTATAAGTGGCCATGGGAACTCACTACTCTCAAAAATCGGTCAAAGGTCGGTGAAATCAAGATCGCGCCACAGCGCTGGAGCAATCCCGGCAAAGGCAAAGAGTGCCGGCAAGCACTCGGTAAAACCCAAAAATCCATGCTCGCCACCGGGCTGAATGCGCAGACTGCAAGCCCGGTAATGGCGCTCGGCGGCGCGGTAATCGAGGGTTTCATCGCCGGTTTGCAGCCACACCTGATAGCGCGCCGGATCGTGCGGCGCCGGCACATCCAGGCGGATCAAGGCCGCCACATGCTCAAGGGTTAACTGCCAGCATTCGCCCGTGTAGTAGTTTTGCTGCGGGCCTAGATGCGCCTCAAACAATAACTGTGGGCGCACTGCCGGGTTAATCAACAACGCCTTAAGGCCATGCCGCTCGGCCAAGTGGGTCGCATAGTAGCCGCCCAGCGAGCTGCCGACCAGCAACGGCCGGCCAAGCTGCGCCACTGCGGCGTCCAGCTGGGCCATGGCCTGTTGCGGATGATGATGCAGGTCGGGCACCTGAAACTGCGCGGCCAGGCCCATGCGCTGCATAGCCGTCTGCAGCATGAGCGCCTTGAGTGAGGCTGGCGAGCTGTTCAGCCCGTGGATATAGAGAATGCTGGTCATAGGTAAGTGGGCAATGGGAAGTGGGGAGTGGGGCGCGCAGAGACGCAGGCCGTGTCGGTGGATGGCTGGAGCGCAGCGCTTATAGGTTGAGTCCAGGCACAAGTCCGGGCTCAATAGCCTTTAACGCTGTAATCGACCTCAAAGGGGATGCCGGTAACCCGCGACACGCCGGTCTCCAGCTGGCCATCGGCATGCAAACGCAACCAGCGATAGCCCGGTGCCTCTTGATCGACCTTAAATTCCTCGCTGCCCGGCGCAAATTGCACGCAGGTGGAGGGTGAAGCCAGCAGCCGCACGCCGTTACGCAGCTGGTCAAACTCCTGATGGATATGCCCCCAGAGCACCCCGCGCACCGCCGGATAGGCATCCAGCACGGCGAAAAACTCATCCGCGTTGCGCAGCCCAATCGCCTCCATCCAGCGGCAACCGATCGACACCGGATGATGATGCAGAGCCACCAGCACATGCCGCTGCCCCGCGCCCCGCAACGCCTGTTCAAGCAGCGCAAGCTGGTCGGCAGCCAAGAAACCCGGCACCGCACCAGCAATAGAGGTGTCCAGCAGCACGATGCGCCAGTTGCCCAGATCAATCAGCGGCTGCAACAAGTCACTGCCGGCGCAAGCGGCCCGCATCATCACAAGGCCATCATGATTACCGGGAAACCAGCGTGCCGGCGCCGGGATTTGCCCCAGCAACTGGCGAAAACGCTGATAGGACTCGGGCGAGCCATCCTGCGAGATATCGCCGCTGGCCAGCACCAGATCAATCTTTGGTTGTTCGTTGAGAACCCGCTCGATGACCCGCTGCAAGCTGTCGTGGGTATTCATGCCCAGCAGCTTATCGCCTGCGTGCGCAAACAAATGGCTGTCGGATAGCTGCACCAGCAGTACCGAATTATCGGTCGTGCCAGCGGCAACAGCATCAGCAGAAACAGTGGGGGCGCACGGCAAGGCCGTCTCCTTGTGCGGGATCAACTGAATTATGGCGGCTCAAGCCGGCCAGGGTAAACCCACAAAGTTGTACTGCTATCACAGAAACCCCGCAGCGCACGCACTGGCCCAGCGCTTTGGCGCATTTAACAGGCCGCTTTATTACTCAGCCTAGCGCCAAGACGCAACCCGTGCGCTCAAATGACCGGCTGCAATTCATGGCCGCAGGCTAGGCAATGGCCCAGCCATTCACCGAGAAACTGATTGAGCTGGGTTTTCTCGTCGGGCTGGTGCATGGCCGCGTTCGGGTAGGGGTAAGTGCTGCGAAACCGCCGAGCCTTGGCCGCACCTATCACCTCGGCCATCCGCGCATCGTGATAGACCCGCACTTCCAGCTGCGGCAGCGGCAACCAGGGCAAGCTGAGTTCCTGGCGCAGCCGCAGAGTGCTGGTGTAGGGACAAGCATCGAGCACATCCAACGTCAGCACGCCAAGCAAGCGCTCGCCCTGGCTCAGCGCCACTTGCCGCTCCCCCAGTTGTTCACGCATGTCCGGCAGCAAACGCATCAGCCGGGCGTAATTGGCCGCGCAAGTCGCCTGCAGCTCGACCAGGTCGAGCCGGTAGCGCTCGCGCAGCAGGCTCATGCCCAGCGCCCGCGAACTTCATCGCGATTCAGCGCCAGCCATTGCAGGGCAATGATGCTGGCGGCGTTATTGATCCGCCCATCGCGCACCGCCGCCAGCGCCTCCTCCAGCGACCAGACCAACACGCGGATGTCTTCTCCCTCTTCTTCCAGGCCATGGATACCGCCGGCGCCGAGACTGTCGCAACGCCCGACATACAGATGCACGCGCTCATCGGAGCCACCCGGCGAGGGATAGTACTGGGTGATCGGCCACAGCTCGCCGAGGGTCAAGCCGGCTTCCTCTACCGCTTCGCGGCGCGCCACTTCATCGGGTTGCTCGTCTTTGTCGATCAGCCCAGCCACCACCTCGATCAGCCAAGGGCTGGGGCTTTTGTCCATGGCGCCGACGCGAAACTGCTCGATCAACACCACGTGATCGCGCTGCGGGTCGTAGGGCAGCACGCAAACCGCATCATGCCGTACGAACAACTCGCGGCTGATCGGTCGGCCCATGCCACCGGCAAATAAGCGATGACTTAAGTGCAAGCGGTCGAGCCGATAGAAACCCTGAAAACAGGTTTCGCGCTCAAGTATTTTTACATCCTCATCGCGATTCATCGCGCACTCCACATCCACTAAAACTGCTTCACGCGAGCAGCAGACCCCACAGATCCGCCCAGAACATTCACGCCCATACGCGCAGCTTACACCTTGCGGCGCAGCGCGCAGACGGGGAAATTGCAGTCTTGCGCAAGCGCCCGCGGCCAGCCGTCAGCGCGCAACACTTCAGCCGCCGAGGGCAGAGGTAGATGAAGATTTGGCGCTACTAACCGCCGAGAGATCGGCAGCGACGGGGGCGGCTGGATGCAGACGCTGGAAGTGGCGGCTAGGCAAACTGGCAACGGATGGGAACTGCAGCGCAGTTTCCATCCGCTAACATCCAAACTAGCCTGCGCAAAAGTAAGCCCGCGCTTACTGGTATTTTTTGTTAATCGTATCGATGGTGCCGTCTTTGACCATGGTCTGCAGCGTGGCATTGAGCTTGTCGATGGTCGCTGCGGCTACCGAAGTATTGCAGGCCAGGTACAGCTCGGTTTTTTTGAAGCTCAGCAGCGGTTTGACTTTTACTTTCATTTTGGCCGAAACAAAGGGACCGGCCGAGATACCAGTAGCCCACAAGTCGATACGCCCGGCGTTGAGCTTTTGTACGCTTTGCTCATCGTTGCCGGCTTCATCAATGGCGAATTTTTGCCCCTGCAAATACAGCGTAATCGCATCACCCCGGTAACCGCCTATTTTGAACGCCCTAGCCGCCTCTAAGGAATCGAGCGTGATAGTGCTATCCGCCTTGGCAAAAAGCACCCAGTCATTGGGGGCTACGGGGCCGACCCACAAGAAGCTTTTTTCACGTTCTTCAGTTCGGGTGGTTGAATACACACAGGTATTTTTATCGTAGTGGGCCATTTCAATCGCGCGAACCCAGGGGTACATTTTGAGCGTGTAGTCAATTTCTGCGCGCTTGAACAGCTCACGAACTACCTCAGTCGCGCTGCCCACAATGGTCTTTCCGCTATCGGTTGAGTAGTTAAATGGGGGAGCATCTTCAGTGGTCAAAATCAGACTATCGGCCCACGCACCACTGGACAGCAACAAACCAACACAGAGTAGTTTTTTCATAGCCTCATCCTCGCTGCAACATGACGTACACAAAGGGACTGGTGAAGCCTTAACCCTAGTGGTTAGGGTGCCCCCCGTCAAAAAATGCCTTTCCCGGCAGCGCTATCGCCTGAGAGCCCCGCAATACCGCCACTACACGGTCAGCATTGTCATTTGCGCGCACTTGCGGCAGGGTCGCGGCACGCGCCATTTATTTCACTGGAGTCACCCATGTCCGAGCTATTTCCCAGTATCGATCCCGATGGCCTGATCGAGTATTCAGTGGTCTACACCGACCGCTCGCTGAACCATATGTCCAAGGCATTTCAGCGGGTAATGAATGACATTTCCAGCACCCTGAAACAGGTCTACAACGCCCACGCCGTGGCCATAGTACCCGGCAGCGGCACCTTCGGCATGGAGGCGGTGGCGCGGCAATTGGCGACTGGGCAAAAATGCCTGGTAATCCGCAACGGCTGGTTCAGTTATCGCTGGACGCAGATTCTGGAAATGGGCGCTATCCCGGCCTCGGTGCAGGTACTTAAAGCCCGCCCACTGGTGGCGGGTCACCAAGCCGCGCTGGCCCCAGCACCGCTGGCCGAAGTGCTGGCGACTATTGCAGCGGAAAAACCGCAAGTGGTGTTCGCCCCGCACGTAGAAACCGCCTCCGGCATGCTACTGCCTGACGACTACCTGCGCGCCGTGGCCGACGCGGTGCACGCAGTCGGCGGCTTGTTCGTGCTCGACTGCATCGCCTCCGGCGCCCTGTGGGTCGATATGCAGGCCTGCGGCATTGACGTGCTGATCAGCGCCCCGCAAAAAGGCTGGAGCGCCTCGCCGTGCTGCGCCTTGGTGATGATGAGCGAGCGCGCCCTTGAACGAGTCAACGCCACGCAAAGCACGAGTTTTGCCTGCGACCTGAAAAAATGGCTGCAGATCATGCAAGCCTACGAACAAGGCGGCCACGCCTACCACGCCACCCTACCCTGCGACGCCCTGGCGCGCTTTCGCGACGTGATGCTGGAAACCCAAGCCTACGGCTTCGACAAAATCCGCGACCAGCAACTGGAACTCGGCCAACGGGTGCGCGCCCTGTTAAGCGAAAAAGGCTTCAACAGCGTCGCCGCCAAAGGCTTCGAAGCGCCCGGCGTGGTGGTTTGTTACACCGAAGACGCGGGCTTTAAAAACGGCCAAAAATTCGCCGCCCAAGGCCTGCAAATCGCCGCCGGCGTACCGCTGCAATGCGACGAACCAGCGGATTTTCAAACCTTCCGCATCGGCCTGTTCGGCCTTGAAAAACTGCAAAACATCGCGCGCACCGTGAGCACCCTGGAGCAAGCGCTGGAGAAAATCGAACAGGCCTAAACCGCTGGTGGACAAGCTGCGCGTTGTCCACCCTACCCGGCGATATGGAGATTACGTAGGGTGGAAAACTGCGCAGCATTTTCCACCGCAAATGTAGGGCGGGTGAAGCCCGCATAGGATCAGAGCTCGCGGGAGGCACTGCCCAGTCCAAACAATCCAAGAGATCACGTTATGAGCAGCAACTTAGTCAGCGATTGGTTTGGTCAGGAGTTCAATAATCTACATCCGATGCTGCAACAGCTTCACCGACAAGGCGGCCTGTTAGCCGGCACAGTTAAGGTTGTCATTCCACGGGGTGCCGCAGGGGTAATAGGCAAACGGCTAGCAAGCAAGCTCGGAGTACCAACGAGCTCCGGCGACCATATACTAGTCGTTACCATCTCTCATCATGCCGACGGGCTGCATTGGGATCGCTGCTTTAACTCGCAAACGACCATGAACTCAACCTTCACGCCAATTGGCGAACTACCGAATGGCTACTGGCTAGAAAATACCGGGCCGCTAAAAATGTTTTTAACCGTAGACACCATAAACGGCGGCTGGCACTGGCGCTGTCTAAAGATGAAAGTGCGTGGCTTACGCTTACCCCTGTGGCTATTCCCCCACTCGACTGCGTTCAAAACCATTGAGGGTGATAAATACCGATTTTACGTAGGGTTCTCCTTGCCCTTCTTCGGCACCATTCTTTCCTATGGCGGCCTGCTCACCCCAAGTGTTGCGGAAAGCATCTTTGATTGATTTGGCAAAAGAACTGCGCGTGATGCATGCCTGCGAAAAGGGCGCCATCGGGGTTTATCGAGGACACAAATGTGTTGCTCGTTACTTCTTCCGCGCCAAGCTCGAAGAGCTCGACTGCATGCGATTTCACGAACGTGAACATTCGGAAATTTTCGCCCGTCTGCTGAGAGAATATGGTTTTCGCCAATGCTATCTGGCTTTTCTCTGGATCTACGGTGGTCTGTTCTACGGCGTATTCGTCGGTGCCTTCGGTCTCAAGGCAATTGGTCGAAGCACTGCGACTATTGAAGATATTGTTGATCGTGAATTCGATAACTCGCTCAAGCAGATACAACAATGGCCAGCGGTCTGCGACATCGTTAGAGCGATACAAATAGAAGAGCGCGAGCATAAAGCTAGCGGCGAGCTTTTCGCAGGCGACACCATCGAAGCCAAATCGATCATCGTTAATATTGCAAGAGCGGGAGCTTATGCAGCAAAGCACCTTGCTGAAACGCTATAAATCAATATCAACACTTAAGGAGACGCTGAAAAAATCAGCCTTCCGTTCCGGCAACCGAGATAGCCACTAAAAAACGGGCTATCTCGACCGATTAAGGCCTTTTCAGCCTCTTTTACCTTGGCAGCAACCGCTGCCAAGCCTGTTTCCCATACTCAA
>NZ_JAUYNT010000027.1 GCF_030698175.1 Pseudomonas sp.
GCGCATGCCGTCGTCGCGAATGCTTGGGCCAAAACGGCGCGCATGCTTGGTCATCTCCTGCTCGCTGGCGCCGTTGTGCACCAGGGTGCGCAGGGCGTCGTCGAACATCACCAGTTCATAGATGCCGGTACGGCCGCGATAACCCAGCTGCCGGCACTCGCTGCAGCCCACCGCGCGATGCAGGGTCGGTGGTGTGGCCGGGTCGCCGCCCACCAGCGCGCACTCGGCGGCATCGGCTTGATAGGGTTGTTTGCAGCTCGGGCAGAGCACCCGCACCAAACGCTGGGCCAACACGCCGAGCAGGGATGAGGACAGTAAAAACGGCTCGATGCCCATGTCCACCAGCCGGGTCACGGCGCCGATGGCGGTATTGGTGTGCAGGGTCGAGAGCACCAAGTGGCCGGTCAGCGAGGCCTGCACGGCGATCTCGGCGGTCTCCTTGTCGCGGATTTCGCCGATCATCACCACGTCCGGGTCTTGCCGCAAGATGGCGCGCAGGCCACGGGCGAAAGTCATCTCGACCTTGGAGTTGACCTGGGTCTGGCCGATGCCTTCGAGGTGGTATTCGATCGGGTCTTCGACGGTGAGGATATTGCGCGTGCCATCATTCAGGCTGACCAAGCTGGCATACAGGGTGGTGGTTTTACCCGAGCCGGTCGGGCCGGTGACCAGGATGATGCCGTGGGGTTTCTTCACCGCCTCGGTCATCAGGCTGCGGTCGCGCTCGCTCATGCCCAGGTGTTGCAGGGTCAGGCGGCCGGCTTGTTTGTCGAGCAAACGCATCACCACCCGCTCACCGTTGGCCGAGGGCAGGGTCGACACGCGGATATCCACCTCGCGACCACCGACCCGCAGCGACATGCGCCCGTCTTGCGGCACGCGCTTCTCGGCGATATCCAGCTTGGCCATCACCTTGATCCGCGACACCAGCAAGGCCGCCAATTCGCGCTTGGGCTGGACCATCTCACGCAGAATGCCGTCGATGCGAAAACGTATCACCAAGCGCTTCTCGAAGGTCTCGACGTGGATGTCGGAGGCGTTCTCTTTGATCGCTTCACCGAGGATGGCGTTGATCAGCCGGATGATCGGCGCGTCGTCTTCTTGCTCCAGCAGGTCTTCGGTTTCCTGGATCTGCTCGGCCAGGCTGGCCAGGTCCATGTCCGAACCCAAGTCCTCGACCATCTGCATGGCGGCGGAGGAGTCGTGCTGGTAAGCATCGCTCAGCGCCTGCTCGAAGGCCGGCACCGCCAGCCAGGTCAGCGGCAGCACGGCGCCGACGAAGCGCTGAGCTTCCTGCACCGCATTCAAACTGGCACCCACCCGCGCCTGCAGGCACTGGCCGTCCAGCAACACGCCATGGCGCTTGGCAAAGGTAAACGGCAGACGCCGCAGTGGCACGGTAGGGTTATGCATGTTGTTGTATGCCCAAAACAAAACCAGTTACGGATGGCCACGCTTCTGTGAACGCAGAGCGCTATAAAACGCAGTTCGGCATGACGGTCAATCGCTTTGGCGGATTTTTTGTGAATCGGTGCGGGCCAGCACAAGCGCTAAATGCGGATTTTGCCGCCGTGCGGCGCATCACTCAGCCACCATCAGCCCTGACCTATGGCCTGAATCTGCTCGATCAGCCACTGCAGCGGCGCATCGCGCTCGCGCAGGGCCAGGCTGACGATGTCCAGGTGAAAGGGCTCCAGCTGAAATGGCAGCTCAAACAGTTGCAGCGGCAACAAGCCGGCGAAGTAGCGCGCCAGTTGGGTCGGTAGCACCACCGCCAGGTCGGTGCTGGCGGCGATGTGCGCAGCCTGCAGGTAGTTGGGGGTGGTGTAGACGATCTGCCGCGCCAGGCCTTGCTCCGTCAGCCACTGATCGACCATGCCGCGCGTTTGGCCGCCGTGGACCCAGAGGTGGCGCAGGCTCAGAAAGGTTTCCAGATCGGGCGCCCGCTGCAGCAGCGGGTGGTCGCGGCGGGCCACCACCTGCAGAGTTTCGCTCAGCCAGCGGCGGCGCACAAAGCGCTCCGGCACCTCCTCGAAACGCCCCAGGGCCAGGTCCAGCTCACCCTGATCGAGCGCCGCCATTGGCAGACTCGGGGTCAGGTGCTGGATGGCGATCTGCATCTGCGGCGCGCTCAGGGTCAGTTGCTGCAACAGGCGCGGCATGCAGATCAACTCGACGAAGTCGGTCAGCGCAATGCGCAAGCGCTGGCGGCTGCTGGCCGGATCGAAGGGCTGGCCCTGGCTGAGGCTCTGTTCGATCTGCTGCAGCGCCGCCCGCAGCGGCCCTTCCAGTTCGAGGGCGCGCGGGGTGGCTTGCATGCTGCGCCCAACGCGCACCAGCAACGGATCGTCGAGCAGTTCGCGCAGCCGCCGTAAGGCATTGCTTACCGCCGGCTGACTGAGGGCCAGGCGCTCGGCGGCGCGCGAGACATTGCGTTCGCGTAGCAAGGCGTCGAGCACCCGCAACAGGTTGAGATCGAAACTCAAGATATTCATTGGTCAAATACCAACTATCACAAGACTAAATTTCTCAAATAGTAGCGACTTGCCTAGGCTGGTGGGCGTTTTCATTTATCCCCGGGGTCAGCCGATGAGCAGCAGCGTATTGAGCATTCAGCAGGTCGCCGTGATCGGCGCCGGCACCATGGGCCGTGGCATCGTCATGAGCCTGGCCAACGCCGGCATTCCGGTGCTGTGGCTGGACAACAACCCGCAGATGCTCGAACAGGCGCTGGCAGCGATTGCCGAGACTTGGGCCAAGAGCGTCAGCCAGGGCCGCCTCGAGCCGCAGCAGGCCGCCGCGCGCCTTGCCTGTGTGCAGGCAGTGGACGGCTATGGGGCGCTGGCCGGGGCCGATCTGGTGATCGAGGCGGTGTACGAGAACCTCGAACTCAAACAGCAGATTTTCCGCAGCCTGGATGCCCTGCTCAAGCCGACGGCGATCCTGGCCAGCAACACCTCGGCGCTGGATATCGATGCAATTGCCGCCGTCACCGGCCGGCCGGAACAGGTGCTGGGCCTGCATTTCTTCAGCCCGGCGCACATCATGAAATTGCTGGAAATCGTCCGTGGCGCCCAGACCGCGCCGGCGGTGCTCGAGGCCATGTTGGCGCTCGGCCAGCGAATCGGCAAAGCCTGCGTGGTGGCCGGTAACTGCCACGGCTTTATCGGCAACCGCATGCTGCATACCTATGTGCGCGAGGCGCGCATGTTGCTGCTCGAAGGCGCCTATCCGCATCAGGTGGACGCCGCGCTGCAAGGCTTCGGTTTTGCCATGGGGCCGTTTCGCATGTACGACGTGGTCGGTATCGATCTGGAATGGCGGGCCCGTGAACTGGCCGGTATTGGCCAGGACGATCCGGCGGTGCAGGTGGATAACCGCCTGTGTGAACTGGGCCGCTGCGGCCAGAAGTCCGGCCAAGGCTATTACCGCTACGCCGCAGGCAGCCGCCAGGCCGAGCAGGACCCAGAAGTCGATGCGCTGGTGCTGCAGGTCTCCGAGCAGCTGGGCTTCAACCGCCGCAACATCGGCCAGGAAGAAATCCTCGAGCGTTGTCTGCTGGCGCTGGTCAATGAAGGGGCGAAGATTCTTCAGGAAGGCATCGCCGATAACAGCCAGGACATCGATCTGGTCTACCTCAACGGCTACGGCTTCCCGGTAGATAAGGGCGGGCCGATGAGCTGGGCCGACAGCCAGGGAGCGGCCGATTTGCTGGCCCGCCTGCGCGCGCTGCAGGAGCAGTTTGGTGAGCATTGGCAACCGGCCAAGTTGATCGAACAACTGGCGGCCAGCGGCCAGACTTTTGCCAGCGTTAAAGGTGGCCGGGCATGAGTTATCACGCCCCGCTGCGCGATATGCGTTTCGTCCTGCATGAGCTGTTCGATATCAGCGGCCATTGCCAGCAGCTGGGTAACGGCCTCGATCGCGAACTGATCGATGGCGTGCTGGAAGAGGCCGCGCGCTATGCCGGCGAGGTGGTGGCGCCGCTTAATCGCCACAGTGATGAACAGGGCTGCAGCCTTAACGCTGGTGCAGTGATCACCCCGGACGGTTTCCCGGCGGCCTATCAACAGTTCGTCGACAACGGCTGGGCGAGCATGACTGGGCCCGTCGAGTTCGGTGGCCAAGGCTTGCCACAACTGCTGGCGTGCAATTTTCACGAGATGCTGATGGGCGCCAGTCTGTCGTTTCGGGTCTATTCCGGGCTGACCGAAGGCGCGGTGCTGGCGCTGCATAAACACGGCAGCGCAGAACTCAAACAGGCCTATCTGGCCAAGATGGTCAGCGGCCAATGGACCGGCACCATGTGCCTGACCGAACCCCAGGCCGGCACCGATTTGGCCTTGCTGCGCACCCGCGCCGAACCCCAGGCGGACGGCAGTTACCAGATCAGCGGCAGCAAGATTTTTATCAGCGGCGGCGAGCAGGACCTGACCGAGAACATCATCCATCTGGTGCTGGCGCGCCTGCCGGATGCGCCGGCCGGGGTGAAGGGCATCAGCCTGTTGCTGGTGCCGAAATTTATCGCCAACCCCGACGGCTCGCTGGGGGCGCGCAATGCCCTGAGCTGTGGCGCCATCGAACACAAGATGGGTATCAAGGGCGCCTCCACCTGCGTGATGAACTTCGACGGCGCCACTGGCTGGCTGATCGGCGAGGCCAATCAGGGCCTGGCGGGCATGTTCACCATGATGAACGACGCGCGTTTTCAGGTTGGCTTGCAGGGCTTGGGTATCGGCGAAGCGGCCTTTCAGGGCGCCTTGCGTTATGCCCGTGAGCGTCTGCAATCGCGCGCCTTGAGCGGTGCGGCTGAGCCGCAAAAAGCCGCCGACCCAATCATCAATCACCCAGACGTGCGGCGCATGCTGCTGACCCAGAAGACTCTGGTGGAAGGTTCACGCATGCTCGCCGCCTACTGCGCGCGCCAGCTCGACCTTGAGCATGGCGCAGCGGATGCGCCGGTGCGTAAGGCCGCCGGTACGCGCGCGGCGCTGCTGATCCCGATCATCAAAGCCTTCTTCACCGACATGGGCCAGGAAGTCGCCAGCCTCGGCGTGCAGGTTTATGGCGGCCACGGCTTTATCCGCGAATGGGGCATGGAGCAGCTGATGCGCGACAGTCGCATCACCCAGCTGTACGAAGGCACCAACGGCATCCAGGCGCTCGACTATATCCGCCGCAAGCTGCTCGGCGATGGTGGTAGCGAGCTGTCGGCGCTGCAGGCCGAGTTCAGCCAGTTGTGCGATCAGCAGGCGCAGCGTCCGGTCTTGGCCGAGTTGGCACACGCGATGCGGGCGCGCCTGAGCGAATGGCGTGAGCTGAGCAGCGAGGTGATCGCCATGAGCCAGCGCGACGTGCAGGAAATCGGCGCCACCTCGGTAGACTTTTTGCAGTACTCGGCCTATGTGTTGCTGGCCGGTTGCTGGCTGCAGGCCGCCGCGCGTGCCCAGGATGCGCTGGAGGCGGGCAGCGGCGAGGCGGCGTTCTATCAGGCCAAGCTGCACAGCGCGACCTTCTACCTGCGCCGCGTGCTGCCACGGGCCAGCGGCCACCGCGAAGCCCTGCTCGGCGGCGCGGCCTGTTTGATGGCGCTGCCGGAAGCGCATTTCGCGTTTTGACCGGGCTTTAGCCGCAAGCTCTTGCGACACCCACACAACCAGCCGAGGAATCAGCATGCAGCCGTTCAGTTTTGCCACCACCGCGCAGATCCTTTGCGAAACCGGTTCTGTCCGGCGCCTGGGTGTCCTGTGCCGGGAGCGCGGCGCGCAATCGGTGCTGATCGTTACCGATCCGGGGATTACCCGACTGGGCATGCTCGACGGGTTGCTGCCGGGCTTTGCCGCCGAGGAGGTGGCGGTGCAGGTGTTCGATCAGGTGTTGGCCGATCCGCCGGAAGCGGTGGTCATGGCTGCAGTCGAACAGGCGCGGGGGATGCAGGCGCAGCTGGTGGTGGGTTTCGGCGGCGGCAGTTCGATGGATGTGGCCAAACTGGTGGCCTTACTGGCCCACCCGCTGTGCCTGCAAAAGCTCGCCGATATCTATGGCGTCGGCAATGCCAAAGGCCAGCGCTTGCCGCTGATTCAGGTGCCAACCACCGCCGGCACCGGCTCGGAAGTCACCCCGATTGCGATCATCACCACCGGCGCGACCAGCAAGATGGGGGTGGTCTCGCCGCTGTTGTTGCCGGACCTGGCCGTGCTGGACGCCGACCTGTGTCTCGGCCTGCCGCCCGCAGTCACCGCAGCTACCGGCATCGACGCCATGGTGCATGCCATCGAGGCCTACACCAGCAAGCTGAAGAAAAATCCGCTGTCCGACCTGCTCGCTCGTGAGGCTTTGCGCCTGCTGGCGGCCAACCTCGATGCCGCCGTGCACGACGGGCAGAACCGCGCCGCGCGCCAGGCCATGTTGCTCGGCTCGTGCCTGGCCGGTCAGGCGTTTGCCAATGCCCCGGTGGCGGCGGTGCATGCGCTGGCCTATCCGCTGGGCGGGCACGTGCATATCCCCCATGGCCTGAGCAACGCCCTGGTGCTGCCCCATGTGCTGCGCTTCAACGCTCCGGTCGCCGTCGGGCTGTATGCCGAGCTGGCGCCGCTGCTACTGGGTGAGCGTCTGCAGGCAGGCTCGGAGCAGAGCCTCTGCGAGCAATTTATCCAAGAGCTGAGCGAGCTGAATCAGCGTTGCGGGCTGCCCAGCCGTCTGCGCGATGCCGGGGTGCCCGCAGAGCTGCTGCCTCGCTTGGCTTGCGACGTCATGCAACAGCAGCGCCTGCTGGTGAATAACCCCCGTGAGGTCAGCGAGGCGGATGCCTTGGCGATCTATCAAGCCGCTTTTTGAATCAGGAAATCCTCATGAGCCAGCCCCAGCCCCAGCATCTGCGTAGCGACTACCGGCATTGCCAGCCGATCAGCACCCGCTGGCACGACAACGACCTCTATGGTCACGTCAACAACGTGGTCTATTACAGCTACTTCGACAGCGCGGTAAATACTTACCTGATTGAGGTCGGAGAGTTGGACATTCATGCCGGGCAAGTCATAGGTTTGGTGGTCAGTTCCAGCTGCGACTACTTCGCCTCCATCGCCTTCCCCGAGCGCATCGAAGTCGGCCTGCGGGTCGGCAAACTGGGCAACAGTTCAGTGCACTATGAGCTGGCGATTTTCAAGCTCGGCGAAACCGAGGCCTCTGCGGCCGGGCGCTTCGTGCATGTATTTGTCGACCGGCTCAGCAACCTCCCGGTGAGCATCCCCGCCAGCCTGCGCTGCGCCCTGACGCGACTGCTGCCTTGAACGCCTGAGGCGCTCAGACGGCCTGCAGCGCGGATTATCCCCCTGGTCTGGCGTTGCCGGGGCGGTGCCCAGTGACGCGCTAAACGCCACACCCCCGCCTAAAAATTGCAACCTGCGCAACGCATAACTGAGTCATAACCCTTACTGGCGAGCCAAAGGCGGGGGCGAAACAGATGCCGGTGGGCATGTTCGCCGCACGGCTATTTCGACGAGTCGCTGCGGGGTGACTATCCTGTGAACAGGTTCACGACTAAAACCGCGACCCCATCAGAGCCATTTACGCGCTGACTGCGCGCCGCAAAACGCCAAACGCCGAAGCCAAGGAGCCCGTTGATGACGTCCCGACCGCTGCTCCACCTGTTTATTAGCCTTATGCTCGGTCTGCTGCCCGGCTTGGCCGCCTGGGCCGAGAACGGGGTGAGCGCGGACGATATTCGTATTGGCATGGTCAATGCCCAAAGTGGCCCGGCAGCGGGCTTGGGCCTAGGCATGTACGCCGGCGCCGCGGCTTACTTTGCCCGAATCAACGCCGAGGGCGGGGTGAATGGCCGCAAAATCACCCTGATTCTCAAAGACGATGGCTATGAGCCGGCCCGCAGCGCCGCCCTGACCGAACAACTGATCAAGGTTGACCAGGTATTTGCCCTGCTCGGTTACGTCGGCACCCCCACCTCAAGAGCGGCGCTGCCAATTGCCGCGCAGGCCGAGGTGCCCTATTTGTTCCCGTTCACCGGCGCCGAGTTTCTGCGCACGCCGCTAAAGAAGTGGGCCTTCAACCTGCGCGCCTCCTACTTTGATGAAACCGAAGAGCTGGTTGAGCGCATCAACAAGGATCTTGGCAGCCAAAAAGTCGCCCTGCTGATGCAGGACGACTCATTCGGCGAGGCGGTCAAGAGCGGCCTCGCTGGGGCCTTGGACAAACGTGGCATGCGCATCCATGCCGAAGCACGGATCCAGCGTAATTCATTACAGGTTAACGGCGCGGTGGCGGCGCTGAAGCTCGCCACGCCAGATGCGATTGTGTTCGTCGGCACTTACCAGCAATTGGCCGCAGCAATCAAGCAGGCCAAAGCCAGCGGCGTTACGGCGCGTTTTTTTACGGTGTCTTTTATCGGTACCGAGAACTTCATTAGCGCCGCCGGCGCCGACGGCGATGGGGTCTATATCACCCAGGTCATGCCATCGCCACATGACCGTTCTCTGGCCGTTATTCGCGATTACCTGGCCGACATAAAACCAAGCGAGGTGGGCTATGCCTCGCTGGAGGGCTATATCGCGGCGATGGTTTTCGCCAAAGCCCTGGCCAACACCGGTGCGCAACCGACGCGGGCCGAGCTGGCTGACGCCCTGCAATACCTCAACACTGATCTAGGCGGCTTCAAAGTGGCGTTCTCGCCAAGCAATCATCAAGGCTCAGACGCGGTCTTTCTGACCCGCGTCCAGGCCGGTAAAGCGCTGCCCGTTAAGCGCATGCAATAAGCGCAGCAGCGCTCGACAGCACCGCTCGGCCGGCGAAGTAGTTGGTAATTTGCGGCGCTACACGCAGGCATAAGTAATCGCTTATGCATTTGATAAAAAACATTAATCTATTCTAATCCAGCAGCCTGACAATCAGGCCTGCAGCCCGTTCAGCCAAGTTCTTTCGACCTGATAAACGGTCATTCATGACACTCATTAACGACTGTCAAAAATACCCAACAGCCGCCCTGCAGCCCTAGTGCCAATTGACTTTGCCAAGACTTACCAGGTGCCGCCCAAGGCTTACCGATGTAGTCACCCGCAAGCACTGCTACAGAATGGGTTGATGGACTGGCCATTCGCCGGCAAAATGCCGCCCCCACCGGCATGCAGCCCTGCGCCGTGGGTTAGTTTGTGCTGATCAGCCACCCCAGCTTGCCAACGTAGTGAGCTGGTTTATCTAATCGATCACACGCAGGAGATTTCAAGTGCACATTGGTGTTCCTCTCGAAACCCATGCCGGCGAAACGCGCGTTGCCGCGACCCCGGAAACCATCAAGAAGCTGATTGCCCACGGCCATCAGGTGACTGTTCAATCCGGTGCCGGCGTTAGCGCCAGCTTGCCCGATCACGTCTATGAAGTGGTTGGCGCCGCCATTGGCGACGCCGCGACAGTGCTCGGTGCCGATCTGGTGCTGAAGGTGCTGGCCCCGAATGACGCTGAACTGGCGCAGATGAAGGCCGGCGCGGTGCTGGTTGGCATGCTCAACCCGTTCGACAGCGAAACCATCGCGCGCATGGCCGCCCGTGGCATTTGCGCCTTCGCCCTCGAAGCCGCGCCGCGCACCTCGCGCGCGCAGAGCCTCGACGTGCTGTCGTCGCAAGCCAATATCGCCGGCTACAAGGCCGTGCTGCTCGGCGCTCATCACTACCCGCGCTTTATGCCGATGCTGATGACCGCTGCCGGTACCGTTAAAGCCGCGCGCATCCTGATCCTGGGTGCCGGTGTGGCCGGTCTGCAAGCGATCGCCACGGCCAAGCGCCTGGGTGCCGTGATCGAAGCCTCGGACGTACGTCCGGCGGTGAAAGAGCAGATCGAATCGCTCGGCGCCAAGTTCGTTGATGTGCCGTTCGAGACTGACGAAGAGCGCGAATGCGCCGAAGGCGTTGGCGGTTATGCCCGGCCAATGCCGGCATCGTGGATGCAACGCCAGGCCGGTGCCGTGCACGAGAAGGCCAAATTGGCCGATATTGTTATTACGACAGCTCTCATCCCAGGCCGCAAGGCGCCGACGCTGCTGCACGCGGCCACGGTTGAAGAGATGAAACCCGGCTCGGTAATCATCGACCTGGCGGCCTCCCAAGGCGGCAACTGCCCGCTGACTGAACTCGACCAAGTAGTGGTTAAGCACGGCGTGACCATCGTTGGTTACGGTAACTTGGCGACCCTGGTGCCGGCCGACGCATCCGCGCTGTACGCCCGTAACTTGCTGGATTTCCTGAAGCTGGTGATCGACGGCGAAGGCAAGTTCCACGTCAACCTTGAAGACGACATCGTCGCCGCGTGCCTGATGTGCCGCGACGGCGCCGTCGTGCGCAGCAACGGTTAAGAGGAATTACGACAATGGAAGAAATGCTGATCTCCCACGGGGTCTACAACCTGATCATTTTCGTGCTGGCCATCTATGTTGGCTACCACGTGGTCTGGAACGTCACCCCTGCATTGCACACCCCACTGATGGCCGTGACCAACGCCATCTCGGCGATCGTCATCGTCGGCGCCATGTTGGCCGCCGCCCTGACCGTCACCCCATTGGGCCAAGTGATGGGCACGCTGGCGGTAACGCTGGCAGCAGTTAACGTCTTCGGTGGCTTTATGGTGACCCGACGGATGCTGGAAATGTTCAAGAAAAAGGCGCCAAAAACGCCGGTGCCTGCCACTAAGGGAGAGACCCACTGACATGAGCATGAATCTCGTCACCATCCTCTACCTGATCGCCTCGATCTGCTTTATCCAGGCCCTCAAAGGCTTGTCGCACCCGACCACCTCGCGGCGCGGCAACCTCTACGGCATGCTCGGCATGGCCTTGGCCGCCGGCACCACCATCGCCTTGATTCTGATGAAAATCGCCGAATTCAAGCAGCGCGGCGTCGATCTGAACCTGCTGCACGGCATGGGCTTCGTACTGGTTGGCTTGTTGGTCGGCGGCACTGCCGGCACTATCATGGCCAAGCGCGTCGAAATGACCAAGATGCCTGAGCTGGTGGCCTTCATGCACAGCATGATCGGTCTGGCTGCGGTATTTATCGCCATTGCCGCCGTGGTTGAGCCGCAATCGCTGGGTATCGTCGCCACCTTGGGCGATGCGATTCCAGCCGGTAACCGCCTGGAGTTGTTCCTCGGTGCGGCCATCGGCGCGATCACCTTCTCCGGTTCGGTGATTGCCTTCGGCAAACTGTCGGGCAAGTACAAGTTCCGCCTGTTCCAAGGCGCACCTGTGCAATTCAAGGGTCAGCACAAGCTCAACCTGGTGATCGGCCTGTCCGTCATCGGCCTGGGCCTGGTGTTCACCCTCACCGGCAACCTGCAAGCCTTCGCGCTGATGCTGGCGCTGGCGTTCGTGATTGGCGTGCTGATCATCATCCCAATCGGCGGCGCCGACATGCCGGTGGTGGTGTCGATGCTCAACAGCTACTCGGGCTGGGCGGCGGCCGGTATCGGCTTCTCGCTGAACAACTCGATGCTGATCATCGCTGGCTCCCTGGTGGGCTCAAGCGGCGCGATCCTCTCGTACATCATGTGCAAGGCGATGAACCGCTCGTTCTTCAACGTGATCCTCGGTGGTTTCGGTGGCGCGCCTGCTGCTGATGGCCCGGCCGGCGCCCAAGAAGCTCGCCCGGTGAAGTCCGGCTCTGCCGACGACGCCGCGTTCCTGCTGAGCAACGCCGACACCGTGATCATCGTTCCGGGCTACGGCCTGGCTGTGGCCCGCGCCCAGCACGCGCTGATGGAACTGGTAGAGAAGCTGACTCACCGTGGCGTGACCGTGAAGTACGCGATCCACCCGGTAGCCGGTCGTATGCCTGGCCACATGAACGTCTTGCTAGCCGAGGCCGAAGTGCCTTACGAGCAAGTGTTCGAGATGGACGACATCAACTCCGAGTTCAGCCAGGCTGACGTGGTGCTGGTACTGGGCGCCAACGACGTGGTCAACCCGGCCGCGAAGAACGATCCAAACTCGCCAATCGCCGGCATGCCGATCCTCGAGGCTTACAAAGCCAAGACCGTGATCGTCAACAAGCGCTCGATGGCCAGCGGCTACGCCGGCCTGGACAACGAGTTGTTCTACCTCGACAAGACCATGATGGTATTTGGCGACGCCAAAAAGGTAATCGAGGCACTGGTTAAAGCGGTCGATTAATCGCCTTTTCCAACCCGATAAAAAAACCGGCCTTGCGCCGGTTTTTTTATGCCTGCCGTTTACTGGCGGCCTAACAACTCCCGATACAGCTGCGCCATCTGCCGGCCCATCTGCTCGGAGGTGAACAGCTGCTCATAGCGCTGACTGGCCTTGCGGCCCATCTCCTGCGCTTGCGCGGGATTATCCCACAGCCTACGCATGGCCTCGCGAAAGGCAGCCGGATTACTCGGTGGCACCACCAACCCGGTTTCACCGTGAATATTGATATAGCTGGTGCCGGTACCTATCTCGCTGGAAATCATCGGCTTGCCGTACATGGCGCCTTCCAGCAAGGAAATGCCGAAGGCCTCGGAGCGCAAATGCGAAGGAAACAAAATCGCGCTGCAGAGTTGCAACAAGGCGACCTTGTCCTCCTCACCCAGGCGGCCGAGAAAGTGCACATTGCTTAATCCGAGCCTGGCCGCTTGCTCGCGCAACTCCTGCTCCAGCGGCCCCGCACCGACTATCACAATCGGGTAATTCGTCCCTTGCGCGGCCTCCAGCAGAATATGCAGGCCCTTGTAGTAACGCATCACCCCGACAAACAGAAAGAAGCGTCGACCGAAACGCTGCTCCCAGGCAGCCGCATAGGATTCACTGGGTACCGGATAACCGCTGCGATCCAGGCCGTAAGGGATCACCACGGTTTTATCCCGATAACGCGCCAGCACCGTGCTGGTCTCAAGATAATTGGGTGACGCGGCAACAATGCGATCGGCGCGACGCAGAAAAGCATGCATCAGCGGGCTGTAGAGCCGCATCAGGTTTTTTTGCCGGACGATATCCGAGTGATAGGTCACCACCACCGGTTTGTTCACCGCCGAGGCGAAGTGCACCATATCCATAAATGGCCACGGAAAGTGGTAATTGATGATGTCTGCCTGCGCGGCCAACTCGCGAAAACGCTTGAACACGCTGACGGAAAAACCGGTGGAGGCTATCTGTAAATCCAATTTTGCCCTGTGCACCTTGTGATCGGCGACCATCACCTCGCGCGGCTCAGGGTTGGCGCTGAGGGTCAGCACCTCGCTGTGCACGCCGTGGGCGGCACCGCTCTGGCAGAGCTGAAAGATGACTTGTTCGATACCACCGACGGATTCGGGCAGGTAGGTTTTGAAAAAATGTAAAACGCGCATCAGCCCTCCAGGACCTGTCGGTACACACTCGCGGTAATCGCCGCACAGCGTCCCCAGGAAAATTCTTGGGCGCGCAGCAAACCTGCATCGCGCCGGCGTTGCCATTCTGGCTGATCGTCAATTAAACGCTGGATGGCGTCGGCGCAGGCACGCTCGTCCTGCGGATCAATATAGGTTCCGGCGCCGCCTGCCACTTCCGGCAAGGCCGAGCTCGAGCTGAGGATCACCGGAGTGCCGCTGGCCATTGCCTCCAGCACCGGCAAGCCGAAGCCTTCATAGAGCGAAGGAAACAGCAGAAGCCGCGCCCCGGCCAGCAGCTCGGCGAGGCACGTATCACTCTGGTAACCCAGCAGCCGCACCTGCCCTGTAGCCAGTGCCCGCTGCAAGGGCGCCGCCAGCTGCTCCGGGCGCCAGCCCGGCATGCCGACTATGACCAGCGGATACTGCGCGCGCAGCGCCGCCGGCAACAGCTCATAGGCGCGCAAGGCTAACTGCAGGTTCTTGCGCGGTTCCAGGGTGCCGACGCACAGCAGATAACGACCAGGTTGCAAATCCAGAGCCTGCAGCGGCGCGGTCAACTGCGCAGGCGTGCGCGAGTGAAAACGCGCGGCGCAGCCTAATGGCGCGACCACCACCCGCTCGGTGGGCACTCCGTAATGGCGACAGACTTCCTCGCCGATAAACTGCGAGTCGACCAGAATTCGCCGTGCCCGCTCGACGCTACGGGCGGCATGTCGCTCGATCTCGAGCAGGCGATCGGCCGGCTGGGTTTCGGGGAAATGCACGTGAGTCAGGTCGTGCAGGGTCATCACCATCGGCCCGTCGAACTCAAACGGCCACAGGCTCGGGTCGTGATAGAGATCCGCTCCCACAACCCCTCTAGTGAAGCGCTGCTGCTCAATCAGCCGGCGCAAGGCATAGGCACTAGGGACGCAGCGCTTGATCAGCCCACTCACCCGCGAGTAGCCCGGCAACGAAGCGCTGGGCAACTCAGGCGAGTAATTCCAGCCGTTGAACAACGCCAGCTCAAACTCGGGATAAACCGCCAACGCCTGCACCAACTCGACCAGATACTGACCAATGCCGGTACGCGGCGCGCGCAGGATGCCGGCGTTAAGGGCGATCCGCATGGCTATGACTTACCTGTTGATTGTTGCGCAGGCCATTGAGGGTGCCGCTGATCAGCTGCTGACTGGCCTCACGCCAGCCGATCCACTGCCAATCAGTTACCGGCCGGGGAGCCGGGAAGCTACCCGTGGATTCGAACTGCAGCACCCGATCAGCCAAGCTCTGCGGATCAGCCAGATCGAAATAAGCCATAAACTCGCCGCCTATTTCGCGGAACACCGGAATGTCGCTGGCCATGGCCGGCAAGCCGCGCTGCATGGCCTCCACCAGCGGCAAGCCGAAGCCCTCGACATAAGACGGGAAGACCAGCGCACGGGCATTGGCGTAGGCGTATTCGAGGCCCTTGTCGTTGATCCGGTTAAACATAAACAAGCGCTTGCCCCACTGCGGGTGCTGCTTGATTCGCTCGACCAGCGCCTCGCACTTCCAGCCAATCTTACCGATGATGCACAGCCGGGCATTACTGCCCTGGGCCCATAGCCGCTCGAAAGCATCCAGCAGATAGGCGTGATTTTTACGCGGCTCTATGGTGCTGACCATCAGGTAGACCGGCGCCGGATCACGGAACATTCGCTGTAAGTCAGGATTGAGGCGTGCCTCATCGCGCAGCAGGTCCAGTTCCGAACCGAGGTGGAAGTGGCCGTGCCAGCGCTTGGCGGCGGCTACCGGACCCAGCCGGCGCTGCACTTCAGCATCAACCTGTTCGCTAATGGTTTTGGAGATGGCCATAAAGCCATCGGCGGTCTTGGCAATCCAGTCAAACCAACTGTCGAACACCTTTACTAGTCCCGCATCGCAGAACTGCGGATGGGTCAGCGGGATCAGGTCGTAGATCACCGAAACTATGCCCAGGCCCTGGCCCTTAAGCTTTTCCGCCAAGGGAAAGATATCGGCATGCCAGGACGAATCGAGTAACACCAACTGATCGCCCGGCTGGGCCTGCAGCGGTATCGCCCGCAGCGGTGCAGGTTGTGCATTGCGGTTCAGCCAGACCAGCCCGCGCAAGGGCAAACTGATTGCTAAGCTGACCAGCTTGCATGGCCAATAGAGCAGGCGCCGCGCGGTTGCTGAACGACCAAACGGCCACAACCGCTCCAACCGTGAGTGCCACCACCAGTAGCGATTGCGCACATGATCCAACTTAACGATTAGCGCCTGGCGCCGGGTGGCACTGCGGTCTACCGCCAAGGGAGCCAGACTCAAGACCCGATACAGCTGACCGCCATGCATCATCACCGGCACGCACTCGACCTCCGGCTGCTGAGCGCCAAGCTCGCGGATGATGTTGCGTACCACCCGCTGGATGCCCGAGTTGTCCTGCGGATGTTCGTAAACGTAGGTGCACTCAATCAAAAAACGCATGGAGCTCTCACACATATTTATACGCTGGCCGTCTGCTGCAAGCGCTTGATGCTTAAGTCAGCATCCAGCGAATTACAGCCAACGAAGTCGGGCTTTTTGATGTTGATCATATGAAACACCAAGGCAAAGTCGCGCCATTCGTAATTGGTGTCTAGGTGCGAGTCAAAGCGTGACAATGACAAGGCAATCGAATAATTACCTTTACCAATGTTAGCCGGAAAGGCAAAGCGATAGACAATGCGCTCGCCGGTCGACAGGTTTTCCAGTGCCTGATGCAGGCGATGGGTATTGATGCCGTAAATCGCCTGGCCCATGCGATCTTTGATCATGAAGCCGAGCACCAAGCGTGGAATGGCCTCCTTCACATCAACGGTAACCTCAAGCACCGCCTGACTGCCCACTTCGAGCACCTCGACCCGCTGCCCTTGGGCATTAAGTAAGGCAATATCAGCAAAGCCCGCTTCGCCAGTACCGGAAATAGTGCGCACCTTGCCGTTGTCCAGACGCTCCTGACGGACCGTCTGTTGTTCTTTTTCGGCAATCATCGCGCCATAGAAGTCCATCACCTCTTCGGGCGCACCCTCCAGCGCCAGTCGCCCCTTGGCCAAGAGGATCGCACGGTCACAGAGATTCTGAATCGCCTGACGATCATGGGAGACGATCAGCAAGGTGGTGCCGGCTTTACGAAACTCACGGATGCGATCAAAGCTCTTGTGCTGAAAATAGGCATCGCCCACCGACAGGGCTTCATCGACGATCAGCACGTCCGGGCGTCGTGCGGTCGCCACGCTAAACGCCAAGCGCATCTGCATGCCGCTGGAGTAAGTGCGCACCGGGTGATCCATATATTCGCCGATTTCGGCAAAGGCCTCGATCTCGGGCATCAGCGCCTGCAGCTCTTCCATGCTCAAGCCCAGCAACTGCCCGGCCATAAAGACATTCTGCCGACCACTGAAGTCCGGATGAAAGCCCATGCCCAGTTCGAGCAAGGCGGCGACCCGCCCCTGGGTCTGGATCTGCCCAGCACTGGGTTGGGTGGTGCCGGTAATCATCTTCAGCAGCGTACTTTTGCCCGCGCCGTTGATCCCGATAATCCCCAGCGCCTCGCCTGGATTGACCAGAAAAGACACATCCTGCAGCACCCATTGCAACTGATGGCGCGGCGCCGAGAAGGGGATCAGCCATTCCGCCAGCCGCGACCAGCGTGTGGGGTACTGCTTGTAAGCCTTGCCCAGTTGGGTAACTTGAATACTGCCCATCAGAGTTCATCCACCATTTCACCGGAGCGCTTGCGAAACAAGCGCATGGCCAGCAGGCAAAGCGCTACCGCCAGCAATGCGGTCGGCCAGAGCGACAACCAGTTCGGCCATTGGCCATAAACAAAAATGCCCTGATAAGCAGCGATCAACGGCACCATGGGATTGGCATTAATCAGCGGTTGAATACCCTCAGGCAGAATCGACAGTGGATACACCAAGGGCGTAAACCAAAACCAGAACTGCAGGAAAATCCCCATAAACTGGCCGACATCGCGAAAGAACACATTCAACACGCCGAGGATGATGCCCAAGCCAATGGAGAAGGCGATTTGGATCATTAGCACCGGTATCACCCCCAGTACCGCCCAGCCGGGAAAGTTCTGCGTCACCAGCAGAAAGCCGAGAAACAGCACGAAGATGATGGCGAAGTTCACCCCGGCATTCAGCACCACAATCAGCGGCAAACAGATGCGCGGGAAGCTCAACTTCTTGATCAGGTTGGCGTGCTCTAAAAACACCGACTGACTGCGGCCGATCACCTCGGAGAAAAAGCCCCAGGCCAGAATCCCCGAACACAGATAAATGCCATAGGCCAAGCTGTTATCGACGCCTGGCAGGCGGGCCTTCATCAGCTGCGAGAAGATTACCGTGTAGACGATAATCATCGACAGCGGGTTGAGCACCGTCCAAGCCGCGCCCAGTAACGAATTGCGGTAGCGGGTCTGAAACTCGCGCTGCACGCTGCCCAGCACAAAGCCGCGGTAATTCCACACCGCGCGGGCCATGCCAACCGCCATTACTGAACCCTGCCGTAGTGGTCTTCGAAACGGACGATATCGTCCTCACCTAGGTATTCGCCGCTCTGTACCTCGATCATCATCAGGTCGATGACGCCAGGATTTTCCAAGCGATGCTGGTGCCCAGCGGGGATAAAGGTCGATTCGTTGGTGTTGATCAGCCGTGGTTCACCGCCATTGATCACCTTGGCCATGCCCTGCACCACTATCCAGTGCTCACTGCGATGGTGATGCATCTGTAGCGACAGTGCAGCACCCGGCTTTACCACTATGCGTTTGATCTTAAAGCGTGACCCTTCTTCCAGTACGGTGTAAGAACCCCAAGGGCGTGACACGGTGCGATGCAGGCGGTAGGCCTGATGGTTTTCCAGCTTCAGCCGTTTGGCCACTTGGCCTACTTGCTGCGCACGGTCGGCATGGGCAACCAGGATCGCATCGGGCGTCTCAACCACGATCAGATCATCCACCCCAACGGTGGCAACCAAGCGACCCTCGCTCTGCACGTAGGTGTTGCGACTATCGATAAAGATTGCATCGCCTTGCGCACGATTTTGCTCGGCATCGGGTTCGACCAGATCACGTAGCGCTTTCCACGAACCTATGTCGCTCCAGTCAAATGCCGCAGGCACTACCGCCACCTGGGCCGAACGCTCCATCAGCGCATAGTCGATGGAAATATCCGGTAGGGCCGCAAAACTAGCCGCATGCAACTCCTGCATCTGCGCATTCGCACCCGCCGAGCGCGGACTCAGCGCCACACAGGTGCGCGCCAGCTCCAGCAACTCGGGCGCATGAGCTTGCAGCTCACTGATCAAGCTGCCGGCGGTAAAGCAGAACATTCCCGAGTTCCACAGGAAACGGCCGCTCTCGAGGTATTCTTGGGCTGTAGCCTGATTGGGCTTCTCCACGAAGCGCAACACGCGGCAGCCACCACGCTCATCCAACGCATCTCCGGCTTCGATATAACCGAAGCCAGTCTCAGGCGCCGTTGGGCGAATGCCGTAGGTGACCAAATAACCCTGGCGAGCCAAAGCCACAGCATGTTCGGTGGCTTGATTAAAGCCCGCTAGATCATGAATCAGATGATCGGCCGCCATCACCACCAGCACCGTATCTTCACCATGCTCGGCCGCCAAGGCCAAGGCCGTTACCGCGATTGCAGGGGCGGTATTACGGCCTTGTGGCTCGAGCAAGAAACGCGCGTGGTGACGAGTCAATTTGGCTTCAGCAAAATGATCGCGGCTTTCAAAGTAGTGCTCACGGTTAGTCACCGTGACTATCTCGCCGCCCGCCGATATCAGGCTGGCGGCGCGCAAGTAGGTTTTCAGCAGCAGTGACTGACCATCCGGCAAGCGCATAAAGGGCTTGGGGTGGTCTTCGCGCGATACCGGCCACAAACGCGTACCGGCACCGCCGGACAGAATCACAGGAATAATCATGGCCGCCTCATTCCTTGCCGACGCGACGTAGATCCGCCTCGACCATCCCCTCAATCAAACTGGCCAAACTGGTTTTCGGTTTCCAACCCAGTTTCAGTTCCGCTTTGGCTGGATTGCCCAGCAACACCTCGACCTCGGCCGGGCGGAAGAACTGCGGATCTATCACCACGTAATTTTCATAGCTCAAGCCAACATGTTCAAAGGCCAGCTTGCACATGTCGCGCACAGTAGTAGTTACACCAGTGGCGACCACGTAGTCATCGGCAACCTCTTGCTGCAGCATCAGCCACATGGCTTCCACGTAATCGCCGGCAAAGCCCCAGTCACGCTTGGCGTCGATATTGCCCAGGCGCAGCTCGCTTTGCTTGCCGAGCTTAATCCGCGCCACCGCATCGGTAACTTTACGGGTCACAAACTCGATGCCGCGCAGCGGCGATTCGTGGTTGAACAAAATGCCGCTGGAGGCGTGCAGGCCGAAGCTTTCACGGTAGTTAACGGTGATCCAGTGGCCATACAACTTGGCCACACCATAGGGGCTGCGCGGGTAGAACGGAGTGTTCTCGTCCTGCCGCTCGGCCTGGATCAAACCGAACATCTCGCTGGTCGAGGCCTGATAGAAACGGGTTTGCGGTGCGAACTGGCGAATCGCTTCGAGCAAGTGGGTGACGCCGATACCATCGACCACTGCAGTGGTGACCGGCTGATCCCAGGAGCTGCCAACAAAGCTCTGCGCGCCCAGGTTAAAGATTTCATCCGGCTTGGATTTGATTACCGCGCGCTGAACCGAGCAGGCATCGGCCAGATCGCCCTCGTGATAACGAATCTGCGCCTCAACGCCTAACTCACGCAAACGCCAGCGCGTATCGCTACTGCGTCTAGCCACCAGACCATGAACTTCATAGCCCTTTTCCAGCAACAGCTTGGCCAAATAGGCGCCGTCTTGGCCGGTTACGCCAGTAATCAATGCAGACTTAGACATGTTTAATTTCTCTTGCTGCCCAGTCAGAGAGCACGCTCTGCAGGGTTTCCGTGATTGATACGCTGGGTTTCCACCCAGTCTCTTTTTGTAGTTTTTTACTGCATCCCACTACCCGCCGCTGCTCAGACAAGCGCATACGGCTGGCATCTTGTACCAGTTCAACCTCAACTCCAGCCAAGTTCGCCATCTGCATGATCAGATCGCGAACCCGCCGCTCTACCCCCGAACAGACGTTGTAAATCTCGCCGTTTCGCCCCTGTTCCAGCAACGCTAAGTAGGCCTGCAGCACATCGCGGACATCGAGGAAATCGCGTGTCACATCAACATCACCGACCTCAAGCTGCGCCGGTTGTAAACCCTGCTGCACGCGAACCAGTTGACGGGCCATACTCGAAATAACGAACGCTTCGCCCTGCCCAGGACCAATATGGTTAAACGGGCGGGCGACTATGATCCGCCAAGGCTCGCTATAACTCCACTGTTGACACAACAACTCGGCGGCAACCTTACTCACGCCATAGGGATTACGCGGCCGTGGTGCCAGGCGCTCGCTGATCGGCAGATTAGCTTCCCCGACCTGGCCATAGACATCACCCGAACTAACATACAGAAAAGTCCCGCAAAACCCCCGGCGCTTGAGCGCCTGCAGCAAATTCAGGGTACCCAGCAGATTCACTTGCAGGGTGCGCTGCGGATCACGAAAGGCCTCAGGCACGAAGGTTTGCCCAGCCAAATGGATAACGGCATCCGGGCAATCATCCTGCAACCATGCATCCAGCGATGCGCAATCGAGCAAGTCATGCGGCTTAGATGCAAGCAGCCGCCAGGGCCCATCCGACTCGGTCGCCAGCAACGCCTGCAAGTGCCGGCCGACGAAGCCGTTCAGACCGGTAACCAGTAGTTTCTTCACGCTAAGCACTCCTCTTATCCTGCAGCCGCCAACAATCCATTGAGCAGATCGGCACCCCAGCGCCAAACCAGCCAAGCCGCAGCGCCGCCCACCAAAAGCCCGGCGAGTATTTCGCCACGACTATGGCCCATTCGTTCACGCAAGGTGCCTGCGGCGTCTGTAGCAGACAAGGCATTGATCGCCTGTGCATGCAAACCTACTTGCCGACGCAGACTGCTGGCATCCAGCAAGACGATAAAAGCCAGAGTAACCGCCACCCCAAAAGCCGGCTGAGCAATGCCTTCCTTGAGTCCAATCAGCACCACCATGCTGCAGACAATAGCGCTGTGATTACTTGGCATGCCGCCGTAGCCGATCAAATCAAAGGCCAAACGCTTAGCTCTCAAGCTATTGATGGCGAACTTGCTGCAGCCCGCCAGCAGCCAGGCAATCAAAGGCGTGAGCGCATAGGAATAATCGAGAGTCATAACGAATGTCCCGGCCAGATCGAAACGGCCGATACCACGCCCCAGATTGCCACCGTCAGCAGCAATTGCCAGTCGCTCAGCAAAGCATCGGTGGGTGACTCGCCAGCGTCTTTAGACTCGACAATAAACCAGTAACGGTACAGCCCATAAAGCACCAGCGGAATGGTCATCACCAGGGCCGGCCGCGCCGTCATCACAAACAAGCTGTAGAACAACAAGGCGCCAGTGGCAGCCATCTCGGCATAGCGATCAAGCAGCGCCGGGGTGTAGTGCTGCAAAACCTCGCGGCTTTCGCTGCCATTGCTGGCAAGCTCTTGACCGCGTTTGACTGCGGCCAGATACAGCGCCAAACACAGGGTGGTTACAAACATCCACGACGATACCGGCACCGACAGAGCCATGGCCCCGGCATACACGCGCAAGACAAAGCCAATGGCAATAGTGAAAATATCTATTACCGGCTGGTGCTTGAGCACGAAGGTGTAGGCCAGGTTAAGCAGCAAATAGCCCAGCACCACATAAAGCACCGCCGGCATCACGAACCAGGCCGCCAGCAGCATGATATAAAGAGCCAGCAACAAAGCCAGCGCCTGCGGCACTGAGACCAGACCGGAGGCTAAAGGTCGAGTCTGGGATTTTTTCGGATGACGACGATCACGCTCGATATCGCTCAGGTCATTAAGGATATAGGTGGCCGACGAGGCCACGCAGAAAATCAGTGCCGCCAGCGCCACCTTCTCGATCGATTCTAGATTGAGAAACTCGCCGGCAAAAATCAGCGGTGCGAACACAAAAGCATTTTTCACCCACTGGCGTGGGCGCATCAACGCTAACATCCCTCGAATTTGCGCTAGAGACGAGCGCGGCGCTACGGTAGCATGCATGCCATTTTACCTCGGCGGGGTTTGGGAAGGCTCATGAAACTGGCAGCTATCTACGCGCTTCTTGCCGTGATCGCGACAGCAACCAACATCGGCGCGCAAGCGGGCTTTCTGCTGGTTTACGCGGGCGCCTATGCTATCGCATTGTCGATTATGGTCGGTACAGGCATCGGCCTAATTGTTAAATACGGCCTCGATAAACGCTATATTTTCCGTTTTAAGGCCGAAAACGCGGCACATGATAGAAAAGTTTTTATCCTTTACGCCTCGACAGGGGTGCTAACCACTGCCGTTTTCTGGGGCTTCGAATTGTCCTTCCACACACTCTTTGGCACCGACCAGATGCGTTATCTCGGCGGTGTAATAGGTCTGGCCATTGGCTACGTAACCAAGTACGAGCTGGATAAGCGCTTTGTATTTCGCAGTCAGGCGCAGCCGGCATGCTGACTCATGGCTGGGGCCGCTACCCGCACCATAACGCGCAACTCATGCAACCGCAGACAGCGCAAGAAGCCGCACAGCTGCTGAACGAAGAGGCCCCCGTGCTTGGCCGCGGCATGGGCCGCAGCTATGGCGACAGCGCACTGGCCGATAAGCTGATCAGCACGCGTCAACTCAACCGCCTGCACAGCTTCGATGTGCAAAGCGGTTTACTGATGTGCGCGGCCGGCATCAGCCTAGGCGAATTGCTGGAAGTCTTTGTGCCGCGCGGTTGGTTTCTGCCTATCACCCCCGGCACCAAATTCGTCAGCGTCGGCGGGGCTATTGCCAGTGACGTGCATGGCAAGAACCATCATCTGCATGGCTGTTTTAGTCAGTGCGTGGAAAACATGGAACTGTTGCTGGCCGACGGTTCACAGGTCCAGTGTTCGCGCAGCGAACGGCCCGAACTGTTTCACGCCACCTGTGGCGGCATGGGCCTGACCGGACTGATTGTCGCAGCCACGCTGCGGCTGTTACGCATCGAAAGCGCCTATATCCAGCAGACCACCTTCAAGGCCGCCAACCTCGAAGAAGCGCTGCAGCTGTTTGAAACCCACAGCGCCAGCACCTATTCGGTGGCCTGGATCGACTGCCTGGCCAGTGGCGAGGCATTGGGCCGCTCACTGTTAATGGTGGGCGAGCATGCCCGCAACGGCCAACTGCTATTGCCCGCCAAACGAGCGCTGAGCGTGCCGCTGGACATGCCCGCCGCCCTACTCAACCGTTACTCAGTACAAGCCTTTAATGAGCTGTACTACCAACGCATCCGCAAGCCGGAGTCGAAGCAACGGGTATCTTTTGAGAGCTTCTTCTACCCGCTGGATAGCATCCAGCAGTGGAATCGCCTGTATGGCAAACAGGGCTTCGTGCAGTATCAATTTGTCATCCCCAAGGCGGCCGGCCTGCAAGGCATGCGTGCCATCCTTGAGCGCATCTCGGCCTCCCATCGCGGCTCCTTCCTGGCCGTGCTGAAAACCTTCGGCGCCGCCAATGACAACCTGCTGTCATTCCCCATGGAAGGCTACACCCTGGCGCTCGACTTCAAACTGGAGGCCGGCCTGCTGGAGTTATTGGACGAATTGGACAGCATGGTCTTGGCCCATGGTGGCCGCCTGTATCTGGCCAAAGATGCGCGCATGAGTGAGGCAACCTTTAAACAAAGCCAGCCCAACTGGCAGCAATTCCAAGAAATTCGCGCCCAATATGGCGCCCTCGGCAAATTCGCCTCCCTGCAATCGCGCCGGCTCGGCCTGGACTAATCCCATGCAAAAAATCCTGATTATCGGCGCCACCTCGGCGATTGCCGAAGCCTGCGCCAAACGTTTCGCCGCCCAAGGGCATAGCCTTTACCTACTGGCGCGCAATAGCTCGCGGCTAGAGAGCCTGGCGCAGGATCTGCGCGTGCGCGGCGCCACGGCCGTGCACTGCGCCGGCTTCGAGGCGAACGCGCTGGAGACTCATCAGGCGCTACTGGAACAGGTCAAAACCGAGCTGCATGGCCTGGACCGGGTGCTGATTGCCCACGGCACCCTCAGCGACCAACAGGCCTGCGAACAGAGCGTCGAGATGACCTTGCAGGAGTTGCACACCAACGCCCTCAGCGTCATTGCCCTGCTGACGCTGCTGGCCAACCACTTCGAGCAGCAACGGCATGGCTGCATTGCCGTGATCGGCTCGGTGGCCGGCGACCGCGGCCGACAATCCAACTACATCTATGGCACCGCCAAGGGCGCCTTGAGCATCTTCCTGCAGGGCTTGCGCAATCGCCTGCACAAAAGCGGCGTACAGGTGCTGACCATCAAACCCGGCTTCGTCGACACCCCGATGACCGCCGCCTTCCCCAAAGGCCCGCTGTGGGCCACACCGGAAAAAGTCGCCCTGGATATCGACAAGGCCCTCGATAAGAAGAAGGACGTGCTTTATACGCCGGGGTTTTGGATGCTGATCATGCTGATCATCAAAAACATTCCGGAAAGGCTCTTCAAACGGCTTTCGCTATAGGTCTCAGCCCACCACGAAGAGCAGACATTTACATGCTGAAGTACCTACCGACGACTAACAAAATCACTCACTCATTCGCCCCAAGAAAGCATCGCTGGCTTGGCTGGCTCCTCGCCTTCCTGATCGTGGCGGTGATAGCCGGACAGACAACGCACAATACCGGTAGCGACCCCCGCGGCACCCTACTGGTTAGTCAGGCCATAGCGCAGCATGGCACCGTGAAACTTGATGCCTACGGCAAGACGTTCCTCGATAGCTACGGATATGTCATTCACCAGAAAGGTGGGCACTTCTACAATTATTTCCCCTTGGGTACCGCCTTACTCAGTACACCATTCGTAGCCGTAGCCAATGTTATGGGCTTCGATATGATGAGGGATGAGCCTCTCATCCAGATGGCACTCGCCGCCCTGGCCGCACTGCTTATCACCTTCATACTCTACAAGACCGCCAGGCTCTACCTGCGCCAGACCGAGAGCTTGCTGTTGGCGGGGCTTTGCTGGTTCGGCAGCTCGCTCGCGAGCACGGTGGGAACCGCGCTATGGTCACATGACTTCGCCTTGGTCTTTTCCAGTGCCGCCATCTTTCTGGTGCTCCGCCACCGTCAGCCGGAGGCTTTACTCGCTCCGGCACTAATCGGGCTGAGCTTGTTTCTGGCCTATCTCTGCCGGCCGACCTTGGCGCTGCTGTCGCCCTTCTTGCTGCTGTATTACTTCCTCCAGGATAAAAAATCCGCAGTGCTCGCAGGCGTTACCCTGGGACTGTTGCTGCTTGGCTTTATGGGCTGGAGCCTGCACGAGTTCGCCCAGATTTTGCCGGACTACTACTTACCAAAGCGCTTGGAGGGCGGCGACTTTGAAACAGCGCTGTATGGCAACCTGCTCAGCCCGGCTCGCGGATTGTGGGTCTATTCGCCCTTCCTGCTGGTATCCATCCTCTTGACCATCGGGCTGGCACCACGAAACAAGAGCTTGGCAAAGCTGAGCCTGATCAGCCTTGCCTGGCCGCTTGCTCATCTATTGTCGGTCAGCCAGTTTCCTCACTGGTGGGCGGGCTGGTCGTTCGGCGCCCGCTTGCTGGTCGATGCCCTGCCCGGCCTCTTCGTGGGCCTTTTCAGTGGCTTGGCGGCGCTACGCCAGAGGAGAAACCTCGCATACGCCGCAGTGATAGTCAGTGGCCTGTTCGCCATTTATATCAATACTTACCAAGCCCTGTTCAACCCCTATGGCATGCAATGGAACGTCGAGCCCAACGTCGATCAATACCCTGAATATCTATTCGATTGGCGCTACCCTCAATTTCTCCATAGCAAAAGTCGCCACGAAGAACGACTGACTGAGTTCCGCAGCCATCAACTTCCGCCCTTCACCGGTCTCATCGATATTCCCTACGACTCTGCCCAAGCGGCCTTCGACAGCTTTTATGGCTTGGAAGCAGGTTTTCGCTGGAGTGAAGGACAGGACGCCAGCCTAAGCCTCATGCTAGGCGAGCAAAACCTAAGCGGCGAGGCCAACTTGCAGGCAGGTTTTCTGGGCAATCAGGCCCTGACTATCGCACTCAATGGCCAACAGCTTTACCAAGGTCGTTTTGATGGAGGGGAAAGAGAAATTCGCTTCAACTTTTCCCCGGAGTTGTTACACGCAGGCCGGAATACCTTCACCTTTCATCTGCCGGATGCACACAACCCTGCCAGCGAAGATCCTCGAGTATTGGCGATGGCCTTTCGCAAGCTTTCATTGAGATAACACTGACAAAGCGTGCGGGCGCAGTTTTAGTGATCAATGACATTAACGATATCAAAATAAAATCTGCGCACACCAATACAAAGTATTTTTAAGATGAACAAATGACCCTGAAATCCCGTTACCACCATCTATACTTCTGCGTTTCTCGCCGAGCACAGTTACAAACTCGGATCGAATCGACATAACGGCCAGACATCATGAGAAAAAAATTATATTTCAACCTAGCAGTTCTAGCTATAGCTATAGCAGCTCTTATCAATATATTCATCCAGGCAGTTGCCATTCCAGAACTTGGCGATGGGAAGCTCATTGCGCTAATACTTTCAAATCGCGAACTATTTCCTGCCGCGAAGTACTTGGCCGGCATTGAAACACTTCGCGTGGGCTATGCGGCCATTTGGCAATTCCCGCCGATTGCCAGGATATTACCAGGCAGCATTGCAAATCACGCAGGCTTTATACGCATCGCAGGCATCAGCGTCATGGCCTGCACATCGATTTATCTTTTAACAAGATATCCAAGCAAGTATCGGGTACTGCTGGCCGCGACAACACCTATTTGGATATTATTTTCTTTTGGCTACCTAGAATACTATCCATTCATCGCTGGAGGATATTTAGCCCTGCTCTGCTGGCTATTTAATGGGAATTTCGAAGAAAAATCAGAGATACAGATCGGCGTCGTCACCGGCGTACTCCCCCTTATATACTTAGGCTTCGCCCCACTAAGCTTTATTATTCTTTTCACCTACCTGTGGAGGGCGCGAATAGAAATAGTAATGCGCACTCTCGGAGCACTTTTACTTGCTTTCTTTATTGGCCTCAGACTTTTCTGGCCGAAAAGTCTGTCAGACTATTTCACCACTCTCTACCAAGAGCTAAATTTTGGCGACACTAACACCATCTATGAAGGCTATCGCGGACTGGCCGCAAGCGAAACATCCATATTCTTCAACACTGACTATGTTTTTTCTCTCAAACACTTTAAAGAACTTTTCCACATGCTCGGTCTTGGACTCGGCTTGACACCAATAGTAATTTTATTTGTAGCCCTTGCCCTAAGCCGAAAAAATACCTGGTGCCTTTCGAGGAAAAACGTTCTTGCTATACTGATCACGGGGTGGTCGCTGCTCTATTTTGCTTACACCATTCCTAAGCTAGGACCGATTCTTGACGTTGATATGTTTTTTATGACGTACATTACAATCGCCTTTTTTTCCGGCGCAACCCTAGACATAAATCCAAAGCTAAAATCAAACTTTATAATTCCACTTCACTTACTAAGCACTGCATTTTCCTGTGTATGGCTAATGCAAACTGCAACCAAGTAGACCGCGGCAATGCCCCTAAAGGTCGCGGTCAGGAGTTCAAATACGAGCTGTATGCTTATGACTTAAGCTGCTGTCCTTTGCGAGCCATCGTCAAACATAGGTAGTGAGGCACTGCCTGTCTTACAATCTAGCCTAGCGAGCTTAGCTCTAGCACGCGCAGCAAGAAGGGAACAGCGGCAAGGGAATACGCTTGGCCTGAAGCCTGCAGATACCTGGTAGCCGCCTCGTGTGTGAACTTGAATACCGGCAGATAAATCAGGTAGATCCCATAGGACCGCGCGCCCAACCACTGCATAAATCCGCTTAAGGCCAGGTAGCCGAATAGATAACCCTTAGCTGTTCGATTTCGTGGTCCTTGGCGTCACTGCGCATGAACTTGCTCCTTGCGCAGCCGGGTCATAGCGCAACCACTGTCCTGACTTTTGCGCGGATAACCATCCCAGTCATACACAGACAGATATGCCGGAAACATCGTACTGTCGCAAAGCACCCGGTAATCCACGCTGCGCGCGGGAAAAACTTGCGTCACGCTGTGCGCAGAACCCGTCCAGCGCGCACCGGAGCGGGCGAAATCGGCGAAGAAGTACGGTTCAACACCGGAATAACCGAATGAAACGCTAGTGTTTGGCGGTAAGGTTGCAATGAAGACCCGCACCTTGTCGATTTCGCTGGCTGGCAGGAAATCTCGGGACAGCATCGACAGACAGGGCTTGAGCGGGTCGAACTCCGCAGTACTGCGGTTGACGTAGAGGCCAAGCTGATAAAGCAACAGCAACGCGATAACTAAACAAGCACCGCGAGCCATTGGCCTCGCTACTGCGGCGCTGCTTGCCAAGACGCCCAGCAACAGCAGCCAAAAACCGAAGTTGTAGGCGAAGTAATACCACATGTTGTGGCCGTTCAAGGTCATGGCAATAAAAGCCACGCCATACAGCGACAACAGGGCCTCTGCGCCCAGGCGGCGATGCACCATCAGCTGCAAGCAGGGGATCAATAGAACCAGGCCTAGCAGCGTCCAGCCTTCACGCCCGCCCATCACCGGCGCCCCCAGCTTGTAGGCAAACTGGAAGCGCATATCTTGCCAGAAACCATCAATGTGCTTGATCACAAACAAGCCATAGCCCGCCAACGCCAGCGCGGCGATGACCAATGCCAACAGTTCACCCGGACCAATGCTGAGGGTTTCCCGCCGCAGGATCTTCCACAACACCAGCACGCCATAGGGCAACAGGAAGTACACCGCGTTGTAATGTACGGTTGCCCCCAGCAACACCAGCGCCAGACCTAGGGCATATTTGCCACGCAGCGCGGCCAACAGCGAGAACAAGAAGATCAGCGTGTACAGCCCTTCCATTCGCGCAATATTGGCAATCGCCAGCGAATAGGGCGAGAGAAAGGCCACCAGCATCAAAACCAAAGCCAGCATCTGCCGCCAGCCGGTCAACGTGGCGCGGATGATCGCCAGCCCCACGCCGAACGAGCCCAAATACAGGAGAGTGGAAACCCAGCGGGAGATTTCAAAGCTATAGCCGCAGACCTTGTACACCCCGGCGAGCAACAACATGTAGCCCGGCGGCATCCACATCACTACCCGTTCGCTGTTCAGCCCGTAGACAAAGAAACTGCCGCTGCGACTGAACTCAAAAGCCTGTGCAATAAAGGCCGTTTCATCGTTCCAGGGAATGGGAAACTCGAAACTCAGGCCAATACGAACAAATAACACCACCGCGCCCACCAGCATCGCGCAGGCCAGCATCGGCCAATGCAGCCGCGCGAACGCCAAGCCGCGACTCAACTGAAAGACAGAGGGCATCCGGGAGATCCTTTGAAAAACTTATTCAGGTTTGCGCGCAATAATCGCCTGGCTCTTGGGCATGGCGGCGTCGAGGGCCTTTTTAATCCGCGGGCCGTCGGGCATCGACAACAACATGTTCCACGTGTGAGTCCAGCTATCCAGCAGCGGGTGCCAAGGCGGCGAGAGATCCTGTTTGCAGGCCCAGAACAAAAACCACCAGATCGACCAATAAAATCCGTAATCTGCGCGGCGCTCGATGATCAAGCCGGCATCGAGAATCAATTGCTCGAACTCTTCGCGCTGAAATACCCGGATGTGGTTCGGGTGCTCAAAATAGGCTGCCGGCGCCAGCTTCTTCTGCACACTTTCGCCGAGAGGGTCAGGTACGGTCAGCAGGAACTGCGCGCCGGGACGCGCCACCCGCACCAATTCCCGCATGAACTGGGCTGGATCTTCCACATGTTCGAGCACTTCCATGGCGATAATTTTGTTTGCTCGCCCATCCGGTAGCGGGATCGGATTGGCATCGGTAACTAGGGGAATCACCCCCCGCGCCGGCGATTGCTTGAGCATCGCCTCGACCGCTGCAACCTTGTCGGCGTCGATGTCGGCAAAGATCACTTCGGCTCCACGCTCCGCGCAGAACTGGGCGAACGGCCCATCACCGCAGCCGATATCCAATACAGTGTCTTCGGCATTGATTGGGAAGCCCTCAAACAGCTCGCCGCTGTCACGGCGGAACCAGCCACTCAGATAGGCATCGGTCAGCGTCGAGTTGTCGGGTATCGCCAGGGTTTCCTGTGGCGTCGCTATCGGTGAAGGTGCCGGCGCGGTAGGAGTGGAACGCATAAGCCGTTTCAGAAATTGCAGCATGACTAGACCTTAGGAGTAAGTTCGGTGAGGCGATTAGGTACTGCCGCCACGGAGCTGTTATGGCGCCGGGTAAGCGGTTGCAATATCCGCATGGATGCCGCTGCACCGTACTTCCGCAGCGGCGTCTCAAGCAGGCGGAAGTTGAGTTGCGCCAGCACTGTCAACATGACCGTCGCACAAACCAGATAGGCAACGGTAAGTTGTGCTGAGGCGATCTGCTCAGGGTACAGACGATAAAACAGTTCGCGGGTGGCGAGGAAAGCCGGCACGTGGATCAGATAAATGGCATATGAGCGTTCGCCGATCCAGACCAGCAGATACTTGAACCTACTATTGGGTAACAGCAGATCACGATCATAAGAGGCCATCAGAACCAATAGTGCAGACAGTATCGCAATGATGCCGATGGCATAACGAGTCAGCTCTAGACGGCCGCTGAGTAGAGCCATAATGCCGATGCAAGTCAACGCTAATAACAGGCAGCCCCAGCGGCCGAGCGCCGAAAATGCCGACAACGCAGCCGGCCACGAGACCTTATGACTCCAAAGGGCGAGCAGAATACCGAGCGCGAGCGCATCGGTGCGAAACATCATCAGGTAAAGCTGCTGACGGGGCATACATATTTGTATCAGGGCAACGGTCAACAAAGCCCAGCCAAGATGGCGCCTGAACAACACAATCAGGACGGGGAACAGCAGATAGAATTGTTCCTCCAACGACAGGCTCCAGTAGACAAAACTGGCACCGATTTCCCTGACCATAAAATCCTGTGCAAAGCGCACATTTGCATATTGAAAAATACCGGCGAAAGTCGCCTGCAGATTGGCCTCGAAGCCGCCAAATACACCACTGCGATTGAACGCCAGCACCGCCAGTAGCGTCAGCCCCAACCATAGCCAGGCCGAAGGCCATAAGCGCCACATGCGCCGCAACCAGAACGCTAGCATGGTCTTCCAAGCCGTTGCTCTATCGGGCGCACCGAGCAATCGCGGGATCAGGTCGCGGGCGATGACAAAACCGGACACAGCGAAAAACAGATCGACTCCAAAAGTCCCACCGAGGTAGGCATACAGCGTTTCTAGCACCGGCGATGTCCAAGGGAACAAGCTTCCGGCATGCTGAAAAATCACGAACAGTACGGCGACTGCTCGCAATACCTCAATGTCAGCAATACGCCTACTCATCTCAGCCATTTTCCGACTTGCGCGCGATGATCACTTGGCTTTTGGGGAGCAGCTGATCAAGCGCCCGCTTCATCGGTGCAGCTTCAGGCATCTTGATCACCTGATGCCAAAGTTTGGCCCAGTCGTTCAAAATCGGCGGATAGGGCGGCTGTACCACGTCATGCGAGGTGCCTTCCATCTCGCCCCCCGCCTGCTTAGCCACCGACCAATAAAGAAACATCCAGAAGGTCCAGAAGAAACCAAAGCTATCGCGGCGGACAATCTCCAAGCCGGCGTCGGTGACCAAGCGGCCAAACTCTTCACGCTCGAAGATGTGAATGTGATTAGGCCGCTGAAAATAATACCCAGGGGCAAAATTTTTCTGGATGTTTTCCCCCACCGGATCAGGCACGGCCAGCAAATACAAAGCGCCGGGCTGACCAACCCGCACCAATTCGCGCAGGAAGGCCGCAGGATCTTCGACGTGTTCGAGCACCTCCATGGAGATCACCCGCGACATGCTGGCAGCTGCCACCGGCAGCGGAATGCTGTCGGAGACAAAGCCTTCGGCCTTGCGTGCCGGGGTCTGCGCTACTCGGGCTTTGAGCGACTCGATCTTCTCGGCGACCACATCGGTGAACACCACATGAGCACCGCGATTGGCGCTGAACAATGTGGCACCACCGGCACCGCAGCCGACATCCAGCACCGAGTCTGTGGCGCTGATCGCAAAACCTTTGAACAGCTCATCACTCTCGCTTAGATACCAGCCACTCTGCACCGCATCGACCAAGCCGCAGTCACGGGAGTCGACGAAGTCGGGCTGACTGGCGGTTTCCTGCCAGATTTCGTCGGTGGAACGCGGGTCGTTCTCCGCTCCGGTCAGGCGGCGGAATAAATCAAATTGATTCATTGGCTGACGGCCTCATCAATACTCAAGAAATGTCTCAGCTTCTGCGTAGCAACCGCCTGTGAGCAGTGCCCGCGCATGCGTTCGATGGCCGCAGCCGACATTTTGGCGTAGCGCGACGGATCATCTTGCACGCACCGATAGGCCGCACGATAAGCCTCAACCAGCGAAGACCAGTCGATTTGGTGGCGCAGGGTGCGGTAGGCCAGGCGCGGGTCGTGTGACCAGGCGGTGGCGTCCAGCCAACTATCGACAACAAACGCGACTTCTTCATCGATGTAGTCGCACATCGCCGAATGCCGCGGTGCGATTGCCGGCTTGCCACAGGAGAGAAACTCCATCAACGGCAAGCATTGCCCCTCACCGTGAGAGGCGTTGACCACAAAGGCGCTAGCACTGATCAGACTGTCGAATTCGGCCTTGTCGAGGAAGCCCTGCAGTAACACCACTCGGCATTTAAATTTGGGCATCCGCGCCATGCACATCAGCATGTCGTTCAGCGCCGACTGATATTCGTGGTGGCCAAGTTTGAGCACCAGCGTGGCATCTGCAGTGTCCTTGAATGCAGCGCAAAAAGCCGTGAGCATGTCGACCCAGTTCTTGCGGCCGTCGTAAGGATTGAACAGGGCAGTGAACACTACGCCGGACAGCTCAAAGCTGCATTCGCTCAAGACCCACTCAGGTGTTAGCGGCTTAACCCCCGACTTGGGCAGCGAGCTGGGTTCAACCTGATTGAGCGGCTCGAGGCGCTGGTCGTCGGCTTCGAACACCAGTTCTACGGTAGCTGGTGCGGCCAGTGCGGCTAGTTGAGCGGGCGCGGGGCCGGGCAAACCAGGCAGGAGTTCGCGCAACACCCGTAAATACCACTCACCCATATAACGACGGCTAATTTGCAGCCGTGATTGCCGAGGGGCGGCCGGAGTGATGGGCGTGCCTGTCGGGTTTTCTGCTTGGCTGTCCGCTGGCTTAGGCGCCCTTGCTGCCGCGACCGCCTTGGCCACCGCATCAGGCCCAGGCATATAGGGTTCGAGGGCGACATCATGGGTGTCCAATACCACACCAGAGCGCACACGGATGCGTATGCTCTGCTGCAGTGGCAATGCGCTGGTCTGCTCGCGTAGGGATTGGTACTTGTCCCATACCGGCGAAGGGATGGAAATAACCGGGAAGTCTTCGCCCAGTTCGGCTTTTACCGCTTGGACAGTGAGACCCGAATGGCTAATACCCTGACCGCATTTTTGCAGCACATAGCGCCAGTCCTGGCTCAGCTCATCCAGCCAGTGCTCGTTCGGGATACTGCTGAACTCCCAGGCGAATACCGGGAGGGTCGGGCAGCGCAGGCCGAGCGGAGTCTTCTGTGGCGGCGAAAAAGACAGGAACAGACAGCGCTCGCCTGCCGCACAGGCCGCATCGTATAGCGGATCGACCTCCACCTCGGGATGCTCGATGACGTGCACATCGCCCAGCTGCCGCAACACCGGCAAGAAGTCGCGCAGGACGAAGTAGTAGCTGTACTCCGGCAAGCCCAGACTTGCAGCAATTTGCGCTGCGGTAATTTGCGAATAAACCAAAAATTTCATAAGTCCAACTCCCGCGCTGAGCGGGTTTCTTGCGCCGCTGAATTAGCAGTCAAAATCTGTTGCAGGAATGCTGCGAGCGGCTCACTGACATGCTCGATCGAGGCAAAGTCTTGCATCTGCAGGTACGCATGACGCGACATGCGTTGGTAGTGCGCAGGGTTACTGCATGCCACCTGATAGCTGCTGCGGAAGGCTTCCATTAATGACTGCCAATTGAGTCGATACCGATGGGTAAATAGCATCCCCGTGGGGTCGTGCGGCCAGCAGGTCGGCTCCGGCGAACACTTGAGCAGGAACGCCACCCGCTCGTTAAGATAATCAGCCATTGCTGTGTGGTCGGGAGCAATGACCGGCTTGCCGCTCGAAAGAAATTCCATCAATGGCAAGCACAGGCCCTCACCGGACGAGGCATTCACGTAATAACTGCTGGCAGCGATAAGCGCCTGATATTGCTCATCCTCAAGGAAGCCGTGCAGCACCAAGACACGGCAACGAAAGGGCGCCAGACGCGAGAGTAGCGTCATCAGCACCACGCGGTAGTGCTCCAAGTCGTGATGGGTCATCTTCACGATCAGGGTGACATCCTCGGTGTTCTTGAACGCCCAGCAAAACGCGGTGACCAGATCGACCCAGTTTTTACGACCATCCGCCGGATTAAGTACCGTGGTGTAAACGACGCCACTGACACCGATAATACGTGGCTCTGGCTTGGCTTCGAGCGCTAATTGTGACTCGACAAGGGGCGACTCAGGAGGTGGAGGACTGACCTGTTGGGCAGTGGTTTCAGCAGGCTCAAGACGAACTTCGTTCCACCAGCCTTTTAGCAGTGCTGCGCTAAGCCGCCAAGCAGCACCAAGGCTCAAGCTGGGCGCAAGCAAATTCTCAACCGCAGACTTGACCACTGGGCCGGGCTCGGACGGCCCAGCAACAGGCTCGGGTTTGCGCACTAGACCATCGGCAGAGAGCCCCAGGATAGGGCTGTCGATTACTATGCCGGCGAATGGGAATTGCCGCTCAGCAAACTCAATTGGCCAACCCTCCAGAGCACCGAGCTTGGCATAGCGATCCCAGACTGGCGCAGGCAGGGAAATCACCGGGAAACACCCTTGCATTGCGCTATCTACCAGTAGGGCTGTCTCCTTACTGGTAGTGATCGCACCCTGGGTATGGGCGAACACATAGCGCCAGTCATGGCTGGGATCTTGATCCCAAGCCATAAATGGCAGGCTATCGAACTCCCAAGCGAACACCGCAATCGTCGGGCAGGCCAACCCAATAGGTACTTGGTGCGGCGGACTGAAACTCAAAAAAACAACATCCTGCCCTGCGGCGCGATAACCCGCATAAAGCGATTCGATTTCAGCCAGATTTTTAACCTGAATGACCGTACCCACACGTTCAAGCGCCGGAATAAAGTCTTTCATCAAGAAGAAATAGCTGTATTCCGACTTGCCCAGCGCAGCATGGATATCTGCTTGGCCGATTTTTGAACTTATTAGAATTATCATTGGCTTTTTTTAAATCAAAAGGCTGGGGCGAGGTGCACAACAGCAGAAATTGTTTTGGTTTTTTGCTTGCGACCGCTGAGATTACTCACCGCGTCTGCGATTGCGCTGCATTCTACTGGTAGAAACATGAGCAACGACGAGCTTTTGTCCGATTTTTCACCCTATATGCCCTCCAACTTGCAAAAAAATCGACCTCAGGTGTTCTTTCCTAGGGGGCGTTCTCAATCAGGCCAGCCATATGACGACTGATACAAGGCTCAGCATCGACTGGTAGTTTCTTGCCAGTCGCTCATACCTAGTTGCGATACGGCGGTACTGCTTCAGTTTCTGGAAAAAACGCTCCACCAGATTACGTGCCTTGTAGATATGTCGATCCAGCTTTCGAGGCTTCAGACGACTCCCTCTTGAGGGGATGACGGCTTCAGCCCCATTGCGCTGTATC
>NZ_JAUYNT010000028.1 GCF_030698175.1 Pseudomonas sp.
GATACAGCGCAATGGGGCTGAAGCCGTCATCCCCTCAAGAGGGAGTCGTCTGAAGCCTCGAAAGCTGGATCGACATATCTACAAGGCACGTAATCTGGTGGAGCGTTTTTTCCAGAAACTGAAGCAGTACCGCCGTATCGCTACTAGGTATGAACGACCGGCAAGAAACTACCAGTCGATGCTGAGCCTTGTATCAGTCGTCATATGGCTGGCCTGATTGAGAACGCCCCCTAGGGTCGATTCAGGCATATCGTTTTGATGAGTCAGTGTCGGCGATACACCTAATTAAATGTGACATTCAAGGCGGCTAAATAAATTGACTGCGCCGGCAGTTATTGCCAAGTCATCGCGGAACTCCGCTACCATGGAGATCGATTCAAGCCGACCAGGGTCGGCCAGCGGTAGATCAAGCATATGGGCGTCCGCCAAGCTTCATTTAATACCCGATCCAACAGGCAACTCGACGAACGGCACCCTGTCCTCAATGTCCTGCAACTAACTTGACTTGTATCCTGCGGCCCCTTGATGGGGCGAGCCTGCTCGTTGGACGTGTCTCCGAGGCTGTTGCGGCGCTTACCGCCGAAACGTTACGTCCTTATTCGCGAATGAATTATTGAACTGTGAGGGGGAGCGTTATGCGCTATCCAAAGGAACATAAGGAAGAAACTAGGAACAAGATCCTCAATGCCGCGCTGTCTAGCTTCAGAGCATCTGGCTACAACGGTATTGGCGTTGACAGCATAGCGAAAGCGGCCAACGTAACTTCAGGAGCTTTTTATGGGCATTTCAATTCCAAATCAGAAGCTTTCCGCATGGTCCTCTCCGAGGGCCTTGGCATACTGCGTAACGCTATTGGAGAAAGCCAGCGCGCGAACGGCAATAAGTGGCTAGGCATATTCACAGGCTGGTACTTCAGCTTGCCAAAGCCTACCGCTGAGCCCGAATGCAGCTCCTTACTCCCGATGCAAGGTGGTTGCGCTCTGCCAACGCTGTCATCCGAGGTTCCTCGTACAGATGAAGAAACTCAGCAGCTCTACGAAGTCGAAATACTCAAAATCGTCGACACAATTTCCGACGGTCTGCAAACTCATGGACGGACACGCCGTCGGCTGTCATGGGCGATCATCGCGTTGATGATTGGTGGAGTCGTTTTAGCGAGGTCTGCTCGATCCGAGAAAACCGCGGCAGAGATATCAAAATCCATCCTGGCTAGTATCAAGCAGCTCAGTCATCAGTGAACGTATCCCAAGGCTCACAAAAATCTGAAGGGGAAGGGGAAGGGGGAGATCAAGGACGGGGGCTGTGCAGTCAATAAAGTAATCACATTGTTATGTCTCCGCCCCGGCACTAACTTAGTGTCAACCCAATCCCAGGGCGGGACATATCTCTACTCGGCCAAGTGCATCAGCCCTGAGAGATGGCAACTTTCAGCTGGTCATTGGTCATAGCCTGGCCGGAAATGCCCCAGGCACCATCAACAGCGTGCAACACGTTCACCCAGATGTTTTCCTTGGGCAGCTTACCTTCAGAAATTTCGTGCAAAAGGTCAGTCGCTTCCGAGACATAGCCCTCTTGGATTTCACGGTTCGCAAAAGCGAAGCCCGGTACTTTCCACTCAACGAAAGCCACATGGCTTTGCTCGCCACCGGCGTATGAAAACCCTTGAGGCACGACGTTCAGAGTCCCAACAACGTTTGGGGTCATCACCTTATTGCCGGTCAGACCATGCCATTTCAGCATAGAGTCGCAGAGACCTTTGAAAACCTCGTTCTCTTTGCCTTTCGGAATAACACCTTCAGATACTGTCAATGTAAGCGGCATGGCATATCTCCATTCATGCGTGTGTGTTCGGAACCATTAAGATAGCGATCGTTATCTTAATGGTCAAGCATTCATTCTCGCTGAGGTTCCCTGTTGGTTTTCAGTCGTGATCTACCATCTAGCCTAGAAGAAAGAATGATCAAAAATCACAGAAAATATCTGTCGTCAGGATCTAATCAAGCCTTGGCAAAGAAACTGCCAGCCCTCAATCCTCACTCAATCTTGAAGCCGCTGCGCTTCAGAGAAACCAATCTGCGGATCGTTGAATGAACTCGATGAGGTTTCCATCGGGGTCCTGGACGAAGGCGATAAATTCCTCCCCCCCCTCCAAGGGTCCAGGCTCTCTCACCACAGCCCCCTGACAGTCTCTAACTTGTTCGCAAGCTTTGGCGCAGTCATCTACACCGATGGCTATGTGCCCAAAAACTCGGCCTTTCTCGTAATGAGAAACCCCATAGTTGTAGGTAAGCTCAATCACTGTATTTCGCTCTTCTGGACCGAAGCCCATGAAGGTAAGTTGATACTCTTTCTCAGGGTTGTCGAACTGTCGAATGAGAGACATACCCAGAGCTCGCGTGTAGAAATCAATCGATGCCTGCATATCGCCGACCCGCAACATGGTGTGCAGAATTCGTCGCTTAGCAGTCACCTCATTGGTCGATTGCCTGTCAGTTGTCGTCATACTGCCCCCGTACTTTAGGCACAGGTAGGCATGCTTGGTGCGTGCCTACCTGCGATCAATCACATCGGCTGAACGGCTACCGTCGTGGTGGCAATGGCACTCATGCCATCCTTGTTAAACGCTCGATAGGTAATCGTGTACTTTTGCTCAACGCCACTGAGGTTCTTGAAGTCGAGCTTGAAGTGGTAGTCCTCCTTCCCGTAGTGAGCACCTTTGACTGCGTGCTCGATGATCACACTAGGATCAGAGGAAACGATGGATTCCAGCTTGATTTTCGGTGATGAGTCGCGGAAATCCTTCACGCGCATCTCAACATCGATAGGCACATAAATATGCCGGCGACGGTAGGCCTCCTCGGGCAATAGAGCCTCATCATTACGTTTGACGACATTTGCGTATACGAAGAGTTCAGGACGCGGAGTGAACGTGAGGCCGCGTGACTTGTACATTCCGCTGTCCTTAGCAGTCGCTACAGCACGGACGAAAGCACCTGTCTCGCGGTCAAACTGAAGGACTTCGTTAGTGTTCAGGCTGATTACATAGAGATCGGTATTTGCCCCACCGAAGCGGATCGCCCTAGGACTGCTCATGCCCCCGCTCCCTGCAGGTGCAAACTTGTCTATGAACTCACCGGTCTTGCCATTGAAACGCAAGATCTCATTAGAGTTAGCGCTACTTGCATAGAGGTTGCCGTCAGGCCCAAATTCAAGCCCCACCGGGAGATTCAGCCCACCGCTGCCCGGCTTGGCGAAAGCCCCCATGAACTCCTTTGTTTTCAAGTCATAGCGCAGAATGCTGTTCGTGTAGCCACTAGCAATGAACATCGTATTGGCATCGAACGACATCATGAACGGCCCGTTCAGGTCGCTGGTTGTCCCATCAGCGAATACATCCAAAAACTTACCGTTACTGTCGTACCGCAAGACTCGGTTGGTGGCCAAGTCACCCACATAAACCTTGCCATCAGGGCCGAAGTTTGGGGCTGTAGGGTTCGTCAGACCACCTTCATGGGCCTTGATGAAAACGCCTTTTGACTGACCAGTGATGCTGTCGAAACGTAGTACCTCACCAGTATTGTGGCTAGATAAATAGAGATCGCCTTTAAAGCCAATCTGCGATGCAAACGGACCATTGACGTTCGCAACTACGCCTAGAAACGCGCCGCTGTTTTCGTCAAAGCGCATCAGTTCATTAGTGCCGAAGCTGCTGATGTAAAAGTCAGCGTGACTAGATGCTGCGAATAAAATAGCGCTAGCAGCTGTTAGCGCAAGAACTGCAGAGCGAGAAGCGTGACTCCATGAACGTGCTAGCTGCACGTGCTGGCCTATCAGATTTTTCGACATTCTTGATTCCTTTCTTAGGGGCTGAAAACCGTGAGTCCTAAGCGATTACTACCGCTTAGCCTGTGATAGCGCCTAGAAGGGAATCCCAATAGGTAACGATAGCTATCCAATTTAGACTAATAGTGCCGGACGAAAGAAGTCAATTACAGTCGGGTGACATGCAAGGCCAGGCTGGCCGAAAGTGAACCACTACTCAGTCATCCCCCCCTGTGTGAGTCTCACTCCAGCCCATAGAGAGTCCACACCCTAAACATAGTGACAAGGCCCCTCCTTGTACCTGTCTACGAATAAGCTAATCGCCACTCAATCTGGAATCACACCAAAGGTGTGTCCTGAGAGATTGATCACGGGCTGGACTCCCCTGGTGACTTGAATGTTCACAGAAGATTCATTGACATAGACAAGAGCAATACAGCATGATTGGATAACGATCGATATCTAAAGAGTGAAATGCAGCTTTTTTTGGTTGATGCGGAACGATTGTTAGCTCGGCTGTTGTCGATGCAGCGTGAGCTTCAATGGATGTAAGACTGTTACCCAAATAATCAGGAAGATTATCCATGCCCGTGCACGTACCCCCTCGGAACAAAAGCCACAAATCAGTTTTTTGGTTACCGGTCTGCGCAGTTTTGGCAGCATCAATCTCCACGGTCAGCTCGGCCGCGCAAGATGTCGATACTGGCGATACTTCTGCCAAAGAACCTAGCGACCAGATCGCCTCATACAGTGAGTCAACTAGATCTAGCCCAATCGCTCTAACCGCAGACAACAAGCTACTGTGGGTTGTCAGCCCGGACAACGACTCCGTAACCGTCATTCGCACTGACATCAACCAAGTAGTTTCCAAGCTTAAGGTCGGAGACGAACCACGAAGTCTCGCCATTTCCCCTGATGGAAAGCATGTTTTCGTCGCGAATGCGATTAGCAACTCGGTGTCAGTGATCAAAGTTGATAACAAGAACCCTGATAAGTTCTCAGCGACTCTCGACTCTCAGCTAGGTCGCAAAGGCCAGATCGTGACGGGAGCAGAGCCACGTAGCGTGGTGATCTCGCCCGACGGGAAGCGTGTATTTGTCTCCAATCGAAGCCAGGACACGATCACGGTCATCAATGCACGAAACAGAAAGCTCATAGGGTCTTTCGACCTGAGAAATAGCGCTTGCAACGTGGGCGATAGAGAGCGGCATTTCCAACCAGGTACCCTGGCGGTTTCTTCCGACAGTACGACTCTCTTAGTCACTCGCATGTTCTCGTTCACCACTACGAACGGGGTTCAGCGTGACGATCGAGGAAAAGAGGGGATCGTCTGTAGCCTCGATATCGACACCCGTGTAGCAGGCAGCGTTGGTCTGTTCAATGCCAGGGTTACTCATATTCAGTCTCAAGAGACCGGGGTGACAGATATCAAGGGGCGAACCACCTATGCGTTTCCCAACCAGCTGGAAAACATCAGTATTCGTGACGGCAAGGCTTACCTTCCTAATATCGCGGCATCGCCGACTGGCCCATCGAAGTTCAATACCACTACCCAGGCCTTCGTGAACGTCATCAATGATGTTAGTGGCCAAGGCCAGGACGGGAGCTATATAAACCTTCATTTGGGCGGCCGAAATCCGGAAGACGGAAAGCCAGAGCTCTACTTCGCGAACCCTAGTGCAATTGATTTCACTACCCCAACTGGGGCTGGATACGCATATGTCGCTTCAGCCGGTAGTGACATATTGGTGAAGCTTAAAGTCAACTCCGAGGGCGGCCTCGAATTCACCGTCGACCAAGACACTACCCGCTACATCGATTTGAACGACCCTGACAATCCCGGAACCAGCGGTAAGAGTGCGGGCAAAAACCCCATTGGCATGGTTATCAACAACGCCGGTAACAAGGCATATGTTTACAACTACGTCTCACGGAACGTATCGGTTGTCGATTTACTGAAAGACCGTGTTGCTACCGTAGTCCAGGCCGAAGATTTGCCAGTGCCGAACTCAAAGGAAGAGCGAGTCCTGATCGGGGCCGAGATGTTCTTCTCTTCACGTGGGAATTTCGTTGCTGTCCCTGGAAGCCTGGGATCTAGTCGTAACCGACTTTCAGATAAGGGCCGGCAGAACTGTGCGAGCTGTCATTCCGAGGGCCTGACCGACGGAGTCGTTTGGCAATTCGCTACAGGACCTCGCAAGACGCTTCCAATCAACGGGACATTTGCACACAACAATCCTAAGGATCAGCGAATCATCAACGCCTCCGCGATTTTCGATGAGGTTGAGGACGCTGACTTCAACACGCGACTTGTCTCCAGTGCTGGGCCACTACCGTCACCACAGCCATGTGTGATCACTGAACCTTTCGTGGAAATTCGAGAAAGCACTGTCGACCCTGGTCACGGCTTGATCCTCGGTGAATGGGACAATTTCGAAACGGCTGCATGCGTCCTGACCGCATTCATCATGCCTAATGCACGCCGCCCACAGCCATTCGTTCAGCTTCCAGGCAGCAACGTGAAAGTAAAAGCCCATGATGCCCTGATTGAGTGGCAGCAAAGCGCCGTTCGAACCCCGAACCGCCCAATGACCCGCAACAAACTGTTAGCCGTAGGGGCCGATCCCACCGGTGGAGTTGACGACCAACAGGTCACTGCAGGAAAGCTGATTTTCGAGAATGCAGGCTGCATAAACTGTCATGGCGGTGCGAAGTGGACGACCAGCCGTAAGGACTTCGTGTCGCCCCCAATGCTCGAAGAGATCGCCTCCGAGTTCGGAGCTGCTGGAGTAAACCAAGCACAGTATCTGGCTCGATTCCTTAAGGACATCGGATCCTACAGTCTGAATGTCGATGGCTCAGGCAATTCGATTCCGGGATATCCGCAAATAGGCGGGATCGAACGAGACAATAACGAATTGAAGGCGCTTGGTATTGATCACAACGGTGACGGCAGAGGTAACGGATATAACGTTTCCTCAATCTTGGGTACCTACAGCGTGCAACCTTACTACCACAATGGGGCTTGCGAGACTCTGAGGTGTGTATTGCATGACGAGAAGCATCGTCGTGCAGGGTTAACAGATCAGCCCGACGCGCTTACCTCCGAATACGACAGAACAGCTCTGGTTAAGTACCTAGAGTCCATCGACCTCAAAACCAAAACATTCTGATTTCAATCAGAGTCTCAATCCGGTCAATGACCACTTGGAGATCAAACATGAAATATCCAGTCCTCGTTGCTTCTCTTCTTTTGAGCTCAGTCGCATTGGCAGAAGGGAAAAATCTATCCCTCGAACTTGCTGAGCGAGCAGCTCAAAGCGCGGTCCAACATTGCGAAGCAAGTGGATATCACGTCACCGCTGCAGTGGTTGATGGCGCTGGTGAAATGAAAGTTCTTCTCAAGGGCGATGACAGCACCGTACACACCAAAGATACAGCCTTCCGCAAGGCCTATACCGTGGTAACACTAGGGCCGATCTTCGGCTTCAATACGAGCTCTGAAATTGCCAAAAACTTCAACGGTAAGCCCGCTGAGGCATCATTTCTTACCGTCCCGAATATCGCCCTACTCCCAGGTGCAGCAGCAATCAAAATCGGCGGGGAAATCGTCGGTTCGCTGGGTGTTGGCGGCGCACCAGGTGGTGATAAGGACGAGGCTTGTGCAATTCATGGCGTGGAGTCGATATCTGAACAACTTGCCAAGTCCTGATTCGCGACTGAGTTGACTTGAAAGACCACGATCCAAAGGGACCTGGATATTCGAATGAACAATTCGCACTGCTTTACCAACCTATCACCACTCACCTTCCTCGAAAGGGCTGGACGTTATCGGCCGGGAATGCCGGCTGTAGTCCTGTCAAATCGAACCGTGAGTTTTGGGGAGATGTTGCACCGGTCGCGGCGCATGGCAAGCATGCTCCGTAGCCTGGGCGTCTCCTCCGGAGATCGAGTTGGTTTGTTGGCACATAACTCGTTGCTATCAATCGAAGCTCACTACGGAATCCCGGCTACGGGGGCAATGATTGTCGCTTTCAACCCGTGGTTGCCCAGCAGCGATATTGCCAAGCAAATTACCTTCAGTGGCACTCAAGTCTTGCTGGTGAATACGGATACTTACCAGCAAGCCAGAAGAATCGTAAAGGGCACGAACTGTCGTACGGTACTTATCTTGGACGATGGCAATGAGCCGCTCATCGTTGATCCAGAGACCTTCATCTTTGAATCGACCCAGAATCAGTTCGACTCTGACTTGGCTCTGGATCTATCGATCACTGATGAAAACGCCGGCATTGCGATCAACTTCACCTCTGGAACCACAGGTGAGCCAAAAGGCGTGATGTACAGCCACAGAGCGGCCTACCTGCACGCAATGGGGCAGACCGCAATGCTTGGGCTAACCCGTAAGTCGAGGTATTTCTGGTCACTACCGATGTTCCACGTCAATGGTTGGGGCCATATGTGGGCTGCTGTCGCAGCATCAGCACCACAGGTGGTTGATATCGCCTCAGCTGGACTAGATTACGAAGGTCTTGCTAAACGTGTTGCTGAAGCGGGAGCTACTCACATAGCAGGTGCACCAAGAATACTGCGCCATATTATTGGCCCGGGGCACGAGGATAGTGTGCTCAATGGGCTCACAGTTCTGACCGGTGGATCGGCCCCCACGCCTGACTTGGTTAAATTTGCGATCAAACAAGGCGTAGACCTTATCCACCAGTACGGATTAAGCGAAACATGTGGCCCCTTTGTCGTCTGCGAGCCTGCGGACGAATGGGATGACATCAGTCTTGATCAGCAGGCTGAGAAACGGCTCCGCCAAGGAATACCCGCTCTTCATGCCGGTGTGGGCTTACGCGTTGTTGATGACAACTTTGACGACGTCGGATGGGATGGTCGTTCGCTTGGCGAGGTTGTCATGAGCGGGAACTCAGTAGCACTCGGATACTTCAACAACCCCGAGGCAACAGCCAAGGCCTTCAAACATGGGTGGTTCTGCAGCGGTGATATCGCTGTAATTCACCCAGATGGATACCTTGAGATAAAAGACCGAATCAAGGACCTCATTTTTGTTGAAACCGCGTATGGATGGGAAAACATATCATCAATTGAAATCGAGAACGTGATAGCTCAATTTCCTGGTATTCGGGATATAGCTGTTGTCGGCAAACGTGGGGCTAACCCTGCAATCATTGCTTTCTACGAGAAGGACTCTGCAGCGCTAATCAACCAAGAGGATGTTTCAGCATTCTGTAGAAAAACTCTTCCGGAGTTTAAAGTGCCAGCCTTTTACTTTGAAACTACACTGCCTAAAACTGCGACTGGAAAAGTTAAGAAAAACGTATTGGAAGCAGAAATTCACAAGTTAATATCTGAAATTTAAACCGTCTGCAGGTTGGGAATTTTTGTTGAGCCATGACTTGGCACGTAAGTACCACGAGACTAGCGCTCAATCAACATATGTAATTATCTAACCCCACAACAACAGCCTGAATCGTCCCGGATATCCTAGACATTTTCCAAGTTCAATAAATGTCGCTTCTCAAACTCTACCGGGGATAGCTGGTTGTTGAAACCGTGCCGGCGTTTCGGGTTGTAAAACATCTCGATGTAATCGAACACATCGGCCCGTGCATCCTGCAGTGTGCAGTGTGCAGTGTGCAGTGTGCAGTAGATTTTCCACTCTAGTTTATAGCCTGGAGGGGGTGTACTTATTGTTATATCTACTTACCTTGGATTTAAGTTTCATGCCGAGCAATATATTAAGAAAGTTAATACCTAAAAGTAATGCAGCTAATAAGTAATTCTCTTTTGGTAATTCACCCTAAAATCAGCACTTGTCCGAAGTGGAATTTTCTTCTAATCCACAATCGCTGCTGTTAGTTTTCGTACCACCGGTAAAATCAACAGCAACGTCGGGAAGGCAGCAACCCATGAGAGACCCCATGCCCCCATCCAGATCCGGAAGAACTTGCTAGTAATCTCGACAGTACTCAGCGTACAAATTAACGACACAATGCACGTCATAAATATCGAAAGGATCAGCGGCATTACAAAACCGACGAATCTAGATGGAACCTTAGGTAGCCCAAAAATGCTATGTGAAGTGGTCTTTGTTCGCATTCAAATCTCCAGATAATCAGTGTCGATTTTAGCAGCATAAAAGATATTGCTGCGCCGGCTCACGCAAACGGAAAGAACCAGTTTGAATAAATCAACGTTTTAGCCTGGTGTTCTGTGGAAATAGTGCCTGCAAGGCCTCACTATCCATTTCTTTCTTGAGTGCCGTGCTGTTTGCCAATGCAGTTACTCGTGCAACCGCAGGGCGCTGGTTGATTTCATCAAACAACCGCTTCACATTGGGAAGCAAATTCCAGGCCTCGTCACCGAGGGCAAACGTCGCCGCTCGGCACCAGCCCCATAGAGCTATGTCGACAAAACTATAAGTAGTGCCAATCATATAAGTGCTCTTTGAAAGGCGCTCATCGAGGATCTTCCAATGCCTCCACGCCTCAAAGTCATATCGATTTATCGAGTACTCACACTTTTCTGGCGCGAAGTGCTTGAAGTGAATCGCCTGACCAGTGAACGGGCCGACTCCACTTGCGATGAACATTAGCCAAGAAAGTGCTTCGCCCCGTAATACGGCTGTGTTATCAGGCAGGAACAGACCAGTTTTTTCGGCCAAATACAACAGGATAGCGTTGCTATCGAAAATCGTCACATCGCCATCAATCAACGCAGGAACCTTCGCATTAGGGTTGATGCTTTTGTAATCAAGGGTATGTTGCTCACCTTTACGGGTATCAATCGGTACAGGTAAATAATCAAGACCGCTTTCTTCAAGGAATAGCGCGACCTTCATCGGATTTGGAGCGAGGTTATAATAGAAAGTTAACATTCTGCGACTCCTGCTTTACAGGGAATGATTGGTTATCAGGACAAACAAGATGAATCCACACGAAGAGCCCGCCGCGCGTAATAAGAAAATGTCGCGTTGACACGGTTTTCCTGTAGTAGCCAGTCATGGGCCTCAGCGGCAGGTGTTGATTCGATAGGTACTATCTGTCCGGCGGACATAGCCATTAGCTGGAGTCGTGCGGCTCGCTCGAACTGCAGTGCAAGAATGCAAGCCTCCTCTACATTACGGGCGACAGTAACCAACCCATGATGACCCAGAAGTAGAGCCTTCTTGCTGCCCAGCGCCTTCGTGATTGTCTCTCCCTCAGAATTGCCGACTGGAATGCCATCCCATTTGGGCAGGAAATTGACCTCATCGAACAACACACAGCTATCCGTATGTCCTACGATAAGTGGCACCTCAAGCATGGAGAGCGCAGCGGTATAGATCGGATGGGTGTGGACGATACAATTGACATCAGGTCTTGCCGCATAAATCCAGCTATGAAATCGGTTCGCAGGATTTGGCATGCCTTTGCCTGAAACCACGTTGAGTTCACTGGATACGGTTAACAGATTGGAAACCGAAACCTCATCGAAGCCAACGCCCAAGCTTTGCGTAATGAACTCAGCATTATTCACTCGAGCACTGATCTGTCCAGATAAGCCACTGTCATGACCAGCTTCAAATAAAATCCGACAGACAAGAGCGACCTTTTCGAGGAGACTCCAGTCGCAGCAGGAAATTTCAGTCGCCATTTTGGCTAATTCGAACTGCTTGATTTCATCTTTACTCAAAATCGACTCCATCACTACCTCGTTTTGTCTCACACGCATCTGAATTCATTGCGCAATACATAGAGAAAATCTCGGGAACAAACAAGGCCGTATCTATTATCTTAATAGAACGGCCCCATTCCTTAAAAGATAAACGTCACCCCAATTTCGCAACTAAGTTTGAATCTCTTGCGATCTTGGGGGCAACCATTGGCACTGTGAGCATTGTGCTCGCAACAGCCATGATCAACAGTGCAGTGAAGGTATCCGCCGTGATTATGTTCTTATCGAGAAGAACATTGGAGAAAATGATCATGATCAGTGCCTTGGTCTGCAGCAGCCATCCAATGACCGAAGCCTCCCCTTTTCCCCATCGCAGTATTTTCCCAGCGATACGAACGCCCAGTAGTTTTCCGGATACCGAAGCAATCAGGAGAATCGCTGAAACGAGGAATACAGACATACCACCAACGCCCCAGTGAGTTTTCAGCCCAGTACTGAGGAAGAAAACCGGCATGATGATTAGTAAGACGTTGTGACGCAGGAAGTCCATACGCTTTTGATCGAACATGTGTGCATCAATCACCGCGCCGGCCATGAAAGCTCCTACCATGTAGTGCAATCCTGACCAGTCCGCGGCGAGGGCAACAGCTACCAGCCACATAAGGGAGAAGTACCAACGGTCCGTCTCCTGCATAGATGCCAGAAACTTACGGAACCCCCAAGCAACAACAGCGAAAGTACTAAGAAACATAGCCTGACGACCAATACGCTCCCAGTCGAGTAGTACTACAGCCAAGACGGCCCAAATCAGTATGTCGTCCAGACTGGCGTAGCGCATAATGCGCTGGCCAATCGGCTCTCGAAGCAAATCGAGCTTTTCTAGTAGCAGAATCAGGATGGGCAATGCAGTTACTGCACAAGACATACCAATCCCAACGACGAACTGCCAATCCTTTGCTCCCGAACCAATCCAGCCTGAATACTGGAGCAGTAGCAGCCCAACACCACAACCAAATATAAGCGGCGTGCCCAGAGCGAAACCTGCGGTAATGCCACTTTCGCGACGATATTGCCAAGCCTTCGTTAAGTCCAACTCTAGACCCGCTATGAAGACAAACAGCATAACTGCCCACCAGGCAATTCCATTCAGGCTCTGAAGGATGGTTGGACTAAAAACAAAATTGTAATACTCCGGAAAATGCGCGCCAAGAAGGCCAGGTCCCAGCAAAATCCCCATCACAATCTGCACAACAACCATTGGGGCAAAATAATCAGTTTTAAGGTATCGCCAAACTAGAAAGGGTAAACTTAGGATGATAAGCATCGCTATTAAGAATATTTCTGTTGTTCCCATTGTTTGCATGATCTATACATCCTTATAGTTAATTAGTCGACAATTGTAGAAAGCATGGCTCAGATACAGGCTGAATATTTTCCCACAGAAGATATAACGTCACCATTAGTGACGAACACCTTCACTGTCAAAGCCTATATCAACAAGAGCGAACGATAGTTTCCTTCGAAGAAAACTAAAGGCTCATTTTGCTCTCCGCTTACAAATCGATCTACGCTGCTAACGAAGATGTCGTGATCGCCAGCTTCGTATTTCTGCCACGGCCTACATTCGAAGTGCGCAATCGAACCTCGAATAAACGGAACACCATTCGCTGAAGTTTCATAGTCAGCCTCGCCCAGAAAATGATCTCCAGGTTTTGCATATTGACGTGAAATTTCAAGTTGATTTTCCGAAAGGACGCTGATTGAAAATTCTCGTAAATCCGAGAAAAGTCTATATGCAATGCACTCCTTCCTCAGGCTCCACTGAACTAACGATGGAGACAACGACGCCGAGGAAAACGAATTAATCGTCATCCCGATTGGTTTCCTGTGTTCGCCTACAGCTGCTACGACACAGACCCCTGTTGCAAATCGACCCAGCAGATTCCGAAACAACCGCTGATCTTGAGACATGTCGCTCTTCCCATATTTGAAGTTGATGGCCAAATAATCGACCGCATTGAAAATGAGGCCGATTCGAGAAATTAGCTGACAGCCAGTCCGACCTTGGCTCGAATCTTTGTTTCGTCCATGACTCGGCGAGGATGAACACCGTGCATTTCAGGACGTCCGAAACCACGAAAATTGTAAGGCGCCATATCTTCACGAATGAAAATATTCAGAGCGTCAATTTCAGTTTCGGGAACAGCATCGAGCGTTGAGTACTCGATTACTTTCGAATACACAGCATCAAATTTCTCGACAAATGCAGGGTCGCCAGCACTCAGAAGCAGGAAGTCCATATCCATACCTCGGTAAATTCCGCCATGCTCTAGGTAGTGTTCAGAGCCCATAAAGCACAGGAAGCCGTAGTGCTTGAAAACATCGAAGTGTTTGAAGCTCTTGTATATGCCATGGACCATCTTGGACACATGATTGAACTCTTTCTTCAGAGCTTCTTCATAGTTAATCAGAACGTTGCGTTCAAACCGACGTTTTGGGAAAACATCGTTGTGAAGTATCTCCGCAAGACGATGAATCGCTATGAATGAAACAGCTAGTCCGGTACTGAACCAGGCATCTAAGCCATACGCGGAGGCTGGCAACATCGCCCAACGATCGCCAACCATTTGTTCGTTGAGGAACTGAAGACGTCCTGTCTTGACGAACGGCCTTACAACTTCGCGCCCCTTCAAAAGCTCATGAACGATTGGGTATCGACTCACGATCTCCCAGAACTCTTCAGAAGCATCCTTGGTGTTCATAGGGAACAGGTCCATATCGAGATTGATCCCGACACTGGTGACCCCATCATCAAATGGAATGAACCAAAGCCAACCACCTTCAAAGCAATGATGCTGGGTTGCACGGCAACGCGGAACTGGAGATCTGTCTACGAAAGAAGGACTCGCCTTCAGAACCTCCTCGAAGTCTCCGATATCACGGAAGTGAGTGAAGATACTCCGGCTCTTAAGAGGGGTAGCCAGTTGGTCACCCTGTATTTTCAGATTGAACTTGTTACCGATTATCGAATTGAAACCAGTTCCATCGATCACGAAGTCACAGAAAAAATCCAGAGGTTGCTGATTTCGCAGGCATTTGATGGATACTCCATCATCGCTGAACTCGATATCTTCAACACTTGTGTGATCTAGATAGGTGACACCGTAGCGCTGAGAGACATCAACGAAATACTTATCTGAGTCCGCGCGGAAATATTGGACATCGATCTCCGGTGTTTGCACGATGACTTCAGGTACAGTGCCAAACTGATCTGGCGTGACCTGACCAGCCTTATGCACAAAGTAGTGGAACAGCTCTTTAGGCCCGCAAAGCATTGCGTTGCCCGATTTTTTTATTTTGTCGTAGGTCGAAAGCTCGTCGAACTCCGGAATCCCATAGGCTTCGCCCAGGTAACGGATTTTTTTGCTCATCAGAGGCGTTGCTGACTCACCAATTGCGAATCGGGGGTGACTCCCTCGCTCCAGCATCAGCACTGTGTATCCAAGCTTCGCCAGAACCGTTGCACAGGCACTTCCACCCATGCCGCTTCCAATCACCGCTATATCGTACTTCTCCATACCACGAATCCTTTCTTTCATGAGCCTTTGAGGTCTTTTTGAAGTCCAGGCTGATTAAGAGAATTGTCTGTCGAGGGCCAATATCAGCCTCAACAGACGCCTCCCTATCGGATGCCCTAACCAGGGAACGCTTTATGCTGGGACGGCAACGCTTTGCGGACGGGATTGTTTCTCAAGTTCCAATTTCAGGTTGTTGTTCCGCCGGCGCTTCATGATGCCGTTAAGGATGCCGTCATAGACGCCAGCGCGAGCATCCAGCATGCGAATGGCTGCGATGTAGACTTTCTCGAAATCGTCTCGGGTATTGATGTGTGGCAGGCCCGCTGCAAACCAACCGTCGCCATGAGCTTCGTCCAGCTCGCAATGCACCACAAAGAAATTCACCATCGTCTCGCTCAAGCCACAGCGACGGAGGTGTGCCAAGATGCGGCGCTGCTGAGCGGGGATTGTAAGTTCGAGCGCGCCCATACCACCCAGGCCATATTGCAGCCCATCAGCGAACCAGCACAGGCTCATCTTGGTGTTCAACAGATTGAAAGTTTCTGGATTCCAGTCTTCTTCTTTAGCACCACCGTAATGCTTCATGAGCGGTTCGAAGAGATTCGGATGTGCTTGCGAGAAGTCGCCTTGGCCGAACTCGTCATGCAGATTCTCGTAAAGTTCCTCACGCATTTCGAATGGGACGAACAGGCTGTAGGCCGCTACATGTAGGTGGAAACGCTGCATATTTACTCGGTAGTTCGACAAAAAGTAACGAACTTCTTCATTGCTAAGATCGTCATTATCGAACAGGTAAAACAGCTCATGACTGTTTACACGATGCTCATTGATATGGCCTTTTAGCCAATCAACAAACACTTCAGCCGTTGTGAGATGCTCTGGAATTTGGACTTTTGGCAGATTCAGCTGCTCTGCCTGCTCGACAATATTACGGACCTTCCATTCCAACTCAGCTCGTGACGAACCCAGCGCAAAACCGTTGGTCATTAGGCGGGTGTTCAAACCAAAGATACTTTCTTGGAGAACCTGCCAGAGCGGAGAGCTCTTGCTAGAACAGGCTTCCTTGACGACATCCTCTAGGTTACCGAGGTGTCTAATCGACTTCAGCAAATCCACTTTACTCTGCTGAGACATGTTGTGGTACGTGTTCGAACTTTGCATGGGAACCTCCATATTGTTAACCCTTAACGCAACTCTGTGTGCGGCTATCGATACCTTCAGTCTTGGAGGTAGCATCGCTCGCGCTCATTGATAACGATCGTTATCAATGAGCGCGAATTTATGTGCGGAACCCACGCTCGTCAAGAGGTTTTCCATGAATTTTAATTTTATTATCCGATACTGACTAACGCATCAAGAACACAGGTTGGAGCTGAGTCACTGGACACTCATACGCTATGAATGCGAGCTTTTCATGACTGTTCTGCAACCGAAGTAGTATTCAGCAATGAAGCGGATGGCTTGAAGGGAGGTCTATTTAGCAAGCGAATCAATTTGTCTGATTGGCTCACGGTCTCTCACCTATTCGGTAGATTCCACTGGTGGTCATCAACTTGCCGGCACCACAGAGTTTCCTTTGCGCGACGACCTAATGCTGTTGCTGATAAATGGATTGGGCGGTTGTTGCCTGCCCCTCGTAATCAGTTCACTTCTCACGATATAAAGCTCCTGAGCTGCGCGGATCCGGATGCGAACCTGATTGCTCTTGATCTCCGCAATTTCCAACTCGATGCGGTGATTACGAAGGGCTAAAACTGCCTCGTCTGGAGCATACGAGCCCCTTCGCAGGATTGTGATTTCATCTCCTGCTCGGCGGGACAGTGCAAGGCAGCAGTGTTCTCTATCACTTGAATACGGTACTGCCAGCAGTTCGGCTCGGCTCGCGAGTATGCCCTCTGGGGTACGAATAACGATTCGTGCAAGGTGTCGCCCCACACTGAGAACTCGTATGCGAATTCCCTCGGCCAAGAGGCATCGCATTATTAATTCCGGAGATGCATCTTTCCATTCGAGGACAATTTTTTGTCCCGGCTTTCTAGTTGTGTCAAGAAGCTTCATTTTTCATCCTTAATCCCGAAAATCTTCGATCATCCATGATCATTTCGGCCCATCAGAGGCCTGTATGTGAATCTGACTCGAATGACTACAACCCTCATCCTAAGCGCCAAACCTCCTTAATAACGAAATCACCCGCTTATTTGTTACCCAGCCCGGTCTGATGCAAATGACCTAGTCAGAAATTTTCTGAGAAAGAATCCGCTCGGTTGCCTCTACTATTTTGTTCACGATGATTGGGTCATTAACTGCTCGGCAAAGCGTCACAGCCCCCGCCAAGGTCGCCAGAGCCATAAGGGCCATCTCGACATTTTTAGGTGCCCCCGTCGAAACGGGTCCAGACACTATGATCTCGACCACCTCGCTTAAACTGCTCTCAAAATCAGCCCGTGATGACTCATCAGATCTGGCCATCTCAGGCGCTAGACTTTGCAACCCACAGCTCTCTGAAAGCGCGCACTGTCGCTTCTCACCTAGGTAAAACCTCACAAACTCTGGCCACCAGGCAGAGCCATGAATTGCTTGAAATTGGCGAATCCCCTCCTTGAGATCCTCCATCCCTAAGGTGACAGCGGCGCGAAAAGCTTCAGCTTTGGATGCGAAATGGGTATAGAAAGCACCTGAAGTCACCCCTGCCTCCTTTGCCATGCCATCAACACCAGAACCAGCGAATCCGCCCACCCGAAAACCTCGGCCAGCTGCATCAAGGATTCGCTGGCGGGTATAGATCTTTTGTTCAATACGCTTCATGGGCCTCTCCAGGTCGAGCGAGCTCGATCTTGCATAGACAACGATCGTTACGTACCATAGCATAACGGTCGTTATCTTAACCTTAAAAACCCTTCGACTACGACTGTGTTTTCGCTGACCCCGAACTACCCACTAGCGCTTGCTAAAGCGCTCTTGACCTATTTCATAAGCACAGGAACCCTCCCAGCTTATGGAAGAGGTTTATTCTTGAGGAGATCGTTCATGAAAGACCAAATGACCACACGTAACTTGAGCTACTCGTTATTGCTGCTCTTGATCTCACTGACCGCGACCCAGGTTAGTGCTGGTCAGATGCGTCTAGTTAGTGACTTCGGTAGTGAGCACCTGGGAGGACAGCTCCGTATTGACAGGGCAACAATCGTCAACTCCATAGCTGAGAACGGTAGTGAACGAAGGATCGAACAAACCCGAATAGAAACTCAGAAACGAAGAAGCAAAGTTGCTGAAGGCGGCTCAGATCGTTCAATTAAATCTAAGCGTCGAGCCTAAAAAACGGTGAAGTAAGGTACCTATAGACACATTGTCGATAGGTACTTTTTACACAAAAACCCACTGGTAGTGATCCACTTGTGCCAGAGGTTGTGAGCCACCGGGAGGTGTCCACGCTTCACAAGGAGCATCGCTGACTGAGTGGGAGTACCCCGCGAAACGGACTCGCATTGCGGGGTATAGCGGAGACAGCATTACAACCTCGTAGAGAGATTGTGGACGAGGAAAATCGCCACAAGTACTTACTCGGCGCAGAAAAAGCACCCGTGACAATCTTTATTTATCGTAGGTGATCAGCTGTGGACTTTAGTTCGCCTTATTCCACCGTCACCGACTTGGCCAAGTTGCGTGGCTGGTCGACGTCGGTGCCCTTGAGGATGGCGACGTAGTAGGACAGCAACTGCAGCGGGATGGTGTACAGAATCGGCGCCAGGGCATCGTGGATGTGCGGCATGTTCACCACGTGGGTGCCCTCGCCATTGCGCATGCCGGCCTGCTGGTCGGCAAACACAATCAACTCACCGCCACGGGCGCGCACTTCCTGCAGGTTGGACTTGAGCTTCTCCAGCAACTCGTTGTTTGGCGCCACTGTGACCACCGGCATATCGCTGTCGACCAGGGCCAAGGGGCCATGCTTGAGCTCGCCGGCCGGGTAAGCCTCGGCGTGGATATAGGAGATTTCCTTGAGCTTCAGCGCGCCTTCCATCGCCACCGGGTATTGTGCGCCGCGGCCGAGGAACAGCGTGTGGTGCTTCTCGGCGAACAGCTCGGCGAGCTTCTCGATGGTCTTGTCCATCGCCAGCGCTTCACCCAGACGGGTTGGCAGGCGGCGCAGTTCGGCCACCAGTTCGGCTTCAAGCGCTTTGCTCAGAGTGCCACGCACTTGACCCAGCGACAGGGTCAACAGCATCAACGCCACCAGCTGGGTGGTGAAGGCTTTGGTCGAAGCCACGCCAATTTCCGGGCCGGCTTGGGTCAGCAAAGTGAGAGCCGACTCGCGCACCAAGGAGCTGGTGCCGACGTTGCAAATCGCCAGGCTGCTGAGAAACCCCAGCTCTTTAGCGTTGCGCAGGGCGGCCAAGGTATCGGCGGTTTCGCCGGACTGGGAGATGCTGACGAACAGGCTGTCTGGATGCACCACCACCTTGCGGTAGCGGAACTCGCTGGCCACTTCGATCTGGCAGGGAATCCCGGCCAGTTCTTCCAGCCAGTAACGGGCGACCATGCCGGCGTGATAACTGGTGCCGCAGGCAACTATCTGTACATTCTTGACCTGGGCAAACAGCTCGGCGGCTTGCGGGCCGAAGGCTTGTACGAGCACATGGTCCGCGCCTAAACGGCCTTCCAGCGCGCGTTGCACGACCTTGGGCTGTTCGTGAATTTCCTTGAGCATAAAGTGCCGGAACTCGCCCTTGTCGGCGGCTTCGGCACCTTCGTGGTATTGCACCTGCTCGCGTTGCACGGACTGCCCAGCGGCGTCCCAAATCTGCAGGCTGTCGCGGCGGATTTCGGCGATGTCGCCTTCTTCCAGGTAGACGAACCTGTCGGTCACTTGCCGTAGCGCCAGCTGGTCGGAGGCCAAGAAGTTTTCGCCCATGCCCAAACCAATCACCAGCGGGCTGCCACTGCGGGCCGCCAGCAAGCGGTCCGGCTGCTTGGCGCTGATCACCGCCAGGCCATAAGCGCCGTGCAACTCGGGAATCGCCGCCTTCAGTGCATCGGCCAGATCGGCGTGCGCTTTGAGCTTGTGGTGCAACAAGTGAACGATGGTTTCGGTGTCGGTATCCGAGCTGAACACATAGCCGAGACCTTGCAGGCGCTCGCGCAAGGCTTCGTGGTTTTCGATGATGCCGTTGTGCACCACCGCCAACTCATCGCCGGGCTCTTTACCTGAGAAGTGCGGGTGGGCATTGCGCTCGCAGGGCGCGCCATGGGTGGCCCAGCGGGTGTGGGCAATGCCCAGACGGCCGATCAGCGGTTCGCCGGCCAGGGCTTGCTCCAGCTCGGCGACCTTGCCCGAACGGCGGAGACGCTGCAGCCCATCCTCGGTGAATACCGCCACACCGGCGCTGTCATAACCGCGGTACTCCAGGCGCTTGAGACCTTCGACCAAAATTGCAGTGATATTACGTTCGGCGACTGCGCCAACAATGCCACACATAGCGTTACTCCTTACTTAGCTGGGACTGCGGCGCAGATCAAAATGATCCCGCGCGCGGTTATCTGTGCACGAGCCTCGGGGGCGAGGCGCTCGTCGGTTATCAGGGTATGGATGCTGCTCCAGGGCAGCTCCAGATTAGGAATCTTGCGGCCGATTTTATCCGACTCCAGCAGCACTATGACCTCGCGGGCCACCTCGGCCATCACCCGGCTCAGGCCGAGCAGTTCATTGAAGGTGGTGGTACCACGGGCCAGATCGATACCATCGGCGCCGATAAACAACTGGTCAAAATCGTAGGAGCGCAGCACTTGTTCGGCCACCTGACCTTGGAACGACTCGGAATGCGGGTCCCAAGTGCCGCCAGTCATCAGCAATACCGGCTCATGTTCAAGTTCACTCAGGGCGCGGGCCACATTCAGTGAGTTGGTCATCACCACTAGGCCGGGCTTATGGCCCAGTTGCGGGATCATCGCAGCAGTGGTGCTGCCGCTATCGATAATGATCCGCGCGTGTTCGCGGATACAACCGGCAGCCGCAGTGGCGATTGCTTGCTTATAGGGTGAGAGGGGCTGAGTCGGCTCGCTGATTAACTCGTGCGGCATCGGCACTGCGCCACCGTAGCGGCGCAGCAACAGACCGCTTTTTTCCAGCGCGGTGAGGTCCTTGCGGATGGTGACTTCCGAGGTGTCGAAAGCCTTGGCCAGCTGATCGACACTCACTTCGCCCTGCTCGGCGAGCAGAGCCAAAATGGCATGACGACGTTGCGGTGTGTTGCGCTTGGACATCAGATAGTTTCGATTCGAAAGATAACTGTGCGAATCAAAACCTAATGAAGCTTTTGCGTCAAGCCTGAAAACGACAAAAGGCCGTAGGATTGGTTGAGCGCAGCGATACCCATGCTGTTTGAGCGATCTCGGTGGCCAACAACGCTTCGCGGTTGACCACCCTACCGGCCTATTTCTTGGTTGGGCGCTTCCAGCCTTCGATATTGCGTTGCTTGGCGCGGCCGACGGCCAGGGTGTTGGCCGGCACATCGGCGGTAATCACCGAGCCGGCGCCGGTGGTGGTTTTGTCGCCCAACATCAGGGGCGCAACCAGCGAGCTGTTGGAGCCGATAAACACGTCCTCACCCATAACGGTCTTGAACTTGTTGGCACCGTCATAGTTGCAGGTGATGGTGCCGGCGCCGATGTTAGTTCGCGCGCCTATCACCGCATCGCCGAGATAACTCAGGTGGCCAGCCTTGGCGCCGTCACCTAACTGAGCGTTCTTCAATTCGACGAAGTTACCCACATGGGCCTTGGCGCCCAGCACTGTGCCAGGACGCAAGCGCGCGAAGGGACCGCAATCACTGCCCGCGCCCAGCTCGGCGCCATCCAGATGACTGTTGGCTTTAACCTGCGCACCCTGGCGCAGAATGCTGTCCTTGATCACGCAGTTGGGGCCGATTTGCACATTGTCTTCGATGATGACCCGGCCTTCGAGAATCACGTTCACATCGATCAGCACATCGCGACCGACAGTCACCTCGCCACGCACATCGAAACGCGCCGGATCGCGCAGGGTCACGCCTTGCGCCATCAAGCGCCGTGCCGCGCGGTATTGGTAATGCCGCTCCAACTGCGCCAGTTGCATACGGTCGTTGGCACCCAGCACTTCCATTTCGTCGTTGGCTTGTTCGGTGGCAACCACTAGGCCGTCGGCCACCGCCATGGCGATCACGTCGGTTAAATAGTATTCGCCCTGGGCATTGCTGTTCGACAGCCGGCCCAGCCAGTCGGCCAACAACTTGCCAGGCACCGCCAGAATGCCGGTGTTGCCTTCACAGATGGCGCGCTGCGCGGGCGTGGCATCCTTATGCTCGACTATGGCCAGGACCACAGCCTGATCGTCACGGACGATGCGCCCGTAGCCTGTCGGGTCGAGCAGATCGACCGTCAGCAGCCCAAGCTGTCGTGGCCCGACTTGCTGCAATAAACGCTGCAGGGTTTCCACCTCAATCAGCGGCACGTCACCATAGAGAATCAATACCCGCTCGGCACTCAAGGCCGGCAAGGCTTGCGCCACCGCGTGGCCAGTGCCCAGCTGCTCGCTCTGCAGGACAAAATTCAAATCATCAGCGGCTAAGCGCTCCCGCACCGCCTCGGCGCCGTGGCCAATCACCACTTGAATGCTCTGTGGTTGCAGTTGCCGCGCCGTATCTATCACGTGCCCGAGCATCGATTTACCCGCCACCGGATGCAATACCTTGGGCAGAGCCGAGCGCATGCGAGTGCCTTGGCCGGCGGCGAGAATGATGATATCGAGCGACATTAGGGGCTTCCTGCGGGTGGTTGGCGTTGATGGTGTGATGATTTCGGGCAAAAAATACGGGCAAAAAAAAGGGTAGCCAAGGCTACCCTTTTTCTCTATTGCGCTGAAGCCGTTGGTGATTAACCGCCGAACTTCTTACGCAACTGCTGAACAGTACGCAGCTGGGCTGCAACTTCAGCCAGATGAGCGGCAGCGGAGCCGTAATCGAACTCCGCGCTATGCTCATGCAGAGCCTTTTCAGCGGCCTTAAGGGCCGTCTGAGCAGCTGCTTCATCGATGTCTGCAGCGCGCAACACGGTATCGGCCAAGACCTTAATCATGTTCGGCTGAACTTCCAGGAAGCCACCGGAGATGTAGAACACCTCGGTTTCGCCGCCCTGCTTGATCACCCGAATCGGGCCCGGCTTCAGGTCAGTAATCAGTGGCGCGTGACCCAAAGCAATACCCAGATCACCCAGGTTGCCGTGTGCAACGACCATTTCTACCAGACCGGAAAAAATCTCCGCTTCCGCACTGACGATATCGCAATGGACTGTCATAGACATGTGCTTGCCTCACGAGTCGGGCAGTTGGCAGCTACTGCGCTCGGTCAAGCCGCGTTGAAAGCCGGTTCGGACTGCTCATTTACCGACGTAAACTCCGCGTCCTCACCGACTTTCGCCTTGCCTGTCCGTCGCTCGCGACGCTGTCAACAGCCCTTGACGCGCCCGTTGCCGGGCGCTCGGATTACAGTTTCTTGGCTTTCTCGACGGCTTCTTCGATACCACCAACCATGTAGAACGCTTGTTCTGGCAGATGGTCGTAGTCACCGTTAAGAATGCCTTTGAAGCCTGCGATGGTGTCTTTCAGGGAAACGTATTTGCCCGATGCACCGGTGAAGACTTCAGCCACGAAGAACGGCTGCGACAAGAAGCGCTGGATTTTACGCGCACGGGATACCAACTGCTTGTCGGTTTCCGACAGCTCATCCATACCCAGGATCGCGATGATGTCCTTCAGCTCTTTGTAGCGCTGCAGTACGTACTGAACGCTACGAGCGGTGTCGTAGTGCTCCTGGCCAATCACCATTGGATCCAGCTGACGCGAAGTCGAATCGAGTGGATCGACCGCTGGGTAGATACCCAGAGAGGCGATGTCACGCGACAGAACAACGGTAGCGTCCAAGTGGGCGAAGGTGGTCGCCGGGGACGGGTCAGTCAAGTCATCCGCAGGTACGTAAACGGCCTGGATCGAGGTGATCGAACCATTCTTGGTCGAAGTGATGCGCTCTTGCAGAGTGCCCATTTCTTCGGCCAGAGTCGGCTGATAACCCACGGCAGACGGCATACGGCCGAGCAGTGCAGATACTTCAGTACCGGCCAAGGTGTAACGGTAGATGTTGTCAACGAACAACAGTACGTCGTTACCTTCGTCACGGAACTTCTCGGCCATGGTCAGACCGGTCAAGGCTACGCGCAGACGGTTACCCGGCGGCTCGTTCATCTGACCGTAAACCAGTGCCACTTTGTCCAGAACGTTGGAGTCCTTCATCTCGTGGTAGAAGTCGTTACCCTCACGAGTACGCTCACCCACACCGGCGAACACGGAATAACCGCTGTGCTCGATGGCGATGTTACGGATCAGTTCCATCATGTTTACGGTTTTGCCTACACCGGCACCACCGAACAGACCAACCTTACCGCCTTTGGCGAACGGGCAGATCAGGTCGATAACCTTGATGCCAGTTTCCAACAGGTCGTTGCCGCCGGCTTGTTCAGCGAAAGTTGGCGCAGGACGGTGAATGCCCCAACGCTCTTCTTCGCCAATCGGGCCAGCTTCGTCGATTGGGTTGCCCAGTACGTCCATGATCCGGCCCAGGGTCGCTTTACCGACCGGTACGGAGATGGCTGCGCCAGTGTTTGCAACGTCCAGACCGCGCTTCAAGCCTTCGGTCGAACCCATTGCAATGGTACGTACCACGCCGTCACCCAGCTGTTGCTGAACTTCGAGAGTGGTTTCGGCGCCTTGAACTTTCAGGGCGTCATAAATGCTCGGAACCTGATCGCGCGGAAATTCCACGTCGATCACGGCGCCGATGATTTGAACGATACGTCCGCTACTCATAGCTGGTTCCTCTAAATTAGACCGCGGCTGCGCCGCCGACGATTTCCGAGATCTCTTGGGTGATCGCAGCCTGACGCGCCTTGTTGTAGATCAGCTGCAAATCGCTGATCAGGTCACCGGCGTTATCAGTAGCGTTCTTCATCGCGATCATCCGCGCTGCTTGTTCAGCGGCGTTGTTCTCGATCACCGCCTGGTACACCTGCGACTCCACGTAGCGAACCATCAAGCCGTCCAGCAGCTGTTTGGCGTCGGGTTCGTAGAGATAGTCCCAGTGATGCTTGAGTTCTTGATCAGCGGTAGCTACCAACGGAATCAACTGCTCAACTGTTGGTTGCTGCGTCATGGTGTTAACAAACTTGTTGGAGACTACCGAGAGACGATCAATACGGCTCTCTAAGTAAGCATCCAGCATCACCTTAACGCTACCGATCAGATCATTGATCGACGGTTCTTCACCAAGTTGGCTGATAGCTGCAACGACGTTACCGCCGTAGTTGCGGAAGAATGCCGCACCTTTGCTACCGACCACGCAGAGATCAATCTCCACGCCTTGTTCGCGGTTTACCGCCATGTCACGGACCAATGCCTTGAACAGGTTGGTGTTCAAGCCACCACACAGACCACGGTCACTGCTCACCACTACATAACCAACCCGCTTTACAGCGCGTTCGATCATGAAGCTATGGCGATATTCCGGGTTTGCGTTAGCCAAGTGACCAATCACCTGACGAATCCGCTCAGCATAGGGGCGGCCAGCAGCCATGCGCATTTGTGCCTTGCGCATTTTGCTGACAGCCACCTTTTCCATGGCGCTGGTGATCTTTTGCGTGCTTTTGATGCTCGCAATTTTACTGCGAATCTCTTTTGCGCCTGCCATGTAACACCTATCGGTTTAGCAGGCGGAGGTCTTGCGACCCCCGCTGCGGCTTACCAGGTTTGGGTGGCCTTGAACTTCTCGATACCGGCTTTCATGCCAGCGTCGATTTCGTCATTGAAGTCACCCTTCACGTTGATCTTCGCCATCAAATCGGCGAGATCGCGGTTGAAATAACCAATCAAGGCCTGCTCGAAGCTGCCGATCTTGGTGATTTCGATATCCACCAGGAAGCCGCGTTCTGCGGCGTACAGGGACAACGACATGTCAGCGATCGACATCGGCGCGTATTGCTTCTGCTTCATCAGCTCGGTAACGCGCTGACCATGCTCAAGCTGCTTACGAGTGGCTTCGTCCAGGTCAGAAGCGAACTGGGCGAAAGCCGCCAATTCACGGTACTGAGCCAGAGCGGTACGGATACCACCGGAAAGCTTCTTGATAATCTTGGTCTGCGCAGCGCCACCAACACGCGATACCGAAACACCAGCGTTCACAGCCGGACGAATACCGGAGTTGAACATCGCCGATTCCAGGAAGATCTGACCGTCGGTGATCGAAATCACGTTGGTCGGAACGAACGCGGAAACGTCGCCAGCTTGAGTTTCGATGATCGGCAATGCGGTCAAGGAACCGGTTTTACCAGTCACAGCACCGTTGGTGAACTTCTCAACGTACTCTTCGGATACACGCGATGCGCGCTCCAATAGACGGCTATGGAGATAGAACACGTCGCCTGGGTAAGCTTCACGGCCTGGTGGACGGCGCAGCAGCAGGGAAATCTGGCGATAAGCCACTGCTTGCTTGGACAGATCGTCATAAACGATCAGCGCGTCTTCACCGCGGTCACGGAAGTACTCGCCCATGGTGCAACCGGCGTACGGTGCAATAAATTGCAGCGCAGCAGATTCGGAAGCACTGGCGGCAACGATGATGGTGTTAGCCAAAGCGCCGTTTTCTTCGAGCTTGCGCACTACGTTAGCGATGGTCGATTGCTTCTGACCAATAGCTACGTAAACGCAGTAAATCCCGCTGTTCTTCTGGTTGATGATCGCATCGATCGCCAGAGCGGTTTTACCGATCTGACGGTCGCCGATGATCAATTCACGCTGACCACGGCCAACCGGGATCATGGCATCAACGGCCTTGTAACCTGTTTGCACAGGTTGGTCGACCGACTTACGCCAGATCACGCCCGGAGCAACCTTCTCAACCGCGTCGGTAGCGACGTTGTTCAGAGGGCCTTTACCGTCGACAGGGTTACCCAGAGCATCGACTACGCGACCCAGCAGTTCCGGACCAACCGGTACTTCTAGAACGCGGCCGGTGCACTTGGCACTCATGCCTTCAGCCAGCGACTGGTAAGCACCTAGAACCACGGCGCCGACAGAGTCGCGCTCAAGGTTCATGGCCATACCGTAGACGCCACCCGGGAACTCGATCATTTCGCCGTACATTACGTCGGCGAGACCGTGAATCCGCACAATACCGTCAGACACGCTGACGATAGTGCCTTCGTTGCGGGCTTGGGAACTTACATCGAGTTTCTCGATGCGAGCCTTGATGATTTCACTTATTTCGGAAGGATTGAGTTGCTGCATTGCTCTGCTGCCCCTTCAAACTCAAGATTTCAATGCTTCGGCCAATTTCGCGAGTTTGCCGCGAACTGAGCCATCGATAACCAAGTCGCCAGCGCGGATTACGACGCCACCTATCAGGCTGGCATCCTCCGCAGCGTGCAGACGCACTTCACGACCGAGTCGTGCACTGAGAACCTTGGCGAGTTTGTCTTGCTGTTCATCGTTCAGCGCAAAGGCACTGGTAACGTCCACATCTACCGAGCGTTCTTGTTCTGCTTTATACAGATCGAACAAGGCGGCGATTTCCGGCAACAACTCCAAACGGTTGTTTTCCGAAACGATGATTAGGAAGTTACGCACCTGGGCGCTGAACTTGTCACCACACACCTCAATAAAGGTGGTGGCCTTATCTGTACTCGTCAAACGCGGTGCTTTGAGTACGCGCTGAACCGTGGCGTCTTGCGACACCGCGCCAGCCAAGCCAAGCAACTCAGACCATTGGGTCAATTGCTGATTGGCTTGAGCGTACTCAAAAGCAGCTTTAGCGTAAGGTCGGGCCAACGTGGTCAATTCTGCCATGATAGCCCTCGCTTAAATTTCGGCTGCCAGTTTCGCAACTAGCTCCGCATGAGCGTTTTGGTCGATAGTCGCGCTCAGAATCTTCTCAGCACCGCTGACTGCCAGGCTACCCAATTGGGCGCGCAGCGCATCTTTGACACTGTTAATTTCCTGCTCGATTTCGGCCTGAGCCTGAGCCTTCACACGTTCAGCTTCAACGCGAGCCTGATCACGGGCTTCGTCTACTAACTGAGTGCCGCGTTTCTTGGCTTGCTCGATGATTTCAGCTGCCTGCGTTTTTGCTTCGCGCAGTTGCTGACCCACTTTCTCGTGGGCCAGTTCCAGATCACGAGTAGCTCGGCTGGCAGCGTCCAGACCATCGGCGATCTTCTTTTGCCGTTCACGCATTGCTGTAATGACCGGAGGCCATACAAACTTCATGCAGAACATGACAAAGATGAAGAACGCAACGGACTGACCAATCAGGGTTGCATTAATGTTCACGCCAACACCTCACTCGTTCGTTGTCAGTAACTCTCAAAACGAGATTTACTGGGTAACTTGTGCCAAGAACGGGTTAGCAAAGGTGAAGAACAATGCGATACCAACACCGATCATGGTTACGGCGTCGAGCAGACCGGCAACGATGAACATTTTAACTTGCAGCATTGGAACCATTTCTGGTTGACGCGCGGCGCCTTCCAAGAACTTGCCACCCAACAGGCCAAAGCCAATAGCGGTACCCAAGGCACCCAGGCCAATCAGCAGTGCAACGGCGATCGCGGTTAGACCAACTACAGTTTCCATCTTTCCTCCCGACTTTTTACGTCGTATTGGTTAAAGGTTTTGATAAAGCGGTAAAACGGTGCAGCAAATTCAGTCTCTCGGCCCTTGCGGGCCCCTCTCCCAAGGAGAGGTCATTAACGGCGTTAGACGCTATTAATGGTTATCTTCGTGAGCCATGGCCAAGTAAACGATGGTCAGCATCATGAAGATGAACGCTTGCAGGGTGATGATCAGGATGTGGAACACAGCCCACGCCCATTGCAGCACTACGCCAAGGCCACTCAGCCAAAGCAAGCCACTGCCGAACATCACCGCAATCAAGATAAACACCAGCTCGCCGGCATACATGTTGCCGAACAGTCGCAGTGCCAGGGAAATTGGCTTGGCAACCAGGGTCACGAACTCAAGCAAGAAGTTCAGCGGAATCAGAATAATCTTGACCGCCAAGTTGTTGCTGCTGAACGGGTGCAGGGTGAGTTCGCCGATGAAGCCGCCGATGCCCTTGACCTTGATGCTGTAGAAAATGATCAGTGCAAACACCGACAGGGCCATGCCCAAGGTCGCGTTTGGATCTGTGGTCGGCACGGCGCGGAAGGGTATGTGTTCGTTGCCGGTAAGCAGAATCGCCAATTGAGGAATCCAGTCAACCGGAATCAGGTCGATGGTATTCATCATGAAGATCCAGACAAAAATCGTCAGGGCCAAGGGGGCAATCAGTGGGTTGCGGGCATGGAAGGTATCTTTGACGCTGCCGTCAACGAAATCGACCATCACCTCAACAAAGTTTTGCAGCGCCCCAGGTTGGCCGGAAGTGGCTTTCCTTGCGGCGAGGCGGAAAATCAGGATAAAGATCAGACCCAATGCAACAGACCAGCCGAGGGTATCGACGTGGAATGCCCAAAAGCCCATTTCTTTTGCTTGTGCGGCGGTGTGGGCGAAGCCCCAATCACCACTGGCCAGACGCCCGAAAGTCAGGTTCTGTAAGTGATGCTGGATATAGCCCGAAGCGGTTTCTGCTGCCATGGTTGCCTCAAACGCTCTAAGGTCTCGAATGTTTTGCTCTGATCAACAAGGGTGAAAACCAGCTGACCGACTGGGTCAACACAAACACGCCAAAAACGGCCAGCGCACTGAGTGGTTTTACCCCTGCAAACGTCAATGCAAAAAGCACTGCCGTCAGAATTAACTTGCCCGCTTCACCGGCATAAAAAGACCGGATAATCGCTTGGGCCGCCCGTGCTCCGCTAAAGCGAAACGCCTTGTGGGCGAAATACATATTCGGGAGCCAGGCAATCAAGCCCCCGCACAAACCTGAATAACTTTCTACCGCGCCACGCCAGCCAAACAATATGGCAGCAGCTAACAGTAGTACAACTAATTGAGTCAGCAAGACCGGGAACACCGGTAACTTATGAAATGCTATGCGGTGTGACGTGCGCGCATTCATCTTGCTTACCTCTGGCGTCGGCCGCCTTAACTCAAAAAACTTGGCATATTTTGTGCCGACAAAAAGCGCGCGAATTATAGGGTCCGAGGCTTTTGGGTTCAACCTCTAGCTAGGGATTTCCGACCATACGTCGCCACCCTATGGGATTCAACGTATGTGTGCCAAAACACCCTGTAATTCATCCAGCGAACTGTACTTGATCACCAACTGACCACGGCCTTTCTGACCATGCTTAATCTGTACTGCAGCCCCCAGTTTCTCGGCCAGACGCTGCTCTAAGCGACTGATATCCGGGTCTATTTTTGCCTCAACCGGCGGCTGCTCTTTAGTGTTCAGCCACTGGCGGACCAGGGCCTCGGTTTGCCGCACGGTCAGGCCGCGTGCGACAACGTGTCGCGCCCCCTCAACCTGTTGCGCCGCCGGTAAACCGAGCAAGGCCCGGGCATGGCCCATTTCCAGATCACCGTGGGACAGCAGGGTTTTGATCTCTTCGGGCAGGGCGATCAAACGCAGTAAATTGGTAATGGTGACCCGTGACTTACCAACCGCCTCAGCCACCTGTTGCTGGGTCAGCTGAAACTCTTGCTGCAAACGCTGCAAGGCGACCGCTTCTTCGATCGGATTAAGGTCTTCGCGCTGGATGTTCTCGATCAAGGCCATCGCTATCGCGGCTTGATCGGGCACTTCGCGGACCATCGCCGGGATAGTCTCAAGTCCGGCTTGCTGACTGGCACGCCAGCGCCGCTCACCGGCAATAATTTCGAAACGGCCATTGGCAATCGGGCGCACCACAATCGGCTGCATGACCCCTTGGGCCTTGATCGATTGGGCTAACTCTTCCAATGCCGCCGGGTCCATGTCACGGCGCGGCTGGTATTTGCCGCGCTGGACCAAGTCCAACGGCAGGTACTGAAATTCACGGCTGTCAGCCTTTTGTGCCTGCTCTTCCAGACTCGCGACACTGGTGCTCCCCAACAGGGCATCCAAGCCTCGTCCCAGACCTCGTTTTTTCACGGCCATGCGAATTCCTTAGACGGTTGCGGGTTTAGCGCTGGCACGCTGGCGACGAACCAGTTCGCCAGCCAGGGCCAGATAGGCGATAGCACCACGCGACTGCTTGTCGTAGACCAATGCCGGCATGCCGAAGCTGGGCGCTTCAGCTAAACGCACATTGCGCGGGATAACGGTCTGATACAGCTGATCGGCGAAATGCTCTTTCAGCTGGTTGGAAACATCGTTGGTCAGGCTAATGCGCGGGTCGTACATAGTCCGCAACAAGCCCTCGATTTTCAGCGTCGGGTTGAGCAGCGCGGTAATCCGCTGCACGGTATTGACCAAATCGGACAGGCCCTCGAGCGCGTAGTACTCGCACTGCATGGGGATAATCACGCCATCGGCAGCCACCAAGGCATTCACCGTCAACATGCTCAGGGCCGGTGGGCAGTCGATCAGGATGTAATCGTAATTGTCGCGGATCGGCGCCAAAGCATTACGCAGGCGACTTTCCTTCATGTTCATTTCCAGCAAGCCGACTTCGGCTGCGGTCAGGTCACGGTTGGCCGGCAGCAACTTGTAGCCGCCGTGCTCCGAGACCTGCATGGCATCGGCGATGGTGCATTCACCGATCAGCACATCGTAAATCGAGTGCTCCAGCCCATGCTTGTCGATGCCACTGCCCATGGTGGCGTTGCCTTGCGGGTCAAGGTCTATCAGCAAGACACGGCGCTTGGTCGCCACCAAGGAGGCGGCCAAGTTGATGCAGGTGGTGGTCTTGCCGACCCCGCCCTTCTGATTGGCGATTGCAAATACCTTAGCCATGGCTGCCTGCTTCCCCGGTCATAACGTGCGGCGCAGTATCAGCAGATGACGCTGGCCTTGGCAACCTGGAACCGCCAGGGCGTGCTCACCCTGCAGACTGAAATCACTGGGCAGAACTTGTAATTCATCGCTCGGATGCAGACCTTTCATCGCCAGCCACTGGCTGTGCTGGTTGCCCAGGTGCCGCGTCCAGTTGGCAAAGTCGGCCAAACTGCTGAATGCCCGGGAAACGATGCCGGCAAACGGCTGCTCTGGCTGCAGTGATTCAACCCGCGCGTTAATCACCTGAACATTGCCCAGCTTGAGTTCGAGCTTCACTTGGGTCAGGAAGCGGGTTTTTTTGCCGTTACTGTCGAGCAAGGTGAAGTGTTTGTCTGGAAACACAATCGCCAGCGGAATGCCCGGCATGCCGCCGCCGCTGCCCACATCCAGCCAGCTGTCCCCCTCGATAAAGGGTGCCAGGCTCAGACTGTCGAGCAAATGCCGGGACACCATCTCATCGGGATTGCGCACTGCGGTCAGGTTATAGGCCTTGTTCCACTTGATCAGCAAGGCCAGATACGCCAGCAACTGGCTGTGCTGCAGCGGGCTTAGGCTGACGCCGAGCTGGATTGCACCTTGGCTGAGTTCATCGGCGTGTTGCTGGGTGACCGCAGACATCAGGAACTCTGCTCCAACTGCCGGCCGGCGCCGCGTTTTTTCAGATGAATCAGCAACAGCGAAATCGCCGCCGGCGTAACGCCTGGGATTCTTGAGGCCTGACCCAGAGTCTGCGGGCGGCTCTGACTGAGCTTGTGTTGAATCTCTTTGGACAGCCCGGAAATCCCGACGTAGTCAATATCGTCTGGCAACTGAGTATTTTCACTGGCGCGCAAGCGGACAATTTCGTCCTGCTGGCGGTCGATGTAACCGGCGTATTTGGTCTTGATTTCGACCTGTTCGGCGACTTGCGGGTCGAGTGCCGGGCTGCCGGTCACTGCACTGAGGCCGGCATAATCAATTTCTGGCCGGGTCAGCAAGTTGAGCAAATTGTATTCGTGGGTCAGTGGCGTGCCGAAACGTTCGGCAATCGCATCGCCCTCTGGCGTGCCGGGGCGCACCCAAGTGGATTTCAGCCGTTGCTCTTCCAGCTCGATGGCTTCGCGCTTGGTGCAGAAGGCCGCCCAACGCACGTCATCGACCAGGCCCAGTTCACGGCCTTTCTCGGTCAGACGCAAGTCGGCGTTGTCTTCACGCAGAATCAGCCGGTATTCGGCCCGCGACGTGAACATTCGGTACGGTTCTTGGGTCCCGAGGGTAATCAAGTCGTCGACCAATACGCCTATGTAGGCCTCGTCGCGACGTGGACACCAGCTGTCTTTGCCTTGCGCCCGCAGTGCTGCGTTAGCGCCGGCGAGCAAACCTTGGGCCGCCGCTTCTTCGTAACCGGTGGTGCCGTTGATTTGCCCAGCAAAGAACAAGCCACCGATGACCTTGGTTTCCAGGCTGTACTTCAGATCCCGTGGGTCGAAGTAATCGTATTCGATGGCGTAACCGGGCCGAACGATATGGGCGTTTTCCATGCCAACTATCGAGCGCACAAGTTGCAACTGCACATCGAATGGCAGCGAGGTGGAAATGCCGTTCGGGTACAGCTCGTGGGTGGTCAGGCCCTCGGGCTCGATAAACACCTGATGGCTGTCTTTGTCGGCAAAGCGATGGATTTTGTCTTCAATCGACGGGCAGTAACGCGGGCCAATCCCTTCGATCACGCCCGAGTACATCGGCGAGCGATCGAGATTGGCGGCAATGATCTCGTGGGTACGGGCATTGGTGTGGGTGATCCAGCAACTCACCTGGCGTGGATGCTGAGCATGGTTGCCCAGAAACGACATCACTGGAATAGGTGTATCACCCGGTTGCTCGGTCATCTTGGAAAAATCCACCGAACGACCGTCGATGCGTGGCGGCGTGCCGGTTTTTAAGCGACCCACCCGCAGCGGTAATTCACGCAGCCGTTGCGCCAAGGCAATCGACGGCGGATCACCGGCGCGACCACCGGAGTAGTTCTGCATGCCTATGTGGATAAGTCCACCGAGGAAGGTACCGGTGGTCAGCACTACCGAGTTGGCGTAGATGCGCAGCCCCATCTGGGTGACGACGCCCTTGACCTCGGCATTCTCGACAATCAGGTCATCGCAGGCCTGTTGAAATATCCACAGGTTAGGCTGGTTTTCGATTATTTCCCGCACCGCCGCCTTGTACAGCAAGCGATCCGCCTGAGCACGGGTGGCCCGCACGGCTGGGCCTTTACGACCGTTGAGCACGCGAAACTGAATACCACCCAGGTCGGTGGCGGTGGCCATGGCACCACCGAGTGCATCGATTTCTTTGACCAGATGACTCTTGCCAATACCACCAATGGCCGGATTGCAGCTCATTTGCCCAAGGGTTTCGACGTTATGGGTCAGCAACAGGGTTTTCACCCCCATGCGGGCAGCCGCTAGCGCAGCCTCGGTACCGGCATGGCCACCGCCGATTACGATCACATCAAAACGGGAAGGAAAATCCACCACGCACCTTGTGCCTGTTAGCAAAGAGGGCTTGTGCCGTTAAGCCAAGCTCAGAGCCGATCAGTATAGGGTCTAAGACAGTCTGAAAGAAGCCTTGTGGACAAAATGCCCTGCGCTCTGGCTTGAGCGCTTTGGGCTGTTGATTAATAGAAAATATAAGTATGAATTTATTTAAATCTTTATTTTTATGTTTATAACTACTGAGCCTGTTTTCTGTGGATAGATGGCTACAGCCCTTTAAAATCAATGGACAAAAGCCTGTACAAAACTGTGGCTATGGGCCATTGGGGCTTTTGGATAAGCGCCCTAAGCTTGTGGATGAAATGCCTAGTTATCCACAGAGGCGGTTTTCAACAGCTTCCAAGGCGCTTTATCGACCGCTTTTAAGGCCGCTTTTCCACAGAGCTTAGGGGCGAAAAATAGCGGTTTTGGTCCTTATAACAGGCAGGCAAAAACCTACCGCAGCGGGTTAGCTGCAGCATTATTTTTGCTTTAAGTCGGTTGTGAGGGGCTAGCGGCCGCGCAGATTTACGCGGAGAGAGTTATTTGCCGATGCAAAAGCTGGAGAAAATCCGTCCGAGCAAATCGTCGGAGCTGAAGGCGCCGGTGATCTCGCCCAGCACCTGCTGAGCCTGGCGTAAGTCTTCGGCCAGCAGCTCACCGGCGCCGGCCAGGGTCAGTTGTGCGTGGCCATGCTCGAGGGCCGTGCTGGCTTGTTTTAACGCATCCAGGTGGCGGCGACGGGCACTGAAGCTGCCCTCCAGGGTTTGTTCATAACTCATGCAGGCTTTCAGGTGCTCACGGAGTAAATCCAGGCCCTCGGTGGATTTAGCCGAGAGGCTGATGGTCACATGGCCATCCTCACACACCTGCATTGCCACCGGCTCATTGCTCAGATCGGCCTTGTTGCGGATCAGCGTGAGCTTGGCCGGATCTGGCCGCTGTTGCAGAAACTCCGGCCACAGAGCAAAGGGATCTAGCGCTTCCGGCGCGGTTGCATCGACTACTAATAGGACTCGGTCGGCCTCATGAATGGCTTTGAGGGCGCGTTCGACGCCGATTTTTTCCACCTGGTCATCGGTGTCGCGCAGGCCCGCGGTATCCACCACATGCAGCGGCATGCCATCGATATGAATGTGCTCGCGCAGCACATCGCGGGTGGTGCCTGCGATGGCCGTGACAATCGCCGCCTCGCGCCCGGCCAAGGCATTCAGCAGGCTGGATTTACCGGCGTTCGGCCGCCCGGCAATCACCACGGTCATGCCCTCGCGCAGCAACGCTCCTTGGCCAGCTTGTTTGATCACCCCGGTTAAATCCGCGCGCACCGCATCCAACAGCTTGAGCACGTGACCGTCGGCGAGAAAGTCGATCTCTTCCTCGGGGAAATCAATCGCCGCTTCCACATAGATGCGTAAATTGATCAGGCGCTCGGTCAGCCCATGCACGCGCTTGGAAAACTCGCCCTGCAGCGAGCGCAAGGCATTGCGCGCGGCCTGCTCGGAGCTGGCTTCGATCAGGTCGGCAATCGCCTCGGCTTGGGCCAGGTCGAGCTTGTCGTTAAGAAAGGCTCGCTCACTGAATTCACCTGGGCGAGCCAGTCGCGCGCCCAGTTGTACACAGCGGCGCAGCAGTAAATCCAGTACCACCGGGCCGCCATGGCCTTGCAACTCCAGTACGTCTTCGCCAGTAAAGGAATGCGGCCCTGGGAAGTACAGTGCCAAACCCTGATCCAGCACCTGACCATCGCCATCGTTAAACGGGCCGTAGTGGGCATAGCGAGGTTTTAACTCACGACCACTGACGGCCAGCGCAATACTCTGCGCCAAAGGCCCTGACACCCGCACAATGCCGACCCCACCTCGGCCCTGAGCGGTAGCTACGGCGGCAATGGTCTCGGTGTTTAGGTGCATGGCGGCATTCTCGAGAGGTTTTCTGGCGGCTAAATGGCAGGTAGCAAAACGCCCCACGAGGGGGCGTCTTGTTCAAGCTAAGCGCAAATTAGCGGGCTTAAGCCTTGGCCATCTGAGCTTCGATCTTGCGGGTAATGTACCACTGCTGGGCAATCGACAAGCAGTTGTTGACCACCCAGTACAGCACCAGACCGGCAGGGAACCAGAGGAAGAAGAAGGTGAAGATGATTGGCATCAGCTTCATCACCTTGGCCTGCATCGGGTCCGGCGGCGTTGGGTTGAGCTGCTGCTGAATAAACATGGTGGCGCCCATGATAATCGGCAACAGGAAGAATGGATCTTTAGTCGACAGGTCGGTCAGCCAGAACAGCCAGGGTGCCTGACGCATCTCTACGCTTTCCAGCAGCACCCAATAGAGCGAGAGGAATACCGGCATCTGCACCAGAATTGGCAGGCAGCCGCCAAGGGGATTGATCTTCTCCTTCTTGTACAGCTCCATCATCGCTTGCGACATTTTCTGCCGATCATCACCAAACTGCTCTTTCAGCGCAGCCAGTTTTGGCGACACGGCCCGCATGCGCGCCATCGACTTATAGCTGGCGGCCGATAGTGGGAAAAATGCCAGCTTGATCAGGATGGTCAGAACAATGATCGACCAGCCCCAGTTGCCCAGCAAGTTGTGGATATGTTCCAGCAACCAGAAAATCGGTTCAGCAATAAACCAAAGTACTCCGTAGTCGATGGTTTTATCCAGGCCGGGGGATAGCACCTTCAGGGCTTCCTGGATTTTTGGGCCGGCGTACAGGGTCGCGCTGGTTTCAACGCTGGCACCTGCGGGAATGTTTAGTGCAGGGCCGGTAAAGCCAACGATGTAATTGCCTTGGCTGTCTTTGCGGGTTTGCACCAGATTGCTGGCGTCTTTAGCCGGAATCCAGGCCGTCACGAAGTAGTGCTGCAGCCAGGCAACCCAGCCACCCTGCACGGTTTCCTTGAATGGACCTTTGTCGATATCAGACATCGACACCTTGGTGTAAGGCTTTGCAGCGGTCCAGAGTGCCGCGCCCAAATAGGTCGCCGAGCCCGTTGCGGTGCTTGAGGATGGATCGGCACTGGCATCACGCTTGAGCTGGGCAAACAGGTTGCCGCTCCACGCCTGGCTGCTTTGGTTGTCGATGCGGTAACTCACGGCCAAGTCGTAGATGCCGCGCTTGAAGCTAAAGCTTTTAACGTAGTTGATCCCAGCTTCGCTGAACTTCAACTCGACCACTAACTCGTCTTGACCTTCAGCCAGCTGGTAGCTGGCTTGGCTAGCGCTGTACAGCGGGCGGCCATTGGCGCGGGCATCTGGGCCATTGGCACCGGTCAGGCCACTTTGGGCCATGTATACATGGTTAGCGGAGTTATCAAACAGCGGAAAGGCCACATCAGGCCGATCCTGACGCAGTGGGTATTTGGGCAGACTGAGCTGCACAACATCGCCACCCTTAGGGTCGATGGCCAGATCAAACACATCGGTCTGCACGCGAATCAGCTTGTCGCTGCTGGCTGGCACGGAGCTGATCGCTTCAACGTGTTCACTGCTGCTGGTTGGGACGTCTTCGCTGGTTTTGCTGCTAGCCGGGCTGTCGGTCAAGGTTGACGAAGCTTGGCTACTGGCGGCAGTTGTTGCGGGAGGCAATTGCGCCATGCCGTAGTCAGCGTTCCACTGATAAACCATCAGGTAGGACACGATTGCCAGGGCGACGATCGGGATCGAGCGATGAATTTTCATGATTACTCGGCCAGCGAAGAGGGATGGGGATGTTTAGCCAGGGGTACCGGATCGTAGCCACCGGCGTGCCACGGATGACAGCGACCAAGCCGACGTGCAGTCAGCCAGCCGCCGCGGATAAAACCATGTTGTTCGATGGCTTCATACGCGTAGCAGGAGCAGCTTGGATAGAAACGACAGTGATTTGCCATCATTGGGCTGATGGCAAAGCGGTAGAACTGGATCGACACGAGGGCCAGTTTACGCATTGGGACTGTCTGCCACCCCTGCTTGGCTCTTGCTTTCAGAAACTGTGGTTTCAGGTGCAGTGGTTTCAGGCACAGCTTTACTGCGCGCTAGGCGTTTCCAGAGCTTACCGAACTGCTGAGCGAGTTCAGTGTTTTCCAGATCGCCAAGGCCCTTGCGCGCCACTACGACGATATCCCAACCACTCAAAGCCGCTTGGCTGTGGCGATAGGATTCGCGAATTTGGCGTTTAAGACGATTACGTTCAACGGAGAGCTTGACGCTCTTTTTACCGATCACCAAGCCCAGACGGGGATGATCAAGATTGTTGAGACGAGCAAGGAGTAGAACGTTTTTACCTGGAACCTTACCGCTGGGAGAGTCGAAGACTGCCTTAAATTGCCTGGGAGTTAGCAGACGCTTTTCCCGACAGAAGTCTCGACTCATCACCCGTACCGGGTTTATCAGACTGCCAGACGCTTACGGCCCTTGGCGCGACGACGCGACAGGACGGCACGGCCGTTCTTGGTGGCCATGCGAGCACGGAAACCGTGGGTGCGAGCGCGCTTGATTGTGCTTGGTTGGAATGTACGTTTCATCGTGCGTATACCTGGTGGTCGACTACGGGCCGGAATGGCCCCCGTTTAAAGAGACCGGCAATTCTAGAGAAACTGCAGCCGTAGGTCAATTTCCAACCAGCTTTTTCTTAGAGGTTAATAATATAAAAAAGAAAGAGATTTTAAGAATCTTTATTTTGTTTATAACTATTACTCAGCCGTTTTCCTGTGGAAAACTCGCTGTAGCCCTTTACTTGCAAGGCTTTCAGCGGTTTGAAATGGTGTCAGTAAGACGTGGTTTGACTGTGCGCTGCCTGCGCACAAGCTGGGGATAGAAAGGCTAGTTATCAACAGTTGAGTTATCCGACCGGTTATCCCATGGGTTTTACCCCGGCTTTATGGCTTGTTATGCACAGGCCTCCTGTCGACCTGGGTGAGTTGTGCACTTTCCTCCTTTAGTAGCAGATTATTTTTTGGTTAGGCCTGCTTGTTGTGGATAACACCGGCGCAGATCGTTACAATTGCGCCTGATTTTTGACCTTGTCGCGCCGCGACTTTAGGGGATTTACGTGTCCTTGGACCTTTGGCAGCAGTGTGTCGAGCTGCTTCGCGATGAGCTGCCTGCCCAGCAATTTAATACCTGGATCCGCCCACTACAGATCGAAGCCGAAGGCGATGAGCTGCGCATCTATGCACCCAATCGATTTGTCCTCGATTGGGTCAATGAAAAGTACCTCGGCCGTCTGCTTGAGCTACTCGATGAACGCGGTAATGGCCAAGCACCGGCGCTGTCGCTATTAATAGGCAGTAAGCGCAGTGCTGCGGCTGCCAGACCCGCGCCGAGCCAATCAGTAGTGTTACCGAGCGTAGCTGTAGCTAGCCCTGCGCCTGCTGCCGCGCTGCCGTCGACGGCGCAGATGAACGTGGTCTCATCGGTGGATGAACCGTCGCGCGCCAGCTTCGATCCGATGCGCGGAGCCAGCGGCCAATTACCGCCCGCCCGCACCGAGCGTATGGTGCAGGTTGAGGGCGCGTTAAAGCACACCAGTTATTTGAATCGCACCTTCACCTTCGACAACTTTGTGGAAGGCAAGTCGAACCAGCTGGCCCGCGCGGCGGCTTGGCAGGTCGCGGACAATCCCAAGCATGGCTACAACCCGCTGTTTCTTTATGGTGGGGTTGGCTTGGGTAAGACCCACTTGATGCACGCCGTGGGTAATCACCTATTAAAGAAGAATCCGAATGCCAAGGTGGTTTACCTGCATTCCGAGCGTTTCGTAGCTGACATGGTCAAGGCCCTGCAGCTGAATGCCATCAACGAGTTCAAACGCTTCTACCGCTCGGTGGATGCACTGCTGATCGATGACATTCAGTTCTTCGCCAAGAAGGAACGCTCCCAGGAAGAGTTTTTCCACACCTTCAACGCGCTGCTCGAAGGTGGCCAGCAGGTAATTCTCACCAGCGACCGTTACCCGAAAGAAATCGATGGTCTGGAAGAACGACTGAAATCGCGCTTTGGCTGGGGCCTGACGGTGGCTGTCGAGCCACCGGAGCTGGAAACCCGGGTGGCGATCTTGATGAAGAAGGCTGATCAAGCCAAGGTTGATTTGCCTCACGACGCGGCGTTCTTTATTGCCCAGCGGATTCGCTCCAACGTGCGCGAGCTGGAAGGCGCCCTTAAGCGGGTGATTGCCCATGCACACTTTATGGGCCGCGACATCACCATCGAGCTGATTCGTGAATCGCTAAAAGACCTGCTGGCGTTACAGGACAAACTGGTTAGCATCGACAATATTCAGCGCACCGTGGCTGAGTATTACAAGATCAAAATTTCCGATTTGCTCTCCAAGCGCCGCTCGCGCTCGGTGGCCCGACCCCGTCAGGTGGCCATGGCCTTGTCGAAAGAATTAACCAACCACAGCCTGCCGGAAATCGGCGATGCTTTTGGTGGACGAGACCACACCACTGTTTTGCATGGCTGTCGTAAGATTGCGCAACTGCGCGAGTCTGACGCGGACATCTGTGAAGACTATAAAAACCTGCTGCGCACACTCACTACCTAAGGTTTGCCCGCCGAGGGCAGCAACGCAAACTGATAAGACAAGGACAGACCATGCATTTCACTATTCAACGCGAAGCTCTGTTGAAACCGCTGCAACTGGTCGCCGGCGTTGTCGAGCGGCGTCAAACTTTGCCCGTACTCTCCAACGTGTTGCTGGTGGTGCAAGGCCAGCAGTTGTCCCTGACCGGCACCGACCTCGAAGTTGAACTGGTCGGCCGGGTGACGTTGGAAGAAGCAGCGGAGCCTGGTGAAATTACTGTGCCGGCGCGCAAGTTGATGGATATTTGCAAGAGCCTGCCAAGTGACGCGCTGATCGATATCCGCGTGGATGAGCAAAAACTCATCGTCAAAGCTGGCCGTAGTCGTTTCACCCTGTCGACCTTGCCGGCCAATGATTTCCCCTCGGTTGAAGAGGGTCAGGGTTCACTGACTTTCGTTTTGTCACAGCAAAAATTGCGTCGCCTAATTGAGCGCACCAGTTTCGCCATGGCCCAGCAGGATGTGCGTTATTACCTGAATGGCATGCTGCTGGAAGTCAGCGCCAATGTGCTGCGCGCCGTGGCCACCGACGGCCACCGCCTGGCGATGTGTGCCATGGAAGCCGGCATCGAACACGCCGACAAGCATCAGGTGATAGTGCCGCGTAAAGGCATTCTCGAACTGGCGCGCCTGCTCACCGAGCAAGATGGCACCGTCAGCATCGTACTGGGTCAGCACCATATTCGTGCCACTACCGGCGAGTTCACCTTCACCTCGAAACTGGTCGACGGCAAGTTCCCCGACTACGAACGTGTGCTGCCACGCGGCGGTGACAAGCTGGTATTGGCTGACCGCCAAGGTCTGCGTGAAGCCTTCAGCCGCACCGCGATTTTGTCCAACGAGAAGTACCGTGGTATTCGTCTGCAACTGGCTTCGGGTTTGCTGAAAATGCAGGCCAACAACCCAGAGCAAGAAGAAGCCGAAGAAGAAGTGGCAGTTGATTACAACGGCGGCAGTCTGGAGATTGGCTTCAACGTCAGCTATCTGCTGGATGTGTTGGGCGTGATGAGCACCGATCAAGTACGGCTGATTTTGTCCGACTCCAACAGCAGCGCCCTGGTGCAAGAAGCAGGCAACGACGATTCCTCCTACGTGGTTATGCCGATGCGTCTGTAACCGACAGACCGTTGAATAACTACTACGCTCGGCCATGCCGCGTTGGGATCAGTTTCGGAGTGCTCATGTACTACCCGTACACTGCGCTTCCTCAACAGATCCTGCCTTGCCTGACCTTCGCTCGCTACGTTCTGCAACGGTCTGTTAGCTAATGTCTTTAACCCGCTTTACCGTCACCGCGGTGCGTAATCTGCACCCGGTGACCCTCTCCCCTTCCCCGCGCATTAATATTCTTTCCGGCGACAATGGCAGCGGCAAAACCAGTTTGCTCGAAGCCATTCACCTTCTCGGCCTCGCCCGATCTTTTCGCAGTACCCGCTTGCTGCCGGTTATTCAGTACGAGCAGGCCGAGTGCACGATTTTTGGCCAGGTGCAGTTGACCCAAGGTGGCCAACGCAATCTGGGTATTTCCCGTGATCGGCTGGGACAATTTCAAATTCGCATCGACGGGCAGAATGCACGCAGCGCGGCCCAGCTTGCCGAGACCTTACCGCTGCAGTTGATTAACCCAGACAGCTTTCGTTTGCTCGAAGGGGTGCCTAAGGTGCGTCGGCAGTTTTTGGATTGGGGTGTGTTCCACGTGGAACCACGCTTTCTGCCGGCCTGGCAGCGCCTGCAGAAGGCCTTGCGCCAGCGAAACTCATGGTTGCGCCGTGGTACACTGGACAGTGCTTCACAAGCCGCCTGGGACCGCGAGCTATGCCTTGCCAGCGATGAAATCGATGGCTACCGGCGTAGCTACATACAGGCGCTTAAACCCGAGTTTGAACGGGTATTGCGCGAGCTGTTGGAGTTGCCTGAGCTTAGCCTCAGCTACTCACGTGGCTGGGACAAGGATAGTGCGTTGAGTGATGTACTCAGTGCATCACTGTTGCGCGATCAACAACTCGGACATACCCAAGCAGGACCGCAGCGCGCTGATTTGCGTATTCGTATCGGCGCTCACAATGCAGTGGATATTTTGTCCCGTGGCCAACAGAAGTTGGTGGTCTGTGCCTTGAAGATTGCCCAAGGGCATTTGGTGAATCAGACCAAGCGTGGACAGTGTATTTATCTGGTGGATGACCTGCCGTCCGAGCTCGATCAGCAACATCGTTTGGCGCTGTGCCGTTTATTGGAAGACCTAGACTGCCAGGTATTTATCACCTGTGTAGACCATGAATTATTGAGGGATGGCTGGCAGACGGATACGCCAGTTGCCATGTTCCACGTGGAACATGGCCGCATCACCCAGACCACGACTACCGGGAGCAATGCATGAGCGAGAACAACACGTACGACTCCAACAGTATCAAAGTGCTGAAAGGTCTAGATGCCGTACGCAAACGTCCTGGTATGTACATCGGCGACACCGACGATGGCAGTGGTCTGCACCATATGGTTTTTGAAGTGGTCGATAACTCCATCGACGAAGCCTTGGCCGGTCATTGCAACGACATCACCATCACCATCCACCCGGATGAGTCGATTACCGTGCGTGACAACGGTCGCGGCATTCCGGTGGATGTGCACAAGGAAGAAGGCGTCTCAGCCGCCGAAGTGATCATGACCGTGCTGCACGCCGGCGGTAAGTTCGACGACAACTCCTATAAGGTTTCCGGCGGCCTGCACGGTGTGGGCGTCTCGGTGGTCAACGCCCTCTCCGAGTTACTGCTGCTGACCGTGCGTCGTAGCGGGCATATTTGGGAACAGACTTACGTCCACGGCGTACCCCAAGAACCGATGCGCATCGTTGGCGACAGCGATAGCACCGGCACCCAGATTCACTTCAAGCCGTCACCGGAGACTTTCAAGAACATCCACTTCAGCTGGGAAATTCTGGCTAAGCGGCTGCGTGAATTATCCTTCCTCAACTCCGGTGTCGGCATCGTCCTCAAGGATGAGCGCAGCGGTAAGGAAGAGTTGTTCAAGTACGAAGGCGGCCTGCGGGCTTTCGTTGAATACCTGAACACCAACAAGACCGTGGTTAACCAGATTTTCCACTTCAACGTGCAGCGCGATGATGGCGTCGGCGTTGAGGTTGCCCTGCAGTGGAACGACAGCTTCAACGAGAACCTGTTGTGCTTCACCAACAACATTCCGCAGCGGGATGGCGGCGCGCACTTGGCCGGTTTCCGTTCGGCGTTGACCCGCAACCTGAACAACTACATCGAGCAGGAAGGTCTGGCCAAGAAGCACAAGATCGCCACCACCGGTGACGATGCTCGTGAAGGTTTGACCGCGATCATCTCGGTCAAAGTGCCGGACCCTAAGTTCAGCTCGCAGACCAAAGACAAGCTGGTATCAAGCGAAGTGAAAACTGCGGTCGAGCAGGAGATGGGCAAGTTCTTCTCCGACTTCCTGCTGGAGAATCCCAACGAAGCCAAGGCCATCGTCGGCAAGATGATCGACGCTGCTCGCGCCCGTGAAGCGGCGCGTAAAGCCCGCGAAATGACCCGCCGCAAAGGCGCCTTGGACATTGCCGGGTTGCCGGGCAAATTGGCCGACTGCCAAGAGAAAGACCCTGCCCTTTCCGAGCTTTACCTAGTGGAAGGGGACTCTGCTGGCGGTTCCGCCAAGCAGGGTCGTAACCGCAAAACTCAGGCGATTCTGCCGCTCAAGGGTAAGATTCTTAACGTCGAGCGCGCCCGCTTCGACCGCATGATCTCTTCCCAGGAAGTCGGTACCCTGATCACCGCGTTGGGCTGCGGCATTGGCCGCGATGAATACAACATCGACAAACTGCGTTACCACAACATCATCATCATGACCGACGCCGACGTCGACGGTTCGCACATCCGCACCCTGCTGCTGACCTTCTTCTTCCGCCAGTTGCCGGAGCTGATCGAGCGCGGCTACATCTATATCGCCCAGCCACCGCTGTACAAGGTCAAGAAGGGCAAGCAAGAGCAGTACATCAAGGACGACGAGGCCATGGAGGAATACATGACCCAATCGGCCCTGGAAGACGCCAGCCTGCACGTCAACGAGAACGCCCCAGGCATCTCCGGCGAGGCCTTGGAACGCCTGGTTAACGACTTCCGTATGGTGATGAAGACCCTCAAGCGTTTGTCGCGTCTGTACCCGCTGGAGCTGACCGAGCACTTCGTCTACCTGCCCGCCGTTAGCCTGGCTAACTTGGCCGATGAAGCCTCGATGCAAGGTTGGTTGGAGCTGTTCAACGAGCGCCTGCGGGTCGTTGAGAAGTCCGGTCTGGGCTACAAAACCCGCCTGCGCGAAGACACCGAGCGGCACCTGTGGCTGCCGGAAGTCGAGTTGATTTCCCACGGGGTTTCCAGCTACGTCACTTTCAACCGCGATTTCTTCGGCAGTAACGACTACAAGACCGTGACCAGCCTGGGCGATCAACTCAACAGCCTGCTGGAAGACACCGCCTACGTGAAACGCGGCGAGCGCAAGAAGCCGGTCACCACCTTCAAGGAAGCCTTGAACTGGTTACTGACCGAAAGCACCAAGCGCCACAGCATCCAGCGCTACAAAGGACTGGGCGAAATGAACCCGAGCCAACTGTGGGAAACCACCATGGACCCGGATGCCCGCCGCATGCTCAAGGTCACCATCGAAGACGCCATCAGCGCCGACCAAATCTTCAACTGCCTCATGGGCGATGAAGTAGAGCCGCGCCGTGAGTTCATCGAACGTAATGCCTTGGCGGTTTCCAACCTGGACTTCTGATCAGGTTGTCGATGGGCAGGTTAATTGCCATGGTCGCGCAAGTTATTGTCATGGCAAAAAGCGTCACTACCCCGGCCTAGCGCCGGGGTTTTTCTTTCTGGTTCAGTAGGTTAGAAACAGCTGAGTAGTGTCCTGTAGGTGGTGTATGTAGTGAAGCTACAGGGACAGCCGCAAAATCTCGTTTTGGATGATGCAAAAATCTGGGAGATTTGCGGGGGAAATGCTGTGATGCAATTTACGCCAATCAAAACAGCATCGCCCATCAGCCCTCTCAAAACACCGCTGATGGGTAGGCAGTGCGAGATGCTTCCAAACCCTGTGCTCGCGCAATCCTTCGATTAATAAAGGAATGATGATGACTGACAAACGCATCGCTCAACAGCACCATGAAACCTTTGCAGGCATACGTCAGCTGGATGCCGATGGCAATGAGTTCTGGCTGGCCCGCCAACTGGCCAAGGTGTTGGACTACTCGCAATACCGCCATTTTTTGCCGGTAATTGAGCGTGCAAAAGAGGCCTGCCTCAACAGTGGTCAGCCTGTGATAGACCATATTGAGGATGTCCTCACAATGGTTGATATCGGTTCTGGTGCCAAACGTCAGGTAGAGGACTTCCGCCTTTCCCGCTATGCCTGCTACCTCATCGTGCAAAACGGCGATCCCGGCAAACCGGTGATCGCTAACGGGCAAACCTACTTTGCTATGCAAACGCGGCGACAAGAATTGGCCGATGACGCCAAGTTCAGGCAACTGAGTGAAGATGAAAAACGCATAGCCATTCGCAATGAACTGGCAGCCCACAATAAGTACCTGGCAGCCGCCGCCAAGGAAGCAGGCGTGGAAACCGGTATCGACTTCGCCATCTTCCAAGATCATGGATACAAGGGGCTTTATGGTGGCTTGGGTAATAAGGAAATTCATGCGCGCAAGGGCTTGAAGAAAAGCCAGAAAATCCTCGATCACATGGGCAGTACCGAGCTGGCCGCCAATCTGTTCCGCGCCACGCAAACTGAAGAAAAATTGCGTCGGGATGACGTGAGCGCTAAGTCTCAGGCCAACAAAACTCACTTCGAGGTTGGGCGTAAGGTGCGCGAAACCATTGCTGAGTTGGGCGGCACTATGCCGGAGAGTCTACCTACACCAGATAGCAGCATTCAGCAGCTTGAGTCAGCCAAAAAGAAACTGGCTAAGAATGAAGATGGAAAACTGAACGGATAGCTTGTCCAGGGGAAGATGGTGATAGCACTGATTCAACGCTTTCGATCAATGCGTGGCCGCCCTGCCACTGGTAGGTGGCCAAAGTTAATCGCCACTTCGGTCAAAGTTAAGCGGTTCGGCCAAAGTTAATTGCTACTGCCATGCTGATATAACCCCGTCAGATCGTGAGATCTGGCGGGGTTTTGTCTTTTAGGCGGGGCCGATTTATGGCGGGCTTGGACGGCGCTGTTGGTACAATCGAGGCCAGCTAATTTCTCAGATCGACCACGCTGCCAATACTCCAGCGCTAGCTGTTTAGAGTCGGCAAGCCTGGCGCACCCTTCACAAGGATTGACCCTCGCATGGCGCAGCAACTTTCTCTCGAAACCCTCGAATCTTGGCTTTGGGAATCCGCCAATATCCTGCGTGGCTCCATCGACTCGTCGGACTTCAAGAACTACATCTTTGGCCTGTTATTTCTTAAGCGCTTCAACGATGTGTTCGATGAGCGTGTTGCTCAGCTGATCGAGGCTGATGGGCTTAGCTACGCGGATGCGCAGGAAGAGATTGAAGATAAATGGGGTAGCTTTCCGCAGAGTGCCCGCTGGTTTGAGCTGATTGCCCGTACCGAAAACATTGGTGAGGCGCTGGATAAAGCCTTCGCCACCATCGAAGCGAACAACACCGAGTTGCAACACGTGCTCACCGCCACCCAGTACGGTGACAAGCGCGTGCTGTCGGATGGCACCTTGCAGCGCCTGCTGCGGCACTTCAACCAATACAAGCTGGGCAATGCCGACCTGTACAAGGCCGACATGCTCGGCGATGCCTACGAATACCTGATCAAGCAGTTCGCCGACGACGCCGGCAAAAAAGGCGGCGAGTTCTATACACCCAAGGCGGTGGTACAACTGGTGGTCGAGCTGATCGACCCGCAACCCGGCCACAGCGTGTACGACCCCACCTGCGGCAGCGGCGGCATGTTGGTGGAGAGCGCCCATCACGTTGCCGGCTTAGCCAACGGCACCCTGATGGGCGGCAAGCCGAATGTGCTGCTGTATGGGCAGGAAAAGAACCTCGGCACCTGGGCCATCGCCAAGCTCAACCTGTACCTGCACAACATGCGTGCCGAGATCGAGCGCGGCGATACTTTGGTCGAACCCAGGCATCTCGATGGCGATTACCTGAAAACTTTTGACCGGGTGATTGCCAACCCGCCTTTCTCGGCCAAGTCCTGGTGGACGCCGCTGGAACTGTCCAATGAGTCCGAGCAAGACAGCGACAAGAAGCCCAAAGCGCCGAACTACAAACAGGTCAGTGACCCCTATGGCCGCTTCGTTTATGGCATCCCGCCACGTGGCTATGCCGACCTCGCCTTCGCCCAGCATATGCTGGCCAGTCTCAAGGCCGATGGGCGCATGGGCATTATCCTGCCCCATGGCGTGCTGTTCCGTAGTGGTGAAGAAGGCAAGATTCGCCAGGGCCTGCTGTTCGGCACCGATGCCGCCAGCGGCAACCAGCCCGGCGACCTGATCGAAGCCATAGTCGGCCTGCCCTCGGCGCTGTTCTACAACACCGGCATTCCGGCCTGCGTGCTGATTCTTAACAAGCAGAAACCGGCGAGCCTCAAGGGCAAGGTCATCATCATCGATGCCAGCCGCGACTACCTGGTCGGCAAGGCCCAGAACAGTCTGCGCCCCGAAGACCTCGTGCAGGTTGTCGCTACCCATAAAGCCGCCTTCGAGACCCAGGCCGAAGTCGATAACTACTGCCGAGTGGTCAGCCTGGACGAAATTCGCGGTAACGATGGCAACCTGAATATCTCTCGCTATATCGATAATGGTGAGACCGAAGAAACCGTGGATGTTGCGGCGACCTTGGCGCAACTGGCCACGCTGGCCGAAGAGGAATTGCAGATTGATGCGCGGCTGAATGGCTATCTGGCGGAGCTGGGGTTGCTGGGGTTGCTGGGGACTGAGGCATGAGCTTGGATGGCAAGCCGGGGTATCGCGAAACTGAAGCAGGATGGATACCGTCGGAGTGGAAAGCCAGCAAACTTGGCGAGCATGTTATTAAGGTCGGGAGCGGTATAACCCCTAAAGGAGGAAGCGAATCCTATTTGTCTTCAGGAGTTCCGCTAATTCGAAGCCAGAACGTGTTGTGGGGAAAATTCAGCCTAAAGGAAGTGGCGCATATTTCGAATGACCAGCATGAACGCATGGCTAACTCTGCTCTCCAGCCATTAGATGTACTTTTAAATATCACTGGAGCATCCATTGGTCGTTGTGCTGTATTGCCGGTTGGATTTGGCGAAGGCAATGTCAATCAGCACGTTTGTATTATTCGGCCTACCGACTCATTGAATTCGATGTTCCTTTCTTACTGCTTGAACTCCCCGTTTGGGCAAGGGCAAATCAGCAAACTTCAAGCTGGCGGTAACCGCGAAGGACTTAACTTTCAGCAAATTCGCGGCTTTACAGTTGCACTTCCGTCGCTCCCCGAGCAACAAAAAATCGCCAGCATCCTCACGGCCGTGGACGACAAGCTGGATGTGATTGCTCGCCAGATTGCTGCCACCCAAAGCCTCAAGCAAGGCCTGATGCAAACTCTGTTTAGCCGTGGTGTTGGCACCCAAGACGCCACAGGTCGTTGGCAGGCGCATACCGAGTTCAAGGACAGTGAGTTTGGTGAGATTCCAATCGGATGGGAGTGTCGCCCAATTGGTTCCATCGCGAAAATCGTCAATGGGAACGCTTTCAAAAGTAACTTATTTAACGATACAGGCATTCCAATAATCAGGATCTCAAACATAAAACCAGACTTCACTGTAAGAATAGAAAGTTCTGTTTGTTATGAAGAAGACTTGAAATTAAAGCGATTCATGGTGATGTCTGGTGATGTATTAATTGCAATGTCAGGGGCTACAACAGGGAAAGTTGGGCGGTATTACGGGGAAGAGTTTTGCTATCTAAATCAGCGCGTGGGAAGGTTTGATGTAGACCCGCAGCATGCCTCTAGTGATTTTTTGTTCCATTTTCTTAGAGAGAGCACGACGCAAACCTTACTTCTTGCAACTGCCGCTGGCGGGGCACAGCCAAACATTAGTTCTGGAAATATTGAGTCAATTAGACTGCGAGTTCCACCCCTGAACGAGCAGACGAAAATTGCAGAAATACTAAACGCCTTAGACTCAAAGCTGGAGTGCTTTAAGTCTAAGGAAATGCACTACAAAAATCTAAAGCGCGGCCTGATGCAAAAGCTGCTAACCGGCGAATGGCGGGTCAAACTCGATAGTGCCGCCAGTGCCGCCTGAGTCGTTATTTATGGCTCTGTACCAGTTAGGTGTTGGGTGCGAAACCTAGGGTGGGCTTTAACGCGGTAATTCGTAGGGTGGGTTAGGCGCATGACCACGGGCTATTGGCTGATGCTTATTCAGTTGCGCCGTAACCCACCAGATGGGATCGGCCGATTACCGCTTGGTGGGTTACGTGGCGCACATATTTCGCAGTTGATGTTCTGACTCTGCTCTGCGCCACTAACCCACCCTACAAAAGCTGCGTGCAACACATAACTGGAACAGAACCTTATTTATGGCCGAAACCTCCCCTCAGACGATTTGCCTGTGGCAGTTGGCAAGCTGATACGCGAGTCCAAGCAGTTCGAAATACCTAAGCAAAGCCAAGCAGATCAAGCCGGCTCGATCATTTGCTATCGCAGTCGCCCCGAGGGAAACCTCCAAGGAACAGGAGTAGAACGTGAGACTGTCGCCAGAAAAAATCGGAGTAGAGCTGCCGGCCATCGAGTGGCTGGTGAAGTTGGGCTACACCCATCTTCCCGGCAGCTTGGTGAAGGTTGAGCACCGCCACCTCGCGCCGATGCTGCTGGAGGTTTTGCAGGCACGGCTGCTGGATCTAAATCCATGGCTGGCCAGTGCTCCCGGTGGCGTCGATGCCGCGCTTATCGAGCTGCGCAAAAGGGTTACCGATAAGCTATTGCCTGCGAACAAAGCGTTTTGGGAGCAGGTGGTACATCGCTCGGATATCCAGGTGAAGGATGTCGAGGGCAAGTTGCGCAGCGTGCGGTTTTTCGATGCCAGCACTGCCGGCAACAACGACTTCCATGTGGTCGACCAATACGTGGGCCGCAATGCCGATGGCGGTATATTCCGGCCCGACCTGCTGCTGTTCGTAAATGGTCTGCCGCTGGCCATTATCGAATGCAAGGCCAGCCACCACCGGCTGGATGAAGCCTTGGGTCAGTTGGACGGTTATCAGCGCACTTTCCCGGATCAGTTTGTTTTTAATCAGCTCTGTGTGGGCCTTAATCGACGTGATGGGTTGTATGGGGCCATCCTCAGCAAACCAGCCTTCTATGCACGCTATCGGTTGCAAGACGGCGACCGTGCCACTGTGGCCAGCTTGTTGGGTAATGAGCCAAGCGAGCAAGACCAACTGCTGTGGGCGTTGTTTGAGCCGAATCGCTTCCTAGAGCTAATCACCCATTTCGTATTGTTCGAAACCCGCGACGCTAAGACGGTGAAAAAACTGCCGCGTTATCAGCAATGGCGTGCAGTGCGTAAAGCGGTGGCCAGGTTGTCGGCCCCTAAGCCAATGGGCGGCGTGGTTTGGCACACTCAGGGCAGCGGTAAATCGCTGACCATGGCGCTGCTGGCACGCATGCTAAGGGCTGACAGCACCGGGCTAAATAACCCCACGGTACTGGTGCTAACCGACCGTAAAGACCTCGATAAGCAGATTTTCGATACCTTTCACGCGGTGGGAATCAAGGCCATTCAAGCGGTATCGGTCGAAGGTTTGCTGAAGATGCTATCCAATGATTACGGCAGCATCTTCACCAGCACGGTGCAAAAATTCCAAGAGAATGAACAACCTCAGGCCACGCTGGATAGCACTCCAGATGATGAGGAAGATGACGTCTTGCAAGCAACTCGGCATCGACGGGTGCGTGAGGAGAAAGACTTCTTCATCCTTGAAGAGCGCAATGTTCACTATCGGCAAATGAACGAGCACGGCGTACTGCGCAAACCCAAGTGGGAAGAAGTTAGTCGCGAGAAGGTGAACTTCCGAGTGCTCAGCACTAAGCCGAATTTCTATGTGCTGGTGGATGAAGCGCATCGTAGCCAATACGACTTCTTGGCGGCGTTTATGCGGGCCAGCTTGCCGAATGCCAAGTTCATCGCCTTTACCGGCACCCCGCTGCTGCAAGACGACAAACACACCTTGGGCGAGTTTGGCGGCGGCGAGTACATCGACGAATACCGGCTGCACGAAGCCGTGGCCGATGGCGCTACCCTGCCGATTAAATACCAGGATGCTTGGGTGGCGCTGTCGGCCAATGCCGCGCTGGATCAGGCCTTCAAAAAGCAGTTTGGCGATGCCAGCGAGGGCAAGCAGCTCGCGCTGAAACGCGAACTGCTGTCGAGATGGCGCCAGGCCGGCGACCGCATGGAACAGGTTGCCGAGCATTTGCTTGAGCACTTCATCAGCAACGTCCAGGCCAAGGGCTTGAAGGCCATGCTGGTGTGTGATGGTCGGGATATGGCGGTGCGCTATAAGGACTTGCTCGATGCCAGCATGGCCAAACGAGCCGCGCTGGGCCTGCCAACCTTTGACAGCAAGGTGGTTATTTCACTGGCCAGCATTACCGCCTCCCGTACCGGCGCATCGGTGCAGGAAGAGGCGGCAGAGTACGAGGTGAGCCTCGACCAGATACAGAGCATTGAGGAGCGGGTACGGGCCGAAGTGAAAGCCGGCAAGGTGCCGGTGGCCATGCCATCCGAGCAAATTGCTAATTTCGTCAGCAAGCTCTTCCCCCTGCCCTACGGCGATGAGAGCAAGGGGCTGGATGGTAAGCCGCGTGGTAATAACGTTGGCTTGATCATTGTTTCGGACATGCTGCTCACCGGCTGGGATGCGCCCATTGTTGGCACCATGTACCTGGATAAACCGCTCAAGGAGCACAGCCTGCTGCAAGCCATTGCACGGGTAAACCGCACCTTGGAGGGCAAGAATGCCGGTTATATCGTCGACTACCATGGCGTGGTTGAGCATCTCGACCATGCGCTGAAAATTTACGGCGGTGAGGTTAAACCTTCGCAGGTCTGGGAAGGCGTGCAAACCGAGTTGCCCAAGCTGCAAGCCACCCTTGAACTCATCCTCAAGCTGCTGCCGAGAAAGCATGACCCGGTCAGTCAGCGTGAGGACTATAAGGATGACGCAGAGCGTGCCCTTGACCCAGCTACCAAGCTGGATGTGGTCGAAGAGTTCCTCGACTTGGTGAAGCAGTTCAACCGCTCTATCGACATCATTTTGCCGGATGTTCGCTGCGTGCCGTTCAAACCGTACTTCACCCTGTTCGCTGAAATCCGCCTGATGTTGCGCGATAAATTACCGGGCAACACTTACAACGAACGCATCACCAAACTTGAGTCGGTGCTGTTGCAGCAAATGCTGGATGAGTACATTGCGGCTAGCCCGGCCAAGAGCTTGCTCGGGCGCGATGTGTCGATTTTGGATGCGAGCGACATGGCTCGGCTGAAGAAGCTGGCCAGCCCCGGTAGCCAGGCATTGGTGATGAAGAATCAGCTGAAACACACCATCGCCACTGGCAAAGATAAAGACCCGGCCTTTTTCGACAAGCTGGCGCAGGAGCTGGAAAAGCTTCTGGAAGAAGAAAAAGCTGGGCGCATTACCCAGGCGCAGTTTTTGGAACAGCTGGATTTGTTTACCCAGCGTATCCGCGACAAGGACAACACCGGTTTCAGTAAACCTGCGCATTCGGCGGTGTATCACTATTTGTCGGCATTGCTGGGTGAAGACACCGCCCGAGTGGCAACCAGCAAGCTGTTCGAGGACGCAGAGTTGAACCACACCATGGCTGCCGAAAACTGGAAGAAGATGCCTGATCTTCATCCGGTAATCAGGGAGCACTTACGTAAGCTGCTGATGCCATTGGCCGGCTGGGAGCGCTTGGTGTCGCGTGACCATGCCAAGCGCATCGTTGATATTTTGCTGAAAAACTAACGCGACCCTGACTATGCCTCTGCTGCAATACGGCCAAACGACCATCGAGTGGCACTTCCAGCTCGATACCAACCTTAAACGGCACTACGTGACCGTAGAGCGTGGCCGTGCGGTGTTGTTGCGTGGGCCGCAGGTAGACGAGGCTGCGCAGGAAGCTTTAGTGCTGCGGCGTGCACGTTGGGTTCGCGAGAAGTTGGCCATGGTTAACCTACCCCAGGCCAATGAAGACATCGTTACTGGCAGCCGCCTGCGTTATGCCGGGCGCAGTTACTTCACCGAGGTCAGGCACACCCCTAGCCTGCTCAAGCCCACACTGACCTTCACCGCCTCGCGCTTTGTGATTGAGAACCCTGATGGGCCTAGCCTTTCACCGGAGTCTTTATTGCCGCTGCTGGATCTCTTCTACCGCGAGCGCGCTCAAGAAAAGCTGTTGGTGCGGGTGCGTCACTGGCAACGCCAGACCGGCCTGCAAGCCAATGGCGCGCGCATTCGCCACTTTCAGAGCCGCTGGGCCAGTTGCGATGGACAAAACACCCTGGAGTTCCACCCTCGGGTGATGGAGCTACCCGCCAGCGTGCAGGACTACGTCATAGTCCATGAGCTGTGCCACACGCTGGAGAAGAACCACACCAAAGACTTCTGGGCGCTGGTGGCTAAGCACATGCCTGATTGGCAGAGGCAGCATGAAGTGCTGGAGCGGGCGGTGTTTGGGGATGCGGTGTAGTTACTGAGTTCGGGTTGGCTGTACGGGCATTATGGCTGTTGCAGAGAGTGTCAATACCCACCCGCTTCTGCGACAGGCTGGGTCGTTAGCCGCCAGTCACGAGAGCCAATTTTAGGCCTGCACGGTCGTTCATTTGCCAGTAGTGCAGAAGGTGACGGACGTGCCATTGTTTTTGTGCTTGATCTGGCGCGGCGCGGTCCGGTCGAACCTAGCTAGCCGGGCCGCGTTCTAGTGGGCATTGCAAGAAAGGGGCAAGGTTCTAATGAACGCAGTCTGTTGCCAAACAGGCGCGAGGGTGTCACTGTAATGACAAATGTCATTACAGGTGGTGCCGCCATGGCTTCTATCAATATCCGCATCGACGACGATCTTAAAGCCCGCGCTTACCGTGAGCTGGAGCGGCTCGGCGTCAGCCCTTCCGAACTGATGCGCCAAGCCTTGCAGTATGTGGCTGAGCGAGGCCAGCTCCCCTTTCGGCCCGTCCTGATGACTGAGGACGATGAGGCTTTGATCGCCACCGTGCGCGAGCGGTTGGCCGCTCCGCAGCGCGTGAAGGTTGCGCTGGATGACCTATAGCCTCGAATTCGATGCGCGGGCATTGAAGGAGTGGCACAAGCTGGGCGACACAGTGCGGCAACAGCTGAAGAAAAAGCTGGCCGCTATTCTGGAGAACCCGCGCATCGAAGCCAATCGCCTGCACTCACTGCCCGATTGCTACAAAATCAAGTTGCGTAGCAGCGGCTACCGCTTGGTGTATCAAGTGATCGATCAGGAAGTAGTGGTGTTTGTGGTGGCCGTTGACACGCGTGAGCGTGAGCAGGCTTACCGTAAAGCCGCCGAGCGTCTTAAATAACAGCGGGTTGCGCTTAGGCTAAGCGCGGGACGCTGGATACACGCGTTCTGACAAAATCTGCACGGCTCTAGGTAAAGTAAGCCCGATGAGCGACATAGATCTGCTGGCGAATTTACGCGCCGAGAATGCCCGGTTGATTGCGCTGCTGGAAGCCAACGCTATCGAGTGGCGTGTGCCTGTCGAACCGCTCAAAGATCCCATCTCGTCAGCTGAGTCGGTGGCCCTGGCGCTGGGCACCGAGGCGAAGCTGGCATTGTTCAAGCGGTTGTTCCGAGGCCGGACGGATGTTTTCCCGATTCGCTGGGAAAGTAAGGTCGGCAAATCGGGATATTCGCCTGCCTGCGCCAATGAATGGCGAGCCGGTATTTGCGAGAAGCCGCGCATTAAGTGCGGTGACTGCACCCATCGCCAACTGAGTCCGTTGACCGATCAAGTGCTGTACAGGCACCTCGCCGGAGAGATCGTCATTGGTGTCTATCCCTTGCTGCCTGGCGATACCTGCCATTTTCTCGCGGTGGATTTTGATGAGGCCGATTGGCGGGAAGACGTGCGCGCCTTTGCCCAGTCATGCCATGAGCTGAGTGTGCCGGTGGCCGTGGAGATTTCACGCTCTGGTAACGGTGCGCATGCATGGATTTTCTTCGACAGAAATGTCCCTGCTTATAATGCGCGTCGCCTTGGCACAGCGATCATCAGCCATACCTGTGCCCGTACTCGGCAGTTGACGCTGAGCTCATATGATCGACTCTTTCCGAACCAGGACAACATGCCCAAGGGCGGCTTTGGTAACTTGATTGCCCTGCCCTTGCAGAAGAAAGCCCGCGCGCAAAACAGTAGCGTCTTTGTCGATGAGACGCTTACAGCCTACCCCGATCAGTGGGTGTTTCTGGCCAGCATTCAACCGATGCCTGCGGATGGCATAGAGTCCGTCATCGTTCAGGCCACGGGCCATTGCCACCCACTGGATGTAATCGGTGTTGCTGACGAAGATGAGCGGCAACCCTGGCAAAGCCAAGCGCCGAAGACGCAGAAGCTGGCTTGCCCACTGCCTAAGTCGCTGACTGTGACACTGGCCAATCAGGTCTATTTCAACAAATCCGAATTGCCCCAGCCGTTGGCCAACCAACTCATCCGCCTCGCGGCATTTCAGAACCCGGAGTTCTACAAGGCCCAGGCAATGCGCCTGTCGGTGTGGAACAAGCCCCGGATTATTGGTTGTGCGGAAAACTTCCCCAAACACATTGCGCTGCCGCGTGGCTGTCTTGAGGCTGCGAGGGAACTGCTGAGCGCAAACGAAGTTGAGGTTGTCCTCCACGATGAGCGCTTCGTGGGTGCGCCTATAGATGTCAGTTTTGTGGGCACACTGCGCGCCGATCAAGAGGTCGCACTTGGCGCAATGCTTGCGCATGATACCGGTGTTCTGTGCGCACCCACGGCGTTTGGCAAAACCGTGACGGCAGCTGCGCTGATTGCACGGCGAGGTGTGAATACGCTGGTACTGGTGCATCGCACGGAGTTGCTCCGGCAGTGGCAGGAGCGTTTGCAGGCTTTTCTGGGTGTTGATACAGCTGTTGTCGGCACCATCGGTGGTGGCAAAGCCAAGCCCACTGGGCTCATCGATGTGGCCGTGATGCAGTCATTATCGCGACAGGGTGATGTCAGTGCTCAGGTCAAAAACTACGGACAGATCATCGTCGATGAATGTCATCACCTTTCGGCACTTTCGTTCGAAGCCATCCTGAAGAGCACTAGTGCCAAATATGTGCTGGGTCTGACCGCGACTCCAGTGCGACGAGATGGGCAGCAGCCCATTATCTTTATGCAGTGCGGGCCGATCCGGCATACGGCTACGCGGCCAGCCAGTGCACCAGCGGATCTGCTGGTCATGCCGCAGTGGTTACCTCGCCCGATTGTTATGGCTGAGGACTCTGGCATTCAGGATGTCTTTCGACAGGTCGCCAGTGATACAGAGCGAACCGCGAAGATTATTTCGGCAGCCGAAATAGCATTTAAGCAAGGCCGAAAAGTGCTGCTACTGACGGAGCGAACCGATCACCTGAGCGCTATCGAGGAAGGATTAGTCGGGCGGGTGGACAATCTCTTCACCCTGCATGGGCGGCTTGCAAAGAAGCTGCGCACTGCACTCATGAGTGAGCTGGCAGCCCTTCCACCAGACGCACCCCGTGTGCTCTTGGCTACGGGAAAATTGGTGGGTGAAGGCTTTGATCATCCACCGCTGGATACGCTTATATTGGCCATGCCGATTTCCTGGAAGGGCACCCTTCAGCAGTACGCGGGACGGTTGCACCGTGAGCATGCGAGCAAGACGGATGTGCGCATCATTGACTTCGTTGATGCTGGGCACCCGGCCTTGCTGCGGATGTGGAACAAGCGCCAAGGTGGCTATAAAGCGATGGGCTACCGGCTTGCAGATTCGCTCAGCTCAATGGAGTTGCTTGATGACGCTAAGGCTTAAGCCGCTTCACCGCCCGTCGTAGCTGGCGAAGAGACTTTTTTATTGGTCGAGAAATGATGGCTGGATTTCAAAGCCACACATCATTAGTCGCAGTTCGCCCTCCTCCCTCATGCCCGGTATTCAAGACACCCCGGGGTTCGATCAGCAAGAGTTTGACCTCATGTTCAGCGAAGGGTTTGTGCTCGACGCCTTTGGGGACGATGTACATTTCACCTTGAGACACGAGGACCTGGCCGTCGCGAAAGTCGATGCGCAACTGCCCTTCCAATACGATGAAGGTCTCATCGGTGTCCAGGTGATCGTGCCAGATAAAGTCGCCTTGGAGCTTTACCACCTTGAACTGGTAGTCATTCATCTCAGCGATGACCTTGGGTGACCAGTGTTCATCGAACAGACTGAGCTTCTCGGCAAAATTGAGACTCTGATAGTGACGCTGAGGTGTTGCTAGGGCATCCATCAAATCGCTCCTTATAGGGTGCAGGAGCGTTGAAGATAGCGAGTACAAGGCTGCGGCTCTTGTACGATTGTGCAAGCCTTAAGTCGCAGTCGCCGGGCCGGCGCCACGAATTTTCAGCCAGCGCGCCGGCGACAAGCCGTAGGTTTTGCTGAAGTGGCGGGTCATATGGCTTTGATCGGTAAACCCGGCGATCAGCGCGGCACTGGCGAGGGATTGGCCGTGCAGCAGCAGCGACCTGACCAGGTCGAGACGGCGCATGGTCAGGTAGCGGTAAGGACTGGTGCCGAACAGAACTCGGAAGTCCCGCGATAGACTCCAGCGGTCGCGGCCGCTTTGCTCGGCCAGTTCACTCAGGGTGATAGTGCGATCCAGAGCGCCATGGATAAACTCCCGTGCTCTTTCGGCGGCCAGATAGTCGAAGCTTTGCCTGTGCTTTGGAGCCCCGGCAACCGCACCCAGGGCGTAGGCCAGATCGAACAGTGCGTCCTCTTCTTCCAGCGGTTCGATGGCGCAGTCCATGCTCTGGAGCAACACACTGGTCGCAGCGTGCAGGCGTGGATCGGTGGATATTCCATCTTTGATAAAGGGTAATGGTTTGCCTCCGAGCACCTGTTGAATCAGCGCCGGCTCGATGTAAATCATGCGGTAGTGAAAGCCATCTTCGCTGCCTGCTTGGCCGTCATGAATTTCATCGGGATGCAGGACAATGGTCCCGCCTGGCAAGCTATGGCGCTGCCCTGCTCGATATTGAAAGCTTTGAACCCCCGAGAGCGTTCTGCCTATGGCATAGGTATCGTGGCGATGAAGGTCATAAGCGTATCCAGAGAAGAAGGCTTCGATACGCTCCAGCTGGTTTGAAAGGGGTGCGTGCTGAACCCAGTCAGTGAGATTTTTGCGCTTGCCCATTCCGGCTGTCCTTGCTGATGCCTGTGATGAACACGGTAACTCAGCCGAAATGGACTGTCTGCGACACCGCTGATCAATAAGCTGACAATCAGCTCTCAGCATTTGTAGATTTAGCTCGGCGTGTTACCTTTCAGTCCTCAGCAATTGGAATCACCACCGTGTCTATCGCGCACAACCACTCGCAATCCAAACGCAGCAAGCAGGTCAAACCTGCTGGCGACTTGGTCTTGCGCGTGTAGAAATCAATTGATTGAACACCCACAAACCCGGTCGCGGACTTTGCCACCGGGTTTTTTTGTGCCTAAGTTTTTTATTCAGAAAAGGAGCATCACAATGTTTACCGGCTGTTATACCGCGTTAATTACGCCGTTTTTAGATCAGCAATTGGACGAAGTGGCGCTGCGCAAGTTGCTGCGTTTTCAGCTCGACAATGGCATTCACGGGCTAGTGCCGATGGGCACCACCGGCGAGTCGCCGACCGTAACGGAGCAGGAACACAAGCGCGTGGTCGAGATCGTTGTGCAGGAAACCGCAGGCCAGGTGCCGGTGATTGCCGGTGCGGGTTCAAACAATCCGCGCGAGGCGATTGCCTATGCGCAATACGCGCAGCGCATGGGCGCCGATGCGGTACTGGCGGTGGCGGGTTACTACAATCGGCCCTCGCAGGAAGGGTTGTATCAACACTTCAAAGCGCTGCATGACGCCACCGATATCCCCATCATCATTTACAACATTCCACCGCGCACCATTGTCGATATTCAGCCCGATACCATGGCGCGGCTTGCCGAGTTGCCACGGGTGGTTGGGGTCAAGGATGCCTGCGGCGATCTGGGCCGTATAAGTCACGAACGCAGTCGGATCACTAAGCCTTTTAGTTATTTTTCTGGTGACGATATTACGGCGCTGGCTTACCGCGCTAACGGTGGCGGTGGCTGCATTTCGGTGACCGCCAATGTGCTGCCGGCCGAGTGTGTGCGCTTGCAAAACTTAGCCGCCGCGCAAGACTATGCCGCCGCCCTGGGCGTGCATGAACAACTGGTGCCGCTGCACGCCGCGCTGTTTCGTGAGCCCAATCCGACCGGAGTAAAATTTGCCGCCTCTTTGCTGGGCATCTGCAGCGACGAGTGTCGTTTACCCATGGTGCCGCTGGCGCAAAGCTCCCGAGACGAGATTCGGCAGGCGCTGTTAAAGCTCGGCGCGCTGCTGGCGTGAGGTTGTAGCCGGCGGCGTTACCTCAGCGCCGCAATGCCCAGGCAAAGCGGGTCATGGCGCGGTAAGCTTGGTGGCCAGAAGGCTAAGCGCTGCAGCATGATTGGTCGGCTGCAGCGGTCATTGTTTAATTCAACTAAACGCCGCGTGAGATTAAATGTGTCCATCGTCATCAGTGCTTGAGCCCGCCACCCAGCCGCTGGACGTGACGGCGCATGTGGCGGCCAGCATAGTGCCGGCGGTGTTGGATGTTATAGGTCAGCGTTGGTCGCTGGCGATCATTCAAGCGCTGTTGCTGAGTGCTAAGAGTTTTGGTCAGTTGCTGGCTGAACTACAGATCCCCCGCAGTACCCTCGCCGCTCGGCTCAAACACCTGCAGGCCATGGCTTGCCTTGCCGCATGTGGCGAGGGTTATCAACTGACGCCAGCCGGGCAAGCCTTGTTAGCCGTGGTCAGTTTGGCTCGAGACTGGGATGCGCGGCGCGGCGCACCAGTGGCCCCGGCATTGCTGCATAGCTGTGGTCAGGCATTCCAGCCAAGTTTGCTCTGTGGCTATTGCCTGGTGCCGATAGCGGTACGCGATATTCGCCTGGATTCTGCTGGTTTAGCACCGCAGATGGCGAGCTTGGCTAAACCGCTAAAGCGTGCGCGCGCCGAGTTTGCGGCTGAGCAACAGCTGACGGCGGCGGCGATTCTGAGTGACCGTTGGACGGCGCTGATCGTTGCGCTGATTTATTTTGGCGTGCAGCGCTACGGCGACATCGCCCGCCATCTGCAGATTGCCCCGAATATTCTCGCCGACCGTTTGCTGCGGCTGACCGAGGGTGGCGTGCTGTTGCGCGCAACCGACGGGCAACCCAGTCGGCCGCTGTACCGCTTCAGTGCCGAGGGTTTGCAGTTGTTCCCGCTGATTATTACGCTCACTGGCTGGGGCGACCACTGGCTGCGACCGCACTACCAAGCCTCGACGCAGATGAGTCACCGTACTTGTGGCCAGCCCTTGCAACCGCAATTGCACTGCGCCTCTTGTGGCCAAGGGGTAACGTTGGCGAGTTTGTCGGCCGCCATGAGCTGAGGATTAGTATCAGCGCTATCAATCGGCGCTCAGCAGCTTGATCAATAGTCAGTTCGCCTTACTTGCACAGTGAAACCAATCTGTTAGTTTCACTGTGCAAGCATAAGGAGCTGCGGATGAACACTCAAAGCCACGAAGCCAATCCCTATTTGCTCGGCAGCTACGCGCCGGCCAACGCTGAAATCACTGCTGAGTTGCAGGTTATCGCCGGGCAAATTCCGCTCGATTTAGCCGGTATCTATGTGCGCAATGGACCTAATCCGCAGGCGCAACCGACCGGCCGCCATCACTGGTTTGATGGCGATGGCATGTTGCACGCGGTCGAGTTCAATAACGGCCGCGCCACTTACCGCAATCGCTGGATTGACACCGCCGGGCTGCAGTTGGAAAAAACCAGCGGCCAAGCGCACTGGCAGGGCATCCGCGAGCCGGTGCAGCAACTGACCCTCGGGCGGCCGTACAAGGACACGGCCAATACCGATGTGAAGTTCCACAATGGCGCCCTGCTCGCGCTCTGGTATCAGTGCGGCGAACCCTACCGGGTTGACCCGCTGAGTCTGCAGACGCTGGCGGTCGATGACTTTGCCGGCAAGCGCAGCACGCCGGTGTCGGCCCATGTGAAGGTGGATGGGAAAACTGGCGAGATGATGTTTTTTGAGTATTCGGTGCGCCCGCCCTATATGCACTATGGGGTGGTGAATGCCGCCGGTGAGCAAGTCAGCCTGATCCCAATCGAGCTGCCCGGCCCGCGTTTGCCCCACGACATGGCGATTACCGAGCACTACTCGATCCTCATGGACCTGCCAGTCTGCGTGGATACCGAAGCGTTAAAACGCGGGCGCTGGCGCAGCACCTATCAGCCAGAGCTGGGCTCGCGATTTGCCGTGGTGCCACGGCATGGCACAGCTGCGCAGGTGCGCTGGTTTAGCGCCTCGCCCTGCTACATCTATCACGTGGTGAATGCCTGGGAAGAGGCCGATGAACTGGTGATGGTCGCCCACCGGGTGGCCAATCCGGTGGCGAATCATGCCGAAACCAGCACCAGCGAATTTGAGCGCATGCTGCAAAACCTGCAGATGCACGCCGAACTCTGGGAGTGGCGCTTCAATCTCAGCACCGGCGAAACCGCCGAGCGCTGCCTAGACGTGGCGAACGCCGAGTTCCCCAGCACCAACCCCCGCGAGCTGGGCTATCCGACCCGCTACGGCTATGCGGTGACTATCGGGGCCAGCCAGACCCTGCGCTTTGACGGCATTCGCAAGTACGACCTGCTCACCGGCGAGCATCAGCAGGTGCTGTTTGGCCAGGGCATCTGTGGCAGCGAAAGCCCCTTTGCGCCGAGCAGCGCCGCCAGCAGCGAGGCCTGTGACGAAGACCGCGGCTACTTGCTCAGCTTCGTCCAGGATGAGCCGAACAACAGCTCTGAATTATGGATTTATGACGCGCGCAACATCGAAGCCGGACCCTGCACGCGGCTGGCGATCCCGCAGCGGGTGCCCTTGGGTTTCCATGCCTGCTGGGTGGAGGCCAAGGATCTGCCCGCGCAGCTGCCGGCATGAGTCGGCACGTTTATGTACTGGGCGGCGCGCAGAGTGATTTTGCCCGCCACTGGCAGCGTGAAGGCAGCGACCTCGCTGGCGAGATGCAGCGCTTAGTGCAAACCGCGCTGCACGACTGCGGCTTGGCGGCGGCGCAGGTTGAGGCCGCACATATCGGTAACTTTGCCGCCGAGTTGTTCTGCGGCCAGGGTCTGCTTGGCGGGCTATTGGTTCGTTGCGATCCGGCCTGGGCCGAGTTGCCGGTGATGCGCCACGAGGCGGCCTGCGCCTCGGGCAGCATGGCGATTTTGGCGGCCATGGCCAGCATCGAATCGGGGCGCGCCGAGTGCGTGTGTGTGCTGGGCATCGAGCAGATGCGCAACGTCACAGGCGAGCAAGCCGCCCAGCACCTGGCGACGGCGGCCTGGCAGGGCCATGAAGGGCAATCGGCGAAGTTTCTCTGGCCGTGGATGTTTGAGCAGATTCGCCAGCGTTACAGCGAGCAGCATGGGCTGGACGATGCTTATTTACGGCGGATTGCCGAGATCAATCTGAGCAACGCCAAGCGCAATCCCTGGGCGCAAACCCGTGACTGGCAATGGCAGGCCGAGCACTTCAGCGCCGATGAGCAGTGCAACCCGAGCGTGGAGGGGCAAATCCGCCGGCGCGAATGCGCGCAAATCAGCGATGGCGGCGCCCTGCTGTTTCTTTGTTCGGCCGAGTTCGCTCAGCAACATGCGCGGCAGTTGGGTCGGGTGCGGCCGTTCCCGGCGATTCTCGGCTGGGGCCAACGCAGTTCCCCCTTACCGTTGGCGGAGAAGCTGCCAGCGGCAGATAACCACGGGCTGATGTTTCCCCATTTGGCCCGCACCATCGGCGATGCCCTCGGTCGGGCCGGGCTAAGTAGTGCCTGGCAGTTGGATGCGATCGAAACCCACGACTGCTTCAGCATCAGCGAGTACCTGGCGCTGGAGCACTTTGGCTTAGCGCCGGCGGGCCAAGGCTGGCAGTTGATCGAGGATGGCAGCATCGAGCTGGGCGGGCGTTTGCCGGTCAATCCCAGCGGCGGGCTGATCGGCGGCGGCCATCCGGTCGGCGCCAGTGGCGTGCGCATGCTGCTGGATGCCTGGCGGCAAGTGGAGGGCCAAGCCGGTGGCTATCAGGTGGAGGGCGCGCGCCGGGTGGGCTGTTTGAACTTTGGTGGCAGCTTCAGCGCAGTTGCCAGCTTCGTGCTGGGCACGGCCTGACGGCGGTCACAAAAAGTACTTATGCACGCTCTGCTGCTCGCCCTTGTCGATGTTCAACTGCTGTTAAAACAAGCAGTTAAGTTTTCTGATGGCAGTGTGCCGGTATTTTGCCCACAGTTTTATCCACCGGCTGCTCAAACGGCGGCGGCAGCTTCGCAGGGCGCGCTATCGGCCGGCAAGGCGCCGAGCTCGATCTGGGTTTGTTTCACCCAGGCAAAGGCGCGCTCATTCAGTTCGGCAATCGCCCGTGGGCCGGTACCTTCGGCGTACATAGGTGCGCCTATGACCACGGTGATGGTGCCGGCGCGTTTTGCCCAGCCCTGTTTGGGCCAGTAAGCGCCGGCATTGTGGGCAATTGGCAGCACCGGCAAGTTGGCATTGACTGCCAGCGCGGCGCCACCCCGGGTGAACTTGCCGATCTGGCCCATGGGCATTCGCGTGCCTTCCGGGAAGATCAACACCCAGGCGCCCTGCTCCAGGCATGCTTGGCCTTGTTTGGCCAATTGCTTGAGAGCGGCCTTGGGGTTGCTGCGGTCGATGGCTATGGGTTTCAGCATGGCCATCGCCCAGCCGAAAAATGGGATATACAGCAGCTCGCGCTTGAGCACCTGGCTCAGCGGCTCGAAGTAGCAGGACAGGAAGAAGGTTTCCCAGGTGCTCTGGTGTTTGGCGAGAATTACGCAGGGTTGGCTCGGTACGTTTTCGGCGCCGATCACCTGATAGTCGATGCCCAGCATCAGGCGAGTCAGCCAGACGGCAAACCGGCACCAGTTAACATTGATAAACCGATAGCGCTGACGGAACGGCAAAAACGGCGCGATAAACATGCTCAGGGTGCACCAGAGCAAGGCGCTGAGCGATAACAGCAGGTAGAAGAGAAAGGTTTTAGCCGCCTGCACTATCGACATATGAGCACTAATCCTGCTGAAGGAGATGCGCCGCGACTGCGGCTAGATCCTCGAAAATTAAACTCCCTGCCGGCAAGTCGTTGCCCAGGGTGCGCATGCCCTTACCGGTTTTTACCAATACGGGCTGACAGTCGACGGCCACCGCCGCTTGCAGGTCACCCAAGCTATCGCCGACAAACCATATACCGGCAAGGCTCACGCCGTAATGCGCGGCAATGCTCTGGAGCATACCGGGTTTTGGTTTGCGACAAGCGCAGCCATCATCCGGGCCGTGGGGGCAATAGACGATCAAACCGACTTCCCCGCCCCGCTCGGCCACCAGCTTACGCAACTGTTGGTGCATGGCGTCCAAGGCCGCCAAGTCGTAATAACCACGGGCCAGGCCCGACTGGTTGGTGGCTACCGTTACTGTCCAGCCGGCTTTGCTGAGGTCCGCGATAGCGGTGATGGCGCCGGGCAGCGGAATCCATTCGTCCACCGACTTGATGTAGTCGTCGGAGTCTTGGTTGATCACGCCGTCGCGGTCGAGAATTAGCAGTTTCATAACGATTCCGTAGGATGGGTTAGTCGCAGCGCGACGTAACCCATCGATTGAAAGCGAGCCATGCTTGGCGGCATGGGTATCGCTGCGCTCAACCCATCCTACCTAGTTGGTCCGCTTGCGTTGGCGGCGCTTAACCCAGCAGCGAGATATCGGCCACGCCCAGGAACAGCCCGCGCAGTTGCGCCAGCAGTGCATAACGGTTGGCGCGCACCTCGGCATCCTCAGCATTCACCAGCACCGCCTCGAAGAAGCTGTCCACCGGCTCGCGCAGGCTGGCCAGTTGCTCCAGGGCCTCGCGATACTGCCGACCCTCGGCAAGCGGCGCCACGGCTTGGGCGGCGATAAATACCGCTTGCGCCAGGGCCTGCTCAGCTGGCTCCAGCAGCAGGGCGTTGGCCACCACCAGTGGAATCTCGCCCTCGAACTTACTCAGCAGGTTCGACACGCGCTTGTTGGCGGCGGCCAGGGCGGCGGCTTCGCTACGGGCACGGAAGGCCTGCACGGCTTGCACGCGCTGATCGAAGTCCAACGGTGCGCTGGGCGACAGGGCGCGCACGGCTTGATAGACGCTGACTTCCACACCCTCGTCTTCGTAACGGGCGCGCAGACGGTCGAAGATAAAGTCCTGCACCAAGGCGGCCAGACCCTCGGCTTTGACCTGCTCGGCGAACTGCTCGATGGCGAAGGCGATGGCCTCGGCCAAGTCCAGATCAAGTTGTTTCTCGATCAGGATGCGCAGCACGCCTAAGGCGGCGCGGCGCAGGGCGTAAGGGTCTTTGCTGCCGGTCGGCAGCATGCCGATGCCGAAGATGCCGACCAGGGTGTCGAGCTTGTCGGCCACCGCCACGGCGGCGCCGGTCAGGGTGCTCGGCAACTCGGCGCCGGCACCGCGCGGCATGTATTGCTCATTCAGCGCCAGCGCGACATCGTCGGCTTCGCCGCCATGTTGGGCGTAGTAGTAACCGGCGATGCCCTGCATCTCGGGGAATTCGCCGACCATTTCACTGGCCAGGTCGCACTTGCTCAGCAGGCCGGCGCGGGCCGCACGTTGGCTGTCGCCACCGATGCGCTCGGCGATAAACGCGGCCAGGGCGGCAACCCGCACGGCCTTGTCAAATACCGAGCCGAGCTGGGCCTGGAACACCACATTGGCCAGGCGCTGGTTGAAGTGCTCCAGCGGTTGCTTCTGGTCTTGCTTGAAGAAGAACTCGGCATCGGTCAGGCGCGGCCGCACGACTTTTTCGTTGCCAGAGATGATCTGCTGCGGATCTTTGCTTTCGATGTTGGCCACGGTGATAAAGCGCGGCAGCAACTTGCCCTTGGCATCCAGCAGGCAGAAGTACTTCTGGTTGTCCTGCATGGTGATGATCAGCGCTTCCTGCGGCACGGCCAGGAAGCGCTCCTCGAACGAGCACACCAACGGCACCGGCCACTCGACCAGGCAGCTGACTTCATCCAGCAGCTCGGCCGGCACAATGGCGCTGCCCTGTTGCTCGGCGGCGAGTGTGGCGATACGGGCGCTGATCAGCGCGCGGCGCTCATTCAAATCGGCCAGCACATAGGCGCTGCGCAGGTCTTCCAGATAATTGGCCGGCGAGCTGATGCGCACCTGATCGGGATGATGGAAGCGATGGCCACGGGACAACCGACCGGATTTTTGCGCGAGGATTTCGCAGTCGATCACCGCATCGCCAAACAGCATCACCAGCCACTGGGTTGGGCGGACGAATTCGGTTTTACGTGCGCCCCAGCGCATGCGCTTAGGGATAGGCAAGGCCTGCAGCGAGGCCTCGACGATGCCGGCCAGCAAGCTGACGGCGGCTTGGCCGGGAATGCTTTGGCTGTATTTCAGCTTCGGCCCGCTGCAATCGATTTGTGCCAGCTCAACCCCGCACTTCTTGGCGAAACCCAGGGCGGCTTGGGTCGGCGTGCCGTCGGCGGTGAAGGCCGCTTGCACGGGCGGGCCGTCGAGATTGATGCTGCGATCAGGTTGTTGCTCAGCCAGCTGCTCGACCAACACTGCCAAGCGGCGTGGTGCGGCATACACATGGCTGGCGCGATACTCGAGACCGGCGGCTTTCAGGCCTTTTTCGATGCCGGCCAAGAAGGCTTCACCGAGCAACTTAAGGGATTTCGGTGGCAGCTCTTCGGTGCCCAGTTCGACCAGAAAATCGTGCGCACTCATTGTGCTGCCTCCTGCTTGTTGCTGCTGTTGCTCAGCACTTGATCGTCCAACACTCCGGACTCGGCCAGCTTGGCCAAGACTTCATCGCGTAAATCAGGCGCGGCCATCGGGAAGCCGAGCTTGGCCCGGGCCAGCAGATAGCTTTGCGCCACGGCGCGGGCCAGCGCGCGTACGCGCAGAATGTACTGCTGGCGGGCGGTCACCGAGATGGCGCGGCGGGCATCCAGCAGGTTGAAGGTGTGGGAGGCCTTGAGCACCATTTCATAGGTCGGCAGCGGCAACTGCAGCTCGATCAGGCGGTTGGCTTCGGACTCGTAGAAGTCGAACAGCTCAAACAGCTTCTCTACATTGGCGTGTTCGAAGTTGTAGGTCGATTGCTCCACTTCGTTCTGGTGGAAGACATCGCCGTAGGTGACCTTGCCGAATGGGCCATCGGTCCACACCAGGTCATAGACCGAATCCACGCCTTGCAGGTACATGGCCAGCCGCTCCAGGCCGTAGGTGATCTCGCCGGTGACCGGGTAGCACTCGATGCCGCCGACTTGCTGGAAGTAGGTGAACTGGGTGACTTCCATGCCGTTCAGCCAGATTTCCCAGCCCAGGCCCCAGGCGCCCAGAGTCGGTGACTCCCAGTTGTCTTCGACGAAGCGAATGTCGTGCACCAAAGGATCGAGGCCGATGTGCTTGAGCGAGCCCAGGTACAGCTCCTGGAAGTTCTCCGGGTTGGGCTTCAAGATCACCTGGAACTGGTAGTAATGCTGCAGGCGATTGGGGTTTTCCCCGTAGCGGCCGTCAGCCGGGCGGCGGCTCGGCTGCACATAGGCGGCGTTCCAGGTTTCCGGGCCGATGGCGCGCAGAAAAGTGGCGGTATGGAAGGTGCCGGCACCGACTTCCATATCGTAGGGCTGCAGCACCACGCAGCCTTGTTCGGCCCAGTATTGTTGCAGGGCCAGGATCAAATCTTGGAAGGTGCGCACGGCTGGCGTAGTCTGGGTCACGAAATTCACCGGTTTTGGCGGAGGCGTAAAGCCGGCGAGTATACCCGAAACATTCCCCCCTTCACCGCGCCCGCCCTGCTCCATCTCTGGCAAGGAAAGCTTATGCCCCGCTGCTTCTGGTGTACCGACGATCCGCTGTATAGCGCCTATCACGACCACGAATGGGGCGTGCCATTGCGTGATGCTCAAGGCTTGTTTGAGTTGCTGCTGCTGGAGGGGTTTCAGGCCGGTTTATCCTGGATCACTGTGCTGAAAAAGCGCGAACGCTACCGTCAGGTGCTGTTTGGCTTCGACCCGCAGCGCTTGGCGCAGATGAGTGACGAGGAAATCGAGGATCTGCTGCAAGACCCCGGCATCATTCGCAATCGCTTAAAGCTCAAGGCCGCCCGGCAAAACGCCCAGGCCTGGCTGCAACAGGATGACCCGGTGGCGCTGCTGTGGTCCTTTGTCGATGGCGTGCCGCTGATCAATCACTTCAACGAGCGCAGCCAGGTGCCGGCGATTACCCCCCAGGCCGAGGCGATGAGTAAGGCGCTGAAGAAAGCCGGCTTCACCTTCGTCGGGCCAACCATTTGTTATGCCTTGATGCAGGCCAGCGGCATGGTCATGGACCACACCACTGATTGCGACCGTTATTTGCCCTGCTCGGCGGGTTGAATCGCAGGCTTTAGCCCGGCCGCCGTCGGGGTGAGTTGGTTGTTCAGCACCTGAGCGCTGATTTTCTGCCACTCAGGACCTTCACGTAACCGCTTTATCTCATCCCAAATCTGCTCAGCCAACATGGGATTACGGGCCATAACCCGCTTGCCCATGGCCAAAAATACCGGTGTTTCCAAGAGTGGCGGACTGAGGATCACAAACTGTTCTTGCGGGTCGTTGTCCTTTAGGGCGTAAGCAATGGCCGGCTCCAGCCCGATGGCGATGTCCGCTCGGCCTAGACGCATCATGCCAATCATATGCACCGGGGTTTTCGCGCTAGCCCGTGAAGGCACGCTGAGCTTGTTCATCAGCATCTGCACGACAGGAACACCGGATTCAAATAGCACCGGCAGGGTGAGATGACTGAACTGCTGACCATCCCAGTCGGCCGGATTGCCCTTTATTTTGAAGGCCACCACTCGCATTAAAAGGTAGGCGCGGCTGGTGTCGAGTTGCCCCAGCGGGCCTGCAGGGAAGACGGCGACGTCATTGACCGCGTGGCTCGGAGTAGAGACCAGCAGCGCATCATAATGCCCCTGCGCGACCTCATGTATGCAGCGCGGCTGTGGGTGGTAATCCAGGGTCAGCTTTAGCTGCAAGTTTTCGGCGGCCTTGAGCATGAAGTACTGCGCCGCGCCCAAGCCTTGCGTGTAGATCAGTGGGGGAACATTGCGATAGTCACCACAAACGCGAAACTCCGTAGCCAGGCAAGAAAATGGCAGCAACAGTAGTAGGAGTAGGGCTCGGATCAGCATGGGGCCTTCTGTTTGGTATGGAAGTCGGCTGTCTTTGACTCTAGTCGGCAGGCATGAGCTGTACCAGCACCGCAGTGGACCTATCCCGTACAATGCGCGCAGATATTAATCGGTGGAGCCCTCTTAGTGGAAAAGATCAAAGGTGCATTAGCCGTCGGATTCCTGCGCCTGTTTGCCCTGTTGCCTTGGCGCGCCGTGCAAGCGGTGGGTGCGGCGCTGGGCTGGTTGAGTTGGAAAATTCCCAGCCGTTCGCGCGAGGTGGTGCGGATCAATCTGAGCAAGTGTTTCCCGCAGTTGTCGTCGGCTGAATTTAAACAGCTGGAGTGGCAGACCCATCGCGATATCGGCCGCACCCTGACCGAAAGCGCCTGCGCCTGGATCTGGCCGGCGGAAAAAACCCTGGGCCTGGTGCGTGAAGTCGAAGGCCTCGACGTGCTGCAGGCGGCGCTGGCCTCAGACAAAGGCGTGGTCGGCATCGCCAGCCATCTGGGCAACTGGGAAGTGCTTAATCACTATTTTTGTGCCCAATGTAAGCCGGTGATTTTCTATCGCCCGCCCAAGCTTAAAGCCCTCGACGAACTGTTGAAAAAACAGCGCGCGCAGTTGGGCAATCGGGTCGCCGCCTCGACCAAGGAAGGCATTCTCAGCGTCATTAAAGAGGTGCGCAAAGGCGGTGTGGTGGGGATTCCGGCCGATCCTGAGCCGAGTCTGTCTAGCGGCCTGTTCGTACCCTTTTGCGGCATCCAGGCGCTAACCAGCAAGTTTGTTCCCGGTATGTTGGCCGGTGGTAAGGCGCTTGGCGTGTTTCTTAGCGCCATTCGGCTGGAAGATGGCAGTGGTTTTAAGGTGATTTTTGAGGCGGCCCCAGACGCCATTTATAGCCAGGACACCGAGGTTTCTGCCGCCGCCATGAGCGCGGTGCTGGAAAAGTACGTGCGCGCTTACCCCAGCCAATACCTGTGGAGCATGAAACGTTTCAAGAAACGTCCACCGGGCGAGGCGAAATGGTATTGAGCATTGCGGCGTTTTAAGAAACGTTCATCCGCTGAAGAGGCGAAGCAAAATGCTATTGATGCGCGGCACTTTAGCTATTAACGTCAGAGCTACGCCCATAAATCCTCAACAACAGGCCGTTCATGACTAACCAGCGCGATACTAGCCGTGCGCCTTTAAAGGTTCGCATCCGCATCGATCACCCCGTACATGGTGAGTTACAGGTGATGACCCGGGATATTTCCGACAGTGGTGTGTTTGTGGTCATCGATGATGCGCAACGACGCTTGCTGACTATCGGCGAGGTGGTGAGCGGGCAGGTGCAAGGCCTGCCGATGGAGGCGCCAATTCTGCAGATGCAGGTGGTGCGCTTTGAGCCGGGCGGCGTAGCGCTGCGGTTTAAGCGCGACTGATCAGGCCGGCTAACCCGGCGCAACGGGGTTAAGCCAATTTATCCAGGCGGCGCAGAAATACCCGGATTTCTTTCTCCGCCTGTTTGTCGCCATGGCCGCTGGCCGCCAGCAAGCCCTGCTCCCAGGCATGGCGCGCGGCAGCCGGGTCGCCGGCACCCAGGTAGGCCTTGCCCAATAGTTTCCAGGCCGCCGAATACTGTGGGTCGAAGGCCACACAGCGTTGCAGATGCTCGGCGGCCACGGCGAACTGTCCGCCGTCCAAATAGCCTTTACCCAAGCCAAACCGCAGCAGGGCATTGTCCACCCCCTTGGCCAGCATTCTTTCTAACGGCTCAAGCATGGCTGCTCCTGAATAGAGTGGGGGTCGTCGCGCAGGCTGCGACTGGGCTCAAAAAAAGCTCAAGCCGACATGAAACAGTCGCTCGACGTCGCGAATGTGTTTCTTCTCCAGCACAAACAAAATCACATGGTCGCCCGCCATAATTTGGGTATTGCCGTGGGCGATCAGTACTTCCTCGTCGCGAATAATCGCGCCTATGGTGGTACCTGGCGGCAGCTTGATGTCGGCAACTGCGCGGCCGACCACCTTGCTCGACTTGGCATCACCGTGGGCGATTGCCTCGATCGCCTCGGCCGCGCCACGCCGTAATGAATGCACACTGACGATATCGCCACGCCGCACGTGGGTCAGCAGGGTGCCGATGGTGGCTTGTTGCGGGCTGATGGCGATGTCGATCTCGCCGCCTTGGACCAGATCCACATAGGCCGGATTGTTAATCAGGGTCAGCACCTTGCGCGCGCCCAGGCGCTTGGCCAACAAGGACGCCATGATATTGGCTTCGTCGTCGTTGGTCAGGGCGAGGAAAATATCGGTATCGCCGATGCTCTCTTCCAGCAGCAAATCGCGGTCGGAGGCGCTGCCCTGCAGCACTATGGTGCTTTCCAGTTTGTCGGATAGATGGCGGCAGCGGGCCGGGTTGCGCTCGATGATTTTCACCTGGTAGCGGCTCTCGATGGCTTCGGCCAAGCGTTCGCCAATATTGCCGCCACCGGCAATCACAATGCGTTTGTTGCTGTCTTCCAGGCGGCGCATTTCGCTCATGACGGCGCGGATATTGGCCTTGGCGGCGATAAAGAACACCTCATCGTCGGCCTCAATCACCGTATCGCCTTGCGGAATAATCGGCCGGTCGCGGCGGAAAATCGCGGCCACCCGGGTGTCCACGTTGGGCATATGCTCGCGCAACTGGTTCAGTTGCTGGCCCACCAGCGGCCCGCCGTAATAGGCGCGCACTGCGACCAGCTGGGCCTTGCCGTCGGCGAAATCAATCACTTGCAAGGCGCCGGGGTATTCGATCAGGCGCTTGATGTAGTTGGTGACCACTTGCTCGGGGCTGATCAACACATCGACTGGGATGGCATCGTTGTCGAACAGGCCACTGCGGGTCAGGTAGGCCGATTCGCGCACCCGGGCGATTTTGCGCGGGGTGTGAAACAGGGTGTAAGCCACCTGGCAGGCGAGCATGTTGACCTCGTCGCTGTTGGTTACCGCCACCAGCATGTCGGCATCATCGGCGCCGGCTTGGCGCAACACGGTGGGGAAGGAACCCCGGCCGAGCACGGTGCGGATATCCAGGCGGTCGCTCAGCTCGCGCAAGCGTTCGGCGTCGGTGTCGACCACGGTGATGTCGTTGGCTTCGCCGGCCAGGTGTTCGGCGAGAGTGCCGCCGACTTGACCAGCGCCGAGGATGATAATTTTCACGGGGCTACTCCTGACGCCGGGCCGTGGCCCCGCGCGCGAATTGGCTAGTTACTGGCTGGTGACTTTAGTCAGCTTGGCATAGTAGAAGCCATCGTGGCCGTCGGTTTGTGGCAGTAACTGGCGGCCATGGGCTTGCGGCAGGCCGGCGACGGGCTGATCAGCTTGGCCGGTGATCGCCAGCTCCTTGGCGTTTGCTGTTCTGGCCAAAAAGGCGCCGACAGTGTCGCTGTTTTCGGCCGGCAGAACCGAGCAGGTGGCATATAGCAATACGCCACCGACCTCCAGGGTTGGCCACAGGGCGTCGAGCAATTCGCCTTGCAGGCTGGCCAGCGCGGCGATGTCTTCGGTTTGGCGGGTCAGTTTGATGTCCGGGTGACGGCGGATCACGCCGGTGGCCGAGCAGGGCGCATCGAGTAAAATGCGCTGGAATAATTGCCCATCCCACCAGCTGTCGATGGCGCGCGCGTCGGCGGCGATCAACTCGGCGCTGAGGCCCAGGCGCTCAAGGTTCTCGCGCACCCGCTGCAGGCGCTTGGCTTCCAGATCGACTGCGACCACGTGGGCCAGTTGCGGCTCGACTTCGAGCAGATGGCAGGTCTTGCCGCCGGGCGCGCAGCAGGCATCCAGCACCCGCTGGCCGGGGGCCAATTGCAGCAGCTCGGCGGCCAGTTGCGCGGCCTCGTCTTGCACGCTGACATGCCCAGCGGCGAAGCCCGGCAGGCCGGTGACATCGCAGGCCTCGGCGAGCAAAATACCGTCGGCGCTGAAGGTACAGGCGCTGGCGGCAATACCGCAGTGCTGCAGTTCGGCCAAGTACGCGGCGCGGCTGCGATGGCGGCGATTGACCCGCAGGATCAGCGGCGGATGGGCGTTATTGGCGGCGCAGATGGCTTCCCAGTGTTCGGGCCAGTTGGCCTTCAAGGCTTTTTGCAGCCAGCGCGGGTGGGCGGTGCGCACCACCGGATCATGTTCCAGCTCGGCCAGCAGCGCCGCGCCGTCCCGCTGGGCATTGCGCAGCACGGCGTTGACCAGGCCTTTGAGCGAGGGTTTTTTCAGCTTGTCGATGCAGGCGACCGTCTCGCCAATCGCGGCGTGGGGTGGAATCCGCGTGTAGAGCAGTTGATACAGACCCACCAACAGCAGCGCCTCGACATCTTTATCGGCGGCCTTGAAGGGTTTTTGCAGCAGCTTGGCGGCCAGCGCCGACAAACGCGGCTGCCAGCGGGCGGTGCCGAAGGCCAGCTCTTGGGTGAGGCCACGATCACGGGCGGCGACCTTATCCAGTTGTTGTGGCAGCGAGCTGTTTAGCGAGGCTTTGCCCGACAGCACGGCGGCCAGCGCACGGGCGGCGGCGAGGCGCGGGTTCATGCGTCGGCTCCGAGCAAGCTGCCGACGGCGAATTGTTCGCGGCGGCTGTTAAACAGGTCGGCAAAATTCAAGGCTTTGCCGCCGGGCAATTGCAGCCGGGTCAAGCGCAAGGCGCCGGCGCCGCAGGCCACGGTCAGGCCGTCTTTATTGGCTGCGAGAATTTCGCCGGGGGCGCCACTGCCCTCGCCCAGAGTCGCGGCCAGCACCTTCAAGGGTGCGCCATTCAGGCTGCTGTGGCAGATGGGCCAGGGATTGAAGGCGCGGATCAACGGTTCCAGTTGCTCTGCGGGCCGCGACCAGTCGAGCCAGGCTTCGTCTTTATTGAGCTTGTGGGCGTAGGTGGCGAGGCTGTCGTCCTGGGCTTGCCCGTGCAGCGTGCCCGCGCTCAGGTTGGCAATGGCCTGCAGCACGGCGGGTGGGCCCAGTTCGGCGAGGCGGTCGTGCAGGCTGCCGCCGGTGTCGGCCGGGCTGATTGGGGTGCTGACTTTCAGCAGCATCGGCCCGGTATCCAGGCCTGCCTCCATCTGCATCACGGTCACGCCAGACTCACAGTCGCCGGCTTCGATGGCCCGCTGAATCGGCGCCGCGCCGCGCCAGCGTGGCAACAACGAGGCATGACTGTTGATGCAGCCCAGGCGCGGAATGTCCAGCACCCGTTGCGGCAGAATCAGCCCATAGGCCACCACCATCAGCAGGTCAGGTTGCAAGGCGGCCAGTTCCGCCTGCGCCAGCGGATCGCGCAACGACTGCGGTTGATAGACCGGGATGTCATGCAACTGCGCCAGCTGTTTAACCGGGCTGGGCATCAGCTTTTGCCCACGCCCGGCCGGCCGATCCGGCTGGCTGTAGACGGCAATCAGCTGATGGGGGCTGTCGAGCAGCGCCTTGAGGTGTTCGGCGGCAAATTCTGGGGTGCCGGCGAAAACGATGCGCAGGGGCTGGGTCATATTTTTTCGCCTAATTCACGGGTAAAGAAAAAGGCTTGCCGGACAGATTGCATGAAAGCTACTGCGCTCGATTATACGGCGTTAAAAACAGGCTCAAAATGCTCATTTACAGCACGTAAATTGCGCTTTCTCGCCTGTTTTGACTCGCTGGCGCTCGCCCTTCGGGCCAGCCGGCGGCTGTTACTCCGCTTCGCTGCGTTGCGCCTTGTCTAATCTTCGCTCGTTACGCTCTCACGCAGTCTGTTGCGCAAGCCTTTGTAGTCAGCGCTTAATCTTGTTGTCGATGCTGTTTTTCCAGCTTCTTCTTGATCCGGTCGCGCTTGAGGGTGGACAGGTAATCGACAAACAATTTGCCATTCAGGTGGTCGCATTCGTGCTGGATACACACGGCGAGCAGGCCTTCACAGAGCATTTCGAAGGGTTCGCCATTACGGTCGAGGGCATTCACCTTGACCCGTTGCGGACGCTCAACGGTTTCATAGAAACCCGGCACCGACAGGCAACCTTCCTGATACTCCTCAAGCTCTTCGGTGAGGACTTCAAATTGCGGGTTGATCAATACCAGCGGCTCGGTCTTCTCTTCGCTGACGTCGATCACCACCAAGCGTTGGTGGACGTTGACTTGAGTCGCCGCCAAACCAATACCGGGGGCGTCGTACATGGTCTCGAACATATCGTCGATCAGCAGGCGCAAAGCGTCATCTACTACGGTCACCGGCTTGGCGATGGTACGTAGACGCGAATCGGGAAACTCTAAGATGTTCAGGATTGCCATATGCGTTTGTGATGCACTTGTGGAATAAAGTCAAAAACCGCTGCTAATATGCTGAGCAGCATTGAAAAACACTTTCTGGCTGCGGCTCCCATGGGTTTGGGGGCAGCCCTCAGGCGTTCTGCGCCAAGACATATAATAAAGGGATTCACCGTATGAGGAAATCACTACTCGCCTTGCTGCTGCTTACCGCTGGCGGTTTGGCTCAAGCGCAAGTACAGCTCAAGGATGGCCATCCTGAGACTTATACGGTGGCCAAGGGCGATACCCTCTGGGATATTTCCGGGCGTTTCCTCAGCCAGCCATGGAAATGGCCGGAGCTTTGGCAGGGCAATCCGCAGATCAAAAACCCTGATTTGATCTACCCGGGTGACACCTTGAGCCTGACTTATGTGAATGGCCAGCCGCGTTTGACCCTTAATCGAGGTCAGTCGGGCGGCACTGTCAAGCTGTCGCCGACGGTGCGCAGCACGCCGATGGCCCAGGCGATTCCGACCATTCCGCTGGAAACCATCAACAGCTTTTTGTTTAACAACCGCATCGTCAACGACGAGAAAGAGTTCAGCGCCGCGCCCTATGTATTGGCCGGTGCCGGCGAAAGCGTAGTGATGGGCGCCGGTCAGAGCATCTATGCCCGCGGTAAGTTCGCCGAGCAACAGCCTGCTTACGGAATCTACCGTCAAGGCAAGACCTATACCGATCCAAAGACCAAAGAGTTTCTCGGGATTAACGCCAACGTGATTGGCAACGCCGAAGCTGGCTCGGTCGAGGGCGATATCACCACCCTCAAATTGACTCGCACCAATGAAGAGGTGCGTCTCGGCGATCGGCTGTTCCCAACCGATGAGCGTGCGGTTAACTCAACTTTTAGCCCAAGCGAGCCGGCCAAGCCCATTGATGGCTTGATTATCGATGTACCGCGCGGGGTCAATCAGATCGGTACCATGGACGTGGTGACCATCAACAAGGGCAAGCGCGATGGCCTGGTTGAAGGCAACGTGTTGGCGGTGATGAAAACCGGCGAGACTGTGCGTGATCGGGTTACCGGTGAGTCGGTTAAGGTGCCGGATGAGCGTAGTGGCCTGCTGATGATCTTCAGCACTTTCGACAAGATCAGCTACGGCTTGGTGCTAGTCGCCACTCGTGATCTGGCCTTGCAAGACAAGGTTAAAAATCCTTAAACACTAAACCCCGCGCTGCGGGGTTTTTTATTTCTGCTGCTTATAGGCGCTGCTGCGCGCCGCGCCCGATCAAGGATGATCGCTATGCCCTCTTTTGCGCCCGCTATCTCCCCGGCCGAACTGGAAGCCCGCTTGCGCTTGCATGGCTTGCCGCAACTCGGTCCGCGGCGTTTTCAGCGACTACTCGAAGCCTTTGCCAGCGCCAGCGCCGCCTTGAGTGCGCCGGCGGCGGCTTGGCGCTCCTTGGGTTTGCCGGCCTGTTGCGCCGAGGCGCGGCGCTCGCCCGAGGTCCGTGAGCAGGCCGCCGCTGCCCTGGCCTGGTTGGAGCAACCGCAGCATCAGCTGTTGATGTGGGATGCGCCGACTTACCCGGCGTTATTGGCAGAACTTGAGGATGCCCCGCCGCTGCTGTTTGTAGCGGGTGCAGCGGATATCCTGGAGTCGCCGCAGCTGGCGATAGTCGGCAGCCGGCATGCTTCAAAGCCAGGGCTGGATACTGCCCAAGCTTTTGCCCGCAGCTTGGCGCAAGCCGGCTTTGTGATTACCAGTGGCTTGGCGTTGGGTATCGATGGCGCGGCGCATCAGGGCGCGCTGGATGTCGCCGGTAAAACCGTGGCGGTGCTCGGCACCGGGCTGCAGCGGATTTACCCCGCGCGGCACCAGCGGTTGGCGGCGAGCATTATCGAGCAGGGCGGCGCGCTGGTATCGGAGTTGCCGCTGGATTGTCCGCCGCAAGCCGGCAATTTTCCGCGCCGCAACAGGATTATCAGCGGTTTGTCCTTGGGCGTCTTGGTGGTGGAAGCCAGCCCGTCCAGCGGCTCGTTGATTACCGCGCGTTTGGCCGCCGAACAAGGCCGCGAGGTCTATGCGATTCCCGGCTCTATTCATCATCCGGGCGCCCGTGGCTGTCACCAGTTAATCCGCGATGGGGCGACGCTGGTGGAGTCGGTCGAGGATATTCTGCAGGCGCTGCGGGGTTGGCAGTTGCCGGCGATTAGTCCCTCACCAGCGCCGCCGGCAACCCGCCACCCGTTGCTCGATCTGTTGCATGCGGCACCGCAGAGCAGTGAGGCCTTGGCGCTCGCCAGTGGCTGGGCGCTGCCGGCGGTATTGGTGGCCCTGACTGAGCTTGAGCTCGAGGGTTTGGTCGCCAATCAGGGTGGCCGCTGGCTGGGCCGGGGTTAGCGCCGTTACACTGGGCGTCGCTTTTATCCGGAGTTTAATAATGCTCAGCAGTTGGCGTGTGCAACAGGTGGCGCAAGTGGTGCGTGCCGGTGGGCTTATCGCCTACCCCACCGAGGCCGTATGGGGCCTGGGTTGCGATCCCTGGGACAGTGTGGCGGTGTATCGGTTGCTGGCACTCAAGCAGCGTCCAGTGGCGAAGGGTCTGATCCTGCTGGCCGATAACATCCGCCAGTTCGATTTCCTGCTGGCCGATTTGCCGCAAGTTTGGCAAGACCAACTGGCCAGCACCTGGCCGGGGCCGAACACCTGGCTGGTGCCGCACCAGAACCGCTTGCCAGAGTGGATAGTCGGTAAACACCCCAGTGTCGCCCTGCGGGTCAGCGATCATCCGCTGGTGCGCGACCTCTGTGCGCTGACCGGGCCGCTGGTGTCGACTTCGGCTAATCCAGCCGGCCGGCCACCGGCACTGACCCGGCTGCGCATCGAGCAGTACTTTGCCGGGCAACTGGATGCGGTGCTCACTGGCGCGCTGGGCGGACGGAAGAATCCCAGCTGCATTCGTGACCTGATTAGCGGCCGGGTGCTGCGGCCGGACTAGTCATTGCCGCGCAAGGGCAATGGCTCAAGGCAGCAAAATACTCGAGCCAGTGGTTTGCCGGCTGCTCAGCGCTTGCTGGGCGGCGGCGGCATCGCGCAACGCGAAGCGCTGGCCAATCTCGACCCGCAATTGACCGCTGCCGAGCATGGCAAACAGCTCATCGGCCATCGCCTGCAAGTGCTCGGGGCTGTCGGCATAGCTGGCCAGCGTGGGCCGGGTGACATACAGCGAGCCCTTCTGCGCCAGGATGCCCAGATTTACCCCGCTGACCGGCCCGGAGGCATTGCCAAAACTGACCAGCAGGCCGCGCGGGGCCACACAGTTCAGTGAAGTCTCCCAGGTGTCCTTGCCTACCGAGTCGTAGACCACCGGGCATTTTTTGCCCTCGGTCAGTTCGAGCACTCGCTGCGCCACATCCTCCTGGCTGCTGTTGATACAGGCCCAAGCGCCTAAGGCCAGGGCGTACTCGGCTTTAGCCGCCGAGCTGACCACGCCAATCAGCTTGACCCCCAGGGCCTTGGCCCACTGGCAGGCGAGGCTGCCGACGCCGCCGGCTGCCGCATGGAACAGAATGGTTTCACCGCCTTGCAAGGCAAAGGTCTGGCGCAGCAGGTATTGCGCGGTCAGGCCTTTGAGCATCACCGCAGCGGCCTGTTCGAAGCTGATGCTGTCGGGCAGTTTGACCAGCGTGTCGGCGGGCAGCACATGCAGTTCGCTGTAAGCACCCAACGGCCCGGTGGCATAGGCGACCCGCTCGCCGACCTTGAAGCGGCTGACCGCGCTGCCCACCGCCTCGATCACCCCGGCACCCTCGGTGCCTAAGCCGGACGGTAGGCTGGGCGGGGCATACAGACCACTGCGAAGGTAAGTGTCAATGAAGTTCAGGCCGATAGCCCGGTTCGCCACGCGCACCTCATCGGGGCCCGGCTCGGCGGCGTGATATTCCACCAGTTGCAGCACCTCGGGGCCGCCATGGGCGGTGAACTGGATACGTTGGCTCATCGGGCTCTCCATCGACTGGGCAAACAACTATCCAATCCGCCGGCAGGCGCTGTGTCAACTGTGGCGTCAGCGGGGGCAATGCTATGCTAGCGCCCCGCTCCACTGCCCGCCCGGGTGCCGTGGGCTCTGGCGACCGTCGCCTAAGCCACGACCGGATATCTATGACGACCTGCACGCTGACCCGCAGCGTGGCACTAAGGTGACCCCGTGAGTAAACACACCGAGGCTGTGCAAGCCTATCTGCTCGATCTGCAAGACCGCATCTGCGCCGCCCTGGAAGTCGAGGACGGTCAAAGCCGCTTCTTCGAGGACAGCTGGCAGCGGCCGGCCGGCGGTGGCGGACGCACCCGGGTGATGGAAAACAGCGCGCTGATCGAAAAGGGCGGGGTCAATTTCTCCCACGTGTTTGGCGACTCGCTGCCGCCGTCGGCCAGTGCCCATCGGCCTGAATTGGCCGGGCGTGGCTTCGAGGCCCTGGGCGTGTCGCTGGTGATCCACCCAGAAAACCCCCATGTGCCGACGTCCCACGCCAATGTGCGGTTCTTTAGCGCCGAGAAAGAAGGCGAAGAGCCGGTCTGGTGGTTCGGCGGCGGCTTCGACCTCACGCCTTATTACGGCGTCGAGGAAGACTGCGTGCACTGGCACCGGGTCGCCGAGCAGGCCTGCGCGCCCTTCGGTGCCGACGTCTATCCGCGCTACAAGGCCTGGTGCGACAGTTACTTCCACCTCAAGCATCGCGGTGAGCCGCGCGGCATCGGCGGGCTGTTTTTCGATGACTTGAATGAGTGGGACTTCGACACCTGCTTCGCCTTTATCCGCGCCATCGGCGACGCCTATATCGAGGCCTACTTGCCGATTGTGCGCAAACGCAAAAACACCCCCTTCACCGAACAGCAGCGCGAGTTCCAGGCCTATAGACGCGGTCGTTATGTGGAGTTCAACCTGGTCTACGACCGTGGCACCCTGTTCGGCCTGCAGTCGGGTGGGCGTACCGAGTCGATCCTGATGTCGCTGCCACCGCAAGTGCGTTGGGGCTATGACTGGCAGCCGGTGCCGGGCAGTGAAGAGGCGCGGCTGACCGAGTACTTTCTCACTGATCGCGATTGGCTCGGGCAATAGTAGGATGGGTTAGCCGCCCGCCCAAAGCTCGAATAAATACAGTGGATAGTGGGTGGCGTAACCCATCATGGTGTTGCGTCTGTCGGCGCCCTGTTGGGTTACGCGGCGTTTTGAGTCGTTGTTTTTCTCTGCTATTCGTGTGCGCCGCTAACCCAACCTACGGGACTATCAGCCGAAGCATCGCGGGCGGCAGCCGTTCCATACGGCTCACCGCATTTCCCACATCCATGTGGGGCCTAAAGCCCCTCCTATGCGGCCACCATTGTTTACTTAAGGATGTTCAACCCATGGACCACTACGGCGTCTTCGGCAACCCCATCGGCCATAGCAAATCCCCGCTGATTCACCGCCTGTTTGCCACGCAGACCGGTCAGCTGCTCAGCTACGAGCCGCTACTGGCGCCGCTGGAGGATTTCGTCGGGTTTGCCCGCGCTTTCTTTGTTAATGGCCGCGGCGCGAATGTCACTGTGCCGTTCAAGGAGCAGGCGTTTCGCTTGGCCGATCAGCTGAGTGCCCGTGCGCAACGGGCTGGCGCGGTGAATACCCTGAGCAAGCTCGAAGACGGCCGCCTGCTCGGCGACAACACCGACGGCGCCGGGCTGGTGCGCGATCTCCGGGTGAATGCCGGGTTGAGCCTGGCCGGCAAACGCATCCTCTTGCTCGGCGCTGGCGGTGCGGTGCGTGGGGTGCTCGAACCACTACTGGCTGAGCAACCAGCGGCGTTGGTGATTGCCAATCGCACGGTCGCCAAGGCCGAGCAGCTGGCCCATGAGTTCGCCGATCTGGGTCCGGTCATGGCCAGCGGTTTCGACTGGCTGGATGAGTCGGTCGATCTGATCATCAATGGCACCTCGGCCAGCCTGGCCGGTGAGTTGCCACCGCTTGCCGCCAGCCTGATCCAGCCCGGACACACTCTGTGCTACGACATGATGTACGGCAAGGAGCCGACCGCCTTCAACCGTTGGGCCGAGCAACAAGGTGCCGCGCGCACCCTGGATGGTCTGGGCATGCTGGTCGAACAGGCCGCCGAAGCCTTTCTGCTGTGGCGCGGTGTGCGCCCGGACTCGGCGCCGGTACTGGCGCATTTGCGCCAGTTGCTCGGCGCTGCCTGAGGCCGGTCGCTGGGGTCCGCCGAGCATGCGTCCAGCAGGGCTGCGCTCGCGCCAATCGACCCTAGAGCGTGGTGAACAACTGCGCCAACTCGCGCCGCTGTAACCCCTTGGTGCCACCGCTCGGCACCTTGGGTCTGGCAGTGTTACTGAGGGTTGCAGGGCTTTTGGTCTATACCATCTTTTGGTTGGCTACGACCGGCTTGGCTGTGGGCTCTACTGCACCTTAGTCTGCAACAGAACAGCCATATGGTTGTCTTGTCTGCCGGCAATACTGCGCCACTCCAACAACAATAGAGCGCCCCACCATGAAAAAACGCGTACTTCTGTTAGCTGGTCTAGGCCTGGCATTTTCCGCGGGTCAAGCCGCCGCCTGGTCACAACCCACCCACAAGAACATCGTCAAAGACGCCCTGGCCTTTATGAACTCGGCCTCGGCCACGGCCGAGATGCGCCGGGCCTATCAGTTCTATGTCAACGCCGCCGGCACCGAAGCCAAGGCTGGGGAAATCCTCGGTCAGGCCGCCTACGACGTCGATGACTTCAAAGACACACGCCTGGGCGGCTGGTGGATTGGCTACGAGCATGCGCCGGTGGCGGGTGCTGCCGCATCCTTGGTCAACTACACCTCCTACTGGCACTTCATCAACATGGGCCGCCAGGCCGATAGCCATGGCAACGACCGTGGCGGCTACGACTATCGCTACCACAAGGTAGATGGCACCTGGAGCGGCGACGTCGACTGGTACGCCATGGTCTACCTGTACAACCGTGGCCTGAAAACCTCCGACTACGACAGCACCGAAGCGCATTACCGCCAGGGCAGCAGCTCGAACTGGAGTCAGCATTACGACGACTTCCAGGTCGCGGCCTTCCAGCCGATCGACAACCTCGCCAAGTACTGGTTCGACCAGTTCAAGGCCGCGCCTTCGCTGCAGACCATCGGCTTCGCCCTGCATGCCACCGGCGACGTGGCGCAGCCGCACCACACCTGGATCACCTCGGCCAACGGCCATTCCAGCTGGGAAGGCTGGGTCGATGACCATTACGCCAGTGAAAAGCTGAACAACCCGGTGGCGGTGGCCAACTTGATCGGCAACTACGATGCCCAGAAGCCGGTGCGCGACCTGCTGACCCAGACCGCGCAAGTGGCCTATCAGCACCCGGAGCCGCTGTATGACAGCAGCTACGCGACCCGCTTGCGGGTGGCCAAGGAGCTGATTCCCGAGTCGATTGCCTTGACCGCCACAGTGCTGACCAAGGGTGCCAATAACTTCTACGGCCAGGGCGGTCTCTAAGGTGCGCATGCCATGGCGGGTTCAGGCTTGCCGTGGATTGCTGACGGTCTGGTTGGTGGGCTTCGGCCTGCCGGCCAGCGCCGCGCAGGATCTACGGATCAATGGCGCAGTGCTGCCGGGCAAGAGCATTGGCTTGCTCGAACAGGCGCTGACTCGCATCAAATTCAATACCGACAAGGCCAAGCTGCGCCAGGGACTGGTGGAGAACTATCTGCTGGCGCGCGAGGTGCAAGCCGAACTGACGCCGGTCAATAGTCAGGATTTAGAGGCCTTGGTCGCGGCCGAGGCGGCCAGCCTGATCGAGCAGGTCTACGGCAAGCAGTTGCAGCACGACATAGTGCCCTTTCTGCAAGAGCCCAAGGCCTTGAGCGCCGAGCGCTTGCGTGAGGTGCTGGCACCTAAGGGGCAAGGCGTGGTGCTCAACAGCCTGTGGTTGAGCGCGGCGCAACAAGCCGAAGCGCTCAAAGTCGAGTTGATCAGCTGGCAGTTTCCTGGCCAGCCGCGCCACAGCCTGAATCTGCTGGAGCTGTATCAGGGCACCAGCGTGCAGGGTCAGGTCGAGTTGCAGCAAGGCAATCTGGGCTTTATGGCGCAGTTGGTGCGCGAGCAGGCGCAGCGCGACTACCTCTGGTATCAGCTGGGCGCAAACAAGGGCTTCAGCGTCGCCGAGCAGCAAGGCCTGCACCAGCTGGTGCGTGACAAGCTGATCCGCCACAAGTACCTGCATCAGATCGGTCTGTACAACGACTTCCACCACGAGACCGAGAGCCTCAAACAACTGGCCCGTAGCGTCAGCGACAGCGAAGCTCAGGCCTATTACCAGCAGCATCTGGCCGAGTATCGCAATGTCGCCCAGGTCCAGGCCGCGCATATTCGTCTGGCCGACCAAGCCAGCGCTGATCGGGTGTATGCCGAGTTGCAAGCCGGCCTGGCCTTCGACGAGGCGGTGCGACGCTACTCCGTGAGTGACGACAAAAGCCGTGAACTGCCAGGCGATCTGGGGCTGATTCGCCATGATGATCCGGGCTTAAATTTCCTCCACAAGGCGGCGCTGATTCAGAAGGCCAACACCGTCTCGCAACCGATGCTGATCGACGCCAACTTCGAGATCATCCAGGTGCGCGCGCGCGAGGACCTGCAGTTGCCGCTGAGCGATCCGAGTGTGCGTTTCGAGGTCAATCAGGCGCTGGCGCGGGAGAAACTGGGCAAGCAGTTCGATGCGCGGCTACAGGCATTGCTCAGCGCCGCCAAGGTTGAAGGCGTATGAAACAGGGGCGCTGGGCGCGACAGCAAGAGGCCTTGCTCAGCGTCGCCAAGGTCGAGGGCGTATGAGGCTCTGGTTGGGCGTGGCGCTGCTCAGTAGTGGCGCGGTGGTGGCGGCCAGTCTCTGGTTGGCCGCACCGCCAGAGGTGCCGGTTATTGCCGTAGCGTCGCGTCCGCTCGTCAGCCCGATTGCCGTGGCGCCGTCAGTGACTAAGCCGATGCTGGCGCGAGTAGCATCACCACCCGTGCCGGCACCTCCTGCCGCGCCTGCCGAGAAGCCCGCCTACTCGGTGGCCGAAGCGCAGATGCTGATGCAGGTGATGGCCGAGAGCGGCGATCCGCGCCAGCCAGTGGCGGGTGGGCTGAAACCACGCGAGGCGGCGTCCCCCGCGCAGCTGGCAAGTCCCGAGCAATATGCCGCCTTCGAGGACCAGCACGCGCGCGCGGAAATACAGGCCTGGGCCAGCGGCGTGCAGCAGATCCCGCAGATGCGTGAGCAAATTGAGCAGGCCGCGCAAAGCGGTGAGCGCAGTAGCGTCGAGATCGACGAGGCCCGTGGTGCCCTCGAGCAACTGGAGATGCTGCAGAGTCGTTTGCAGCGCGAAGCGCCTGAGTTGTTGCCCGGCAGCGCGCCCACAGCAAAGCCGTGAGACGAGTGGGTTGTGACTAACTTCGCACTCTGGAGGAGCATTTCGTATACTGCCGCGCAAATAGCCCCCACTTGCTCGGTGCCTGCCCATGAACATTCGTTATCTGCTGGTTTGTCTGTTGTTGGCCGGCAATAGCCTGGTGGTTGCCGCGACTGCGCCCGTGGTGAAGCCGGCGCGGCAACAAGAGCTGGCCTCCGGCAGCGCCTTGCTGGTCGATCTGAAGACCAATGAGGTGCTGTATTCCAGCAACCCCGATCTGGTGGTGCCGATTGCCTCGGTGACCAAGCTGATGACCGCCATGGTCACCCTGGACGCCAAACTGTCCCTGGATGAAGTGCTGGCGGTGCATATCAGCGACACCAAGGAAATGCGCGGGGTCTATTCACGGGTGCGGGTCGGCAGCGAAATCAGCCGCAAGGAGCTGTTGCTGCTGACCCTGATGTCCTCCGAGAACCGTGCCGCCGCCAGTCTGGCGCACCACTATCCAGGCGGCTACAACGCCTTTATCGCCGCCATGAACGCCAAGGCCAAGGCCCTGGGCATGAGCCAGACGCGCTATGTCGAGCCGACTGGGCTGTCACTGAACAACGTCTCTAGCGCCACCGACTTGGTGCGTTTGCTCAAGGCCACCCAGCAATACCCGTTGATGGGTCAACTGAGCAGCACCGCAGAGAAGACCGTGGCCTTTCGCAAACCCAACTACACCCTGGGTTTTCGCAACACCAACCGGTTGGTGCACAAGGCCAACTGGAACATTCAGCTGACCAAAACCGGCTACACCGACGAAGCCGGTCACTGCCTGGTGATGCGCACCCAGATGGCCAATCGGCAGGTGGCCTTCGTGGTGCTCGATGCCTTTGGTAAATACACCCACATGGCCGACGCCAACCGTCTGCGCAGCTGGCTGGAAACCGGCAAGATCACCCCGGTCCCCGCCGCGGCCATCAGCTACAAGCAGCAAAAACACGCGCAACAGAGCCAGACGCAGCTCAGCCAACGCTAAGCCGCCGCCCTGCCCTAATGACCTGGGCCTAGGCGGGCGTCGGACAGACGTAAGACGGACTCAGGAGCGCAGCGAACAGTCCGCCATTCTTCAGCACCTTTGCCACCTGGGCACTGCCGCCGACAAGTACGCCTAGCATCTACAAATAGCGCGTCAGCACATCCCGGGGCGGCGCGCTGCTGCATTGGTGCAACAACTCGCCCACCGCGCCGCGGTGGTAAGTACCGTGATTCACCACATGCAGCAGCATCTCGGCCCGTGACAGGTTGCCAGCAGCGCCGTCGACAAAGACAAACTCCAGGCGTTGCTCCAGCTGCTCGCCGGTCAACCCGCTGGCGTAGTTGAGATACCACTGATCCATTTCCTGCACTGCCGCCCACAGCTCGCTCAAGCTGGGGGTGGCAAGGGTGTTCAGCGCATGGTGGCCGTGTTGGGTCGCACTTAGGTGGGCGCGAAAAATTTGATCCACCACATACACATGGTTGAGCAGGCGAATCATCGTGTGCCGTGGCTCGGCGGCGATGTCTGCCGGCAGCGCCAGCAGGCAATCAAAGAGCTCGCGATTGGCCCAGGTTTTGTAACCGACTAACTTGTTGATCATCGAGTCATCTTCCTCACTTTTAAGTCCAGTTCGCTCAAGCCCCGATGACCAGCTCGTCTGCTGGCAGGATCAAATACTGCCGGCAGACTCAATCACCAGCACGCGTGCCACCCCCAGCGGTTGGGCGAGATGTTCGAGGCCGATGCTGGCGTGAAAAATATCGCCGACCTCCAGCACGCAGGTGCACTCCAGGCCATCTTCGCGATAGTGCATTTCAACCCGGCCATCGAGCACCACAAACACCTCTTCGCCAGTGTTGATGTGCCATTTATACGGCTGGTCGGTCCAGTGCAAGCGTGTGCTGATGCCATTCATGCTGGCGATGTCGAGGGCGCCCCAGGCCCGCTCGGCGGTAAAATTTTTGCTGCGAATAATCTTCATCTAGGTGGCCTGCAATATGGCTAAGTATCCAATACTAGTGTGCCCGCTCTTGCACTGCTGGCGGTAACCGCGCATGCCGCTGCTCGCGGACGCTTGGCCGCAGCACCGGCTCAGGCCCCCCGGAGATCGAGCCGTGCCAGCCGCTGGTCAGCCTCCTCAGGTTGCTCCACGCCGCGCTAACCAGATCAATCCTTGCTAAAGCCACAATCAGTACAACACTGAGTCTGAACCAGCGGTTTTTTAGCGGCGCTGCCGGCATTGGGCTGCTGAGAAAATATGACTCAAAACTAGGGGCGCCAAGCATGTTGTCATTTTTTACCCGCAGTATCGTCCGTGCCTTTAACGCCGTGATACTGCTCGGCATCGTCATCGGTCTGGGCATATTTACCGTGGTCATCGGCATGTATAACTACGATCGCTCGATGACCGATCTGACCCGTAAGGCTACCAATACTGCGGATCTGGCCTCGATCAGCTTGATCGAACCGATCTGGAACTACGATGCCGCCGCGATGGAGGGCATCTTGAATGCAATCCTGCTGGATGCCGATGTGGTGGGCATTCGGGTGGTGAAGACCAACGGCGAACTGGCCGGTGAAAAAATCCGCGAAGCCTTGGCCACAACTGCCTTCGACGAGCTGCTGAAAAACCCGGACTATGTTGAAGCCGGCGCCAAGATCAATCGCGAAGGCGAGGCCATTGCCACGGTGCAGATCCTCACCTCGACCGAAAAAGTCAAAGCCCTGATTCGCTACACCTCCCTGCTGATTGGCTCATTTTCCCTGGTGTTCCTGCTGGTCATCGCCGGTTTTATCTGGCTGCTCGGCAAACGCATTATCCAGCGGCCCATCGATGCCTTGCGCAACAGCGCCGATCAGTTGGCCAGCGGCCACCTCGACTACGAGATCAACACCAAGCGCAACGATGAACTCGGCAGCTTGGCCGTCAGCTTCGATCAAATGCGCAACGCCATCCGTAAAAAATTGGCCGACCTGGCGATTCTCAATCACACCGGCGAAATCATGGCCGGCATCCACGACCAGACCGAAGCGCTGGAGACTGTGATCAAGGTGATGAGTGAGCAAAGCTGTGTGGAGCGCGGCTCGATCTACCTGTTGGACGCCGAGCAAAATCTAACCCTGCACGCCTACTACCCCGAGATGGGCGGCGGAGCCAGTTTCCCCAAGAGTTTCAAATTGTCCGAAGGGGTGGCCGGGCACGTGGCCAGCACCGGCAAGACGTTGTTTTTGCCGGACGTCAGCAAGGCGCCAGATTATGTCGGCATGAGTGCCAACGAGCATTCAAAAGCCCTGCTGTGCGTGCCGATGATGGACGACAAAAGCGTCTTTGGGGTGATGAACTTTGTCGGTGAAGTCGGCAAGGTGAGTTTCGCCGAGGAGGACGAAGGCTTTGCCCTAACCATCGCGCGGATGGCGGTAATCACCACCAAGAACATCCAGATGCTCGAGGTGATTGCCGAGCAAAACCGCACCCTGGAAGAGCGAATTCTGTTGCGCACCAAGGAGCTCAGACAAAAAACCAATGACGTCAGCAATATGCTGCAAAACATGCGGCAGGGGATTTTTACCATCGTCGATGGCTCAGTGATACATGCCGAATACTCGGCCTTCCTGACGGAAATATTTGAAACCAGCGAAGTGGCCAATCAGCGCGTGTCGCCATTCTTGTTTGATCGCAGCAGTGTCGCCGGCGATGTTCTCAATCAGGTAGAAACCACGCTTGAGGCGATGATTGGCGAAGATGCGATGAACTTTCAGTTCAACTCGCATTTGCTGGTGACCGAATATACAAAATTATTTGATGGCGACCGCACCAAGATTCTTGAGTTGGACTGGAATCCGGTACTGGATAGCGATGAGCTGATAGATAAGTTAATGGTCACCGTGCGCGATGTCACCGAATTGAAAGCCCTGCAACTTGAAACGGAAAAGCAAAAAGAACAGCTGGAAATCATTGGGCAAATTCTCTCGGTGTCGAAAGACAAGCTGCTCGAATTTATCAAAAGCTCCTATGAGTTTATGGATGAAAACCAAGCGTTGATTGGTCAGCATGAAGAGAAAGACCCGGAGGTGATTGCCACCCTGTTTCGCAACATGCACACCATTAAAGGCAATGCCCGCACCTATGGTTTGAACTACATCACCGATAGCGTGCATGAGGCCGAAACAACCTACAGCCGGCTGCGTTCTGAAGAAGACTTTCCTTGGGATCAAACCGAGTTGCTTGAACAGTTGCAAGCCGCGCGGCTCTGTGTGGCGCGCTACGAAACCATCTTCAAAGAAAAACTGGCCGGTTTCACCGATGAAGCGAGTATTGATCCGGCCGTCTTGGAGAGCATCAGCAATGCCATCGACGGTATCAATGAAATGTCCCAAGTTAATGAACTCAAGCACTCCATTCAATTGATTCGCAATTCGATCAATACCTTCCGCTATGAGTCGGTTGGCGAAACGCTCAAGGGCATCATTGCCGCCGTGCCCTCGATCGCCAAGCAGCTGGATAAAGAACAGCCAGAAATTCTAATTAACGACAATTTTGTACGGTTATCCCGAGACATAGTACCGATGCTGCGTAATGTCTTTATGCATGTGTTTCGCAATAGCCTCGATCATGGTCTGGAAAGCACCGCCCAGCGTCTCGCGCAGGGTAAGGCGGCCCATGGGCAGATCAACTTGAATGTCAGTCTGGATGCCGATCAAGTGTTGTTCTCGTTTAGCGATGACGGTAAGGGTCTGGCCCTGGAAAGCATTCAGCGCAAAGCCATTGCCAATGGCCAGTTAACCGCAGAACAGGTTGTTAGCGATGAGCAAATTGCCGAGCTGATCTTTTTGTCCGGGCTCTCAACGGCGACCGAGGTGACCAATGTGTCTGGCCGTGGGGTGGGCATGGATGCGATCCGCAAGTTCCTGCAGAAACACCACGGCAACGTGCAAGTGGTGTTTCCGGGGGCGCCGGCAGCCAATGGCTTTCGCCCGTTTGCGCTGTTAATCACGCTGCCGGCAAAGTTTGCTTTGCATCAATCCTAAGGTTTTTGCTCGGTGATGGCCTGACCATTTTCCTAACTGCTTAGCCGTATCTCTCTAAATAGAACAGGAATAACACTATGCGCAAGTTACTGACTGTTGGGCTGCTGGTTATCTTGAGCTGCGGCAAGGCCGTGGCCGCTCCGAATTATGTGCTGGGGGTCGAGGCGCTGAATTATTACCCGCATTACAGCAATGAAGGCGGGCAGTACAACGGTTTTGCCCGTGAGCTATTTGACAGCTTTGCGAAAACTAAAGGCTATAGCTTCGAATACCGAGCGCTACCGGTGGCGCGTCTGTACGAATCTTTTTTTGCCGGTGAGTTGGACTTTAAATATCCGGATAATCTGCAGTGGCAGGATGCCAAGCGTAAAGAACTGACTATTAGTTATTCTGATCCGGTGGTGAGTTATACCGATGGTGTTCTGGTACTGCCGGCCAATAAAGGCAAGGGTGTTGAACAATTAAAGCAGTTGGGCACGGTGCGCGGTTTTACCCCTTGGGATTACCTCGGGATGGTCGATAAAGGCCAAATTAAACTGCAAGAGGTTAACAGCTTTCAGCAGTCACTGCTGCAGGGCATTAATAATCGGGTCAATGGTGTTTATATGAATGCGGAAGTCGGCCGCTATCAACTCAATACAGTCCTTAAGCAGCCGGATGCCTTGGTGTTCGACGAGGCGCTGCCCAATTCAAAAGGTTTTTACACGCTGTCCACTACCAAGCACGCCAAGGTGATTGACGAATTTAATCAGTTTCTTAAGGAGCATAGTGCCGAGGTGACTGCCATGAAAGCCAAGTACGGTCTGCAATAGATACGCATGCCACATGCCCTGCAGTAAAGATTGAGCAGGAGGTTCAGGAGGTTATGGCTCAGAATTAATGCTCGGCCTGCCGTCGGCATAAGGAAAAAGCGAAGCCACGCACTAGCATAAGAGGTTGATTTTATGAATAGGAAGGTATTTCGTCTAACGTTACTCAGTTCCAGCTTACTGGTCTTTGCGCAACTGAGCCAGGCCGAATCAACAGCCCCAGATGTTATTGACAAGCTCATGCTTGAATTCAGTCCTTCGACTTTGAGCAAAGAACAGCAGAGAAAAGAGTTTGAATGGTTTCGCGACGCCGCCAAGCCGTTCAAGGGCATGCAGATCATGGTCGTCTCCGAGACCATTGATACGCATATTTACGAGTCCGAAGTCATTGCCAAGCTGTTCAGTGAGTTAACTGGTATTCAACTGGTTCAGGAGCTGACTGGCGAAGACGATGTGGTCAAGAAAATTGAAACCCAAGTTCGCACCGGGGTACATTTGTATGATGCCTACATTAACGACAGCGACCTGATCGGTTGGCATTATCGGGCCGGCAAAGTACTTAACTTAACCGACTTTATGGCGGGCGAAGGCAAAGCCGTAACCCTGCCGACGCTCGACCTACAAGACTTCATTGGCATCAGCTTTACCACGGCGCCGGACGGCAAGCTGTATCAGTTGCCGGACCAGCAGTTTGCCAACTTGTATTGGTATCGCAAAGACTGGTTTGATCGGCCCGAGCTGCAAAAAAAGTTTATGGATATCTACGGCTATAAACTCGATGTGCCGGTTAACTGGTCGGCTTACGAGGACATTGCCGAGTTCTTCTCTGTGCATGTCAAAGAACTCGACGGGCACAAGGTTTATGGCCATATGGACTATGGCCGTAAAGATCCCTCCTTGGGCTGGCGCTTCTCTGATTCCTGGCTATCCATGGCGGGCAGCGGCGACCCCGGCCTGCCCAATGGCAAGCCGGTGGATGAATGGGGGATACGGGTTGAAGGCTGTTCGCCGGTGGGTGCCTCGGTTGAGCGTGGCGGCGACATGAATGGCCCGGCGGCGGTTTACTCGGTGAACAAGTTCATCGACTGGCTGAATAAATATGCCCCACCCGAAGCCAAGCAAATGGACTTTGGCAGCGCCGGGGCCATCCCCGCCAACGGTAATATCGCTCAGCAGATTTTCTGGTACACGGCGTTTACCGCATCGATGAACAAGCCCAATTTACCGGTGACCAATGCCGATGGCACACCCAAGTGGCGCATGGCCCCTTCGCCCCATGGCGCGTATTGGAAAGCCGGGATGAAGCTGGGATATCAGGATGCCGGAGCCTGGACTTTGGTCCAGGGAACCCCACTGGACAACCAGAAAGCTGCCTGGCTGTATGCGCAGTTTGCGGTGTCCAAGGCGGTTTCGCTGAAGAAGACCTTGGTCGGACTGACGCCGATTCGTGAATCCGACATCAGCTCCCAGGCAATGACCGATGCCGCCCCCAAGCTTGGCGGCTTGGTTGAATTTTACCGCAGCCCAAACCGCAAACTGTGGACGCCCACCGGGACCAATGTGCCCGACTACCCCAGTTTGGCCCCGCTGTGGTGGAGCAATATCGGTGCCGCCATTCGTGGCGAAGTGCCGGTGCAGACCGCCATGGACAACATGGCCGAGCAGGCGGACAGCATCATGGCGCAACTCGAGATGAGCGGCATGAGCACCTGCGCGCCGAAACTCAACCCCAAGCAGCCGGCGGACGTCTGGTACGGCAAGGGCAGCGCTCCAGTGCCTAAGTTGGCCAATGAAAAACCCAAAGGGGAGACACAAAGCTATGAAAGCAGCCTTAAGCAGTCTCTGTAGCATTATGTTGTTGAGCTTGGCCAGCCAGGCGCAAGCCAACATGTACACCCTTGATTTTGCCGATAACCCACCCTTCAGCTCGGTGGAGAACGGTAAGGAGAAGGGCGTGGCCATTAACATCGTCAGCCAGCTATTCGCGCGGGCAAAACTCAGCTACAAGTTGCAAAATGTGCCTTTGGCCCGGGGGATGGAGGAAGCCAAGATCAAAGATTACACCTGCGTGTTTCCGGTCCAGCGTGCGCAGAGTATTGAGGCCGAGTACCAGTGGGTCAGTCCGATTTTTGTAACGTCATCGGGGCTATTTGTGAATCCTGAGTCGACCGTGCAAGTGGCTACCTTGAGTGATGCAAAAAGCATGAAGGTCGGTGCTTTACGCGGCAGTGGCGACTCGGCTTACCTGAAGGGCTTCGGCTTCAAGGTTGAGGAGTCCAACACCCAAGACCAGAATGTTAAAAAACTCCTGGGCAAGCAAATTGATGTGTGGGCCACCGATGTGCTGTCGGCCAAATACTTTGTCGAACAGGTTGAAGCCTATAAGGGTAAAGCCCCAAGAGAAGTGCTCACCTTTCGCAAGTCGCTGGGTTCATTAGCCTGTAATGTAAAAATACCGAAGGCCGAAATTGAATCACTGCAACAAGCGCTCGACGGTATGATCGAGGATGGCAGCCTGCATAAGCTTACTGCCGCGCCCTGACGTAGCGGTCGGGGGCACAGGGTTAACAGGTCGTTGAAAAAGCCAGTGCGCGACGGCTGGAGTAGCGCGTCAAATAGAAGTGTTCTTATTCCTGGCTGCACGGGTGCGGGTGACTTTTGCGAGAATCTCAGTGGCCTTGGCCATCCAAATGAACGGCTTTGGATTGACGTTATGCGCTGTGATCGCTGGGCATCAGCGTCTACTGGCTGGTCTTGCTCGGGGTGGCGATGGCGTATTTAACGCGGCTGTCCAGAGTGTTGTCTGGCGCTGATTGCTCATTCTTGGCTGGCGCAAATTACGTGGCTCAGGGAGCGTGCATGAACCTTAATCAAGTCACCCTGGCGGTCAGCGATGTGCCCCGCGCCATCGATTTTTACCAGCGCCTGGGCTTGCAGTTGATCGTGCAAAACCTACCCGGCTATGCGCGCTTTGGTTGCCCCGATGGACAGGCCAGTTTCTCGTTGAGCCAGGTTGCCCAAGTGACCCCCAGCCAAACGCTGGTCTACTTCGAATGCACCGAACTGGATGCCACAGTGGCGCGCTTGCAGGCCAAGGGGGTGGTCTTCAGCCAGCTGCCTATCGACCAGCCGTGGCTGTGGCGCGAAGCCTATTTGTACGACCCCGACGGCAATCCGCTGTGCCTTTACCATGCTGGCAGCAACCGGCTGAACCCGCCGTGGCGCTTGGCCGATTAGCGCGCAATAACCGCGCCGTCGCCGTCCGTGACTTGCACTGTGGCGCGCCGCCCCGCTACTGTCGCGACCTCTGTCATTTGCGAGCACAGCATGGGGCCTCATTCTTCTGTCACTGCACCGAATATCGAGGCCCGCAGCATCATTTTGTTGGCCTCGTTGTATTGCGCCCAGGGCTTGCCGTCGGGCTTGCTGGCCCATTCGTTGCCGATTTTGTTGCGCCAGCACGGCGTCGATCTGGCCTATATCGGCCTGCTTAAACTCTTGGCGCTGCCGTGGATGCTCAAGGTGCTGTGGGCGCCCTGGGTTGATCGTCTGGCCTCGCGCCGGCTTGGCCATCACCGCGGTTGGATTTTGCCGCTGCAACTGGGCATCACCAGCATCATCGCCGGCATAGCGCTGCTTGAGCCGGCGCTGTTGTTCGGCAGCCAACTGCCCCTGCTGCTCGGTCTGTTGCTGTTGGTGAACCTGGCGGCGGCGACCCAGGACGTCGCCACCGACGGCCTTACCGTGCGGCTGTTGCCCGAGCGCTGGCGCGGCCTGGGCAACAGCCTGCAAGTCGGCGGCTACAAGGTCGGCATGCTGATCAGCGGCAGCGGTTTGCTGTTGGCCATCGACTGGCTCGGCTGGCAGCGCAGTCTGGGCTTGATCGCCCTGTTGCTGGTGCTGATGACACTGCCAATCGGGCTGTTTCGCGAGAATCGGCGCTTGCCCTTTCACCCGGCGCAAGCCGAGCCGGCCGGCCCGCAACTGCTGCTGCGCCACTACCGTGGTTTGCTGGCGCAACCTGGCATGCTGCTCTGGTTGGCGGTGCTGCTGAGCTTCAAACTCGGCGATGCGCTGGGTTCGCCGATGATCAAGCCGATGCTGGTCGATCAAGGCTGGAGCAACGCCGCACTCGGCCAGCTGACCCTGCTCAGCAGCCTGGCCGGGATCGGCGGCGCGCTGCTCGGCGGCCTGCTCTATGCACGACTCGGCGCATTGCGCTCGTTGCTGCTGTTTGGCGCGCTACAAGCCTTGGGCATCGCGGCGATGGCGCTGTTGGTCAGCCGGGGCGCCGAGGTTGGTCTGGTGTACCCGATTGCTTTGTTTGAACAGGTCGCCGACGGCATGTCCACCGTGGCGCTGTTTGCCGTGATGATGGGCCAGTGCCGACCCGAACATGAAGGCGCCGACTTCACCCTGCAAGCCTGCGTGCAACTGCTGCTGGCCGGCATAGTCGGCGCCGCCAGCGGGGTGCTGGCCAAGTGGCTGGGTTATCAAGCGGTGTTTATCGGCGCCGGGGTGCTGGGGCTGCTGGCGTTGGCCGTGGTGCGTTATTACTTCGCCAACCTTAGGCGATTGCCAGCGGCGACCGCGGCTTAGTTCGTAGGATGGGTTGAGCGTAGCGATACCCATCGGCGACATCATGTTCATCGTCAGCGATGGGTTACGCCGCTGCGCGGCTAACCCATCCTACGGCTCGGGTGTTTACCGGCAGCGGCGGCGGCATGGCCACCGCAGTGCATAACTGCGGCACTCATCCCCAATCCGCGTGGACAGAGCTGTGGATAAGCTGTCCACTGCCGGCTCCAGCCCAGTGCCGCTACGGGCTTCTGGCTATTGATCAAATTTCATTCAATTTCAAGCAGTTAGCCGCATAGTTAGCCACAGTAGCTGTGCAGTCTCCTGTGGATAAACTGTGTGGCCATGGCTGCAGCCAAGCGCTGACGCAGCCTGCAGCGAGCTGGTTGTTTTTCATACAGCGGTCTCAGCCGCAAACAGGCTGAGGGTCGCCAGCAGTGACTGCGTTTAAACCGTCTCTGCCGTACCGGTTGCGGCTAGCGGCGTATCGGCGGTCCAGTTCTTCAGCAGTTTCCCGACCCGGTAACCACGCCAGCCAAGCATCCGGCTGGCGGTCAATACGCCGGCCATCAGCGCGCCGCCGACCCCGGCGGTAACGGTGTCGGCGCCGGTCAGGTAGAGGCCCTTGATCGGTGTCTGGCTGTGAATCCAGTGCTGGTCGAAGCGTTTTACCGTGTGGTCGATGCCGTAGATTTCGCCCTGCATGTTCCACTGGAACCATTCGGTGGACAGCGGCGTCGCCAGCTCGCAGAAGTCCAACTGGCCGCGCAGTTGTGGCTGGTGGCGATAGAGGGTTTCCAGCAGGTGTTCGGTGAGCTGCGCTTTGAATGCCTCGTAGTCGTCGCCCCGTTTGCCCCAGGTGCTGCCCTGCCACTGGGCGAACAGCTGTGGTTGGGTCGCGGCGACGATTTCCACCGTGGCCTTGTTGGGAAAGCGCGCTTCCCAGGACGGGTCTTTGGCCGAGGGGAAGGACATGTAGATCAGCGGCATCGGAGCTTTGCTGTCGTGCTTGAAGGCACTGACATTCTGGTCGTGGTCGGCGCTTGGGTAGACCCAATAGTTGGTTTTCGGCAAACCCAGTTCGGCGGCGCTGCCCTTGAAACCGGCATACAGGCACAGGGTCGCGGCTGAGGGTTCGACCTGTTGCAGCGGCGCCAGCAAGTTATGGCGGGCGGCCACTTCGGCCGGAATTAGGCGGGTGTAAGTGGGGATCAGCCCGGCGCAGCTGACGATCTGCGGCGCGCGCAGTTCGACACCGTCTTTGTGCAGGCGCACGCCCACCGCCCGGCCGTTTTCGATGAGGATTTGCTCCACACCGGCATAGGTAAACACCTGGCCGCCGGCCGCTTCGATCACCGGAATGATGGTTTCGGCAATCCGCACCGCGCCGCCCACCGGGTAGTTGCCGCCGGTGATGTAGTGCTTGGCCACCATCGCGTGCATGACGAAGGCGGCTTGTGCCGGTGGCAGGCCGTAGTCGCCCCACTGGGCGGTGAGCAGGCCGATCAGTTCGCGGTTCTGGGTCAGGCCTTCGAGCACTTCCAGGGTGGTCTTGAAGAAGTAGTCCGGCAGCAGGCGGCGGCGCAACTTGCTGTAGAGCACGCCTAGCGTACGCGGCAGAGCTTGCCCGGCGAAGAAGCGCGGGACCTTGGCGCTGACTTCGCTGAGCAAGTCGACATAACGGTCGATGGCCGCCGCCTCCTGGGGGAAGTGGCGCTTCACTTCGGTTTTGAACTCTTCGCGCCCGGCCACGTAATCGTAAGTGGCCTCGCCGAGGATGATGCGGTCGTAGTGGGCATCCATCGGCGCCCAGTGCAGGTTGCCGTCGCTGATCACATCGAACACCCGACGGATCGCCGACCAGGGTTTGTGCACCTCGCCGATGTAGTGCACGCCCACATCCCACTCGTAACCTTCGCGCTCATAGCTGTGGGTGAAGCCGCCGGCGGTGTAGTGCTGCTCCAGCACACAGACCCGTTTACCCAGCTTGGCCAGCAGGGCGGCGGTGGTCAGGCCACCGATACCCGAGCCGATGATGATGACGTCGTAATCGGTGCGGGCCAAGCGAGGGCGAAAGCGGGTGCCGGTGCGTTGCATGGGAGTGCTCCAGTTATTGTTGTTATGCAATTGTTTGCATACTAGATCGGCTTTCTCACCTAATGCAACTTATTGCATAGCCCGTATACTGCGCGGCTCTTCTTTGTCTGCCTCGTGAAACCTGCCCATGTCCCTCAAACACGCCATTCTTATCCTGCTGGAAAGCCAGCCCGGCAGCGGTTATGACCTGCTAAAGCGCTTCAAGGATGGCCTCGGTTATTTCTGGAATGCCAAGCACCAGCAGGTTTATCTGGAGCTGAAAAAACTCAATGAGGCCGGTTGGCTGGAGTTTGAAGCCGAGGCGCAAGACACTCGCCCCGACAAGAAAAACTACCGCCTGACCCCGGCCGGGCATGCCGAGCTGTTGCGCTGGCTGGCGGCGCCGGTGCAGCCGAACAAGATCAACGATGCCTTGCTGGTCAAGCTGTTCGGAGGTGCCCACACCACGCCCGCCAACCTGCGCGAAGAGATGAGCGCCCACGTCGCCGTGCACCGCAAAACCCTGGACAGTCTGCTGAATATCGAACGGGATTACCTGGCCTTGCCAGCCGCCGAACGGCAATCCTGGCGCCTGCCTTATCTGACCCTGCGCCGGGGGATTTTGGGCGAGCAAGCCTGGCTGGCCTGGGCGGATGAAGTGGCAGTGGAGTTGAGTCGGTAGGATGGGTTAGACGCGCAGCGGCATAACCCATCGCGGGTAACCGGCATGATCGCTGCCGATGGGTATCGCTACGCTCAACCCATCCTACGAGCTCCCATGGCCGAGCCCATCACGACAAGCACCAACCTGCCCCGTATGATCGGCGCCGAATCAACATCAACGAGACACCGAGGGCCTTAAGGATGAAGCGATTTATGCCGCAATGGATTTACCTGACGCTGTGCCTGCTGCTGGGCAGCCTGGCTGGTTGCTCCTCAGCGGGCGGTGACAGGTCGGGCGCTGGTGCCGAATCTGCCGAGGCCAGCGCCAGTGCGCCGCTGCAAGGCAAAAGCTCGGGACGGCTGCTGGTCTGGACCGCCAGCTTTACCCTGGAAGTGGCGGACATGGACAAGGCCAAGCTGCAACTCAGTCAGCGCATGCTGGCGCTCGGCGGCTATGTCGAAGAGAAGAGCGATAACGGCGACTACAGCCAGTACTTCGTGTTTCGCGTACCCAAAGATGCGTTCGAAACGGCCCTGGGTGGCATCGAACAGAGCGGCAAGGTGCTGTCGCGCCACGTCAAGGCCGAGGATGTCACCGAGCAGTACGTCGATGTGGAAACCCGCCTGAACAACAACCGCGCCCTGCGCGACCGCCTGAAAGACTTGCTGGGCAAGGCCAAGAGCGTGCAGGACATTCTGCAGATCGAGACTGAGCTGAACCGCATCCAGTCGGAGATCGACTCCATGGAAGCGCGCATGCGCGTGCTCAAGGATCAGATCCAGATGGCCACGCTCAAGGTCGAACTGCGCCAGCAGGCCGAGGAAAAACCGCCAACCATCTATGGCCCGCTGGGTTATGTCTACAAGGGCGCCGAGTGGTTTATCACCAAGCTGTTTATCATTCGCGAGTGATGGGCTGCGGCGCCCTTAGCCTGTTTGCCTTAACTGCCCTGCCGCGCTGAAGTGCTCGCGCTTGGCAGAGTGCCAACCCTTAGGCACTTTGGCGTTTGCATCTGTGACGGGTTCGCCGCTTGTGGCTTTTACGCCTGTGGCAACGGGTGTTGCTGGCGAATAATCCGCCCCCAACCCTGTCGCTCGGTGCCCGCCGTACCGTTTGACCTTTCTACAAACACCTTCGGGTATGAGGTTTTATGGTTCAGCTACGTCGTCTGCTGCTGGCTCTGGCCGCGGCATCTTCCAGCTCAGTTGTCAGTCAGGTCTGGGCCCTCGGGCTTGGCGAGGTGCAGGTGCAATCGGCCCTCAGCCAGCCGCTGCGCGCGCAGATTGCGTTGCATGAGGTGGCCGGGCTGAATCAGGACGAGGTGGTCGTGCGCCTGGCGTCGCCCCAGGCCTACCAGCAGGCCGGACTGCAGCGCGATGATTTCCTCAGCAATGTGCAACTCAGCCCACAGCTGAATGCCCAGGGTGGGGTGATTCGCATCAGTTCCAGCCAGCCGGTGCGTGAGCCCTATCTGACGTTGCTGGTCGAGGTGGTTTGGCCGGCTGGCCGCCAGTTGCGTGAGTACAGCCTGCTGCTGGATCCGCCGAGTTACAGCTACCAAGCCCCCGTTGCACCTGCTGCGCCGGCCAGCAATCTGGCGGCCAACAGCCCGTCCGTGTCGGCCGCACTACCGAGTCGGGTCAGTGCCGCACCTGCGTTGCAAGCCGGTGGCCACTACCAGACCCGTGACAATGACCGCTTGTGGGACATTGCCCAGGACATTCGCGGTGGCGCGACTGCCCAGCAGGCCATGCTGGCGATTCAACAACTGAATGCCGAGGCCTTTGTTGGCGGTAATATCAATCGTTTGCGGTCGCGGCAGACCCTGCAATTGCCGACCGAGCAACAGATGCAGCAAACCGCTGCGGCCCAAGCCCTGGCGCAGGTTGAGCAGCAACAGCAAAGCTGGCGCAGCGGGGCGCCGGCGCAACGTCAGTTGGATGCCCGTGCGCGGACAGCGGCCGCTGCCGCCCCCGTGGCGCCGGTGGCAACCGATAGCCTGAGTTTGCTCGGTGCCAGTGATGGCAAGGGCAATGTCGATAAGGCCAAGGGCACAGCCGAGCAGGTTACGGCCGATCAGCTCAAGGCCGAGCTGGCGCTGACACAAGAGGGGCTGGATCTGGCCCGTCGTGAGGGCGAGGAGCTCAACAGTCGGCTCACCGATTTGCAGTCACAGCTGGATAAATTGCAACGCATAGTGACGCTCAAAGACAACCAACTGGCCCTCTTGCAGGCGCAACTGGCGGCGGCCGAACAGCCGCAAACAGTCACCCAGCAAGCACCAGCGCCGAGCGCCGCGGCGCTGAATTAAAAAGACTAGTGCCCGTAACCGTTGACCGTCGCAAACCTGCGGTGAGGGGTTTTAGCCGCGCTGCCTTTGTGTCAGCCCGCTGGGCGGGAGCGAAATCGGCTGCGCAGTTGCGGCCAGAGCAGATTCAGGGCCAGGCCGCTGATCACCAGGGCGGCGGCGCCGAGCTTCCAGGCCGGCATTCCTTCGTTCAGCCACAGTGCAGCGCCACCCATGCCAAACAGAGGCACCAGCAGGGCCATGGGAGTGATGGTGGCCGCTGGGTGGCGGGCGAGCAGCCAGGCCCAGGCGGCATAACCGAACAGTGAGTTGCCCAGCGCCTGCCAGACCACAGCCAGCCAGGTATAAGCATCGGCCGCCTGTAGACCGGTGCTGATCGCTGGCCAGCCTTCGGTTAGCAGTGACAGCATGAGCAGCGGGGGCGCGGCGAACAGGCTGGACCAGACCACGTAGGCGACCATATTGACCCGTCCCGCCTGCCGCGCCACCAGATTGCCCCCGGCCCAGCACAGGGCCGCCAGTAACATCAGCGCCAGGCCTAGCAGGGTGGTACTGCCATCGGTATGCAGGATGATGATGGCGATGCCGCCGCTGGCCAGCAACAGTGCCAGCCACTGAGCTCGTTGCAGGCGTTCGCCGGAAAAATACATGGCCAGACCGATGGTAAAAAACACTTGTAGCTGGATGACCAGCGAGGCCAGTCCGGGCGATATGTGGCCGTTCATGGCGACGAACATGACACCGAACTGACCGACGCCGATCAGCAGCCCGTAGGCCGCCAGATTGCCCCAGGCAACTGGCGGCCGTGGCAACAGGAACACCGCCGGCAGGGCGGCCAGGGTGAAACGCAAGGTGGCAAACAGCAGCGGCGGCAGGTGGCCGAGGGCCAGTTTTATCACCACGAAGTTGGTGCCCCAAACTGCCACCACGGCCAGGGCCAGTAGCAGGTGCCTGAGGGGCAGGCTAGGGCTCATCGGTGATCTCGCTCATGGGTATCAGTCATGCCATTCCCGTCCACTGCGCTCCAGCAGGTTATGTGCCTGCTCCGGACCGTTGCTGCCGGCCGGGTAAGGCCTTGGGCTTTGGTAGGACTGGTGCCAGCCTTTGATGATCGGGTCGACCCAGCTCCAGGCGGCGTCCACTTCGTCGCGGCGCATAAACAGCGTCGAATCGCCCTCAATCACGTCCAGCAGCAGGCGCTCGTAAGCGTCCCAGCGGCGGTTCTGCGGGAACACTTGGGCCAGGTTCAGGTCCAGTTCCATCGGCGTTAAACGCATGCCGCGACCGGGGCTTTTGCCCATTAGTTGCAGGCTGATGCGCTCTTCGGGTTGCAGGCTAATCAGCAGGCGATTGGCCTGGCTGCCTTCAAATAAACGATGGGGCACCGGTTTGAACTGGATGACGATCTCCGAGTATTTCTTCGCCATGCGCTTGCCGGTGCGCAGGTAAAAGGGCACCCCGGCCCAGCGCCAGTTGTCGATCTCGGCGTGCACGGCGACGAAGGTTTCGGTGTCGCTGTCGTTATCGACATTTTTCTCGAAGTAGTAGGCTGGCACGTCCTGGCCGCCGATCTTGCCGGCGGCGTATTGGCCGCGCACGGTTTTGTCCTGCACATCGAGGCCGCTGATGGGTTTGAGTGCCTGGAGGATTTTGACTTTTTCGTTGCGCACCGCCTCGGCGTCGAAACGCACCGGGGCTTCCATGGCCACCAAACAGAGCAGTTGCAGCAGGTGGTTTTGCAGCATGTCGCGCATGGCGCCGGTGTGGTCGTAGTAGCCGCCGCGGTTTTCCACGCCGAGGGTTTCGCTGACGGTGATCTGCACATGGTCGATGTGCCCGGTGCGCCATACCGGTTCAAACAGGGCGTTGGCAAAGCGCAGCGCCATCAGGTTTTGCACCGTCTCCTTGCCCAGGTAGTGGTCGATGCGAAACACCTGGGATTCGGCGAACACCCGGCCAATCGACTGGTTAATCTCCCGCGCCGACTCCAGGGAGTGGCCGATGGGTTTTTCCAGCACGATGCGGGTGTTGGCACCGGCTAAGCCGGCGTTATGCAAATGCTCGGCAATCGGCTCGAACAGGCCAGGCGCGGTGGCCAGATAGTAGATGCAGCCGCGCTGGCGGCTGTGGCCGAGAAACTTGGCCAGGCGGCCGAAATCGGCGCTCTGGCTGAGGTCCATGCTGATGTAGTCGAGGCGCTCGGCAAAGCTTGCCCAGGTATCGACGGCGAACTCGCTGCGCGCCACCTGGGCGCGGCAATGGCGCTCGGCCAAGGTCAGGTAGGCGCTGCGCTGCAGGTCGTTGATGGCCGCTACATGGATGCGCATATCGGCCGGCAAGCGGCCTTCGCGATGCAGGTGATAGAGCGCTGGCAGCAATTTATGTAGGGCTAAATCGCCAGTGCCGCCAAAAACCAGCATGTCGCAGGGGATGTTCACGGGAGGCTCCGGCGGGCTTTGTCTGTGCGTAAAAGAGGTAGATGTAGTATAACTACAAGCACACTACACAAGTCTGTAACCTCGGCATCGCCGATCATCATTGAGTCTAGCCCTGTGAATCTGTTGCAACACATCGATCAATCCCGTCACCTGCTGCGCAAATCGGAAATCAAGGTCGCCGATCACGTGTTGCTCGACCCGACGGCGGTGATGCACAGCTCCATGGCTGATCTGGCCCATGACGTCGGCATCAGCGAGCCGACCATAGTGCGCTTCTGCCGCGCCATTGGTTGCACCGGGTTCCAGGACTTGAAACTCAAGCTGGCCCAGAGCCTCGCCGCGGGCGCCAGCTTCGGCCAGTTTGCGATCACCGAGACCGATTCGGTGGCCGATTTTAGCCTGAAGATTTTCGATACTACCCTGCACACCCTGATGGAGGTGCGCGAGCGCCTCGACCCGCTGGCGCTGCAACGAGCCATCAACGCCATCGCCCAGGCCCAGCGCGTGGAGTTCTATGGTTTTGGCGCCTCCGGTGCGGTGGCCGCCGATGCCCAGCACAAATTCTTCCGCCTGCTGCTGACCGCCGCCGCCTACTCCGACCCGCATATGCAGGCGATGTCGGCGGTGACTTTGAAACCGACCGATGTGGCGATTTGCATCTCCCAGTCGGGCCGCTCCAAAGACCTGCTGATCACCGCCAATCTGGTCCGCGAAACCGGCGCCACGCTGATCACCCTGTGCCCGAGCCAAACCCCCTTGGCCGAGCTGGCGACCATCAACCTGGCCATCGATGTGGTGGAAGACACCGACATCTACACCCCGCTGACTTCACGGATCGCCCACCTGGTGGTGATCGACGTGCTGGCCATGGGCGTGGCCATGGCCCGCGGCCCGGACCTGGTCAATCACCTGAAAAGCGTTAAACGCAGCCTGCGCAGCTTGCGGCTGTCGCCGAAGTCGGTAAAAGCGCTGGATGATTAAGCGCGGCCACCCCGGGCCTATACAAGGCCCCATCGACATTCAACGGTTACCAAGCTAGCCCTGCCGTCGGCAGCGTCCGGCCTCAGTGTGGCGGGTATTGGCTGAGCAGCTTGCCGACTGTTTCGCGAATTATTGAGTCGCGCTCGGCGGGGGTGGCCGGCTCGCCGCGCATGATCTGCTCGGCACTGCCGCGCCAGACCAGCTTGCCGTCCTTGCCATCGAACAGGTCGAGCTGCAGGGTGGCGACTTGGTAGTCGATTCGGCGCGTCTCGGTGTAGGCCGGGCCAGCCCAATAGCCGTTCCAGTAACCACCCCAGGCGCCGCCGTAGCTGGTGCTGACCTGATCCTGACGATTCTCGACGATCAGCCAGGCCTGGGCCTTAAGGTCTGGCTTGGTGCCGGCCAGCGCCGGGCGCAGACCGCGTTGCTCAAGCTGCTCGCTCACCGCGGCACGGACGCGTTGTTCGGTGAGGTCGCTTTTGACTTGCGGGTCGTCCGGCCGATACTGCAGCGCCGGCTCTCGCCAGCTCCAGCTGCGATAAGCGCCGAAGTCGCGAGTGGCGTCGTAGTCACGACTGAGTTGGGCGGACTGGCAGGCGGTCAGCAGCAACAAGATGGAGGCTAAGAATAGGCGCGAGAACATGCTGGCATCTCCAAAGCTAGAGCCTTAATCCAAGCGCAAGCGCAGGGCCACGGCAAGCGCGAATTGCAACCATTCGGCGGTGGAGTCGGCGCGCATAAAACCGCCGATTTATCCTCCCGGTGGGGCCGCTGCAGTCGTCCAGCATGGCGGCGCGGATTGCCCCACTCGACTAAATGTCACATCGCGGCGATAAATTTTGCCGCGCGCGCTCTATTCCAAGCGAGTAGCCGTGCTTCAGCCCGGCGCCGTGCAACAGTCGGCGCAGCCTCGCTAATCACATCGCCAAAATTAAGAAGTACAGCATGATCGCAATCGATATTCCGGGCTTACGCCTGTTTGAACTTAACCACCTAGTACTCGACTACAACGGCACCCTGGCGCTGGATGGCGTGCTGTTGCCGGGAGTGGCCGATGCGCTGAGCAGTCTCGCGACCCAGCTGCAGATCCATGTCATTACCGCCGATACCTTTGGCCACGCCAAGGCTCAGTTAGCGGGCGTGCCGGTCGAACTTTCGATTGCCCCGCTGCAGGCGCAGACCGACTGGAAGCGGCAATTTGTCAGTGATCTGGGTGCTGATGGGGTGGTGGCCATTGGCAACGGTCGTAACGACAGCAAGATGCTCGCGGCTGCGGCCCTGGGCATCGCCCTGATCCAGCGCGAGGGTGCGGCGGCAGTCACGGTCGCCAGCGCCGATGTGGTTTGCACCCGTGTTTTCGATGCCTTGGCGCTGTTGCAAAACCCCAAACGGTTAATGGCAACGCTGCGCTCATAAACAGTGTAGGGCGAGCGTTTGCCTGCGCCCGTGCAGCCATAGCCTATCGCCGTTAAGCCGCGCGCACGGCGTGTACCTGAATATCAACGCCTAGGCTGGTGCGGATAACCGCGAAGATGGCGGCCAGGTTGTCCATGCTCGGGTTGCCGCTGACCGACAGCATGCGGTGCAGGCTTTTGCTGGGTTTGGCGGTTTCCTTGGCCAGCCCCTCGAAGCCAATGGTGGCGTTAACCAGGTCGCGCAGAATCACCCGCGCGGTTTCTGGCTCGCCATTCAAGAACAGGGTGGCGGCTTCGTCCAGCAAGGCTTGGGCAAAGGCTGGATCACGCTGGGCGCGCTCGGCCAGGGTGTTTTTGAAGCTGCGAGTGAGTGCCATCTGAGTTACCTCGTGTGCTTTGCCGCGCTCTTGCGGCTTTTGTACTCGGCCAGTAGCGCGGTTGCCTGTTTGATATCGGCTTTCTGACTGGCTTTGGTGCCGCCACCGAACAGGATGATTAGCCGCGTGCCCTCTTGTACCAAGTAGATTCGATAACCTGGCCCCCAGTCGATGCGGTACTCGCCAAGGCCATCGAACCACTTGATGTTGGAGGTATTGCCCATTTCCATGCGCACAATGGCAGTGGCGACTTTGGCGGCGGCTTGGGCGTCCAGCGCGGCAAACCAGCGCTCGAAAGGGCTGCTGTGATCGGCGCGCAGATACTCTTCAACGGTTATCGTCATGATCGAATAGTAACTAATAGGTTACTTCTATGCAATAACAATACGGGTTGCCCTGCGCTCCTGCATTCCGCGCATCCCGCTTTCACCCAATCTTCACCCGCCTGCCGCTAAACCGTCATCTTGCTCGCCGATCCTACTGCTCCCCGCATCTCGTCTTGGGAGTTAGGACATGACTCGTATCGTTGATGACGCATCGCACAGCCCCGCCCGTAAACGCCGTGATCTGGAAGATCGCAAGCGCATGGAATATCGACGGGCGATTGAGGATTTCTCCGAGCGGCGCCGCTTGAATTACGAAATCCATGACTACCCCGAATTGGCGGTGGCTAATGCGATGGTCGGTTTGGTCTTACACCGGCACGGCTAGGCTGCCGTTAAAGCCTACGGCGAGGGCGCTGATCTGGGTGCGCTCGCTGCGGATAAAGGCCTGGAACGCCTGCGCCACCGGTGACAGGCGTTTGCCGCGGGCGTGCACCACGCACCAACTGCGGTACAGCGGTAATTCCTCAATCGGCAGTTCGCACAGGCGACCGCTGGCCAGCTCCTGGCAGACGCTATGGCGTGGCAACAAGGCCAGGCCCAACCCCGCCACCACGCATTCGCGTACGCCCTCCAGGGACGACACTTCCAAGGTCTGGGCGAAGTGCGCGCGCTTTTGCTGGAAGAATTCTTCGCAGGCTTTGCGGGTGCCCGAGCCGGGTTCACGCACCAGCAGTGGATAGGCTTCGAGGTCTTTGAGGGTCAGCGGGCCAGCGCTACACAGCGGGTGGTCGGGCGGCGCCACGGCGATGATCGGATAGTTTAAAAAAGGTAAAAACTCCAGCGCCATGTCTTGTGGCACCAGCGACATAATCACCAAATCATCACGGTTTTCACCGAGGCGTTTGATCACCTGGGCGCGGTTGACTACCGTCAGTTGCAGGCTGACATCCGGCTGCTGCTGTTTAAAGGCGGCAAACAAATGCGGCACGAAATACTTGGCGCTGGACTCCACCGCCAGGTGTAACTGACCGCGCAGCGAGCCCTGTAAATCGGTGAGCTGCATGTCGAGGTTTTCCAGGCGCTGGAAAATATCGCCACTGGCACGCCGCAAGGCTTCGGCGGCCTCGGTCAGGTAGAGCTTTTTGCCGACGTACTCAAATAATGGCTGACCAATCAGCCCTTCCAGCTGGCGGATTTGCAAACTAACAGCCGGTTGGGTCAGGGCCATCTCTTCGGCGGCGCGGCTGTAGGAGCGCTGGTCGCAGACCGCGCGAAATACCTGGATCTGGCGTAAGGTCATACGCATCAATGACTTGCGCATAAGTAGTGGCCTCGGTTGATGGCTGGAGCAGGTTCGTGCAGGCGGTTCCGTGAAGCAACTATAAGTTTTAGCTGATGGCTAGCCCAACAATTATTAATTTGGGTTAATCCGCTCTGGCGACTAGGGTGGTTAAGCGATTGGGCCTCAGGCCGTGTGAAAACGTAGCGAGCGAAGGTTAGGCAAGGCAAAAACAGGCGAGGACGCGGAGTTTACGAGTTGTAAATGAGCAGTCCGAGCCTGTTTTTAACGCGGCATAACCGAGCGCAGTAGTTTTCTCACGGCCTGTGCGCCCGCTCAGATGCCGACCGCTGCGAGGGTTGGCCGGTTCATTGCCGAGGAACACTCGTGTGATTAAAAAAATCCTGATCGCCAACCGTGGCGAAATTGCAGTGCGCATTGTGCGTGCCTGCGCCGAGATGGGCATCCGTTCGGTGGCGGTGTATTCCGACGCCGACCGCCATGCCCTGCATGTGAAGCGCGCCGACGAGGCCCACTGCCTCGGTGCCGAGCCGTTGGCCGGCTATTTGAACCCGCGCAAGTTGGTCAATCTGGCGGTGGAAACCGGCTGCGATGCCCTGCACCCCGGTTACGGCTTCTTGTCTGAGAACGCCGAGCTGGCGGATATCTGCGTCGAACGCGGGATCAAGTTTATCGGCCCCTGCGCCGAGGTGATTCGCCGCATGGGCGACAAAACCGAAGCGCGGCGCAGCATGATCAAGGCCGGCGTGCCGGTCACGCCGGGCACCGAGGGCAATGTGGCGGACATGGCCGAGGCGCTGCGCGAAGGTGATCGCATCGGTTACCCGGTGATGCTCAAGGCCACCAACGGTGGCGGCGGCCGTGGCATTCGCCGCTGCAACAGCCGCGAAGAGCTGGAGCAGGCCTACCCACGGGTAATCTCCGAGGCGACCAAGGCCTTTGGCCGCGCCGAGGTGTTTCTGGAAAAATGCATCGTCAATCCCAAACACATCGAGGCGCAGATCCTCGGTGACAGCTTCGGCAACGTGGTGCATCTGTTTGAGCGCGACTGCTCGATCCAGCGGCGCAATCAGAAGCTGATCGAGATCGCCCCCAGCCCGCAGCTGACTCCCGAGCAACGCGCCTATATCGGTGACCTAGCGGTGCGCGCGGCCAAGGCTGTGGGTTACGAGAACGCCGGCACCGTGGAGTTTTTGCTCGCCGAAGGTGGTGAGCTGTACTTTATGGAGATGAACACCCGGGTGCAGGTGGAGCACACCATCAGCGAAGAAATCACCGGCATCGACATCGTCCGCGAGCAGATCCGCATCGCCTCCGGCCTGCCCTTGTCGATGCAGCAGGAAGACATCCAGTACCGGGGGTTTGCCCTGCAGTTTCGGATTAACGCCGAAGACCCGAAGAACAATTTTCTGCCCTCCTTCGGCAAGATCACCCGCTACTACGCCCCCGGCGGTCCCGGCGTGCGCACCGACACGGCGATCTACACCGGCTACACCATCCCGCCCTATTACGACTCCATGTGCTTAAAACTGGTGGTCTGGGCGCTGACCTGGGAAGAGGCGCTGGACCGCGGCCTGCGGGCGCTGGACGACATGCGCGTGCAAGGGGTGAAAACCACCGCCGCCTATTACCAGGAAATTCTGCGTAACCCGGAGTTTCGCAGTGGCCAGTTCAATACCAGCTTCGTTGAGTCGCACCCGGAGCTGACCGAGTACTCGATCAAGCGCAACCCATCGCACCTGGCCCTGGCGATTGCCACGGCTATCGCCGCCCACGCCGGCTTGTGAGGAGCTGAATATGTCTAAGAAGGTCTTTGTTACTGACACCATCCTGCGCGACGCCCATCAGTCGCTGATCGCCACCCGCATGCGCACCGAAGACATGCTGCCGATCTGCCCCAAGCTCGATCAAGTCGGCTACTGGTCGCTGGAAGTCTGGGGCGGCGCCACCTTCGATGCCTGCGTGCGCTTCTTGAAGGAAGATCCCTGGGAGCGTCTGCGCCAGCTCAAAGCTGCGCTGCCCAACACCCGTCTGCAAATGCTCCTGCGCGGGCAGAATCTGCTCGGTTATCGGCACTACAGCGATGACGTGGTGCGCGCCTTCGTGGCCAAGGCGGCGGCGAATGGCATCGACGTATTCCGTATCTTCGACGCCATGAACGATGTGCGTAACCTGCGCGTCTCCATCGAGGCGGTGAAAGCCGCCGGCAAGCACGCCCAGGGTACCCTCTGCTACACCACCAGCCCGGTGCACACGATCAAGGCTTTCGTCGAGCAAGCCAAGCAGATGGAAGCTCTGGGTTGCGACTCGGTGGCGATCAAGGACATGGCCGGTTTGCTCACCCCCTATGTGACCGGCGAGCTGGTCAAGGCCTTGAAGGCCGAACAGTCGCTGCCGATTTTTATTCATAGCCATGACACCGCAGGCTTGGCCGCGATGTGCCAACTCAAGGCCATCGAAAACGGCGCCAGCCATATCGATACCGCGATTTCCAGCTTCGCCTGGGGCACCAGCCACGCCGGCACCGAGTCGATGGTCGCCGCCCTGCGCGGCACTCCTTACGACAGCGGCCTGAACCTGGAGCTGCTGCAAGAGATCGGCCTGTATTTTTATGCCGTGCGCAAAAAGTACCATCAGTTCGAAAGCGAGTTCACCGCGGTGGATACCCGCGTGCAGGTCAATCAGGTGCCGGGCGGGATGATGTCCAACCTGGCCAATCAGCTCAAAGAGCAAGGCGCCTTGAGCCGGATCAACGAAGTGTTTGCCGAGATCCCCAAGGTGCGTGAAGACCTCGGCTTCCCGCCGCTGGTGACCCCGACCTCGCAGATTGTCGGCAGTCAGGCGGTGTTCAACGTGCTGGCCGGCGAGCGCTACAAGACCATCACCAACGAAGTGAAGTTGTACCTGCAAGGTCGTTACGGCAAGGCGCCGGGGGTGGTCAGTGAGACCCTGCGCAAGCAGGCGATTGGCAACGAGGAAGTGATTGAGGTGCGCCCAGCCGACTTGATCAAGCCAGAAATGGCCAAGCTGCGGGCCGAGATCGGCGCGTTGGCGAAATCCGAAGAAGACGTGCTGACCTATGCGATGTTCCCCGACATCGGCCGCAAGTTTCTCGAGGAGCGTGCCGCCGGCACCCTCAAGCCGGAAGCGCTGCTGCCGACCCCTGAGTTTGGCGGCCTGTGTCCGGTGCCGGGCGAGGGTGTGCCGACCGAATTTATCATCGACGTACACGGCGAAACCTATAGGGTCGACATCACCGGTGTGGGGGTTAAGACCGACGGCAAGCGGCACTTCTACCTGTCCCTGGATGGCATGCCGGAAGAGGTGGTGTTCGAGCCCCTTAACCAGTTCGTCAGCGGCGCCAGCAACAAGCGCAAACAAGCCAGCGGGCCGGGGGATGTCAGCACCAGCATGCCGGGCAATATAGTCGACGTGTTGGTCAAGGAAGGCGATGTGGTCAAAGTCGGCCAGGCGCTGCTGATCACCGAAGCGATGAAGATGGAAACCGAGGTGCAGGCACCGATCGCCGGCACGGTGAAAACCATCCACATCGGCAAAGGTGATCGGGTCACACCGGGCGAAGTGCTGATCGAGATCGAAGCCTAAGGGGTAAGAAAGCGCCGCCGGCTTTTGTTCGGCGGTGTTACGGCCCATACGCGCAGGGTAGACCAGAGCGTAGGGCGGACTCAGGAGCGCAGCGAACAGTCCGCCAAGCAGTAACCCCCCCCGGCAGCGCCCGTCCGGCGGTTCGGTCACGGCAATCCGCCGCAACCTGTCCCTGTCAATGCAGTGATGCAGTGGCGTGCTGCCTGCGGCGAGTACGCCCTACGCGAGTGCACCCACGAGTACGCCCTAGCCTGTTCCGGCTAGCCCTTACCAAGCCCAGATCACGAAGGTGAACAGCTTATGCCCGCGGCCCAGGTCGCGGGCATAGACCTCGGTGCGCCCGCCGTGGCGTGAGCGCAGCAACTGGCCCCATTCGCGCTGCGAGTTGAGGTCAACCCCTTGCAGACCCGGCGCCGCCTGCGCGCCGGCCGGGCTGGCAGCCAGGCTGGTGAAGGCATCGAGATGGCTGTAGATCAGCGCCAGCTGCTCATAGTCATGCTGGTTAGGGTGCTGGTTGGGCACGGGATCATTGGAATAATCCATGCATGTACCCAGGTTGGCATTGTTGAAGTCTTCGTCCTGATGATCGAGGCCGAGGGCGTGGCCGACTTCCTGGCACAGCACCAGATTGCGCCAGGCCGGGGTGTTATAGCTGGTGGTGTTGAAGTAGTTGTCGTTCATTTTGACCACGCCCTGGGTGATGTGACTGCCACTCGCCCAGATTTGCGCGATCCCCAGCCAGCCGTTCCAGCCATAGTTGGCATTGCAGGCCTCGACCCGGCCGCTGCTCGGCCGACATACCTTGGGCCTAGTGCTGCCGGCGACTATCAGGGTATTAAGGACATCGGTGGTGGCCGGCACGGTGACGAGGGGCGTGCTCCAGTCGCTCGAAGTGGTGGCCAAATAGGGCTTCCAGGCGCTGGAAAGATTGTCGCCGAGCTTGAGGCTGAAGGGATTTGCTGTGCGCGCCCAGTGGTAGTTACCCCAGGAGTGCGCGGCCTGTGCGCTCACTGGCAGCAGACAGAGCATGGCGCTTAACGCCACGGCCATTACGCGCGGCAGACATTGCAAGGACAGGAACATGCGACACCTCCAACCAGCGGCACTCCCTGGCCGGGCGGATGACCCGGCACCCATTTTGAGTTTAATCGGTGCTGGCGGGGCTGTCAGATTGGGGCGCTGCGGCGCCGCTGATGGTCGGCGGCATAACAAGTTGGGGCGATAGCCGCGCAGGTTATGAAAACCGCGATGATCGACGGCTTTATCCTGACGCGGTCTAAGTCGAGGAACCTTTATTGCTAGCTTGCCTGCGTATAAGCACCCGCTGCGATAACGCCGCAGATGCTAGAAACAACTCGGTTTAACTAAAACCCTGTTGTCGTTATACCTGCGCGTTGTGCGGATAAGGAAAACCACTCGCTGATTTTAGCCCGCGTGCAGCGCCGTCAGGCTCTGTCGTTGCTGGCCCTGGGCATCAAAGTTTTCCGCTGCTAGCCACAGTTCAAAGGTGCGCTGCCTGGCCGGCCATTCGTGGTCGAGCAGCGAGAACCAGGCGGTGTCGCGGTTGCGACCTTTGCGCACCAAGTGTTGGCGAAAAACACCTTCGTGACTGAAACCGAAACGTTCGGCGGCGCGCCTGGAGCGCAGGTTGAGGTTGTCGCACTTCCATTCCAGGCGGCGGTTGCCGAGCTCAAAGGCGTAGCGGGCCAGCAGGTAAATCGTCTCGGTGGCCTGCACGCTGCGCTGCAGGGCGTGGCCAAAACAGACGTGGCCGATCTCGATGCTGCCGTGCTGCGGCGCCAGGCTCAGGTAACTGAGCAGGCCCAGCGCCTTGCCGCTGGCGCGATCAAGCACCGTGTAGAACAGCGGATCGTTGTGCGCCGCATGGCTGGCCAGCCAGCGATCAAATTCCGCGCGTTCGGCGAATGGGCCATAGCCCAGGTACTGCCACATTTGCGGGTCGGCTTCGGGGCCTTGCAAGGCCGGCCAGAGATCATCGCCATGGCGGGTTGGGTCGAGCTGCTCCAGGCGCACATAGTGGCCGACCAGGGTTGCTGCCGAGGGCGATTGCGCCGGTTGCCAGTTGTGTAGCGTGCTGTTGCTCATAGACCTACTCCGGTTAGCCAAATAAGTGCCGGTATTGGATAAAACCCGAGCGCTCGGCGATGCGTTCATACAATAGCCGCGCCTGGGCATTGTCTTCCTGAGTCAGCCAGTGCACCCGCGAGCAGCCGGCGGCTTGCGCATGGGCGTAGACGTATTCGATCAGCTGGCGGCCCACACCGGCGCCGCGCAGACCATCGCTAACGAATAAATCCTGCAGGTAGCAGTAGTCGCCGCTGGTCCAGCAGGAACGGTGGAAAATCCCGTGCACCAAACCCACCGCCACCTCGTCTTGCCAGGCCAGAGCGGCAAACATCGGCTCGGGCGGGTCGAGGAAGCGCTGCCAGGTCAGGGCGCTGGTGGCCGGCTCAATGTCGGCCCGATAGAAGCGTTGATAGCCCTGCCAGAGTGGCAGCCAGGCAGCGTGGTCGGCGGCGCTGATGGGACGTATTTGCAGGTTGGGCATGGGCTTTTCTCGGTGGGGTGACGGTGGACTTGGAGGGGCTTTAGCCGCGATGCTGTTTGACCCAATCGCGGGCAGCAACCGTTCCATACGGCTCGCCGCATTTCCCACATCCTTGTGGGTCCTAAAGCTCTTTCTAGAAAATGTCAGCGCATGGTCTTTATCTGTTGCGCCAGTTCTTGTGCCCCGGCATCCGGGCTGGCGCTGAGGGCTTGCTGCACCCCGGCGCGGTCGGCAGTGTTGCGATTTTGGCTGAGTTTCCACTGCCCCTCTAACCGTTGAATCGGCAAGCTGAAGCCAACAATGGCCTGCAGCATTTTGTCGATGTATGCGTGCGGCGCATCGGCAATCGCCCATGGCTGCGGTTGCGGGCTTTCGTGTTGTGCAGTCAGTCGGCCGAGCAACTGCAGCAGGCGCTCGGCATCGTCGAATACCTCGGCCTGGCCGTAGGCGTGCACGCTCTGGTAATCCCAGGTCGGCACCGCCTTGCCGTGCTCGGCCTTAGTTGGGTACCAGCTTGGGCTGATATAGCCCTCGGCGCCGGTAAAGATCGCCAACACTTCAGCCCCGGCAGCCAGCTCGCGCCACTGCGGATTGGCGCGGGCGCAATGGCCGTACAGGGTGCCATATGCGCCCTCATCCGCCGCTAGCCACAAAGGTAAATGATTGGCCTGCAAACCCTCGCCGCCATGGCTGATCAAGGTCGCCAGCGGTTGTTGGTGGATCAGTCCATGCAACTGGGCAAGGTCGTGTTGTTGAAAGGCGGCGGGAATATACATGGCTGGTACTCGGTGGCGGATGTGAGCATGCTAGGCAAAATATTGGTCTGTTATAAGATCCATTATTGGTCAGTTTAATAGGGCCAATTTATCCGAGTGCATGCCATGTCCACGCCGCCACCCTTGTCTTTCGATTGTTCCGGTATTCAGCTCGATCGCCAGCAGGGGCTGGCGCGGCAGTTGTACCAGGCGCTGCGCGAGCGGATTCTCGACGGGCGCTTGCAGGGCGATACGCGCTTGCCCGCCAGCCGCGAATTGGCCGAGTTGCTGGGGGTCTCGCGCAACACCGTCGGCCGGGCGTTTGATCAGCTGTATGCCGAGGGATATGTGCTCACGCGGGTCGGCGATGGCACCTATGTCGCCGAGCTGGCGGCCAGGGCGCGACCGCCGGCGCCGCTGGTCAGCAGCCCGGCAACCAGTGCGGCCTTGCAACGGGTGCGGGCGCAGCAACTGCGGGTGCCGGCGGAGGGGGCACCACGGGCGTTTCGGGTCGGGGTGCCGGCCTTTGATCTGTTTCCGTTTGAGACCTGGGCGCGGCTGCAGGCGCGCTTCTGGCGCAAGCCATCGCCGGCGTGCCTGGGCTATGGCGATCCGGCAGGGGATGCGCAGTTGCGTGAGCTGGTGGCGGCCTATTTGCGCAACAGTCGCGGCCTGCACTGCGATCCGGCGCAGATCGTCATCACCTGTGGCGCCCAGCAGGCCATCAGCCTGTGCGCGCAATTGCTGGTGGACCCTGGCGACCGGGTGGCGGTCGAGAACCCCGGCTACCGCGCCGCCGGCCATGCCTTTGCAGTGGCAGGCGCCGAACTGTGCGGGGTGCCGGTGGATGGCGACGGGCTGGTCACTGCTGCCTTGGCGCAACTGCCCGATTGCCGCCTGGTCTACCTGACCCCGTCGCACCAGTACCCGACCGGCGTGACCCTCTCCTTGGCGCGGCGACTGGAGTTGCTGGAGTGGGCCGAGCGTAGCGACGGCTGGATAGTCGAGGACGATTACGATGGCGAATATCGCTACAGCGGCACGCCCTTGGCGCCGCTCGCCGCGCTGGATCGTCAGGGCCGGGTGATCTATGTCGGCACCTTCTGCAAAATTGCCTTCCCGGCCCTGCGCCTGGGTTATCTGGTGTTGCCGGCCAAGCTGGCGCCGTTGTTTGCCCAACGCCGCGCGCTGGACATGCGCAATTCGGAGATCGGCACCCAGGTGGTGATGGCCGAATTTATCGCCGGCGGGCATTTCCAACGGCATATCCGCCGCATGCGCAGCGCCGCCCGCAGTCGCCGCGATGCCTTGTTACGCGATTGGCCGCAAAACATTCCCGGCTGTGCACCGCTGCCGGCGGTGGATGCCGGCCTGCACCTGTGCGTGCGGGTCGCGAGCCTGCAGCGCGAGACGCAGCTGATCGCCGCTGCCGCATCTGTGGGGGTGGAGATCAATGCCTTGAGTGGCTATTGGCTGGACGCTACGGCGGGCTCCGCGGATCAGCGCGCCGGGCTGGTGCTGGGTTTCGCCGCAGTGCCCGAGGCGCAGATTGCCGAGGCATTACGCGCGTTGCGCCAGGCTTGGGTGGATTGACCGGCGGCTGTCAGCGAGGCCTTTGAGCCCGACTTCAACGCGGCATGGCCGACGCGCAGCAGATCATGAACAGGTTCTTAGCAGAGCTCGGGGTTCTTGCTGCAGCTGCCGTAACCCTCGCTTTTCATCTGATCCAGGGCTCTTTGCAGGCGCTCGACCACCTCGTCGGGGGTGTCCTTGTGCAGCGCCAGATAGAGTTGGGCAGAGTCGAAACTCAGCACGGTTTCCAGCCCGGTCACGCCTTCCTGCTTGGCGTAATAACGCCAGACCGGGTTCGAGGTGGCCCACAGGTCGATCGTGCCGTTGAGCAGTTTGCGGATGTTTTCCTGGTCGCGCAGGGCGTTGGCCGGGGCCAGCCCTCGGCTTTCCAATAGCTGGCTGACCGCGGCGTTCTTGTAGGCGCCGATTTTATAAGTCTTGGCCTGCTCCAGGCTGCTGAGCTGGATGCCCTTGCCCGGTGCGGCGAGCAGCACGCTCTCATACTGGGCAATCGGGCCGACCCACTTGAACAACGGCTTGCGTTCGGCGGTCAGGGTGGTGGAGAACAGCCCGTGATTGGGCTCCTCCAGGGTCTGGCGGTAAATGCGGTCCCAGGGGAAGCGCAGGGTCAGGTTGTAGGCAATGCCGGCGCGTTTGAACATCTCGCGCACGGTGGTGGCACTGATGCCCTGGATGTTCTCGTCGTGGGCGAAGTTCTTGTCGCCCTGCGCCATATTGAACGGCGGGAAATTTTCGGTCTGCAGGATCACCTGGTAGTTCTCGGGCAGCTCGGCGTGGGCCGTGGCCGCACCCAGAACAAGGCCGAACAGCAGGGTGGCTCTGAGCAATTTACGCATACTGACCGTTCCTCGAAACACTGGATGTTCTTGCTGGCGAGCAGCCGGGTTGCTGCTCCAGCAGGTATAAAAAAGGAGATGAGGGTGGGCCTCATCTCCTAAAGGGCGAGGGGGAGTGACCCCCTCAGCCTGGTGAGCGTGTTCTGTGCTAGAGCCGGTATCTGGACGGCGGTCCGGGTTGGGCAATTGCGGCGGTAGTGCGCAGAGCGGGTTTAACTTAAGCCTTCAGCGGCACCAAGCGCGGGGCGATCATGTTTTCCGGACGCAGGATGTCGGCCAGCAGGGCTTCGTCGAGCAGCTGCTCTTCGCGCACCAGTTCCAGCACGCCACGGCCACTGTCCAGAGCCAGTTTGGCGATGCGCGTGGCATTCTCGTAGCCGATGTAAGGGTTCAGGGCAGTGACCAGGCCAATCGACTGCTCGACCAGGCGGCGGCAATGTTCTTCGTTGGCGGTGATGCCGTCGATGCAGTGCTCGCGCAGCATGTCCATGGCCCGTTGCAGCAGGCGGATCGAGTCGAGAATCTTGTAGGCGATCAGCGGCTCCATCACGTTGAGTTGCAGCTGACCGGCTTCGGCGGCGAGGGTCAGGGCCAGGTCGTTGCCGATCACTTCGAAGGCTACTTGGTTGACCGCTTCCGGGATCACCGGGTTGACCTTGCCGGGCATGATCGAGCTGCCCGGCTGACGCGCCGGCAGGTTGATCTCGTTGATGCCGGTGCGCGGGCCGCTGGAGAGCAGGCGCAGGTCGTTACAGATCTTCGACAGCTTGACCGCGGTGCGCTTGAGCATGCCGGAGAACAGCACGAAGGCGCCCATGTCCGAAGTGGCTTCGATCAGGTCGGCGGCGGCCACTACGGGGTGACCACTGATGATTGCCAAGCGCGCCACGGCCAGGTGCTGGTAGCCGGGGTCGGCGTTGATGCCGGTGCCAATCGCGGTGCCGCCCAGATTCACTTCGGTCAGTAGCAAGGGCGCCAGACGTTTGAGGTGCTGCAGGTCTTCGCCCAGCGTCGTGGCAAAGGCGCGAAACTCCTGACCGAGGGTCATAGGTACGGCGTCTTGCAGCTGGGTGCGGCCCATCTTCAGCACATGGCTGAACTCCAGGCTCTTAGTGGTGAAGGACTGGATCAATTTATCCAGGGCGGTCAGCAGCGTCTCGTGCCCGAGCAGCAGGCCGACGCGGATCGCGGTCGGGTAGGCGTCGTTGGTCGACTGCGCCATGTTCACATCGTTGTTCGGGTGCAGGTGCTGGTACTCGCCTTTCTCGAAGCCCATGGCTTCCAGGGCAATATTGGCGATCACTTCGTTGGCGTTCATATTGGTCGAGGTGCCGGCGCCGCCCTGGATCATGTCGACCACAAACTGCTCATGGAACTCGCCCTGAATGATGCGTGCGCAGGCGGTGCTGATCGCCGTGTGCTTGGCGGCAGACAGATGGCCCAGCTCGCGGTTGGCATCGGCGGCGGCCTGCTTGACCATGGCCAGGGCGATCACCAATTTGGGGTAATGCGCCAGCGGCACGCCCGACAGTCGAAAATTCTGCACGGCGCGCAGGGTCTGGATGCCGTAATAGGCCTCGGAAGGAACCTCAAGGCTGCCGAGCAGGTCTTTTTCGATGCGCGATGATGCAAGGGATGACATGATCTGTATGGCTCTTTGGCTGTACGGCATATGCCGCGATGCCAATAGATTAGGGCTTTAGCCTCAGTCGCGGCCAATGCCGTTAGTTGCTGTGGTATGCGTAATCGGCATAATGTGGCTGTGACTCGTATTCTTGTCGAATCGTATGAGATATCAAACGACCCCGACACTGGTGCGACGCGGTCGATCACCTGGTGGGTTACGCGCCGCACCACAAGCGCATGTGGGATATAGGCCGGTGTACGGCGTCGCTAACCCACCCTACGTATTGTGCAAATCATCAGGAGCAGCGATGAATCTGGAAACCAAATGGCTGGATGATTTCGTGGCGCTGGCTGCCTGCCGCAGTTTCTCGCGGGCGGCGGAAAAACGCTTCGTCACTCAGCCGGCGTTTAGTCGGCGGATTCAAAGCCTGGAGGCGGCGCTGGGGCTGACCTTGGTCAACCGGACGGTCACCCCCATCGAGCTGACTGAGGCCGGGTTGTTGTTCCTCAGCACCGCGCGCAACCTCACCGAGCAGCTCGGCGAAGTGGTCCGCCATCTGCACAATATCGAAGGCCAGCAGGGCGAGGTGCTGCAAATCGCCGCCGCCCACTCGCTGACCCTGGGGTTTTTCCCGGCCTGGATGGCGCGCTTGCGCCGCGAAGGCCTGCCGCTGAATACCCGGCTGGTGGCCAGCAACGTCGGCGAGGCGGTGCATGCGTTGCGCGAAGGCGCCTGCGATCTGATCCTCGCCTACTACGACCCGGACGCGGCGCTGCAACTGGCGCCCGAGCTGTTTCCCTCGCTGCATTTAGGCGAAACCTCGATGCTGCCGGTCTGCGCCGTGGATGCCCAAGGCTTGCCGTTGTTCGATCTGGATGGCGGCCAGAGCGTGCCCTTGCTGGCCTACAGTGCCGGGGCATTTCTCGGTCGTTCGGTGAATATCTTGCTGCGTCAGCGAGCGTTGCGCTCGACCACTGTGTATGAAACGGCGATGGCCGACAGCCTGAAAAGCATGGCCCTACAAGGCCTCGGCGTGGCCTGGGTGCCACGCCTGAGCGTGACCGCCGAACTGGCGCGCGGTGAGCTGCTGGTCTGCGGCGGTGAACACTGGCAAGTGCCGCTGGAGATCCGCCTGTACCGCAGCGCCCTGCAACGCAAGGCGGCGGTACGCTTGCTGTGGCGCAAGCTGGAGGCGGGGGTTGGCGTTGAAGGTTAGGCGTTGGTTCGCGGTACGGCGCTTCACCAAGCTTGGGATGCCTTCCCAGGCATCATTATTCGCTGGGCAGGCTTTCGGCTGGCTGCAGCCTAAGCCAGCCAAGCACTCGCGGATGCTCGATAAACCAGCGCCCCTCTCGCTGCACAAGCGGCAAATGCTCCCTCGAGCTGCCATAGGGGCCTGGATTTTGCTGGGCTATTTCAATCGAAGCGGCATCAATACGGGCAATAATTGCAACGTGACCGTAGCGGTTAAACAGCCATGGACCGAACACCAGCAAGTCATCCGGCTGCGGTTGTTCGGCGCTGCCGTTGGTAAATTGTCGCATCGCCCGTTTGCTATTCAATTCACTGTCGGCGAGTAGTGAGTCGAAGAAGTCTTTGGCATGGCCGAAGGTGTCGGGCATACGGTGATCGTAGCGCTCGAAGTAATAGCGTTTGACGAACTCTACGCATTGATAACGCATGCCCAGGTTGTAACCGTCGCTGGACAGGTTGCGACCTCGAGTCGTATTTACGCCGCCGTTGTAGTAAATGACGACGCCATTCAGTTCATCGAGCGGATCGCCAACCACATGCTGATCGTTGGGGTTGATACGCGTGACGGCCGCATGGAGTACCAGCGTTATTAACGGCAGCAGCAGTGCGCAGGCAGCCACCAGGATGAGTCGGTGTTTGTTCATAGCGAGGGTTTTATCAGCTGTCGAAGTGAGCAACTGACGGAGCTTGTTGTTAGGCTCCGCCAAGGTGCAATTGGAGCTAGCGCGCCTTGCGCTCGGCCTCGTCGATTTCGGTAAAGACTTTGCGATACTCGGCTTGAGCGGCATAGTCGCCGATCACTTCTTTGACCGAGCCACCGGACAAGTCCTCGCCACTCTGGGCATCGCGCGAAAAGCTGATCACAAAGCGCCGGCCGTGCAGTGGCAGGAAGAGGTTGTAGTAGTCCCTAGGTTTATTTGGCTCGGCGAAGGCGCTGTAGGTGTAACGAATGCGCTTGCTCAGATCCGGTGGGTTGAGCAAAAACGCCTGGATATCTGTGCCTGCCAGATGGCTGTAATCGAACGCCCCCGCTGTAACGTAGGGCAGATCGTCTAACTGCTCGTGGGTAAAGCTCATCGGCTTGTTGCGCAGCATGGTCACATTGCTGGCCTCGCCGTTTTCTGCAATGTAGCGGTGCTTGTACATACCACTGGCAAACCACTGGCTGGCATCGAACATCTCTTCGATTTCAACGCCGCCGTAATACATCATGATTTTCTTCGGCATCGCGCTTTCCTTGGCATTGAGATAAACCCCTGCGGTAGCCATGACCGCAATCAGGGCAAGGATCCATAAAGATGTATGCAGGCGTAAGCGCCTCATAGCGGTTTGTATTCCAGCAAGGTTGCTGGCACGCCAGTGGGTGAGTCACCGGCGCGCACGGGGCGAACCGCACCCTCCCCATCGAGCGGATAGCCGATCAGTTGAGCGCTTTCATCACGGCTAGTGGCGTGCCGTACTATGAGTTCATCCTCCGCGCTGGCAGTTTTACGCGGTGGCAATGGGGCTGACTCGTTGGGCAGCTGGGCGCTAACGTCCTTACTCGCCTGCCGGTGAGCGGTTAGGCGCTGCTGGTATTCGTTGAGCCGGCGCCTGTAACTCTTCATCGCCTGCGCATCGGTTTTGATCTTGTCTCTGGCGCTTTCGAGTCCGGCCCGGTCATGTGCATTGCCATAAGTCTGGTCGTAATTACTGCGCCGAGGAAAAGCCCATACCGAGGCCTGGGTAGTGTTGGCCATCAGCTGCGCCAGGCTTTTTTCGTAGTGTGGATCTTCGTCATCATTGATGTGCAGGTCGGCGTGAATACCCAGGCCAGTGCGGCAGGCGTAGGAGTAGATCTTGGCGCCGAGATCAAAAACCTCGGGCTTGAGCATCTGGGCTTGGGCATCGCGTAAACGGTAACTGTCGGCCTTCTCCAACTCATAACCGAACTCGATGGCACCCACCAAGCCATGGGCAAAGACGTCGAGCTGTTTTATCTCGCGCTTTTTAGCGATACGCAGATTGATAAAGTCGAGCAGGTGGGCGATGGAGTCTAACTCCCGGTACTTGGCGCCGTAACGGCTTTCGACTAGATCCTTTACCGCATCAAGCAGTTTGCGTTCGTAGTCCTCGGTAAAAATCAGGAAAATTCGCTGGGTGGAGTCGTTAGCGGTTGCCGGCGGGTACAGGCGTATTTGCCGGATGCCCTGATTGATAAAACGCAGTTTGTTGCCTTGCTGCCCGCGCAGTTTTTCCATGAGGCTCATAGGCGAGGCACCGACTAGGGTGATGAAGTCTTGCTGCCGCGCAATGGGTATCTGGGTGATGGCGTGCTGATTACTGGTTTTTCCCTGATGTGGGGCGGTCATGGCGTCCATTCCTTAGAAGCTGATGCCTTGTTTCTTGAGGTGGTTGGCTGCATCTCGGCCCCAGCGTACGACCACCGACTGTGGCTGATCGGTGAATACCCGTTCGGTGTTGCCGTGGCCATTGGTGTAACCAATAAAGCGCTGGCCATCGCCGCACTCCACACAGTAGAGCGCGGCCTCTACTGGCTGGCCGCCATTTTCGTCGATGAGTTGGTACTGTTCGCTATGGCTGGGCAGTATCTGCGGTGGCGTAAAAGGCGCACTGCCCGATTGTGTGCCGACCAGCACATCGCCCGAGCCGGTAATGATGATACCGCCGTGGGCCGTGGCGCTGCCTTGGAAGGCAATCGGCTTGCCGTTGACCAAGATGCTGCCGATGCCCTCGGTGACAGTATCGCCACAGGCAGTACTGTCACCGACCCTCAGGGTGGGCAGGTTATTAATCAGCACATCGGGCGAGCCGCTGATGGTCGGGTTGGTGCCATGGCCGGGAAGCGGGCAGGCATTTAAGTCACTAAGGCGGGCGGCTGGTTTGGCCATGGGTAACGTCCTTGTTTCGTTGGGAGTGGCATTCTAGTGGGCGGTGGGTATTTTCTGCGCGGCTCAGTTCTCCTTTGTGCGGTTGAGGCGGATGGGCTGTATTGCCGAATACAGCCTTTTCTTGCTGCGAGGCGAAGAGCGGACACAGTCAACGTTAGTCGCCGCCTACATCTCCAGCACCACCCGCCCCTCGATCTGCCCGCCGCGCAGCTGGTCGAGGATCTGGTTGATGTTTTCCAGCTTGCCCGTGTGAATGGTCGCCTTGACCAGGCCTTCGGCGGCGAAGTCCAGCGCCTCCTGCAGGTCGGCGCGGGTGCCGACGATGGAGCCGCTGATGCTGATGGCTTTCAGCACCACGTCGAAGATCGGTGTCGGGAAGTCGCCTGGTGGCAGGCCGACCAACGCGACTGTGCCGTGCCGCCGGGCCATGCCGATGGCTTGGCTGAAGGCGCTGGTGGATACGGCGGTGACCAATACGCCGTGGGCGCCGCCGATTTCGCGCTGAATCACCTCGACCGGATTTTGCTGTTTCGCATTGATGCACAGGCTGGCACCGAGGCTGCGGGCCAGCTCCAGCTTGCTGTCGTCCACGTCGATGGCCGCCACGTGCAGGCCCATGGCGCGGGCGTATTGCACCGCCACATGGCCGAGCCCGCCGATGCCGCTGATCGCCACCCACTGGCCGGGACGCGCGCCGGTGACTTTCAAGCCTTTGTAGACGGTGACGCCGGCGCAGAGGATCGGCGCGATTTCGGCAAAGCCGATGTTCTTTGGCAGGATGCCGACGTAATTGGGATCGGCCAGTACGTATTCGGCGTAGGCGCCGTTGACCGAATAACCGGTGTTTTGCTGGCTCTCGCAGAGGGTTTCCCAACCGGTCAGGCAGTGTTCGCAGCAGCCACAGGCGCTGTACAGCCAGGGCACGCCGACCCGGTCGCCCTCTTTCACCCGAGTTACGCCGCTGCCGACGGCGGCCACATAACCGACCCCTTCGTGACCGGGAATAAACGGCAGCGGCGGTTTGACCGGCCAGTCGCCGTCGGCGGCGTGCAGATCGGTGTGGCAGACGCCACTGGCTTCGATCTTGACCAGAATCTGCCCGGGGCCGGGCAGCGGCACTGTGACTTCTTCAAGCCGTAGTGGCTGGCCGTAAGCGTGGACGACAGCGGCTTGCATAGTCTGCTGCATGAGTGTTCTCCCTGCGTTAGCGAACTCAAAAAATGAACCTTGAGTCTGGCCCGCGTGGGCGGCGTTGCATTGAGCCAGGGCAAGGTTGTGCGCTTTTCCCCTCGCCCGCAGACCAGCGGTCGGTGGCTTACACCGGCAGGCCAAACAGCTCGGTAAGAAACCCGCGGGCCACGCCGAGGTAGGCGTCGATATCCGCCTCGCTATGGGCGAAGGAGACCTGCGGGCCGGCCGACAGGATGCCGTCCCAGATGCCACGGTTGGCCATGTACAGCCGCCGGCAATCGATAAACTCGACGTCCATCGACCGCTGCGCCTCGGCGCCATTGACCGGCAGTGCGGCGCTCAGGCAGTAGCCGCTGCGCGGGCCGAGTTGAAAGGCCTGCCAAGGCAGTTGCTGGGCATTGAAGATGGCTTGCAGGCCGTCGGCCAAGCGCTGGCCGAGTTGTTCGATGCGTTGGAAGTTGGCCTGCGTCAGCACCTGTTCCAAGCTGGCCCGCGCCGCCGTCACGGCCAGCGCCGAGGCATACAAGGTGCCGCCAGTCGCCAAACCGACCGGGCCAATGTCGCTGTCGGTAAAGCGCTCCAGGTGCCGGGCAATGGCGTCGCTCATGCCATACAGGGCAAAGGCGATGCCTGACCCCAAACCTTTGCCGAGCACCACAAAGTCCGCCTCCAGCTGCCACGCCGCAGTCAGGCCGCCGTAGGCAAACTGGAAGGTGTGGGCTTCATCTAGGCACAACAATGTGCCGTATTGCTGGGTTAAGCGGCGCACGCCCTGGAGGAACTCGGCCTGTGGTTGCACCAGCGTGCAGTTGGTCAGCGCCGGCTCGGTCAGCACCAGCGCCACGTCGTTGTGGGCCAGCGCCTGCTCGAGGGCGGGCAAATCGTTGAACGGCAGAATCAGCGTCTGCGCCGCGCTGTTTTTTGGCAGGCCCAGTTGCTCTGGGGTCACCCCGTGCTCGCCCAAGGTGGCTAGGGTTTCGTCGATATGCCCGTGGTAGTGGCCGTCGAACACGATGATTTTCTCTCGCCCGGTAAGGTGCCGGGCGATACGGATCACCTCGGTGTTGGCGCCCGAGGCCGACAGGGTGAACTGCCAGCACGGCAGGCCGACGCGCTCGGCCAGCAGTTTGGCGACCGCGATGGCATCGGCAGTCGGCAGCAAGAACTGCGCACCTGCCCGCACTTGGCGGCTGACGGCTTCGACAATCGGCCCAGGGCCATAACCCATGGTCATGCTCAGGTCGGCGACGTTGAAGTCGAGATAATGATTGCCGTCCACATCGGTAAAGCCACAGCCTTCGGCGTGCTGAATAAACGGCGGGCTAAAGCGATTGAGCGAGACCATCCAGGCCATTGGCACGCCTTGCGGCATATAGGCCCGGGCCTCTTCACGCAGGGCCTGCGAGGCTTGGGTGCGGGCGCTGAAACTGGCGTCTTCGCGCGCGCGCAGTTGCGCCAAGCGTTGGCGGTCAAAACTGAAGGCGGGTGCAGCGGTCATGGGGGAAACTCCGGAGCCTGATAATCTGTGCACTTTAGTCAGCCACAAGGCGGGCGGGAACGTCCGGCGGTGCAGAGCGGTTATGCAGAAAACCATGGATGCCACGATTGACTGGGATATCTATCGCTATTTTCTCGCGGTATTGGACAGCGGCAGCTTGTCGGCGGCGGCGCGCCAGCTGCTCAGCACCCAGTCCACCGTCAGCCGACAAATCGCCCGGCTGGAGCGGCAACTCGGCGTTAGCCTGTTTACCCGCTCGCCTGAGGGTTTGTTACCCACCGCCGCCGCGTTAGGTTTGCGCGAGCCGGCGCAGGCCATGGCCAATGCGGTGGCCGCGCTGCAACGTGGCGTGCAAGACAGCAGCGAGCACAGCGTGCTGCGCATCACCGTGCCCGAGGTGGTCGGTGTCGAGGTACTCACCCCGCTGCTGGCGCGCTACCAGCAGGCGCACCCCGGCGTGCAGTTACAGCTGTCGATTGCCGAGCACAATGAGGACCTGTTGCGCCGTGAGGCCGACCTTGCGGTGCGCATGGCGGCGCCGCAACAAGCGGCGTTATTGGCTCAGCGTTTGGGCAGCAGTCAGGTCAGCTTGTATGCGCACCGCGACTACCTTGAGCGCCACGGCATGCCGCAAACCCGCACCGAGTTAGCCGCGCACCGGTTGATCGGCTACGACCGCCATCTGGCGCTGCACGCGCATTGGCAGGCGCAGGGTTTCCCGTTGCCAGCGCAGGCCTTGGCGTTTCGCTCGGATTGCGCCATGGCGCGGCTGGCCGCCTTGCGCGCCGGTTTAGGCATAGGGCTATGCCATGCCGCCTTGGCCCAGCGCGAGCCGCAATTGCTGGCCTTGCCGGCCGCGCTATTTGCGTTTGAGTTAGAGGTTTGGGTGGTGATGCACGAAGACCAGCGCCAGCACCCGGAACTCAAGCGGCTGTTCGATTATCTGGCCGAGCAATTGCCGCAGAGTTTGCAGTTGCGCTAGGTCGCAATCTGTCAGCGACCGCTGCGTTATGCTGACGCTTAACGTTAAAACCACAAAAGGATGTGCGCGGTGAATCAACAATTTAATCTGAAATCCATCTTCGGCATCGGCGTGCTGTTGGCGGTGCTGGTGACGCTGATGGGCTCTTGGTACACGGTGGATGAAACCGAGCGCGGCGTGCTGCTGCGCAACGGCGCGATTGTGAAGGTGGTGGAGCCGGGGCTGTCGTTCAAGATTCCCTTTATCGAGACGGTAAAATTTATCTCGGTGCAGAGTAATGCCACCACCTATCAGGGCTTGCAGGCCTACAGCAAAGACCAGCAAACCGCCACGCTGAACGTCTCGGTGTCCTGGCATGTGCTGCCGGCCGAGGTCGACAAGGTCTATATGCAGTACCAGGACCTGGACGGCTTGGTTTCGCGCTTGATCAGCCGGCAAGTGCCGACCCAGGTGGAGAATGTCTTCGGTCAATACAACGCAGTCAGCGCGGTGCAGAACCGCGGCAAGTTCGTTAATGACGTGACCAAGGCGATCAAAGAAGCCATCGCCGGGCCGGTGGTGATTGACGGCGTGCAAATCGAAAACATCGATTTTTCCGACGACTACGAGCGCTCAATTGCCCTGCGCATGAAGGCCGAAGTGGAAGTTAAAACCCGCGAACAGATGCTCGCCACCGAGCAAGTGGAAGCGCAGATCGTGGTCACCCGCGCCCAAGCCGAGGCCGACTCACGGGTCGCCCAGGCCAAGGCCGATGCCGAAGCCACGCGCCTGCGCGGGGATGCTGAAGCCGATGCGATCAAGGCCAAGACCCTGGCCCTGAGCAGCAATCCGGCACTGATCGAGTTGACCAAGGCTGAGCGTTGGGACGGCAAATTGCCGACCACCATGCTGCCCAATGGCACCCTGCCGTTTATTGAAGTGGGCAAGTAACTGCGCGCCAGTCGGTGGTTTGCGTCGCTCGGCCTGTGCAGTTGCGCCGCGCTAGTGCACGCGGCGGCGGTCGATGTCGGGCGCTTCCCTTCCGGCCCGACCACGCCACCGGCGCCTTGGCAGTTGCTGCGTTTCGACCCGCAGATCGCGCCGACGCAATTTCGCCTGCGCGAGTGGGACGGTGTGGTCGCGCTGGAGGCCAGTGCCGATGCCAGCATGGCCTTGCTGGCGCGGCCGTTGGCGGTTGAGCTGAGCCGCACGCCGATCTTGTGCTGGCGCTGGCGGATCGATGCGCCGCTGCGTAATGCCGATATGGCGACCAAGGCCGGCGATGATTATGCCGCGCGGGTGTATTTGACCTTTAGCCTGCCCGCCACCGAACTGAGTCTGCTCACCCGCGCCAAGCTGGCGTTGGCTCGTAGCCTGTATGGCCCACAGGTGCCGGATGCGGCGCTGAATTATGTCTGGGATAACCGCTATCCCGTCGGCACCCGGCGGCCTAACGCCTACACCGAGCGGGCGCAGATGTGGGTGCTGCGCAGCGGTGCGGCGGCGGCCGGTGGCTGGGTCAGCGAGCGCCGCGACGTGCTGGCCGATACCCAGCAGACCTTCGGCACCCAGCAGGTGCAGGCCAGTTTGCTGGCGGTGGGCAGCGATACTGACAACACGGGCGAGCAGGCCCATGCCGGCTTTGCCGACTTGCATTTTGTCCCGCGCAACCAGCCTTGCGTGTTTGCTCCGCCGCAGCGCTAACGCGCCGGCCAGAGCCTTGACGCGGCCACGGCTGACGGGCGGTTATCCCAGAGGCGCGCCGGGCGCGGCTTTTCGGTATACTTCGCGACCTTCGCCAGGCTGCTAGCGCTGGTTTGATCTGTACATAACAAGCCACGCCCTCTGCGTGGCTTGTTGGTTTTTGTCGCGCCAGCCGGCGCACCGCATGAGGCAAGACGATGAGTGCATTGGTTGGCGTGATCATGGGTTCCAAGTCGGATTGGAGCACTCTCAGCCATACCGCGCAGATGCTCGACCAGCTCGGCATTGCGTATGAAGTCAAGGTGGTGTCGGCCCATCGCACCCCAGACTTGCTCTTTCAGTACGCTGAAGAAGCCGAAGCCCGTGGCCTGCAAGTGATTATCGCGGGCGCCGGTGGCGCCGCGCATTTACCGGGTATGTGTGCGGCCAAGACCCACTTGCCGGTGCTCGGCGTGCCGGTACAGTCGGCGGTGTTGTCGGGCGTCGACTCCTTGCTGTCGATCGTGCAGATGCCGGCCGGGATTCCGGTTGCCACCCTGGCCATCGGCAAAGCCGGCGCGGTCAATGCGGCGCTGTTGGCGGCCAGTATTCTCGGTCTGCAACACCCGCAGTTCCACGTCGCGCTGAAGAAGTTCCGCCAGGAACAGACCGACGCGGTGCTGGAAAACTTCGATCCGCGCGAGGCTTAAAGCAGATGAAAATCGGTGTAATAGGTGGCGGCCAGCTGGGTCGCATGTTGGCGCTGGCGGGTACACCGCTGGGCATGACGTTCGCCTTCCTCGATCCGGCGCCGGATGCCTGCGCGCAAGCCCTTGGCGAGCACATTCGCGCCGATTACGGTGACCTCGATCACCTGCGTCAGTTGGCCGATGAGGTCGATCTGGTCACCTTCGAGTTCGAGAGCGTGCCGGCCGAGACCGTGGCTTTTCTCTCGCAATTTGTGCCGGTGTATCCGAGTGCCGAAGCCTTGCGGATTGCCCGTGACCGTTGGTTCGAGAAGTCCATGTTCAAGGATCTGGGCATTCCCACACCGGAATTTGCCGACATCCAGTCGCAAGCCGACTTGGACGCCGCAGTTGCCACTATTGGCCTGCCGGCGGTGTTGAAAACCCGCACCCTCGGTTACGACGGCAAGGGCCAAAAAGTCCTGCGCACTGTCGCCGATGTCACTGGCACCTTTGCCGAGCTGGGCAGCGTGCCCTGCTTGCTGGAAGGCTTTGTGCCGTTCAACGGCGAAGTGTCGCTGATTGCCGTGCGCGGCCGCGATGGCGAAACCCGTTTCTATCCGTTGGTGCACAACAGCCACGAGCAGGGGATTTTGCGTCTGTCGATTGCCAGCAGTCAGCATCCGCTGCAAAAGCTCGCCGAAGACTACGCCGGCCGGGTGCTCAAGCAACTCGATTACGTCGGCGTGCTGGCCTTTGAGTTTTTTGAAATCGACGGCGGCCTGAAAGCTAACGAGATCGCTCCACGGGTGCACAACTCCGGGCACTGGACCATCGAAGGCTCCGAGTGCAGCCAGTTCGAGAACCACCTGCGTGCCGTGGCTGGTTTGCCGCTGGGCTCGACCAAGAAGGTCGGCGAAAGCGCCATGCTCAACTTTATCGGCAGCGTGCCGGCGCTGGATAAAGTTATCGCCATCGACGATTGCCACCTGCACCACTACGGCAAGGCCTTCAAGGCCGGCCGTAAAGTCGGCCACGCCACCCTGCGCAGCGCCGACCGCGCCACCCTCGACCGGCAGATCACCGCAGTCGAATCGCTGATCGATCAAGGGTAAAACCGGCGAGCATCTATGCGTCCTTTACTGCTTCTGACCCTATTGCTGCTCAGCAATCTGTCCCGCGCCGAGCTAGCGGAAACCGACTGGCTCAGCTTGCTTTCCGCCCAAGACCGCCAAGCCCTGGAAGAGATGCCGGAAATCAGCCACGACACGGCCGAAGGCGATGGTGTGTTTAGCAACAAGGGCGGCCTCAAGCAGCAAGATAAAAATCTGCCGGCGGTGATGTACTCGAGCAAGACGGTGGCCGCCCTCAACGGCAAGAACATCCGGATTGGCGGCTATCCGGTGCCGCTAGAAAGCAGCGCCAAGGGCAAGAGCACCCTGTTCTTTCTGGTGCCCTACCCGGGCGCCTGCATCCATGTGCCGCCCCCGCCGCCCAATCAGCTGATTCTGGTGCGCTACCCCCACGGCATTAAGCTGGACGATATCTACGCGCCGATCTGGGTCAGTGGCACGCTCAAGGTTGAGCCGGTCAGCAATGACCTGGCCGACGCCGCCTATGCGTTGGACGCCGCGCAGGTGCGGCTGGTGGAAGAGCGCGATCTATAGGCTGGCGACTTAGTCGCTGGCGGTGGCCGCGCTGACATGGCTGAGGGCGCAGTTACGCCCTTGTTGCTTGGCCCGGTAGAGGGCGTTATCGGCTTTGAGTAACAGCCCGATGGGCGTTTCTGGATTACCCGGCAGCCAACTGGCCACGCCCAGGCTGATAGTCACCACCGGCGCGCAGCTGTTATCCGGATGCTCGATGTTTAAGCTTTCAACCTTGCACCGTAGCGACTCGGCAAAAGTTTGCGCGGCCTCGCCATCGGTGTCGGGCAAAATCACGCAAAACTCTTCCCCACCATAACGGGCCAGCAAGTCGCCGGCGCGGCTAACTCGGGCTTGCAGGCTGAGCGCCATGCGAATCAAGCACTCGTCGCCGGCCAAATGGCCGAAGCGGTCGTTGAACAGCTTGAAGTGGTCGATATCGAGCAAGATCACACTCAACGGTCGGTATGAGCGTGCGGCGCGGCGCACCTCTTCTTCCAGATGATTGTTCATCCGCCGCCGATTGGCGATGCCGGTCAGCGCGTCGGTCAGCGATTGGTGGCCGAGTTTTTCCGCCTGGGCTTTGAGCAACCTCTCGCGGCGCATGCTGGAGCTCAGGTCAGTGACGGCAATCAGGCAATGGTGCAAGCCGTCCTGGCGCAGCGGAATAACTTGCAGTGAGTGGGCCAGCGGCTGCGGCTCATCGCTGTCTAGCCCATTGGGCTGCGCATTGAACAACGGTAATGGCTGGGTATTCAGGCTTGGTGAAAGTACTGAGGGCAAGCCGCTTTGCAGCGCTTGGTTGATCGCGCGTAGCAGTCGCGAGCCCTCAAGCTCGGGCAGTAATTCCAGCAAAGGGATTTCGGCACGCCATGGCGATTGGCTGTGCAGCACGCGTTGTAACCATTGGTTAATAAAGCAAATGCGTAGCTGCTCATCGACAATCAGCACGCCGGTGTGCAGTTTGCCTACGACGGCGCTAAGCAGTCTGCAGGTTTGGCTCATGCCGTGCTGGCTCCAGTGAGAAAGCGCGTCACCGCGTTATGCAGGTTAAGCAGTGAGGCGTTACCCATTACGAAGGCGACATAACCCTCAAGATTGCGCTGCTCCAGGGCCAACTGGATCTGCACAAAGAGCACCTGGGCTGGATCGTTTTGGGCATCCAGCAGTTGCTCGGTGGAGCTGATTTGAAAGCGTGGTAATTCGCAGTCGAAGCTTTCATTGAGCATGCAGGCAATGGTGGAGAAGCAGGAGTTGAGGATGATGTTGCCGATTTCGCTCATGGCGTCTTGTTCCATCGCGGTCAGCTGCTCGAGGGGCATCTGCGCGCCGAGCATCAAACGCACCACCTCCAGGCTGCTGGAGCCTGAGAACATCAAAAAGGCCTTGCCGGAAAAGCTGCCGCTAAACTGCTGACTGACACTGGTGATGCGTAGCTTGTGTTCGGGGTCGAGCAGGTCGACGGCTTTTTGTGCTGACAGAATATGCACCACCGGCACACTCATGCTGACCACTTCGTGGGTCAACTCGCTGAGCGCCGCAGCGGCATGGCCGACGCTGATATTGAAAATCTCGCCCAACGCATCCAGCTCAAGCGGGCTCATCTTAAACATGTTCAGAATCCCACAGTGCGATGGTCTGGCGGGCGATCAAGGCGGAAATCGGTTTGGCTAGAAAGTGCACGCCCAGTGCTTCGGCGCGGGTGCGGCTGGAGGCCTGAATATTCGCGCTGATCAGCACCAGCGTGGCGGCGGGGAACTGCGCGCGCAGCAAGGCGGCGGCTTCGAAACCATCCATCAGCGGCATGTTGATATCCAGGGTGATCAGGCTCGGCTGACACTGCTGGGCCATGCTCAGCGCCTCGACGCCATTGGCGGCTTCAAAAATTTGCCAGCTGGGGTCTTCTGTCAGAATCAGGTTGCTGAACATCATCCGCGAAACTTGGCTGTCATCGACGATCAAGACAATCTTGTTCATTGCCGGGGAGTCCGTTGCGAGAAGTGGTGGTTTCAAGCATAGCCGCACGGGCAATAAAGCTCGCTGGCGCTCTATTATCAACCTAGCTCAGTTTGGCGTGACTCGCGCAGGGTTTACAGCGGCTCGCTCCAGAGCGTTACCCCCAAACTATGACTGGCGCCGGGGGCCAGTTGGCGGCAGTCGTCCCAGACATTGGCGGTTTCGATGCAGAGCATCCGTTGCCAGGCATCTGCGGCAAAGCTGCTCAGGCGCGCGGCCTTGTCGATCCAGGGATTCCACAGCACCGCCGAGCGCGAGCCGTGGCTCTCCAGGCAGACGCGCCGTTGCCAGCCAGGATCGCGAATGCTCAAGCGCGCCGGCAGCTCTTGATAGAGGCGGTCGGTCTCGCCGCTAAAGCGCAACGGGCCCTGCTGTTGGCGCGGCTGCCAGTCGTCCAGAGTTTCGATATAGCGGCAACCGGTTAGGCCCTCGACCTCAACCTGATCAATAGCGCTGACGGCAAAGTAGCTGTGCAGCGCCTGGCTGATGGTCAGTGGCGTGCTGCCACGGTTATGGCTGGTCAGGCTGATGCGCAGGCGCTGGTCGAGGCGGATGCTCAGTTGCAGCTCCAGTGCCGCCGGCCAGTTGGCGGCAGAGGCGGGCGGCGGGCAGGCGAACTGCAGGCTGATGCCTTCGGCGTCGGGTTCAATGGCCAGTAACTGCCAGTCGAGGGTGCGCACGCCGCCGTGAAAGGGCGCACCGCTGGGTTCGGCCAGCAAGGCCTGAACGGCCGGCGGGTTGCGCCCGAGGTCGCCAAACCAGGGCCAGCACACCGGCACACCGCCGCGCACGCTTTGCCCGCGCTGGTAGACGGCGTCTTCGCTGAGCCAGATCAACGGTGGCTGTTCGCCGCGCTGATAGCTTAAGACTTGCGCGCCTTGTTGGCTGATCAGCAGTTCGGCATCGGCGTGGCGGATGCGCCAGCACTGCAGCTCGCCGAGCATCAGGGGGTCGATTTGCGCTGCGCTGCTGTTGATCATCAAGGCTGTCCTGCGCTATTAGTTTTTTAACGCCGTGGCGGTAAGGGCCGGGTACGACCACTGCCGTCGATGGCGACGAACACCAGCACCGCTTCGGTGACCTTGCGCCAGTCGCCGGAGGTCGGATCATCGCTCCACACCTCAATCATCAGCTGAATCGAGCTGCGCCCGCTCTCCAGTGCCTGGGTGTAAAACGACAGCTGCGAGCCGACCGCCACTGGCACCAGAAAGGCCATGCGATCAATCGCCACCGTGGCCACCCGGCCACCGGCAATTTTGCTGGCCATGGCGGTGCCGGCGAGGTCCATCTGGGCCACCAGCCAGCCGCCGAAAATATCGCCGAAACCGTTGGTTTCACGGGGCAACGCGGTGATTTGCAAGGCTAAATCGCCTTGTGGGATTGGATCTTCTTGTTCGAGTTCGTGCATGCCTGGGAGCCTCTGCCCCTGATTTTTTATTAAATGGCACGGATAAGCATAAAACCCGACGGTTAACGCAGGTTTCGTCGCCGTCCAGTATATCGAGGCGCGCCCGCAGAAACGATGTGGCTGTGGTTTATTTGCTCCAGTCGGCGGACTAATGGTGTCAGCCTGTGTCGGCAGCGAGCAATTTGCTATGGTGCGGGCCGGTCTGAATTCGTTGAGTGAGAAGTCCATGCCCTCTGTGCTAGCCCCTGAAGCGGTCGTCGCCCGGCCGTTGAACCGCAGTGATTACAAAACCCTGTCGCTGTCGGCCCTCGGCGGGGCGCTGGAGTTTTACGACTTCATCATCTTTGTGTTTTTCGCCGCGGTGGTCGGCAAGTTGTTCTTCCCGGCCGACTTGCCCGAGTGGTTGCGCCAACTACAGACCTTCGGCATCTTCGCCGCCGGCTACCTGGCGCGGCCCTTGGGTGGCATTGTGCTGGCGCATTTTGGCGACCTGCTCGGGCGTAAGCGGATGTTCACCCTGAGCATTTTCATGATGGCGGTGCCGACCCTGCTGATGGGTTTGCTGCCGACCTACGCGCAAATTGGCGTCTGGGCACCGCTCTGCCTGTTGCTGCTGCGCATCGTGCAGGGCGCGGCGATTGGCGGGGAAGTGCCGGGCGCCTGGGTGTTTGTCGCCGAACACGTACCGGCGCGGCGCATCGGCTTTGCCTGCGGGACCCTGACCAGCGGCCTGACCATCGGCATTCTGCTCGGCTCCCTGGTGGCGACCTTGATTAACCGGGTCTTTAGCGCCCAGGAGCTGTTGGACTTCGCCTGGCGCCTGCCGTTTTTGCTCGGCGGTGTGTTTGGCCTGTTCTCGGTGTATTTGCGCCGCTGGCTGGAAGAAACTCCGGTGTTTGCCGAACTGCAACTGCGCCGCGCCCTGGCCGACGAAGTCCCGCTCAAAGCGGTGCTGCGCGACCATCGCCGCGCCATAGTGCTGTCGATGCTGCTGACCTGGGTGCTGTCGGCGGCGATTGTGGTGTTGATTCTGATGACCCCCAGCGTGCTGCAAAGCGCCTACGACTTTGCCCCGGCGCAAACCCTGCAGGCCAACAGCCTGGCGATTGTCTGCCTGAGCTTCGGTTGTGTTGGCGCCGGTTGGTTGGCTGATCGCTTCGGTGCGGGGCGGGTGTTGCTGTGCGGCAGTGTGCTGATGGCCGGTCTGACCTGGAGTTTCTACAGCAATCTGGCGGCCCATCCGGACTGGCTGCTGCCGCTCTACGCCCTGACCGGGCTGAGCGTCGGCATGATTGGCGCCATTCCACGGGTGTTGGTGACGGCGTTTCCGGCGGCGGTGCGCTTTAGCGGCTTGTCGTTTTCCTACAACCTGGCCTACGCGATTTTTGGTGGCTTAACCCCGATGGTGGTGGCCTATTTACTGAAATTCAGCGCCCTGGGCCCGGCCTATTACGTGATCGCGCTGTGTTGCCTGGGCTTGGCGATTGGTCTTTATCTGCGCCGTGCCGAGCGCTTGACGATCTGAGGTTCTGCCCCGCTTGGTCCCCGACACGGCAAAGCCCCGCAGTGCGCTGCGGGGCTTTGCTGATTGCACTTGGGCACCTGACACCGGGTCATTAAGCCGAACGTTGTTGGTGCCAAAGCAGCAGCCGATCACTGCCACCTTCGGCAACGGTTGGCGCCTGCTCGTCGCGCAGTTTGCTGCCCCGCGTCGCCCGCTCAAGGGTACGTTCGCTGCCGTTTTCCACCAGTTGCTGTGGTTGTTTTTCGATCAGTTTGTGGTTGCGGCCTTGGGTGCGTTCACTGCCGTTCTCGGCGAGTTTTTGCGCCAGCTCGGCGCGCAACTTGTCGGCGCGTTCCTGGGCTCGCTCGCTGCCGTTTTCCGCCAATTGCGGTAGCTGGTAGCGCGCTGCAACAGGCTCGGCTTGGGCTTGAATGCCCCCCAGGCTGAGGATGGCGAACAGGCTGAGGGTGCGTAATTGATTAGTGCGTTGCATGTTTGGCTTCCTTCAATGGTTGCCGTTTCCGGCGTTGAAGCAAGTCTCGCAGTAGTCGCCCAGCGAAAAAAATCAGCCGTGGTGATTCCATTTATTGCGTTTATCGATAGCCGCTTGCCTGCTGAAAAAGCCCAGACAGCACAAAGCCGCGGCAACCTGAGGGTGGCAGCGGCTTTGCGGGTGTGGCTTAGGCGGCGGATGCAGCCTTACAGGCGAGCTCCACGTACACCTTCAGCCAGTTGCCGGCACAGGCCCAACACGCCGTCGATGGCTTGCTGCGGTGAGCTGGCGTTGGCGATCTGGTCGATCAACGCCGAGCCGACCACTACACCGTCGGCCAGGCGGGCGATGGTCGCCGCGTGTTCCGGGGTGCGGATGCCGAAGCCGATGCTGATCGGCAGGTCGGTGTGGCGGCGCAGGCGGGCCACGGCCTGTTCGACGTGTTCCAGGGTCGCCGCGCCGGCGCCGGTCACGCCGGCCACCGACACGTAATAGACGAAGCCTGAGCTGCCGTTGAGAACGGTCGGCAGGCGGGCGTCGTCGGTGGTTGGGGTGGTCAGCCGGATAAAGTCCAAGCCAGCCGCTTGCGCCGGGTCGCAGAGGTCTTCGTTATGCTCGGGCGGCAGGTCGACGACGATCAAACCATCGACGCCGGCAGCCTTGGCGTCGGCGATAAAACGCGGCACGCCGTAGTAGTGAATCGGGTTGAAGTAGCCCATCAGCACCAGCGGCGTGTCTTGGTTCTCTTGCCGAAACTCAGCGACCATTTGCAGCGTCTTGGCCAAGGTTTGCTTGGCAGCGAGGGCGCGGATATTGGCCAGTTGAATGGCCGGGCCATCGGCCATCGGGTCGGTGAACGGCATGCCCAACTCGATCACATCGGCGCCGGCCGCTGGCAAGCCTTTGAGGATGCTCAACGAGGTGGCGTAGTCCGGGTCGGCGCTGGTGATAAAGGTCACCAAAGCGGCGCGGTTCTGCTGTTTTAGCTCGGCAAAGCGGCTCTGTAGGCGACTCATGCGTGTTGCTCCTGCTGATCTTGTTCCATGTAGTGCATAACGGTTTGCATGTCTTTGTCGCCGCGCCCGGACAGGTTGACCACCATCAGGTGATCCTTCGGTAGGGTCGGTGCGCGCTTGAACACTTCGGCCAGGGCATGGGCGCTTTCCAGGGCCGGGATGATGCCTTCTAGCCGGCAGCACTGGTGGAAGGCGGCCAGCGCTTCGTCGTCCTTGATCGAGCAGTATTCGACCCGACCGATCTCATGCAACCAGGCGTGTTCCGGGCCGATGCCAGGGTAGTCGAGGCCGGCGGAAATCGAGTGGGCGTCGATGATTTGGCCGTCGTCGTCTTGCAGCAAGAAGGTGCGGTTACCGTGCAATACGCCCGGTACGCCGCCGTTCAGGCTGGCGGCGTGTTTGCCGGTGTCGATGCCTAAACCTGCCGCTTCGACGCCGATCATCTGCACGCTGGCGTCATCCAGAAACGGGTGAAACAGGCCCATGGCATTCGAGCCGCCGCCGATGCAGGCGACCAGGCTGTCGGGCAGTCGGCCTTCTTTTTCGAACAATTGCTCGCGGGTTTCCTTGCCGATAATGGCCTGGAAGTCGCGCACCATCGCCGGGTACGGGTGCGGGCCGGCGACCGTGCCGATCATGTAGAAGGTGCTGTCGACGTTGGTCACCCAATCGCGCAGGGCTTCGTTCATCGCGTCTTTCAGGGTGCCGGTGCCGGCGATTACCGGGATCACAGTGGCGCCCAGCAGCTTCATGCGGAACACGTTGGCTTGCTGCCGATCAATGTCGGTAGTGCCCATGAAGATCACGCATTCCAGGCCGAAACGCGCCGCTACCGTGGCGGTGGCCACGCCATGCATGCCGGCGCCGGTCTCGGCGATGATGCGTTTTTTGCCCATGCGCCGGGCCAGCAACACCTGGCCGATGCAGTTGTTAATCTTGTGCGCGCCGGTGTGGTTGAGCTCTTCGCGCTTGAGGTAAATCTTCGCGCCGCCGCAGTGCTCGGTCAGCCGCTCGGCGAAATACAGCGGGTTGGGCCGGCCGATGTAATCGCGCTGAAAGTAGGCCAGCTCCTCGATAAAGGCCGGATCAACCTTGGCCGCTTCGTACTCGCGGGCCAGGTCGTGGATCAGTGGCATCAAGGTTTCGGCGACGTACTGGCCGCCGAAGTGGCCGAACAGGCCTTTGGCATCTGGGCCATTGCGAAATGAGGTCATCTGGATGCTCCAGGAGTGGGGAATGGGGAATGGGGAATGGGGAATGGGGAGTCGGGATTGGCTATGGGCTCATTCTACCGCTGGCTGGCCCGCTGAAAAGCGATTAGATTGCAGCAATACGTCAGGAAAACTCACAGATACCATGAGCCGCGAACTCCCGCCATTAAATGCCCTGCGTGCCTTCGAGGCAGCGGCACGGCTGCAAAGCATCAGCTTGGCCGCCGACGAACTGCACGTCACCCATGGCGCGGTGAGTCGGCAGATCCGTGCGCTGGAGACACAGCTTGAGCTTGTGCTGTTCGTCAAGGATGGCCGTGGGGTCAAGCTCACTGCCGCCGGCGTGCGGCTGCGGGATGTGGCCTTCGACAGCTTCGAGCGGCTGCGCGATGTCTGCTTTGAACTCAAGCGTCAGAGCAGTGATGCGCCCTTCGTGCTGGGTTGCCCCGGCAGCTTGCTGGCGCGCTGGTTTATCCCGCGGCTGGACCGGCTCAATCGCGAATTGCCGCAGTTGCGCTTGCAGCTGTCCAGCAGTGAGGGCGATCTCGACCCACGCCGGCCTGGGCTGGACGCCACCCTGCTGTTCGCCGAGCCACCCTGGCCGGCGGATATGCAGGTCTATGAGCTGGCTGTCGAGGCCATCGGGCCGGTGCTCAGCCCGCGGTATACGCGAGCTGCTGCGTTGCTCAATGCGCCACCGGTAGCGCTGTTATGTGAGGCGTTGTTGCACACCAGTTCGCGTCCACAAGCGTGGCCGGCATGGGCGCAGCGCAATGGTTTAGCGCCAGCCGAGCTGAACTTGGGCCAAGGCTTCGAGCACCTGTATTACCTGCTGGAAGCCGCAGTTGCTGGTCTGGGGGTGGCCATTGCGCCGCAACAATTGGTGGCCGCCGATCTGGCCGCCGGGCGTCTGATTGCGCCCTGGGGCTTTGCTCAAACCACGGCCCGGCTGGCCTTGTGGGTGCCGGCGCGGGCCGTTGACCCACGCGCGGCACAACTGGCCGAGTGGCTTCGGCGCGAGCAAGTACGGGCCTAAGTGAAAGCCCTTAAGTCGGGTTTCTCGGCTTGCCGCATGGGGGATGCTTGACTAGCGTTGAAGTACACCCCCGTGAGGACAACGCCATGCCTACCCATCACAGCTACAAGAAGATCGAACTGGTCGGTTCTTCTGCCGTCAGCATTGAGGACGCGATCAACAACGCCCTGGCCGAGTGCGCCAAGTCGGTGCGCAACATGGACTGGTTTGAGGTGACCGAAACCCGTGGCCATATCGCCAACGGCAAGGTTGGCCATTATCAGGTCACGCTTAAGGTTGGTTTTCGGCTTGGTGATAGTTAGCGTTTTAATGGTTTCGTTTGTCATGCTTAGGTTTTATGCTCGGGCTCGCCGAAGTTATGGCCTTATTCACAACGAAGGAGCGTTAATGATGAAGAAATTGATTTTGGGTCTGGGCCTATTTTCCTTGGCTGGCGGGTTAATGGCCGCGCCGCTGCCGTGTGCCGATTTACAGGCGCAAATTGAGGCCAAACTGCAGGCTAAAGACGTCAAGTCCTACAGTCTGGAAATCGTCGCCAAGGGCAGTGGCGGCGATAAGCAGGTGGTTGGCAGTTGCGAGGCCGGTAGCAAGGAAGTCGTCTACCAGCGCAATTGATGCATGACCGCGTCCGCTTTGCCGGGCGTCACTAAAACCGGGCCTCGCCCGGTTTTTTTATCGGTACAGCAGCTCGCTGCTGACTCGTTCGTCAGTGGCCCTGCTGGCGCAGATAAGCCTCCAATCCCGCCTTAATGTTGTCCGGCTTGAACAGCTCTTGGGTGAGGGTCAGAGATTTCTTCACCTCCTCCAGCGGCATCTGGTTGGCCAGATCCTGACGGTTCCCCACCGCCGGGACCAGGGCCTTGCCGGCATAGGCCACCGAGAGGTTGTACAGGGCCATGGCCAGCACCTTGTCCTGCGCGACTCCCCGACCGTTCTGATAGAGCGCCCCGAGATTGTTCAATGCATCGATATCGCCCTGATCAGCGGCTTTCAGGTACCAGGCCGCCGCCAGGGGTAAATCCTTGGTCACGCCAAAACCATTCTCGTAGAGCACCCCCATGGAGTACTGGGCACGCGGGTCGCTCTTCTCAAGCAACGGACCCAGTTCCGCCTGGGCCTGGGCATAGTTGCCCGCGGCCAAAGCGGCGGCGGCCTCGTCGAAGCCGGCCAGCAGCGCTGGTGAAATCAGCGCCAGGGCTAGGGCCAGTGTCAGGCTCAGTCGGGTTGCAGGCATGGGTAATCCTTTTATGCAGGGGCAGAAAGGTTCGGTTGCAGTTAGGTGTTGCAGGCCGAATCGTCGGGCGTCAGTTGGGCTCAGGAGGAGCAAACAGTCCGCCGTTTGGCGCCGGTGAGCCGATACTGTACTGCCTGTGGCGAGTGCAACCTAGGCAGGGGGTATTAGTCTGCGTTGGATCAATTTCCTTGCACCAGTTAGAGCGCTCCGCAGCGTAGCTGCCGGCCGCGGACCAGCAGCCGGCGCTGGGCGTCATACAGCCGTACCCAGCCGCGGTAGCCTTGTTGGCCGGCGCTGACCCGGTAGTGCTGCCCGGCCTGGAAGTTGGCGTAGTCAAGGTTGAACAGGCAGGTACGCAGACTGCCGTCGCCCCAGTGGTCCAGGTCATTGCCGCCCGGAAGCTCAAATTGCAGGCGTAGCTGCAGCTGGTGTGGGCCCGGCGTCAGTTGGTAGTAGCGGCCATCCTTGACTGGCAGGTTGTCCAGGCGCTCGGCCAGCAGCGAATTACCGGGCGTGGTGTAAACATCGACCCAGGCATGCTGGGTATCAGGCGCGGGCAAGGGGCCGGCGCAGGCCGCCAGTAGCAGGCAGGCAACCAGCAATGTGCGAGGCATGGGCTTCTCCCACGTTCAGGGCTTGCTTTAAGCCTACCGCACGCTTGTTGGCTTGGGTTAGCCTGCGACCTATGGCAATCCCGGCTGAATTTTATTATCGATGGCTCGTGCTGCTGGCGTTGACTTGGCTGCTGGGCGGCTGCTCGAACCTTAATTACTACCGCCAGCTGGCCGTCGGTCAATTTGAATTACTGCAGGCGCGCCAGCCGATTAGCCAGCTGTTGGCTGACCCGGCCACTCCGCCGCCGTTACAGCAACGCCTGGCGCTAGCCCTGCAGGCGCGGACTTTTGCCAGTGCCCAGTTAAAGCTGCCGGACAACCCTAGCTATCGCCTGTATGCCGATATTCAGCGGCCCTTTGTGCTGTGGAATCTGTTCGCCACCGAGGAGTTTTCCTTGGCGGCGCAGACCTCCTGCTTTCCGATTGCCGGCTGCGTGGCCTATCGCGGTTATTACCAAGTTGAGGATGCCCAGGCGGTCGCGGCCCAGCTTAAACAGCAGGGTTTGGATACCTATGTGGCGGGGGTGGAAGCCTATTCAACCCTGGGCTGGTTCGATGATCCGCTGCTCAGCAGCATGTTGCAGTGGAATGATCAGCGCTTGGCCGGGTTGATTTTCCATGAGCTGGCGCACCAACGGCTGTATGTCAGCGATGACAGCAGTTTTAACGAATCCTTCGCCAGCTTTGTCGAGCAACAGGGGCTGCGAGAGTGGTTGGCCAGCCGTGGCGAGGCGGAGCTGGAGGTGACGGATCGGCGTCAGCGTGAGCAATTTATTGCCCTGCTGCTGGCCTCCCGTGAGCGGCTGGCGGCGCTGTATGCCAGTGACTTGCCGGTGGCGGCGTTACGGGCCGGCAAGCAGGCGGAGTTTGCCCGCTTACGGGCCAATTACCGGCAGTTGCGCGCCGAGCAGTGGGGCGGCCAGGGTCGCTATGATGGCTGGATGAGCGCCCCGCTCAACAACGCCAGGCTGTTACCGTTTGGCTTGTATGAGCGGTGGGTGCCGGCTTTTGCCGCGTTATTTAAGCGCTGTGGTGGCGACTGGGCGCACTTCTACGAGCGCGTCGAGCAACTGGCCGAATTGCCATCGCTTGAGCGCACGGCGGCGTTGCAGGTGTTGCAATCCAAGCCTTAGCGTTCAAGGGTCTTGGCCACGCCACTAAGCAAGGCTTGAAACAGCTGATCTTGCTCGGCGGCGCTTCTAAATAAGGCATGAATACGGTCGCTGGACTCGGTGAGCAGATTGACCAGGATGTTTTCTTCGGTGCCGGTCAGGCTCAGGTTAGAAAAGCCGAATTGCAGGTTGTCGAGCATGCCTTGCAGCTCGGCGGTGCTGGTGCGGGTAACCTCCAGCTTGGCCTGCTCCATCTCGGCGATCATCTGTTGCAGTACCGCGGCGGTGGCCTGAATGCGTACCGTGCGTTCCTTGGCATAGCGCTCGGTGATCATGGCTTGGCAGCGGGCATCCAGAGCATTGCCCAGGTAGCAGATGTGATCCTTGAGAATGCCGTAACGCAATGGATCTTCGAGCGGCATATTGCGGATCAGCAGGCCAAAGTGCGGGTAATTAAGAATGGTCCGCGCGCCGAAATCAGAAATCCGCCCCAGATGACGGGAGTTTTCGATCACCTCCTGCTCGATGGGGCGTTTGATGCCATCGTCGCAAAAGTATTCCAGGCCACGGTTGTGGAAAATTCCCAGACTGGCGTTAAGGCCCAGCTCATTAAGCATTTTCAGGGTCAAGTCGGCCAGCGTGCCGAACTCTTGGCAGGTGAAGCTGGCTTCCATAAATTGCAGGATGCGCCCCAGTTCGGCATTCATGCTCATCGACTGGAAGACGATGGTGGATGATTCGCTGAGCTGCTGGCGGATATTGACGCTGTCGTGCAATTGCACCTGGGCCCGCTTGAGTCGGGCGGCCAGGGCTTCGGGGCTAATGGGCAGGTGCACATAGTCGTCGGCACCGGCAGAAAACGCCCGCATACAGTCTGGCTCGGCGCCGTTATTGACTAAAAAGAACACCGGCGGGCGACGCTGCTCTTCGGCGTTGGGCAGCTGTGCCAATTGTTGCAGGTAATCAGGGCAACGCTCATCGACCAGAATCAGCTGGCAGTCACCGCTTTCTGGCGGGCAAATATGAATGCCGTGCTGTTGCAGTCCATCGCGCCAGAAGGCTTGTTGCTCGCTGGCGGCGATCAGGCAGATGGCCAGAGGAGGCGCCTCGGTGGGGGCGCTGTCACATGCAATGTCGTCATCCCACAGATCGATACCTGACATCTTGCTTCCTTCGCGCAGGCCATAGTGAAGGGGAGCGGCGCGGCGCTGCGCGTATCCAGCGGTTGCCGAGACCGCCGTTGTGCAAGCGTAGTTGAATATTGCTGCTTGCCCAGTCAGCTAATCTTGGCGAGCTTTACTTAACCTGCCGCGCACGCTGCCGAGGAAGCGGCAACGTCCAAGCTGCTGGCGTTACACTGGCACCGACTGGATTGATCCTTTTACGGAGTTTTTATGCACCTACGCCTAAGCGTTTTAGCCCTGATGTTGTTCAGCCCCCCGCTGCTGGCCGCGCCCAAAGACTGCGAGCAGTTGAAGCGCGAGATCGAAATAAAAATCCAGGCCGCCGGGGTCAGCAGTTACACCCTGGAGATAGTCGCCAACGCCGAGGCCACCGACCCGGGCATGGTGGTCGGCAGTTGCGCCTATGGCAGCAAGAAGATCGTTTACCAGAAGAACAACTAGCTACTGATAATCCTCGGCCAGATGCAGGTCCTTGAGTTTTACGTAGTTGGCGGCGCTGTAGCTGAAATAGGCTTGTTCTTTAGCGCTTAGCGCGCGCACTGGCTGCGCGGGCCGACCCACATACAGGTAGCCGCTGGCCAGGCGCTTGCCCGGCGGCACCAGGCTGCCGGCGCCGAGCACTACCTGGTCCTCAATTACCGCGCCATCCATGACGATGCAGGCCATGCCGATCAGCACGCGATTGCCGACCGTGCAACCGTGTAGCAGGGCTTGGTGGCCGATGGTCACGTCGTCGCCGATCAGCAACGGGAAGCCCTCTGGATTGAACGGCCCGGCGTGGGTGATGTGCAGCACGCAGCCGTCTTGCACGCTGGTTCGCGCGCCGATGCGGATGCTGTGCATGTCGCCGCGAATCACCGCCTGCGGCCACACTGAGCTGTCATCGCCCAGCGCCACGTCGCCGAGCACCACGGCCGAGGGGTCGACAAACACCCGGGCGCCGAGCTGCGCGGTCATGCCTTGATACGTTCGAATCGCCACGTTAGAAGCCTCTTAAGCTGCGGTTTGCGCTGATTGTAATTTAAGATGGCAGGCATATAGGTGCGAAAACCGCCCTCAATCAGCCTACAGGTGTCTGCCGTGACCGCCAGTAATCCGCTTCTGCAACACTTCGACCTGCCGCCCTACTCCAGCATCCGCCCTGAGCATGTGGAGCCGGCCATTGATGTGATACTCGCAGACAGCCGTGCGGCGCTGGCCGAGTTATTGGCCAAACAATCCGGCATCCCGACCTGGGATGGTTTGGTGCTGGCGCTGGATGAGTTGGGCGCGCGCCTAGGCCGGGCCTGGAGTCCGGTCAGCCATTTGAATGCGGTGTGCAACAGCCCCGAGTTGCGTGCGGCCTACGAGGCCTGTCTGCCGAAGCTGTCGCAATACTGGACTGAAATCGGCCAGAACAAGCCACTGTTCGAGGCCTATCAAGCGTTGGCCAACAGCCCGGCCGCCGCCGACTTTGAGCTGGCGCAAAGCACCATACTGAAACACGCCCTGCGCGATTTCCGCTTATCCGGCATCGACTTGCCGCCAGCCGAGCAGCAACGCTACGGCGCTATCCAGATGAAGCTGTCGGAGCTGACCAGCAAATTCTCCAACCAACTGCTGGATGCCACCCAGGCCTGGACTAAGCACATCAGCGCCGAGACGGCTTTGGCTGGTCTGCCCGATTCGGCCAAGGCGCAAATGGCTCAAACCGCCCAGGCCAAAGAGCTCGACGGTTGGCTGATTAGCCTGGAGTTCCCCAGCTATTACGCGGTAATGACCTACGCCGACGACCGTGAGCTGCGCGAAGAGCTGTACGCCGCCTACTGTACCCGCGCCTCGGAACAAGGCCCGAACGCCGGCCAGTTTGATAACGGCCCGCTGATGGTCGAGATTCTCGACCTGCGTCAAGAGTTGGCACAGCTGCTGGGCTTTAATGACTATGGCGAGTTGTCACTGGCCAGCAAAATGGCCGACAACAACGCCCAGGTGCTGAGCTTCTTGCGCGATCTCGGTCAGCGCGGCAAGCCGTTCGCCGTGCACGATCTGGCTGAACTACAAGCTTTTGCCGCCGAGCTTGGCTGCGCCGAGTTGCAAAGCTGGGACGCCGGCTACTACGCCGAAAAGATGCGCCAGCAGCGTTACAGCCTGTCCCAGGAACAGGTGCGCGCCTGGTTCCCGATCGACAAGGTGCTGACGGGCCTGTTTGCCATAGTGCAGCAGCTGTACGGCATCGAGATTCAGGAACTTTCGGGTTTCGACAGCTGGCACCCGGACGTGCGTCTGTTCCAGATTAGCGAGCAGGGCCGCCCAGTTGGGCGCTTCTTCTTCGACCTCTACGCGCGTGCCAATAAACGCGGTGGCGCCTGGATGGACGGCGCCCGCGATCAACGCCGCGCCGCCAACGGCGAGCTGATCAGTCCGGTGGCCAATCTGGTGTGTAACTTCACCCCGGCCGTCAACGGTCAGCCGGCGTTGCTGACCCATGATGAAGTCACCACCCTGTTCCACGAGTTCGGCCACGGCCTGCATCATCTGCTGACTCGCGTCGAGCAGGCCGGTGCCTCCGGCATCAACGGCGTGGCCTGGGATGCGGTCGAGCTGCCGAGCCAGTTTATGGAGAACTGGTGTTGGGAACCCCAAGGCCTGGCGCTGATCTCCGGGCATTTCGACACGGGCGAGCCACTGCCGCAAGACCTGCTGGATAAGATGCTGGCGGCGAAGAACTTTCAGTCCGGCATGCAGCTGGTGCGCCAGGTCGAACTGTCGCTGTTTGACTTCGAACTGCACGCCAGCCACGGCGACGGCCGCAGCGTGCTGGAAGTGCTGGAGGCGATCCGCGCCGAGGTGTCGGTCATGCGCCCGCCGGCCTACAACCGTTTCGCCAACAGCTTCGCGCACATTTTTGCCGGTGGTTACGCGGCCGGTTACTACAGCTACAAATGGGCGGAAGTGTTGTCGGCCGATGCCTTCTCCAAGTTCGAGGAAGACGGTGTGCTCAATCCTGCAACCGGCCGGGCCTTTCGTGAGGCGATTCTGGCCCGGGGCGGTTCGCAAGAGCCGATGGCTTTATTCGTGGCCTTCCGTGGTCGCGAGCCGAGCATCGACGCCCTGCTGCGCCATTGTGGCCTAAGCGCGGAGGCGGCATGAACGACGCCCCCAACGACAAACCGGTAAAAATCAGCAAGAAACGCTTTATCGCCGGCGCCGTGTGCCCGGCCTGCAGCGAGCTGGATAAGGTGCAGATGTGGGACGTTGACGGCGTGCCGAACCGTGAGTGTGTGGCTTGCGGCTACGCCGACACCTTGAATGAACAGGGGCAATCGATCCCGAAAGAACTGGGCACCCGGGTCACCGTCAGCGAAGTGAAAAAGCCGACCGACCCCCAGGTGCAGGCGGTGCAGTTCTTCCCCAATCCCAAACTGAAAAAATGACCGGGAGTCATTTTTAACGTCGCGCAGCGACGGCCCGCAGGGTGGCCGCCAGGGATGGCAGACCATAAAAAACCCAGCGACGCCTGAGCTGCGCGAACTGCGACAGGCTATGCCGCTGCAGCAACGCCGGGCCTGTGACCCTCAAAGTCGAAACTGCCTGACCTGTGCTTGCAAGCGCAGAGTCAGGCTTTCCAGTTCATTGCAGGCGGTCATCGCCGCATTGGCCGTGTCAGCATTGGTGATGGTGACATCGCGGATATGCACCACGCTCTGGGCAATGCTACTGGTGACCACGCTTTGCTGTTCGGCGGCGCTGGCGATCTGCACATTGAGATCTTCGATACTGCGCACTGAATGGCTGATTTCGGCCAGTTCCTTGCCTGCCGACTGCACTTGCTCGACCGCGCTCTGCGCCTTGTTGACGCCCTCGGCCATCACCAGCTCCGCTTGGCTGACGCCTTGCTGCAAGTGCTCGATCATGGCATTGATTTCCTGGGTCGACTCCCGGGTGCGCTGGGCCAGGGTGCGTACTTCGTCGGCCACCACGGCAAAGCCTCGCCCGGCTTCGCCGGCGCGCGCGGCCTCGATGGCGGCGTTTAGCGCGAGCAGGTTGGTCTGATCCGAAATGCTCTGAATCACCTCCACCACCCGGCCGATCTGCGCGCTGTCCTGGGCCACCCGGCGTACCACGTCGGCCGCCGCATGCACCTCCTGGGCCAGGGCATTCATGGCATTGACATTGGCGGCCACCACCTGGTTGCCTTTTTCGGTGTTGCGATTGGCCTGGTGCGCCGCTTCCGAGGCCCGTTCGGCGTTCTTCGCGACGTCCTGAATGGTATGGCTCATCTGGGTCACTGCGCAGGACACCTGGTCGGTTTCCTGTTGCTGCGCCTGGATGCCATGGTGGGTGCTGAGCATGCTTTGCCGGGTATTGTTGACCTTGCCCGCGACCAGCCCGGCGATGCTGTCGACCTCCTGAATGATGCCGCGAAATTTCTCCAGCATGCGGTTGATGGCGCTGGCGGTTAGCCCGATCTCGTCGGCACTGAGCACCGGCACTTGATGGGAGAGGTCGGAGTTACGTTCGATCTCGGCGATGCCGTGTTCCAGATCGCGCATCGGCCGCGAGATGGAGCGCACCAACAGCAGGTAGAAGATGCCGAGCACCACCACCACCACCGCCAGTACCCACCACGCCAAGGTGAACAGTTCGGCGTTGCTGGCTTGCATGGTCTTGGCCGCCGCGGCGACTTCTTCCGCCTGGTGCATTGCGCTGCTGGTCTGTTGTTCTTGCAGGGCGGTCAGACGGGCGCCGACTGTGGTGGCAATCTTGCGCGCCTCGGCTACCGTTGCGTTGCCCAACACCCGGTTGTTGTCGACGTAGGCATCCACCGCCAGCAACATCTTGTGGCGAAACTCATCGACCTCGGCGGGCATTGGGCCGACGTCCATACCGTGCTTTTTTAGTTCGTCCAGCCGCGTCTTGAGGCGCTGATGGGCTTCGTTAGCCGCGCTCTCCGATTCGTTCAACCAGCTGACTTGCAGGTCGTACAGCCAGAAGCGCATGGTGGCGAACTCGCCCAGAGTGCTGTCGGCTAGCTGCCAGCGGCCCAGCTCTTCCACTTGTGCGTGCACGGCCTGCTGCTGCGCGGCCACGCGTGTGTTGTTGGCGCCGATCACACTGGTCAAGTAGAACAGCATGGTGGCTAGCAGCAACGCCACCACACTAGAGAGCAGCAGCAGACGGGCGCTGATGCTGAGGTCGGTTAAACGGGGCATACCGACTACTCCACCCAGCCTGCTACTGGTAAATGATCAGGGAGATGGCACCACCCAACTCATCAAGCTTGGCACCTTCTTTCTTGCCGCCAGTGATATCGACTTCACCTTTTGGGTCGCCATGACAGGCCAGGCAAGAGGCGCCGTAATACTCCGGCAGAATATAGCGGTAAGCCGCCCGGCCTTTGACCGGTACGGTCTCGGCGTAGGCCTTGCCTTTTTCGTAGCCGGGCAGCTTGAACATGCTCTCGATAACCTTGTCTTCCCACTCGTCGGGGCGGTTGGCGCGATTGCGCACATAGGCCTTGGGCGCGGTCAGCTTAATGGCGAAGGTGCCAGCCATGGCCGCACTGAAGTTGTTCGCCACGCGCCCGCCGAATACCGCCGGGAGGAAGCCTTTGAAGCCTTTGCCTGGCTCGTTGATCAACGCCTGCGCTTCGTCCATGGTCACCTGCACCGCATTGATCAGCGCGGAACGCGCCTTAGCGGTGGGGCTGCCGTCGTCGGTCAGGTTCAAGTCGGTACCTGTGACAGCCTTGTAATTGGCCTTGGTTTTTTCGATCACTGCGGCTGAGCTCAGGCCTTTATCGCCTTTGCTGGCATCGTTGATCAGATCCTGGCCATCGGAAATTACCTTGCGGGCCGAGCGAAAAATCAGGGTCAGGTCCTTGCCAGTGGCTTCGACGTCGTCAGCGGCGAATGCCGCCGGCAGTCCGGCAGGAAGGGTCAGCAGCACAAGGGTGATAGTGGCCATGCGTAGAGCGGCGTTCATAAAATCTCCTCGCCTGAGTGGCGGCGCGATGCGTAACCATCCATGGAGGAAATCACAGGAACTCGTCCAGGGTGGATATGGGCAAACACACAACAACGGTGTAACGCCCCCTCCAATAGTGATAGCAGAATAATTTGCTTAAGCGATTTTTTTGCTCCCGCCGAGCCAACGCTGCCGGCTCGCGGTAGTCGACAGTGAGGCCCGCGATGCGGGGAATAGTGGAGGTTAGAGAGTCAGGTGGCGCAAGGCGGGCTCGCCGGCGTGTAAATAAACGGTATTAAGGCGGCCTGGTCATGCCCAAACCCACCCAGCACGCGGCCGCGCTACCGCCAACAACTCGCATAGCCGTTTTGCCCTCGCCCGGCGGCCAGCGGTCTTGATTCTTAGCGGCGCTGTGCTTGTTAGCTGGCGGCGCGCTGCTCTTGTCCCAACGTCAACTCAACCCCGAGCTGGCGCGACAGGCATGGCCAGTTTTGCCAGGCGGCGACCACCTGCGGATCGTCCAATTGTTGGCGGTAGGCCTCAAGCAGCTGCTGGTCAAAATGCGCCGGGTTAAGCAGGGCCTCCACGGTTTGATGCACAGCTTCATCGAGCTGATTGGCAAAGCTTTCGCCGATCAGTTGATGGGCAATCAGGTTGGCGACTGTGGTGTCCAGCGGAATCAGTGGTTGGCCGAATTGGCAGATATACAAATCATTCACTTCCTCCACTAGGCGATGGGCCAGATAGGCTTCATCGAGCAGGCCATCGAGGCCGTCGTGGCCATCCATTAAGGCCGGCGGCTGCAAAAAATACTCTTCGGCTATTTTTAGCACCGGTTTGATCTGCGCCTCGATACCGGCTTTTTCGGCCACCGCATGGGCCGCATCCAGTAGCTCGGGCACCTGCGCAATGTAGGCGGCCACGAAGCGCCCGAGCACGCCCTGGGCGTCCTGTACCGGTAGACGAATGGCCGGATGCAGGCGTTCCAGCTGGCCGTCGAGTTGCCGTGCGAGGAGACCGGTGGCGGCTTCGTGTTGATGGGCGCGGTCGATCAGTTGACGCAAGGCGGCAGTATTCATTAATGCTCCTAGTGGCTGGCGGCAGAGGTAAGCCAAGAACTCTAGTTGGTTTTGTCATTTAGCTAAGACCCAATTGTCATAACTTTGTAATTGTTATGCGCGCGCGAAATATCAAGTTGCTGATGGTTTCAGCAGCACTTTTTGCGGTGATCGGCATGGGTCGCCAAGAGAATTTTTAGACTGCGTTGTTATGTCGCAGTTGCTGGCTATACTCAAAACGCAACGCGCGATCTGATGACGTCTGACGGCGCTTTGTGGCTTTGGTATTGCCAGTTGAACCTGGGGCATAGGTTTAGCGGTCGTTGCCTTGGCTGTAAGCACCGCCAGCGGGATAACAAGAACGATAAGGGGAACCCGCAATGATGCAACGTCCACGAATTTGGGTGGGGCTACTGCTATGGGCTGTCTTCAGCCAGGCACAGGCCGCTTGGACTGTAAATATGGCGCCCGGCGCGACTGAAGTCAGCCGCGCCGTGTTTGACTTACACATGATCACCTTCTGGATCTGTGTGGTCATCGGGGTGGTGGTGTTTGGCGCTATGTTCTGGTCAATGCTGATCCATCGGCGCTCGACCGGTCAGCAACCAGCGCACTTCCATGAAAGCACCACGGTGGAAATCCTCTGGACGCTGATCCCGCTGGTGATCCTAGTGGTGATCGCCATTCCAGCGACCAAGACGTTGATCGACATCTACGACACCACCGAGTCTGAGCTGGATATTCAGGTCACCGGTTATCAGTGGAAGTGGCATTACAAATACCTGGGCCAGGAGGTCGAGTTCTTCAGCAATTTGGCCACCCCCCAGAGCCAAATCCAGAACCAAGAGCCTAAGTCGGAGAATTACCTGCTGGAGGTGGATAACCCGCTGGTGGTGCCCATCGGCACCAAGGTGCGGTTTCTCATCACCGGCGCCGATGTCATCCACTCCTGGTGGGTGCCGGCGTTTGCAGTCAAAAAGGACGCCATTCCCGGCTTCGTTAATGAGTCCTGGACCCGTATCGATAAGCCCGGAATCTACCGTGGTCAATGCACCGAGCTGTGCGGCAAAGATCATGGTTTTATGCCCATTGTGGTCGAGGCCAAGTCCAAAGAAGACTTCGCCAAGTGGTTGGCCGTGCGTAAAGACGAGGCCTTGCAGCTCAAAGAGTTGACCAGCAAAGAGTGGACCCGTGAAGAGTTGATCGCCCGCGGCGAGAAGACCTACCAAACCACCTGCGCGGCCTGCCACCAGGCCGAAGGCCAAGGCATGCCGCCGATGTTCCCGGCACTTAAGGGCTCGAAAATCGCTACCGGGCCGCAGAAAGAACACCTCGATATGGTCTTCAACGGCAAGCCCGGCACCGCCATGGCCGCCTTCGGCAAGCAGCTGTCGGAAGTCGATATCGCCGCGGTAATCACCTACGAACGCAACGCTTGGGGTAATGCCATGAACGACATGGTCACGCCTAAAGACGTGCTCGCCCTCAAGCAAGCTCAGGAGTAAGAACATGAGCGCAGTGATCGACTCCAGTCATAAAGGTCATGGCCATGCCGGGCATGACCATCATCACGGCCCAGCCAAAGGTTTGATGCGGTGGGTGTTGACCACCAACCATAAAGACATCGGCACCATGTACCTGTGGTTCAGCTTTGCGATGTTTTTACTCGGTGGCTCTTTTGCCATGGTGATTCGCGCCGAGCTGTTCCAGCCGGGGCTGCAAATAGTCCAGCCGGAATTCTTTAACCAGATGACCACCATGCACGGCCTGATCATGGTCTTTGGCGCGGTGATGCCGGCGTTTGTCGGCCTGGCCAACTGGATGGTGCCGCTGATGATCGGCGCGCCAGATATGGCTTTGCCACGGATGAACAACTTCAGCTTCTGGTTATTGCCGGCGGCCTTCGCCATCATGATTTCGACCCTGTTCAGTGACGGCGGCGGGCCGAACTTTGGCTGGACTTTTTACGCGCCGTTGTCGACCACCTACGCGCCGGAGAGCGTTACCTACTTCATCTTCGCCGTGCACCTGATGGGCATCAGCTCGATCATGGGCGGCATCAATATCATCGCCACCATCCTCAATCTGCGCGCCCCCGGCATGACCTTGATGAAGATGCCGCTGTTCGTCTGGACCTGGTTGATCACCGCCTTCCTGCTGATTGCGGTGATGCCGGTGCTGGCCGGTTGCGTGACCATGATGCTGATGGACATCCACTTTGGCACCAGCTTCTTCAGCGCCGCCGGTGGTGGTGATCCGGTGCTGTTCCAGCATGTGTTCTGGTTCTTCGGCCACCCCGAGGTGTACATCATGATCCTGCCCGCCTTCGGTGCGGTCAGCGCGATCATTCCCGCCTTCTCGCGCAAGCCATTGTTCGGTTACACCTCGATGGTCTATGCCACCTCGAGCATCGCCTTCCTGTCGTTTATCGTCTGGGCTCACCACATGTTCGTGGTCGGTATTCCGCTGGTGGGCGAGCTGTTCTTTATGTACGCCACCATGCTGATCGCGGTGCCGACCGGGGTGAAGGTGTTCAACTGGGCGGCGACCATGTGGCAAGGTTCGTTGACCTTTGAGACGCCGATGCTGTTCGCGGTGGCCTTCGTCATTCTGTTTACCATCGGCGGTTTCTCCGGGCTGATGCTGGCGATGGCGCCGGCGGATTATCAGTACCAAGACACCTACTTTGTGGTCGCGCATTTCCATTACGTGCTGGTGCCGGGGGCCATCTTCGGCATCTTCGCCTCGGTCTATTACTGGCTGCCGAAGTGGACCGGCAACATGTATGACGAAACCCTCGGCAAGCTGCATTTCTGGCTGTCGTTTGTCGGCATGAACCTGGCGTTCTTCCCGATGCACTTCGTCGGTCTGGCCGGCATGCCGCGGCGGATTCCCGACTACAACCTGCAGTTTGCCGACTTCAACATGGTGTCCTCGGTGGGTGCCTTTATGTTTGGCGCCACCCAGCTGTTCTTCCTGTTTATCGTCATCAAGTGTATTCGTGGCGGCCGGCCTGCCGGCGACAAGCCTTGGGACGGTGCCGAAGGCCTGGAGTGGTCGTTGCCATCGCCGGCGCCTTATCACACCTTCCAAACACCACCGGACGTGAAGTAAGGCCGCCGTTATGAGTGAAGCCTCAGCCAATCGCCGTCTGATCCAGCGCCTATTATTGGTAGTGGTGGCAATGTTTGGTTTTGGCTTCGCGCTGGTGCCTATCTATGAGGTGATGTGTCAGGCGCTGGGCATCAATGGCAAGACCGCAGGCGTGGTCTACGAAGGAGTCCAGGTGGTGAACGAAGCCCGCACGGTGCGGGTGCAGTTTCTGGCCACCAACTCGGCAGGGATGGTCTGGGAGTTTCGGCCAAAAAACGATGAGTTGCTGGTGCATCCGGGCGCCGTTAACGAAATGATATTTGTCGCCAGCAACCCCAGCAATAGCATCATGACGGCGCAAGCAGTGCCGAGCATCGCGCCATCAGTGGCGGCGGCGTATTTTCATAAAACCGAATGTTTTTGCTTTACCCAACAAGTGTTACAGCCGGGGCAGCGGATCGAGATGCCAGTGCGTTTTATCGTCGACCGCGACTTACCTGAGGACGTGCATCACCTCACGCTGGCTTACACGCTGTTCGACATCACGGCGACTAAATCGCCTGCTGCAGTAGCAGGCCGATAAGGAGAACAACCATGGCAGATTACGAGCAGTACTACGTTCCCGCCCAAAGCAAATGGCCGATCATTGCCACCATTGGCATGACCACCACGGTCTATGGTTTGGCCACTTGGTTCAATGACATGAGTGCCCAGCGGGCCGAGTCGAATGGGCCACTGATCTTTACCATTGGTGGGCTGTTTCTGGCTTATATGCTGTTCGGCTGGTTCGGTATTGTGATCAAAGAAAGCCGCGCCGGCATGTACAGCGCGCAGATGGATCGCTCATTTCGCTGGGGCATGAGCTGGTTTATTTTCTCGGAGGTGATGTTCTTTGCGGCCTTTTTTGGCGCGCTGTTTTATGTGCGCACCTATGCCGGGCCTTGGCTCGGTGGCGAGGGCGATAAGGGCGTGAGTGACATTCTCTGGCCCAATTTCGAATATGTCTGGCCGCTGCTTAACAACCCCGACCCGAAGCTGTTCCCGGCGCCCAAGGAGATCATCAATCCCTGGCATCTGCCGCTGATCAATACCATCTTGCTCGTCAGTTCCAGCTTCACCGTGACCTTTGCCCACCATGCGCTGAAACACGGCAAGCGTGGTTTGCTCAAGGCTTGGTTGGGGTTGACCATCTTGCTCGGCGCCACCTTCCTGGGCTTTCAGGCAGTGGAATACATCGAGGCCTATCACGAGCTTGGGCTGACCCTGGGGTCGGGCATCTACGGCTCGACCTTCTTTATGCTCACCGGCTTTCACGGTGCTCATGTGACGCTCGGCACCATCATGCTGGCGGTCATGTTCGTCCGTATTTTACGTGGGCATTTTGATGCCGAACATCAGTTCGGTTTCGAGGCGGCCAGTTGGTACTGGCACTTTGTCGATGTGGTGTGGATCGGCTTGTTTGTCTTCGTTTACGTGCTTTGATTAGCAACCGCCCGGCAGCCTAACCCGCTGTCGGGCAAGGCGCTTACCAGGCTACGTGGGAAACCAACTGACCGCTGTAAAAGCCCCAACTAATCAGTGCCACCGTCAGTGCGGCGAGTATTACGCGCACCGTGAGGGCATTTACCACTCGTGAGCCACGGCCCTCATCCTTGACCAGAAAGAACAGGCCGCTGAACAGACTGACCAAGGTGGCCAGTAACAAGATAACGATCGCCGCTTTAAGCATGAAGTAACTCCGGGGGGAGGGGTAATGCCTAGCAGTATAGCCAGCCACAAAACAATATTTTGGCCACGCCGGTGAAACCCTTTCGGCCGGGCCTGCTACCAAGCTTGCTGGTGCTGGCGTTGTTGCCGCTGTTGATCGGCCTGGGCTTTTGGCAGTTGGCGCGGGCCGAACAAAAGCGTGAGTTATTGAGCGCCCAAGAGGCTCGTCGACAAGCGCCGGCGCAAGCGCTTGGTGAGCTGGAACTGAGCGCCGATCCGTCGTTTCGGCGGGTGTTGCTGCAAGGTCACTTTGATGCCGAACACAGCATTTTGTTGGACAACCGTACCCGCGCCGGGCGCGCCGGCGTCGAGTTACTACAACCTTTTTATGATCAACACAGTGGCCTTTGGCTGCTGCTCAATCGCGGCTGGCTGGCCTGGCCAGACCGGCGCATGCCACCCGTATTCACTACGCCAAGCGGCGTTGTGCAGTTGCAGGCCTGGGTCTATGTGCAGTTGGGTGAGAGTTTTCAGTTGCAGCGCGATCAACCCAGCAGCGCCTGGCCGCAATTGCTCACCCGGGTTGATGCGCCGGCGTTATGGCAGCACTTGGGCCGTGGCGGCTGGCCGCATGAGCTACGGTTAGAATCGGGGCCGGCGGCCTATCAAGTGGATTGGCCGGTGGTGAGCATGAGTCCGGCCAAGCATCAGGGCTACGCGGTGCAATGGTTTGCCCTGGCTGCGGCGCTGTGCGTTTTGTTTGTGTACTTCGGCTTTAATTCAACCGCTAACAACCTTCTAAGGAAGCGCAACGATGGATGCAGTGACCCTCAAGTCTGAGCTAAACCCGCGCCGCGGGCGTTTGCAGTTGTTGCTGATTTTAGCCGCGACTATCGGCCCCATTCTGCTGGCCACGGCCATGTATAAATGGCAGTTCTGGGTGCCCGAGTCACGCAGTTACCACGGTGAGTTGCTGGGTAGCGGGCAAAGTCGCAGCGAGTTGGGAGTGATAGCGCAGGATGAAAAGCGCTGGCAGTTGCTGGTGACCGCTCCCGAAGACTGCGCTGCCGATTGCCAGCAGCTGGTGTATCTGGCCCGGCAGATTCAAATTGGTCTGGGTCGTGAGTCCTCGCGGGCCAGTCATGGGCTGGCCAGTGCCGCACCGCTGAGCGAGGCCTACCAGGCGCAATTACAGCGCGAATACCCGCAGCTGGGACGCTTTGAGTTGGAGCGCCAACGTTACGATCAACTGCTCAAAGGCAACCCGGCGGTACAGCTGTGGATTATTGATCCGCATGGCAATCTGGTCCTGCGCTACGACGCCAAGGCCGATGGTAAGCAGGTGCTGACTGACCTGCGCTTGCTGCTAAAACTGTCGAATATCGGTTAAGCACAGCCTTAAGGAGCCGTTATGGTCAAACCCGGATACCGCCTCGCCGTTATCGCCACCGGCCTGGCCTTGCTGGTGGTGCTGCTCGGCGCCTATACCCGGCTGACCCATGCCGGCCTCGGCTGCCCGGATTGGCCGGGTTGCTATGGCTTTATCGGCGTGCCCCAATCCGAGATGCAACTGGCCCACGCCGAATTGAATTACCCCCAGGCACCGGTGGAGGCGCAAAAGGGCTGGAACGAGATGATTCACCGCTATTTCGCCGGCAGCCTCGGCCTGTTGATTCTGGCGTTGGCGATTCAAGCGCTGCGCCGACGCACACAGCCCGAGCAACCGTTGAAATTACCATTGTTGTTGGTCGCGGTAGTCATCGCCCAAGCGGCCTTTGGCATGTGGACGGTGACCCTCAAGCTCTGGCCGCAAGTGGTCACGGCGCACCTGCTCGGCGGTTTTACCACCCTGAGTCTGCTGCTGTTATTGAGTTTGCGCTTGTCGGGGCGCTGGCCGCCGTTGGCCGCGGTGTCCCCATTATTGCGCCGACTGGCAGCGCTGGGCTTGCTGCTGGTAATCGGCCAGGTCGCCCTCGGTGGCTGGGTTAGCAGCAACTATGCGGCGGTGGCCTGTATCGACTTGCCGACCTGCCATGGCCAGTGGTGGCCGGCGATGGATTTTGCCAATGGCTTTCACCTGAGCCAACACATCGGCCCGAACTACCTCGGCGGGCAACTCGACAGCGACGCGCGCACCGCCATTCATATGAGCCATAGACTCGGTGCGCTGCTGGTGACCCTGGCGTTGCTGGCGCTGGCCTGGCGACTGCGTACCGAGGGCTTAAACAAATTGGCCGGCCTGTTGCTGCTGGCGCTGGGGCTGCAAATCAGCCTCGGCGTTAGCAACGTCTTGCTGCATTTACCGCTGTCGGTGGCGGTGGCTCATAACGCCGGTGGCGCGGCCTTGCTGCTAACGCTGGTGCTGATTAATTACCGCCTGCGCGTGCCGGTCCATGCGCGCCAAACCAGCTTCGCCGCCGTGGTCAGTCAGGGGGCGATGTAAATCAACAGGCACACAGGGTTCAGCACGGGGCACAGGCGTTAAGCCTTACCTCGTTATCGAATAACAATAAGGAGACAGCGTATGGCCACTGTTTTAACCGAACGCCACAGCCAAGCCCTCTGGCGCGACTATCTGGAATTGACCAAGCCGAAAGTGGTGGTGCTGATGCTGATCACATCCTTGGTCGGCATGTTCCTCGCCACCCGTGCCGGGGTGCCCTGGACGATTCTAATTTTCGGCAATCTGGGTATCGCCTTCTGCGCCGGCGGCGCGGCCGCGGTCAACCATGTGGTCGACCGGCGCATCGACGCGGTCATGGCCCGCACCCATAAACGCCCGCTGGCCGAAGGGCGGGTGTCGCCGGTGGCGGCGCTGAGCTTTGCCATGTTGCTGTCGGTGGGTGGGCTGGCAATCTTGCTGGTCTTTACCAATCAGCTGACGGCCTGGCTGACCCTGGCGTCCTTGCTTGGCTATGCGGTGCTCTACACCGGCTTCTTGAAGCGTGCGACGCCACAGAACATCGTCATCGGCGGTCTGGCCGGTGCCGCACCGCCGCTGTTGGGTTGGGTGGCGGTGACCGGGCATGTGAGTGCCGAGCCCTTGCTGCTGGTGCTGATTATCTTCGCCTGGACGCCGCCGCACTTCTGGGCGCTGGCCATCCACCGCAAAGAGGAATACGCCAAGGTCGACATCCCGATGCTGCCGGTGACTCACGGCGAGCACTACACCAAAGTACACATTTTGCTCTACACCTGCGTGATGTTCGCCGTTACCCTGCTGCCCTACACCATTCACATGAGCGGCTTGCTGTATTTGGTGTGCGCCGTTGGCCTGGGTGCGCGGTTTTTGCACTGGGCCTGGGTGCTGTACCGTGACAGTAAACCACACGCGGCGATCAACACCTTCAAGTACAGTATTTGGTACTTGTTCTCGCTGTTTATCGCTTTACTAGTCGACCACTACCTACTGCTGAGCCTATGAAGCAGCCCTCAAAGTGGCTGCGCTCGGCCATGGGTTGTTAGAAATGGCTTCGTTCGCCGATTTTAAGGATTGCTTCAATGACCCGTATGCAAACAACCGTATTTATCCTGGTCGCAGTGGTGGCGCTGGTGCTTGGCCTGACGGTCAACAAGGTGCTGACTAACTCGGGCAGGGCCGACCCGGCGATATTGCTGGATGCCGGGATTGTCTTGCTGCCACAAAGCCGTGCCTTACCCTCATTGAGCCTGATCAATCAAGACGGCCAAGCGGTGGCGGTTGATCAACTCAAGGGTAAATGGAGCTTTTTGTTTTTTGGCTACACCTTCTGCCCGGACATCTGCCCGACCACCCTCGCCCAGCTGCGCGAGCTGAAAACCTTGTTGCCTGAGGAGGCGCGCAACAACCTGCAAATCATCTTCGTCAGCGTCGATCCAAACCGCGATACGCCGGCGCAAATCAAGCAATACCTCAGCTATTTCGATCCCGGCTTTCAAGGCTTAACCGGTGATGAAGCGACCCTGCAAAAGTTCGCCAATGGCGTCAGCATTCCCTTTATTCCAGCCGATACCAGCAAAGAAAACTACACCGTCGACCATAGCGGCAACCTAGTTATCCTCGGCCCCGATGGTCGTCAGCAGGGTTTTATTCGCGCGCCGCTGAACAACCAAAAGCTCAAGGAGCATTTGTCGGGGTTGCTCAGCGTTCAGGAGTGAGTGCCGCCAGCCCTAGACCTGAGCAGCTGCGCTAAGAAACTGCCAGACCGCCGGGTCTTCACCAAAGGCCACGTTAAAACGCAGCCAAGGCGTGGTTTGCAAGCCCGGGCGGAAGATGCAGCCGGGTGATAGCAGGATGTTCTGCTTGAGCCCGGCGCGGGTCAGCGCCAGCGGGTCAAAATCGGCTTGGCCACTGCTGATCCACAGGTAAGGCGTTGGCGCTGCAGGGGCCCAACATTGCCAGCCCAACTGTTGCAGTTGTTGGCGGGCGGCCAGTTGTGCGTTTAACAGCCGCTCACGCAACTTCTGACAACGCTTGCGCTGGGTGCCGTCGTTGAGCATCTGCAGCGCCAGCTGTTCGCACAACTGTGAGCTGTACAGGCCGGTGGTCATCTTGTAGTGCAGCAGGGCTTCGGCCACCGCCGGCTCGGCGGTGACAAAGCCAACCCGCAGCGAGGCCGCCAGGCTCTTAGAAAAACTGCCGATGTGGATCACCCGTTGCAGGTTATCCAGCGCCGCCAGTGGTGGCTGGTTGTCCGGCGCTAGCTGTCCAGACACGTCGTCTTCGATAACCCAGCAATCATGGTTGTCGGCCAGTTGCAGCACGCGATGGGCGGTGGCCGGGCTGTAGCTGGCGCCGGTGGGGTTCTGTAGCCAAGGGTTGGTGAAGAACGCCTTGGGCTGGTGCAGTTGCAGCAACTCGGCGAGTTTTTCCACATCCGGGCCTTGCGGAGTCCAGGGCACACCGATGGCTTTGATCTTGTGATCGCGCAAGTTAGCCAGCAGATTGATATAGCCGGGGTCGTCCACCAGCACGCAGTCGCCGGGTTGCAGCAAGGCGCGAATAACCAGATTGAGCGCCTGACTGGCACCGTTGGTGAGGACGATATGCTCGCTCTGGGCCGGCACGCCGCGGTCATTCAGATAACGCTGGATCCAGTTGCGCAAGCCGAGGTTGCCGCGTGACTCGCCGTACTCGGCAATCAGCCCATTGGCCCGGCCGAGGGCGCGTAGGGCCAAGTGCAAACCGGGTTCGTCCAGCCAGGCATCGGGCAGGCCGCCGCTGCCCGGTTGCAAGGCGTCGGCATCGGGGTGAAAGGCGTCATCCAGCAACCAGTAGACGTCCGCGAGGGGCGCCGCGCTAGGTTGGGTCAGTTTGTTTGGCGCGGCTGCCGGGACGAAAAAGCCATCGCCCTTACGCGCATCTACATAGCCCAGCGCCACCAGCCGATCATAGGCTTGGACTACGGTAAAGGTGCTTACTGCGAACTCTTTGGCAGCGGCCCGAATAGAGGGTAAGCGGGCGCCTGGAGTTAGCTTGGCGTGTTCAATCAAGCCGCTGAAATGCTCCACCAACTGGCCGATGCGTGACGATTTTCGTGCAACTTGCATGGCAGGTGTACAGCCTTTTCAACCACTACAGGGGCGGCCATTTTAGGCATCGCTGTGTATGGAATGAAAGCCTAGAACGCGTAAGTTAGCCGGGCGGTCACCGCATTCTTGAGAGGAGCTTGGTCCATGCAAACAATAAAAAAATTACTGCTCAGCGTGCTGGTTCTCGGCAGCTGTACCAGCGCTCAGGCGCAATCGGGCGTGGTGCGGATTGCCACCGAAGGCGCTTACCCACCGTACAACTTCGTCAACCCGGATGGCAGCTTGGGCGGCTTCGATGTGGATATTGCCAATGCCTTATGCGCCGAAATGAAGACCGAGTGCCAGCTGGTCAAGCAGGATTGGGATGGCATTATTCCCGGCCTGATGGCGAAGAAGTACGACGCCATCGTTGCCTCCATGGCCATTACCCCGGAGCGTGAGCAGAAGGTCGCTTTCACGAATAAATACGAAGGTGGATATTCCATGTTGTTCGGCGCTAAAGAGCTGACCGACAGCTCGCCGGCCGCCCTGCAAGGTAAGGTTGTGGCGGTGCAAAAAGGCTCGATCCAGGAAAATTTCGCCAAGGATTATTACGAGAAAGCCGGCGTCAGCGTGCGGCGCTACCCGGACACCCAGACCGTCTTGCTGGACCTGAACGCCGGCCGAGTAGATGCCGTGGTGCTGGAAGTCGGGATCATCTACGAGACCCAGAAAGATCCGAATCTGGCCGCATACCAAGCCTTCGGCGAGCAATTCAAAGACCCTAAATACTTTGGCACCGGCTCCGGGATTGCCGTACGTAAGGCCGATCAAGCCTTGCTGGCTGAGCTGAACAAAGCCTTGGCCAACATTCTTGCCAACGGCACCTACAAGCAGATCAACGACAAGTACTTTCCGTACAACCAGTACGACTGATGCCTGTGTACCTGCTGCGGTCTCACCGCAGCAGGCCGCTCCTTTACTTGGAATATTCTATGTATCAGCAGCATTCGCTCCTGGCCCAGAGTTTGGGTGCGCAACGAGAAGTGCTCAGTCTGCACTTTGGCACGCGCGGCCAAGGGCCGAAAATCTACCTGCAGGCCGGCCTGCATGCCGATGAACATCCAGGCATGCTGGTGCTGCACCATCTGAAAAGTCGCTTGTTGACCCTAGAAGCCGCCGGCCGCCTGACCGGCGAAGTGGTACTGGTGCCGATCGCCAATCCGATCGGCCTGGGTAACTATGTGTGCGGCCGTCAACTGGGACGTTTTGAGTCGTCCAGTCGGGAAAATTTCAATCGTCATTACCTCGACCTCGCCGAGTTGGTGCGCGAGCAGGTGGCTGCGGAGTTGGGCGACGATGCCGCTGCTAACGTGGCACTGATCCGCCGCACCCTGACTACGCGCTTGCAGGCCATAGTGCCGCGCACCGAGCTGGAGTCGCTGCGCCTGACCCTGATGACGCTGGCTTGTGACGCCGATTACGTGCTCGATGTGCACTGCGACAGCGAGGCCATGGTGCACCTCTATGTGCACAGCGAGCAGCAGGCGCAAGGCCGGGTATTGGCTGGTTACATCGGCGCCCATGCCATCTTGCATGCCACCGTGCAGGGCGGTAACTCTTTCGATGAGGCCTTCACCAGCGTGTGGACAGCCTTGCAACAGGCTTTTGCGCAGCAGCCGATTCCCATGGCTACCTTCGCCGCCACTGTTGAGTTGCGCGGCATCAACGATGTTAGCCATGAGCTGGCGCTGGCCGATGCCGAGGCGCTGCTGGCCTATCTGGGCCATCTGGGGCTGATCAGTGGTGCGGTGCCGGCGGTGCCGGAGCTGGTCTGTGAACCGACCCCGTTAGCCGGGGTGGAAGTGCTGAATGCGCCGCATGCCGGGGTGGTGGCCTACCGTGCGCCGATCGGCAGTTGGGTCGCGGCGGGCACGGCGCTGGCCGATGTGATCGACCCGCTCAGTGGTCAGGTCAGCACCCTCACCAGCAGCATCGCCGGGATGTTTTACGCCCGAGTGATCGAACGCTTCACCGAGGCCAATACCGAGCTGACCTTCGTCGCCGGCCGCGAGCCGCTGCGTCAGGGTTGCATGCTCGGCGCCTAACGATTTTCCCGGCCTAGCCGGACAGGTAACAGGAATAAAAATAAGATGAGCATGAAATTTCGTTTCCCGCTGGTACTGATCGGCCAGCACCGGCGCGCGGACACCCGCACCGGCGAGAGCGTGCGCGCCCTGGCCGCCGCCATCGAGCAGGAAGGCGTTGAGGTGCAATGGCTCGATCACTACGCGGATCTGGCCGCGCTGGCGCAGCAGCAGAACCGCGCCAGCGGCTTTGTCGTGGCCCTCAGTGATGCAGAGCTGGCGCCCGACAAGATCGAGGCGGTGATCGCCGGGTTGCGTACTTTCGTCGCCACGGTGCGGCAGCGCAACAACGACATTCCGATCTTCCTCTACGGCCAGACGCGCACTTCGCAGCACCTGCCCAAGGAAATTCTCAAGGAGCTGCATGGCTTCATCCACATGCACGAGGACACCCCGGAGTTCGTCGCGCGCTACATCCTGCGTGAGGCGCGGGCTTATGTGGAGGCGCTGACCCCGCCGTTTTTTCGCGCCTTGCTCAACTATGCCCAGGACGGTTCCTACTCCTGGCACTGTCCGGGCCACTCGGGGGGCGTGGCCTTCCTCAAGAGCCCGGTGGGCCAGGTGTTTCACCAGTTCTTCGGCGAGAACATGCTGCGCGCCGACGTCTGTAACTCGGTCGAAGAACTCGGCCAGCTGCTCGACCACACCGGCCCGGTGGCGGCCAGCGAGCGTAACGCGGCGCGGATCTTCGGCTGCGACCATCTGTTCTTCGTTACCAACGGCACCTCGACCTCGAACAAGATGGTCTGGCACTCGGCGGTGGCCCCCGGCGACATCGTGGTGGTGGACCGTAACTGCCACAAATCGATCCTGCATTCGATCATCATGTGCGGGGCTATTCCGCTATTCCTGATGCCGACGCGCAACCACTACGGCATCATCGGGCCCATCCCCTTGAGTGAATTCGAGCCGGCCAGCATCGCCCGCAAGATCGAAGCCAACCCTTTCGCTCGCGCGGCGCTGGCGGCCAATCCAGGGCGCAAGCCACGTATCCTGACCATCACCCAGAGCACCTACGACGGTGTGCTGTACAACGTCGAGATGATCAAGGCGACCCTGGCCGACAGCATCGACACCTTGCACTTCGACGAGGCCTGGTTGCCCCACGCGACCTTCCACCCGTTCTACCGCGAGATGCACGCCATAGGCGCGGAGCGGCCGCGCAGCGACAACTGCCTGGTGTTCGCCACCCAGTCGACCCACAAGATGCTCGCCGGCCTCAGCCAGGCCTCGCAGATTCTGGTGCAGGAAGCCAAGCACCGTAAGCTCGACCGTTCGCGCTTCAACGAGTCGTACCTGATGCACATCTCCACCAGCCCGCAGTACGCGATCATCGCCAGCTGCGATGTGGCGGCGGCGATGATGGAGGCGCCGGGTGGCACCGCCCTGGTGGAAGAATCGCTGCGCGAAGCCATGGATTTCCGCCGCGCCATGCGCAAGGTGGCCAGCGAATACCAGGATTCCTGGTGGTTCGGCGTGTGGGGGCCGGAGCAGCTGTGTGAGGACGGTATCGGTCGCCGCGAAGACTGGCTGCTGGGCGCCAACGAGCGCTGGCATGGCTTCGGCAATCTGGCCGCAGGCTTCAATCTGCTCGACCCGATTAAGGCCACGCTGATCACCCCCGGCCTGGACGTCAGTGGCGAGTTCGCCGCCGAGGGCATCCCGGCGGCCATAGTCACCAAGTACCTGGCCGAGCACGGCATCATCGTCGAGAAGACCGGGCTCTACTCGTTCTTCATCATGTTCACCATCGGCATCACCAAGGGCCGCTGGAACACTCTGGTCACCGAGCTGGAGCAGTTCAAGGACGCCTATGAGGCCAACAGCCCGCTGTGGCGGGTGATGCCGGCCTTCGTCAGCAAGCAGCCGCACTACGCGCAGGTCGGCCTCAAGGACCTCTGCCAGAAAATCCACAGTGTCTACCGCGAGCACGACGTGGCGCGCCTGACCACCGAGATGTACCTGTCGGCCATGCTGCCGGCGCTCAAGCCCACCGATGCCCATGCCTGCATGGCGCGTGGCGAAGTGGAGCGGGTGGCGTTGGACGAGCTGGAGGGGCGGATCACCGCGATCCTGCTGACGCCTTATCCGCCGGGCATTCCGCTGCTGATTCCGGGCGAGCGCTTTAACCGGGTGATAGTCGACTACCTGCGTTTCGCCCGCGAGTTCAATACCCGCTTCCCGGGCTTCGAGACCGATGTGCATGGCTTGGTCAAGGGCGAGGTGGACGGCCAGCCGGGCTACTACGTCGACTGCGTACGGGCCTAAACGTCGCACCCTCTGCCCGCCGACTGGCGAGGCCTTTTTTGCTCAGTGGCGCGCGCTGCGCGCAGGAGAAAACATGTTTAACGGTTACTTGCCGGCGATTTTCGCCGGCGTCGTCACCACCCTGGAGGTGGCGCTACTGGCGTTGCTGCTGGCGATTGTGCTCGGCCTGATTGGCGCCTGCCTGAAGCTGTCGCCGTTGGCCTGGCTGCGCTGGCCGGCGCAGTTGTACACCACCATCATGCGTGGGGTGCCGGACTTGGTGGCGATGCTGCTGCTGTTCTACGGCATGCAGATTTTCTGCAATGCCTTCACCGAAGCCTACGGGCTGGCGCAATGGGATATCGACCCCTATGTGGCCGGGGTCATCACCCTGGCGCTGATCTACGGCGCGTATTTTTCCGAGACCTTTCGCGGCGCCTTTCTGGCCGTGCCGGCCGGCCAGCTGGAAGCCGGTTACGCCTACGGCATGACGCGGGCCAAGGTGTTTCGCCGGGTGCTGTTCCCGCAAATGATGCGCTTCGCCCTGCCCGGCCTGAGCAATAACTGGCTGGTACTGCTCAAGAGTACGGCGATAGTGACCATGATCGGCCTGCAGGACATGACCTGGATGGCCGATCAGGCCGGCCGCGCCACCCGCCAGCCGTTCCTCTTCTACATGCTGGTATGCCTGTTGTACCTGGCCCTGACCGCCTGTTCGCAATGCGCCCTGGGCGCCTTGAACAAGCGCTATTCCCTTGGCGTGCGACACGCGGAGCTTTGATCGTGATCGACCTACAGCCACAAATCATCCTCGACAACTTGCCGCTGTTTTTTACCGGTTTGCTCATGACCCTCAAGCTCACCGGCTATTCGCTGCTGATCGGCCTGCTGCTGGCCATGCCGCTGGCGCGGCTGCGGGTGTCGCGCAACCGCTGGCTGAGCCAGTCGGTTTGGGCCTACACCTACTTCTTCCGTGGCACGCCGCTGCTGCTGCAACTGCTGGTGCTCTATTACGGCCTGTCGCAGTTCGAGTGGGTGCGGCACAGCCTGTTCTGGCCGTACCTGCGCGAACCTTACTGGTGTGCGCTGATTGCCTTCGCGCTGAACACCTGTGCCTACACCACCGAGATTTTCGCCGGTGCCATGCGCAACATCCCCCACGGCGAGATCGAGGCGGCGCGGGCCTATGGCATGAGTCCGCTGACGCTGCTACGCCGGATCATCCTGCCGTCGGCCTTGCGCCGGGCCATCCCGTCCTACAGCAATGAAGTGATCCTGATGCTGCAGGGTTCTTCGATCGCCAGCGCCGTGACCCTGATGGACCTCACCGGCGCCGGGCGCAGCGTCTACTCGGACTACTACGCGCCCTTCGAGGCCTTCATCTTCATCGGCCTGGTGTACATGGCCATGACCTTCGCGTTGGTGGGGCTCTTCAAGCTCCTGGAACTGCGCTACCTGGCTTATTTGGCGCCGCGCGCGTCGCGTTGAGCCAGCCCGAATCGAGCAAGAGGAATAATAATGACAACCCTAGTAGTCGCCAATATTCACAAGCAATACGGCCACCAGAAGGTGCTCAAGGGCGTGTCGCTGAGCGCCAAAAAGGGTGATGTGATCAGCATCATCGGCTCCTCCGGCTCGGGCAAGAGCACCTTCCTGCGCTGCATTAATTTTCTGGAAAAACCCAATGCCGGGACTATTCGCTTAGGCGACGAAGACATTCGCCTGGGCACTAACAGTCACGGCGAGTTGCAGGTGCTCGACCACAAGCAGCTGCAGCGCATGCGCACCAAACTGGCCATGGTGTTTCAGCATTTCAACCTGTGGTCGCACCTGACAGTGCTGGAGAACGTCATCGAGGCACCGCTGCATGTGCTGGGGTTGAGTCGCGCAGAAGCCGTGAGCCGTGGCGAGAAATACCTGCGGCAGGTGGGCCTAGGCGACTTTGCTGCTGTGTATCCGGCGCATCTGTCCGGCGGTCAGCAACAGCGGGTGGCGATTGCCCGCGCCCTGGCCATGGAGCCGGAGGTGCTGTTGTTTGACGAGCCCACTTCGGCGCTGGACCCCGAGCTGGTCGGCGAGGTGCTCAAGGTCATGCAGGGGCTGGCCGCCGAGGGTCGCACCATGATCGTGGTGACCCACGAAATGGCCTTCGCCCGTGAGGTCTCGACCCAGGTGATCTTCCTGCACAACGGCCAGATCGAGGAGCAGGGCAGTCCCAGCGAAGTCTTTAGCCGAACCAAGAGCGAACGCCTGCGGCAGTTCCTCAGTGGTGCATTGAAGTAAACCGGCCCCGTCGCCGCCATTGCCAAATAACAACAACAGTAAGCAATAGGAGTAAACCCATGCACATCCTTAAATGCAGCGCCCTAGCCTTGGCCATAGGCGCGGCGAGTCAAACGGCGCTGGCGGATAACCCAGAGCCTGCCGCCGCAGACAGTGCCGAACTGCAGGCCACGACTCCAAGCAACCAGGCGCAGTCCAACGGATTAGTGGCGGACAGCAAGCTGAATGTCCTGGCGCGCAACTTCTACTATAAAGACGACGACAAGTCCGCGGGTGCCGAGCAGAGCTATGCGCAGGAGTGGGCGCAGGGGCTGATCAGCAGCTTCGAGTCCGGTTTCACCCAGGGCCGCATCGGCTTTGGCGTCGATGCCCATGGACTGCTCGGCCTGAAACTCGACAGCGGCCGGGGGCGTGCCGGCACCGGCATGCTGCCGAGCAATGCGGGCGACTGCAACGCCGAGGGCCAATGTGGCTCCCAGGACAGTTATGGCGAAGTGCATGGCGCACTGAAGGCGCGGGTCTCGAATACCACGCTGAAATACGGTGAGATGTTCGTGCATACGCCGCTGTTCGACACCGGCGATACGCGCCTGCTGCCGGAGGCCGCCACTGGTTTTCTGCTGACCAGTACGGATGTCGAGAACCTGGAAGTCAACCTCGGCCACTTCACCGCCGCCAACCAGCAAGCCTCGACCAATAGCGATGACGTGTTTAGCGGCTATGCCGGAGTCATGGACGGCGCCATGGACTTTGCCGGCGGCGTTTACAGCTTCAGCGATAGCCTCAGTGCCTCGCTGTATGCCGGTGAGCTGCAAGACTACTGGCGCCAGTACTACGCCAATCTCACCTATGGCATGGCCCTGAGCGATGCGCAGCAGTTGGACTTCAACGTCAATCTCTACCAGAGCTACGATGCCGGTTCGGCCAAGGTCGGCGCGGTGGATAACCGCACCGGCTCGCTGGCGGCCACCTACACCCAGGGCGTGCATGCCCTGACCCTGGCTTATCAGCAGGTCGATGGCGACACGCCGTTTGACTACGTCGGTAACTACTCGATCTACCTGGCCAACAGCTACTACTCGGACTTCAACGGCCCAAATGAAAAGTCCTGGCAGCTGCGCTACGACCTCGATCTGGGCGAGCTGCTGACGCCCGGGCTGACGGCTTTCGCCGCCTACCTCAAGGGCTACGACATCAATGCCCGTGGCATGAGTGCCGACAGTGCCTACCAGGCCGACTGGGGTGCGCGCGACGATCAGGATCACCACGAGCTGGATTTCGGCGCCCGCTATTTGGTCCAGGAAGGCGCCGCCAAAGACCTTAACTTCTATCTGGTGCAGCAAGTGCACCGTGGCTCGCAGCAGCAGTACGACGGCAGCTTCGACCGGGTGCGGCTGATCATCGAGTACCCGCTGGGGCTGCTTTAAACGCCGCTTAAACGGGCGGAGTAAACAGCCCGCGCCATGGCGCAGGCTTTGGCGTTTTCGCGCTCACTCTGCCGCCCCGAGCCTGGTGGGCAGCAGGCTCGGGCGGCGGGCGAGTTTATCCAAGTACATTTGTCGATCGGCGTGCTCCAGTAGCACATCCATATTGGGTTCGGTGATCCCGGGCTGGGCGATGCCGATGCTGGCACCGATCTGCAGGCGCTGCTCGGCAATCGCGAAAGGCACTTGCAGGGCGGCCTGCAGGCGAACTTTCAGCTCTTGCGGCTGGGTGGCGGATTGGTCGGCGGCGAGAATGATGAACTCATCACCGCCCAGGCGCGCGACTATGTCGCCGTCACGACAGCAGTGGCGCAGCCGCTCGGCGACCTGACGCAAGAGTTCATCACCGCACTGATGACCGTAGCTGTCGTTGATCGGCTTGAAGTGATCGAGATCGAGAAACAGCAGCGCAAAGTTCTGCCTGGCATCGCGGCGAAAACGCGCACAGGCGAGCTGCACCTGTTGCATCAAAGCGGCGCGATTAAACAGGCCGGTCAGGCTGTCATGGGCGGCTTGATGCAGAATCTCGGCGTCGCTGCGTTTACGCTCGGTGATGTCGCGGGCGATGGCATACAGCAGCGAACTATCGGCTGCCGGCGCCGGCGTGCACCAGGCCAGCCAGGCGTAGTGACCATCCTTGCAGCGATAGCGATTTTCAAAATTGATGGTGTCGCCTCCGGCGATCAGTGTGGCCAGCACGCCAAGCGTGGCCGCAACATCATCGGGGTGCACAAAATCGATAAAAGGCCGTTGCAGCAGCTCTTCTTTCGCATAGCCGAGCACTCGCATAAACGACGGATTCACGTCGAGAAAATAGCCGCCGGTATGGGCGATGCAGAGCATGTCGAGGGATAGGTCAAAAAAGTTCTGCCACTGGCGTATCTGCTGCCTAGCCTTGTTGAGCTCGTCGAACAGCTCGCTGTTGCTGGCGTCCATGGCCGCAGTCAGCTGTTCAAGCTCGCCGACATGCTTATGCAATTGGGCAAATTCAACTGCGCCGTGGCGCAATAAATCGAGCTTGGCATGGATGAGCTGAAGCTCTTGCATACGACCTCCCACATACAGACGGGTGGAAGTCCTTTTGCTGATGCGCTGCGTCGGATTTTGCCCACACAGGGCGCTCGCCAAGCTCACGGACTATCCGCAGTCGGCACTCCCTCAGTGTAGGTGAAGATATAGAGTGCTGGCGCCGTGATGACCGGGCGCGACGCACGGCGCCAACCGCTGAATAAAATATAAAAAAGCCCGCTCAATCGAGCGGGCTTCTTGGTCTGTGGCACCGGCTTATATCGATTAGAACGCCGGCACTACCGCGCCTTGATATTTCTCGTTGATAAAGGCTTTTACTTCGGCGCTGTTCAGGGCCTTGGCCAGCTTCTGCAAGCCGGCGTCGTCTTTGCGATCGGCGCTGACCACCAGAATATTCACGTAAGGCGAGTCGTTGCCTTCGATCACCAGCGCATCCTTGGTCGGATTGAGTTTGGCTTCCAGGGCGTAGTTGGTGTTGATCAGCGCCAGATCGACCTGATTGAGCACCCGCGGCAAGGTGGCGGCTTCCAGCTCGCGGACCTTGATGGCTTTCGGGTTGCTGGCGATGTCCTTGACCGTGGCGGTGATGCCGGCGCCGTCTTTCAGACTGATGACTCCAGCCTTGGCCAGCAGCAACAGGGCGCGGCCGCCGTTGGTGGCGTCGTTGGGGATTACCACGTTGGCGCCCTGGGACAACTCGGCCAGGCTTTTGATTTTGCTCGAGTAGGCGCCGAAGGGTTCGATATGCACGCCGGCGATGCTGACCAGCTGGCTGCCACGGGCCTTGTTGAACTCATCCAGGTACGGCTGGTGCTGGAAGAAGTTGGCGTCCAGACGGCCTTCGGCCACCTGCACGTTAGGCTGCACGTAGTCGGTGAAGACCTTGATCTTCAGTTCCACGCCCTCTTTGGCTAAAGCCGGCTTAACGAATTCGAGGATTTCCGCATGGGGCACGGCGCTGGCGGCGATGCTCAGGGTTTCGCTGGCCTGAGCGGTAAACACCGTGGCCAGGGCGGCGACGGCGGCAAGGGTGAGAGCATTTTTTTTCATTTTGAGTTCCTTGTGGGACGTACTGCGGGCACCGAGGGTAAGGGCGCCTGCCGGTTTATTTTGGCTCTGTGCCAATTAAGTGTTGAACGCCGCCAATCTCGTGGGAGGGGCTTTAGCCGCGATGCCTTTTGCGCCGCCGGACAGCCGCTGAATCAGCCTGCAGTCTGTCGCGGCTAAAGCCCCTCCTACAAAGAGCTACAGCCTGGCGCAACACATAACGGGTACAGAGCCTTTATTTTCTAGAGCTTTTTATTTCTTGGAGAAGTGCACCACCAGCTTATCGCCAGTGTTTTGCAGAATTTGCACCAGCACCAACAGCAACACCACGGTGACCGCCATCACGTCCGGCTGATAACGCTGATAGCCGTAACGCACGGCCAGGTCACCGAGACCACCGCCGCCGATCAGGCCGGACATGGCGGTATAAGACACCAGGGTAATGGCCGTCACAGTGATGGCAGCGAGGATGCCTGGCAGCGCTTCCGGCAGCAGCGCGCGGGTGATGATTTGCCAGGTGCTGGCGCCCATCGCCTGAGTTGCTTCGATGATGCCGCGATCAACTTCGCGCAAGGCGGTTTCCACCAGCCGGGCGAAGAACGGCGTGGCGCCGACCACTAACGGTGGAATGGCGCCGGCCACGCCCAGCGAGGTGCCGGTCAGCAGCACCGTCAGCGGAATCATCAAGATCAGCAAGATCACGAACGGCACTGAGCGCAACACATTGGCCAGCAACGACAACAGGCCATACAGCGCTGGTTGGGCAAACAGCTGGCGTGGCCCGGTGAGAAACAACAGCACTCCCAGCGGCAGGCCGAGCAACAGGGTGAACAGCAGCGAACCGCCGAGCATGCTCAGGGTGTCGAGGCTGGCGTAGCCGATTTCCGCCCAATCGACGTTCGGTAACAGAGGGTGCAACAGGTTTGCGAGTAAGGCTTCCATTAACGCAGCACCTCCAGGTGCACATCGGCGGCGACAAAGCAGGCTAATGCGGCCTCGACGTCGCCACCGGTCAGCGCCAATGTCAGCTGGCCGTAGGGGGTATCTTTGATCCGGTCGATGCGCCCGGCGAGGATGCTGTAATCAACCCCGGTTTGCCGCGCCACGCTGCCCAGCAGCGGTGCGTAGGTGGCCTCGCCCTGAAAGGTCAGGCGCAAAATCCGCCCGGCCACATGGGCGAAGTCATCGCGCTGACCTTCGGCGTCGACCTGCTCGGACTCCAGCACGAAGTTACGGGTGGTCGGGTGTTGCGGGTGCAAAAACACTTGGGCCACCGGCCCCTGCTCGACTATTACCCCGCCGTCCATGACCGCCACCCGGTCGCAGACCCGGCGAATCACGTCCATCTCATGGGTGATCAGCACTATGGTCAGGTTCAGCTCGCGGTTGATCTCGGCCAGCAGCTGTAGCACTGAGGCGGTGGTTTGCGGATCGAGGGCGCTGGTGGCCTCGTCGCAGAGCAGAATCTTCGGCTCGGTGGCCAGTGCGCGAGCGATACCGACCCGCTGCTTCTGCCCGCCGGAAAGCTGCGCCGGGTATTTGTTGGCGTGCTCGGTCAGGCCGACACGGGCCAGCAAGGCCTCGACCCGCGCGGCGATCTGGCTGGCGCTGAGTTTGCCGGCAAGCTTCAGTGGCAAGGCGATGTTGGCCGCCACGGTTTTGGCCGCGAGCAAATTGAAGTGCTGAAAGATCATCCCGGCTTGCTGGCGGAACTGCCGCAAACCTTCAGGGTTGAGCGCGGTGACATCGATACCGTCGACGATAATCCGCCCTCCCGACGGCTCTTCGAGGCGATTGATCAGCCGCAGCAGGGTGCTTTTGCCAGCGCCGGAGTGGCCGATCAAACCGAACACTTCCCCGCGGGCGATGTGCAGGTCGGTCGGTTGCAGGGCACTGATGTCGCGGCCATTGACGGGATAGGTCTTGTGCACGCGCTGGAATTCGATCACGGGATAAACCTTGTGGGTTTGTTTGGGCTTTATTTAGGCGCTGGGTCGGCGCAAAGCCCGGCAGTTTACCTTGCGCCCGCAAACGCGCAAAAACTTTGCCGATCTAAGCTTATAGCTTGAGTCTTGGCGACTAAGCGCCAGGGCAGCCCAGGGCGGACTCACTTAAGCCCGCGTCGCAGTGCTTAGCCTTTCTTCGGCGTCAGCACCAGTTGCGGCGCTTGCTGCGGGTTGAGCACCTGCTGCAACTGCAGATTGAAGTTGGGATTGAGCTTTTTCACCCGCGCCGACAGCAGCGCGGCAACCCAGGGAAAGTCTTTGCCTTGGCGCACTTCAACGCTGACGGCGCAATTAAAGTTGACCACGTCGCTGGCGACGCTATCGAGCAGTTTGCGCAACGCATCGCGATCTTCTTCATCTAGCATCGGCATGCCGATGGCGCTGCTGGCGGCGTCCGGTTTGATCAGTTTGGCCTGCGGCTGAGCCGGCGCGGCAGCCACCACCGGTACACTGGCGGCTTGTTCGGTGGCGGCTTTTTTCAACGCCGCCTGGCGCTCGGCGGCCAGTTTCAGCTGGCGGGCTTGTTCGGCTTTGGCGGCGGCTTCTTTAGTCGCGGCCTGTTGGGCGACAACCCGGGCTTTCTCGGCGTTGGCCAGCTCAGTGGCGCGGGCGCTGCTGATGGCGCTGTCCAGGCCGCTGGTGAGTGCTGGAGCTTGGGGCAGTAAGCTGCGAGCGTGAGTCAGGGCGGCGGTGGCGGCATTCAAGTCGCCTTTTTGCAGCGCGCCTTGTCCTTGTTGCAAATAAGTTTCGGCTATCTGCCGTTGGTATTGCTCCAGCCGAGTGTCGCCGGCGGCGCGTTGCTTGAGGTTATTCAACTGGCTTTCGGCCTGTTGCAGTTGGCCGTTATTCAGGCTTTGGTCGAGGCTGCGAAAGGCGCTGACCAGGTCATCCACCGGCAATTCGTCGTCGACAGCCAAGGCAACGCCGCTGCCGGCGGCGGTCAAAAGTGAAACCAAAAATAGGACTAGATAGCTGGAAGTGAACGACTTCATTGTGGCGGGTCTCATTTTGCGCAAAAAACGCGCAAGTCTACACCGCGCACCCGATCACAACCAAACCTAGGACTGGTTAGCCGCCGGGCGGCGGATAGCGGCGACTGGTTAAGCGCGGCGTTTCGGGATGGCCAAACTGAGCAAAAACAGCACGGCAGCTGCCACCACAATCGATGGCCCGGCCGGGGTGTCTTGGAACCAGGACAGGCTCAGGCCCGCGCACACCGCCACGACGCCGAGCACGCTGGCAGCCACGGCCATTTGCTCGGGGCTGTGGGAATGGCGCTGGGCCGCCGCCGCCGGAATGATCAGCAAGGAGGTGATCAGCAGCACGCCGACGATCTTCATCGCCAGGGCAATCACCAGGGCAATCAGCAGCACCAGGCACAGCCGTAGCGCCGCCACCGGCAGGCCTTCGACCTGGGCCAGTTGCTCATGCACGGTGATCGCCAGCAGCGGTCGCCACAGCGCCAACAGGGTCAGCAGCACCAGCCCACAGCCGCCGATAATCCACAGCAAATCGCTCGGCCCGACGGCCAGCAGGTCGCCAAACAGATAGCCCATCAGGTCGATGCGTACCTCGCGGTTAAAACTCAGCACCACCAAGCCCAGGGACAGCGTGCTCGGTGCCAGAATTCCCAGCAGGGTGTCGGCGGCCAGGGGTTGACGTTGTTGCAGGGTCACCAGCAGCAAGGCCAGCAACAGGCAACCGAGGGTCACCGCTAGGGTTGGGCTGACATCCAGCAACAGGCCGATGGCCACGCCGAGCAATGCGGCGTGGGACAGGGTGTCGCCGAAATAGGCCATCCGCCGCCAGACCACGAAGGAGCCCAGCGGCCCGGCCACCAGCGCCAGGGCCAAGCCGGCCAGTAAAGCATTGAGTAAGAAGTCAGCCATGCTTGCAGTCGGCTCCGTGGACATGGGGTTTGCCCAGTACCACGCTGCCATGCAGGTCGTGGCCGTGGTCGTGGCGGTGGTGATAGACGGCCAAACTCTTGGCATCTTCGCCAAACATCTCGACAAACACCGGGTCGTTGCTGACCTGTTCCGGATGGCCGGAGCAGCAGACATGGCGGTTCAGGCAAATCACCTGATCGGTGGTGCTCATCACCAGGTGCAGGTCGTGGGAGACCATCAGCACGCCGCAACCGTGACGGTCACGCAGGCGGGTGATCAGGCTGTACAGCTCGGCCTGGCCGCTGACATCGACGCCCTGCACCGGCTCATCCAGCACCAGCAGTTCGGGCTCGCGCAGCAGCGCCCGGGCCAACAACACGCGCTGCAGTTCACCGCCGGAAATGCTTTGCAGCGGGCTGTCGATCACCTGGGTCGCGCCGACTTCTTCCAGCGCCGCCAAGGCCCGCAGACGATCGACGCCGGGCACCAGGCGCAAGAAGCGCAGCACCGACAGCGGCAGCGAGGCATCCACCTGGAGTTTTTGCGGCATATAGCCGATGCGCAGTTTCGGCTGGCGCCAGACGCTGCCGCTGTCGGGTTTGAGCAGGCCCAGCACGGCGCGCACCAGGGTGGTTTTACCGGCGCCGTTGGGGCCGATCAGGGTGACGATTTCACCGGCGTTAACGCTCAGTTGCACGTCCTGCAACACCGTCTGGCCGCCGAAGCCGACGCCGATGCCTTCGAGGCGGATCAGTGCGCCGCTCATGCCGACACCTGACAACTGGCGCAGAGGCCGACCACTTCCACCGTCTGGCCTTCGACGCTAAAGCCCACGCTGGCGGCGCTGCTGACAATCGCCTGGCTGATGCTGCTTTGCTCCAGCTCGATGGAGGTGTGGCATTGCCGGCAAATTAGAAATTGGCCCTGATGGGGCTGCTCGGGTTGATTGCAGCCGACGAAGGCATTCAGCGAGGCAATGCGATGCACCAGGCCGTTTTCCTGGAGAAAATCCAGCGCCCGATAAACGGTCGGCGGCGCGGCGCGGCGGCCATCCGCCTCGCTCAGCACGGCCAAGATGTCATAGGCGCCGAGCGGTTTGTGGCTCTGCCAAACCAGCTCCAAAACCCGCAGGCGCAAGGCGGTCAGACGCACCCCGCGTTGCGCGCAGACGGCCTCGGCCTCGGCCAGCGCGCTGCTGACGCAGTGCGAATGATCGTGGGGTAAACAGGCCAGCGGGGCCTTGGCGGTATAGGGCTTAAGCATGGGGCGGCAGACGTCTGGATGAAGAGACGTTATTCTATAACGCTTTCCACGCCTATTCCTCTCCTCGTGCAGGTGTTATTTCGTGTCCCGTCTCTTGTTTGGCCTTTTTCTCAGTTGCCTTGCCGTTGGTGCCAGTGCCGAGGTGCGCCTGCTCACCAGCATCAAACCGTTGCAGTTGATCGCCGCCGCGGTGCAAGACGGTATCGCCAGCCCGGAAGTGCTGCTGCCGCCCGGCGCCTCGGCGCATAACTATGCGTTGCGGCCCTCTGATGTGCGGCGGGTGCAAGAGGTTACGCTGCTCTATTGGATCGGCCCGGACATGGAAAGCTTTATGCCGCGGGTACTGGCCGGCCGCCGCCTGCCCAGCATCGCCGTGCAAGATTTGCCCGGCCTGCAACTGCGGCATTTTGGTGAAGATGAGTCGGCCGCTGAGCATGAGCATTCGTCAGCTGAGCACGACCACGACCATCGCCCCGGAACCCTGGATGCCCATCTGTGGTTGCTGCCGGCCAATGCCCAGGTGATAGCCACGCGCATGGCCGACGACGTGAGCGCCGCCGACCCAGCCAATGCCGCCCGTTATCAGGCCAATCTGCAGGCCTTCACGGCGCGCTTGCAACTGCTCGATCAGCAGTTGAAAAGCCGCCTGGCCGGGGTCAAGGGCAAGCCGTATTTCGTCTTCCATGAAGCCTTTGACTATTTCGAGGCCGCCTACGGCCTCCAGCATTTGGGCGTGTTTAGTGTCGCCAGCGAAGTGCAGCCGGGTGCCCAGCACGTGGCGCAGATGCGCGCACAGCTGCAGGCCGCCGGGCCGACCTGCGTGTTCAGCGAGCCGCCGCTGCGCCCGCGCTTGGCGCAAACCCTGAGCGCCGGTTTGCCGGTGACCCTGGCTGAGCTGGATGCCATGGGCGGTCAATTGCCGGTCACGGCCGGTGGTTACGAGCAGTTGCTCAACCACTTGGCGGATGGCCTCAGCAGTTGCCTGCAAGCGTTATAAAAGGAGATCGTCATGGCTCGCCAGACGTGGCTGAAAAGTTTCGCGCTACTGCTGTTGCTGGCTGTTTGCAGCCTCGCTAGCTACTCGCTCGGGCGCTGGCACAGTGCGGACTTCGACTTGCTCTGCGGCAGCGATTTTCACGACTACCGCAGCCGCAGCGCCTTGCACGATGCAAGTGGCATTCAAGTGCCCGCGGGCACCCGGTTCAAACTGCGTTTTTGCGAATACAACGCCCAGGCACGGCTGGAAGTGCTGATCGACAAGAGTGAATTCAGCCAGCTGGAGCCTGTGGCTAACCCCGCCGGTGAGCGCTGGTTGTACAACCTGCAGGCTGAGTGAGTGGTGGGTCAGGTCCAGGGTTAGGGTTAAGTTGTTAACTGGCGTAACTGGTGCTGCACGCGGGTAAATGGCGTGCCAAAAAACAACAAATATAGAGGTGCGACGTGACTGAACTGCCTAGCGACATCGCCCTGTTTGAAACCCAGCAGATTCGCCGTGTGTATGACGAGCAGGGTGAGATCTGGTGGTTTTCGGTGATTGACATCATCCAGGTGCTGACCCAGCAGCCGGATTACCAAACAGCGCGCAAGTACTGGAACAAGTTGAAGGAGCGGCTGATTAAGGAAGGCAGCCAACTGGTGACAAATTGTCACCAGTTGAAAATGACCGCCGCCGATGGCAAGCAACGCCTGACCGATGCCGCCAATGCCGAGACCCTGCTGCGCCTGGTGCAGTCGGTTCCCAGCCCCAAGGCGGAGCCGATCAAGTTGTGGTTGGCCAAAGTCGGCTATGAGCGCATGCAGGAGCTGGCCGACCCAGCCCAGGCCGTGGATCGCGCACGCAGCACCTGGCAGCAGCATGGCCGTAGCGAAAAGTGGATTCAGCAGCGCATGCTGGGCCAATCACGAGATCAAGAAAGGTCAGGAATACGCCATTCTGACCAATATCATTCATCAGGAATGGGCCGACCTTGGCGTCAAGGCGCATAAGGATCTCAAGGGGCTAAGCAGTCAGAATCTGCGCGACCATATGAGTGAAGCTGAACTGATTTTCACCGCGCTGGCAGAGCTATCCACCCGGCAGATTGCCGAAAGCGTGGATGCCACCGGCATGACAGCAAACAGTGCCGCGGCCAAAAGCGGTGGCCGTATTGCCCGCAAGGCGCGATTGGAACTAGAAGAGCAGACCGGCAGAAAGGTCGTCAGCGCCGACAATCTGAAACCGCCAGCCAGCAAGCGTCTCAAGCCTTAGGCTGGTTACGCCACTGTGCGACTCAGCCAACCTACAACGCAAACGGCAGCTGCAAACTCACCTGTTGGCGTTGCTGTAGGCGGCGCTGGAACTCGGTGGGGTCTTTGATATGCACGCCGGTGGCGGCGGGTTGGTGGATGGCGATCAGCCGCGACAGCCAAAAGCGCAGGCAGGCGACACGCAGCAAGGTTGGCCATAGGTGCGCCTCGGCGGCGGTGAAGGGCCGCAGGCTGGCGTAAGCACCGAGTAGGGCGCGGGTGCGACTACCATCCAGACGGCCGCTGGCGGTCGAGCACCAGTCATTCACGCTGATCGCCACGTCATACAGCATCGGGCCGGCACAGGCGTTGTGGAAGTCGATCAGTCCACTCAGGTGCGGGCCGTCAAACAGCAGATTGTCGCGAAACAAATCGGCATGCAGATTGGCGCGTGGCAGAGCAAGAATATGTGCGTGCTGCTCAGCCAGTTCGGCCAGGCTATCGCGCAGCAGCGGCAACTGTTCATCGTGCAGTTGCAGCGCCTGCAATGGCCCTTCACTGAGCATCCAGTCGAGGCCGCGATCACTTTGGTGCTCGAGTATCTGCTCGCGGGTGCTCAGGTGCAGGCGCGCCAGCAACTGGCCAACTTCGCGGCAATGCTGGGCGTTGGGTCGGCTGATGTGTTTGCCGGGCAGTCGCGGTTGCAGCAGCGCCGGTTTTTCCGCCAGCTCACGCAGGGTTTCGCCGCTTTGCGTGGCAATTGCGTAAGGCACTGGCAGGCCGGCGGCGTGCAGGCGCTGCAGTAACTCGACGACAAAGAACAGATCGCGACGCCGGCCGCGCTCAACCAGGGTCAGCACATACTCGCCGGCCTCCAGGCTAACGAAGAAGTTGCTGTTTTCCGTGCCTTCGGCAATGCCGTTAAATTCCAGCAGCCGCCCCAGCCCGTAGGGGGCCAGGAAGGCTTCTAGCTCGGCGCGTTCAACCAGGGTGAATACCGACATGGCTGCGACTCCTTAGCGCTTGAGGGCGGACGCTACCAGCTGAAAATTTCCCAGGATGGAATCAGCATGTCGGGCTGGTCAGAGCGGATAAAGTTGCCCTGGGTGCCGTCGGCGCGCACCAGAAAGTACGGTGGCATGCCCTTGGGCGTGATCTTGATGGCATACAGAAAGCCATTCAGGCGGTATTCCTGAATGGTCTTGTCGCCGTCCTGGCGGATGGTCACATCCGGCTCGGCGGTCGGTGCGTCCTCGGCCATCACGGCAAGCGGGCTGAGCGCCAACAAACTGGCCAGCAACAGGCGGTGAAGTGTGCGCATGGTAACCTTGCCTCTTTTTTATTCGTCATTGGTTCGGACATTGTAGCGCCGAGCCGCCAAAGAAGGTTGATCCTGCTCATGAGCCAAGCGCCTTTAGTCCTGGTGGACGGTTCTTCGTACCTGTATCGGGCTTTTCACGCCCTGCCGCCGCTGACCACCTCCAAGGGTTTACCCACTGGCGCGGTGAAGGGCGTGTTGAATATGCTCAAAAGCCTGCGCAAGCAGTATCCCGTGAGCCCTTTTGTGGTGGTGTTCGATGCCAAGGGGCCGACTTTTCGCGATGAGCTGTTTGCCGAGTACAAATCCCATCGCCCGCCGATGCCCGATGAGCTGCGCCTGCAGATCGAGCCACTGCACACCTGCGTGCGCGGCCTGGGTTACCCGCTGCTGTGCATCGAAGGGGTCGAAGCCGATGATGTGATCGGCACCCTGGCCCGGCAAAGTGCGGCACTCGGCCGGCCAGTGGTGATCTCCACTGGCGACAAGGACATGGCCCAGCTGGTCTGCCCGCTGGTGACGCTGGTCAACACCATGACCGGCAGCGTGTACGACGTTGACGGGGTGAAAACCAAGTTTGGCGTCGGCCCCGAGTTGATCATCGATTACCTGGCGCTGATGGGCGACAAGGCCGACAACATCCCAGGCGTCGCCGGGGTCGGCGAGAAAACCGCGCTGGGCTTGCTGGTCGGCATCGGCGGCGGGCTGGATGTGCTCTACGCCAACCTGGATAAAGTCGCCGAACTGCCGATCCGTGGCGCCAAGACCCTGGCCGCCAAGCTGCTTGAGCAGCGCGAGATGGCCTATCTGTCCTATGAGCTGGCGACCATCAAACTGGACGTGCCGCTGGATGTACAGATCGACGATTTACACATGCGGCCGATTGATCCGCTGCTGCTGGCGCCGGTGTACCGCGAGCTGGAGTTCAAGAGCTGGCTGGCGCAACTGCCCAGCCCGCCGTCGGTGCCGGTTGCGGCGAGCGAGCCGGCCGGTGAAGGCGTGTTTGATTTGCGCGCCTCGGCCAGTGCGCCAGTAACTGAGCTTGCTCCGCAGGCGGACAGCGCCGTGGTTGAGGTTGCGCCGCTGGCTGAAGCTGCCGAGGTTGAAGCCATTGCGGGTTTATTCGGCGCGTACGAAACCATTCTCGACCCCGCGCGCTTTGCCGTCTGGCTGGAGAAGTTGCAGCAGGCCGAGCTGATCGCCTTCGACACCGAAACCACCAGCATCGATGCGCAGCAAGCGCAGTTGGTGGGCCTCTCCTTCGCCGTCAGCGCCCATGAGGCGGCCTATGTGCCGCTCACTCACTCCTATATGGGTGTGCCGGCGCAGCTGGACCGCGAGATGGTGCTCAAAGCGCTCAAGCCGCTGCTGGAAGATCCACACAAAGCCAAGGTCGGCCAGAACGCCAAATACGACATCAATATCCTCGCCAATTGCGCCATCGACGGTGACCCGAGTCAGGGCATCCAGCTGCGCGGCGTGGCCTTCGACAGCATGCTTGAGTCCTATGTGCTCAACGCCACCGCCAGCCGCCACAACATGGATGCCTTGGCACTGAAATACCTCGAGCACAGCACCATCGCCTTTGAAGACATTGCCGGCAAGGGCGCCAAGCAGCTGACCTTCGACCAAATCGCCATCGAACAGGCCGGCCCTTACGCCGCCGAAGATGCCGACGTGTGCCTGCGTTTGCACCAGGCGCTGTGGCCGCAACTGCAAGCGGTGCCGAGTTTGGCCAAGGTGCTGAGCGAAATCGAAATGCCGCTGGTGCCGGTGCTGGCGCGCATCGAACGGCAGGGGGCGTTGGTGGACGCCAAGTTGCTCGGCGAGCACAGCGTCGAGTTGGGCGACAAGCTGGTGGAGCTGGAGCGCCAGGCCTTCGCCATCGCCGGTGAGGAGTTCAACCTCGGTTCGCCCAAGCAGCTGGGGGTGATTCTCTATGAAAAGCTCGGGCTGCCGATCCTCAGCAAGACCGCCAAAGGCCAGGCTTCGACCGCCGAAGCGGTGCTGGCCGACTTGGCCGAGCAGGACTACGAGCTGCCCAAGGTGCTGATGCAGTATCGCAGCTTGAGCAAGCTGAAAAGCACCTACACCGACCGCCTGCCGGAGCAGATCAATCCGCGCACCGGGCGCATCCACACCTCTTACCATCAGGCAGTCACGGCCACCGGACGCTTGTCGTCCAGCGATCCGAATCTGCAGAACATCCCGATTCGCAGCGCCGAAGGCCGGCGGATTCGTCAGGCCTTTATCGCCCCGTCTGGCTATCAGCTGGTGGCTGCGGATTATTCGCAGATCGAGCTGCGGATCATGGCCCATCTGGCCCAGGACGAAGGGCTGCTGCACGCCTTCCGGCATAACCTCGACGTGCACAAAGCCACTGCGGCGGAAGTGTTTGCCGTCGAGCTGAGCGAGGTCACTACCGATCAACGCCGCAGCGCCAAGGCGATCAACTTCGGGCTGATTTATGGTATGAGCGCCTTCGGTTTGGCCAAGCAGATTGGCTGTGATCGCAAGCAGGCGCAGGCCTATATCGAGCGCTATTTTGCCCGCTATCCGGGCGTGCTGGCCTATATGGAGCGCACCCGCGAGCAGGCCAGCGAGCAGGGTTATGTCGAGACGTTGTTCGGTCGCCGCCTGTACCTGGCCGACATCCACTCGAAAAACGCCGGCCTGCGCAAAGGCGCCGAACGCACGGCGATCAACGCACCGATGCAAGGCACCGCCGCCGACATCATCAAGCGCGCCATGGTCTTGGTGGATAACTGGCTGAGCGAGTCCGGCGTCGATGCGCGGGTGATCTTGCAGGTCCACGATGAACTGGTGCTGGAGGTGCGTACCGAACTGGTTGCACAGGTTTCAGTGCGGTTACAGGCGTTGATGGGCGCTGCCGCCGAGCTGGCGGTGCCGCTGCTGGTTGAGGTCGGGGTGGGCGCCAACTGGGATGAGGCGCACTAACGAAAAGCCTTAGCGCAGCTGGCGATTAGGCCGGCTGCGCTTGGTCGCAAGTGATTGATCTGCCGCTGAACTTGTCGCCCCAATCGGCGTCAGAACTTATGAATGGCTGGTGTGGCCATTTTGTTTCTTGTTGAGTGTGGCAGATCTCTGGCCTTGTTTTCACGGGCCAGTGTTGAGCCCCGAGCGTCTTCTCCCCTACGAAGCTCGGGGTTTTTTTTGCGTGTTTTTTGGCCTTGTTGGCGATTATTCCTCGGCGGCGTCTGCTTGTTCTTCAGTCACTTCAGCTTCGGGCTCGTCCAGCAGGCCGAGCCATTGCGTCAGCACTGCATAGGCATCTTCAATTCCCATGCGCTTGGGCGCGGAGAACAGTTGGATGCTGATCGCCTCGCCCCAACCTTGGCGAATATCTTGCTGGACTTTGAGCAGGGTGTTCTTGGCGGCGCCAAAGGTCAGTTTGTCGGCCTTGGTCAGCAGAATGTGCATCGGCATCTGGCTGGCGACGGCCCAGTCGAGCATCAACTGGTCGAAGTCGGTCAGGGGCTTGCGGATGTCCATCATCAAAATCAGCCCAGCGAGGCTGTTGCGGCTGCCCAGGTAGGCCTCCAAATGTCGCTGCCAGTGCAGTTTGAGCGGGATTGGCACCTTGGCATAACCGTAGCCGGGCAAGTCGACCAGGCGGTGCTGATCATCCAGGCTGAAGAAGTTAAGCAGCTGCGTGCGCCCCGGAGTCTTCGAGGTGCGCGCCAGGCCCGCGTGGGTCAGTGTGTTCAGTGCGCTGGACTTGCCGGCGTTGGAACGGCCGGCAAAGGCGACTTCACGGCCAACGTCCGGCGGGCATTGATCGACCTTGGCGGCGCTGATAAGAAAAGTAGACTGTTGGCACAGGCCGCGGATCGGGTTTTTGATTGACATTAGCGGTTCCACAGGGCCGGCGGACATTGATCGACCTTGGCGGCGCTGATAAGAAGAATGGACTGTTGGCGCAGGCCGAGAGTTGAGATTTTGACTGACATTAGCGGTTCCACAGGTGCGACGCGGTGTCGCTGGGGCGGTTTCGTTTCAGTTTGCACGGCTGCAGTATATAATGCCGCATATTTAGTGTGCGCTTTGTGCTTTACCCTATGCTGCTTTTAACAATAAAAGTCTTGGGATCGATTAAATAGGCTGCGCGTTAGAACGCAGGACGTTCCCATCCCTGATGAGGTCGACCATGAAACAATTATTTATCGCCGCAAGCATCGCCTTGTGCGCGTTTAACGTGCAAGCCGCCCAAGATCCAGAAGCCGTGTTTAACCGCAGTTGCGGGGCTTGCCACAATGGCCAGTTGCCAATGGCGCCGAAAAAAGGCGATGTGGCTGCTTGGACACCGCGCCTGCAGCAGGGTATGCCGACCATGATTAAGCACGTCACCGAAGGTTTCAATGCCATGCCGCCGCGTGGCATTTGCATGGACTGCACTGCTGAAGATTACCAAGCTGTCATCGAATGGATGAGCAAGTAGTCCGACCGCCCTATCTCAACCCTTAGCCGTATCTGGATTATCGATGAACAAATTACTCGTGAGTCTGCTGTTGACCTTGGGCATTACCGGGATGGCGCATGCCGCTGGCGACGCTGCTGCGGGTCAGGGCAAAGTGGCTGTGTGTGGCGCTTGTCACGGTGCTGACGGTAACAGCCTGGCGCCAACCTTCCCAAAACTGGCTGGCCAAGGTGAGCGTTACCTGCTCAAGCAATTGCGCGACATCAAGTCGGGCGCCCGTGCGGTGGTGCCTATGACAGGCATGCTGAGCAGTCTGAGCGAGCAGGACTTAGCCGACATCGCCGCCTACTTTGCTAGTCAGAATATGAGTGTGGGTGCGGCTGATCCAAAATTAGTCGCCCGTGGCCAAGAGTTGTTCCGTGGCGGCAAGCTCGAGCAAGGCATGCCCGCCTGCACCGGTTGCCACTCACCGACCGGTGCGGGTAATGCCACCGCCGGCTTCCCGAAAATTGGCGGCCAGCACGGGGATTACATCACGCTGCAGTTGACCAGCTTCCGTGAAGGCGAGCGCACCAATGACGGCGACACCAAGATCATGCGCTCGATTGCCGAGAAGCTCAGCAACAAAGATATCGCCGCATTGTCGAGCTACATTCAGGGCCTGCATTGACTGCCGGCTAGCAGTTAGAAAAAGGGTGGCCATGGCCACCCTTTTTCTTTGCGGGCCTGGCTACAATGGCGGAACCTGACGGTGTGATCATGGTCAGAGCCTGGTCCCCAATAGTCCCTTATTTTGCTTGGAGCTAAGTATGCGTAACCTGATTTTGTCTGCTGTATTGGCCGGTACCAGCCTGTTTGGCCTCACGGCGCAGGCTGCGGATGCGCCGGTGCTGCTGGAGGCACCCAAAGCCGCCATGAATTTGGAAGCCGGCAAGCAGTATGTCGAACTGAACACGGCGGTGCCGGTGTCCAAGCCTGGCAAAATCGAAGTGGTTGAGCTGTTTTGGTACGGCTGCCCGCATTGCTATAGCTTTGAACCGACCATCAACCCGTGGGCTGAGAAGCTCCCGGCTGATGTGAACTTTGTCCGCATTCCCGCTATGTTCGGCGGTGTTTGGGATATTCATGGTCAGGCGTTTATCACCCTGGAAACCATGCAAGTTGAACACAAGGTGCACAAGGCGGTATTCGAGGCGATTCAAAAAGAGGGCAAAAAGCTCGCTAACCCAGAAGCGTTCGCCGACTTCGTCGCCACTCAGGGTGTCGATAGAGAGGCCTTCCTGAATACCTACAACTCCTTCGGGGTTAAAGGTCAGGTGGCGAATGCCAAGCGTCTGGCGATGGCCTATCAGATCACTGGCGTGCCAAGCATGATTGTTAACGGTAAGTACCGTTTCGATATCGGCTCATCGGGTGGCCCAGAGCAAACCCTGCAAGTTGCCGATCAATTGATCGCCAAAGAACGCGCCGCTAAATAGCGCGCGACTCACGGCGATGCTGCGACGTTTGCGTGTTCAGCGCACGGTTGACCTGTGTAATCCACAGGTCAACGCGCTGTGCCAAGGCGACAGTGGCTTGCCGGCCGATGGCCGCTTGCGGCTGCTGAGTTTCAATATCCAGGTTGGCATCAGCACTGAGCGTTATCGCCATTACCTGACGCGGGGCTGGCAGCACTTGCTGCCACACCCCGGACGGGCGAGCAATTTGCAAAAAATTGGCGCGCTGATCAACGATTATGATCTGGTCGCGCTGCAGGAAGTCGATGGTGGCAGCCTGCGCTCGGGCTTTATCAATCAGGTCGAGCACCTGGCCCAACTCGGGCGCTTCCCCTTCTGGTATCAGCAGCTCAATCGCAATCTTGGCCATTTTGGGCAGCACAGCAATGGCGTGCTGACCCGCTTGCAGCCCAGCGTGCTGGAAGATCACCCATTGCCCGGGCCGCAGGGCCGTGGGGCAATTCTGTTGCGCTTTGGCGAAGGCAAAGACGCTTTGCTGGTGGTGATGATGCACCTGGCACTCGGGTCACGCACCCGCACGTTACAGCTGGCTTATATCCGTGAACTGATTGTGGGCTATCGACATGTGGTGCTGATGGGCGACATGAACACCCATGCCGTCGACCTGCTGGAGAAGTCGCCGCTGCGCGACCTTGGACTGCTGGCGCCGCAAGTGCAGGCGACCTTCCCCAGCTGGCAACCCCAGCGTTGCTTGGATCATATTTTGCTCAGTCCAGAACTTAGTTTGGTGAAGGTTGAAGTTTTGCCCATGCCGATCTCCGATCATCTACCGGTCGCCGTAGAAATTCATCTGCCTGGGTTTCTGGCTGGCACACTGGGGCCTATGCTCAACACGCCTCCCGGTGGATCGAATCTATGAGTGACGACAGCGAGCGTTGGAAAGCCAAATATCTGCAAGGCTTGGAAGACCAAGAGAAACTTGAACTGCGCTGGGATGCGCGGCTGGATTTACTCCGCCGTGGGTTGGTGCGCAGCAGTTTGGCTGCCGAAGGCACCGATAAAGCCGTCGACCAGTGCATGCAGGAGTTGCGCGATATTTTGCGTCGCGATGATATCGACGCCGGCTTGTCTGGGCTAATTCCGCGGCTGGAAAAAGCCGTGCTCGACTCCGAACACCGCCGCGTCGAGCGGATGGCACAAATATCCGTGGCCCTTGGCGCGCTGGTCGGCCAGCTGCAGGGGTTACCGCTACCACGGGAAATCAGCAAGCCCTTAAAGAGCTTTGCCAAACAGCTGGAGAGTCGTTCTGGCCAGCTGCGTGAACTGCCGGTGTTATTGGGCGAGTTGAGTGCCTTGCAGCGCCAGGCGCTGGCTATTCGTGACGTTGATGAGAGTGCGCGGCCGGGCCTGCTGCAGCGCCTGTTTGGTAGCCGGGATGGCGCCACAGTCGCCGCGCCAGCGTCGACGGCCGATACGTTGCAATCTGCTGTTGTAGAGCCTGCACCAGTGCATGCCACGGCGCAGACCGCCACTTTATCCGAGTCGCCAAGTGCAGCGGTGGGCGAAAGCACCGCAATAGCGCAGTCGGTGACTCTGCCAGTGGTTGAAGCTCCGCGCAGCGTTGTTGCGCCTGAACCTGTTGCGCCTGAATCTGCAACGGCATCCGGCTCGCTGGCTGATGTGGTCGCACCGGCCAACAGTAAACGCCCAGCAGCAACCCTCGACAGTCTGCCGCTGCCTGCTGGTTTGTTCGCTGCTGAGCCAGTACCGGGCGCCGCAACGCCAGCGTTAGCGCCTGCACAGCCTGCGGCAGCACTGGTGGCAACGGAATATGCTTTGCCGGTTTCGCCGGAGCCTGGTTATAGCGTGATTGCCGGGCATGTGGAAAAAACCCTGCTGGGTCTGCTTGACGTGTTGCCGCTGCCGGAGCGCCATCAACCGCAGGCCGAGGAGTTGCGTAACCGCATTACCGGCGGCCTGAATTTTTACGAGCTGGTGCCAGTACTGGATGATTTTGCCGTGCTGATGCTGGCCGTGGCGGACATGGGCCAGCGTGAATTTGAGGGCTACCTCAAGCAGTTGAATGAGCGCTTGGCGACCTTCCAGGGCAGCCTGAAAGATGCTCACGAAGGTTATGCCGACTCCATGAGTGCGGCCCGTGAGCTTGATAGCGCGTTGCGCGAGCAAGTCGGTGGCTTGCACAGCAGCGTCGAGGATGCCACCGAGTTGGATCAACTCAAGCAGGTGGTAGAAGGTCGACTCAATGGTTTGTTGAGCACCATGGATCAATACCAGCGCCAGCGTGGCGGGGTTGAGCAGGTCATGGCTGAGCGCCTGCAAACCTTGGTTGAGCGGGTGGCGAGCATGGAAGTGGAAGCCAAGGGCTTTCGCGATCACCTCGAAGAACAGCGGCAAAAAGCCCTGACCGATCCGCTTACCGGCCTGCCCAATCGCGCGGCCTGGGACGAGCGTCTGGAGCTGGAAATGGCCCGCTGGCAGCGTTACGGCGGTGACTTGCTGCTGGGCATAGTGGACATCGATCATTTCAAGCGGATCAACGATAACTACGGCCATTTGGCCGGCGATAAAGTGCTGAAAATCATCGCCGACGAGTTGTCCAAGCGCTTGCGCAAAACTGATTTTATGGCGCGGTTTGGCGGTGAGGAGTTTGCCTTGCTGATTCCCAGCACGCCGCTGGCCGGTGCCGAGCAGCTGCTGGAAACCCTAAGGGCGGCGATTGAAGCCTGTCCGTTTCACTTCAAGGGTGAGCGGGTGACCATCACCCTGTCGGCCGGGATTAGCGCCTTTGTTAGCGGCGAGCGCAGCGAGGCGGTATTTGAGCGCGCCGATCAGGCGCTGTATCGCGCCAAGCGCGGTGGTCGCAATCGTACCGAACTCGGTTAAAAATCAGGTTCTTAAGCCGCGCTCGGCAGATAGGGCGTCCAGGCCTCGGGAATCTGCTCCAGGCGTGGATAATTAAGTGCGCCTAGCTGCAAGTGGCTCAGCAGAAATGGGGTATGCCGCAGGTGCTGTGGCACGTGGCGTAACTCCGGCAGCCACAGGCTGACGTAAGCGGCTTCAGGGTCATACTGCCGCGCCTGGCGCAGTGCGTTAAACAGGTGGTTATAGCGCGCATCACTGGCGACTCCGGCCAGATAGGCCCAGTTGCCCCAATTACTGGCGGGGTCGTAATCGAGCAAATGCTCCTCGAACCACGCGGCGCCGTGGCGCCAGTCTTGCTGCAGGTCGTTGACCAAATAGCTGGCCACCACTTGCCGGCCGCGGTTCGACATATAACCGGTGGCGGCCAGTTCACGCATACAGGCATCCACCAGTGGCATGCCGGTGCGACCTTGGCACCAGTGCGTCAACCGTTGATCCACTTGTTGTGGTGCGCGAGCTGTGGCTTTCAAACCGCCAGCCTGGAACAACGCGCTGCCATGGCGCACCAGCGTCCAGCGGAAGAACTCACGCCAGAGCAGCTCTACCCACAGGCCGTGGGTGGAATCGTTGCGCCCATATTGCGCCTCATAACGGCGTAATTCGGCGGCGATACGCCGGGGTGACAAGCAACCATTGGCCAGCCAGGGTGAGAATTTTGACGAGTACTCACTGCCGATCAGGCCGTCACGGGTTTGTTGATACTGACGCACATTCTGGCTGTTCCACAGATAGTCACGCAGCCGCGCGCTGCCTGCCGTTTCGCCGCCGGCGAAGGGAAAGGCACTGGCGGCGACGCTCAGCGGCTCACCGAGGCCCAGTTGCGACAAGGTCGGTAATGGCCCCAGCAGTTTTTCCACGCCGGCCGGCAGTGGTGGCAAATGTTCGGGTGCCGGATGCGGCTGGTAGACATGCAGCTGTTGCTCGATTAACTCGCGGAACTGGCTAAATACCTGCGGCAACTCGCTCACGCTGCAGGGCAGTTGCTCGGTGCGCAGCAAGCCATTATTGGGCAGCTCGCGCAGCTCCACCGGGCCCAAGCGCTGGCTGACGCGGTCGAGGCGTTGGCACTCATCGGGGGCGATTTCGCTCAGGGTCAGCACTTCCTGCAGATTAAAGCGCTCAGCCAACTGCGGGAGCAGTTGTTCGGCCGAGCCTTGCAGCACCAGCAGGTGCGAGCCGCGTTGACGCAGGAGGCCATCGAGGGCCGCCAGACTTTCGAGCAAGAACCGCGCGCGATGTACGCCTAGGCGGCGGGCACCGAGCGGGCCAAGCTCCAGTTGGCTGGGTTCGAGGACGTACACGGGCAGCAGGCACTCGACATCCACGCCGGCTTGCAGCGCCGGATGATCATCGAGGCGTAAATCCTGTTTGAACCAAAGCAGAGCGCGGCGCATGGCGAACATCCTTAAAGCCTTGCTCTCACGATACCCCTTGATCGAAAAATTGCATGGCCGTTCATCCAGTTCATTCGGCCCCGTGTCTGGTCTGTGCGTGGCGGCACAGTGCGCAAGGCTCGTTATGGGTAAGGGCTGACGCTTTATCGACAGACGCAGGCTTGGCCGCACTCTAAACTAGGCGGATATTTTCGAGGAGCTGTTGATGGATATTTTGGCCGTGGCGGTGCTGGTGTTTTTGGTCACCGACCCCTTTGGTAACACTGCTATTTATTTAGCCGCGCTGAAGAATGTTGCCCCCGAGCGGCGCTTGCGGGTGACCCTGCGTGAGCTGTTGTTTGCCTTGGCGTTGCTGATGTTGTTTCTCACCTTTGGGGAAAAAATCCTTAGCGGTTTGGGGCTGTCGCGGGAATCGACGGCGATTGCCGGCGGTATCATTTTGTTCGTGATCGCCATGCGCATGATCTTTCCCGGTCCGCAAGGGGTGCTGGGCGACCTACCCGAAGGCGAGCCGATGCTGGTGCCCCTGGCGACTCCGGCACTGGCCGGACCTTCGGCCTTGGCGATGCTGATGACCTTGCGCAACACCTACACCGGCGAGTTGTGGGAGCTGTATGTGGGGGTGTTTTTGGCCTGGGCCGCCACCGCGCTGATTCTGCTGCAAGCGACCGCCTTGCAACGTTATCTCGGCCCGCGGGGGCTGAGCGCCATCGAACGTTTAACCGGCATGTTGTTGATCATGTTGAGTGTCGACATGCTGCTCGACAACCTGCAGAGCATTCTGCACATCAGCCCCTAAGTGGCCCCTAGAAGACGCGCTATGAAAATCCTCTTTTTGGCTTGCTGCGCGGCGCTGTTGGCGGCCTGCAGTCATGGCCCGAGCATCGACCGCAGCATCGTCTCGGCCAACCAAGACAGCCGCGTGCAGTACGTGGTGCTGCACTACACCTCCACCGACCTGGAGCACTCGCTGGCCTTGCTGACCCATGGTGAGGTCAGCAGCCATTACCTGATTGGCGAGGCGCCCGCGACCATTTACCAGCTGGTGGATGAACACCGCCGGGCCTGGCATGCCGGCGACAGTCAGTGGCGCGGCCGCACCTGGTTGAACGCCAGCACCATTGGCATCGAGCTGGTCAATCAGGGCTATCAGGACTCTCCCACTGGCCGCCACTGGCAGCCCTACAGCGAGGCGCAAATTGAGACGCTGATCGACCTGCTCAAGAACATAGTCGCCCGCCATGGTTTGCCGCTGGGCAGCATCATCGGCCACAGCGACATCGCCCCACAGCGCAAGACCGATCCTGGGCCGCTATTTCCCTGGCAGCGGCTGGCGGCAGCCGGCTTGATCCGCTGGCCGGATGCGACGCAAGTGGCGCAGCAGCAGGCGCTGTTCGAGCGTGAGTTGCCGCCACCCAGTTGGTTCGCCGCGCAGTTGCAGCAGCTGGGTTATAGCGTGCCGGGCGATACGCCTGAGCAGTCGCTGCGCAACGTGGTCGCCGCCTTCCAGATGAAATACCGCCAGGCGCGTTTTGATGGCATGCCGGATGCCGAAACAGCAGCGATTTTGCAGGTGCTCAATCGCCCTCAGTAAGGTTCGCGCCACCGGTTAAGCACGGCATTGATGGCCGGCAGGCCCACCGCGCCGTTATGATCGCCGCACTTTAACGGGAGATAACCGATGCTCAATGGCCTGTGGCTGGGGTTTTTTGTGGTCGCGACGCTGGCCGCGCTGTCGCGCTGGCTGCTCGGCGATGACCCGACGGTGTTCGCCGCCATGGTCGAAAGCCTGTTCGCCATGGCCAAGCTGTCGGTCGAGGTGATGGTGCTGCTGTTCGGTACCCTGACCCTGTGGCTGGGCTTCTTGCGCATCGCCGAGCGGGCCGGTTTGGTGGACTTGCTGGCCAGGTTGCTGGGGCCGCTGTTTGCCCGGCTGATGCCGGAGGTGCCACGCGGCCACCCGGCGCTCGGGCTGATTACCCTGAGCTTCACTGCCAACGGCCTGGGCCTGGACAACGCCGCCACGCCGATCGGTTTGAAGGCGATGAAAGCCCTGCAGGAGCTAAACCCCAGTAGCGTCAGCGCCACCAATGCCCAGGTGCTGTTTATGGTGATGAACGCCTCGTCGTTCGTGCTGTTGCCGGTGAGCATCTTTATGTACCGCGCCCAGGCCGGCGCGCCCGACCCGGCCCTGGTGTTTTTGCCGATTCTGCTGGCCAACAGTATTTCCACCCTCAGTGCGCTGCTGTCGGTGGCCTATATGCAGCGGATCAAACTCTGGGACCCGGTGCTGCTGGCCTGGTTCGGCGGCGGCGCGTTGCTGCTCGGCGGTTTTATGGCGATCCTCGCCGGGCTGTCGGCCACGGCACTGACGGCGCTGTCGTCGTTGCTCGGCAATCTCACCCTGTTCGGCATGATTCTCGGTTTTGTGCTGGTCGGCGCTTTGCGCAAGGTGCCGGTCTACGAGGCCTTTATCGAGGGCGCCAAGGAAGGCTTCGAAGTGGCGAAAAACCTGTTGCCCTATCTGGTGGCGATGCTCTGCGCGGTCGGCGTGTTGCGCGCCTCCGGGGCCTTGGACTTGGGCCTGGACGGTATTCGCACGCTGGTCGAGTGGGTTGGCTGGGACACACGCTTTGTCGATGCGCTGCCGACCGGGCTGGTCAAGCCGTTCTCCGGCAGCGCGGCGCGGGCCATGTTGATCGAAACCATGCAGAGTCACGGCGTCGACAGCTTCCCGGCACTGGTGGCGGCGACCATGCAAGGCAGCACCGAAACCACCTTCTATGTGCTGGCGGTGTACTTCGGCTCGGTCGGCCTGCAGCGCGCGCGCCATGCGGTGGGCTGCGCGCTGTTCGCCGATCTGGTCGGGGTGCTGGCCTCGATTGGTGTTTGCTACTGGTTCTTTGGCTGAACCTTGAACGCGGCGCGGGTGGGCTTTTGTAGGAGGGGCTTTAGCCGCGATGGCTATGCGCTGGTCGCGGCTAAAGCCCCTCCTACGAAGTGTGTGGCGTTCAACAGGTAACTGGTGCAGAGCCTTTTTCAAGGCCTGCGGGCACTGGCCTGACTCAGCGTCCACTGCAACACCTGCGCGGCCAGTTGGTCGCTGACCTGGCCGAAGGCGGTTACCACCGCCGGCACTTGCGGGTCGCTGACTGGCTGGCGTACTTCGAAGCGTTGGCTGGCGATAATGCGTTGCGAGCGGCTGTCGATCAGTCGCGCTTGCAGACGCAGCACCACGCTGATCGCCCCCTGTTGATACTCGCTCTGAAACGCCTGCAGCTCGCCGCCGAGGCTGAGGTCCGCCTGCAGGTTGTCGTCATCGCTGCTCAGGGCGCGCACCCGGCCGTCATTCTGGAAGGCATTTAGCAGATGGTTGCGCAGCAGTCGAGGCGCCGGATCGCTCCAGCGGCTATCGGCATAGTTGCTGATCAGATTGTCTTGCGGCAGCACCGCGATGCGGGCGTTATCCAGGGCTTGGCTGGCCTGCGGTTGATTGATTCGCAACGACCAATCGACCGCCGTGCCGGCACTCGGGGCGCCGCTATGGCTGGGCAGCAGATACACCTGTTGCGGGGTGGCGGTGGGCAGGATCGAGCAGCCGCCGAGCAGACTAAGGACGGTGAGCAGAATGAGCAGGCGCTGCGGCCGAGCGAGTCGATTCATGGTTGAAACTCCTGGGCTTGATCGCGGCCGAGTAAATAGCCGGCCGGATTGGCTTCGAGCCGTTGTGAAATGCCTTTCAAGCTGGCCAGGGTCGCGCGCAGTTCGCGCAGCGCCGGGCCCAACTCGGCAAAGCCCTGAGCGCCTTCGCTGAGCGCCGCCTGATTGTTATTGAGCAGTTGTTCAATGCCGCTGCTGCTGCGTTGCAGCGCCGCCATGGCCTGCTCGGCGCTGTGCAAGGTGGCGCTGCCGTGCTGGTCGAGCAGTTTATTGCTGGTGCGCAACAACGTGCTGGTTTGTTCCAGGGCTTGGTTGGCCTGCTTGCTCAGCTGGGCGAGTTGCGCAATGGTCAGGCGCAGGTCGTCGCGCTGGCTGGCAATGGCGCCGGTGGCCAGTTGCAGATTGTTCAGGGTCTGGCTGATGCGCTCGACATTTTCCGGGGAGAACATCCGGTTACTGTTGGCCAGTAGCTCGGTGATGCTGGTCACCAGGTCTTTACCATTGCTCATCAAACGGCTCATGGGCGATGGCTCGGCAATGATCCGCGGCACCTTGCCCGGCGCACTAGGGGTCAAGGGCGGGCTGCCTGGCGCGCCACTGCTGAGCTGGATAAACGAAGTGCCGGTGATGCCGGCCAGGGTCAGTTTGGCCACGGTGTTTTGCCGCACCGGGGTATCGGCGGCCACCTGAATGCGCACCAAGACTTTGCTCGGGTCTTTCGGGTCGAGGCGTAAGCGCTGCACGTCGCCGACCTTGATGCCGCTGAACTGCACCGGACTGCCGATGCTCAGGCCGCTGACGGCCTCGCTAAATACCACTTCGTAGTTGTCGTAGCTGCTATCGAAGCTGGCTTTGCCCAGCCACAGGGCAAACAGCACCGCGCCGCCCGCCGCCAGTAGGCTGAATAGACCAATCAGGACATAACGGGCATTGGTTTCCATCTCAGGACTGCTCCTTTTTGTTGGTCAGCACCGCGACCAGGCCAGTGATGCAGTACATAACGGGCATTGGTTTCCCCATCTTAGGGCTGCTCCTGCAGTCGGCTGGCTGCTTGCTCGGCGGCGCGGCCGCGCGGGCCGTGGAAATAATCGCGAATCCAGGCATCGTCGGTGGCTGCCACACGCTCCAGCGTATCGGCTACCAGCACCTTTTTGTTGGCCAGCACCGCGACCCGGTCGGTGATGCGGTACAGGGTGTCGAGGTCATGGGTGACCAGAAACACGCTCAAGCCCAGCGCATCGCGCAGGGTCAGAATCAGCTGATCGAAGGCCGCCGCGCCAATCGGGTCGAGGCCGGCTGTGGGCTCGTCGAGAAACAAAATATCCGGGTCCAATGCCAGGGCGCGAGCCAAGGCCGCGCGCTTGATCATGCCGCCGGACAGTTGCGCGGGGTATTTATCCGCAGCGCCAGCTGGCAAGCCGGCCAAGGCGATTTTTAGTTGGGCCAGTTGATTGGCCGCCAAGCGCGACAGCCCGGCATGCTCGATCAGCGGCAGGGCGATATTTTCCCGTACCGTCAGCGAGGAGAACAACGCGCCCTGCTGAAACAGCACGCCAAAGCGCCGCTCCAGTTGCCCACGGCGCTGGTTGGACAAGCCCTGCAGGGTTTCGCCGAACACCTGCACCGAGCCGGCATTCGGCTCGCGCAGGCCGACGATGCTGCGTAGCAATACCGATTTACCGGTTCCTGAGCCGCCGACCACGGCGAGGATTTCGCCGCGATAAATATCCAGATCGAGGTTTTCATGCACGCACTGCGAGCCAAAGCTGTTGCTCAGCCCACGGACCTGCACTATGGCCTCAGTTGCCGAGTTCACCCGTCCATCTCCATGCCAAACAAGGCTACGTCCGTTATGGGTTGAAATGCGCTTGTAGGGTGGGCTTCAGCCCATCGCAGCAGGACGAAATGGCCTTGGTGGGCTGAAGCCCACCCTACGCGCTGGCTGTGGGCGCTCACCAGTCCATCTCCATGCAAAACAATGCGGCGGCGGCATCCAGCAAAATCACCACGAAAATTGACTGCACCACGCTGGAGGTGGTGTGGGCGCCCACCGAGGCGGCGCTGCCGCTGACTTTGAAGCCTTCCAAACAGCCAATGGCGGCGATCAAAAAGGCAAACAGCGGCGCTTTGGCCATGCCGACCAGAAAGTGCTGCACCGGTACGTCTTGCAGAATCGACAAGAACAGCGCCGGGGAAATATCCAGGCTCAGGGTGCAGACCAGCGCGCCACCGAAAATCCCCGACAGCATGGCGACAAAAGTCAGCAGCGGCAGGCTGATCAGCAGCGCCAGCACCCGCGGCAACACCAGCAGCTCGATGGGATTGAGGCCGAGGGTGCGGATTGCATCGATCTCTTCATTGGCCTTCATCGAACCGATCTGCGCGGTGAAGGCGCTGGCGGTGCGCCCAGCCAGCAGGATGGCGGTGAGCAGCACGCCGAATTCGCGCAAGAACGAGAAGGCCACCAGCATCACCGTGTAGATGCTGGCGCCGAAGCGGCTGAGCACGGTGGCGCCGAGAAAGGCCACCACCGCGCCGACCAGAAAGGTCAGTAGCGCCACTATCGGCGCGGCGTTCAGGCCGGTTTGCTGGATCTGCGCCACCAGCGCCGTGACCCGCCAGCGCGACGGCTGCAGCAGTGTGCGGGCCAGGGTCACGAGGATCAGCCCGATAAAGCCCAGCAACGCCAGTAGCTGCTGGCCGAAGCCTTCCATGCCACGGCCCAATTGCTCCAGCCACAGGTTCAGGCCGTGCTGCTTGGCGGCCGGGGCGGCGCCGGAAGTCTGCTCCAGGGCGGCGCTTACCGTGGCCAGCAAGGCGCGGCGGGCGGCCGGTAAAACATCCAGCTGCTCACTAAGCTGGCGGCTGCGGTTATTGCCGAGCAACTTGACCAGCAAGGCGGCGCCGGCAGTGTCCAGCGCCTGCAGTTGCTGCAGATCAATCGCCTGGCTGGCCGCAATCGGCAGTGGCAGGCTGGCTAACTGTTGTTCGAGGCGGGCGTAGTTGTGCAGCGTCCAGGCGCCGGCGATGCGCAGGCTGGGCACAGCGCTGGAGCGATCAAGTTGCAGCAGGTCGGTGGACGCAATGTTCATGGCTGTGAGCTTAGAGGAGTTTGCCGCGAGGCCATAGCCGCAGGCGCTGGGGCATGTTGTCGTGATGTGTCGGGGACGGGTTTGATTGAAGTCATCTGGCTGGCGGATAGCCCGCCGGCTGCGACTGCCCAAAGAAAAGGCCATGTACCAGTTACGTGTTGTAACGCGCAAGTCCCACCTTCACCTGGTTCGTGACCCTGATGAAGGTGGGACAAAGAGCGGTAGTGGTCCTGCAGGGTTGCCAGTGTGCTCGCGCTTGCTTCGCGGATGAATCTGCTCCTACACAAGCCCGGCACCTACAATAATTTCATCGGCTGGCCAACCCTGTAGGAGCGGATTTATCCGCGATTGGCCGGTGCAGACAGCACAGGTATCAAGGCTAATTCCCTCTCTCCAAAATTTAGGCTCCTCGCAACGCATAACTGGGACAGAGCCAAAGAAAACCGCCCGCCAGTGCGGCGGGCGGCTGTATAGCCTAGAACGTCACATTGACCCCGGTGTAGAACGAGCGACCCATGCCCGGCACGCCGACACCCCACTCAATGCCATTCATCGACATGGTCCGGCCCTGGGCGGTGTAGGCGCCGCCGGTTGGCAGGTAGTAGAACTTGTCAGCCAGGTTCTCGACGCCAACGTCGACCCGCACTTGCTTCCAGCTGTGGCTGGCGCGCAGGTTAAACAAGGTGTAGCCGGCGGTCTGGATCTCGTTGCGCACGTCCGAGCCTTGGTTTTTGGCATCCACAGCCACCACTTCGAAGCTGTTGCTCCAGCCGCCGATTTCCTGGGTCAGCGCCAGCGTGGCGTTGAGCGGCATGATGTTGTACAGCTCATCGTTGGTATCGTGGTTCTTGCCATCGGTGTAATTGAGCAGGCCATTGACGCCCCAGTTGCCCAGGTCGTTGCTGGCCAGCGGCAGCTTGGCGGAGACGTCCATGCCGTACAGGCGTGCCGACTGGTTGGCGTACTGCAGGACGTTGAACTGATCGGCGGGCACGGCGTTGCCGGTGGCACTGACGGCGTCGATATAGTCGTCGACCAGGGTGTAGAAAGGCGTGACCTTGAGTTCGCGCTGGCGGTCGCTGCTGTGCCAGTCGAAGGTGCTGGAGATTGTGTTGGCGGTTTCCGGTTTGAGGTCGATGTCGCCGACGTAGCCATTACCGTCGCCGGCGAAGTTGTTCATGGTCGCCGCCATGGGCCAGCTCGACCAGGTGTAGCGCTCGTACAGGTTGGGCGAGCGGACTTTGCGTGCGTAGCCGAACTCCACATCCAGCTGCTCGCTGTGGGTGTAGCGGGCCAGGGCGCTAAGGTCCCAGTTATGGTCGGTCTGGCTGCGGTCGGCGGCGTTGAAGGCGGCTGCCTCGACGAGCTGACCTCCCCCCGCATGGCCGTAGCCGTGCACATCGCCGGCGTCGCTCTGCACATGCTCGTAGCGCACCCCGAGCAGGGTCAGCCAGTCGGAGCTGTGCTGCGATTCCCATTCGGAAAACAGCGCGGCACGGTCGCGTTGGCCATCGTTGATGTTCTCGAAGGTATTCGGCCACATGCCGCCCCCCGAGGCAGGCCAGTAGTCATTCAGGCGATAGCGCTGGTATTCGCCGCCGAGCCGCAGCAGGTCCTGCGGGCCCAGATCGATGCTCGCCTTGACGCTGGCGCCGCTGGTCTTGCCCTCACTCGCCATCGGCATGCCGGCGGCGCAGCTGGCGGAGATCGGCGAGCAGGGTTGGCCATCGGCGCTGCCGGCAATGTTGGACTGCATGCCGTACCAGAAGCGCTTGTCCGGGCCGAAGTCCATCTTGTGCTCGACCTTCTCGTGGTACACGCGGGTGTCCAGCTCGCCCCAGTCGAACTGGCTCAGATAACGCAGGCTGATGCGCTGCTGGCTGTTGTCGGTCATGTCCATGCGCTGGTTGGCGAACAGCTCTTGCGGCACCTGTTGATAGCCGAGCTTCAGCTCCAGCAGGTCTTCACCGAGCTTGAGGGCCATGCCCAGGGCGTGGTTTTGCGTCTCGTAGGCCGTGGAGGCCACTTCGTCCAGCGGCGAGCCATTACCGAGCTGGCCGGTGCTGGTGCTGCGCTTGAAGTCGCCGCCGGCACTGTAGTTGTTGGCCTTGCTGGTGCTGCCGTCGTAACGGATGTTGAACAACTCTTCGGCGTGGGTGGCGGAGAAGTTGCCACCACGGGCGTCGTTATTGCTGCGGTAGAAGGCGCCCACTTCACCCTTGTCGATACTCGCCGCACCGGGCGCGGCAAACTCTGGCGCTGCGCTGTCGGCGATGATGGTGCCGCCGATGCTGTCGCCACCGACGCTGACCGGGGTGATGCCGGCGAACACCTGCAGGTTGCCGAGGTTGCTCGGGGCGATATAGGACATTGCCGGGTTCATGTGATTGGGGCAGGAGGCCACCAGGTCCATGCCGTCGATCTTGATCCGCAAACGGTCGTCGGCCAGGCCGCGAATCGCCGGCAGGCTGGAGATGCCGCCGGCGCTGTTGAGGCTGACGCCGGGCACGCCGCGCAGCAGACTGGCGCTGTCACTGGTGGCCGGGCGCAGGCTTTGCAAACGTTGCCCATCGACTGCGGCGGCATTAATCAGGGGGTTGCTGGCCGGCTTGGCCTCAATCACGCTGGGGGCCAGCTGCACGGGCTGACTCGCGCCGCCGGTAATAATCAGGGGCGCGGGTGCAGCGGCGTGCGCCAAGGGGCTGAGCAGTGCGAGCAGGGCCGCGCAGGCCCGTGAATCAGGAAAAGTTGGGTACATGGAGGATGTCTCTGTGCAGAGCTTCAGGTGCCGCACTCACAGCCTGGTGCACGTCCCAAGGACGCCAACGCAGGGTCGAGCAGCGGCGCAGTCGATTGGCAGCCTAGAAGCTGCCACGGCACTAGAGAGCGGGAGGCGCGCGCGGGTTGGCGGCTGCCCAGAGGGTGCGGCTCGGCGTCGCGCTGGCGGCCGCGAAGGCCTGGCGCGGTGCGGGTTGCCAGGCCGCCAGCTGCAGGCTGTAACCGGTCAGACTGGTGGTCAGGGCGGGGCTGGCGCACAGCGGACAGTCGAAGGTGATCGGTGACTGGCTCAGCGCCGGCACCCGCGAATCGCTGGCGCCGCCGATGCTGCACTGCAACTGCTCGATACCGCTCAGTCGCAGGCCGCTGCTTTGCCCATGGCCAATGGCGCAGGCCAAGGTGCTGAACAGCACACAGCTGTACAGCAACCAGGCAATAAGCTTGCGATGGGGCGGGACAAGTTTCATCGCCGCACTCTACCAGCGCCGGCGGGTGCCACCCACTGGTACGGCTGCGCTTGATTGTCGCAGCGCGGCGGCTACCTAAGGGTTAACCGTAAAGCGCAGCACGCCGAGGGTCTGGCCGCCGTCGGTGATCACGTCGACGCGCCACTTGCCGCTCGGCTCGGCGGGGAAGTTTTGCTTGTGGCTCCAGGCGCGGTAGCCGGCCTTGGTGCCGCCCTGAATATCCAGGGCGATGCGGTCGACCTCTTGGCCGTTGTGGCGCCAAACGTGGTAAATCCGCTCAGTCAGGCCGCGTGGCGCATTGATCGCGGTGTAGGCGTACAGGCCCTGTTGCTTGAGCTGGGCGCTGCTGAGCTGTTCGCGGGCTTGGCCGGGGGCGCGCTGGCTGGCGTTCATCTGGGCGCTGACGACCATTTCGCTCAGCCACAGGGTGGCCGGCGGCACCCAGGGCCGCGCCAGCCAGCCGACCCCGAGCAGGGCCAGGCTCAAGCCGGGCAAGGCCAGCCAGCGCCACCAGCGGTTGATCTTCAAGGTGCCGAGCAAACTGGGGAACGACAACAGCACGCTGGCCAACAAGGCCCACTGATAACTCTGCGCCGTGGTCTGGTGCAGGATGATCGGCAGGGCAGTCAGCAACACGGCAAACAGCGTCAGGCTGTGAAAAGCCAGGTACAGCCAGCGGCGTGGCGCCAGCCAGTTGAAGTACAGCGGGTCGATGATGGCGATCAGCGCGCAGAGGCCGAGCAGGCCGGTAAACACCAGCTGGCCACTGTCCCAGGCGGTGGTCAGGGCAAAAAACGGCAAGACGAAAAACAGGCTTTGCTGGTGCACCATCTGGGTGGCAAAACGCAGCAGCCAGGGCGGTATTTGCAGACCAAAACGGCGCGCCAATTGCTGGCTGAGCAGGTTTTCCAGGGCCAGCCAGAGCCAGGTGACCAGCATCAGAATGGCGATAACCTTGGCGAACTCGGCTTGGCGTTTGACTAGGAAGAATCCGGCCAAGCCGGAGACAAAGCCATACAGCGGCATCACCCAGGGAAAACGTTGCAGCAAGGCGTGCAGGCGGAGCAGTAAGTCTTTTAAAAAAATCATCGGCTTGGCTGGGGTTTCGCGGGGAACTGAGCGGGGCTGCGCGGGCAAGGCGTCGGCAGCAATTGCCGCGCAGCATACCGCTCTAGACAAGCAGGCGCAGCCGTATCCAGGGCTTAACAGGTCGTTGAAAAACTACTGCGCTCGGCTATGCGGCGTTGAAATCAGCCTCAAAATGCTCATGTACAGCTCGTACACTGCGCTTTTTCGGCGGATTTCGCCTTGCCTAGCCGTCGCTCGCTACATTTTTCAACAGCCTGTTAACTGCGCAGCGGCGAAGAATCCCGGAGCTGCGCCGACCAGCGGCGGCAGCGCGAGTGCTTAAAACGCCCACAAGGCCCGTAGCGAGCCGCCCAAACCGGCCAGCAGCAGCAACAGAATCGGCGCGAAGCTGAGCAAAAAGCCCAGGCTGCGTTTGCCCGGATCGGCCACATAGGCGCGCAGATACACCACCCGCCCGAGCAGATAAATGCCGCACAGCACCGCCACCCAGACTGCCGGCAGGTATTTGCTGGCCAGCCACACACCCGGCAACAGCAAGATCAGCAGCTCCAGGGTGTTCATCTGCACCCGGTAGTAACGCTCGAAAATTTCATTGCCGCTGGTTGCCGGGGCTTTTACCTCGTAGGTAACCCGGGCTTGAGCCACCAATACAGAAAAGTGCACGTACTGCAGCAAGACCAATACCAGTAATAAATCGACCAGAGCCATAGATCCTCCCAGACCTGTCAGGCCAGCCCGCAATCGAACTGGCGTTTAGCAGGTTAGCTCAGTCGTCCTGATTGACCTCATCGCTGGGGGTGTTTTCCAGCAGCTCGATGCTTTGTTCGACTTCGGCCGGCGACTCGTTGCGAATCTGCTTGGCCTCATCGCTCATCTGCTGATTGGAGGTGGCGCCCTGAAAACTCTTGCAGGCGCTTAAGCCCGCGCCCTCACCGCAGGCGCGGATAACGCCGTTATCGTCGGTAATTCGCTCGGCCACCACATTGCTAGAGTTGCAGCCCAGCAGGGACAGGCAAAGCAGGGCAGGCACAAGCAAGGGGTGGCGCATGGACGTATTCCTCAACGGCAGTGGGTGGGCGTGCACAGGCGTGTGGCCCTTTAAATGGCGACGTTAGTGCAGGGGTTTTGCCGCTGTCCAGCGAATCACGCCTGCCGTTCGCCACCGCCGACTTCCAGCAAGCTGCCAAGGCTGGGCAATTGGGTTTCGCTGGCCATTTGTGTGTCGTGTTCGATCTGGTGACTGAAGCGCTCCAGCGAGTGCTCCTTGGCTGGTTGGGCATCGCTGGCAAACACTGGCGGGCTGAGGATGTAAGCGGCCAACAGGCGGGTGAGCGCCTTCAGGCTGTCGATATGGGTACGCTCGTAGCCGTGGGTGCCGTCGCAGCCGAAGGCCAGCAACGCGGTGCGAATGTCGTAGCCGGCGGTGACCGCCGATTGCGCGTCGCTGTGGTAGTAGCGAAACAGGTCGCGGCGCACTGGGACTTCGTGTTCGGCGGCCAGGCGCAGCAGATGGCGTGACAGGTGATAGTCGTAGGGACCACCGGAATCCTGCATGGCGACGCTGACGCTGTGCTCGTTGGATTGCTGGCCGGTGGCGACCGGGGCGATGTCGATGCCGACAAACTCGCTGACATCCCAGGGCAGCGCGGCGGCGGCGCCGGAGCCGACTTCTTCGGTGATGGTGAACAGCGGGTGGCAGTCGATTTCCGGCTCTATGCCGCTCTCGACAATCACTTTGAGGGCGGTCAGCAGTGCCGCCACGCCGGCTTTGTCGTCCAGGTGGCGGGAGCTGATATGGCCGCTGTCGCAGAACTCCGGCAGCGGGTCGAAGGCGACAAAATCGCCAATCCCGATGCCCAGACTTTCACCATCGGCGCGGGTGCTGCAGTACGCGTCCAGGCGCAACTCGACGTGGTCCCAGCTGATCGGCAACTGATCTACCGCGGTGTTAAACGCATGCCCGGAGGCCAGCAGCGGTAATACGCTGCCACGCAGCACGCCCTGGTCGGTAAACAGGCTGGCACGACTGCCTTCGGCGAAGCGACTGGACCAGCAACCGATGGCAGCCAAGGCCAGGCGACCGTTGTCTTTGATCTCCCGCACGCTGGCGCCGATGGTGTCCAGGTGCGCCGACACCGCTCGGTCGGGGCTCGACTGACGGCCCTTGAGGGTGGCGCGGATGGTGCCCCGGCGGGTCAGTTCGAAGGGGATGCCGAGTTCCTCCAGGCGTTCGACCACGTAGCGCACCAGGGTGTCGGTAAAGCCGGTGGGGCTGGGAATGGCGAGCATTTCCAGCAGCACTTTTTGCAGATACGGCAGATCGGGTTCGGGCAGTGGCGAATGCATAACGACTCCAAAGGCACGGGGGCTTAGCCGAGTGCCTGACTCAGTGGAAATAACAGGTCGAGAAAGCGTTCGGCGACCGGCTGCGGCTGGTGGTTGGCCAACCCGGCGCGCTCATTGGCTTCGATAAACACATGCTCGGGTTGGTCGGCGGCCTGCACCAGCAGGTCGAGGCCGACCATCGGCATGTCCAGCGCCCGGGCGGCGCTGATGGCCGCCTCGCGCAGCTGCGGATGGAGGATCGCGGTGACATCCTGCAGGGTGCCGCCGGTGTGCAGATTGGCGGTTTTGCGCACCGCCAGGCGCTCACCGGCGGGCAGCACGCTCTGGTAGTCGTAGCCGGCGGCGTTGAGGGTGCGCAGGGTTTCGGCGTCCAGCGGGATCTGGCTCTCGCCGCCGGTGGCCGCTTGGCGACGGCGGCTTTGCCCGGCAATCAAGGTCTGGATGCTGTTGCGCCCATCACCGATCACTTCGGCCGGTCGGCGGATGGCGGCGGCGACCACCGCAAAGCCGATCACCAACACGCGCAGGTCAAGGCCGGCATGGAAGCTTTCCAGCAGCACGCGACTGTCGAAGGCGTGGGCCCGTTCAATCGCCGCCGTCACCTCGGCCAGGCTGGTTAAATCCACCGCCACGCCCTGCCCTTGCTCACCGTCCACCGGCTTGACCACCAGGCGGCCATGCTCGGCCAGAAACGCGCCGTTGCTTTCGGCATCGGCGGCCAGGCATTGCGCCGGCTGCTGTAAACCGGCGCGGGCGAAGGCACGGTGGGTCAGGCGTTTGTCTTGGCAGAGGGTCATGCTGACGGCGCTGGTGAGGTCGGACAGCGACTCGCGGCAACGAATCCGCCGCCCGCCCTGGGTCAGGGTGAAGAGCCCGGCTGCGGCGTCGTCGACCTGCACTTCAATGCCGCGCCTATGGGCTTCGTCGACGATGATGCGGGCATAGGGGTTAAGCTCGGCTTCGGGGCCAGGGCCGAGAAACAGCGCCTGGTTGATGCCGTTTTTGCGTTTGAGGGTGAAGGTTTGCAGGTCGCGAAAGCCCAGCTTGGTGTACAGGGCGCGGGCCTGCAGGTTGTCGTGCAGCACCGACAGGTCGAGGTAGTTGAGGGTGCGGCTGAGGTAGTGCTCGATCAGGTGGCGCACCAGCACTTCACCGACGCCGGGGCGCGGGCAGTGCGGGTCAACCGCCAGGCACCAGAGGCTGCTGCCGGCTTCGGGGTCATTGAAGGCTTTGACGTGATTGAGGCCCATGATGCTGCCGATCACCGCGCCGCTGGTGTCATCTTCGGCCAGCCAGTAGCTGGGGCCGCCGTGCTCGAGCGGGGTCAGTTGCTCGACGCTCACCGGCAACATGCCGCGCTGCAGGTACAGGCGGTTGACCGCCGCCCAGTCGGCGGCGTTCTGCACCCGGCGAATATTAAACCCGCGATGGGTGTGATGGGCCGGGCGGTAATCGGTAAACCACAGGCGCAGGGTGTCGCAGGGGTCGAGAAACAGTTGTTGCGGGGCTTGCGCCAGCACCAGTTGCGGCGCGGCCACATACAGGGCGATATCGCGCTGGCCCGGTTGCTCGGCCAGCAAGTCGGCGGTCAGCGCCGCGGCATCCGGGTAGGTATGGCCAATCAGCAGGCGCCCCCAACCACAGTGAATGCTGCGCGGCTGGCTGCACAGCGCGACGCCACCTTCCGCCAGCTGCGCTTGCAGGCGTTGGTAGGAGGGTGACTGGCCGCGCACAAGGCGCTGGTTGAGGGCGATGGTTCGCATGGCAGTAGTCCCGAAGTGGTGGTGCAGCGCGATGGGCTGGGGCGGTGCGGTGCGGTGCGGGTGGCTAGATACCTTGTTCGCTGAGCCACAGGTTGAGCGCCGCCAATTGCCAGAGCTTGGAGCCGCGTAACGGGGTGAGTTGCCCTTGCGGGTCGCTGAGCAACCGGTCGAGCATCACCGGGTTGAACAGGCCACGGTCCTGGCTGGGGTCGAGCAGCAGTTCGCTGACCCAGGCCAGGGTCGCGCCCTCCAGATGCTTGAGGCCGGGCACCGGGAAGTAGCCTTTGGGCCGGTCGATTACTTCTGCCGGGATTAGCTTGCGGGCGGCTTCCTTGAGCACGTGCTTGCCGCCGTTGGGCAGTTTGAAACGCGCCGGAATCCGTGCCGACAGCTCCACCAACCGGTAGTCGAGGAACGGCGTACGCGCCTCCAGACCCCAGGCCATGGTCATGTTGTCGACCCGCTTGACCGGGTCATCGACCAGCATCACCGTGCTGTCCAAACGCAGGGCGCGATCCACCGGCGCGGCCGCTCCGGGCCTGGCGAAATGTTCGCGGACGAACTCGCCGGCGAAGTCTTCACCCTCCCACTGCGGCTGCACCGTGGCCAGGTATTCGGCATGTTCGCGGTCGAAAAACGCCGCGCGATAAGCGGCATAGGGATCGCTGGCGCCATCCACCTGCGGGTACCAGTGGTAACCGGCAAACAGCTCGTCAGCGCCCTGGCCGCTCTGCACCACCTTGCAATGCTTGGCCACTTCGCGCGACAGCAAGTAGAAGGCAATGCAGTCGTGGCTGACCATCGGCTCGCTCATGGCGCGAAACGCCGCCGGCAGTTGCTGGATGATTTCCTGCTCGCCGATGCGCAACTGATGGTGCTGGGTATTGAAGCGCTTGGCGATCAGGTCCGAGTAGTGAAACTCGTCGCCGCGTTCGCCACCGGCATCCTGAAAACCAATCGAGAAGGTCGCCAGGTTTTTCTCCCCGGCCTCGGCCAGCAAACCGACCAGCAAGCTGGAGTCGACGCCGCCGGAGAGCAGCACTCCCACATCCACCGCCGCCCGTTGGCGGATCGATACTGCGCCGCGCATTTCATCGAGCAGGCGTTCGCTCCACTGCGGCAGGTCCAGGTCAATTTCATCGCGCTCGGGGCCGTACTGCAGCTGCCACCAGGTCTGCTGCTCACAGTTGCCCTGCGCATCGATGCGCATCCAGCTGCCGGGCAGGAGTTTTTCAATCCCGGCGAGAATGGTCCGTGGCGCCGGCACTACGGAATGGAAGTTGAGGTAGTAATTGAGCGCCACCGGGTCGAGGGTTTTGCTGATCCCGCCACCCTGCAGCAAAGCCGGCAAGGTCGAGGCAAAACGCAGGCGCCGCGCGGTGCGCGACAGGTACAGCGGCTTGATGCCAAGGCGATCACGGGCCAGAAACAACTGCTGGCTGTCGCGCTCCCAAATGGCGAAGGCGAACATGCCATTGAGCTTTGGTAGCAGCTCTGCGCCCCAGGCGTGATAGCCCTTGAGCAGCACTTCGGTGTCGCCATTGGAGAAAAACTGATAACCCAGGGCTTGCAGTTCGACGCGCAGCTCCGGGTAGTTATAAATCGAGCCGTTGAACACCAGGGACAGGCCGAGCTGGCTGTCGACCATCGGCTGGCCCGAGGCCTCGGCCAGGTCCATGATTTTCAGTCGGCGATGGCCGAAAGCCAACGGGCCTTGGCTGTGCACACCCTGGGCATCGGGGCCGCGGGGGGCCAGATGCTCGGTGATGCGGGCGACGGCGGCCAGGTCGGCCGGTTGTTCATCGAAACGTAATTCTCCAGCGATGCCACACATAGACTGTCCTTGCCGGTTGGGCCGTTGGGGAGGATTTAAGTGATTGCGTGCTGTTTATCTAGAAGCGAATAATTACTTTTAGTTCAAAGTTAAGTTTCTGATTAAATGGGATAAATAGAGACTAATTAGTTACAGGTGAAATTAAATGATCGATATCAGTGGCTTTGAGACGGGGCTGTTCAGTGCCCTGCGGCGCCTGCAGCAAGCCGGCGAAGTGCACGCCAAACGCCTGGCCCGCTTCGGCGGCCTGACGCCGATTCAGCTGTTGATTCTGCGGGTCTTGGCCAATGAGTCGCAGCTCACCGCCAGCGCCTTGAGCCGGCGGGTCAGTCTCAGCGCGGCGACCCTCTCGGGTTTGCTGGAGCGCATGGAAGAGGCCGGTTTACTGATGCGCCAACGCGATGACCAAGACCGTCGCCGCCAGTGGTTACTGCTCAGCGATGCCGGCCGCAACCTGCTGGCCCAGGCCCCGCCATTGCTGCCGCCGACCTTGCGCGCCGCCTTTGCCAGCTTGCCGGAATGGGAACAACACAGCCTGACCGCCGCGCTGCTGCGCACCGCCGAGTTGTGTGGTGAGTTGGAGTAATACTTTCCGCCATTTGAGCGGCAGCTTTAGGGCGGCTAAATAGCGCCTAGGCGCGCCGGTAATGCCTTGTTTGCAGCCATGCCCCAGTTACGTGTTGAGCCCCGCCAAGTTGTTAATTTCCTGAGGCCGGGCATTGGTAGGTTGGGTTAGCGGCACATGGCGCGACCTAAGCAGCGCTACGGTTTAAGCCGCCGCGTAACCCAACACAGGGCCTATGCCGCGCTAATTATGCAAAGGGTCTGAAACCGCTCGGTGGGTTACGCGGTGCCCTGACTGCGAGTAGACGTGTGAGCCTGCGTGGCGCCGCTAACCCACGAGCCCGAGGCGTGGCTCACAGCGCCGGGATTTCGCTCAGGCGCGCTTCGATAAAGTCGAGAAAGCAGCGAATGCGCAAGGCCAGTTCGCTGTTGCGGTAGTACACCGCGTGGATCGGCAGGCGGGCGTTGCTCAGGCTGTCGGCGAGCATGGCTTGCAGGCGGCCGGCGGCTAGGTCCGGGCCGACCAGAAAGCCCGTCAGGCAGGCAATGCCCTGACCATCGATGGCCAGCTGGCGCAGGGTCTCGCCGCTGGAGGCAGCCACGCTCGGCTGGATCGCCAGGCGATCACCTTCAGCATGTTTTAGCGGCCAGTGATTGAGCACCGAAGGTTGGGTAAAACCCAGCAGGCTGTGTTGCGCCAGCTCGGCGGCACTCTGCGGAATGCCGTATTGGGCCAGATACGCCGGGCTGGCCACCAGGTGCTGCTGACCGAAACCCAGGGCGCGGGCGTGCAGGGTCGAATCGTTGAGGGTGCCGATACGAATGGCCACGTCGGTGCGCCGTTCCAGCAGGTCGATAAATTGCTCGTTACTGTTCAGCTCCAGCTGGATTTGCGGGTAGAACCTGCGAAATTCGCTAATGTGCGGCAGGATCACGTGCAGCATAAAGGGCGTGGCGGCGTCGATCCGCAGGCGTCCGCTGGGGCTGGAACGGCGCAGGGCCAGGTCTTCTTCCAGTTGCTCCAGTTCGTGTAGCACCCGCCGGGCGCGGCCGAGAAACAGCCGGCCTTCCTCGCTCAGCTCCATGCGCCGGGTGGTGCGGTTGATCAGGGTGGTCTGAAAGCGCGCCTCCAGTTTGCTCAGGGTGCGGCTAACCGCCGAAGTGGCGGTGCCCAGCTGCACAGCGGCGGCGCTGATGGAACCGCACTCGACCACGCTGACAAACACCAGAAGCTCATCGGAATTGGCTTTCATATTTGCGCCTCAAGCAAGATTGATTTGAGTTTATCTGTCTTTTTCGCAAAAGGCTGTCTGCCGATACTGCGCCGCATCCCGTTATCCCTTTTCTGGAGCTGCGCCATGCCACTTGCCCTTTGGGCGCTGACCATCAGTGCCTTTGCCATCGGCACGACCGAGTTCGTGATCGTTGGCCTGATCCCTACCATCGCCGCCGACCTCGGCGTCAGCCTGCCCTCCGCCGGTCTGCTGGTCAGCCTCTACGCCCTTGGCGTGGCAATCGGTGCGCCGCTGCTTACCGCCCTGACCGGCCGAGTGCCGCGCAAAGCCTTGCTGCTCGGCCTGATGGCGCTGTTCACTGGCGGCAACCTGCTGGCCTGGCTGGCGCCGGACTACGGCTCGCTGATGGTCGCTCGGGTGCTTACCGGTCTGGCCCACGGTGTGTTCTTCGCCATCGGCACCACCATCGCTACCAGCCTGGTGAGCAAGGACAAAGCCGCCGGCGCGATTGCCCTGATGTTCACCGGCTTGACCGTGGCGCTGGTCACCGGGGTGCCGTTGGGCACGCTGATTGGTCAGCACTTCGGCTGGCGTGCAACCTTTCTCGCGGTGTCGGCGTTGGGTGTGCTGGCCTGGTTTGCCAGCCTATTGCTCATCCCCAAAGGCATTGCCCATAACCCGCCGGCATCGTTGCTACGGCAGTTTGCTGTGCTCGGCGAGCCACGCTTGCTGATGGTCTATGCGAAGACTGCGCTGGGTTATGGCGGCACGTTTCTGGCGTTTACCTTTCTCGCCCCGATCCTCACCGATGTCTCAGGTTTCAGCCCGGCTGCGGTCAGTCTGTTGTTGCTGATCTACGGTGTGTCGGTGGCGGCGGGCAATATTTGGGGCGGCCGCTTGGCGGATCGATTGGGGCCGATTCGCGCGTTGCAGATCATCTTCGCCTTGCTCGCGCTGGTGCTGTTTATCTTCACTTTCACGGCAGCCAACCCTTGGCTGGCGGCGTTGACGATGTTGGCGTGGGGCGCGGTGGCGTTCGGTAATGTGCCGGGTTTGCAGGTCTATGTGGTGCAGCAGGCCGAGCGCTACACCCCGGATGCGGTGGAGGTGGCCGCAGGGCTGAACATCGCTGCATTCAACCTCGGCATCGCTGGTGGCGCCTGGGCCGGCGGCCTGGTGGTGGAGCATTTGGGGCTGATGAATACGCCGTGGATTGGTGCGTTGGTGGTGCTCGGTGCCTTGGCGATGACCCGTTGGAGCGGCCACCTCGATCGCCGTCAGCTGGCGCTGGCCTGAGGTGTTTTAGTCAGCCGTCTGGTGCGCCTGGCGGCGGCGGTATTTGCCGGGGGGCGTTGAGCCGTTGCTGATAACTGCTGTCCTCTTTACGCGGTGGCGCCCCGGTCAGTGGCGCCGGCGCTACTGCGTTGCTAAGGTCAAACGAACCATCCGGCACGCCTGCCTGGCAGCGCGTTGACATTATTGGTGGCGGCTGGATAACGCGGTTTCTTGCAACTGGAGGTTCTATGAACAATGCAATCGTTTTGCTCGCACGGCTGCTGCTGGCGCATATTTTCCTGCTCGCCGGTTTGAGCAAGATCAGCGGCTATGCCGCTACCCAAGGCTACATGGAAAGTATGGGCGTGCCCGGAGCGCTGCTGCCGCTGGTGATACTGCTGGAGGTCGGCGGCAGTCTGGCGTTGATCCTCGGCTTTATGACCCGTTGGGCGGCATTGGCACTGGCCGGCTTTTGTGTGGCGGCGGCGCTGATCTTCCACCTTAAACCTGATGATCAGATGCAGATGATCATGCTGATGAAAAACCTCGCCTTGGCCGGCGGTTTCCTGCTGCTCTACGTGCAGGGCGCGGGGGCCTACAGCCTCGATGCAAAGCGCGGCCATTAAGCGCCTTCGATGTGCCGTCGCTAGCCGTCGCGCAGCGCATTGAGCTGTGGATCAATCCCGCTGCTGGCCTGGTTGAGGCGGATCTTCAGGGTTAGATCAGTGCGCGATTCGGCATGGTGGATGGCTTCTTCGAGGCTGATTCGGCCGCTTTGATAGAGGCTTAACAGGTGCTGGTCGAAGGTTTGCAAGCCCTGCTCGGCGCCGTGGCCGATGGCCTCGCGCAGTTCATCGAACAGGCCGCGCTGGATCAGATCGCGGATATGCGCGCTGGTCAGCAGCAGCTCCACCGCGGCCACGCGTTTTTGCGCCACTCCCGGCACCAGCCGTTGGCCAATCATGGCCGCCAGGTTTTGCCCCAGGTCGGCCAGCACCTGCAGGCGCGCCTCTTCCGGGAAGAACCGCACGATCCGCTCCAGGGCATGGGTGGTGCTGGTGGCATGCAGGGTGGCGATGCACAGATGACCGGTTTCGGCATAGTGCAGGGCATGCTGCATGCCGTCGAGGTCGCGGATTTCACCGAGCATGATCACGTCGGGCGCCTCGCGCAGTACGTTGCGCAAGGCGGCGGCAAAACTGTGGGTGTCCAGGCCCACTTCGCGCTGCTCGATGATCGAACGCTGGTGCTGATGGATAAACTCAATCGGGTCTTCGATGCAGAGGATATGCCCGTCGCGGTGCCGATTGCGGTAGTCGAGCATGGCCGCCAGGGTGGTTGATTTACCCGCGCCGGCGGCGCCAATCACCAGGATCAAGCCGCGATCAAGCAACGCCAACTTCTCCAGTTGTGGCGGCAACCCGAGGGCGCTGATGGACGGCACTTCGCGCTTGATCAGGCGGGCGACCATCGACACGTCACCGCGCTGGTAATAAACGTTGATACGAAAGCGCCCGCCGTTTTCGACGCTCACCGCCAGGTTCATCTCTAGCTCCAGTTCAAACTCGGCGGCCTGTTTGGCACTCATCAACTGATAGGCCATATGCCGCACCGCGCCGGGCGCCAGCGCTGGCGTATCGAGCGGCTGGGTGTGGCCCTCAATCTTGACTTGCGCCGGGCTGCCGACGCTGAAAAACATATCCGAACCGCCGAGTTCATACAGCTGTTGCAGCAACGGATAAACGTCCGGCCCGGCGGCCGCAGTGGGTTGTTCGTACATGCTCGCTCCCGAGTTGGCTAGAATACGCTGCTGCCAGCGACACCCTTGGTCGCATGCCACGCTTAAGCTTTAACCCTAGCAGCCTGCCGGACTTAGGTCTGTCCTACTGCGGAAAAGCCGGACTTGGTCATTTTTTGTGCTCTTTCTCGTTGAATAGAATGACTATTCGCCTCAAAAGAGCGCAAAAACTGCCTCAAGCCGATCTTTCCCTCGCTACGGACGCCTAAGCCCGACAGGCTGCTAGTTGGCGCCGGCCTTCGCGTTATGATCCCGGGCAACCAGCTGTCGATTTTTTCACTCCCCGCCCCGAACGGACGCCCATGCTCAGCCTCTATCACGCCCCCGATCTGGAAACCCTTGGCGAGCTGGCTTGCACGCTGCTCGCCCAGCCACTGCGGGAGCCGTTGGCGCCGGCCTTGGTGGTGGTGCCCAGTCAAGGCATCGGTCGTTGGCTGACCCTGCAACTGGCGCGCCGCGAGGGCATCGCCATGCAGCTGGAGGTGCAGCTGCCGGCCAAGTTCGTCTGGGACCTGTCGCGGCTGGTGCTCGGCCAGTTGCCGGAACAGTCGGCGTTCAGCCCCAGCAGCCTGACCTGGCGGCTGTACGACTGGCTTTGCACGCCGGCCAACTGCGCCCAGGCGCCGCGCCTGGAGCATTATCTGCAGGGTGGCGATGAGCGGCGGCGGCTGTCCTTGGCGGCGAAAATTGCCGATGTGTTCGACCAATACCTGTTGTATCGCGACGACTGGCTGGGGGCCTGGGAGCGCGGCGAGCTGCTCGGCCTGGGCCTGGACGAAGGCTGGCAGGCGCTGCTCTGGTGTGAGCTGACCCGCGACGGTCACCCGCACCGGGCGCGTTTGCTGGATGACTTGCTGCAGCGTTTGCATAGCGCCACGGTCATCGCCGGATTGCCCGAGCGGGTGCTGGTGTTTGGCATCAGCAGCCTACCGACTCACCATCTGCGGGTGCTCGACGGGCTGGCCAAACACTGCGAGGTGATCATCTTCGCCCTCAATCCGTGTCGTGAAGTCTGGGGCGATATTCGCGACATCCGTGAGTTGGCCCGCCAGCCGGAACTCAGCCCGGATGAGTGGTATCTGGATGTCGGCCATCCCTTGCTGGCCAGCTTGGGCAAACAAGGCCGAGACTTTTTCGACAGCCTGTTTTCCCTGACCGCCAGCGAAGGCGGGCAAGACTTCGGCATCTACCCCACCGACGCCGAGCTGCAGGACAGCAGCCTGCTGCGGGCCCTGCAAAACGACATTCTACGCCTGCGCACTCGGCTGCCAGAGGAGCGTTTAGTGCTGCGCGACGACGACCGCTCGCTGGAGGTGCACTGCGCCCACTCGCCGTTGCGCGAGGTGGAAATTCTGCATGACCAGCTGCTCGCGCGCTTTGCCGCCAACCCGCAATTAACGCCCGATCAGGTGGTGGTGCTGACCCCGGATATCGAGCGCTATGCACCCTATATCGAAGCAGTGTTTGCGCCGCGTGACGGCGTGCCACGGATTCCTTTCAGCCTGGCCGACCGCAATCAGCGCAGCGAACTGCCGTTGTTGGAGGCTTTTCTCGGTCTGCTCGGCTTGCCCGCCAGCCGCTTCAGTGCCGAAGAAGTGCTCGGCTGGTTGGCCCAGCCGGCAATCGCCAGTCAGGCCGGCATCGACGCCGAAGACTTGCCGTTGCTGCGCGATTGGTTGCGCGCGGCCGGCGTGCGCTGGGGCCGCGATGCCGAGCAGCGCGAGCAGCTGGGCTTGCCGGCGGCGGCCGACTTTACCTGGCGCCAGGGGCTGGACCGCTTGCTGCTGGGCTTTGTCGCGCCACCGCAGCTGGCCGGCAACGCCGCGCCCTTGCTGGGCGACAGCTGGCCGCTGGACGCCATCGAAGGTGCGCGTGGGCAATTGCTCGGCCGTTTGGTCGGCTTCGTTCAGCGCCTGGCGGACTTGGCCCAGGCGCTGCAACGACCGCGTTCCCTTGGCGATTGGGCCGACAGCCTGCAAGCCTTGTTGGACGGTCTGTTCGATGAGCGCGAGGCCGGCGACACCCTGCTACTGCTCACCAAAGCCTGTGCGGCCCTGCGCGAACAAGGGCTGGCGGCCGGCATCGAGCGGCCGCTGGAGCTGGCGCTGATCCACCAACAACTGACCAGTGCGCTGGAGCAAGGCAGCGGCGCCAGCGGGTTTCTCACCGGCGCCGTGACCTTCTGCACCATGGTGCCGATGCGCAGCCTGCCGTTTAAGCAGGTTTGCCTGCTCGGTCTGGACGATGGCGCGCTGCCACGCCGCAGTCCGGCGGTGGGCTTCGATTTAATCAGCCAACAGCCAAGACGCGGCGACCGCGCCCGGCGCCTAGACGACCGTTATCTGCTGCTGGAAACCCTGCTGTCGGCCCGCGAAGGCCTGTACCTCAGCTACGTCGGCCGCGACCCGCGCGACAACGCCGAGCTGCCGCCCTCGGCGTTGCTCAGCGAGCTGTTGGAGACGGTGGATCAAACTTCCGTACTCACGGCCGATGACCGTAGGAGGGGCTTTAGCCGCGACCCCGCAGACAGCGAAGCGTCGCGGCTAAAGCCCCTCCTACAAGAGCCTGCAACCGGCAAAGTCAGCCAGCGCATCTGCATCGAACACCCGCTGCAGCCTTTCGCTGCCGGCAACTTTGCCGCCACGGGCGCCCTGCAAAGCTATGCCAACCAATGGTTTCGCGCAGCCCAGCGCCTGGCCGTCCCGCCAGAGCTAAGCCCGGCGGCCTTTATCGGCACGCTGCCGGCACCGGACAGCGCCGCCCTGTGCATCGAGCCGGGGCAGCTGCTCAAGTGCTTCAAACACCCGGCGCGTTTTCTGCTGGAGCAGCGCCTGGGGGTGCGCATCGCCGAGGCCGAGCAGGCCATCGCCGCCGATGAACCCTTCGCCCTGGAAGGCTCGGCCCGCCGTGGTTTGCGTCAATTGGCCCTGCACGCGGCGGAGCACGGCTGGGGCGAGCAGACCGAACGGCGCATCGCCCGCGCTGCCGGCTGGTTGCCGGTGGGCGAAGTCGGCCTGGCCCTCTGGGGCCAGGTGCGCGGGCCTTTGTTGGCCTTTGCGCCCAAGCTGTTTGCCGCCCGCCCGACGCAAACCCCACAGCCCTTGCACGTCGACATCGAGCTGGGCGGCGTGCGGGTGCTCGGTTGGCTGGACGGCGTCACCGACTGCGGGCTGTTCGACTGGCGCTTGATCGCCCCCGGCGCCTGGGATTTACCCAGTTTCTGGCTGCGCCACCTACTGCTCAACCTCAGTGCCGGCGCCGGCATCGCCCGCCACAGCCAGCTGCTGACCCCGAATGGCGACTGGCAACTGGGCCCGCTGGAGAACGCCGCCGAGCTGCTCGAACCCTGGCTGACGGCCTATCGGCAAGCGCTGTGCACGCCACTGGCGTTTATCCCGCGCAGCAGCCTGGCCTTCGCCACAGCGCTCTGCATGCCGAGTAAAGCCAGCAAAAAAGACCCACTGGAAGCCGCCCGGGAAAAAGCCCGCTTCGCCTGGCTGGGTAGCGAGTTCAGCAACTTCCCGGCTGAAGCCGACGACCCCTGGTACGCCCTGGCTTTCCGCGACCGTGAGCCGCTGGATGAGCGCTTCGAGGCGCTGGCCGAACAGCTGTTAGGCCCGGCGCTACAAGCCCTGGCGGCTGATGATGAGGAAGACGCATGAGTTTTGACCTGCAAAGCTCCTCCTTTCGCGGTCGCTCACTGATCGAAGCCAGTGCCGGCACCGGCAAGACCTGGACCCTGACCGCCCTGTATGCGCGGCTGTTGCTGGAGCAACAACTCAATGTCAGCCAGATTCTGGTGGTCACCTACACCACCGCCGCCACCGCCGAATTGCGCGAGCGCATTCGTTCGCGCTTGGCCGAATTGCTGGCGGTCTATGAGGGCACGCCGAGCGCCGACCAATTCCTCACTGAACTGCACCAGCGCCACCCCGGCGACGCAGCCAAACGCCGGCTGTTGCTGGCGGTGCACGGCTTCGATGAGGCGGCGATTTTCACCATCCACGGCTTTTGCCAGCGCGCCCTGCAAGACGCGACTTTCGAGGCCGGTGGCGACTTTGACAGCGAGCTGACCCAGGACGACCGCGAGGTGCTCGACGCCCTGCTCAGCGATGCCTGGCGCCATGAGTTGGCGGCGGCCGATCCGGCCTGGGCCTGTTACCTGGTCAAACAGAAAATCACCCCGGCCTGGTTGCGCCAGCGCTTGCGCAATCACCTGGGCAAACCCTATCTGCGCATCGAGCCGCGCGGCGCGGTCAGTGATCTGCAGCTGAGCGCCGCCAGTGCTTTATGGCAGCCGGCGGCGCAGCTGTGGCGCGCCGGTGGCCAGGGTTTTATCGAGCTGCTGCTGGCCCATGGCGGCCTCAGTCAGAGCACCCACAAAACGGTTAAATTTGCCCAGTGGGCGGCTGAGCTGGACAGCTACTTCGCCGACCCGGCGGCGCTGTTCGAGGCGCCGGATGCCTTGGCAAAATTCGGCAGTGCAGCGCTGCTGAAAGCCACTAAAAAAGGCCAGGAAGCGCCCACGCATGCCATCGCCGAGGCCTTGGATAGCTTAAGCGCGGCGCTGGAACTGGCCCTGCCCGAGGGCGCCGAGCGGCTGATCGCCCTGCAAGTGCGGCTGCTCGATCAACTGAATAGCGAACTGCCGGCGCGCAAGGCGGCGCAACGTTTGTTGGCCTTCGATGACTTGCTCAATCGCCTCAACGAAGCCCTGCACGGCCTGGTCGGCGTCGACCTGGCCGCCACTTTGCGCAACCGTTACCCGCTGGCGTTGATCGACGAGTTCCAGGACACCGACCCGGTGCAGTACCAGATTTTCGATCATATTTATCCGCGCCCAGATGCTCTGGAAGATGGCGCCGCAACTTCGGAAACTGACGCCACCAATGAGTCGCGCAGTAGCTCCGGAGATTTATGTTTTGTGGGCGACCCCAAGCAGGCCATCTATGGCTTTCGCGGCGCCGACCTCAACACCTACAAGCAAGCCCGTGGCGCCGCCGAACGCCGCTACAACCTGCCGTTCAACTACCGCTCCACTCCCGAACTGATCGGTGCGTTGAACCTGTTGTTCGACCGCCCGCAGCCTTTCGCCGAAGACGGCCTGGACTATCCGCCGGTGAGTGCCGGCGCCAAGTCACGAGCGCAACTGGTGCTGCCCAATCTGCAAGAGGCCGACGGCGCGCCGTTGAGCTTGGTCTGGCTCGGTGATGAGCCCTTGAGCAAGGGCCGCGCCGACCAACTGGTGACGGTCGATTGCGCCCAGCGGATTGCCACACTGCTGGCCGCCAGCGCTCAAGGCACTGCGTATTTTGCCGACGAAGGTAAGCGCACGCCGCTGAAAGGTGGCGACATTGCCGTGCTGGTCGCCAGCCACCGCGAGGCCGCCAGCATCGCCAGCGAACTGGCGGTGCGCGGTGTGCCCAGCGTGCGCCGTGGGCGTGACAGCGTGTGGGCCAGCGCGGAGGCCGGCGAGCTGGCGGCGGTGTTGGCCGCCTACAGTGAGCCTGGCCGCGAGGGCGTGTTGCGCTACGCCCTGGCCACCCGCTTGCTCGGTCACGATGGTGCCTACCTGGCCCGTTGCCTGGACGATGTGGCTTGCTGGGACAGCGAGCGCGACAAGGCCGAAACCTATCACCAGCTCTGGCAACAGCACGGCTTTATGCGCGCCTTCCGGCTCTGGCTGGACAAGGAACGGGTCGCCGAAACCCTGTTGGCCAGCCTCGATGGCGAGCGCCGTTTGACCAATCTGCTGCACCTGGCCGAACTGCTGCAAACCGAGAGCCTGCAACGGCCGGGGTTGGAGGCGCTGCTCAGCTGGTTTAACGCCCAGCGCGGCAGTGAGGGCGCCGGTGAGGACGCGGTGCTGCGCCTGGAGAGCGATGCCGAACGGGTGCAAATCGTCACCATCCACACCAGCAAAGGCCTGGAGTATCCCTTGGTGTTTTGCCCGTTTTTGTGGAACGGCAAGCTGCTGGGCAAGTTCACCGACAGCGCCCGTTGCCACGCCGAAGACGGTCAGCCGCTGCTCGACTTGGGCAGCGCGCAGCTCGAGCAAAATCTGCAGCGGGCGCGCCGCGAGATGTTCGCCGAGAAACTGCGGCTCACCTACGTGGCCCTGACCCGCGCCCGTGACCGGCTGTGGTTGCACTGGGGGCCGGTGGCGGTGCCCAAACCCAATCAGAAAAGCGGCGAACTGCCGGATGAGGGCCTGCACAGCAGCGCCCTGGCCTGGCTGCTGCACGGCCGCGAACTGGCCGGGGTCGATGCCCTAAGGGAACTGGGCGCTTACTTGAGTGAACAGCCCGGCACCGCCCTGGCCGCCGAGCTGGATCAGTTGGTGGCCGCCAGCCAGGGCCTGATCGCCCGCCAACCGCTGCTATTGAGCGAAGCCAGCGCCGGCGGCGAGCAACGGGCGCAGCCCCCGGCGGCGCTGCAAAAATTCAATCGCAGCCTCTCCAGTAGTTGGCGGGTCGGCAGCTTTTCAGGATTAGCTGCAGGCATGCATATGGAAACGGCGGATCGCGATGGCCTGCAAATGCCGGATGCCAGCGAGCCGGGCAGCGGCTTTTTCGGCTTCCCCCGCGGGGCGCGGGCCGGTACCTGCCTGCACGCCATTCTCGAAGACTGGGCCCGCGGCAAGGGCTCGCTGGCGACCCTGGTCGCTCCGGCGCTGACCGCCCATGGCATCGATGCCACGCTCTGGGCCGACATCGCGCTGAGCCAGCTACAGCTGGTGTTGGACAGCGACCTGGATGGTGCCGGCCTGAGCCTGGCCGCGCTGAAACCGGCCCGGCGTTTGCCGGAGCTGGGCTTCACCTTCCCGGTTGGCGAGCTGCAGGTGCAGCGTTTGCGGGCCATCCTCAGCGACCCGGCCCACGGCTTGGCCGAACCGCTGCGCGAGGCCGCCACTCGGCTGGAATTCGACAACCTCAAGGGCTATCTGAAAGGCTTTATCGACCTGACGTTCGAACACGACGGCCGCTGGTACATCCTCGACTACAAGTCCAACTGGCTCGGCCCGGACGCCAGTTATTACGGCGGCGAACGCCTGCTGCAAGCCCTGGCCGGAGAACATTACTACCTGCAATACCTGATCTACCTGGTGGCCTTGCGACGCTTCCTGCGCCAGCGCTTGAGTGATTTTGCCGACGACCAACTAGGCGGCGCCTATTACCTGTTCCTGCGCGGCATGCCGCAGGCCGGGGTGTACTTTGCGCGGCCCAGTGATGCCTTGCTGGATGCTCTGGATCAGCTGTTTGCGGAGGGCCTGTGATGGTTTATTGGCCCGTAGGATGGGTTGAGCCCGCGATACCCATCGATAAGACAACGTGCCCTTGTTGGGTATCGCTGTGCTCAACCCAACCTACGAGAGCTGTCCATGAGTCTTAGCCATCTGCCCCTGGCACCACTGGAACGCGCCTTACTCGACAGCCTGCAACGCCTCGACCCGAGCGCCAGCGAAAGCGTATTGGCCGCCGCCGCCCTGTGCTGTCAGGTGCTCAATAATGGCGACGTCTGCCTGTTGCTGGCGCGCTGGGCCGGGCAGCGGCCGTGGGGTGAAGGCTATGCACTGCCGCCGCTGGCGCAGTGGCGCGCCGAATTGAGCGGCTCAACACTGGTCGGCGCGCCGGGTGACTTTGCGCCGCTGATTCTCGAAGGCGAGCGCCTGTACCTGGCCCGTTATCAAGCTTACGAGGCGCAGTTGGCGGCGCAGTTGCTCAGTCGCGCAGCCGACCTGCCGGCGGTGGACGAGGCGCAGTTGAGCGATAGCTTGAATCGCTTATTTGCCAGCAACCTGCAACAACCCGACTGGCAACGGCTGGCCGCCGCGCAAGCGGTGCGCAAACGGGTGGCGGTGATTTCCGGCGGCCCCGGCACCGGCAAAACCACCACCGTGGTACGGCTGTTGGCGGCCCTGCTCGAGCAGCCGAGCAGCGCGCGCTTGGCGATTGGCCTGGCGGCGCCGACCGGCAAGGCGGCGGCGCGGATGGCCGAGGCGATTCGCCAGGCCAAGGCCAACCTGCCGGTCAGCGACAGCATCAAAGCCGCGTTGCCGGAGCAGGCCAGCACCCTGCACCGTTTGCTCGGCAGTCGCGGTGACCGGCCGCAGGTGCGTCACACTGCGGCCAACCCGCTGGCGCTGGACGTGCTGGTGGTCGATGAAGCCTCGATGGTCGATCTGGCCATGATGGCCAAATTGCTCGAGGCCCTGCCCGCCAATGGCCGGCTGATTCTGCTCGGCGACAAAGACCAGCTGTGCGCCGTGGAAGCCGGCGCGGTGTTTGCCGAACTCTGCGACGGCCGTGGTTTCGACGCTGCTGCTGCGGCCGATTTGCAACGCCTGACCGGGCAGACCGTGCCGGTCGAGTCGCCGACCTCCAAACTGGGCGATGCCGTGGTCTTGCTCACTCACAGCCACCGCTTTGCCAACGACAGCGGCATCGGCGAACTGGCCCGGCGGATCAACGCCGGCGATGCCCGTGGCACCCTGAGTTTGCTGCAGGAAGGCCGCGCCGATCTGCACTGGCAGGCGGCGCCAACGCCGCAGGCCTTGCTGGAGCGGATCGAACAGGGTTACGAGGGTTATCTGGCGACGGCCCAGCAGGGCGAGCCAAGCGCCGCCTTTGCCGCCTTCAATCAATTTCGCTTGCTCACCGCCCAGCGTGAGGGCGCTTACGGCGTGGCCGGCCTGAATGAGGCGTTGGAGGCGCGTTACCGGCGGCGCTTGCGGCTCAATGCCCGCGAGCGCTGGTATGCCGGGCGGGCGGTGATGGTGCAGAGCAACGACTACGCCCTAGGCTTGTTCAACGGTGATATCGGCATTTGCCTGCAAACACCGCAAGGCCTGCGGGTCTGGTTTGAAACCGATGAGGGCCATCGCGCCTTCAGCACCACCCGGCTGCCCAGCCACGACAGCGCCTTCGCCATGACGGTACACAAGAGCCAGGGCTCGGAGTTCAGTGAAGTGCTGCTGGTGCTGCCCGAGCTTCCCAGTCCGCTGCTAAGCCGCAGCCTGTTCTACACCGGCATCACCCGAGCCAAACAGCGAGTAGAAATCTGGGCCCTGGCGCCGCGCATCGGCGAGGCGGTCGCCACCCGCGCCGAGCGGGCGGCGGGATTGGCCGAGCGCCTGGCTGTCGATCCGGCCACGCAGGCCGGGTCTGCGGCGCCGCCCGAGAGCGGCGCCGGTCACGCGCAACTGCCGCTGTTCTAGCCATGATCATCGCGCGCGGCAGTGGCGAATGGCTTTTGTAGGATGTGGTTGAGCGCAGCGATACCCATGCTGGCGCTCAACGCCATCCTACCGACGCATCTATAGGCGCAGTGGGGCACTGCCTGATCAGCAGTCGGCCAATAGCCAATAGGGTTGCATCTGCTGGCCGGCTCGCCAAGAATGCCGCAAGCCCTGGCGCTTATCGCGCCTGGTATCGATGGATCGCACCTAGCTCACCAGGAGACACCATGTTCTTTCGTCTGAAAAACATTCTCAGCGGCATCCTCTCGCTGTTTATCAAAGACCTCGAGCGGCAGAACCCGGAAGCCTTGCTGGAGCTGGAGCAGGAGAACCTGCGCAAGCAGATCGGCAGTTTCAATCAGGGCCTGGCGGCCCATGCCGGGTTGGCCGAGCGGCTGATGAGCCAGGTGCGCAAGCAAGAAACCGAAGAACGTGAGTTGCATGCGCGCACCACCGCCCATCTGCGCGCCGGCAATCAGTCGGCCGCCGCGCAAAACGCCCTGCGCCTGCAGAACCTGGCCCGTGAGCTGGAAGAGAACCGCCGCCAGCTGGCTCAGGCCGAAGAGACCTACCAGAACCTGACCAAGGCCCGCGAAGTGGCGGTGAATGCCGCACGCAGCAAGATCGAGGCACTCAAGGGCGCGATCAACGACCTGCGGATGAAGACCGCCATGGCCGAGATGAACGAGATGGCCGCAGGCATGGTCAGCACCATCGGCGGTTCCGGCGACACCCTCAATCGCCTGCACGAGATGGTCGAGGAGGAGCGCACCAAGGCCGCCGGTCGTGCGCGCATGGCCCGCGACTCGATGGACATGAGCGAAGTGAACCTCAAGGAAGCCGAGCTGGACGCCCTCGCCGATCAGGCCCTGGCGGAGTTCGCCGCCAAAGAAGGCATCAGCCTGAGCGGCCAGCCGGTCAGCGCTGCAGCGCCGGCCGGCGAGCGCAACATGGGCGGTAGCGCACCTGCGGAAAGCCAATAAGCCATGGCGCAGGTTCAGGCAGTACCCAGCTGGATCGCCGAACTGCGCCTGGCCTATGAGAGCGGCGCCCATGGCCAGTTCGTGCTCTATGGCAATGTAGCCGACCGCTTCCCCCTCGAAGGCCGGCTGGTCAGCCTGACCCGCTATCTCGAGGCGCAGTTGCTGAGCCGCTTCGATCTGGTGTTTCTCTACGACCCCGGCAACGGCCTGAGCCTGCTGCGCGGCGGCGAACGTTTTGCCCAGTGGCCGGCCGCCGAGCAGATTCAGCCCTGGCCCCAGGAGCCGCGTGCGGCGGTGGAGCTGATCAGCCGCTACCTGCGTTATCGCGCCAACCTCAAGGCCTTGGGCCGGGGCGACAGCGAGCATGTGGCGGTGATCCTGCGCGGCGCCGAACTGGTGCTGCCGGCCGGCCGCCAGGGCGATTTCGCCACCGCCAGCCTGGCCAGTCTGGTGCGCGACTGGGCCGCCGAACCGCCGTTCAGCGACATGGCCTTCGCCAGTTTGCTGCTGGCCGACAACCTCAATGACCTGCATCCGCTGGTGGCTAATAACCCGCGCGTCGACCGCATCCAGGTGCCGCTGCCGGATGCCGACAGCCTGCAACACTGCCTGGCGCAGCTGCGTCTGGAGCATCCCCAGGCTTTCGCCAGCGACGCCTCAGAGGTGCAGGGCCTCGCCGGAGTCAGCCTCAGCGCCCTGACCAGTCTGGTCAAACGCCGCGCCCACGAAGGCAAGGTGCTCGGCGCGCAAGACTGGCTCGCAGCCAAGAAGGAGTTGGTGGAAGCCGACAGCGCCGGGCTGGTGGAATTTATCGAATCCAAGCGCACCCTCGACGATTATTACGCCCAGGACGCCCTGAAAACCTGGCTGCGTCAGGACATGGCGTTGTGGCAGGCGGCCGATCTGCGCGCCTTGCCCAAGGGCTATATCTTTTGCGGCCCGGTGGGCACCGGTAAAACCTATCTGGTCGAGTGCCTGGCCGGTGAGGCCGGGGTGCCGGTGGTCAAGCTGAAGAACTTTCGCGACCGCTGGGTCGGTTCCAGTGAGGGCAATCTGGAGAAGATCTTCCGGCTGATTCGCGGCCTGGGCCGCTGCATTGTGTTTATCGACGAGGCCGACCAGACCCTCGGCCGCCGCGATTTCGGCAGTGGCGACAGCGGTTTGTCCGGGCGCCTGTACTCGATGATCGCGCAAGAGATGAGCGCGACTGACAATCGCGGCAAGGTGATCTGGATTCTGGCCTCGTCGCGCCCCGATCTGATCGAGGTCGATCTCAAACGTCCCGGCCGGGTCGACGTGAAGATTCCCTTGCTGCCGACTACCAGCCTGGCCGAGAGCGCCGGCTTGCTGCAGGCCTTGCTCAAGCGTTTCGACCTCAACCTGGAGGGCGCCGAGTTGCAGCAATTGCCGCTGCCGCTGCTGCTCACTCCCGGCGCGGCCGAAGCGCTGGCGGTGAAGGTCTATCGGCAGGTGCGCACCAGCCAATTGCCGCCGCTGGCGGCGCTGGCGCATTGCCTGCAGGGCTATCAGCCTCCGGTGCCGGAGCAGGTACTGCGCCAGCAGATGATTATCGCCATCCGCGAGGCCACGGATATCAGCTTCGTGCCGCCGTCCTTGCGTGGCTTGGCCAGCGAGGTGCCCGCGCCATGAGCTTCGCCCGCGCGCTCTGGGCCGCCTTTAACGCCCGGCCACTGGGCATGCCGCTGCCGCCGAACTGGTTCGCGCTGGCCGCCTTCGGCCTGCTGGGACTATTTGTCAGCCCGGGCTTTTGGCTGCTCGGTGCCGGACTGGAATTGGCCTATCTGGGGCTGCTGGCGCGCCAGCCGCGCTTTCGCAACTGGGCAACGGCCACAACCCCACAGACCGACCCGGCCGCGCAGCGTTACGAAGCCACCCTGGCCTTGCTCGACGAGGGCCAGCGGCAGCGCCAGCAACGCATCGAGGCACGCGCCCGTGAAGTACTGCAACTGCTCTCGCGTTCCGCGCTGATGGCCTCCCATGCCTCCAGCCTGGAGCAACTGGTGTGGCTCAACCTGCGCTTGCTCGCCGCCGGCCAGGCGTTGAACGTGGTGGTGCAGACCGCCGCCACGGAAGCGAGCGAGTTGCAGCAACAAGAGCAGCAGATCGACCAACGCCTGGCCGATCAGGACTTGTCCGCCGACCTGCGGCGTAGCCTGGAGCAACAAAAACAGGTGATCGATGCGCGGCAGCTGGCCCACAGCGAAGGCAGCAAACGCAAGGAGCATGTGGATGCCGAGTTGCAGCGCATCGAGCAGCAGATAGCCCTGATCCGCGAGCAGACCCTGCTGGCCACCGACGAAGAACAGATAGGCGTGGCACTCAATGCGCTGACCTCCTCGTTCAACGAGTCGAGCCGCTGGCTGAACAGTCAGCGCGATTTGCTCGGCGTGCTGGAACTCAGCCAGCAGCAGGCGTTGCCCGGCTATGTGCTGCAGGGCCAAGGGCAGAAACCGGCAGTCGCCGAACCTATTCAACACTGATTGGCAGGCGCTGGCCTGCCACCGACAAGGAGACGAGTCATGGCTTTAGCTTCATTCCGAGCGCAGCAGCGCGGCAATGCCGCCGGCATCGTGCTGACCCTAGTGCTGGTGCTCGGCCTGCTGGGCTTGGGTGGCTGGCTAGTCAGTCAGGACTTGCTCAAGCAAGGCGCCGACAGCCCGCTGGCGAGCCTGCCGGCCAGCCTCGGGGTCGCCGCCGGGCCGGACCCGATCGAGCCGGTCATGGGCACCCCGACGCTGCAATCGGCGGCGGCTTATGAGGTGAAGAACAACATCCTCGATATCGACATGAGCGAGTATGCCGGTTATGGCGGCCTGATCGTCGCCAATGGCGGGCTGGCGCCCAACCCCGAGTCGTTTTTCGCCAAAAAATACGGCTTTCAACTGCGCCTGAACAAGGGCGAGGGCGAGGAATGGTCGGCCTTGAACAACGGTCAGCTGGCGGCAGTGGCGACCACCGCCGACGTGCTGGCGGTACTCGGCCGCCAGTTTGAAGTCGCGGTGCCGGTGCAGATCGCCTTCTCCCGTGGCTCAGATCAGGTGGTGGTGGACAGCGGCATTGCCAGCATCAACCAACTCAAGGGCAAGGTGCTCGGTGCTTCGCAGTTCAATGAGAGCGAGTTCTTTATCCGCTACCTGGCCTCCGAGGCCGGTGTGCCGGTGAAAGTGCTGCGCGATTTGGATAGCCGGCCGGGGCCAAATGAGTTGGGCCTGGTGTTTTATGAGGATGCCTTTCTCGCCTGCGACGCCTATGCCGCCGAGTTGCAGGGCCGCAAGCCACGAATGAATGGTTGTGTCGGTTGGTCGCCGCGCACCGATGAGGTGGTCGCCGGTTCTGCGGGCGCCGCGAAGATGCTGGTGTCCAACCGCAACCTGCTGGTGGTGGCCGACATTCTGGCGGTCAACAAGGGCTTCGCCAACGCCCATCCGGAGATGGTCAAAGGCCTGGTGCATGGCGTGCTGGAAGGCAATCGGCTGCTGCGCGATGACCCCCAGGCGCATGCCGACGTGGTCGCCAAGGCCTTCGGCTGGACCCGTGCGGAAACCCTCGACGAGCTGGGCAAGGTGCACCTGAGCAACCTGCCGGAAAACCTGGCGTTCTTCGATGGCAGCATCGACTCGGCTGGCTCCTTCCAGGGCATCTTTCAGTCCTCAGTGCTGGCCTATGGCGCGTTGATTCGCAATCCTGCCGATCCGGCCCGGTTTGCCGACGTGCAGCAACTTAAAGCGCTGGATGCCAGCGGCCAGTTCAAGGGCCAGAGCATCGCCATCGCGCCGATCCGCACCAGCGGTAAGGTGGCGCTGGAAGGCGATGCCCTGCTGAGCAAGGACATCCGCTTCTTCTTCGAGGCCAACTCGGCCGAGCTGGACAAGCAGGCACCGGCCAACCAGGAGTACCTGGACACCATCAAGAAATTTCTGCAGGTCAGCCCCGGCTCCATAGTGCTGCTGCGCGGCCATGTGGATAACGGCATGGTCGCCGACTTCGAGCGCCAAGGCGGCGCCGCTCTGGTGCGCAGCATGTCGCTGAAAGCCATGGAGCTTTCCCGGCAGCGCACCCTGGCGGTGAAAACTGCCCTGCTGGCGCGCCATCCGGGGATCAAGGACGACCGCATCGAACTGGTCGGCCGTGGCTGGGAAGAGCCGATCGGCCAGGATGGCGACAAGAACCGCCGCGTCGAGGTGCAGTGGTTCACCCTGGAATAGCACCGTAAACAGGCGGGCGCCGAGTCGCTCGCGCCCGCCTGTTTACAGCGGCCTGCCTCACTCGCCGGGAATATCCTTGCGCAACTTCAGCGGCTCGGGTGGCTGGCGTTTCTTGGCCATGGCGGTGCGCATGCGGATATTGATGGCTTCGACGCCGAGCGAGAAGGCCATGGCGAAGTACACATAGGCCTTGGGCACATGCACGTCGAAGGCTTCGGCGATCAGTACGGTGCCGACCAGGGTAAGGAACGACAGCGCGAGCATCTTCAGGCTCGGGTGGCGGTCGATAAAGTCGCTGATGCTGCCGGCCGCCGCCATCATCACCAGGACCGCGACTATGATCGCCGCGACCATCACCGGCACGTTGCTGACCATGCCGACTGCGGTGATGACCGAGTCCAGGGAGAAAACGATGTCGATAATGGCGATCTGCACGATGGTGCCGATAAAGCCGCCGGCCATGCTTTTCGGCTCGTTGGCGGTTTCGTCCTCGCCTTCCAGGCCGTGGTAGATCTCCATGCTGCTCTTCCACAGCAAAAACAATCCGCCGAAGAACAGGATCAGGTCGCGCCCGGAAATCCCCTGGGCAAACACCGTGAACAGGTCCGTGGTCAGGCGCATCACCCAGGTGATCGACAGCAACAGCATGATCCGCGTGACCATCGCCAGCGCCAGACCAAACAGCCGGGTCTTGGCCTGCATCGGCTTGGGCACACGGCCGACCAGAATGGCGATCATGATGATGTTGTCGATGCCGAGCACTATCTCCAGCGCCGTCAGGGTAAAAAACGCGATCCAGATTTCCGGGCTGGTTAGCCATTCCATAATGGGGATTTGCTCCGTCGAGTTGCGTAGGGCGGCACCTGCCTATGCTGGTTAAAAGCGGGCGGGTTACAGCGAAGAATTGCCGGTAAGTCTAATGCCAGCGCGATTGAGATTGAATGGGGAGTATGCACATGCAGCACATCCATCAGGGCGGGTGTCATTGCGGCCAGTTGCGCTACCGCTTCAATGCGCCGCTGCAGAGCATTGCCCATTGCCATTGTTCGATCTGCCGGCGCACCAGCGGCGGCATAGTCACCAGCTGGCTGACGGTGCTACTGACGACGCAAGCTACCAACTGCTGCGTGCGGTTAGGGCAGCACCAGCCCGCCGCTGGCTTGGTGCAGTTCGCGCAGGCGTTTGCCGAGGGAGCCAAGGTTGGCTTCGGACGTTTCCAGCTCCAGCACCTGGGCCGGACCCAGTAACGCGCGCACCTCTTGGCTGAGGCTGTCGTTGAGGCGACGCAGTAGCTGCTGGCGGTTGGCGCTGCTGTCTTGCAACTGCTGCCATTCATCGGGCTGCGGCAGGCCATAACCTTGGGTGCCGAGCAGCTCGGCCGGGCGACTGAGAAAGCCGCTATTGGCCAGCAATTGTTGCAGCGCTTCGCCGGCCTTGGCCAGGGCCGGGTCGTGGGTTGGCGCGCCGCGATCACTCAGATAACGTTGTTTGATCTGCTCTTGGGCCAGTAACAGTTGCCGGCGCAGGGCGGCTTGCTCAAGCAATAGCAACGCGGCGCTGGTGCGCAAATCCGCCTGGGCGAACCAGGGCGTGCGTTGGCTGGCGGGCAGGGCTAGCCAGTCTTCAACGTCCTCCTGGGGGATCGGCAAACTCTGTTTGAGCACCACGAACATGGTTTGATAGCGCTCGCGGAATGAGTCGAAGCGATAGCCCAGGCGCAGGGCTTCGCGCGGGTCATCCAGCACCGAGGTGTCGGCCAGACCGCGGGCCTCCAGTACGGCCAGCAAGCCATTGGGCATGATGCTGTCGAGGTCATCGAGTTGCGGTTGGGCGCTGCCACTGCGCAACAATTTCAGGGTTTCCACCGCGCAGTTATTGGACAGAAAGAAGTAGTCGCCGTCATAGCTCCAATGCATTTCCAGCGCATGTTTAACCAGCGCATCTTGCTCAGCTTGGCTGAGCTTGAGCGGCACCGAGGCGACGCTGCGCAGTTCAATCTTGGTGTATTCGTCGATCACCTGGCTGAGCGGCAGTACGAATAAGCGTGACGGGTAACCACCGGTTAAACCCTCCCAGCTGGACAGCTGCACATCGCCAACAAAGGCCCGATAAGACAGCACCAAGTGCTGGTCGAGATCGAGCCGACAGGCCGGTCCGCGTGGTCGCCCCGGTGCGCAAATAACCAGGCGCAACATGCTATGACCGAAGCGGCTGACCCAGTTGTTGTTGCCTTCGGCGAGCAAGAAATCCACCTCGTAGACCCGCGCCGGATCGAGCTTGCCCAGTGGCTGGCGGGCGAAATCGCTGCCGGCGTTCAGGTAGGCCAACTGGGTTGCGCAGGTCTGTTTGGCGCTGGGTGCCCAAGCAAAATGCGTCTGCCAATAGGCATACAGCTCGGGCCGGCGACAGGCATAACTGGGATCGAGCAGAAAGTATTCGAGATTGACCGCGACAAACTCGCGCGGATTGCTCAACTCATAGCTGTCGGGGCTACGTGCCACCTGGGCGTTGTGTTGTTCGCGCTGACCATAACGGCCGACATACTGCGGCCAACCGGCCAAGTCCAACAGCCGCGGGTCGTCGGAGAGGCTAAAGCGCCGCGCCGTCTGCCCGCGACATGTGCTGGGCAAGCCCACCAAGCCTTGACTGGCGGCGCGCTGTCGGCAGCTTTGCAATAGCTGTGCAGTGGTGGTCGGCCAGAGTTGGGCTCGGTCGTAAAAATGCGTCAGTTCATGCAGCAGGCTGGCCAGCAACTCTTGCTGCACAGTGCCGTGGGTACGGCCGGTGAGCGTGCTCGCCGCCGAGCCATCCAGCAGCTTGGGCAGCAGCTGGGCATTCAGCTCCAGCAGGTTGCCGGTCTGACCGGCGCGGCCATACACCTCAACGGGTAACTGATCCGCCCAACGCAGGTTGATGGTCTTATCCAGGCGCTGGACAAAGCTCGGCGGTAGTGCGGCGAGCGCTTGCTCGATCAATAGCTGACTGGCCTGGCGCTCGCCCGAGCTGAGTCCGGTGTCATCCAGCTTGAGCTGCAAAGCGCCCTGGGCGCCGCCGGCGATCAGCCACAGCAGGCCGGCGCAGAGCCAGCCGAAAACGCTTTTCACGGGGCGAGAATAGCCGCCGCCAGTTCCTGATCCGAGGCGTCGCGCGCCGCCGGCAACTGTGCCCGAATCGCCCCGAGGGCGGCTTCCAACTGCGCGCCGCGAATCGCGCCATTACTGGCGACGAAACTGGCCGCGTCGTCGTGAGCGTCCACCACTATCTTGGAGTCGCGAATCGAGGTGGTGGTATCGGAGGTGAAGTCGATGGTGCGGCCGGTGGCGCGAACCAGAATATGACTGAGGTCGGTCAAGGTTTGCGCTTGGACGGTGCCGGCCATAAGCGTCAGGGCTGCAGCGACAACAAACAGTGGGCTACGCATAAAAACTCCGAAGCGATACAAAGACAAAGTCGAGCGGTCGATTATCGCCTATGTGTGCAGCTTATGCAGGGGCAGCGAGTAATTAAGCGGGGGCTGTTGCGGTGCGGCGAGGGATCTAACGGGGCTGAAACAATGCTTGCGACCTTGGCATCAAGGTCGCAAACGGGAAGTGGGAAGTGGGAAGTGGGAAGTGGGAAGTGGGAAGTGAGAAGTGAGGAGTTGGAAGTGATTAGTAGGTCAAAATCGCTTGTGCCAACTGTGCGTCAGTCGCCTGCAGCTCTGGCGAATGCTGATGGATCTGCTGCAGCGCCGCCTCCAGCTGTGCGCCACGGATTGCACCTTGGCTGGCTACAAAGCTGGCCGCATCATCCCGGGCGGCCAGGATCACCTTGTTATCTTTTTTGCTCAACGACGAAGTGGCGTCCGAAGACGAGCCAAAGGCTTTAACCGTCCAGTCAGTAGTGACCACAAAGCTGGTGGCCGAAGCACTGGTGGCCAGAGCCAGCAACGCCGCAGCGCTAAACAGACGAAGTGTGGGCATGGTGGGGCTCCTGGGTTGGCAAACACGGTCGCACTTATCAGCGCGGCATAGAGGCTGTAAGGGTAGCCAAGCCAATTGATCGCGGCCAGCGCTTTGTGCATACAGTCGATGGCTAACGCCAAAACAACTCAACCTGCCGCTCGGCGTGGGGGCGTCGGCTAGCTGGGATGGGTCCTGTGGCGAATAGGTGCAGAAGCCAATGGCTGGAGCTTATCTGCGGCGAGTTTGATTGGAGTTTATTGTGGGGGCTGTGCATGGCGCCGTTCTTCTCGTTCGCTGGCAGGGTGCAGGGTTTGGAAGGCTATGGCTGCTATTGGTGGAGGCTAGTTACCAGTTACAGTGCGGAAAACTGTACTGGCTCAGCTGTCGGATTTTAGCCGACTGTGCTGGTTAGTGCAGGGCTGGTCTGTACACTTTGAATCCTAGGGGCTGTTGCCGTTTCAGGCTAATTCATTGATCTATAATAGAAAATTCGTATCTTTGAAGCTCTCGCACAACATCAATACGAGTTTGCAATGCCCCGATTACTGCTCAGAGATGAGCACTGGTCGAAGCTGCGGGAAATTCTGCTGCACAAGAGCATCTACAACAAGCGTGATCTGCGAATGATCGTGGAAGGCATGCTGTATCGCATGCGTACGGAATGCCTCTGGCGGGATTCACCCAAGGCATTCGGAAACTGGAACACGGTCTACAAGCGCTTCAATGCATGGTCCGCTTCAGGCAAATGGCTCACGGTCTTCAAGACGCTTGTGGTTGAACCCAATATGGAATGGGTTTTCATTGATGGCAGCTATACCAAGGCTCACCAGCACAGCACAGCACAGCACAGCGCAGGCGCTGCCAGTGGCAGCGATGAGGCTATCGGGAAAAGTCGAGCCGGCAATACCAGCAAGATTCACCTGGTGGTGGACGCTCATGGTCTGCCCATAGAGTTTGAAATTACAGATGGACAGATCAATGACTGCACGCAGGCACCCGCCTTGATTTCCAAGCTCCCTGCGGCAGAAACAATCGTTGCGGATAAGGGCTATGACAGCGAGAAAATCCGGGAGCAGGTTGGGCAGCAAGGTGCCAAGGCCGTGATCCCAAGAAAGCGTAATTCGGTCAAAGGCAGCGCGGATCTGGATAAAGGGCTTTATCGTAATCGGCACTTGGTGGAAAACGCCTCCGCCCGCCCGAAGCGGTATTGGCAGACAAAGGTTACGACTCAGACGCCTTCGTGGAGTTGATACAGCGCAATGGGGCTGAAGCCGTCATCCCCTCAAGAGGGAGTCGTCTGAAGCCTCGAAAGCTGGATCGACATATCTACAAGG
>NZ_JAUYNT010000038.1 GCF_030698175.1 Pseudomonas sp.
TGAGGCGGGGGGCCTCTCTACAAACGAGATCGCAATGCGTCTCTAGGGTGGGACGGCCTCCCCGGAACCTTACTGATTATCGTCAACAGCGTGTTTGAGCCTACTGTTTAACGATGACCTCAACATACAAGGGTGGGTTAGCGGCGCCTCGCAGGCTCAAAACCTCACCTCGCAGTCAGTGCGCCGCGTAACCCACCGAGCGGTTTCAGACTCTTTGCTGACTTAGGGCCTGATTTCGATCAGGGTGCCGTCTTTGACGGTATCCCAAAGTTCTTGCATGTCGCTGTTTTTCATCGCGATGCAGCCGTTGGTCCAGTCGAGGGTGGTGAAGTACCACTCGGGGTATTCCTCATCAATCGGCGTGCCGTGGATCATGATCATGCCGCCCGGTGCCAGGCCTTGCTTGAGGGCCAGGGCTTTGTCGCGGCTGTTGGGGTAGGAGACATGCAGGGACAGGTTGTAATTGTTGCTGGTTTTACGCCAGTCGATCCAATACAGGCCTTCAGGGGTGCGCTGGTCGCCTTCACGCAGTTTCGGCCCCTTGGGTTGTTTGCCCAGGGAGATACGGTAGGTTTTTAGGGTTTTGCCGCGGCTGATCAGTTGCAGCTGATGGGCGGACTTGAGCACCAACACCTTGTCGATGTTCTGCGCGTTCAGAGTCGGGCTGCTGGCGTTGGCAAACGTGGCAAAGGACAGGCAAAGTAAGGCTAACAACCAACGCATTGGAGCAGTTTCCTGGGGGTTGACGACGCTGGGCCGCTCAAGTTTTTTGGTAATGCGCACGCAAGGCCGCAAGTGGCTCGTTGCGTACCGGGAACAGTTGCTGTGGCCGGTCAGCGAAGTAGCATTCTAAAGTACGGCTGATCGTCGGGAAAGCCAGCTCTGACCAGGGAATGTCCTGTTCCGAGAAAAGTTGCACCTCCAGGCTTTCTGCCCCGGCGGCAAAATCCAGATCGACTAACTCGGCGCGAAACAGCATATAGACCTGATTGATATGCGGCAGGTCGAACAGGGTATAGAGGCTTAGGCCCTGAACGCGAGCACAGGCTTCCTCGAGGGTTTCGCGGGCGGCGGCTTGTTCCAGGGTTTCGCCGTTTTCCATAAAGCCGGCCGGTAGCGTCCAAAAACCACGGCGCGGCTCAATCGCCCGCCGGCACAGCAGCACTTGCTCGCCCCACACCGGCAGGCAGCCGGCGATAATTCGCGGGTTTTGGTAGTGAATGGTCTGGCACTGCGGGCACACGAAGCGCAGGCGGTTATCGCCGTCGGGAATCTGTTGGGCGACCGGGTTGCCACACTGGCTGCAAAATTTCATCTGGGCTCCATGGTGTTCGGCGGTTAATCGCGGCCAAGCAGAGGGCTGCAGACTTAAGCGCAGACCGTGGGTTTGTGGGCTTGGGCGGCGTGGCGCTTCATGCCATGATGCCAGAGATAAACCAAGATCGAGAACCACTCATGTTGGATGACTTGCTGCGGCGCATGCAGGGCTATAGCCCGCTCGGCTTGCCTATTGACGAGAGCTTGCCGCAAGCGGCGGTGCTGCTGCCGATTACCCGCAGTGCCGAGCCTTGTTTGGTGCTGACCCTGCGCGCCAGCGGCTTGTCGACCCACGGCGGTGAGGTGGCGTTTCCCGGTGGTCGGCGCGATCCGGAGGACAGCGATTTAATCTGCACCGCATTGCGTGAGGCCGAAGAAGAAATCGGCTTGCCGGCCGGCTTGGTCGAGGTGCTGGGGCCGCTCAGCACGCTGGTGTCGCGGCATGGTATTCAGGTCACGCCCTACGTCGGTTTGGTGCCCGATTATGTGGAGTACCAGGCCAATGACGCGGAAATTGCCTCGGTGTTTATGGTGCCCCTGGCGTATTTCCGCAACGATCCGCGGGAGATGACCCATCGCATCGATTATCTGGGCAAGAGCTGGTACGTGCCGAGTTACCAGTACGGTGAATATAAAATCTGGGGGCTGACGGCGATCATGGTGGTCGAGTTGGTCAACCTGCTTTACGACGCCGGAATCGAGCTACATCGACCCTCGGCACCTTTTACCCACCTGAGCTAAACATTCATCTTGAGGGCGAATCTATGAAATACCGTCTGGGCGATTCACGGGTCGAGTCGCATCCCGAGAGCTGGGTGGCGCCGAATGCGGTGTTGGTCGGCAAGGTTAAACTTGAGGCCGGCGCCAGCGTTTGGTTTAACACGGTGCTGCGCGGCGACAACGAGCTGATCCACATCGGCGAGAACAGCAATGTGCAAGACGGCACCGTGATGCACACCGATATGGGTTATCCGCTGTCGATCGGCAAGGGCGTTACCATCGGTCATAACGTCATGCTGCATGGCTGTACGGTCGGTGATTACAGCCTGATCGGCATCAATGCGGTGGTGCTCAACGGTGCCAAAATCGGCAAGAACTGCCTGATTGGTGCCAATGCGCTGATCCCTGAAGGCAAGGTGATTCCTGATGGTAGCCTGGTGATGGGCTCACCCGGCAAGGTGGTGCGCGAGCTGACCGAGCAGCAGATCAAAATGCTCGAGGCCAGCGCTGCCCATTACGTGCACAACGCCCAGCGTTACGCCCGTGACTTGCACCCGCAGGACGATTAAGCGTGCCTGAGTTAGCCATTATGACTGCACGTAAAACTGAAAAGCCGCTGGCCTCGCCGTGCATCAACGTCTGCGCTTTGGATGATGCCGATATCTGCATTGGCTGCCAGCGCAGCGCGGCGGAAATCACCCGCTGGATGCGCATGGATAATGCCGAGCGCCGCCAAGTGCTGGCCCGTTGTGTTGAGCGTGCCTACGCCAACGGTCAATTTCTGAGCCCGCCGGTTTAGGTTTTATTCGCCCTGTAGCGCCGCGCCAACGCCGCCGCTGCACCGCCTGTTTATTTATTGAGGACGCATCATGCCCCGTATTGGCACCCCCCTGTCGGCCAGCGCCACCCGTGTTTTGCTCTGTGGTTCGGGCGAACTGGGTAAAGAGTTGGTGATCGAACTGCAGCGCCTGGGCGTTGAGGTGATCGCGGTTGATCGCTACGCCGATGCGCCGGCCATGCAGGTTGCCCATCGCCATCACGTGATCAATATGCTCGACGGCGCCGCCTTGCGGGCGGTGATTGAGGCCGAGCAGCCGCATTACATAGTCCCGGAAATCGAGGCCATAGCCACCGCCACCCTGGTTGAGCTGGAAGCCGAAGGCTTCAACGTGATTCCCAGTGCGCGGGCGGCGCAGTTGACCATGAACCGTGAGGGCATTCGCCGGCTGGCCGCCGAAGAGCTGGGCCTGCCGACCTCGCCCTATGAGTTTGCCGATACCCTTGAGGTCTATCGGGCGGCGGTGGCGCGCATCGGTTATCCGTGCGTGGTTAAACCGATCATGAGCTCCTCGGGCAAAGGCCAGTCGTTACTGAAAAGCAGCGCCGATCTGCAGGCGGCCTGGGATTACGCCCAGGAAGGCGGACGGGCCGGCAAGGGGCGGGTGATAGTCGAGGGATTTATCGACTTTGACTACGAAATCACCCTGCTCACCGTGCGTCACGCCACGGGCACTACCTTCTGCGCGCCAGTCGGCCATCGGCAAGTCAAGGGCGACTATCACGAATCCTGGCAGCCGCAGGCGATGAGCCCGGCGGCGCTGGCGGAGTCCGAGCGAGTGGCGTTGGCGGTGACTGAAGCGTTGGGCGGCCGTGGCTTGTTTGGCGTGGAGTTGTTCGTTAAAGGCGATCAAGTGTGGTTCAGCGAAGTCTCGCCGCGCCCCCATGACACCGGCTTGGTCACCCTGATTTCTCAAGACTTGTCCGAGTTTGCCCTGCATGCGCGGGCGATTTTGGGTTTGCCAATTCCGCTGGTTCGTCAGTTGGGTGCTGCGGCATCGGCGGTGATTCTGGTCGAGGGTGAGTCGAGTCAGGTCAGCTTCGGCAATTTGGCTGCGGCCTTGAGCGAGCCAGACACGGCGCTGCGTTTATTCGGCAAGCCGCAGGTGTCCGGCCAGCGGCGCATGGGCGTGGCGCTGGCGCGGGATGAGTCGATTGAGTTGGCGCGGGCCAAGGCGGTACGGGCCGCGCAGGCGGTTAGCATCACGCTGTGATGCGCCTGCGGGTTGGCGCCTGGTGGCTGCTGGCGTTGTTATTGCTGCCTGTGCTGGTGCCGCAGGCGCTGCGCACGCGCCGGCGAGCCTTGCGTTTAGCGCCGGCAGCCGGCCCGCAGCAAGGCTTGGCTGGGGCTGAGTTTGCCGGGCCGGCGTTGCGCGTCTTACTGCTGGGTGAGTCGACCGTGGCGGGTGTGGGTGTCGCTTGCCAAACCCAAGGCTTGGCCGCGCGTTTGGCCCACGCCTTGGCCGAGCAGCAGCGCCGCCCCGTGGCCTGGCAGGCGTGCGGCGAAAACGGCATCACCGCCAGTCAGGCCTGCACGCGCTTGTTGCCGCAGGCCTTGGCGGCACAGGCAGATTTGCTCTTGCTGGTGTTTGGGGTGAACGACAGCACCCAACTCAGCTCGCTGCGCAGCTGGCGCCAAGCACTGACATGCATGACCCAGGCGTTGCAGGCGCAAGGGGCGCAGGTGGCGTTTACCGCGGTGCCACCGCTGCAGCACTTTAGCGCGCTGCCCTGGTTGTTGCGGCGGGTGTTGGACTTGCGTGGAGCCTTGCTGGATCGGCAATTACGCGCGGTGGCGCGGCAGTTGGGTGCCAGTTATTGCCCGGTCGCGCTGGAATTTACCGCCGACTACCTGGCGGTGGATGGTTATCACCCCTCGCAGCTGGGCTATCAGGTCTGGGCGAGCGGGCTGGCGCCGCAATTGCTCAGCCAACAGCTGCTCAGTCAGCAGCAGTCGGCGGCGTCAGTGGGTTGAGATTGGCGGGCCAGATGCGCACGGTTTTTACCCGGTTGTCGGCCATCTGTAACACCTCCAGCCGATAGCGGCCGACCTTCAGGCAAACGCTGCTGTCCGGGAGATTTTCCAGGGCTTCGGTGATCAGCCCATTCAGGGTCTTGGGGCCGTCGCAGGGCAACTGCCAGTTGAGCATCTTGTTGAGGTCGCGGATGTTGGCGGTGCCATCGATGATCTGGGTGCCGTCGGCTTGCGGGTGAATATCTGGACTGTCTTGCAGTTCTTGATGCTTAAAGTCGCCGACTATTTCTTCCAGAATATCTTCCAGGGTGACGATGCCCAGCGCTTCGCCGTACTCGTCGACAACTATGCCGATGCGGCGTTTTTCCTTTTGAAAGTTGATCAGCTGAGTCGAGAGTGGCGTGCTTTCCGGGATGAAGTAGGGCTCTTGGCAGGCGCCGAGCAAGGCTTCTTTGGTCAGCTGGTTGTGGGTCAGGAGCCGGGCGATATGGCGCATATGCACCACGCCTTCGATCTGATTGATGTCGCTGCGAAACACCGGCAGGCGTGTGTGGCTGGTGGTGCGCAGCTGGCGGATGATCTCTTCGAAGCTGTCTTCAAGGTCGATGCCGGTGACCTCGTTGCGCGGGATCATGATGTCGTTGACGGTGATGTTGTCCAGCTCAAGGATGCCCAGCAGCATGTTCTGCCGGTTCGGCAGTGTATGTTCAGACTCGCGCACCACGCTGCGCAGCTCTTCGGTACTGAGGCTATCGTTGCGCTTGCTGCTGGGATCGATGCCAAACAGGCGCAACAGGCCGTTGCTGATCCAGCCCAGCAGCAACACCAGCGGATATAACAGCTTGAGCAATAAACTCAGGGGCAGGCTGGCTGGGTAGGCGACGGCCTCTGGGCGCAGGGCAGCCAGGGTCTTGGGAGTGATTTCACCAAAGATCAGTAGCAGTAATGTCAGCCCAACCGTGGCGATGGCGATGCCGGCATCGCCCCACAGTTGAATGGCCAGTACGGTGGCGATGGCCGAAGCGAGGATGTTGACGAAGTTATTGCCAATCAGGATGGTGCCCAGCAGGCGGTCCGGGCGGCTAAGCAGGGCGCTGACGCGCTTGGCGCCGCGGTGTCCTTCTTTGGCTCGGTGGCGCAGGCGGTAGCGGTTCAGGCTGAGGATGCCGGTTTCTGCGCTGGAGAAGAACGCCGAGCAGGCCAGCAGGAAAATTAGCAGGCCGATCAAAAACCCTGGGTGAGCATTGTCCACGGGTAAGTGCCTAGATGTGCAGAATGAATTCGCGTACCAGCTTGCTGCCAAAATAGGCCAGCATCAGCAAGCAGAAACCCGCCAGTGTCCAGCGAATGGCTTTGTGTCCGCGCCAGCCCAGTTGTTGCCGGCCCCACAGCAGCACGGCAAACACCAGCCAGGCGAACACCGAGAGAATGGTTTTGTGCGCCAGATGCTGGGTGAACAGGTCTTCGACAAACAACCAGCCCGACAGCAGGGACAGCGACAGCAAACCCCAGCCGGCCCAGAGAAAGCCAAACAGCAGGCTTTCCATGGTTTGCAGCGGCGGGAAATTTTTAATCAGCCCTGAGGGGTGTTTATTTTTTAGCTGATGGTCTTGCAGTAGCAGCAACAGCGACTGAAACATCGCTATGGTCAGCATGCCGTAAGCCAGAATCGACAACAGGATATGGGCCAGGATGCCGGAGTGCTCGTTTATCGTCTGCACCGTGCCACTGGGGGCAAACTGCGCCATTAGCACCGTCAGAGCGCCGAGCGGAAACAACAGCAGTAACAGGTTTTCTACCGGGATCTGCCGGCAAGCCAGCAGGGTCAGTAATATGACTGCGGCGGCGATCAGGCTGGCGGCATTAAAGAAGTCCAGGCCCAGGCCCATCGGCGTAATCAGCTGTAAATACAGGCTGAAACCGTGGGCGAGCAGGGCGAGTAAACCCAGTAGGCTGAGCAGGCGTTTGTCCGGCACTGCGCGTTGGCCCAAGCGCAGGGCTTGGTAAGCAGTGGTGCCGACATATAAGCCGGCGGCGGCGAGGCTGGGAAGCAGAGGGTGCATAGAACCTGAGCAGGCAATCCTTGAGATTTCGCAGTGTGGCATATAACGCTCTTGCCCTGAAAGACCGTGGCGGTGTCGGCGGCGCAGAGTCTTCGCTATAATCGCCCGCTGGCAGCAAGCTCAGTCTCGGCTCTGGAGACACTGAAAGGAACGCGCATGTTTGAAAATCTAACTGATCGCCTCTCGCAGACGCTGCGCCATGTCACCGGCAAGGCCAAGCTGACCGAAGACAATATTAAAGACACCCTGCGCGAAGTGCGCATGGCCTTGCTCGAAGCTGACGTGGCTCTGCCAGTGGTCAAGGACTTCGTTAATAAGGTCAAAGATCGCGCGGTCGGCACCGAGGTGTCGAAAAGCCTGACGCCGGGTCAGGCCTTCGTGAAGATCGTGCGCGCCGAGCTTGAAGAGTTGATGGGCGCGGCCAACGAAGACCTCGACCTGCACGCTTTGCCGCCCGCCGTGGTGTTGATGGCCGGCCTGCAAGGTGCGGGTAAAACCACCACCGTGGCCAAGCTGGCGCGCTTCCTTAAAGAGCGCAAAAAGAAAAGCGTGCTGATCGTTTCGGCCGACGTTTATCGCCCGGCCGCGATCAAACAGCTGGAAACCCTGGCTGGCGAAGTTGGCGTGACCTTCTTTCCGTCTGATCTTACTCAGCAGCCAGTGGCCATCGCGTTGGCGGCTATTAATGAGGCGCGGCTGAAGTTTATCGATGTAGTCATTGTCGATACCGCCGGCCGCTTGGCCATTGATGCCGAGATGATGGCCGAGATTCAGGCCTTGCATGCGGCGGTTAATCCGGTCGAGACGCTGTTCGTGGTCGACGCCATGACCGGTCAGGATGCCGCCAATACCGCCAAGGCCTTCGCCGATGCGCTGCCGCTGACTGGCGTGGTGTTGACCAAGGTCGATGGCGATGCGCGCGGTGGTGCGGCGCTGTCGGTGCGGGCGATTACCGGCAAACCGATCAAATTTATCGGTATGGGCGAGAAAACTGACGCCCTTGAGCCGTTTCACCCTGATCGGATTGCCTCGCGCATCCTCGGCATGGGTGATGTGCTCAGCCTGATCGAACAGGCCGAAAACACCCTGGATCGCGATAAAGCCGACAAGCTGGCGAAGAAGCTGAAAAAAGGCAAAGGCTTCGATCTCGAAGACTTCCGCGATCAGCTGCAGCAGATGAAAAACATGGGCGGCCTTAGCGGCCTGATGGACAAGCTGCCGAATATGGGCGGCGTCAATCTGGCGCAAATGGGCGGCGCCCAAGGCGTGGCCGAGAAGCAGTTCAAGCAGATGGAAGCCATCATCAACTCGATGACGCCGCTTGAGCGCCGCGACCCTGAGGTGATCAGTGGTTCGCGCAAGCGCCGCATCGCCATGGGCTCCGGCACCCAGGTGCAGGATATTGGCCGGCTGATCAAGCAGCACAAGCAGATGCAGAAGATGATGAAGAAGTTCACCGCCAAGGGCGGTATGGCGAAAATGATGCGCGGCATGGGCGGAATGTTGCCCGGCGGCGGCATGCCAAGAATTTGAGTGCGGGCCTGTAACCTTGCTCTGCGGGGCTTGCAGGCAGATTTAAGTACTTAAGCGGCACCTAAGTAACAGTGTATTGGTACTTATGTGTTGAACTCGCGCCGCACAATCCTTAGAATGTGCGGCCTTTCGGGCCCCGTGCCCAGTGTGCAATTTTAGTTTTGCAGCACCGACTACAGGAACGATGTTGATATGGTAACTATTCGTCTTGCCCGTGGCGGCTCTAAGAAGCGCCCGTTTTATCACCTGACCGTGACCAACAGCCGCAATGCGCGCGATGGTCGTTTTGTTGAGCGTATTGGTTTCTTCAATCCGGTCGCAGCTGGTGGTGAAGTGCGTCTTTCAGTCGACCAAGAGCGCGCTACTTACTGGCTGAGCCAGGGTGCTCAGCCATCTGATCGCGCTGCACAGTTGTTGAAGGAAGCTGCTAAGGCTGTGGCCTGAGCAGCATGACCGCGATCACCAAACCAGCCGATGATTATTTAGTTATCGGCAAGATTTTCTCGGTTCACGGTGTTCGTGGCGAAGTGAAGGTCTACTCCTTCACTGATCCGATTGACAATCTGCTGGACTATTCACACTGGACGCTTAGGCGTGGCAGTGAAGTTCGACAGGTTGAGCTGGCTAGCGGGCGCTTGCAAAACAAAGTGCTCGTGGCAAAGCTGAAGGGGCTCGATGACCGTGAAGAAGCACGTCTTCTCGCGGGATTTGAAATTTGTGTGCTCCGCAGCTTGCTCCCAGACCTGACCGACGGCGAGTACTACTGGTACCAGCTGGAAGGTCTGAAAGTGATAGACCAGCTCGGGCAATTGCTCGGCACTGTGCATCACTTACTGGAAACCGGCGCCAACGATGTAATGGTGGTTAAAGCCTGCACAGGCAGCCTGGATGATCGCGAACGCCTATTGCCCTATACCGAGCAATGCGTGTTGGCAGTTGATCTGGCCGCTGGTGAGATGCGGGTGGAATGGGATGCAGACTTCTAAGGCTGGCTTTCTGAGCGGCAGGGGCTAGTACGAAACATGGCTGGCCTACGCGTTGAAGTTATAACCCTGTTTCCGGAAATGTTTTCCGCCATCAGTGAATACGGCATTACCAGTCGCGCGGTTAAACAGGGGTTGTTGCAACTGACCTGCTGGAATCCGCGAGCCTATACCGAAGATCGCCACCACACAGTGGATGATCGACCTTTTGGTGGCGGTCCGGGCATGGTGATGAAGATCAAGCCCCTGCAGGATGCCTTGGCGGATGCCAAGCAAGCTGTCGGCGGTAAGGTCAAAGTGATTTACCTTTCGCCGCAAGGTCGCCAGCTTAATCAGTCGGCGGTACGCGAGTTGGCGCAAGAGGAGGCTTTAATCCTCATCGCTGGCCGCTACGAAGGGATCGATGAGCGCTTCATTGAGGCGCATGTCGATGAGGAATGGTCGATTGGTGATTACGTCCTTTCCGGCGGTGAGCTGCCGGCGATGGTACTGATCGATGCGGTAACGCGGTTGTTGCCTGGTGCATTAGGCCACGCGAATTCCGCCGAGGAGGACTCGTTTACCGACGGCCTGCTCGACTGTCCACACTACACCCGCCCGGAGGTGTATGCGGACAAACGTGTTCCACAGGTGCTGCTTGGCGGCAACCATGAACACATCCGGCGTTGGCGTTTGCAGCAGTCCCTTGGTCGGACCTACGAACGACGCGCCGATCTTCTGGAAAGCCGCTCGCTTTCTGGAGAAGAGAAAAAGCTGTTGGCGGAATACCTTCGCCAGCGGGACGATAGTTAACGTATCGATGGTCGGCCTTAGGCCAGCCTTAGGAGCACAGCATGACTAACAAAATCATTCAGCAGATCGAAGCTGAGCAGATGGGCAAAGTTCTTCCGCCATTCGCCCCAGGTGACACCATCATCGTTCAGGTGAAAGTGAAGGAAGGCGACCGTCAGCGTCTGCAAGCATTCGAAGGCGTCGTTATTGCCAAGCGTAACCGTGGTCTGAACAGTGCTTTCACTGTTCGTAAGATCTCCAACGGTGTTGGCGTTGAGCGTACTTTCCAGACCTACAGCCCGATCGTAGAAAGCCTGAGCGTTAAGCGTCGCGGTGACGTGCGTAAAGCCAAGCTGTACTACCTTCGTGACCTGTCGGGCAAGGCAGCACGTATCAAAGAAAAGCTGGCTTAAGTCCAGTCGTTCTGAAAAAGCAGCCTGCGGGCTGCTTTTTTTTGCCTGAATTTTGAGTGCTTGCGGTACGGGTGGTGATGAGTGTGGCGAAGTACTGCGGCATACCTGGCTGGAGAAAACGCCCATTGCGGGCACTTTGGATTGCTTGGGTGAGCTCAGTGCAGGCTGATCCGCAGCGAGGCTTGCGAGAGGTCGATGTCTTGCATCACTACGCTGCCAAAGCTTTGTCCGGGGTTGGCGCCGGCGACGCGAATGTTGTCGAAGCGTAATTCGCCAATCGAGCTGGGCAGGCGCACGTTGATCGAGCCGTCGGCATTGATGATTGAGGTCATTTTGCTGGTGTCGTACTGCACGTCATGCATCGAGGTTTCGGCTTCCAGGCTGTTCAGCACCGGCAGTACCAATTTTGCCAGTTGGCCGACGGTGCCGACGCCATCGTCGCTGCCGGCTTTGGCGAAAATACCTTGCAGTACATCGTTCAGGCCTTGGGCGCTGACGCTGCTCATCTCGGCGTCGCTCAGTGCTTGCATGCCGCGCGGCGTCTGCAGTTGGCTAGTCATGCTGGGCGGAGTTTGCCGCTGCATATCGGCGCTGGCCATCTGGAATGGGCTGAGCAGGGCGGCGACCAGGGTGGCAGTCAGGCGCAGGCTGTTTTGCTTTTTCAGCGCTTTGCTCAGTTGCCGTTCGGTCAGCACGCCTTGCTCGATGAAAATTTCACCGAGACGTTTGCTGCTGGTCAGCTGCAGCTTAATGGCGCTATCGAGTTGAGCTGCTGTGACTAAGCCCTTGTCGATTAACAGTTGGCCCAGACGCGATTTTTGATTGTTAGACATTGTTATAAATCCGGCAGACGGTAGTGGCTTATTGCAAGCATGGTTGGCATGGATTGAACTGTCACCCATCTAAAGGTAGGTGGCGCGCTGATTTTTAGTTTTTTTAGCTGCCTATGATGTGTTTTTAATCGCCTTTTTTGTGCTGGTTGAGGCTATGCGCCTATGCAAGACTGGCGCTCATTTTTGTCTATCTGCGTTGCGCCCATGTCTGCTGTTGAGCATCCCCTGATTGAACGTTTTCTCGAAACCCTATGGCTGGAGAAGGGCTTGGCGGCTAATACCCGTGCGGCCTATAGCAGCGATCTGAGTCACTTCAATGGCTGGTTGCTGGAACGTGGCTTGGAGCTGCCCAGTGCCGGGCGCGAGCTGATTCTCGATCATCTGGCATGGCGCTTAAGCGCCGGATACCAAGCCCGTTCGACGGCGCGGTTTCTCTCCGGCTTGCGCGGCTTTTACCGCTTTTTGCTGCGTGAAGGCTTGATTGGCCAAGACCCGACCTTGCAAGTTGAGTTGCCGCAACTTGGCCGACCGCTGCCCAAGTCGCTGTCTGAGGCCGATGTCGAGGCCTTATTGGCGGCGCCGGAAGTGGCCGAGCCGCTGGGCTTGCGTGACAGAGCCATGCTCGAGGTTTTGTATGCCTGCGGACTGCGGGTGACCGAGCTGATCAGCCTGACCCTTGAGCAGGTCAATCTGCGCCAAGGCGTGTTGCGGGTGTTCGGCAAGGGCAGCAAGGAGCGTTTGGTGCCGCTGGGTGAAGAGGCGATGCACTGGATCGAGCGCTACGTGCGTGAGGGTCGTGGTTTTTTGCTGGCCGGCAAACCCAGTGATGTATTGTTTCCAAGTCTGCGCGGCGAGCAGATGACCCGGCAAACCTTCTGGCATCGGATCAAGCACCACGCGAGTGTGGCCGGCATTGCTAAATCTTTGTCACCACACACGCTACGGCATGCCTTTGCCACGCACTTGCTCAATCATGGCGCGGATTTGCGAGTGGTGCAGATGCTGCTTGGGCATAGCGATTTGTCCACCACGCAGATCTACACCCATGTCGCCCGCGCCCGTTTGCAAGAGCTGCATGCCAAGCATCACCCGCGCGGCTGACGGTCTCTTTACGGCGATAGATGGCGCTGTTACACGGTGCAGGCGGTCGGTCTGGGCGGCCTTGTGTGGTAATCTTGGCCGCTTTAATGAGTCTGTGTCGCCGGAGCCCCTTATGCGTCTGTGCAAAATTGTTAGCGTTGTAGCCCTTGGTTTGCTTGGCAATTTTGCCTTGGCCGCAGCGCCTGCTGATCCGGATCAGGCGATCCGTCAGTCGTTAAAATCTATTGATCCCGACATGAAGATTGAAGCCATTGCCGAGAGCCCGCTAACCGGCGTTTTTGAAGTGCATTTGCAAGGTGGTCGCGTGCTCTATTCCAGCGCCGACGGCCAGTACATGCTGCAAGGTTTTCTCTACCAGTTTAAAAATGGCCAGGCGCTGAATCTGACTGAGCAGGTCAAAAGCAAAGCTATAGCCAAAGAGATTAATGCGGTGCCCTTGAGTGAAATGGTGGTGTTTGCCCCTAAAGCACCGAAGACCCATATCACCGTATTTACCGACACAGATTGCGGCTACTGCCAAAAACTGCACCGTGAAGTGCCAGAGCTCAATCGCCTCGGCGTCGAGGTACGGTACATGGCCTTCCCGCGTCAGGGTTTGGCCTCGAATGGCTATAACGGTTTAGTCAGTGTCTGGTGCGCCAAAGATCGTCAGGCGGCTATGACGGCGGTCAAAGCGCGTAAAGAATTGCCACCTGGTACCTGCGAAAACCCAGTAGCCAAGCAATATGAGTTGGGTCAGCTGATTGGCATTGATGGTACGCCGGCGATTGTCTTGGCCAATGGCGAGTTGATACCTGGTTACCGGCCAGCGCCGGAGTTGGCGAAACTGGCTCTCGAGGCCAAGTAACAGGCTACTGCGGCGGATTGATTAATAAGCGTCCGCGCCGGATGACTAATGGCGTCCGCGACGGATTGACTAATAAAGAGCCGCTTCGTAAGGTGCGGCTCTTTTATGCGGATGAGTGTGACTCGCCCGTTTACTGTGATGATGGGGTATAGCGTTTGAAACCGGTCAAAGTAGGCATTTGTGGACTGGGTACCGTCGGTGGCGGCACCTTCAATGTGCTTAAGCGTAATGCCGAGGAGATTGCTCGGCGTGCCGGGCGCGGTATTGAAGTGGCTCAAATTGCCCTGCGCAGTGCCAATCCCAAGTGCGATATTGGCGCGACCCCAACTACCGGCGACGTGTTCGACGTGGTCAATAACCCCGAAATCGACGTCGTGGTTGAGCTGATCGGCGGCAGCACCATCGCCCGCGAATTAGTGCTCAAAGCCATCGAAAACGGCAAGCATGTGGTCACCGCCAACAAGGCGCTGATTGCCGTGCATGGCAACGAGATTTTTGCCAAGGCCCGTGAGAAGGGCGTAATAGTCGCCTTCGAAGCCTCGGTCGCCGGCGGTATTCCGGTGATCAAGGCGGTTCGCGAAGGTTTGGCGGGCAACCGGATCAACTGGGTGGCCGGCATCATCAACGGCACCGGTAACTTCATCCTCACCGAGATGCGCGATAAAGGCCGTGCCTTTGAAGACGTGCTCAAGGAAGCCCAGGCCCTGGGTTACGCCGAAACCGATCCGACCTTCGATGTCGAAGGCATAGATGCCGCGCACAAGCTGACTATTCTGGCCTCGATCGCCTTTGGTATCCCGCTGCAGTTCGACAAGGCCTACACCGAAGGCATCACCAAGCTGACCACGGCCGACGTCAACTACGCCGAAGCCCTGGGTTACCGCATCAAGCACCTGGGCGTGGCGCGGCGCACCGAGGCCGGCATCGAGCTGCGGGTGCACCCGACGTTGATCCCGGCTGATCGGCTGATCGCCAATGTTAATGGCGTGATGAACGCGGTGATGGTCAATGGCGACGCCGCAGGCTCGACCTTGTTCTACGGCGCTGGCGCCGGCATGGAGCCGACGGCGTCTTCGGTGGTGGCGGACTTGGTCGACGTGGTTCGCGCCATGACCTCCGATCCGGAAAACCGCGTGCCGCACCTGGCCTTCCAGCCAGACGCGCTGTCGGACCATCCGATCCTGCCGATCGAAGCTTGCGAGAGCGCTTATTACCTGCGCATCCAGGGCCGCGATCATCCGGGTGTGTTGGCGCAAGTGGCGACCATCCTGTCTGAGCACGGCATCAATATCGAATCGATCATGCAGAAGGAAGTCGAAGAGCACGACGGCCTGGTGCCGATGATTCTGGTCACCCATCGGGTGGTTGAGCTGCGCATGAACAATGCCATCACCGCCCTGGAAGCCTTGAGCGATGTGGTTGGCAATGTGGTGCGCATTCGCGTCGAGCAGCTTAATTAATTGGTCGCCAGCCCCGTGCTGGCGGCTCAGATTTCAGCTTAAAGGTTGATAGATATGCGTTATGTCAGCACCCGTGGCCAAGCGCCGACCCTGAATTTTGAAGATGTGTTGTTGGCCGGTCTGGCCAGCGATGGCGGCCTTTACGTGCCGGAAAACCTGCCGCGTTTCACCCAGGAAGAGATCGCCTCCTGGGCCGGCCTGCCGTACCACGAGCTGGCCTTCAAGGTGATGCGCCCGTTTGTGACCGGCAGCATTCCGGACGCCGACTTCAAGCAGATTCTGCAAGATACCTATTCAGTTGGGGAGCAGGGCGTATTCGCCCACGGCGCCGTGGCACCGCTGCGTCAACTGGGCAGCAATGAGTGGGTGTTGGAACTGTTCCACGGGCCAACCCTGGCGTTCAAAGACTTCGCCCTGCAGTTGCTCGGCCGTTTGCTCGATTACGTGTTGGCCAAGCGCAATGAGCGTGTGGTGATCATGGGTGCCACCTCTGGCGACACCGGCTCGGCGGCCATCGAAGGCTGTAAGGCCTGCGATAACGTCGACATCTTTATCATGCACCCGCACAACCGGGTGTCTGAGGTGCAGCGCCGGCAGATGACCACCATCTTCGGCGACAACATCCACAACATCGCCATCGAAGGCAACTTCGATGACTGCCAGGAGATGGTCAAGGACAGCTTCGCCGACCAGGGCTTTCTCAAGGGCACTCGTTTGGTCGCGGTTAACTCGATCAACTGGGCGCGGATCATGGCCCAGATCGTCTACTACTTTCATGCGGCCCTGCAGCTCGGCGGCCCGGCCCGTTCGATCGCGTTCTCGGTGCCAACCGGCAACTTTGGCGATATTTTCGCCGGTTACTTGGCGCGCAACATGGGCTTGCCGATCAGCCAGCTGATCGTCGCGACCAACCGCAACGACATCCTGCACCGCTTTATGAGTGGCAATCAGTACGCCAAAGACACCCTGCATCCAACGCTGTCGCCATCCATGGACATCATGGTCTCGTCGAACTTCGAGCGCCTGTTGTTTGACCTGCACGGTCGCAATGGCGCGGCGGTGGCCGAACTGATGAGTACCTTCAAGCAGGCCGGTTCATTCAGCGTGGCCGATGATCGCTGGACCGAGGCGCGCAAGTTGTTCGATTCCCTGGCGGTCAACGACGAAGAAACCTGCGCCACCATCGCCCAGGTGTATGTCGAATGTGGCGAGCTGCTCGACCCGCACACCGCCATCGGCGTTAAAGCCGCCCGCGATTGCCGCCGCAGCTTGGCCACGCCCATGGTCATCCTTGGCACCGCCCACCCGGTTAAATTCCCGGAAGCGGTGGAGCAGGCCGGTGTCGGCGCAGCGCCTGCATTGCCGCCGCACTTGGCTGATCTGTTCCAGCGCGATGAGCGCTGCACCGTATTGGCCAACGACCTGAAGACCGTGCAAGCCTTCGTCGCAGCCCACGGCAATCGTGGCAAGCCGTTGTAACTAGCTCGAAACTTGAGCCACAAAAAAGGCCAGCTGCCGTAAGGAGCTGGCCTTTTTTGTGGCTGCTGGGTGGTGTCGGACAGACGGGTTAGATAGCCCCGTCGCGACGCAGGGCGCTGATTTGCTCACTGGTATAACCCAGCGCCGTCAGCACTTGGCCATTGTGTTCGCCCAGCTCTGGCCCCACTGAATCAACCGAGCCTGGGGTCGCAGAAAGCTTGGGCACTATGCCGGGCATCTTGAAGGCTTTGCCGTCGGGTAATTTGGCTGAGAGGAACATTTCGCGGGCGAGAAACTGCGGGTCGCTGAGCATGTCTGCGGCGGAGTAGATGCGGCTGGCCGGCACTTCGGCGCTGCTGAGCGTATTCAATAGCGCATCCAGTGGCAGGCTGCTGGCCCAACGGTCGATCACCCCGTACAGCTCGTCACGGCGCCCATCGCGGCCGGCATTGTCGGTCAGCGTCGGGTCGTTGGCTAAATCATCACGGCCGATGGCGCGCATAAAGCGCTGGAAGATTGCATCGCCGTTGGCGCCGATCTGCACATGCTTGCCATCCAAGCTGGTGTGGATCGACGAGGGAGTGATGCCGGGCATGATGTTGCCGCTGCGCTCGCGGATAAAACCGAACACGTCGAACTCGGGCACCATGCTTTCCATCATGGCGAATACCGCCTCATACAACGCCACGTCGACCACCTGGCCCTGTCCGCCATTTACTTCGCAATGCCGCAGCGCCATCAAGGCGCCGATCACCCCCCAGAGGGCGGCAATCGAGTCGCCAATGGAGATGCCGGTGCGCACCGGCGGCCGATCTTCGAAGCCGGTGATATAGCGCAAGCCGCCCATGGATTCACCGACCGCACCGAAGCCCGGTTGGTCTTTCAGCGGACCGGTCTGGCCGAAACCGGACAGGCGCACCATCACCAGCTTGGGGTTGAGTGCGTGTAAAACATCCCAGCCCAAGCCGAGTTTTTCCAGCACGCCGGGGCGAAAATTCTCGATCAGAATATCGGTGTCGCCGAGCAGTTGCTTGAGGATGGCGATGGCATCCGGGTGCTTGAGGTTCAAGGTCAGCGACTGCTTGTTGCGCGCCTGCACGAACCACCACAAGGAGGTGCCCTCATACAGCTTGCGCCATTTGCGCAGCGGATCGCCGCCGTCGGGCGATTCGACCTTGATCACCTGGGCGCCAAATTCGGCGCAGATCCGCGCGGCGAAAGGCCCGGCGATCAGGGTGCCGAGTTCTATTACCTTTAAGCCCGCGAGGGGTTTGCTGTGTTCCATGGCGGCTCCGATGCGTGATAGGCGGGGGGTAAGCCTATGCGATTGTGGTGGCGCAGGGGAAATGCAGGTTACCGGTAATCGAGCCTTGCCACTGGCCGCTAATGCCTGCGGGTTCGAGGTGCTGTGGCTGGCCCGACTGCTTGCGCGGTCGAATAGGCATTGCCGATGGGCGCGCGTCCTCTGTTAAGGTCTAAGCACTCGCGTTGGTTGGTTTGGACGCGCGGTCAATTTGCCCCGTGACAGTCAATTCGTGGTTGTCGTGTCGGCGAATCAGGAGGTTGCATGCAATTGCGCAACGCTATTCAGCTGATTACCTATCCCGACCGCTTCGGTGGCAACCTGGCCGGTCTCTATCAATTGCTGGACCGGCATCTCGCCGATGCTGTGGGCGGTGTGCATATTCTGCCGCTGTACCCCTCGAACGCCGATGCGGGTTTCTCGCCGCTGACCCATATGGAGGTCGATTCTCGCTATGGCGATTGGGCCGATGTTGAGCGGATTTCGGCGCGTTTCGATCTGTGTGTCGATCTGGTGATCAGTCATATCTCTGATGAGTCGCCGGAGTTTCTCGACTTTGTGGCCCATGGCCTGGACTCAACCTATGCCGAGCTGTTCGTGCTGGTCGATCAGTTGGGTGAGATCGTGCAGGAAGACCTGGCCAAGATTCACATTCGCAAGGAGAAGGAGCCGTTCCGTAACGTGCATCTGGCCAATGGTGAGACTTGTCGGGTCTGGTGCACCTTCACCGAGCGGCAGATCGACCTGAATTACCAGTCCGAGCAGACGTACCGCTTGATGGAGAAATACATCGCCTTTCTCGCGGCGCGCGGGGTCAAGTTGTTTCGCCTGGATGCCTTCGGCTATACCACCAAGCGGATTGGCAGTAGCTGCTTTTTGGTCGAGCCGGATGTCTACCGGATTCTCGAGTGGTTCCGCGAGACCGGCGAGAAATATGGCGCCGAGATGCTGCCCGAGGTGCACGATCACATCAGTTACCAGTACGCCATCTCGCAGCGCAACATGCGCCCTTACGCCTTCGCTTTGCCGCCGCTGGTGCTGCACGCGTTTTTATCCGGTAACAGTCGTTACCTGCGTCAGTGGTTGCGCATGTGCCCGCGCAACCAAATCACGGTGCTCGACACCCATGACGGCATCTGCATCCCGGATGTGGAAAGCATGTTGCCGGAGTTGGAAATCCGCTTTCTGATCGATGAGGTCTCGACCCGCAGTGCCGACCCGATCATGCGTCGTTCGGCGGTCAGCGTGCACAGCGTCGGCGCCATCTACCAGCTGACCTGCACCTTCTACGAAGCCTTGCTGCGCAATGACGATGCTTATATCGCGGCGCGCGCCATCCAGTTCTTCACCCCGGGTATCCCGCAGGTGTATTACGTCGGCCTGCTGGCGGGTTGCAATGATTTTGCCTTGTGCGCGGCGAGCGGCGAGGCGCGCGACGTCAACCGGCATGCCTACAGTCTGGCCGAGGCCGAGGAGGCCATGCAGCAGCCGCTGGTGCAGCGCTTGCTGGTGCTGATGCGCTTGCGCAATACGCATCCGGCGTTCGATGGCTGCTTTGAATTGCATCAATCCGGCGATACCGGGGTGTCCATGGCCTGGCGTAACGGCGAGCATTATTGCCGGCTGTATGTGGATTTGCCGACCAATCAAGCCCTGATTGACTACCTCGATCCCGTGACGCAGCAAGAGCTGCGCCTGCGCTGCTGAGCGCTGGCCGTGCTTGTTTAGCACGGATGCTGGGTTAGCTCGGGTCGGGTCGGGGGTTTCGGGTTAAACTTGGCGGCTTTCCCGCTGCAGATAATCAAGAAGTCCCCCATGGCCCAGCCGTCCACTACGTACAAAATCGACCTGAACCTCACCGACATTGATCGCAGTGTGTATGAAAGCCTGCGTTTCACCGTGGCCAAGCATCCGTCGGAAACCGAGGAGCGTCTGGCCGCGCGGCTGATTGCCTATTGCCTGTTCTATCACGAGCATTTGGCCTTCGGTCGGGGTCTGTCGGATATCGACGAGCCGGCGCTGTGGGAAAAAAGCCTGGATGACCGTGTGCTGCACTGGATCGAAGTCGGCCAACCCGACAGCGACCGCATGACCTGGTGCTCGCGACGCACCGAGAAATTCAGCTTGGTGGCTTACGGCAGTTTGCGCGTCTGGCAGAGCAAAATGCTCGATTCGGTACGGAACCTGAAAAACCTCAATGTGGTGGCCGTAGATCAGGAAGCTTTGGCTGGCCTGGCCCTGAATATGCCGCGCTCGCTGAGCTGGAGCGTGATGATCAGCGATGGCGAGTTGTTCGTCACCGATGAGCGCGGTCAGCATGAAGTGCCATTGGAATGGTTGGTCGGCGAGCGTTAAGACTTGGATTTGTAGGATGGGTTGAGCGCAGCGATACCCATCAATACCGGTAATACGATGGGTGTCGCAGGCTCAACCCATCCTATGGTTCGTCTCGACCTGCACACTGAGATCCCCGCCCCATGCGCATCGAACCCCGCCCGCTACCCGCTGTTTTACCTAACCTGGGCGATCTGCCGCCGTTGCTCACCCGCTTGTATGCCGCCCGTGGCGTGCAGTCGGCCGCCGAGTTGGACAAGGGCTTGGCGCGGCTGATTCCGTTTGCGCAACTCAAGGGCATCGATGCGGCGGTCAGTTTGCTGGTGACGGCATTGACGTTGCGTCAGCGGATTTTGATTGTCGGCGACTTCGACGCCGACGGCGCCACCGCCAGTGCAGCCGGAGTACTGGGGTTGCGCATGCTTGGCGCTGCCCATGTCGATTATCTGGTGCCTAATCGCTTTGAGTTCGGCTATGGCCTGACCCCGGAGATAGTCGCGGTGGCCTTGCAGCGCCAGCCGGATTTGCTGCTGACGGTGGACAACGGCATCTCCAGCGTCGACGGCGTGGCGGCGGCCAAGGCGGCCGGCCTGACGGTGCTGATTACCGATCACCACTTGCCGGGCCCCGAGTTGCCGGCTGCCGATGCCATCGTCAATCCCAACCAGCCGGGCTGTGAGTTCCCCAGCAAGGCGCTGGCCGGCGTCGGCGTGATGTTTTATCTGTTGCTGGCGCTGCGCGCCAAGTTGCGCGAGCTGAATTGGTTTGCCGAACGCAGCCTGGCCGAGCCGAACCTGGCCGAGCTGCTCGATTTGGTCGCGTTGGGCAGCGTCGCCGACGTGGTGCCGTTGGATGCCAATAACCGCATCCTGGTCCATCAAGGCATCGCCCGCATTCGCGCCGGCCGGGCGCGGGCTGGTTTGCGCGCGGTGCTGGAAGTGGCCGGTCGCGATTACTCACGGATTAACTCGACCGACCTGGGTTTTATCCTCGGCCCACGGCTAAACGCCGCCGGGCGGTTGGACGACATGAGCTTAGGGATTGAATGCCTGCTCTGTGAAGACGAAGCGCTGGCCCGCGACATGGCCCAGCAATTGGACGAACTGAACAAAGACCGCAAGACCATCGAGCAGGGCATGCAGCGCGAAGCGCTGGCCCAGCTCAAGGACCTGCCGCTGGCCGACATGCCGTTTGGCCTGTGTCTGTTTGAGCCGGACTGGCATCAGGGCGTGATCGGCATCCTGGCCTCACGGCTGAAGGAGCGTTATCACCGCCCGGCCATTGCCTTTGCCGATGCCGGCGCGGGGTTACTGAAAGGTTCGGCCCGTTCGGTGCCGGGGCTGCATATCCGTGATGCGCTGGACGCGGTGGCGGCCAAGCATCCGGGCTTGATCAGCAAGTTCGGCGGGCATGCCATGGCCGCCGGCCTGTCGTTGCCGCAGGAGCACTACGGCGCGTTTGCTGCGGCCTTCGATGCTGAGGTGCGTCGTCAGTTGAATGAGGATGATCTGACCGGCCGGCTGTTGTCTGACGGTCAATTAAGCGTCACCGAATTCAATCTTGAGCTGGCCAAGGCGCTGCGGCATGCCGGACCTTGGGGTCAGCACTTTCCCGAGCCGCTGTTTCATGGGGTGTTCCAGGTGCTGCAACAGCGCCTGGTCGGTGAGAAGCACTTAAAGCTGGTGCTCAAGAGTGAATGCGGCAGCCTTGAGCTGGATGGCATTGCCTTTAATATCGACCGTGAAACCTGGCCGAACGCCAGCGTGCGCTGGGTCGAGCTGGCCTACAAACTGGATGTGAACGAGTTTCGCGGGCGCGAAAGCGTGCAGCTGATGATTGCCCATCTGGCGGCCCGTTAAGCAACGGTCTGCTTAATAGCGGTGCCGCTAGCGCAACACCAGCATGGCGGCCTTTTTGTAGAACATCGCCGCGTCGGCCTTGGCCATCAGCTCGCTGAGTTCGTCGCCATCTTGCGGGCACAGGGCCACCCCCAGGCTGGCCGTTACCCGCAGGATCAACCCTTGCCAATGCAGTGGCTGGGCTATGGCTTGGCAGATCAGGTTGGTCAGCCGTTCGGTATCGACGGCGTTGTTGATCCCATCGAGCAAGATGACAAACTCATCGCCGCCCATCCTCGCCGCCATATCGGCCTCACGAATGCTGCTGCTGATGGCCTTGGCCGCGTGCACCAGCACCGCATCGCCGGCTTGGTGGCCATGGCGGTCGTTGATCTCTTTGAACTTGTTCAGGTCGATATAGCACAGCGCCAGATGCTCACCGCTGCGTTTGGCCGCGAGTAATTTTTGCTTGGCGTAGGGGATAAAGCTGTTGCGATTGGGCAAGCCTGTCAGGTTGTCGTTAAAGGCCAGCGCGCGGACTTCGGCTTCCGCTTGTTTGCGCAAGCGAATCTCGCGCATCAGCCGGCGTTGAATCGCCAGCAGCGCCAGGGTGACCGCCAGCGCCAAAGCGCCGCCGAGGCTGATCACCACGATGATGCGCTGCAAGCGTTTAACCTGCTGGGGTGGGTTGGGGTCGTAACTGAAGCCTTCCAGGCTGCTGGTGTCTGGCGCCATGCCTTGTTCAACGAGGATTTCACTCATGCGCTGCCAGCGGCCGGGGTTCATATGGCCGATTTCGATCAGGTCGGGCAGGATCAGGCTGCGCATCACCTGGGCTTCAAACTGCAAATGGGCGCGGGATTTTGGCACCTTATACTGCTTGAGCAGCAGCTCGATAATCTCCTCGGGGTGATCCATGGCATAGCGCCAACCGCGCAAGGTGGCGCGACGAAAGGCCTCAACCCGCTCGGGGTGCTCTTCAATTTCGGCCTCGCTGGTGAACAGAATGTCGCTGTAGAAGTCGATGCCATAGGTGCTTGGCGAAATGACCACGTAATCGATGCCCTGTTGCTGCAACAGGAACGGCTCGTTGGTCAGGTAAGAGTTGAAGGCATCGGTTTTGCCGCTGGCCAGGTCTTCGATGGCGTAACTGCTGGGCTGCACTTGGATGCGGGTCGGGTCCATGCCTTCGCGGCGAAACATGGCTAAGAAGTCGGCATTGACTTGCGCGTTTATCAGCATCACCCGCTTGCCCAGCAAGTCATGCACGCTACGAATGCCGGCATCGGCCCGCGCCAGCAGCACCGAGGGTGAATGCTGGAAGATCGCCGCCAGTGCCACCAAGGGTTTGCCGTTGAGACGGGCAAATAACAACTCACTGTTGGCTTGGGCGTATTGGGCGCGGCCGGCCAGCACTTCTTCCACTGGGGTCTTGCCTGGAACGCCTTGGTGCAGGCGCACTTCCAGGCCTTCTTCGCGGTAATAGCCTTGGGCGATGGCGGCGTAATAGCCGGCAAACTGGAATTGATGCTTCCAGCGCAGCTGAAAGTCGATTACTTGCAGGGGTGCGTCGTCGGCTGGCGCTGCCGGGCTGAGCAGGCATAGCAGCAGTAGCGACCATGCGGCGAGGCCGCGCCTGAGTATTCGCAGTGCTTGCGGGGTTTGGCGAGTGCAGTTACTGGCCATACTGCTCATCCGTTGAGTGCGCTGGCAGTGCTTGCCAGCCGGTACCTGTAACGATGATGCTCGCCAGTAACGGCTGGTGCAATGCTACTGCGTCGGGAGTGTGACGCTTTAGCAAACCCTCACAGCTTAGTCCTGCAGATGAATTGTGCGTGGTTGGTTTAACCCGTGCGGTGGTGGGCGTTGCGCGGCATTGCCGAGCCAGTCGGACTGAATCGGCAGTGCTATTGGCTAATTGATAGCTCCTGCGGCTTACCAGCCCAGTTGCTTGTTAAAACCGAGTGCGTCGTAGTAATCGCCTTGGTAGGTGATTTTGCCGTTTTTGATCAGCATAAAGCTGACCCCTTCAAAACTCAGCGGTTTGTTGGTGGCCGGGGTTTCCGGGCCCCAGGCGCCGCTGTTGGTGCCGCTGAATTGCCACTGGAAGGCGATACCGTCCTGGCTGGCAATTGGCGCGCTGGTCATTGTCCATTTGGCATCGGGTACGGCGGTGAGAAACACCTTAATCACGTTGTCGCGGGCGGCCACCCGGCCTTTTTGCGGGGTGCCGACGGTGGCGTCGAAGTACACGCCGTCTTCGGCGAAGAAGGTCGAGGCTTTTTCCGCGTCGTGGGCGTTCCAGGCGGCCATATAACCATCGATCACCGCCTTGGCACTGTCGGCGGCCTGGACCATGCCAGCGGCGGTAAACAGCATGAGGAAGCTGACGCTACGGAGGGTTGTTTTCATTGTTGTTGCTCCTGCTCAGTGTGAGCGGCCCGAGATGGGCCACTCATGGTTAAGACGGAAACCTGCAGCGTCGCGAGCGCAGTAGCTTCAGTTAGTGTTTAAACATCACATGACGCACGACGGTGTAATCCTCCAGGCCGTACATCGACATGTCCTTGCCGTAGCCGGACAGCTTCACGCCGCCGTGGGGCATTTCGCTGACCAACATAAAATGCGTGTTGACCCAGGTGCAGCCGTATTGCAGGCGGGCAGCCAGGCGATGGGCACGACCGACGTCGCGGGTCCACACCGAGGAGGCCAGGCCGTAGTCCGAGTCATTGGCGAAGCTCAGGGCCTGAGCTTCATCGTCGAACTGGGTGACCGAGACCACCGGGCCGAACACCTCGCGCTGGACTATTTCGTCGCCCTGCAGGGCGCCAGCCAGCACGGTCGGTTCGAAGAAAAAGCCCGGCCCCGGCACAGCATTGCCGCCGGTGACCACCTGGATGTGCGGCAGTGCCTTGGCCTTGTCGACCATGCTCACCACGCGCTGGCGGTGCTGCTCGGTGATCAGTGGGCCGAGTTCGGTGGCAGGGTCATCCTGTAGGCCGTACTTGATGCTGCCGACCGCCTCACCGAGTTTGGCGACGAATTTCTCGTAGATGCCTTTTTGCGCGTAGATACGGCACGCCGCGGTGCAGTCTTGGCCGGCGTTGTAGAAGCCGAAGGTGCGGATGCCTTCCACTGCGGCGTCCAGATCGGCGTCGTCAAAGATGATCACCGGGGCCTTGCCGCCCAGTTCCATGTGCATGCGTTTCACGCTGTCGGCGGTGCTGCTGATGATGTGGCTGCCGGTCGGAATCGAACCAGTCAGCGAGACCATGCGCACTTTCTTGTGGGTCACCAGCGGCTGGCCGACGCTGGGGCCACGGCCAAACACCAGATTGATCACCCCGGCCGGGAAGATCGCATTGGCCAGCTCGGCCAGCTTCAGGGCGGTCAGCGGGGTCTGTTCGGAGGGCTTGAGCACCACGCAGTTGCCGGCGGCCAGGGCCGGGGCGAGCTTCCAGGCGGCCATCATCAGCGGGTAGTTCCAGGGCGCAATCGAAGCAACGACACCAATAGCATCGCGACGGATCATCGAGGTGTGGCCGGCCAGGTATTCACCGCCGGCCGAGCCGCCCATGGTCCGACAAGCGCCGGCGAAGAAGCGGAATACATCGGCCACCGCCGGGATCTCGTCATTCAGCGCCGCAGAGTAGGGCTTGCCGCAGTTGTTCGACTCCAGTCGGGCGAGGGTTTCGCCGTTGGCTTCGATGGCGTCGGCCAGGCGCAGCAGCAGATGTGCGCGGTCTTTCGGCACGGTCTGCGACCAGCTGTCGAAGGCGGCATCGGCGGCGCTCACGGCGGCGTCGACCTGGGCCGGGCTGGCTTCATTGATAGACACCAGCACGCTGCCCAGCGCCGGGTTGAGCACGGCCTGGGCGGCGCCTTCACCTTCGACCAGCTGGCCATTGATCAGCAGTTTGGTTTGCATCGCGTAAACCTCGCGTTATCGGGGTTGCATGAAATAGGAGGTGCAGGTCGTAGGATGGGTTTGTGGTCATTTGCCACTGCCAGCCACGCTCTCACCACCCTTGGTCAGGTAATAGGCGCCGAGAATCGGCAGCATGGTCACCAGCATCACCAGCATGGCCACCACATTGGTGACCGGCACATCGCGCGGGCGACCGAGTTGGTTGAGCAGCCAGATCGGCAGGGTGCGTTCGTGGCCGGCGGTGAAGGTGGTGACGATGATTTCGTCGAACGACAGGGCAAAGGCCAGCATGCCGCCGGCCAGCAAGGCCGAGCCTAAGTTGGGCAAGATGATGTAGCGAAAGGTCTGCCAGCCGTCGGCGCCCAAGTCCATAGATGCCTCGATCAGGCTGTGGCTGGTGCGCCGAAAACGCGCGATCACGTTGTTGTAGACGATCACCACGCAGAAGGTCGCGTGGCCAATGATGATGGTCAGCATCCCCGGTTCAATCCCTAAACTCTTGAACGCCGACAGCAGCGACAGGCCGGTGATGATGCCGGGCAGGGCGATGGGCAGAATCAGCATCAGCGAGATGCCGTCCTTGCCGAAGAAGTCGCGCCGATACAGGGCCGCCGCCGCCAGGGTGCCGAGGACTAAGGCAATCAGGGTGGCGATGCAGGCGATCTGCAGCGACAGCTTGATCGACTCCAGCACGTCTTCGCGGGCGAAGGCCACGCTGAACCAGTGCAAGGTGAAGCCCTGGGGCGGGAAGCTAAAAGCGCCGACCTCGGTGTTGAAGGCATAGATGCAAATGATCGCGATGGGGAAGTGCAGAAACACCAGCCCACCCCAAGCCGCGAGTTTCAGGCCCCAGGAGGCTTGCTCGCCTTTTGCTGATTTAGAGTGCATCGAAAGCCCCCAGACGTTTGACGATGGCCAGATAAATGCTGATCAGCACTATGGGCACTAGGGTGAAGGCGGCGGCCATCGGCATGTTGCCGATTGCGCCTTGTTGGGCGTAGACCATGCTGCCGATAAAGTAGCCGGGCGGGCCGATCAGTTGCGGAACGATAAAGTCGCCCAGCGTCAGGCTGAAGGTGAAGATCGAACCGGCGGCAATCCCCGGTACGCACAGCGGCAGGATCACTTGGGTGAAGGTCTGCCGTGGTCTGGCGCCGAGGTCGGCCGAGGCTTGCAGCAAGGACGGCGGCAGGCGTTCGATGGAGGCCTGAATCGGCAAAATCATAAAGGGCAGCCAGATGTAGATAAACACCAGGCAGCGACCGAGATAGGAGGTCGATAGAGTGCTGCCGCCGATGCCGGGCATCCCCAGAATAAATTGCAACAGCGGGGTCAGACCCAGGTGCTCGACAAACCACTGGGCCACGCCGCCCTTGGCCAGCAGCAGGGTCCAGGCGTAGGCCTTGACGATATAACTGGCCCACATCGGCATCATCACTGCGATATAGAAAAACGCCTTGGTTTTGCCGCTGGTGTAGCGCGCCATGTAATAGGCAATCGGGAAGGCTAGCAGGGCGCTGCCCAGGGTCACCGCAATGGCCATATAGAGCGTGCGCAGGATCACGTCATAGTTGGACGGTTCGAACAGCGCGGCGAAATTAGCCAGCGTCAGGTCGGGCGTGACCGTCATGCTGAAGTCGTCGAAGGTGTAAAAACCTTGCCACATCAGGCCCAATAGCGAGCCTAGGTAAATCGCCCCGAACCACAGCAGCGGTGGCAACAGCAGCAGGGCCAGGTACAGATTGGGCCGCCGGTAGAGCAGGTTGGAAAAGCGCCGCAGCGGACCTATAGGGTCCGGCAGCCGTGCAGGGTTAGCGTGCAGTTCCATCTCAGATGCCCTCGCGCAGCGCAACCATGGCGTCACGCGGCCAGCGCGCAGTCAGGCACTGACCGGGCTGAAAGGCCGGGCTGCTGTCGAGCCATTGGTTATTGGCCTGGCTGACGCTAAGGGTCTGGCCGTTCTCCAGTTGCAACTCGAAACGAGTGGTGCTGCCCTGGTATTGCACCTCATGCAGCAGGCCGCTGACTTCGACGTCGCTGCTGCCGATGGCTGTGTTGCTGTCGACCAACCTGATGTGTTCCGGGCGGATCGAAAACGGCTGGCTGGCGTTGCTTAACTTGGCTGCCAACTCGCCACGCAGCACGTTGGAGGTGCCGACAAATTCGGCGACAAAGGCGGTGGCCGGCTGCATATAGAGGTTGCGTGGGGTGTCGACCTGTTCGATGCGACCCTTGTTGAACACCGCCACGCGGTCGGACATCGACAGCGCTTCGGTCTGGTCGTGGGTGACGAAAATAAAGGTGATGCCAAGCTGGCGCTGGAGCTTTTTCAGCTCGCTTTGCATCTGTTCGCGCAGTTTTAAATCCAGTGCGCCGAGGGGTTCATCCAGCAGCAGCACCCGTGGTCGGTTGACCAGGGCGCGGGCCAGGGCCACCCGTTGGCGCTGACCGCCGGACATGGCGGCGGGCTTGCGCTCGCCAAAGCCGGTCAGGGCGACCATGGCCAGGGCTTCATCGGCGCGGGCCAGCCGTTCGGCTTTACCGACGCCCTTGACCTTGAGGCCATAGGCGACGTTGTCGCGCACGTTCATATGGGGGAACAGGGCGTAATCCTGAAACACCGTATTGACGTCGCGTTGGTAGGGCGGCAGGCCGACGGCCTCCACCCCATGAATACGAATGGAGCCAGAGGTTGGTTGCTCGAAACCGGCGATCAAACGCAGGCAGGTGGTCTTGCCAGAGCCTGAGGGGCCGAGCATGGAGAAAAACTCGCCATCCTGGATATCGATGCTGACCTGATCAACGGCTTTAACCTCGCCGAAGGCACGGGAGACATCGGTGAACTGTACTGCAAGGGTCATCGTAAAACTCCAGGATAAAAACCAACCCGCAACGCCCGGCATCGGTGTTTTGCCGACACTGAAAATGCCCGGCGCTGTGGGTTGTGAAACGTTGAAAAGCAGATTTTGCTTGCCGCTCCGACAATGGCTGCGCGGTGCGGCAATGGTGGCGCCGCTGCGCGGCTAACCCACCCTACGGATCTCGGCATGCATCAGCAAAGCACCGTAGGATGGGTTGAGATTGCGATACCCATCGTCGCGCGAACGATGCTCCGGGTGCCATTGCCCACAGGGATACCTGTGCTCATTGATGGGTATCGCTGCGCTCCACCCATCCTACGAAGCGGGTCCCAGGCAGGCCCCTATCTACCGCCCATAATGGCTATGTAATCCTTGGTCCAGCGGCTGTATGGCACGCACTCACCATGGGTGGCGCACTTGCCTTGGGGGCTTTTCCAGAAGGCGATCTTCTCGAAGTTCTCGAAGCCGTTGGTTTTGCAGCCCTCGGCGCCCAGCAGTTCGTTGCCTTTGCAGGCTGCTGGTACCACTGGGACTGAGCCGAACCAGGCGGCGACGTCGCCTTGTACCTTGGGTTGCAGCGACCAGTTGATCCACTTATAGGCGCAGTTAGGGTTCTTGGCCTCGGCGTGCAGCATGCTGGTGTCGGCCCAGCCGGTGGCACCTTCGACGGGGATGGTCGAGGCGATAGGTTGTTTTTCCAACTGCAGGGCATTGACCTGATACGGCCAGGAACCCGAGGCCATCACGCCTTCGTTTTTGAAGTCGCTCATCTGCACGGTCGCATCGTGCCAGTAGCGATGGACCAGGCCGTGCTGTTTGCGCAGCAGGTCGAGCACTGCAGCGTACTGAGCTTCGTTCAGTTCGTAAGGGTCTTTGATGCCCAATTCGGGTTGCTTGGTTTTCAAATACAAGGCGGCGTCGGCCAGGTAAATCGGACCGTCATAGGCTTGCACCCGGCCTTTGTTGGATTTGCCATCCGGCAAGTTTTGCTCCTCAAATACCACGCTCCAGCTGGTGGGCGCGGTTGGGAAGGCTTTGCTGTTGTACATCAGCACGTTCGGGCCCCACTGATAGGGCGCGCCGTAGGTTTGCTTATCAACGTTGTACCAAGGCGCGTCTTTCAGGCGTGCGTCGAGGTTTTTCCAGTTGGCGATCAGTGCGGTGTTGATCGGTTGCACGCGCTTGCCGGCAATCAGGCGCAGCGAGGCGTCGCCCGAGGCGGTAACCAGGTCGTATCCGCCTTTGGCCATCAGGCTGACCATCTCATCGGAGGTGGCGGCGGTTTTGACGTTGACCTTGCAGCCCGACTCTTGCTCAAAGCCGGTGACCCAGTCATAGGCCTTGTCGCTTTCGCCGCGCTCGATATAGCCGGGCCAGGCGATGATGTTCAGTTGACCTTCGCCGGCGCCAATCGCTTGCAGAGGTTGTGCGGCTTGCAAGCTGGCGCTGGCCAGCAAGGCGGTGGTGAGTGCGCTGAGTAACGCAGTTTTATGCACGATCATTGGAGTTCCCTTTTGTTGGTATTGGTCGGGGCAGTTGAACGTCGTGGTGCTTAGCCCTCGCGGGCCTTTTGTGGTGGTTAAAGATTAAAAACTGTGGTGTTTTTGTCTGTTTAGCGGACGGTTATAGCTGGCCGGTTAGACCAATGGCTGACCGTGGCGGGCCATGATGTGGCGCACCACGCTGTAGTCTTGCAGCGAGTCGCTGGACAAATCCTTGCCATAGCCCGAGCGCTTCAAGCCGCCGTGGGGCATCTCGCTGACCAGCATAAAATGGCTGTTGATCCAGGTGCAGCCGTATTGCAGGCGGGCGGCTACCTGCATGGCCTTGTCGAGATTTTGCGTCCACACCGATGAAGCCAGGCCGTATTCGGAGTCGTTGGCCCAGTCCACCGCTTGCGCCAGTTCGTCGAAGCGGGTGACCGTGACTACTGGGCCAAACACCTCGCGTTGGACGATTTCATCGCTCTGCTTGCAGCCGGCCAGCAGCGTTGGCTGATAGAAAAAACCCGGCCCGGAGTGCGCGGCGGCGCCGGTGACCCGCTCGATATGCGGTTGGCCGAGGGCGCGCTCGACAAAGCTGGCGACCCGGTCACGCTGGCGCGCGCTGATCAGCGGGCCGAGTTCGTTGTCGGCGTCATTTTTGCGGGCGAAGCGCAGGCTGGCCACTGCATCGCCCAGCTCGCTCACCAGCCGGTCATGGATGCCGGCTTGGGCGTAAATGCGGCAGGCGGCGGTGCAGTCTTGGCCGGCGTTGTAGTAACCGTAATTGCGCACGCCTTGCACCACGGCGTCGAGGTCGGCGTCGTTGCAGACAATCACCGGCGCTTTGCCGCCCAATTCCAGGTGGGTGCGTTTGAGGGTTTTGGCCACGGCCTGGAGGACTTTCTGGCCGGTGACTATGTCGCCGGTCAGCGACACCATGCGCACTTTTGGGTGGCTGACCAGATGGCTGCCGACCCCTTCGCCACCGCCGCAGATGATGTTAATCACGCCGCGTGGCAGCAGTTCGGCCAATGCCGGCGCCAGTGCCAGTATCGACAGCGGGGTGTGTTCGGAGGGCTTGAATACCAGGGTATTGCCGGCGGCCAGCGCCGGGGCAATCTTCCAGGCGGCCATCATCAGCGGGTAGTTCCAGGGCGCAATGGAGGCCACCACCCCGATTGGGTCGCGGCGCACCATGCTGGTGTAGCCCGGCAGGTATTCACCGGCCAACTGGCCTTGTTGGCAGCGCACTGCGCCGGCAAAGAAACGGAATACATCGACTGTGGCACTCAGGTCATCCTGGCGCGCCAGGTGCAGCGGCTTGCCACAATTCAGGGCTTCCAGGCGGGCCAAGAGTTCGGCGCGTTGCTCGATGGCGTCGGCAATCGCCAGCAGTACGGCCGAGCGTTGTGCGGGGGTGGTTCGTGACCAGCTGCTGAAGGCCCGGTGCGCGGCCAGAATGGCGGTTTCGACCTGCGGGGTCGAGGCTTCGCGCACCAGTGTCAGTGTTTCACCAGTGGCCGGATTGATGATCGCCTCGGGCAGGCCGGCGCCGGCGACCAGTTCACCGTCGATCAACAGTTCGCTATAGAAGGGCGTGGAAGTCGTCTCGCCAGCCATCAGCCGTACTCTTTTTATTATCGGGGCTGACGGTGATTGGGCAGATTGCGCCAGCACCGGTCGCCCGCATTAGGGGTAGCCAGAGACTAGAGCGCGGGCATGGCCCCTACAAATGCTAAATACTGAAAGCTGCGTTCGATTAAATAGATAGCTTGCGCCCGGCGGGCTGCTCGCGGGCCACGGTCAGAAACGGCGCGACCAAGGCTGGGCGTGCCGCGCCACGGCGCCAGGCGAGGCCGACATCCAGGGTTTGGGTCAGGTCAACCAGTGCGCGGGCCTCGATAATGTCGCCTTCCAGTGACCAGGGCCGGTAGGTCATATCGGCTTGAATCGACAGGCCTAAGCCGGCGGCCACCAAGCTGCGCACCGCTTCGGTGGAGCCGGTGCGCAGGGTGATGTTGGCTTGCAGGCCGGCTTGCGCCCAGATGCGCTGACCATTGAGGCCCATTTCATCGACGTTCAGCTGGATCAGTGGCTGGCTGGCGACATCGGCCAGGCTGATGCTGTCGTGCTCCAGCAGTGGGTGCTGAGCCGGCAGCCACAGGCGTTGCGGTGAGTGAGTGAGTACCTCGGTCTGCAGGGCGTGACGGTCTTCGAGGTTGGATAAAATCAGTACCCCCACATCGATTTCGCCGCTGATCAGCAGGTGTTCGATATAGGGGCGCTCGTCTTCAATCACGCGGATCTCGACGTTGGGATAGGCGCGCTGAAAGCGAGTGATCAAGTCGGCCAAGTAGTAGCCAGCCACCAGGCTGGTCACCCCAACAGTCAGCTGCCCAGCCACCTGGTCGGTGCTCTGCTGCAGGCTGCGCTTGGCATTGTCGACCGAGGCCAAAATCAAATGGGCCTGACGCAAGAACTGATGGCCCTGGTGAGTCAGGCTCATGCCCTTGGCATGGCGGTTGAACAGGCTGACGCCGATATCGGCTTCCAGTTGCTGGATCGCCAGGGTCAGGGTCGACTGGGAGATAAATACGGCTTGCGCTGCGGCAGAAATCGAGCCGGTTTCGGCGACGGCAATAAAGTGGCGAATCTGGCGCAGCGTCATCATGGCGAGTTACCGGCAGCGAAGCCGGGTTTGCCTCGGCTTTATCGATAGCGCTGAGTGTATATCTTGTTTTTAGAGGGTTGCTGCAAAGAAATCGTTTTCAGTGGCTGGGGGCTTTAAAGCACTGGTTGCGCGTTTTCGCTGTTGTGCATGCGCGCATTGAGGGCGACCCAGCGGCTGAGCATGGTTACCGGCTGAGCAATTTTTTGCGTGGGAGCCTTGGCCAGGTAGATGCCTTCGGCATTGAAAGCGTAAACCGCCAGCAGGTCTTTACGGCGGTTCGCCGGCAGGATGCGGTTGGTCAAATTATCCAGCAGCAGCGGTTCTGACTGCGGGCTTGGGTAGCAGGCCAGCACCATATGGGGGCTGTTGCTGCTCAGGGCTTTGACGTGCATCAGGCGCAGTTGCGCCGCGCTGATGCCCATTTTGAGCAGGCTGAAGTACTTGGCGATGGCAAAGTCTTCGCAGTCGCCTTGGCCGCGCAGCAAGGCTTCGGTGGGGGTGGCCCAGTATTCTGTTTGGCCCCAGGCTTGTTGGTCGCTGACATAACTCAGGGAGTTATTGATCAGCTGATTAACCGCGCGCAATTTTTCGGCATTGCTCAAGGTGGTGGCGTTGCTAATCAGTTGCTGCCAGTTATTTAACCGCACCTGAGCCGCATTAATAGGCAGTTGGCTGGCATTTAGTGCGGCGAGATCGGCCCAGACGGGCGTGCTAAGCAGGCACAAAGCCCAGGCCGAGAGGCTGCGGCGCAGTGCGCGAGCGCTGCGTGAAATGGCGGTTTTGCGGGGCATGGTCGGTACTGCTGGCGAGTTTTTGTGGCGCAACTGTACCCGCGTCAAAGAATGTGCGCTAAAAAAACGGCGTGAAGCTGATCATATTTTGAACAAATTAATCGATGCGTCGACGGCGAGTGTTGCTGCATTGCTTGGCCTGAGCGTGCATCGTCCGTGTCAGTGGCTAGAAGCTTGTCGGGCTTGGACGCCCGTAGCGAGAAAGTCTGGGGTTGAGCTCGTTTTTTCGCTCAATCGAGGCGAATAGTCATTCTCTTCAACGAGATTGAGCGGAAAAAAGCGCCAGCCTCCAGGCTTTCGCAGTAGGGCAGCTCTAAGCCCGACAAGCTTCTCGTGAGTCGGGTATACTCGCGGGCTTTCAGAAAGTTTCGTTTGCGAGTGCAGAACACCATGGAAATTAACCCAATCTTGAATAGCATCAAGGACCTGTCCGAGCGTTCCCTGACTATTCGGGGGTATCTTTGACTACGATCACAAGCATGATCGGCTGATCGAAGTTAACCGCGAACTCGAAGATCCCAATGTCTGGAATAACGCCGAGTACGCGCAGAATCTAGGCCGCGAGCGCGCCCTATTAGTACAAATCGTCGAAACCCTCGATGAAATGTCGGCCGGTTTAAGCGATGCCCGCGACCTGCTGGAAATGGCGGCCGAGGAAGAAGACCAGGCCGCCGTCGATGACGTTGCCGCCGAGATCGAGCGCCTGCGCGAGTCGCTGGAGAAGCTTGAGTTTCGCCGCATGTTCAGCCACGAGATGGATCCCAATAACGCCTACCTGGATATCCAGGCCGGCTCCGGCGGCACCGAGGCCCAAGATTGGGCCAACATGCTGCTGCGCATGTACCTGCGCTGGGCCGACAAGCGCGGCTTCGAGGCCATCATCATGGAGTTGTCGGCCGGTGAAGTGGCCGGGATCAAGGGCGCGACCCTGCATATTAAGGGTGAATACGCCTTTGGCTGGTTGCGCACCGAGATCGGCGTGCACCGCCTGGTGCGCAAGAGTCCGTTCGACTCTGGCAACCGTCGCCACACCTCCTTTACCGCGGTGTTCGTCTCGCCGGAAATCGATGACAACATTGAGATCGACATCAATCCGTCGGACCTGCGTATCGATACCTACCGCTCCTCCGGTGCCGGTGGTCAGCACGTAAACACCACGGACTCTGCGGTGCGTATCACCCACGTACCGAGCAACACCGTGGTCTGCTGCCAGAACGAACGGTCCCAGCATGCCAACAAAGACACCGCCATGAAGATGCTGCGCGCGCGTTTGTACGAGCAGGAAGTACAAAAACGCAACGCCGCCTCCCAGGCGCTGGAAGACACCAAGTCGGACATCGGTTGGGGTCACCAGATTCGCTCCTATGTACTCGATCAGTCGCGGATCAAGGATCTGCGTACCAGCGTCGAGCGTAGCGACTGCGTCAACGTGCTCGACGGCGATATCGATGAGTACCTGGTGGCCAGCCTCAAGCAAGGCCTGTAATTTTTTTGCCGTCCGGCCCGTGCTGGGCCGGCGCATGAATCAACGAACAGCGTGACGGAATGACGACGACCATGAGCGACCAACCACTCGATCCGCAACTCGACTTGCACGAACTGCAACAAGAAGAAAACAAGCTGATTGCCCAGCGCAAGGAAAAGCTGGCGACCGCGCGTGAGCAGGGCAACGCCTTCCCGAACGATTTCCGTCGTGACAGCTATTGCGCCGACCTGCAGAAGCGCCATGTCGACAGCAGCAAGGAAGAGTTGGCTGAGGCGGCTATCCCGGTCAAGGTTGCCGGCCGGCTGATGCTTAATCGTGGCTCGTTCTTGGTGTTGCAAGACATGAGCGGGCGGATTCAGCTGTACGTCAACCGTAAAACCCTGCCGGCGGAAACCCTGGAAGCGGTCAAGCACTGGGACTTGGGCGACATCATCGCAGCCGAGGGCACCCTGGCCCGTTCCGGCAAGGGCGATCTCTATGTGGAAATGACCAATGTGCGGCTGCTGACCAAGTCGCTGCGTCCGCTGCCGGACAAGCACCACGGCCTGACCGATACCGAAACCCGTTATCGCCAGCGCTACGTTGACCTGATCGTTAACGAAGAAGTGCGCCAGACCTTCCGCGTGCGCTCGCAGGTCATCGCCCATATTCGCCAGTTCCTGATGCAGCGCGATTTCCTCGAAGTCGAAACGCCGATGCTGCAAGCCATTCCCGGCGGTGCCGCGGCCACCCCGTTTGAAACCCACCACAACGCCTTGGACATGGACATGTACCTGCGCATCGCGCCGGAGCTGTACCTCAAGCGCTTAGTGGTTGGCGGTTTTGAGCGGGTGTTCGAGATCAACCGCAACTTCCGTAACGAAGGCGTTTCGACCCGGCACAATCCTGAATTCACCATGTTGGAGTTCTATCAGGCCTACGCCGATTACGAAGACAACATGGACCTCACCGAAGAGCTGTTCCGTGAGTTGGCGCAGCTGGTGCTGGGCAGCACCGACGTGCCGTACGGCGACAAAGTGTTCCACTTCGGCGAGCCCTTCGTGCGTTTGTCGGTGTTCGACTCGATCCTCAAGTACAACCCCGAGCTGACTGCCGCCGATCTGCAGGATGTCGACAAGGCCCGCGCCATCGCCAAGCAAGCCGGCGCCAAGGTGATTGGCTTCGAAGGCCTGGGCAAGCTGCAGGTGATGATTTTCGAAGAGCTGGTCGAGCACAAGCTGGAGCAGCCGCACTTCATTACTCAGTACCCGTTCGAAGTGTCGCCGCTGGCCCGGCGCAATGACGAAAATCCGAGCGTTACCGACCGTTTCGAGCTGTTTATCGGTGGCCGTGAAATCGCCAACGCTTACTCCGAGTTGAACGACGCCCAAGACCAGGCCGAGCGTTTTCATGCCCAGGTGGCTGATAAGGATGCCGGCGACGACGAAGCCATGCACTTTGACGCCGATTTTGTGCGCGCCTTGGAATACGGCATGCCGCCGACCGCCGGCGAAGGCATTGGCATCGACCGCTTGGTCATGCTGCTGACCAATGCACCGTCGATACGGGATGTGATCCTGTTTCCGCATATGCGTCACGAAGCCTAACGGGCGCTCACAAAAACCGCCTTCGGGCGGTTTTTTCTTGTAGAAAAGGCTGTGCTTGGGCCGTTATTGTTTGGTTTGGAGTTAGGCAAGAGTTGCAATGGATTATCTGCAATTAAGGGAATGTGCATTTTGAGCGAAAAGACCAAGAAACCCAGTGCTTCGCAAGTGGCCAGCGATGTAGCCGATAGCGTGCAGTATCAGGGTCGCAAGGCCACACGCCAGGGCAGTGAGCAGCGCCGCCAGGCGATTCTCGATGCGGCCTTGCGCATTATCGTGCGTGACGGCGTGCGTGCCGTGCGCCACCGTGCGGTGGCCACCGAGGCGGCGGTGCCGTTGTCGGCCACCACCTATTATTTCAAAGACATCAACGACCTGATTACCGACACCTTTGCCTTGTTTGTCGAGCGCAGCGCGGCGGCGATGGTGGCGTTTTGGGCGAGCGCCGAAGAGCAACTGCAGCAGATAGAAACGGCTATTGGTCAGGAGCCTGAGTCGCGTCAGCAGTTGCTCGAACAGGTGGTCGAAATGGCGATTGCTTACGTGCGTGGTCAGCTCAGCGAGAACCGTGAAAGCCTGCTCGCCGAGCAGGCTCTGCGGCTTGAAGCATTGCTTAATCCGGGCTTGCTGGCGCTGGCCAATGCTCACCGTAAGATCCTCTATCAGGGGGTTGATCGCTTCTTTCTGGTGCTCGGTTCGCAGCAGCCCGACGAAGACGCCAAGGTGTTGACCGGGATGATTCTGCAGATGGAATACCAGGGTCTGTTGGATGGCTTGGATAATCTTAAGTTGGATGAGATGCGCGCGCTGTTACGCCGCTATCTACGCTTGGTTATGGGCTTGTAATCTGAGCTTGCTGTAGCGGCTGTGTAATGGACAGTGTTTGCCTCATTACAGTGTCTAGGGAGAGATTAATGAACGCGTCGCGGGTGTTGCTGTTGGTGCTGGTCTGCCTGCTGTTGAACGGTTGTTTGGTGCTGTTCAAGCAGCCAATTCCGGCTGGGCAGGCGGCTCCGGTGCAGTTGTTGGGCAGTTGGCAGCGCGATAATGAATGGGGCGAGCAACTGCTGCTGGAGATCAGCGCCGACGCCAACAAGCATTATGTGGCGACGATTCGGGTGCTCGGTCAGGACGCTAAGCCTGAAGTCTATCCTTTCACCGTGGCGCGCAGCGGTGAGCGCTGGTATGCCTCGCTAAGCCTGCCGAGGCGCTTTGGCAGCAACTACGCAATGGCCGGTTTTGAAATCAGCAAACGCAATGAGCTGGTGCTTTACAGCCTGGATCCGCAGCGTTTTCTGCAAGAGCTGAAAGCCGGCAGCTTGCAGGGCCAAGTAGTTGAAACCCAAGGCTCGGACAGCGCCTTGATCAGCAGTCCGTTGCCGCAGGTTTTGGCTTATTTAAATGATCCGGCCAACGCCGATGTGTTTATCGAGACTGCGCGCTATCAGCGTATCGACCAGTGAGGCTCTGATGAGCAAAGGTAAGCTCCCCGACGATTACCAAAAGACTATCCGCAGCTTGTCTGACCGGATTGTCGAGGCGCAAACGCCGATCCGCGTGCTCGATGCGATCAAGTGGGACGACGGGGTGCGTAAGGCCTTTCTCAAAGGTAAGGGCAAGCACATGCCCGCCGTGGACTTGGCTTATTACCAGGCGCGGCCCTTGTCGTTTGACTCGGACGCGAAAAAGCTCGAATTCCAAAATATCGAACGGGATATCACCCGCCATCTGGGCCAGTTCAATCCGGTCGGGCAGATCATGCGGCGCATGTGCAAGGAGTACCGCATGGTGGTGCGGATGCTCGAGGCGCGCGGCACGGCGGATTTTGGCCTTATCTCACAAGAGCTCTACGGCGCCGCCTCGGATGCCTTCCATGCCGGCGACCCGACCCTGGCCGATCTGGGTTTGATGCTCTCGGATTACCTGAATAATATCGCCGGGCGCGGCGATCTAAAGGACGAGGCCAAGACCCTGACCGCCGAAGATGCGGTGGCCATGTTGCAGCAGCGCTTGAGTGGCGTGTTCGGTGACGGTGATGACACCGTGCGGGTGTTTGTCTCCGACGGCATTGTCGCTGACGCCGCCGCCGGTGCCGATTACATCAAGATTCGCGCCGATGCCATGTTCAACGAGCGTGATGTGCGCGCCCTGGAAGTGCATGAAGGCTTGGTGCATGTCGGCACCACCCTCAACGGCCTCAATCAACCGTTTTGCACCTTCCTGGCCAAGGGCCCGCCGTCGTCCACCGTGACCCAGGAAGGCCTGGCGATTCTGATGGAGGTGATTGCCTTTGCCTCCTACCCAACTCGCTTGCGCAAGCTGACCAATCGCACCCGCGCCATTCATATGGCTGAGGAGGGCGCGGACTTTTTACAGGTGTTCGAGTTTTATCGCGAGCAGGGCTTCAGCATGGAAGACAGCTACGGCAATGCCAGCCGAGTGTTCCGTGGTTCGACGCCGCAAGGGCTGCCGTTTACCAAGGACTTGTCGTACTTGAAGGGCTTTATCCTGATCTACAACTACATCCAACTGGCCGTGCGCAAAGGCAAGCTGGAGCAAATTCCGCTGCTGTTTTGCGGTAAAACCACCCTCGAAGACATGCGCACCCTGCGTCAGTTGGTTGATGAGGGACTGGTGGTGCCACCCAAGTACTTGCCGCAGCAGTTTCGCGATTTGAATGCACTGTCGGCGTGGATGTGTTTCTCCAACTTCCTCAATCACCTGAGTTTGGACCGCATCGAAGCCGACTACGCCAACATCCTCTAGGAGCTACTGCGCTCGGCTATGCGGCGTTGCAAGCGGTCTGAAAAATGCTCATTTACAAATGTAAACTCCGCTTTTTCAGACCGCTTGCGCCTTGCCTAGCCTTCGCTCGTGACGCTCCTAGCATTGGTTTGAATGCAGTGTTGTTGAGCAATTTTTGTAGGATGGCTTAGCCGCAACGCGGCCTAACCCATCACGGGTTTTGATTTATTTAGGGAGTGACACCCATGCACCACGGAAGCTGTCTCTGTCAGGGCGTGACCTTCACTGTGAGCGGCGAGTTGCCGCCGATTCAGGTGTGTTATTGCAGTCAGTGCCGGCGCGCGCAGGGCGGGCCGGTGGCGACCAATGTGCCGGTGGCCGAGGTGCAGGTGAGTTGGCTGACGGGGTTGGAGTTAATGCAACGTTATGAGTCATCACCAGGCAAAGTGCGTTGTTTTTGCCGGGTTTGTGGTTCGCCATTGTTTAGCCAGCGCAGCTCTTTGCCGGGGGTATTGCGCCTGCGTGCCGGTTTGCTGGCCGAGCCGGTGAAGGCCGCCGTAGGTTTTCATTTTTACCATGACTCCAAGGCTAGCTGGTGGCCGGGGCCGATTGATGCGCCTATCTATCCTGTGGGCCAATGATGCGCAGCCTCGGGCTCTGTCTGTTGGCCTTGCTGTTGGCGGGTTGCGATTCCTGGTTGTTTTACCCCGAGCGTGAACTGAGTTTTAACCCCAGCGTTGCCGGCCTTGAGTTCACTGATGTGTTTATCACTGCCGCCGACGGCACGCGGCTGCATGCTTGGTGGTTGCCGGTTAAAGCCGGCGTTGCGGTAAAGGGCACGGTGCTGCACTTGCATGGCAATGGCGGCAACGTGGCGAGCCATTTGGGCGGCAGTTGGTGGTTGCCGGCCCAGGGTTATCAAGTGTTGCTGCTGGATTATCGCGGCTATGGTCGTTCGCAAGGTGAGCCAAGTCTTAGTGGTGCCTACCAGGATATAGACGCCAGCTTTGCCTGGTTGGCCCAAGCGCCGCAGGTGCAGGGCAAGCCCTTGGTGTTGCTGGGGCAGAGTCTGGGTGGCGCCATGGGTGTGCATTATCTGGCTGAGCATCCGTTGCAGCGGGCGCAGCTGATGGCGCTGGTGCTGGACGGCGCGCCCGCCAGTTATGCTGATATGGCGCAATACACCTTGAGCAACTTCTGGCTAACCTGGCCGCTGCAGGTGCCGTTGTCGTGGCTGATGCCAGAAAGCGACAGCGCCATTTACGCCATGCCGCAGCTGGAAGGTTTGCCGACGTTGCTCTATCAAAGTCTCGATGATGAGGTGGTGCCTCTTTCCAATGGCGTGCGCTTGTATCAAGCTGCGCGCCCGCCGCGGGTGCTGCAACCGACTCGCGGCGGTCATGTGCAGACCTTTGCCGAGCCGCTGTGGCGTGAGGTGATGCTGCGCTATCTCGATGACCCGCAAGGCTTTGTTGGTTTGCGCCGGTTAGCCGAAATTCCTACTTCCCATTTTCACATTGAGAGTCCGCAATGAGTGAACGTAACGCCATCCCCCTGATTCTCACCGCTATCGGCAGCATTTTGGTCAGTGTGCTGGCGCTTTGGTCGTACGGTTACCTGCATATCGCCAAGCCGGAAGATTCACTGCTGTTGTCTGAGTTCACCATGTACAAAACCACGCCGGGCTCCGATTATCGCCTGGGTTTGGAGCCGGCCACCCAGGTCGCCCAGTGCGTGGATGGCGTGTTGGTGCTGTTTGATACCGCGCAAAAAGGCCTGAGTGGCGTGCTGGTGGATAACAAGAAAAGAGCCGTACGCTGCATGGGTCAAGAAACCCCGCAAGAAATCAACTAATGGCCTGCCCGAGCACGCAGCTGTAAAGCTGCGTCTCAGTGTATCGGGCTGTCTTGCTGGGTCAGCAGGTTTTGCAGATGCTTGCGTGACAAGGCTAAAAAGCGCGGTGTCGGCCCGATGTCTTCGTACAGCGGATCACCTTGCTCGTCGGTCGCCACCACCTGGCTGCCTTTGACATAGGGCAGGCCGGCCTCCAACTCCTCCAGTGCGGCACCGATGAGTTCACCGAGCATGTCTTCGGGTTGGCGTTTGGGGTACATCTCGGCCAGCGCGGCAAGGCGGGCGGCGGCTTCGAGGTCGAGTTGGATCTGGTAGCGATTGCGGGTTAGACGCCCCTTGGCATTCTCTTCCCAGTGGCGGACCAGTTCGCGGATTTTCATAAACACCTCAGTTGTTATCTGTTTGGCGGGCTCTCACGCGGCGACCCATGGCGGCTGAGTTGGAGCTGCTGTTAATAGCCTAGTCGCGGGTCGGTCGCTGTGCAGATTGGCGTCGCAACCTTGTAATAAGTTGGCGCGCTGGCCGGGTTGGGTCGTGTTATTAGCGTTTTGCGCTGAAAACTCGGCGTAATAGTTGGTGCTTAGGGCTGAGATTTTGCGACTTTTTGTCGCAGCTCAAGAGGCTGCTCAGGTGCCGCTACTGAGCTTTTTAGTTGTCCTTGGGTGCCATTGAGGTGCGCTGGGGTCATTTATCTGCCTGCTTTTATCACCTCCTAGCGTTCCGTGGCGCCGGCTTAAGCCCTAGCGCTGGGCGCGTCGGGCGTTATTTTGGCTAGCTAGACAGCGGCCTGAAAGCGGCTTTACTGGTGGGTGCTGCAGGGCGCGTAGCGGGCTGGCTTAGCACGACTTGCGGGACGGCTTTATCCGACTTTCGGTGGCTTGTGCCGGTAGGGTGCGCTGTGTATCTTGATCAACCTTTGGCCGCTACGTGCGGCCTTATTTAACTCAGAGATTGGCCCCATGAGGCGAATCCGACCTTATTTGATTTTTTAGGAGCACATCGATGCGTGTGATTTTGTTGGGGGCTCCCGGTGCAGGTAAAGGCACGCAGGCACGCTTCATCACTGAAAAGTTCGGCATTCCGCAGATTTCTACCGGCGACATGCTGCGTGCCGCCGTTAAGGCTGGCAGCCCGTTGGGTTTGAAGGTCAAAGGGGTGATGGACAGCGGTGGCCTGGTCTCCGACGAGATCATTATCGACCTGATCAAAGAACGTATTACCCAGGCCGATTGCGCTCAGGGTTTCCTCTTTGATGGCTTCCCGCGCACCATTCCACAAGCTGATGCGTTGCAAGAAGCCGGTGTGAGCATTGATAACGTGCTGGAAATTGCTGTGGATGACGAAGAAATCGTCAGCCGCATCGCCGGGCGTCGCGTGCACCCAGCTTCCGGGCGGGTTTACCACACCGAACACAACGCGCCGAAAGTAGCCGGCATTGATGATGAAACCGGCGAAGAGCTGATTCAGCGTCCAGACGACAGCGAAGAAGTGGTGCGCAAGCGTTTGGCGCTGTACCACGAGCAAACCAAGCCATTGGTGGCGTTCTACTCAAACCTCGCTGCTGCCGGCGGCACACCTAAGTGCTCCAAGGTCGAAGGTGTGGGTTCAGTCGACGAAATCACCGCCAAGGTCATGGCTGCGCTGAGCTGATTTAGCTCGCGCTAACCTTGTGCTTGTCCAACGGCCCGCTTGCGGGCCGTTGGTGTTTATACTGCTCGCCTTTTTGCCCTCCGGAACTGCCGATGACCACCTTGCTGGCCCTGGATACCGCCACCGAAGCTTGCTCCGTTGCCTTGTTGCATGACGGGCGGGTGCTCAGTCATTACGAGGTGATTCCGCGCCTGCACGCCCAGCGTTTGCTGCCGATGATCAAGGACCTGCTGGCCGAGGCCGGGATAGCGCTGTCGGCACTCGATGGGGTTGCCTTTGGTCGCGGTCCGGGAGCCTTTACCGGCGTGCGCATCGCCATTGGCGTGGTGCAAGGCTTGGCTTTCGCGCTGGAACGGCCGGTGTTGCCGGTCTCGACTTTGGCGGTGTTGGCGCAACGTGCGTTGCGCGAGCAGGGCGCAACTCAGGTGGCGGCGGCGATTGATGCGCGGATGGATGAGGTGTACTGGGGTTGTTACCGCGAGCAGCAGGGCGAGATGCGTCTGCAAGGGCTGGAGGCGGTGTTGCCGCCCGAGCGTGTCAGCTTGCCGACAGAGGCAGATGCCAGCGCTGACTGGATAGCCGCCGGCACCGGCTGGGGCAGCTATGCCGCGCGCATGCCGGTTAAGCCGCTGGCCGAGCCGCAGGTGTTGTTGCCCCATGCGCAAGACTTGCTGGCACTGGCCGGTTTTGCCTGGGCGCGTGGCGAAGCACTGCCGGCGGATATGGCCCAGCCGGTGTATTTACGCGACCAGGTAGCAACCCCTAAAGCTGCGCCCTGAGACCTTTGGTCTGTTGTATATGAGCGCGGACCTGCGGCTGATTGCCAAGAGTCTGGCGCCCCGCTAGATTGAGTTCATCCCACCGTTAAACAGTCTTTCGAGCAGTAGCAGATGCGTATTGACGGCCCTACTTCATTCAGCTCGTTAGATCGCGGTGCCCGCACGGGGGGCGCGGTCACACCGCTGCGTGAAGTCCAGCGCGAGCAGGAGCAGCGGCGTGAGCAGCCAGCCCTGCCGGCCAGCAGTCAAGGTTTGGAAGCGGTGGCGCAAGTGCGTCGGGTGCAGGCCAGTAATGCCAGCAGCGATAACTTGCCGGCGCGCCTGCAAGATCAGCCTGTTCAGCGCGGTTTAAGCAATAGAGCCAACCAGGCGCTGGCCAGTTACGGCAGCACTGCAAGCTTTGCCGGGCAGCAGGATGTTCAAGAAATTCTGGGTTTGGATCTTTACGCCTGAGCCTTAACGTGGCGGTTAATGACTCGCCAGCAGTAAATCCGCCGCTTGGCCGCTACGGCCATCGCTGAACTCGAAATGCCCCAACTGTGCAATCTCATCGTAGGCACCCAGTGCTTGTTTGACGTTTTGCGCCTGCAAGTTGATGGCGCTGACGCCCGCCGCACTCAGGTTTTGGCTGTGTTGCCGACCCTGTTGGTCAAAGCGCAGCAAACTTAGCTGTGCATATACCGAGTCGTGCAGATCGATCCGCCCGTCGTGGTTGTCGTCGTATTTGCTCAGTTCGGCAAAGCCGTTGCTGGCGCCATGTTGGTCGCCGAACAGTTCGCGGCCGTCATCGATGCGGCCGTTTTGATTGCGATCCAGCGCCAGCAGCGCATCGTCGCCATTGGGGGCGCTGATGCGTTGTTGCTGACCGTCGCCGTCGAGATCAAAGCTGATACTGTCGCCAAGGCCGCGGGTACTGAAACCGTTACCGGCCAGGTCCAGTGCCAAGGGGTCGGTTTTCTGCGGTACGGGCTTAACCTGCAGGTCGAGCTTTAGCTCACGCTGCTGGATGATTTGCGCAAAGTCGCGGCCTTGTACTGCTGCATCGACTGTTGTGACTGGCGCGGTGCTAGGGCTTGGGCTGGTCGTCTGCGGGCTGGCGGCGCTCACGTCGATGCTGTGCGCAGCGCTTATTTCACGGGCGGCGGCTTGTGCGTCTGGCGCTTCGCTGTTGGCCATCAAGGTGCGGCGCAAAATTTGATAGTTAAGTGACTGGCTCACCTCGGGCGGCACTTGCTTGTCTGTCTCGCCAGGGTGGACGCCGTGATACTGGTGATTTGCCGAGTGACTAATATTTAGCATGGCCAACTCAATGCGGTAGTGAAAACGCAGTTCTGGCAGAATGCTGCCCTTAGGGTCTGTTCCCGTTTCATTCGCGGCCGCGCCGGAGCCTGTTTTTGCGCGAGGCAAGGCACGAGGAGCGCGATTTGGTTGTTCCAAATGAGCGACGAGAAACGCCGCCTCGCGCAAAAACAGGCCCGGCCCTTCGGGTTGCGCGGGAAATGTCCCCCGCTGTTGTTGCAGGATTTGGCAAGGGAATAACCATTACCTGCGTCCTGCGCCTAACCGGGGGGCATTTCTCGCGGCAACGCGGCTTGCGATGAAACGGGAACAGACCCTAATGAGTTATCGGCCGATTCGCGGCGCACCTGAGCATTTTTTGAGCATTAAAGTTGATGAGTGACGAGCGGCTTAGCGCCACAATTACCCTTGCTGCGCTTGAGCCAAGCTACCTGCCGGCCCTGGCGCTGTGGGCCGAACGGCTGGGGTTGGCGGTCGATCCCGAGGCAGAGTTTGCCTTGCAGTTGGGCGCGGCCGGTTTGCAGTTTGTCGAGCTTGGCCCGCACGCACCGGGTGCGGTGCGGGTCGACTTTGTCGAAGGGGCGGTGGCTCATCGGCGGTTATTTGGTGGCGGCAGCGGGCAGATGATCGCCAAGGCGGTCGGGGTACAACCGGGCGTGCGTCCGCAGGTGCTGGACGCCACCGCAGGATTGGGGCGCGATGCCTTTGTGCTGGCCAGTCTGGGCTGCCAGATGACTCTGATCGAGCGCCAGCCGTTGATTGCCGCCTTGCTTGAAGATGGCCTGGCGCGGGCCAGGGGCGATAGCGAGGTCGCTCCGATTGTGGCGCAGATGCGCCTGTTGCAAGGCAACGCCATCGAGTTGATGGCTGCCTGGGTCGGTGAGCCACCGCAAGTAATCTACCTGGACCCGATGTTTCCCCATCGCGACAAAACCGCGCTGGTGAAAAAAGAGATGCGCCTGTTTCGCCCCTTGGTAGGCGCCGATCAAGATGCTCCGGCCTTGTTGGCCGCAGCGTTAGCGCTGGCCAGTCATCGAGTGGTGGTTAAGCGTGCGCGTAAAGCGCCGTGCATCGAGGGGCCAAAGCCCAGCTATGCGCTGGAGGGCAAGTCCAGCCGCTATGACATCTATCCGAAGAAAGCGCTCAAGGGCTGACGGCTTGGGTTGATTGGCTTAAGGCCGATAAGCGCGAATAAACAGTTCCACGGCATCGCGCACATGGGTGTCTATTTCGCTGTCGGTCTGTGGCGCCGCGCAGCCGATCAGCAGGCGAAAGTTGCAGCCGCCTTTGATCAGGCAGAAGAACTGGTCGGCGGCATTCAGCGGTTTGGCAATTTTGAGCAGGCCGGCGGCGTTGGCCTTGCTCAGCAGCTGCTCCATCTCATTCATCAGACGCTGGGGGCCGGCGTCAAAAAACATTTGCGAAAGCTTTGCGTCCTGGGCACCACGGGTAATCAGCACGCGGTGCAGTTCAATCGACTCGTCACTGTTGATCAGCTGATGAAAGCTGCGGCCGATATTGAGCAATACGCCCTCAATCGGCACGCCGTCAGCCAGCTCAAACAACATCTCAGGCACCTGTTTCTGGCACTTGGACTGCACGGCAAAGGAGAACAGCGTCTCTTTATCGGTGAAATGACTGTACACCGTCAGCTTGGAGACGCCGGCCTCGGCGGCAATTGCATCCATACTGCTGCCGTCATAACCGTTACGCAAAAACAGCGTCTGCGCCGCCTCCAGAATGGCGACGCGTTTGGCTGGATCTTTGGGCCGGCCGGGGCCGTTGGGCGGTAACAGTTGGTTTAACATTTTTTACTTTTTAATACTGGACTGATGAGTTTTGTATTTTTACTATACTCGCCAGTATAAAAATTCTCAGTATAAAAAACCAAGCGTTCCTCGCGAAAGGTCTCCCGCCATGTTTCGTCATGCCTTGTCTGTTGCTTTGCCGCTAAGCCTGATCAGTCTGCTGGTTGCCTGTGGCAACCCTGAAACCGTGCAGTCGCAGGCGCGTCCCGCCTTGGTGGTGCATCCGCTGCCGGCGGGTGAGTTAATGGACACCTATCCAGGTGAGGTGCGGGCGCGGCTGGAGTCAGAGCTGGCGTTTCGCATTGGCGGTAAGGTACTTAAGCGTTTGGTGGATGTCGGTGCGCGGGTAAAAATCGGGCAGCCACTGGCCGAGCTTGACCCACAAGATGTGCGTTTACAGTTAGATGCGGCGCGCGCTCAGGTCAGCGCCGCCGAGGCCAATCTGCAGTTGGTGCGGGCCGAGCGGGATCGCTACAAAACCCTGATGGCCCGCCAGCTGGTCAGCCGCTCGCAATACGACAACGCCGAAAACCTCTATCACTCAGGCCAGGCGCGCTTGCAACAGGTCAAGGCCGAATACAACGTGGCCAATAACCAAGCCGGTTATGCGGTGTTGCGCGCCAGCCAAAATGGCGTGATTGCCAAGCGCTTGCTGGAAGCCGGGCAGGTGGTTGCCGCCGGGCAGACGGTGTTTACCCTGGCCGCCGATGGCGAGCGCGAAGTGCTGATCAGCTTACCGGAGCAGACTTTTGAGCGGATCAAAGTCGGCCAAGTGGTTGAGGTTGAGCTGTGGTCGCAGGCTAATCAGCGCTTCCCGGGGCGCATCCGCGAACTGGCGCCGGCGGCCGATCCGCAGTCACGAACCTTTGCCGCCCGAGTGGCCTTTACCGAAGGTAAGGTGCCGGCGGAGCTCGGCCAAAGCGCGCGGGTATTTATTCGGGTCGACGGCGAAGTGCCGCTGGCCGTGCCACTCTCGGCGCTAACGGCGGAGAGTGGCTCGCCTTATGTGTGGGTGGTTGAGCGCGGGACTTCCAAGTTGCAGCGCACCCCGGTAACCATTGGCGCCTTTGCCGAAACCAATGTGCCGGTGCTGTCTGGCCTCAAGGCCGACGACTGGGTGGTGGCTGCCGGCGTGCAAGTGCTGCGCGAGGGGCAGGTGGTGCGTCCGGTTGATCGCGATAATCGCGCGGTTGACCTGGCGGCGAAGGAGTAACTGGCGATGGGTTTTAATCTTTCCGCTTGGGCGCTGCGAAATCGCCAGATCGTGCGTTATTTCATGTTGTTGCTGGCCCTGGTCGGCGCCTTTTCCTACACCAAACTGGGACAGAGCGAAGACCCGCCCTTTACCTTCCGGGCCATGGTGATCAATACCAAGTGGCCGGGGGCGACGGCTGAAGAAGTCTCCAAGCAAGTCACCGAACGCATCGAAAAGAAGCTGATGGAGACCGGTGATTTCGACAAGATCATCTCGTTCTCGCGGCCCGGTGAGTCGCAGGTCACTTTCCTGGCCCGCGAAGGCATGCGCTCCACGGAGATGGAAGGGCTCTGGTATCAGATCCGCAAGAAAACCAACGACATTCGCCAGTATTTACCCCAAGGCATTCAGGGACCGTTCTTTAACGATGAGTTCGGCACCACCTTCGGTAACGTCTACGCCTTGACCGGCAATGGTTTCGATTATGCGGTACTGAAAGACTACGCCGACCGCGTACAGTTGCAGCTACAACGGGTCAAGGACGTCGGCAAGGTCGAGCTGCTGGGCCTGCAGGATGAAAAAATCTGGATCGAACTGTCCAACGTCAAACTGGCGACCCTTGGGGTGCCGCTGGTGGCCGTGCAGCAAGCGCTGGATAAACAAAACGCTTTAAGCTCCGCCGGCTTCTTTGAAACCCCCACTGATCGAGTGCGGTTGCGCGTGTCGGGCAGCTTTCAAAGCGTCAAAGAGATCCGTGATTTCCCCATTCAAGTGGGTGATCGAACCTTCCGCATTGGCGATGTCGCCGAGGTGCATCGCGGCTTCAATGATCCGGCCGCGCCGAGCATGCGCTTTATGGGCGAGGAGGCGCTCGGCATTGCCGTATCGATGAAGTCCGGTGGTGACATACTGATACTCGGCACCGCGCTGGAGAAAGAGTTTGCCCGGCTGCAGGAAACCCTGCCGGCCGGTATGCAAATGAGCAAGGTGTCAGATCAACCGGCCGCCGTGCGGGCCGGGGTTGGCGAGTTCGTCCAGGTGCTGGTCGAGGCGCTGATCATTGTGATGCTGGTGAGTTTCTTCTCGCTTGGCTTTCGCACCGGTTTGGTGGTGGCGTTGTCGATTCCGCTGGTGCTGGCCATGACCTTTGCCAGCATGCAGTTTTTTGGCATAGGCCTGCACAAGATCTCCCTCGGCGCCCTGGTGTTGGCCCTCGGCCTGTTGGTGGATGACGCCATCATTGCGGTTGAGATGATGGCGATCAAAATGGAGCAGGGCTTCGACCGCCTGACCGCCGCCAGTTATGCCTGGACCAGCACCGCGTTTCCGATGCTGACCGGCACCCTGATCACCGCCGCTGGCTTTTTGCCCATAGCCACGGCCAACTCCAGCACCGGCGAATACACCCGCTCGATCTTCCAGGTGGTGACCATCGCCCTGCTGGCCTCGTGGATTGCCGCGGTGATATTTGTGCCCTACTTGGGCGAACGCTTGTTACCTGATCTGGCCAAGTTGCATGCGGCCAAGCATGGCGGCAGCGATAAAGGCTATGACCCCTACGCGACGCCGTTCTATCAGCGGGTGCGGCGCACCGTGGACTGGTGCGTGCGCCGGCGCAAGAGTGTGATACTGCTGACCGTCGGATTGTTTGTCGCCTCCATAGTGATGTTCCGTTTCGTGCCGCAGCAGTTCTTTCCGGCCTCGGGGCGCCCAGAATTGTTGATTGATATGAAGCTCAACGAAGGTGCGTCCTTGACCGCCACCAATGAGCAGGTCAAACGCCTGGAGGCGATTCTCAAAGAGCGCGAAGGCATTGTTAACTACGTGGCCTATGTCGGCTCTGGTTCGCCACGGTTCTTTTTGTCGCTCAACCAAGAGCTGCCGTCGGCCAGTTTTGCCCAGTTCGTGCTGCTGGCTAAATCGGTTGAAGACCGCGAAGAGCTGCGGGTGTGGCTGATCGAGCTGCTTAACAACGAGTTCCCGACCTTGCGCTCACGGGTTTCGCGCCTGGAGAACGGCCCGCCGGTTGGCTATCCGATCCAGTTCCGGCTCTCGGGCGAGCATATTGAGGTGGTGCGTGCGCTGGCCCGGCAAGTGGCCGACAAGGTGCGCGAAAACCCCCATGTGGTGAATGTGCATCTGGACTGGGAGGAGCCGAGCAAGGTTATCCGCCTGTTGGTCGATCAGGATCGTGCGCGGGCCCTGGGGGTGAATACCTCGGATCTGTCGCGGTTTCTGCAAAGCGCCTTGTCCGGCTCCAGTGTCAGTCAGTATCGCGAGGGCAATGAGCTGATCGAGATTTTGCAGCGCGGCAGCACCGATGACCGTCAGCAGTTGTCGCAGCTGCCAAGCCTGGCAATCCCCACCGATAGCGGCAAGAGCGTGGCTTTGTCGCAAGTGGCGACCCTGGAATATGGTTTCGAAGAAGGCATCATCTGGCACCGCAATCGCCTGCCAACCGTCACCGTACGCGCCGACATCTATGGTCAGGAGCAGCCGTCCACCTTGGTTAAGCAGATCATGCCAACCTTGCAGCCGATCATAAATGAACTGCAGTCGGGCTATGAGCTCACCGTTGCCGGTACTGTCGAAGATGCGGCCAAGGGCCAGGGTTCGGTCAACGCCGGGGTGCCGCTGTTTATCCTGGTGGTGCTGACTTTGCTGATGCTGCAGCTGAAAAGCTTCTCGCTGTCGGCCATGGTATTTCTCACCGCGCCCTTGGGGCTGATCGGCGTCACCCTGTTCTTGATCGTGTTCCAGCAGCCCTTTGGCTTCGTCGCCATGCTCGGCACCATCGCCTTGTCGGGAATGATCATGCGTAACTCGGTGATTTTGGTCGATCAGATCGAGCAGGACATCGCGGCCGGCATCGATCAATGGGACGCCATTGTCGGCGCCACAGTGCGGCGCTTCCGGCCGATAGTGTTGACCGCGCTGGCCTCGGTACTGGCGATGATCCCGCTGTCGCGCAGCGTGTTCTTCGGGCCGATGGCGGTGGCAATCATGGGCGGCCTGGTGGTGGCTACGGCCTTGACCCTGCTGTTCTTGCCGGCGCTGTACGCCGCCTGGTTCCGGGTTAAACCGGCCAAGGCGGCTTAGGCGTAACCCACCATTGGCCGTGTCAACCTTATTCAGGACGGGTCATCACCCACAAAAAAGCCCGCATCACTGATGCGGGCTTTTTTGTTTTAGCGCGCTACCGAGAGGTAGCGGCCAAGGGCTTAGGCGGCGAAGTTTTTCGCTACGAAGTCCCAGTTAACCAGGTTCCAGAACGCTTCTACATACTTAGGACGCATGTTGCGGTAGTCGATGTAGTAGGCGTGTTCCCATACGTCGCAGGTCAGCAGCGGGGTGTCGCCGCTGGTCAGCGGGCAGCCTGCGCCGATGGTGCTGGCCAGCGCCAGGGAGCCGTCAGCTTTCTTCACCAGCCAGCCCCAGCCGGAGCCGAAGGTGCCGATGGAAGTTTTGCTGAACTCTTCTTTGAACTTGTCGAACGAGCCGAAGGCTGCGTTGATAGCGTCGGCCAGAGCGCCGGTCGGTTGGCCGCCGGCGTTTGGCGCCAGGCAGTTCCAGTAGAAGGTGTGGTTCCAGATTTGCGCAGCGTTATTGAAGATGCCGCCGGCGGACGTCTTGATGATTTCTTCGAGCGTTTTGCCTTCGAACTCGGTGCCTGGCACCAGGTTGTTCAGGTTAACCACGTAAGTGTTGTGGTGCTTATCGTGGTGGAACTCCAGGGTCTCGGCAGACAGGTGCGGCTCGAGGGCGTTTTTCTCGTAGGGCAGTGGCGGCAATTCGAAAGCCATGGTTTATCTCCGTTGTTTATTAGGTCAGGCATCAGGTCTGTGTGTGCGCTGCACGCGCGCAACCGGTTCACGGGCCGGCCGGCGACGCCAAGCTTATGGCTCAGGGCGCCGCGAACGGGCGATGATAGCACTCGAACCTAGCGCTAACCACGCAACAACTGTGTGGAGAAGCCTAGCCAGAGCCTTGCCCAAGCTGGAGTTGGGCTTAGCCGGCCAGCACTAACTGACCGGCGACGCTGAACATCATCGCCGCCACGGCCAGATCCAGCAGGCGCCAGGTGGCCGGGCGCGCCAGCCATGGGGCCAGCCAGGCGGCGCCGAGGGCCAGGGTGAAGAACCACACCAAGGATGCACTGGCCGCGCCCAAGGCATAGGCACCGGGCGCCGCTTGCTGGGCGCCGAGGGAGCCGATCAGCAAGACGGTGTCCAGGTACACGTGGGGATTCAGTAGCGTTACCGCCAGGGCGCTGAGCAACACCGCACGGCGCGAGCGTGGGCCACTTTGTTCAGCCTGATTGAGCGCTTGCGGACGCAGGGCGCGCAGCAGCGCCTGGCTGCCGTAAACCAGTAAAAACGCCGCCCCGCCCCAACGGGCCAGACCCAGCAACAGCGGGCTTTGGGTCAAGAGTGTGGCTAGGCCAAAGACTCCCAGGGTGACCAGCAGCGCATCGCAGAGCACGCAAAGGGCGGCGACGCTCAGGTGATGTTCGCGGCGCAGGCTTTGCGCCAGCACAAAGGCGTTTTGTGCACCGATGGCCATGATCAGACCGATGGCGACCAAGATTCCGTTGAAATAGCTGTGCCACATGTTGGGCGCTTCCTGAGTGGGGTGGATTTTGTAACGTTCACGTGAGCGCTCTATTGCGGCTCGATGCTGGTCAGCCTGCGCGGTCAAGATGTATAAGAGAAACAAATCATGCTGATTACCCATTAGGGAAATTAATAATGTTCGATTACAAACTGCTCGCCGCCTTGGCGGCGGTGGTAGAGCAGGCTGGGTTTGAGCGGGCGGCGCAGTTACTGGGCCTGTCGCAATCGGCGGTCTCGCAGCGGATCAAGCTGCTGGAGGCGCGGGTGGGGCAGCCGGTATTGGTGCGCGGCACGCCGCCGGCACCGACTGAGATCGGCCGGCGCTTGCTTAACCATGTGCAGCAGGTGCGTTTACTCGAGCGGGACTTGCACGGCCAAGTGCCGGCGCTGGATGAGGGTGGCACTGTTCAGCGCCTGCGCATTGCCCTGAATGCCGACAGCTTGGCAACCTGGTGGGCGGCGGCCGTCGGGCCATTTTGCGCCAGCCATCAGGTATTGCTGGAGCTGGTGGTGGAAGATCAGGAAGTGGGCCTAAAACGCATGCGTGGCGGCGATGTGGCGGCCTGCGTGTGCGCCGCCGAGCGACCGGTGGCCGGCGCGCGCAGTCAGTTGCTGGGGGCCATGCGCTATCGGGCTCTGGCCAGCCCGGCCTTTATTGCCCGGCACTTTGCGGCTGGAGTAACGGCGGCGGGTTTGGCGCGGGTGCCAGCGATAGTCTTTGGTCCGGATGACCAATTGCAGCATCGCTATCTGCAGGCTTTGGGCGTGGCCGGCGGCTTTATTCACCACCTGTGCCCATCCTCCGAGGGCTTTGTGCAGCTCACTGCGGGCGGTCTGGGTTGGGGTTTGGTGCCTGAGTTGCAGGTGCACAGCCAGTTGGCCAGCGGTCAGCTGGTTGAGCTGTTGCCCGGCCGCTCGCTGGATGTGCCGCTGTACTGGCACCACTGGCGTAATGGCGGCGAGCTGCTGGGCGAGCTGACCGCCCATTTACAGCGTGCCAGCGGTCAATGGCTGGTGCCACTGGGGTAGGGTGGGTTAGTGGCGCGGAGCCGGGTTTTAAAATCAACTGCAGAGAGTGTGCGCCACGTAACCCACCAAGCGGTGATCGGCCGGCCTCCTCTGGTGGGTTACGGCGCAGCTGACTCCGTCGCGGCAGATAGCCCGTGGTCATGCGCCTAATCCACCCTACGATTCATCGCTAGAGCGGGTACATAGCCTACTTAAGGGCTTCACAGGCTAAAGCGCTGCACCAACGCCTGCTGGCTGTTGGCGACCTGTTGCAGGTGTTGGCCGCTGTCGCGGGTGTGGGCGGCGGTTTGGCGGTTGTCGCGGGTCATGTCGTGCAGGCGATGCATATGTTGGTTGACCTCTTGGGTGACGCCGGCTTGCTCGACAGCGGCGGTGGAAATTTGCACGGCAAAGGCCTGCACGCTTTGCAGCGAATCATTCAGCTGGCTCAGGGACCCCAGCACCACCTGGGTTTCGCGCTCCAGGGCGTGGGCCTGTTCGGCGGAGGCCTGCATGGTTTTCAGCGCTTCGCTGGAGGAGCCGTGCAGGGCATTGGTAATGCCGACTATCTCTTCGGTGGCGCTGCTGGTGCGCTGGGCCAGGTTGCGCACCTCATCGGCGACCACGGCAAAACCGCGGCCTTGCTCGCCGGCGCGGGCGGCTTCAATGGCGGCGTTGAGTGCCAACAAGTTGGTCTGGTCGGCGATGCCGCGAATAACCGCCAGCACCGAGCCGATTTGCAGGGCGTCTTTGGCCAGGGTGTCGACCACGTTACCGGCCTTGCTGATGTCGCTTAACAGCCGACCTTGTTGGCCGATCATCTGTTGCAGGGTGCCTTGCATCAAGCCGAAGGCGTTGCGCGCCGCTTCGCTGCTGTGGGCGCTGTCGCCGGCGTTGCGGGCAATTTCCTGTACGGTGCAGGCCATCTGTTCCACGGCGCTGACCACCATCTCCAGCGCCTCCTGCTGTAGGTCCAGACGCTCACTGGTTTGGCTGGCAGCCTGCAAAATTTCGCCGCTGGCCTGGTCGACGTCTTGGCTGGATTGGCGCAGGCGTTCGATCACTTCGCGCCAGGCCTGGGCCATCTCATGCAAGGCGTGCATCAGACCAAATTGCTGGCCGTTGACGCTGGGTAGATTTAGTTCGCCAGCGGCCAGGCGGCGGGCGAGGGCGGTCATATTGCTCGGTTCGCCACCCAGCGGGCGCATCACGCTGCGACTGACTAGCCAGGTGGCGGCGATCACGGCCGCCACGGTTAACAGTCCGAGCAGCAACATTTGCCACATTAAACGCCGTACCGGAGCAAAGGCTTGGTCCTGATCCATCTCGGCGATCAGGGCCCAATGATTGCCATCAAACTCCAGGGGTAAAAACACCTTGAGGGCCAGGTTGCCATCCAGGCCAGCCTCGCTAATCCGCCCTTGTTGGCCGTTCAGGGCGCCGCTGATGGCGCTGGCTTGCAGGCTTTCTGACGCTTGCAGGTCGCGTGCGACTTGGCGCTCGGGGAAACGCACCGAGTCGGAGCGCAGACGGCTGTCGCTGCCGACCAGATAGGTCTCGCCCTTGTCGCCCAGGCCTTGGCGGGTTTGCATCACGGTATTGAGGGGGGCAATCGGTAGCTCCAGCACCAAGGTCATGATCAGCTCGCCGTCAGCCATGATCGGTGCCGCCAGGTATTGGGTCGGCTCCTTGCTGAGCTCGTTATAGAGCAGGTCGCTGATCACCAACTGGCGGTTGTCGCGGCTTTGCTTGACCAGTTGGGCCAGCGGCGTGCCTTGCAGCGCGCTGTCGCTGAGCTTGTGCTGGTAGTCGCTGCCGCGCTGCAGGCTAAACATCACGGTGCTGTCGGGCAGTACCAGTTTTAGGTCGCGATAGCCGAAGGTGGTGATGAAGTTTTCAAAAATCGGCCGGTCGTAATTAGCGCTACTGAGCAGCGCGTTGGCATCCAAGCCTTGATAAGTGTTGCTGAGGTTGCTGGCCAGGGTGCTGATCTGGTTGCGCCGTTGCTGCCAGTTATCCAGCAATTGCTGCTGTTTGATATTAGCCACGGCCTCGAGGGCATTCAGGCTTTGTTCGCGCAAGGCCGCGCCGGCTTGCTGATAGACCGTAAAAGCCATGCCCAGCACTGGGATTAAGCCAATCAACAGGTAGCTTAGGGCTAGCTTTAGGCGCAGCGGCATGCGGTCAACTCCGGGGTAGAAGGGTTACAGTTGGGGTGCTATGTAAAATATCCTGCAATATCCGTGCGCATTAATAAACACTGTTGGATCTTTCGTCTACGGGCCTGAAGGTCGCTGTTTTGGCCTGTAGGGTTAGCGCGCCACGGCTTTAGCGCTGCTAGAGTGCGCTGACGAAGAGAGCGGATTTGCGTGAGAGGGTGGATATGAGGATTCTGGTAACAGGGGCGAGCGGTTTTATTGGTGGGCGCTTTGCCCGCTTTGCTTTGGAGCAAGGTTTGCAGGTGCGCATCAATGGCCGCCGCGCCGAGGCCGTGGAGCATTTGGTTGCGCGCGGCGCCGAGTTTATCCAGGGCGATTTGGCCGATGCCGAGCTGGTGCAGCGGCTCTGTCAGGGCGTCGATGCGGTGGTGCATTGCGCGGGTGCTGTGGGTGTTTGGGGCAGTTATCAGTCGTTCTACCAAGCCAACGTGACGGTTACCGAGAACATCGTTGAGGGCTGTCTGAAGCAGCAGGTGCGGCGCTTGCTGCATTTGTCTTCGCCATCCATCTATTTCGACGGCCAGGCCCATGTCGGTATCAAAGAGGAGCAAGTGCCCAAGCGCTTCTCCGATCATTACGGCGCGACCAAGTATTTGGCCGAACAAAAGGTTTTTGGCGCCACCGAATTTGGGCTGGAAGTTTTGGCGTTTCGCCCGCGCTTTGTCACCGGCGCCGGCGACACCAGCATCTTCCCGAGGCTGATCAAACTGCAGCGTAAGGGGCGGTTGTCGATCATCGGCAATGGCCTGAATAAGGTCGATTTCACCAGCATGCAAAACCTCAATGACGCCTTGTTCAGTGGCTTGCTGGCGGCAGGCCCGGCCTTGGGCAAGGTCTACAACATCAGCAATGGCGCGCCCGTGCCGCTGTGGGATGTGGTCAACTATGTGCTGCGCCAACTCGATTTACCGCCAGTCACTCGGCATCTGCCCTATGCCTTGGCATACGCGGCGGCGACCCTGAATGAGACGGTGTGCAAACTGCTGCCGGGGCGGCCTGAGCCGACGTTGTTTCGTCTGGGCGTGGCGGTCATGGCCAAGGACTTTTCCCTGGACATCAACCGCGCCCGCCAGTATCTGGATTACGACCCACAAGTGAGCGTCTGGACCGCGCTGGATGAGTTTTGTCAGGACTGGCAAGCCCGCAGGCTTTGATGGCCGCCCTTCGTCGGTGCGCCGTGCATCTCCCTGGCGCAACGCTGAAGCCTTATCGGCGTCGGGTTATACTCGGCGCACTTTTTAGCTTGGTCTTTTGTAGGTTCCCCATGCGTAACGATGCACTCGACGAACTTGATCAAATGCCGAGCCTTTCCAGCGGCACCCGCAACAGTGACAACTTCGCCCAAGGGGCAACCAGCGTCGGGGCGGAATCTGCCATCGGTCATTCGCCGGTGACCGCCCAGGCGCCCAAGGCGGCGAGCACTGGACCGTTGTGGGCCTTGCTGGGCGCCGCGTTAATTGCCTTGGGCGGCTTGGGTTGGTGGAGCTTTCAGCAGATATCGCTGATGGAGCAGCAATTGGTGGCCACCCAAGAGAGCTTCGCGCGGATCAGTGAAGATGCCGCCGGCCGCTTGCAGGATATTTCCGGCAAGGTGGTGGCGACCGAGTCGAATGTCACCGGTGAAAACCAGGCGCTGAAACTGCGGGTCAAGCAACTTGAAAGCAAACTGACAGAACTGAGCAAGCAACAACAAAACGTCAGCACCCAGCAAGGCAGTCAAGGCAAGCGTCTGGAGCAGTTGAGCGGTGATTTAAAGCTGCAGGCCGATGGCGCTACCCAGCTGGACGGCAAGCTCAAAGGCTTGGGTGCCGAACAGGCAAGTTTAAAGGCTGCCATGGCCGAGCAAGGCAAGCTAGATGCCCGGCTCAAAAGCCTGGCGGCTGATCTTGATGACTTGAAGAAACAAGGCAATCCCAATCCGGCCATTGCACGCCTAGAGCAGGATTTACTGGTGCTGCGCAGCGAGCTGGATAACCGTCAGCCACAAAACAACACGGCCGAATTTGACGCCTTTCGCGGTCAGGTCACGCGTAATGTGAGCACCTTGCAAAGCCAGGTGCAAAACCTGCAGCAGCAACTGAATAACCGTTAATTGACGGCCACAAAAAAGGCCTTGATATTTTTATCAGGGCCTTTTTGGTGCGGGTTGGTTCTTGAGCTCTGCAGCTATTGGCTGCTGATCAGCACGCCGCAGCGCACCACCGATTTTCGCCCCTGGCGCTCAAGGGTCAGGGGAAAGCGGCTGGTGATGGCCCAGCCTTTGGCCAGCAGCTGCTCGATATGGGCGCGCATGGCGGTAAATTCGCGTTGTTCGGCTCGTGCAAGTTCCATTGCGGTGTCGCTCCTTTTTAATCAGTTCTCGTGCGCTAGCCAGTGTGGGTTTGCTTGCCCTGCTCAGCTGCGAGAATAAAGCCTAGATATTGCAGCCTGGTGTCAGCCTGCCCGGCAATGCTACTCAATTGTCCGAGAATTGTGCAGCTTGTTGCGCAGTTTTTTACCTGGCCAAATTGCTGGCATAAAAAAACCGGCGCTAGCAGAGTGTGTGAAAACGCATTCCTGCGATCCAAAAACAAACGCCCCGACTGGTTCGGGGCGTTTGTTTTTGGAGGATGTAAGCGTTGGTTTTTTGAAAAACGGATTATCCGTCCATCAAGGCGATCATTTGGCGGGCGC
>NZ_JAUYNT010000017.1 GCF_030698175.1 Pseudomonas sp.
AGGCGCAGGACGCAGGTAATGGTTATTCCCTTGCCAAGTCCTGCAACAACAGCGGGGGCCATTTCTCGCGCAACCCGAAGGGCCGGGCCTGTTTTTGCGCGAGGCGGCGTTTCTCGTCGCTCATTTGGAACAACCAAACCACGCTCCCGTGTGACCCACATGGATGTGGGAAATGCAGCAAGCCCGCCGGGAGCGGGCGCTGCCCTTGCCTCGCGCAAAAACAGGCTCCGGCGCGGCCGTGAATGAAACGGGAACAGACCCTAGCCAAGCGGCGGCCGGTGAGCAGGCCAATAACGCTGGAATGTGCAGCATTTTATAGCGCTATGTTTTATATCTAAAACAGTCAAGTGCTAAATCGACTAATTGACCTTGGAGTGGCAGTTTTTGATTGATCTAGAGGGCTCATGTGCCTAAAGTTCGCGCCCGAACGCTCATGCTGGAAACGATCCATGCGGCTCAAGTACTGACGACGAGAGGTCTCTGGCCACCAGGCCGAGTGAAAACGTAGCGAGCGAAGATCAGGCAAGGCAAGTCCCGGCGAGAAAGCGGAGTTTACTTCTGTAAATGAGCATTTCGAGCCGGGGCTTAACGCAGCATGATCGAGCGCAGTAGTTTTCACTTGGTCTGGCCATTGATTCTCGGCGACATGCCTTGGGAAGTAGGCGAACCAAAGTGGGGATACAGATACAGGCGTTCGCGGCTTCTTAACTGAAGTCACCCCTTTCGAGCACGGTTAGCCGTGTGTTTTGCCCATTTGGAGTGCCCAGCATGTCGATCAAGATCGAAGACTACTACCCGCTCGCAACCTTCAACAAAATGAAGGCCTTTGCCGATAAGCACGAAACCCCGTTCGTGGTCATCGATACCGCCATCATCAGCCAGGCCTATGACGACCTGCGCGCCGGTTTCGAGTTCGCCAAGGTCTACTACGCAGTTAAAGCCAATCCGGCCGTCGAGATCATTGACCTGCTCAAGGACAAAGGCTCGAGCTTCGACATTGCCTCTATCTACGAGTTGGACAAGGTCATGGATCGCGGCGTTAGCCCGGATCGCATCAGCTACGGCAACACCATCAAGAAAGCCCGCGATATTCGCTACTTCTTCGACAAGGGCGTACGCATGTTCGCCACCGACTCGGAAGCCGACCTGCGCAATATCGCCAAGGCCGCGCCGGGTGCCAAAGTTTATGTGCGCATCCTCACCGAAGGCTCGACCACCGCCGACTGGCCGCTGTCGCGCAAATTCGGCTGCCAGACCGACATGGCCATGGATCTGCTGATTCTGGCCCGTGACCTGGGCCTGGTGCCTTACGGCCTGTCTTTCCACGTTGGCTCGCAGCAGCGCGACATCAGCGTGTGGGACGCGGCGATTGCCAAGGTCAAGGTGATCTTCGAGCGTTTGAAAGAAGAAGATGGCATCGTCCTCAAGCTGATCAATATGGGTGGTGGCTTCCCGGCCAACTACATCACCCGCACCAACAGCCTGGAAACCTACGCCGAGGAAATCATCCGCTTCCTTAAAGAAGACTTCGGCGACGACCTGCCGGAAATCATCCTCGAACCGGGCCGCTCGCTGATCGCCAACGCCGGCATTTTGGTCAGTGAAGTGGTGTTGGTGGCGCGTAAATCGCGCACCGCCGTCGAGCGTTGGGTGTATGTCGATGTGGGCAAGTTCAGCGGTCTGATCGAAACCATGGACGAGTCGATCAAGTTCCCGATCTGGACCGAGAAAAAAGGCGAGATGGAAGAAGTGGTGATCGCCGGGCCAACCTGCGACAGCGCCGACATCATGTACGAGAACTACAAATACGGCCTACCACTGAACCTGGCCATCGGTGACCGCATGTACTGGTTGTCGACCGGCGCCTATACCACCAGCTACAGCGCGGTGGAATTCAACGGCTTCCCGCCGCTGAAGTCGTTCTTCTTGTAAGCGCTAACTCTGCGTAATAAAACCCCAGCTTGCTGGGGTTTTTGCGTTGTACGCACGGAGAATTGCTGGCGCTGTTGCCGAGCCGAGCTGCCGTGCTGCGGTCTTAATAGTGGGGTTGCAAAAAGTTCCCCTAAGCAAGAAATTATTTTGCAATATTTCGTAAATAGTTCACACATAGCATTAATTCTCAAATAGAATCGCGCCGCATTCTTAATTGAGATTAATTCCTATGTTCCCTAAAGCCTTCTCTTCCAGTCTGCCGCAGCGTCGTTTGCTGGCCACCGCCATCGGCTTAGCCATCGCCTCCGTCGGTAATTTTGCCATGGCGGCCGAGTCGAAAACCGCGCTGCAACTCGACAGCCTGACCGTGGAAGGTAAAGCAGATAAAGGAAAAAGCTATAAAGTCGAACAGGCGTCATCGACCAAGTACACCGCCACGCTGCTGGACACCCCGCAGACCATTACCGTGATCCCTGAAGCGGTGATCAAGGAGCAAAATGCCCTGAGCCTGCGTCAGGTGTTGGGCAACGTGTCGGGTATTACCTTCGGGGCTGGTGAAGGTGGCGCCTATGGCGACAGCATCAACATTCGCGGTTTCAGCGCCACCAACAGCATCATGCTCGATGGTCTGCGCGACAGCGCCAACGTGACTCGTTCGGACATGTTTAATCTGGAGCAGGTCGAGGTGGTCAAGGGCCCTAGCTCGGTTTATGCCGGTGCCGGTGCCACCGGTGGCTCGATCAATATGGTCAGCAAGGCGCCGAGTCTGCGCGAGTTCAATCATCTGCAGGCGGGGATCGGCACCGACGGCTACCAGCGTCTGGCGGCGGATATCAATCATGAGCTGGACGGCATCGAGGGCGGTGCCTTTCGTCTCAATCTGATGGCCCATCAGAACGATGTGGCCGGCCGCGAGCAGATCGACTACGAGCGTTGGGGTATCGCGCCGTCCGTTAGCTTTGGCCTGGGCACGGCGCAGCGCCTGACCCTCAGCTACCTGCATCAGTCCGACCAAAACCTGCCGGATTACGGCTTGCCGGCCATCAATGGCAAGGTGTTAAATGGGGTCGACCACGAGGCTTATTTTGGCTTGAAGAACCTCGACACCGAAGAGGTCGATGTCGATGCCTTTACCCTCAAGTACGAGCACGATTTCAATGAGCTGCTCAGCCTTAGCAGCCTCAGCCGCTACAGCGAGACGGATAACCGCAGCGTCACCAGCAGCAGTTATGTGCAAACCAAGGGTGCCGGTATCGGCCCCGGTCAGTTCAAGTTCCGCAGTAATACTGGCAACGGCCGCGACACCACCACCAAGCTGGCGATCAATCAGACCAACTTGCTTTGGAACTTCAGTAGCGGCTTTATCCAGCATGCGCTGGTGACCGGCATCGAGGTCTCGCGGGAAACCCTCGAGCGCACTGGCTTCAGCAACAATCTCGACGGCAGCAAGGTCTACGATCTGGCCAATCCGCCGGGCTATTACGCTGGGACGCACTACAAGAGCGATATTTCGGCGCTGGACACCGAGCTGACCGACCGTGCGCTGTACGCCTTCGACACCTTGTCGTTGAGCGAGCAGTGGGATCTGAGCCTGGGCCTGCGCTATGAGCACTACCAGGGCCGCAACGATAGTTCGGACTATGTGAAGAAGACCCGCACCGAGCTTGAGTCCACCGATGAGGTGCTCAGTGGGCGTGTCGGCCTGGCCTACAAGCCGGTCGAAAATGGCACTGTGTATGTGGCCTGGGGCAACTCCTTCAACCCTTCGGCGCAAAACTTGGCCACCTCCGGCGGCCTGACCAAGGGCACCGAAGCGCTGGACCCGGAAGAGAACGACAGCTGGGAGCTGGGCACCAAGTGGGAGTTGCTGGATCAGCGCCTGGCGGTCAATGCCGCACTGTTCCGGATCGATAAAACCAATGCGCGCGAGAAGCTGGAAGACGGCACCTACGAGCTGCAGGGCGAGCAACGGGTAGAGGGTTTCGAGCTGGGCGCTTCGGGCAAGATCACCGACAAGTGGCAAGCGTTTGCCTCCTACACCCAGCTGCGTAGCGAAGTGCTCAAGGCCGCACCGGGCAAAACCGAGGTGCAGGTGGGGCAGGCGCTGGCCAATACTCCGCCGCGCAGCTTTAGCCTGTGGACCACCTACCAGCTGCCGGCGGATGTCGAGATCGGTTACGGCGCGCAGTATGTCGATGAGCGCAACGTGGCCGTGTCCACCGCCGATACCGTACCGCAAGCCAGTCGCGGCAAAATCGATGGCTATTGGGTGCATGGCAGCATGCTCAGCTACGCCGTCAATAAAGAACTGGACCTGCAGTTGAACGTCAACAATCTGTTCGACGAGGAGTACTACGACCGAGCGCGCACTAACAGTGGCACCACTACCACCTCGGGCGGCGTGATTCCGGGTGATGGTCGCAGCGCCGTGTTGACCGCTAACTACGCCTTTTAAGACTTCAACCCGCGTTAACCGAAGCCCCGCCCACCCGGCGGGGCTTCGGCATATCAGGAGTTTGATCCGATGATGTTACGTATCCCCGGGGTGCTCAGCCCCGTACAGGTCGCCGAGTGCCGCCAATTACTGCAGCAGGCGCAGTGGGTGGATGGCAAGGTCACGGCCGGTTTTCAGTCGGCCATGACCAAGGACAATCTGCAATTGCCGCAAGACTGTCCGCAGGCGCAGGCCATGGGCGCGATGATTTTGCAGGCGCTGAGCCACAATCCGCTGTTTATCTCGGCGGCCTTGCCGGCCAAGGTTTTCCCGCCGCTGTTCAACTGCTATCAGGGCGGCCAGTCGTTTGGTTTGCATGTGGATAACGCCGTGCGTGAAGTACGCGCCACCGGCGAGAAGATCCGCACTGACCTGTCGGCCACGCTGTTCTTTACCGATCCCGATGAGTATGAGGGCGGCGAATTGCTGGTGGAAGACACCTACGGCGCCCACAGCGTTAAACTGGCGGCCGGCGATTTGATTCTCTATCCGTCCACCAGCCTGCACCGGGTCAATCCGGTTACCCGTGGCGCACGGGTCTGCTCGTTCTTTTGGCTGCAGAGCATGGTCCGCGACGACGGCCAGCGCAGCCTGCTGTTTGATCTCGATAGCAGCATCCAGCAGGTCAATCGCGACCTCGGCGCCGGCCATGCCAGCAGCGTGCAGTTGACCGGCGTTTATCACAACCTGCTGCGGCGCTGGGCGGATGTTTAAACACTGGCGCAAGGAGCTCGTGTGTTAAAGAAAACGCTGTTTCAGCTGCATTGGCTGCTGGGCATCAGTGCCGGCCTGGTGCTGGCCCTGATGGGCGTGACCGGCGCCCTGTATGCTTTCGAGGGCGAGATCATGGGCGCCCTCAATCCCCAGGTGTTGCGGGTCGAGGTGCGTGAGTCAGGCATTCTGCCGCCGGCCGAACTGGTGGGCAAAATCGAGGCCGCGCAGGATAAAAAGGTTTCCGGCTTGTGGGTCGATACGCAGGCCGACAGCGCCGCGCGGGTGTTCTTTACTCCGCCGGCCGGCGAGCGCCGTGGGCCGATGCGCTTCTTCGATCCCTACAGCGGCGAGCTGCTGGCCGAACCCAGCGGCAAGGCCTTCTTCGAGCTGATGCTGCAACTGCACCGTTTTCTGGCTATGGGCGATTCGGGCAAGCAGATCACCGCCGCCAGCACCCTGGCGCTGGTGTTTTTTTGCCTGTCTGGACTGTACCTGCGCTGGCCACGCCAGGCCTTGAACTGGCGCGCCTGGCTGACTTTGGATTGGGCGAAGAAGGGCCGCGCCTTTAATTGGGATCTGCATGCGGTGGCCGGCACCTGGTGCCTGGCGTTCTACCTGTGCGCCAGCCTGACCGGGCTGTATTGGTCCTACGACTGGTACCGCGACGGTATGACCCAGTTGCTCAGCGATGCACCGGCCGGCAAGCCCGGCGAGCGCCGCGGCGGCCGTGAACCCGCGCCCGCCGGGCCACCGCCGAGTGTCGACTACCAAGCCATCTGGCACAGCCTGCAAGATGCCGCCGGGCCACAACTGGTGGCCTGGAACCTGCGCCTGCCAGTGGTGGCCGGTGCGCCTGCGACTGTGGCCTATCTGCTCAAGGATGCCGAGCATCCGCGCGCGCTAAATCAGCTCCGGCTCGACCCGCTAAGCGGCCAGGTGCGCCGCCATGAGCGCTATGCCGACAAGAGCTTCAAAGCCCAGTTGCTCGCCAGCGTCTATGCCCTGCATGTGGGCGAATACTTCGGCCTGCCAGGACGCATCTTGATGGCTCTGGCCAGCCTCAGCCTGCCGCTGTTCTTTATCACCGGCTGGCTGCTGTACCTGGATCGGCGGCGTAAGAAACGCGCTTTGCTGGCGGCCAAAAAAACCGTGATGGCACCGGCTGCGGGGACCAATTGGCTGATCGGTTTTGCCAGCCAAAGCGGCTTTGCCGAACAGCTGGCCTGGCAAACTGCCGGGCAGTTGCAGGCTGCCGGGATTGCCGTGCAGGTCAGCCCTTTGGCGCGACTGAGCGCCACCATGCTGACCGAGGCCGAGCGGGTGTTGTTGGTGGTCAGCACCTTTGGCGATGGCGAGGCGCCGGACAGTGCCCGTGGTTTCGAGCGCAAGCTGCTGGGGCAAACCCTGGGTTTGGCCCATCTGCGCTACGCCATGCTGGCCCTGGGTGATCGCCAGTACGCGCAGTTTTGCGGCTTTGCCAGCCGCGTGCAGCACTGGCTCGGCGAGCAGGGGGCGCAACCGCTGTTTGGCCACGTCCAGGTCGATAATGGCGATGCGACGGCCATCGCGGCCTGGCAGTTGCAGCTGTGCGAGTTGACCGGCGCGGCCTTGCCAGTCGCGCCGGTGCAGGCTTTCGCTGCCTGGCAGCTGCTGGCCTGTGATTGCTTGAACCTCGGCAGCAGCGGCGCGCCGACCTTTTTACTGCGGCTGCAACCGCCCGCCGGCAGCGACTGGCAGGCCGGCGATGTGCTGGAGGTGCTGCCAGGCAACAACCCGCAACTGGGTGTGCGCGACTATTCGATTGCCTCCTTGCCCAGCGATGGCGTGCTGGAATTATTGGTGCGCCAACAGCGCGGCAGCGATGGCGCGCTGGGGCTGGGTTCTGGCTGGTTAACGGCGCAAGCCCAGGTCGGCGCCACGCTGGCGGCGCGGGTGCGGCGTAACAGTGGTTTTCATCTGCCTGCAGATGCGCGGCCACTGATTTTGATCGGCAATGGCACCGGGCTGGCGGGCCTGCGCAGCTTGCTCAAGGAGCGCATCGAGGCGGGGCAGACGCGCAACTGGTTGCTGTTTGGCGAACGCCATGCCGTTCACGACTTTTACTGGCGCGATGAGTTGCAGGGCTGGTTGGCCTCTGGCGAGTTGGCGCGACTGGACCTGGCGTTCTCGCGCGAGCAGGCCGGCAAGCTGTATGTGCAAGACCGTCTGCGCATGGCCGCCGAACAGCTACAGCGCTGGGTCGTGCAGGGTGCGGCCATCTATGTCTGCGGCAGCCTGCAGGGCATGGCCGGCGAGGTCGACAACGTGCTGCGCGACGTGCTCGGCAGTGCGCAGGTGGAGGCCTTGCAGGAGAGCGGCCGTTATCGCCGCGATGTTTATTGAGTCGTGCTGACCTGGCCGCCGGCAGGACCGTAGGGTGGGCTTCAGCCCACCCTACAACGGCGTCATAGGTCGTTGGCGACCAGCCATTTACATCCTCCCCTTTGCGCCACGCCCAAGCCGCTCTAAGCTTGCAACCATGAATAGAATCTTGTTGAACTGCGACATGGGTGAAAGTTTCGGTGCCTGGCAAATGGGCGACGATGCCCATGCCATGCCGCTGGTGGATCAGGCCAATTTGGCCTGCGGCTTTCATGCCGGCGACCCGCTCACCATCCAGCGCAGCGTGACCCTGGCGGTTAGCCATGGGGTGAGTATTGGCGCCCATCCCAGCTATCCCGACTTGCAAGGTTTTGGCCGCCGGCATATGACCTGCACTGCCGCCGAAGTCAGTGCTCTGCTGCTTTATCAACTGGGCGCGCTGGATGGTTTTTGCCGGGTGGCCGGCACCCAGTTGGCCTACGTAAAACCCCATGGCGCGCTGTATAACGACCTGCTCAGCAGCGACGAATTGCTCAGCGCCGTGTTGCACGCCTGCGCCGCTTTTCGCCCCGGCTTACCGCTGATGCTGCTGGCCCGTGGCGACAATCAGCGTGAGCGGCAATTGGCCGACGAGGCCGGCGTGCCGCTGTTGCTGGAGGCTTTTGCCGATCGTGCCTATCTGGCCGATGGCCGTTTGGCACCGCGCACTCAGGCGGGCGCGGTGCATGACGACAGTGCGCAGATTTTGGCCCAGGCCCTGGCCATCGCCCAAGGGCAGCCCTTTGCTGCCATTGACGGCACACCGTTGCAACTGCGCGCCGACAGCCTCTGTGTGCACGGCGATCACCCGCAAGCGCTGGCGCTGTTGCGGCGTTTGCGCGCCTTGCTGGATGCGCGTCATGGGGCCTAGCAGCGAGCGCGGGGCGCAGCGTCGCCTTGGGTTGGAGAGCCTATGATCCGCATCGAACCAGCCGGCGCCGAGTCCTTGTTACTGGTGTTGGCCGAGCAGCCGGACGAAAATTTACCCCTGCGGATCACCGCGCTGGCCGAGCAAATACGCCAGCGCTTGGGCGTGCAGTTGATCGACCTGGTGCCGGGCTGGACCAGCCTGCTGCTGCACTACGACTTGTTGCTGATCAATCATCAACAGCTGATCGAGCAACTCACCCCCTTGCTCGAAGCCTGGTTGCAGCAGCCCGCGCCCGTGCTGGCCAGTGCGCGCTTGCACGAATTGCCGCTGTGGTACGCCGGCGAAGATTTATCCGCCGTCGCCCAGGCCTGTGGCTTGACTGAGGCGCGGGTGATTGAGTTGCACTGCGCTACCGAGTACCGCGTCGGGGTGATAGGTTTTGCTCCGGGTTTTGCCTACCTGGGCGAATTGGATGCGCGCCTGGCTTTGCCGCGCCGCAGCACGCCGCGCAGCCTGGTGCCGGCCGGCAGCCTGGCGATTGCTGAGCGGCAAACGGCGATTTATCCGCAAGCTTCCCCCGGTGGCTGGCACTTGCTGGGGCGTTGCCCGTGGCGCTTGTTTGAACTGCAGGCCAGCCCGCCGTGTCGCTTGGCGGTGGGGGATCGGGTGCGTTTTGTGCCGGTCGATCAGCACACCTATCTGGCCGAAGGCGGTGTCCGGTGACTGGCCTGCAGGTGCTCCAACCCGGTCCTTTAAGCCTGCTGCAAGACGGCGGGCGCTTTGGCTGGCAGCACCTTGGGGTGTCGCCGGCCGGGCCACTGGATCTGTCGGCGGCGGCCTGGGCCAATCACTTGCTCGGCAACCACTGGGGCAGCCCGTTACTGGAAGTGGCCCTGGGCGGCCTGACGCTGCGCAGCCAAGTGGATACCTGGGTGGCGGTGTGCGGGGCGGATCTGCCGATCAGTGTCGATGGCCTGCCGCGCCCGAACTGGTCGCGGTTTGCCCTGCATGCCGGCCAGCAACTGCACCTGGGGTTTGCCCGCAGCGGCCAGCGCGCGTATCTGGCGGTGGCCGGTGGTTTTACTGCGCCGCCGCAACTGGGCAGTGTTGCCACCCAGCAGCGCGAGGGCATTGGCGGCCTGCATGGCGATGGTCGGGCGTTGCAAACCGGCGACCTGCTGCGCTGTGCCAGTGCGGCGTTGGCCTGTGTGGCCAGTGTGCCGTGGCGCTATATCCCCGACTATCAACAGTTAGCGTTGTTGCGGGTGATTACCGGCGGCGATGCCCTGAGCTTTAACGAGGATCAACTGCAAAGTTTTTTTGCCCAACACTGGAGCCTCAGCCCGCAGTCCAACCGCATGGGCGCACGTCTGTGCGGGACGCCGCTGCTTGCACCGGCATTGCTGCCGGCGCGGCAATGGTCGCAAGGGGTCAGTAGCGGGGCGATTCAAGTGCCCGGCGACGGCCAGCCGATCATTCTGATGGCCGACCGGCAAAGCATGGGTGGTTACCCGCTGCTGGGCTGGTTGCACCCGCTGGATCTCGGCCGTTTGGCGCAAGTGCCGGCCCACCATGAAGTCGGCTTTACCGCCATCAGCCTGAGCGATGCCCAGGCGGAGTTGCGCTGCTTTTATCGGTTTTTTCGCGGTTGAGCCGCCGAAACCTATGGTGGGTTACGGCGCGCACCGCCCTCCAGCATGGCCAAACTAACGCGGACTGCGCGCCTAACCCACCCTACTGGGTTAGCCATTAATCTGCTCAGCATGGTGGCAGGCTACTTGCCGTGCTTCGAGCAGGCGCAACACCGGTGTTTGCTGACTGCAGAGCGGCGTTGCATGCCGGCAACGCTGGTGAAAGGCGCAGCCGGTGGGCGGGTGGAGCGGGTTGGGGAGCTCGCCGTGCAGCTGGATTTTTGGCTTGCTGGGGTCTGGGTGGATGCTCGGGGTGGCCGACAGCAGTGCTTGGGTATAGGGGTGCAGGGGGCGGCTGTAAATCAACTCTTTCGGGCCCATTTCCACCGGCTCGCCGAGGTACATCACCAGCACCTGATCGGCCACATGGCGCACCACTGCGAGGTTGTGGGAGATAAACACATAGGCGGTATTGAACTCGGCCTGCAGGTCCATAAACAGGTTGAGCACCTGGGCCTGGATCGACACATCCAACGCCGAGGTTGGTTCATCGGCCACCAGTACCTTGGGTTGCAGCATCATCGCCCGTGCCAGGGCGATGCGTTGGCGCTGACCACCGGAGAACATGTGCGGGTAGCGCTGGTAATGTTCGGGGCGCAGGCCGACCTGCTGCATCATCAGCTGGACTTTCTCGCGGCGCTCGGCAGCAGACAGCTTAGTGTTGATCAGCAGTGGTTCAGCGAGTTGGTCGCCGATCTTCTGCCGTGGATTCAGCGAGGCGTAGGGGCTTTGGAACACCATCTGCACGTCTTTGCGCAGTTGCTTGCGTTCAGCCTTGTTGGCGCCGCTGACTTCCTGTCCGGCGATTTTCAGCGAGCCGGAGGAGGGCTCTTCGATCAATGTCAGGGCGCGGGCCAGGGTTGATTTGCCGCAGCCGGATTCGCCGACGACAGCGAGGGTCTTGCCGGCTTCCAGTTCGAACGATACGCCGTTGAGGGCGCGAACCAGGGCGGTGCCTTTGAACAGGCCACGGGAGACTTCGTAGTGACGGGTAAGGTCGCGGGCGGTGAGAACGACGCTCATTACGCCACCTCCTGATTCAAGGGGTAGAAGCAGCGGGTGAGGCTGTTGGCTTTAGGGTCGAGCCCCGGACGTTGCTGGCGGCAGTTGTCTTGCACATAGGGGCAGCGCGGCGACAACAGGCAACCTTGCGGACGGTCATAGCGACCGGGAACTATGCCCGGCAATGTCGTCAGACGTGCTGAACCCAGGCTGTGTTCCGGGATGGCCTTGAGCAGTGCTTCGCTGTACGGGTGCGCCGGAATGTCGAACAGCTGGGGAACCTGACCGACCTCTACCGCTTGGCCGGCGTACATCACGCAGACGCGCTGGGCGGTTTCGGCCACCACGGCCAGGTCGTGGGTGATCAGCACCATGCCCATGTCGCGCTCTTGTTGCAGGTTGAGCAGCAGCTGCATGATCTGCGCCTGAATCGTCACGTCCAGGGCGGTGGTCGGTTCGTCGGCGATCAGCAGTTTCGGCTCGCCGGCAATCGCCATGGCAATCGCCACGCGCTGGCTCATACCGCCAGACAATTGATGCGGGTAAGCATTCATACGGCTTTCGGCGCCGGGGATTTCGACTTTTTCCAGCAGTTCAATGGCGCGCTTGCGGGCTTGCTTGCTGGACATCTTCAAATGCAGGCGCAGCACTTCTTCGATCTGAAAACCCACGGTGTAGCTCGGGTTCAGCGCGGTCATTGGGTCCTGGAACACCATGGCCAGGTCTTTGCCGACAATGCGTCGGCGCTGGCGGGCGCTGAGCTTGAGCATGTCTTTGCCGTCGAAGACCAGGGAGGCGGCGGTGACGATGCCGGGGTGCTCGATCAGCCCCATCAGCGCCATCATGGTCACGGACTTGCCGGAACCCGATTCGCCCACGATGGCCAGCACTTCGCCCTTATCCACGGACAGGTCGAGGCCGTCGACCACCGGGATGGCATTGGCGTCGCCGAAGCGAACGTTGAGATTCTTGATTTCTAACAGTGACATTTGAATCTCCTCAGGCGGCGTTCTTGAGTTTCGGGTCCAGCGCATCGCGCAGGCCGTCGCCCATCAAGTTGATTGCCAGCACGCTGAGCAAAATGGTCAAACCAGGCAGGCTCACCACCCACCAGGCGCGTTCGATGTAGTCGCGAGCCGAAGCCAGCATGGTGCCCCACTCAGGGGTTGGCGGTTGTACGCCAAGGCCGAGGAAGCCCAGTGCCGCAGCATCGAGAATCGCCGCGGAGAAGCTCAAGGTCGCCTGAACGATTAGCGGTGCCATGCAGTTGGGCAATACGGTGATGAACATCAGGCGTGGCAGGCCGGCACCGGCCAGGCGTGCAGCCGTCACGTAGTCGCGGTTCAGTTCGCCCATCACCGCAGCGCGGGTCAGACGAACGTAGGCCGGGAGGGACACCACCGCGATGGCAATCACGGTATTGATCAGGCCAGGGCCGAGGATGGCGACAATCGCCACCGCCAGCAGCAACGATGGCAGGGCCAGCATGATGTCCATCAAACGCATGATGGTCGGGCCAAGCAGGCGCGGGAAGAACCCGGCGAACAGACCCAGCATGATCCCCGGGATCAGCGACATGACCACTGATGACAGGCCGATCAGCAGCGACAGACGAGAACCCTGGATCAGACGCGACAGCAGGTCGCGACCGAGTTCGTCGGTGCCGAGCAGAAACTGCAGCTGCCCACCTTCCAGCCAGGCGGGCGGCGTCAGCAGGAAATCGCGGTATTGCTCGCTCGGGTCATGTGGCGCGACCCACGGGGCGAACAGCGCGCAGAAAACCACCAGGGTCATGAACAGCAGGCCGGCGACGGCGCCCTTGTTCTTGGCGAAGGCTTGCCAGAACTCTTTGTACGGGGACGGATACAGCAGGCTTTGATCGACTGCTACGCAGGATGTTGGAGTACTCATTCGTAGGGTCTCAGCGCTGGTGACGGATGCGTGGGTTTGCGAAGCCATAAAGAATATCCACTACAAAATTGACCAGAATCACCAGGCAGGCGATTAGCAATATGCCGTTTTGCACCACTGGGTAGTCCCGGGCGCCAATGGCTTCGATCAGCCATTTACCGATGCCGGGCCAGGAGAAGATGGTTTCGGTCAGCACCGCACCGGCCAGCAGGGTGCCGACTTGCAGACCGACCACGGTCAGTACCGGAATCAGCGCGTTACGCAGGCCATGGACGAACACCACGCGCGCCGGCGACAGACCCTTGGCCCGGGCGGTGCGGATGTAGTCTTCACGCAGCACTTCGAGCATCGAAGAACGGGTCATCCGGGCGATCACCGCCAGCGGGATGGTGCCGAGCACGATGGCCGGAAGAATCAGGTGATGCAGGGCGTCGAAGAAGGCCCCGGTGTCATCGGCCAGCAGGGTATCGATCAGCATGAAGCCAGTGCGCGGCTCGATGTCGTAGAGCAGGTCGATTCGCCCGGACACCGGGGTCCAGCCCAGGTTCACCGAGAAGAACATGATCAGGATCAGGCCCCACCAGAAGATCGGCATCGAATACCCCGCCAGGGAGATGCCCATCACCCCGTGGTCGAACAGAGATCCTCGCTTGAGTGCGGCGATCACTCCGGCCAGCAGCCCGAGGATACCGGCGAACAACAGAGCGGCCATGGACAGTTCCAGGGTCGCGGGGAATAGAGAGCTGAACTCGCTCCAGACGCTTTCACGGGTACGCAGGGATTCGCCAAGATCGCCCTGGGCCAACTTGCCGATGTAGTCCAGGTATTGGGCATACAGCGGTTTGTTCAGGCCAAGGCGTTCCATTGCCTGGGCGTGCATTTCGGGGTCGACCCGACGTTCGCCCATCATCACTTCCACGGGGTCGCCAGGGATCATGCGAATCAACGCAAACGTCAGCAAGGTGATGCCGAAGAATGTTGGGATCAATAACCCCAGTCGGCGGGCAATAAAACTAAACATCGTGTGGTGTACCTCATCAGCCGGTTAGGCAGGTTCGGCACCGCCCTGGTGGGCGGTGCCGGGCTTCTCTTATTACTTCACCTGGGTGGTGGCGAAGTTATTTGTAGATAGAGGGCTTTGGGTAAAACCCTCGACGTTTTTGCGCATGGCGGTGAACATTTTCGGGTAAGCCATGGCAATCCATGGTTGGTCCTTGGCGAAAACGTCGAGTGCTTGTTTATAGAGTTCCGCGCGCTGGGTCGGTTCAGCATCGGCGCGGGCTTTCTCGATCAAGTCCTGAAACGCTTTGTTGCACCAGCGAGCGTAGTTCTCGCCGTTTTTCGCTGCATCGCAACTTAGGTTTGGTGTGAGGAAGTTATCCGGGTCGCCGTTATCGCCAGCCCAACCGGCGGACACCATGTCGTGCTCGCCGGCTTTGGCGCGCTTGAGCATCTCGCCCCATTCCATGACCTTGATGTTGACCTTCAGGCCAATCTGCGCCAAATCCGCTTGCATACGCTGGGCGCCAAGCATCGGGTTAGGGTTGGTCGGGCCACCGCCGTTACGGGTGAACAGGGTGAGCTCGGTGCCTTCCGGTACGCCGGCTTCTTTGAGCAGGGCGCGGGCTTTGTCCAGGTCACGCGGTGGGTTTTTCAGTTTGTCGCTGAAACCCAGCAGCGTTGGCGGGTACGGGCCGGTGGCATCGACTGCGTTGCCTTTGCCGTACAGGGATTCGTTGTAGCCTTTCTTGTCGAACGCGATGTTGATCGCGTGACGCACCCGCGCGTCGCTCATGTACTTGTGGGTGGTGTTCAAGGCGGTGTAGCTGGTGATCATCGCCGCCAGTTCCGCAACCTTCAGGTTCGGGTCGGCCTTCAGGCTCGGCACGTCATCCGGTTTCGGATACAGCGCGATCTGGCACTCGTTGGCCTTGAGCTTTTGCAGGCGCACGTTGTTGTCGGTGGTGATCGCCAGGATCAGCGGATCAGCCGGCGGCTTGCCACGGTAATACTCCGGGTTGGCCTTGAAGCGCACTTGGGCGTCCTTGGCGTAGCGGGTGAAGATGAACGGCCCGGTGCCGATTGGCTTGCTGTTTAGCTCATCGGTCTGGCCGGACTTGAGCAACTGGTCGGCGTATTCGGCGGAATGGATCGAGGCAAACGCCATGCCCAGGTCGGCCAGGAACGGTGCTTCAGGACGGGTCAGGGTGAAGACCACGGTGTGGTCGTCGGTCTTCTCTACGCTCTTGAGCAGTTCCTTGAAACCCATGCTTTCAAAGTACGGGTAGCCCACGTTGGACTTGTTATGCCAAGGGTGATTCGGCTCCAGCTGGCGCTGGAAGCTCCAAAGCACGTCGTCGGCATTCAGGTTGCGCGTGGGTTTGAAGTAATCGGTGGTGTGGAACCTGATGTCATCACGCAGGTGGACGGTGTAGGTCAGGCCGTCCTCACTGATGTCCCAGGACTTGGCGAGTGCCGGCTGGATTTCGGTGGTACCAGGCTTGAAGTCCACCAGGCGGTTGAACATGGTTTCAGCGGCGGCGTCAGCGGTAACGGCGGTGGTGTGCAGGACCGGGTCGAAACCCTCCGGGCTGGCTTCGGTGCAAACCACCAGGGGTTTGGCTGAAACGCCGATCGCAACGCTCAACAGCGCAGCGGCCACGGCGGCTTGTAAGGGGAGCATTTGCATAAGGAACCCTCTGCAATCGATTGAACCAGACAAGCGTGAACGGCGGGTTCGACTTGAGCTCGCCGTTCACCGGGGGTTAATTAAAGAATGTTGAACGGGACGGTGGTAACCAGACGGAATTCTTTGATGCTGCCGTCGGATTGGAACTCGCTGCCGCGGTGCTCAACGTAGGTGGCACGCACAGTGGCGGCTTTAAGTGGGCCGTTCTGAATCTCGTAGGCGCTGCCAACGCCGTATTCCTGGTGCTTCTCGTCGTCCTGAGACTGGATGCCGTCGTAGCCTTTGCCGACCACGCCGCGGTTGCCGGTGTAGTGGGTACCGTCGATGCCCCAACCGCGCGCCGAGTAGATGTTGAACTTCAGGCCCGGTACGCCGTATTCAGCCATGTTGATGCCGTAGGCAACCTGGAAGGATTTTTCGTTCGGGCCGTTGAAGTCGGACGTCAGGGAGTTGGCCAGGTAGATACCGTTGGTTTCGTGCAGGTAGTCGAAGTACTCGTTACCGTTTACGGCCTGGTAGCCGAAGGTCAGGCTGTGGGCTTGGTGGGTCAGCCCCATGGACAGGGACCAGGTATCGTTGTCGATATCCCCCATCAGCTGTTTGCCTTCATCGACGGTTTTGTAATAGTTGAAGCCAGTGGTCAGGGCCAGTTGCTGGCTGTCACCCAGTTCGTGGGTGGCACCGAAGTAGTACTGGTTCCAGAAGTCCTTCACGTTGGCGCCGAAGACGCTGGTCTTCAGACTCTTGAACGGCTGGTAGTTGCTGCCCAGGGTGTAGACCTTGTCGGTTTCCACGCCGTTGCTGCTGTACTCGGAGCGAAATTTCGACAGGCTCTGTTCGGTACGTGGCGAAACGCGGTCGAACACGCCGCCCTGGAACGACAGGTTGTTGAGTTCTTCGCTGTTGAAACTCACACCTTCAAAGCTAGACGGCAGGGCGCGGTTGCCGATGGTGTCGATGATGGGGCTGCTGAAGTTCTGGCGCCCGGCGATAAAAGTGGTATTGGAAACACGCAACTGCACGTTGGCCAGGCCCAATTTGCTCCACTGGTCTACGGCATTGCCGTCTGAGTCAGCCAGGGTACGGTTGGAACCGCCCTTGATGTCGCGCTTGCTGCGGTCCAGGACCAGGGCGTTGTAGAGCGCAACTTCGGTCTTGACGCCTACGGTGCCTTGAGTGAAACCCGAGCTGGCGTTGAGGATGGTGCCCTGTAGCCAGTTCGTGCGATTACGGTCGGTACGGGTTTCACCATGCTTCTGATAGGCGAAGGTGCCCCCGCGGTATTTGCTTTCGTGGGCGTACCAGTTGCGCGTGCTGCCGCCCAGGCTGAAGTCTTCGATAAAGCCTTTGGCCTCGCTTTGGGCGCTGGCACCGGCCAATGTGGTTGGGACGAAATCCTGGCTGACGGGTTCAGCGTAGGCGGTGGCGGTAATGCTGCTGACGGCTAGCGCCAAGAGTGCTGTGCTGCTCAGTTTCATCAGTGATACTCCTTCCTTTTTTTATAATGCCGGTCATTTTTGGTGATCCGGCTGTTTGGTTTAGAGTTCATTCAAGGCTTCGCAAACGTTTGCACTTGGCGTGTTCGCCAAATTCAGGCAACACCTTTGCGTGAGGGCGAAAATCGCCCTCAGGGTTCTGGTTAATCAGTTATTGCTCGATGCTGACGCCCGAGAAGACGTTACGGCCGAAGGGGCTGACCTTGAAACCTTCGACTTTGGCGCTCAATGGTTGGTTGACCGTCGAGTGGGCGACAGGCGTGATCGGCACTTGCTGCTTGAGCAATTGCTGAGCCTGCTTGTAGAGCACCGTGCGCTGGTCACGGTCGGTGACGATCTTGGCCTGCTTGATCAGCTTGTCGTATTGCGGATCACACCACATGGAGTAGTTGTTGCCGCCAATCGCGTCGCAGCTGTACAGGGTGCCCAGCCAGTTGTCCGGGTCCCCGTTGTCACCGGTCCAGCCGATCAGGCTGATGTCGTGCTCGCCATTTTTGGTGCGCTTGATGTACTCGCCCCATTCGTAGCTGACGATCTTCACCTTCAGGCCAATTTTCGCCCAATCGGCCTGCAGCATTTCGGCCATCAGCTTGGCGTTCGGGTTGTACGGCCGTTGTACGGGCATGGCCCACAAGGTGATTTCGGTGCCTTCCTTGACGCCGGCAGCCTGGAGCAACGCCTTGGCTTTTTCCGGGTTGTAGGCGGCGTCTTTAATCGTGTCGTCGTAGGACCATTGGGTCGGCGGCATGGCATTCACTGCCAGTTGTCCGGCGCCCTGGTATACGGCGTTGAGGATGCCTTGCTTGTTCACCGCCATGTCCAGCGCCTGACGCACTTCGAGCTGGTCGAAGGGTTTATGCCGCACGTTGTAGGCGATGTAGCCGAGGTTGAAGCCGGGTTTCTCGATCAGTTGCAGCTTGGGGTTGTTTTTCAGCGCCTCGACATCGGCCGGGCGTGGATGCAGGGTGATCTGGCACTCATTGGCCTTGAGCTTCTGCACCCGCACCGAGGCGTCGGTGTTGATGGCGAAAATCAGCTGATCAAGTTTGACTCGGCTCGGGTCCCAGTACTGTTGGTTGCCGGTGTAACGGATGTTGGAATCTTTCTGGTAACTCTTGAGCACGAACGGCCCGGTGCCGACCGGCTTCTGGTTGATCTCGCTCGGTTTGCCGGACGCAAGCAACTGGTCGGCGTATTCGCCGGAGAGAATCGAGGCGAAGCTCATGGCGATGTTCTGAATGAACGCGGCGTCCACCGAGTTCAGGGTCATGACCACAGTCAACGGTCCGGTTTTTTCGACCTTGGCGATGTTCTTGTGCAGGCTCATCCCGTTGAAGTACGGAAACTCGGTCGGGTAAGCCTTACGGAAGGGGTGCTCGGGGTTGAGCATGCGGTTGAAGGTGAACAACACGTCGTCGGCGTTGAAATCGCGGCTCGGCGTGAAGTCCTTGGTGGTGTGATATTTCACCCCTTCGCGCAGGTAGAAGGTGTACGTGAGGCCATCCTCGGAAATATCCCAACGGGTGGCCAGGCCGGGTACGACCGTGGTCGCGCCTTTTTCGAACTCGACCAGCCGGTTGTACAACGGCTCGGCGGCATCGTTGTCGGTTGCGGTGGTGTACTGCGCGGTGTCGAAGCCTGCGGGGCTGCCTTCGGAGCAAAACACCAGGCTGTTATTGGCGGCTTGGCTGATGGAGGTGGCGGCCAGCAGGCCGGTGCCCAGCAATGCGGATAAAACCAAGCTATGGCGCATGACGCTTCCTCTCTTTTTAGATGCTAAGCAGTAAGCCAGCGTCCCGTCCGGGAGCGTGAGGCGATCACTGATCGCGCACCATCGTGCGCAGCAAACCGGTAGCCCACGCATGAACGGCTCAGATCCCGACGGTATGAGCCGTGGGTTCGGCAGCAAATGTGTAGAGCCTGAAAGACTCGTAGGGAAAGGCAACGCGTCCTAAACCACTGTTATGCAACTCAGTGGACTTGTAAGTAGGCGCTTTCCTACGTGTTTGGCAGGTAAAGCAATGGCGACGTCAAAAACGTCGCCATTGCCAAGCCTTATTTGCTGACGCCGACGCCGTAGAAGGAGTTCAAGGCGAAGGGGCTGATCAGGAAGTCCTGCACGCTTTTGCGCATCGGCTGGAATACCGTCGAGTGGGCAATCGGGGTGATTGGCACCTGGTCTTTGAGGATGTGCTGGGCTTGTTTGTACAGCTCGACCCGCTTGGGCTGATCGGCAGTCGCCTTGGCGGCTTTGATCAGCTTGTCGTAGTCGGTGTTGCACCATTTGGAGAAGTTGTTGCCGTCTACCGCATCGCAACCGTAGAGGGTGCCGAGCCAGTTGTCCGGGTCACCGTTGTCGCCGCTCCAGCCGATCAGCATGGCGTCATGTTCGCCGGCCTTGGTGCGTTTCAAGTACTCGCCCCATTCGTAGGTGACGATCTTGACCTTGATGCCGATCTTGGCCCAGTCGCTTTGCAGTATCTCGGCCATTAGCTTGGCATTGGGGTTGTAGGGGCGCTGCACGGGCATGGCCCAGAGGGTGATTTCGGTGCCTTCTTTAACCCCGGCGGCCTTGAGCAATTCTTTGGCTTTTTCTGGGTTGAAGGCTGGGTCTTTGATGGTCTCGTCATAGGACCATTGGGTCGGCGGCATGCCATTTGCGGCCAGCTGGCCGGCACCTTCGTAGATGGCGTTGACGATGGCTTGTTTGTTGACGGCCATATCCAGCGCCTGACGCACTTCAAGCTTGTCGAAGGGCGGGTGTTTGACGTTGTAGGCGATGTAGCCGAGGTTGAAGCCGGCTTGTTCCGGCATGGCCAGATTGGGGTCTTTTTTCAGACTGGCCAAATCCGCCGGGCGCGGGAACAGGGTGATCTGGCATTCGCCGGCTTTGAGTTTTTGCATGCGTACCGAGGCGTCGGTGTTGATGGCGAAGATCAGGTTGTCGACCTTCACGTCTTCCGGTTGCCAATAGTCTTTGTTGCCGGTGAAGCGGATTTGCGCATCTTTTTGGTAGCGCTTGAACACGAAGGGGCCAGTGCCAATCGGCTTCTGATTGATCTCGGCGGCCTTGCCTTGTTTGAGTAGTTGGGCGGCGTATTCGGCCGATTGAATCGAGGCAAAACTCATGGCCAGGTTTTGGATAAACGCGGCGTCGACTGAGGCCAAGGTGAACTTGACGGTAGCATCATCAAGTTTCTCCAGCTTGGTGATGTTGCTGTCCATGCTCATGTCGGTGAAGTAGGGGAACTCCGCCGGGTAGGCCAGGTTGAACGGGTGCTTCTTGTCGAGCATGCGCTGGAAGGTGAAGAGCACATCGTCGGCGTTAAATGTGCGGCTGGGCTTGAAGTACTCGGTGCTGTGGAACTTCACCCCAGGGCGCAGATGGAAGGTGTAGGTCAGCCCATCCGGTGACACATCCCAACGGGTGGCCAGCCCCGGAATAACCTTGGTGCCACCGCGCTCGAACTGGCTCAGGCGATTGAACATGGTTTCTGCCGAGGCGTCGAAATCAGTACCCGTGGTGTACTGACCCGGATCAAACCCGGCGGGACTGCCTTCGGAGCAGAACACCAAATTGCTGGTGGCATGGGCGAAGGGGGCGCTGGCGATTAGTCCAGCGGCAAGCAAAAACGGAATGGCGACATTCTTGCGCATGGTGGCCTCAGGGTTGTTGGATTGCTGTTATTGGTTTCAACATTTGAGGGGCGGCTATCACCGCCGGCCCGTCCGACGTTATGCAGCTGACATGCCCGCTGCAAGTCGGTTGACCCGATTAGTGTAGAAACTGGGGTGAGTTCGTCAGTGGATGTCGCAATTTCGTAACTCTCAACGCCAAGCGGGGGGCGTTGAGAGTCATTTCCTGCCGAGTTGGTCAGTAGTTTTGCGCGACTTCGGTGCGTTTAATCCATAACTCAGGGCATCTGTACTTCAATCACGCCGTCGGCATTGACGCTGACCTGGCTGCTACCGGCTTCGATCTCCGGGGTAGGTGCGGATTTGGCCATCGACATGCTCTCCATCTGCATGCGCATCGGCTGTGGCGGTTGGAAGCCGCCGCCATTCAGACTCAGGCTGACCAGCTTGTAACTCTTGCCGCCCAGCGCCGTGGTGGCCAGTTGCGCCCGCGCCTTGAAGGCGTTGATGGCGTCTTGCAGCAAGGCGTCTTCGGTTTTCTTCTGGGTTGGGTTGGCCACGCTAAAGCTCATGCCGCCCATTTTCAGTTGCTGCAACAGCTCGCCAGTGAGCTTGGACAGGGTGGCGAAATCGGCGCTTTCCAGGCGCAGTTCGGCGCGTTCGCGCCAGGCGCTGATGCGCTGATCGTCGTCATAGACTGGATAACTGTTGCGGCTGCCCAGGCTGATGGTCACCCCGCTGCTTTTGCGCGCCTGCTGCAGCGCGGCATTGATGCCGGTGGTGATGTCGGCGGCGAGCTTGGCCGGGTCTTTGTGTTGCGCCTCGCTGTAGAGGGTGACCTGCATCAGGTCGTGGGCCACTTCCTGGCTGACCTCGGCGCGCAGGGCAATCTGGTTGTAACGCGCCTCCTCGGCACTCACGGCAGCGCTGCCGAGGGCGACAAAACCAAGACTAACAACGGCGGCAAGACGGGTGATAGACAACATGCGAACTCCTTATGCAGTGGCGATAGGTGCCAGCGAACTGGCGCAGAAGCAAGATTACCCTGCTCGGACCGGCAGGCAATAGCTGGGTTCCGTTAGTGCTTAAGTGCGCAGAATAACCAGCCGGCTGAGGTCTTGTAACTTCTGAGGGATTCTGGATTATCCTTGTGCGCCGCTGAAGGCCGGCTTAGATAAGCGTTGCAGTGGATAAATATTGAAGACTGATGTTATCGATGTGCGACTAGCTCTGCGCTGGTTGCCTTTAGGTGTATTGCCGCATGAGCACTGATGAGCCGGTTTCACTGAGCAACACTCCAAGCGGTTATGCCGATTGGTTGGCGGCGCTTAAATTGCGTATTCACGGTGCCCAGCAACGTGCCGTGCTGGCGGTGAATCGTGAGTTGGTGCTGCTGTATTGGCAGATGGGGCGCGACATTCTGCAGCGCCAAGGTGATTGAGCGGCTAGCGCATGATCTGCGTGTCGAGCTCCCGCAGATGAAGGGTTTTTCGCGGGCCAATCTGCTGTATATGCGCGCCTTTGCTGAGGCGTGGCCGCAAGAAGAAGTAATTGTCCAACAGGCTGTTGGACAATTACCCTGGGGTCATAATCTGCTGCTACTGGCCAAGCTGAAAGACCCTGTCATGCGTATGAATTACGCACAGCGGGCGATTGAGCATGGCTGGTCACGCAACGTGCTGGGCATGCATATCGAAACCCGCCGACTGGAGCGCGAAGGTCAGGCTGTTACCAACTTTGCCGAACGACTGCCTGCCGCCGGCTCGGATCTTGCGCAGCAGAGCTTGAAGGACCCCTATGTATTCGATTTTTTAAGCATTGGCAAAGATGCCGATGAGCGCGAAATCGAAACGGCACTGGTGCAGCATATTTCCAGCTTTCTACTGGAACTCGGCGCGGGCTTTGCCTATGTGGGGCGACAGGTGCATGTGGAGGTGGGAGGCGATGATTTTTATATCGATCTGCTGTTTTACCATCTGAAACTACGCTGCTATATCGTCATCGAGCTAAAGGCCGGGGCGTTCAAGCCCGAGCATACTGGCCAGCTGGGTTTCTATATGACCGCCGTGGATCGGCAGCTTAAATCCGAGCACGACGCACCGACCATTGGCTTACTGCTGTGCAAGAGTAAAAACAAAGTAGTGGCCGAATACGCTCTGCATGACAGCAACAAGGCTATGGGGGTTGCTGAGTACCAACTGATCGAAAGCCTGCCGGCAGAAATGCAAACCAGTCTGCCGAGCATTGAGCAAATCGAGCGCGAACTGGCTGATTGGCTTTAATCTGCTCGTGTAGACGGTCTACTTGCCTGCGGCCGGTTGCCGCAGTGGGCGAGCGGCGCCTGCGGCATGGTTATACTCCCCAGGTTCTGCGCTTGCGCACCCTTGGAGAGCCCATGTACGGCCCCACTCAGTTACTCTCAGCCAGCCGGCAAAACCTCTGGCGCTTGACCCTGATTCGCGTGCTGGTGTTGGCCGCGCAGGCCGGCTCCGTGGGCTTTGCCTATCTGTCGGATATGCTGCCGCTGCCCTGGCTGGCGCTGAGCATCACCCTCGGTGTTTCGGCATTATTTTGTGCCTTTACCGCTTTGCGGGCGCAGGGCCCGTGGCCGGTCACCGAGCAGGAATATGCGCTGCAACTGGCCGGCGACCTGATCATCCACAGCGTGCTGCTGTACTACGCCGGCGGCTCGACCAACCCCTTCGTGTCCTATTACCTGGTGCCGCTGACGATTGCCGCGGCAACCTTGCCCTGGATGTATTCCATGGCCTTGAGTGGCTTGGCTCTGAGTGGCTACACCGGCTTGTTGATCTGGTATCACCCGCTGGCGCTGCATGGGGTCGAGCATGAGGCGATGCTGATCAGCCTGCACCTGTTTGGCATGTGGCTGAACTTTGCCTTGTCGGCGGCCTTTATCACCTTCTTCGTGGTGAAGATGGCCGGTGCCTTGCGCCGCCAAGACCAGTTGCAAGCCGAGCGCCGTGAAGAGGGCATGCGTGACCAGCAGTTACTGGCGGTCGCGGCCCAAGCTGCCGGCGCCGCCCACGAGCTGGGTACCCCGCTGGCGACCATGAGCGTGCTGATTAAAGAGCTGCGCCAGGAGCACCCCGACCCGCTGCTGCAAGAGGATCTGGCGGTGCTGCAAGAGCAGGTCAAACTCTGCAAAGAGAGCCTGCAGCAACTGGTGCGCGCCGCCGAGGCGGATCGGCGCCACGCGGTGCAGGAGCAAACGGCCAGCCAGTGGCTGGAGTCGGTGCTGCGCCGTTGGCACCTGATGCGCCCGGAGGCCAGTTATCGCTTTCAAAGCCTCGGGGTGGGCGCCGCGCCACGGATGATGCCGCCGACCGATTTGACCCAGTCGCTGCTCAACCTGCTGAATAACGCCGCCGATGCCTGCCCGGATAAACTCGATATCCTGCTGGACTGGGACGCCCAGTGGATCACCCTGAGCATCCGCGACCACGGCGCCGGCGTGCCGCTGGCGATTGCCGAGCAACTGGGCCGGCCGTTTTTCACCACCAAGGGCAAGGGCTTCGGTTTAGGCTTGTTTTTAAGTCAGGCCAGCGTCACCCGCGCCGGTGGCTCGGTAAAACTGTATAACCATGAAGAGGGCGGCACGCTCACCGAACTGCGGCTGCCGCGCGCCATTGGCGCCGGTCTTGGGCCTTTTTGATGGCGCCGTAGCTGTTAATGGCTACATAGCCTTTTTGATCCACGAGGAATGCAATGAGCGACGAAGCCCCAATCGATGGCGAAGCCTCAGATGTAGGTGAAGAACTCCCGCACCTGCTGCTGGTCGACGATGACGAGACCTTTACCCGGGTGATGGCGCGCGCCATGACCCGCCGTGGTTTTCGCGTCAGCACCGCCAACTCGGCCGAAGCCGGGCTGGCGCTGGCCACGGCCGATCTGCCGGACTACGCGGTACTCGACCTGAAAATGGACGGTGACTCCGGCCTGGTGCTGCTGCCCAAGTTGCATGAGCTCGACCCCGAGATGCGCGTGCTGATTCTCACCGGCTATTCGAGCATTGCCACGGCGGTGGAGGCGATCAAGCGCGGCGCCTGCAACTACCTGTGCAAACCCGCCGATGCCGATGATGTGCTGGCGGCGCTGCTGTCTGAGCATGTCGATCTGGACAGCCTGGTGCCGGAAAACCCGATGTCGGTGGACCGCCTGCAGTGGGAGCATATCCAGCGGATTCTCGCCGAACACGCCGGCAATATCTCCGCCACCGCCCGCGCCCTGGGCATGCACCGCCGCACCCTGCAGCGCAAATTGCAGAAGCGCCCGGTACGGCGCTGATGGCGCAAGGCGCCAACCGGGCCGTGCCCGGTTTTTGCACCGTTTGGGCCGCCAACACTGCCCACACCTACGCGGCGCGCCATCCCCTGGCAGCTGCCGCAGGCAGGCGACAAAGGCTGCTATTCTGAAACTCGAACGCGATTCAACCCCTGGCAGGCGGGCGTAGTTTGCTGTGGTTTATGGGCTACTTACGCCAATAGAATTTCACGCTGCGGTTAAGGCTCGGCATCGCTGTCGCCGATCTGTCGATGTCGATTAGCCTGATTCTTGGCTCTGGCGTATTGGCACCCTTAAGGTGGGCCTATGTTTTTGGGTGAGAAAATATTCAAGGCCGCCGCGCTCTTGGGTATTGGTTTTATGGCCAGCTTGGCCCAGGCCGAAGACTGCCAGCAGCCGTTAAAACTCGGCTGGGAACCGGCGGCGCCTTACCTGTACCTTGATAGCCAGCAACAGATGCACGGCCTGGATTATGAAATAGTCGCGGCGGCGCTCAACGAAGCGGGCTGTTCGATCGACTATCTGCCCTATGAAGCGCCCTGGAAGCGCCAGCTGTTATGGATCAAGCAAGGGCTGCTGGATTTGATTGTGGGGGCTTCAAAAACCGCGGAACGCGAGCAATACGCCTGGTTTTCCCTGCCGTACCGACATGAGTCGGTGGCCCTTTTTGTGCGCCGCGGCGATGCGTCCAAGTACCCCCTGAACGCCTTGGCGGATATTGTGCAGCCGCCCTTTGGCAAGTTGGGGATTTATCGTGGCTCTTATTACGGCGAGGACTTCGTCAAGTGGATGACAGTCCCGGCCTTTAGCGCTAAGACCTTTGAGGTGGGGGCGGATAAACAAGGCTTGGAAATGTTGCTCAAAGGCCGAATCGATGGACTGATATTGGATTCTGTTTCCGGGGTTGAGTTCTTGCGCCAGGAGGGCGTGTGGGGGACGCAGGTGGAGCGTCATCCGCTGCCGATGATTCAAACTGGAAATATCCACGTGATGTTTAGTAAACAAACCACTTCAGCTCAGCTGGTTGAGCGTTTCAATCAGGGTTTATTGCAGTTGCAGCGCAGCGGCGCTTACGCCGCGATTATCCGCAAGTATGCGCAGTGACCCGCGCCAGTGCGGGACATGCCGCGTCGCTCAGTTTGGCGGACTGTTCGCTGCGCTCCTGAGTCCGCCCTACGTCCGTCCTACGGCAAAAATTCCACCTGCAGGGCGCGGCTGTTGCTGCGGCCCTGATCGTCGCTGACCTTGAGTTGGTACTTGCCCGAGCTGCCCGGCCGCCAGTTCAGGGCGCTTTGTGGCGTGCTCTGGCCGAGCAGGGTTTGCCCGGCGAACCAATACAGAACCCGCGCATCGCTGGCGGCGTTGGCGGTCAGGGCGATGCTTTCTTCGGGCTGTGACAGGCGCAGGCTATAGGTCACCTGGGTGAGCGGCGAAGTGATCCGTGGTGCGTCCTGCTGGTTGCTGGCCAGGGCGGTTTGGCAGTCGCTCAGCGAGTCCGGCGGGGTGCGCCGTGGCAGGCCGGCGGCGGCGAACAGGCGCTGCAAGTCCGACGGCCAGAACTCGAAAATTTGCTGCTCAGTGCTGGCCGGGTCGTAGGGCGGGCAGGCGGCCTTGCCGGTTTTGCGGTCGATCATCACCGGCCGGTGCAGGGTCGACACGCGGATCGGCGAGACGCCGGGGATGTACCAAGTCTTGCGGGTTTGCGGGCACCAGCGATTGGGCAAGTCGCCGGAGGCGGCGCACACCTCGACGCGGCTCAGCCCGCTGGGCGGCTGATCAACGCTGGCTTGCACCTTGGGCAGTGCCAGCGGCAAGGCATCGGCAATGCGAAAGAACAGCGGCGCGGCGGTTTTTAAGCCGATAAAGGCCGGGTTCGGCTGGCCCTCGAAGTTGCCGACCCAGACCACCAGCACATAAGGCCCGACCAGGCCGGCGCTCCAGGCATCGTGATAACCCCAGGAGGTGCCGGTCTTCCAGGCCACCGGCCAGTTGCGCCCGCGCCGATCCGGCGGCAGGCCATCGGGGCGCGGGTTGTGCCTGAGCATGTCGCGCACCATAAAGGCCGCTTGCGGCGACAGTAGCGGCGCACCGACCGTGGCCGGCTCGTCGCTGGTGTAGCGGACATTGCGCAAGCGCCCGTCGCCGGCCAGCAGCAGATACAGCCGGGCCAGTTCGGCCGGGGTCAGTTCGCCCCCGCCCAGCGCCAGACCTAGACCGTAAAACTCTTCAACGCGCAGCCGTTGGATGCCGGCGCGTTGCAAAAAACCGTGCAAGGATGGTTGGCTGATCTGGCTGGCCAGCCACACTGCAGGCACATTGCGGCTGCGCACCAAGGCCTCTTGGGCAGTCAGTGGGCCGGCGAATTTGCCGTCGAAGTTTTCTGGCTGGAAATTACCGAAGGCGGTCGCGGCATCCTTGATGATGCTCATCGGGTGGATCACCCCCTGATCCAGCGCCAAGCCATACAGAAACGGCTTCAACGTCGAGCCGGGTGAGCGCCGCCCTTGTACGCCATTAACCTGGCCGCGAATGCTCGGCGAGAAGTAATCCGCCGAACCGACCAGGGCTTTTACTGACTGATCGCGGCTGTCCACCAGCAGCGCCACGGCGTTGTGCACGCCTTGAGAACTGCGCTCGGCGACGAACTGGCTGAGCAGTTGTTCCAGCAGGCTTTGCAAGGGCAGATTGAGCGTGCTGTGCAGCGCCAACTCCTTGCGGTTGGCCAGCAGGTATTCGCTCAGGTGCGGCGCGCGAAACGCCAGTTGCTGTCGGGTGCGGGCCTCCAACGGCAGCTGCAATAAGCCGTCGTTACGCGGATCGTTGGGGTGCTCGCTTTGCCAGCTGGCCATCAGCTGCAAGCGCGCCTGTTGCAAAGCTGGGCCGAAGCGTCCACGGCGACTGGGTTGCTGGGGGATCACCGCCAGCGCCAACGCCTCGCTCAGCGACAGTTGCCGGGCCGACTTGCCAAAGTAGATGCGACTGGCCGCCTCGACCCCCTCGATATTGCCGCCCATCGGCGCCAGATTCAGATAAGCCTCGAGGATATCGTGCTTGCTGTGGCGCGCCTCCAGCCACAGAGCCAGGGCGATTTGCTGCAACTTGCCCGGGATCTGTCGCGAGTTGAGGCCGTACAAGCGCCGGGCCAACTGCATGCTCAGGGTCGAGCCACCTTGACGCACGCCGCCGCTATAAGTGGCCATGGCGGCGCGCACTAGAGCACTGGGGCTGACGCCGGGATGCTGATAAAACTCGCGGTCTTCTTTGAGCAAGATGCTGTCAATCATCGCCGGCGCGACCTGCTCCAGCGGCAGCCATAACCGATACTGACCGTCGCCGGCTAAGGTCAGGCGCAGCAACTCGCCACCCTCGGCCAGCACCACCCGCGACAACGGCGCCGCCTCGCGCAGCGGCGCATGGGGCCACAGGCGCAGGGCCACGAGCAACACGGCGCAGGCGCTGAGGCCAAGCAGATAGAATTTTAGTCGGGGCATGGGGCTTTTATCGGTGGCGTTTTAGTGAGCGGCGCAAAGGCTAAAGCTTGGCGATGTCGTGGTTACAGCTGGCGGTAAATACTGAGGTTGGATTGCCGCAACCAAGGGCGGTGTCCCAGCTACAACACATAGCTTGGACACCGCTTATTTATCCGGCTATGTCTGCGTTAGTGGTTGAAAGTGCTTTGGCCTCGTAGGGTGCCGGTGAGCTTGCGAACCGCACCACTTTTGCGACAACCAGCGTCCGCTTAACTCTCGCCGTATCCATTGGTGCGTTACGCCGCTTCGCGGCTAACACACCCTACAAAAACGCAGCCAACCACTAACGCAGGCATAGCCATTCATCCGCCTTAGGGCTTAACAATCTCCAACTTGCCGCTCTTGCCACGGGCTTGCAGGGTGGCGTCGTACATGCCCTCGGCATAGGCCGGTGGCGTGCCGAAGGTGCCGGCGTTGGTGGCGCGCACGCGGTAGACGAAGGTGCCCACGTCGCGCAGCACGGTGCCGTAGAGCACCACGCGGTCATCGCGCACATCGGCAAACTCTGGAGTCCAGTCGCTTAGCTTGGCCTCGCCAACCGGTGGCTGCCACGCCGGGGCTTCTTCCTCGGTTTCGCCTGAGTCTTCGTCGCTGGAGTCGCACTCTTCGCTGCATTCCTCGTCGCTGGACTCGCTGTCGGACTCGCTGTCGCTGCTGGCCTCGGCCGTTGCCGGCAGGTTGTAGACCGGCTCGACGCCGCCCGGCAGCAAATCGACCACCGCCACTTGCTGGATTTCGTCGTGCTGTTTGGCGCGCAGGCGCAGGCGTACCAGGAACTCCTCGCCGACCTTGACCTGGCTCAGCGGCTTGCCATCCAGATCGAGGTATTGGCGCTGCACTTCCAGGCCGTCACTGATTTCTTTATCCGGCGTGCCACGGTCATAGCCGGCCTCGCTGAGCATGTAGAAGGCCGGGGTGGAGCCGTCTTTGCTCAGCTCCAATTTCTTGGTCGCCAGTGGTACGGCGCTGCGTGGCGGTTTGCCTAGCAGGGTCAGGGCTTGTTCGGCTGGCTGCTTGCTCCAGGCGCTGGCTTTGAGGTTTTGTTCGCCCTCGGCTTGCTCGCCATAACCGTCGAAAGCGCGCAACAGCAAGGCCGCCGACAGGGAGTTGTAGTGCTGCTGATTGAGGCGCTTGCCGAGGTTGTCGAGCAGCGCCAATGGCACATCGCTCAGCAGCTCCGGGAAGTGCTTGCCGAGCAGCTGCAGGTGTTCGGCGTCGTGGGTCAGGGTGTCGTAATACAGACCGTCGCTGTTCCAGTCGCGCTCGCTGCTTTGCCAGACTTGTTGAGCAAACAGCTGGTCGGCTTGTTTGTCTTGTTTGAGCAACTTGTAGCTGGCGGCCAGATAGGCCGCGCCTATATCGCGCTGCCAATGTTTGCCTTGGTAGGTTTCGTAGCGTTCGCGAATATCCGCCAGGGCGCCGCTGGTGACCACGCCTTGACGGGTGAGCAGGTAGGCGGCGTAGGCGCGGTTACGCAGCTCGCTCAGGCCTTCGCTCGGGCCATTGGCCACTTGCGACAAGTAAGCATTGGCGCGGTTGAGCAAGTCGCCGGGCACCGGGTAGTTGCGCTCCTTGGCTTCCAGCAGAAAGTCAGTCGCATACAGGCTGGCAAACGGCGCCGCATCCGGGCTGGCTTGCCACAGGCCGAAACCGCCGCTGAGGTTCTGCCGCTGACGCAGGATGCTGATGGCGCTGTCGAACGCGGCTTGCGCCTGTGGCTCAAGCCCCTCGGCACTGCTGCCCAGAATCAGCGTCGGCATGGCCTTGGACACCAGTTGCTCGGTGCAGACATAACCGTAGTCGGCCAGGTAGCTCTGCAAGCCATCGGCCCACACCAGCGGCGAGGCGCCGGCGCTCAGTTGCACGTTGCGCAGCTGCGGGTAGAGGTCGCGGGTCACCGGTACTGTATGGCTGCTGCCGGTGAAGCGGCCGAGGCTCAAGGCCACGCGGCGCTCCACCAATGGGCGGATCGAGGTGGTTTCGGCAATTTGCACGCGCTTGCCGTTGGGCAAGATGGCGATAAATTTCAGGTCTGCCGAGCCTAGGGTTTCCAAGGCCTTGAGGCTGATCTCGATTACCCCTTCTTTACGCGGAGCCAGCTCCAGCTCTTGCTGGCTGATGGTCGCGACCTTCAGGCCGACACTGGTTTGCAGCTCAAACTTGATCTTGGCGCTCTTGTCCAGGTTGCTGAACACCCCGACGCTGACCTTGAACTCGTCGCCTGGGGCAACAAAGGCTGGCACGTTGGGGGTGAGCACCAGTGGCCCACGTACTTCGCTGGCGCCTTCGGTCACGCCGATGCGGCTGTCATCCACGGCCACGGCGAACAGGTGCAGCTTGCCGTTGAAACTGTCCGGCACCGCGTAGTTGAAGGTGCTTTCGCCGGCAGGCAAATCGACCAAGCCGGACCACCAGGCCACTGGCGGCTGATGTTTGCGCTTGAACGGATTGAGGTGCGCGCCGAGCAGGTCTTCACCGTCGCCACCGGGGGCGGCGGCGCTCATCAGCCGGCTGAATTCCGGCAGCAGCAGGTCGAGGATCTGGCTGGTGTCCACCTCCAACGCGCGTTTCTGGAAGAACTGCGCCAGCGGGTCCGGGGTTTGGTAACGGGCCACCTGCAAGATGCCTTCGTTAACCGCCCAGACCACGGCGCGCGTTGGCCGGTCGCTGGTGACGGTCATGGCTAGGCTTTGCCCCGGCTCAATCTGCTCGGCGGCGCTGACGCTGAGCGGGATGCGCCGCGCATCCAGGTTGATCCGCAGCGGCACCACGGCGTAGGACAGCGGGCTCATATAGACCTCGGGGGAGGCGCTGTCGCGGACGAACTGCACGTTGACGTAGGCGTTGCCTTCCAGCCCCTGGGGCAGGCGAATGTGCTGCACGCTGCTGGTGCTGTCGGTCTTGAACCACTGGTGCACGTAAACCTTGTCGCGCTCGATGGTGATCAGCCCGGCGCCGGTGTAAGGCGCGCGGATGCTGATGGCCAGCTCAGCGCCGGGGGCGTAGCTGTCCTGGTCCAGGCGCAGTTGCAGCTCGGCGTTACGCTCCAGGGAGCGCGAGGCGTTGCCTTGGCCGGCAACGCTGTAGTCGACCTGATTCAGCGCGTTGCCGGCGGCGTCCTTGACCGTCAGGGTGAAGTCGCCGGGCTCGCCGGTGTTCAGCGTGCTGGTCGCGCCCTTGGCGCTCAGCACCAGTGGCTGGCTGCCGAGTGGTAGGTGTTTGACCCGCGATTCGTACTTGTAGGTGTCGTTGGACTGCTTGACCAGTACCGACATATAGCGGTGCTCGACCAGTTCGACGCTCAGGCCTTCGACCGCCTGGGGCTGCAACTCAGGGTTGATCGCCAGCCACTGCACCTCGCGCTTGGCGCCTTTGCTCACGTAGTCGAGGGAATCCTGACTCTTGACCCCGATCAGCCACGGAGCTGAAGAGACCATCAGGCTGCTTTGCGCGGCCACATTGCGACCACCTTCGGCCTCGAACACCCGTGCCAACAGATTCAGGCGATAGGTGCTGGCGGCGTAGCGCTCCAGTTTCAGCTCGAGGGTCGCCTCGCCGTTGTCGTCGGTGACCGTTTCGGGCAACTCCTCGGTGCTGTTTTCGCTGAGGGAATTGCTGATGCGGAAGCGATAATCGCTGTAACCCTCGAACGCGGCGTAGGCCGGCGCCAGAATCATATCGGCAGTAACCCTGCGACCCGAAGCCGGGGCGCCGAACAGATGCAGGGCCTTGACCTTGGCTTGTACGGCAGTGGGGGCGATCCAGCCCTTAACCTCGGTGGGCGACAAGCTGGCGCTGACCTTCATACGGTCCGGCTCGAAGTCGCGCACCTTGAAGTTGACGCTGCCCAGGTCGGTACGGCGGTTTTGCTCGTCGATCAGACTCAGGGTGGCGCTGTAGGTGCCTGCCGGGGCGGCGGCGCTGCTGACAAAGTCGAGCGTCTCGAAGCCGCTGGCACTGAGCTTCAGGCTTTGTTGCAACACGCTTTGGCCGCGCGGGTCGCGGATCACCAGTTCCACCGGCAGGCCTTGCAGCTGCCCCAGCCAGTTGCCGGTGCGCACTATCATGCCCAGGTGCGCGGTTTCGCCGGGCCGATACAGGCCGCGGTCGCTGAACAGATAAGCGCTCAAACGGTCGGCGACGCCTTCGTCGTACTGGCCGCCGATGTCGAAGCGCGACAGGTCGAGGCGGTGTTGGCTTTGCGCCACCGGCAGGAACGACTGGTCGTTACCCAGGCTGACCACGTACATCAGCGGGGTCTTCTCGCGGCGCAACTCGTCGAGCTTGGCAAAGTGTGCCTGGCCGCTGGCATCGGTTTGGCCGCTGGCCACCGGCAGGCCGTTGCGGCCGATGATCTGCACTTGCGCCCCAGCCACCGCGCCGCCGTTACTCAGCGATTGCACGAACAGGTCGTGGCTGCCGTCGCTGCTGCGCTTGGCGATGATGCCGAGATCCGTGACGACGATGAAACGCAGGTCTTCGGGGGCGTCCTCTTCGTCATCGTAATAGCTGTTGAAGGTGCTGGTGCTGGGCTGGTCTTGCGGGCTGAGCTTGATCACGAAGATGCCACGGCGGCCGCCCTCGGCGTTTAAGTAGGGGGCCAGGTCGAGATGGTCGTAGTGGGTCTTGGCCGGGTCGCCGTCGCCCAGCGGCAGGTCGAGGCTCATGCGCTCCACCAACCGATCAAAGTAGCCGTTGGAGAAATCTGGGCGGGCGAAGCTGCCGTCGTTCTGGTCGACCAAATGGTGCAGTTGGTTAGGCAGCAGGCGGGCGATCTCGACATGGGCGCCGGGCACGCCACGGGCGATAAAGCCGAGGTTTTTTTCGCCATTCAGGCTCAGCAGTGCGCCCTCCGACAAGAAGCTTAGGGCGCGTGGGTACTTGGGCATTTGCAACAGGCTGCGGGTTGGCTCCTTGGCCAAATAACCACCGACGGCCTCAACTTTGGCGGCGACCCGCACATAGAGGTAACGACCGGGCTCGGCCTTGAATTTGAACGCATGCAGGCTGTTGAGCGGTTCGACGCTGGGGACGTGGGTCAGGGTGAGGCGCCCGGCCTTGGCCAGCAGCTTTTCATCGATGGCCGACTCGCTCCAATACTTTTCACCTTGGGCGTTTTTCGCCGGCAGCAGCCAGGCTTGCACCTTCGGGGCTATGGCTTCGTCGCTGACCGCGCTGGAGCTGCTGAACATCAGCACCGGCTCCGGCTCGCCACGGGCATTGTCGACGAACTGGACAGTGCTTTCGTCGAACGTCAGGCGGTAGCGACCGGGGACTGTGACGGCGGTTTGCAGCGCTTGGCTGCTGACATTGCCGCCATCGCGGGCCTTGCTGCCCTGGTCGATGGTCAGCTTGACCTGAGTGCTTTCCAGTGGGGTGGCCAGCGGCGCCGAGTGCACATAGGCGGCCAGTTTGTCTTTGCTGAAACTGATTTCGGGGGTTGGCGCCACATCCTTGTCGCGGTACTCCAGACCGCGATCGAGGCTGATGGCGACGCGCTGGCGCAGCGACTCTTCATCCACCGGGTGGCTGAAATTAATGGTCGCCACCAGTTTCTTCAGGCTTGGCACCACCGGGTCTTGGTACAACTCTTGGCTGGCCAAGGTCGCTTTAAATGGCTGGGTGCGTAGGTCGAATTGGTACTGCTGGAGCAACACGCCGTCGGCCAGCAAATTTTCCTGGTCCAGGGTTACTTGATAGGCCTGATCAATCGGCCAATCGCCAGCCGGGGTGAACACCAGGCTGCGGTCGCTGGCCCAATGCCAGGCACCGGCCACCGCCGGCTGTAGGTTGATGCCCTGCTCGACCGGCTGGCCGATGGCCGCCAGTGGCGCGACCGACTCGGCAAAGTTGACCCGCAGCGTGTCGATAACAATGGGTTGCTTTTGGTAGGCGGTCAGCTCCGGTGCGTGCACCGAATAGCTGACGGTATGCGGCACCGGCAGGTTTTTGTACCACTGCCAGCCGTAAGCGCTGGCAACCCCCAGCAGCGCCAGAACCAGCACGCCTGCGCCGCTTTGTTTGGGATGCCCGCGCAACCAGGTGCCACCGGTGCAGCTGACTTGCCCGAGCTTGCGCAGCCACAGCGGCGGCTGCCAGCTGCCGATCAGCGCGTTCAGCAACCAGCGCAGCAGGCGCAAGAGTCCGAGCACAACCCAGGCGAAGGCGGCAAAAATGCGCGCAAAGAAGGTCTTGATGGCGGTGAGCATGGGCGTCCCTGCAGCTGTGGTGGCAGGCTGGGCGCCTGCGCGGTCGATGGTGCCGCTAAGCGGCGCGGCGATTATGCCTAAACGGTCGCCTCGGTGCTTGAGCGTCGCACGTTAATCGCTGTGAGCTGTGCGGTTGCGCACGCCGCCGTGGTGTTTCAGGACGGCTGGTCAGCCTGCCAGGCATCTAAGGCTTCTTGAGCGGCGCGAAACGCATCCACCGCCGCCGGCACGCCGGCATACACGGCGCAATGCAGCAGGGTTTCGCGGATTTCCTCCATGCTGCAGCCGTTGTTCAGCGCACCACGGATATGGCCTTTGAGTTCTTGCGGGCACTTCAGCGCGGTGAGGGCGGCCAGGGTAATCAGGCTACGGGTTTTCAGCGGCAAGCCGCCACGGGTCCAGACGCTACCCCAGGCATGCTCGTTGACGAAGTCTTGCAGGGGCTGGGTGAATTCGCTGGCGTTGCCGAGGGCACGGTCGACGAAGGCGTCGCCCATGACTTGGCGGCGCATTTCTAGGCCTTGTTCGTGGTGGTCACTCATGGGTTTCTCTTCTAATAATACTGCTGGTTGGCGCGGCTGCGACCATTCACCTAAAGGGGGCGGAAGTGCTCGGGCACTACGGCATTCTCAGGTGACAGGTGGTCAGAGTAGATGCTGAGTTTGGCGCTAGGCTCACAAGTATGCTTGGGAGCGTGTCAGGCTTTACGAGCATGCAGGATTGTCGAGAACACCTTGTAAAGGAGTTTTCTTATGGCCCGTGCTCACAAGTCCACGGCAATATCGGTCATGATCGCCCTGATCAGCCTGACCTTTGTATTGCTGATCAGCGCTTTTTACGCGATGCGCAACGCATCAAACGAAATCAAAATGGTCAGCAAAAACAACTATCAGTCGTACTTGCTGGCCGACGAATTGCGCCAGAGCTCGGATGATTTAACCCGGCTTGGGCGTACCTATGTAGTTACCGCCAACCCTGAATATGAGCGTGAGTACTTGCGCATTTTGGATATTCGCAATGGCAAGGCACCACGCCCGGAAAACTACCACCGTATTTACTGGGACTTCGTCGCTGCGGGTGAGAGTAGCCCTCGCGCTGACGGCCCGGCAATTGCCTTGCAGGAGTTAATGAAACAGGCTGGTTTTAGTGCTGCCGAGTTTGCCAAGCTCAGCGAGGCGCAGGCTAACTCAAACGAGCTGGTCAATCTCGAAGTTCGCGCCATGAACGCGGTTAAAGGCAAGTTTGCGGACGACCAGGGGGGGTATAGCAAAACAGCCCCGCCGGATCTGGAACTCGCTAGAAACTTAGTGCACAGCCCTGAGTATCATCAATACAAAGGCAAAATAATGCGTCCGTTGGACGATTTTTTTGCCTTGCTTGAGGCGCGCACCGGCGCTGCACTGACGCAAGCGTCGGCGAATGTCGATACAAGTCAGAACCTGTTTTTGCTGGTGTTACTGGCCTTGATTGCCGAAGTCGTTGGGCTTATTTATCTCGGTCGCCGGCATTTGCTCCGACAGCTAGGAGGCAGTGCCGAGCAATTGGATCAGGTGTTAACGGAAATTGCCGCCGGCAATTTGACCGTCAATATTCCCGATGCACCGGCGGGTAGCGCTTTGGCTAGTCTGCGGGCGATGCTGCAAAGCTTCCGTGGTCTGCTCGAGGGGGTGCTGCGCACCAGTAAGCAACTGCATAGCTCCACGGAGCATGTTATGTCGCTGGTCGGGAACACCTCCCAGCATGCCATCCAACAGCAGGACATAACCGAATTGGCGGCCACTGCGGTGCACGAGATGGGCCTCACTGTCCAAGAGATTGCACGCAATGCCAGCAGCGCGGCACTGGCTTCCGGCCGCGCTTGTGAAGAGTCGCTGGATGCGCGCAAGGTGGTCAGCAGTTCAACCAGTCAAATACAACGAATGGCGTCAGACATTGGCAGTGCCGCCGAAGCCGTGGGTAAGTTGGCGGCGGAGGTCGGATCTATCGATCAGGTGCTGGCCGTTATCCGTGGAATTTCCGAGCAAACGAACCTGCTGGCCCTGAATGCCGCCATCGAAGCTGCACGCGCGGGTGAGCTGGGCCGAGGTTTTGCCGTGGTGGCCGACGAAGTGCGCACGCTGGCAGGCCGGACGCAAAGTTCGACTGATGAAATTCAGAGCATGATCCAACGACTCAAGCAAGGCGCCGAGGCTGCCGTCAGTTCGATGCAAGCTGGGCAAGATGCGACTGGTTTCGGGGTCGAGGCTAGTCAGCGCACGGGGCAGTCATTAACCGCTATTTCAGGCCAGATCGATATTATCAGCGCGCTGAACCTTCAAGTGGCGACTGCCACCGAGGAGCAGTCCAGTGTTGCTGAGGAAATTAATCGCAATATCCATAGCATTGCCGATCTGGCGCGCGCCACGGTCAGTGATGTGCGCGGTTGTGAAGGTGACTGCGAGAACCTTCAGCGTCTGGCTGATGAGTTGAGCCAGCAAGTCGGAGCGTTTCGGATTTGATCCTTGCCGGCGCTTGCATGAGCGAGTGCGAAGTGGCAGCGGCTTAGTTGCGGTTTTAGTCGTCGCTGGGCACCACCCAAAACAGCTGTACGCCGCCATCGTCGCGATGGGCCAGGGTGACGTTGTCGGTCTCGGCAATTTCGCCGAGCAGTTGCGCCCAGTCATCTTCGGCTTCATCGGGGGCTTTGAAGATCAGCGCGGCTTTGGCCTTTTGTGCGCTGGTTGAGTTGATGATTTTCTGGATACGCGTAGCCAGCAACTCATATGAGCTGGGTAATTTCACGGCGGCGGATTTGGCGGTGGCCATACAAGGGTCTCCTGATTTTTAGCTGTCTGGATATACAGTATATTGTCAGGCTGGCGGGCTGCAGGTCAAGCCATCGCTGGGGATACGCAATGCCCTGCTTATTGGCATCTATGTTGGCTTTGGTAGGAGCGGATTTATCCGCGATGCGGTCGTGCCATCGGCGCATATGTTCGCCCCCGAACGCCGCATCGGTTGTTGAGTTGATTGACTCGTAGCTCTCGACTTCGGACCAGCCTGCGGCTGTTACGGTATTCTCGGCACGCTCGCGGACCATCGTGGGAGGGGCTTTAGCCGCGATGCTTTTGCTGTTGTTTTGCGCGGTGTCCGAGCGCCGCATTTGTGTCGCTTGATCTAAGGGCGAAATAGATAGTGATGATAAATGTGCGGCGGTTAATCGTGGTCTGTCCCCAGACTTACGAGCACGCAGCCTCTTCCGCCAACCCCCTGCGGTTGCCCACTGCCGACTTTGCCATGCGCCTACTTTTTCTCCGCGGCCATAGCCGTGTCCGACATTCCCTTCATTATGTTGTCGGCGATCTTGTCGTAGGGTGGCCAGAACATCTGCGCCGAAAAGAAGTCCGCGTTGCTGTCGAGCAATGGATTTTTTTCGACCAGGGTACTTACCGAAACCATGCTCAGGCCGTTGACGACCCTGGTCTGAACTTCTTTGCCGATAAAATAGTTGGCGAATATCTCGGCCGCTTCGAGCTTTTTCCCGGTTAAATCTTTGCTGAAGTTAATGGTGTCCATCCATACCGTACTGCCCTCCTTGAATTGCACGTATTGCCAATGCCCGCCTTTGGCGTTTTCCGCCGCTATTTCTACGCCATAGCTCGCGGTCAATAACAGGTCGTCGCTATAATCAGGAACTCCATCCCAGAAATATTTCACTTGTTTGTATAGTAGGTTGGTTTGTTCTTGTGCATGTTTGTTGGTGAAATCGATTGCCTCGGTTCTTTTGCCAGCGGTCAGTAAATTATTTATATGATAGGGTGGTTTGCCCATGGCGAGCATGACAATCGCTATATTTGGCTGTATCTGTCCTTTGGATAAGGATAACTTGCCTTTCCATTTGTCACTCCACAGCTCTTTTACCGACAGTGGTAAGTCCGCGTCGCTCAGTTTTTTCATATTCGCCCAAATGCCGTAGGCCCCGCCTCCCCAGGGAATATATAGCGGCCCTTGTGCGGACATGCCCATGGGAATGTTGGTCAGGCCTTTTATGAGCTTGGCGTAGTTAGGCATTCTGGGGGATTTGCTGTCGATGGCCTGCAGTTGCTTGGAGGTTTTTTCGCCCTGCATGTTTATGTAATTGAGGGTGAGAAAAGAAACGTCGCATTGGCGACCTCTAATGATATCGAACATCTGTTCCGGTCCCGAAGCGAAGGGCTCGATGAGTTTCGCTTCTATGTCATAGCCCTGTTCTTCGAGTAGCGTGTTTACCGAAATTAAATCGGCCGGTGTGACATAACCTTCCCAGGCGAATATCCGTAAAGCCTCTTTGGCGTATACGGGGGCGGAGAGCATCATCAAGATGACTGTTAATAGCGTCATTTTTTTCATGTGTGGCTCCTCGGTTAGATAGGGGTGAAAGGCGTCCAGGAAAGTAAGTTATAGTGTCGATTGATGTGCCAAGGTTTATTTGTAGATTCGTTGTTATTGTTGAGGTTGGATTCAATTTTAAATTGTAGTTGGGGGTGTTGTTTTGGCAAGGCGGTTGCCGTATTAGGCCAATTAGCCTGCCGCTCAACCCACTGCGCAACGATTGCGTTACTCGCTTCGGGCCTGCTGAAAGGGGCGTTGTCCGGGCGCGGCTTGATTCGCTCAACGCCGCACGGTGTTGGCTTTTGATTTGGTGAAGCCAGAGGCAATTAAATATCGGCTAGACGACTCGGTCCAAATGTCCCGTCAGGAGGCCGAGTGGAGGTGCTGTGTAGAAGGGGCGTTTGGCAGGATGCCAAACGAGGCATGTTGGGTCAAGGATGGCCCGTCTTGCCGGCCCTCTGAGCAGTGCCGGAGCGAGGGGAGTCTGGCGCAGCCTGACCCGGATGTCGGGCGCGCTTATGCGAAGACCATCCATGGCCTTCGCCCTGCGGGCCGGCTAAAGCCGTCCAAATGCGCTCCCGGCGAATTTGTCTCTTTGGTTACTTTCTGCGCGAGCAAAGAGATACGGAGCGAAGCGGAGTAACAGCCACAGGCTGGCCCGAAGGGTGAGCGTAGCGAATCAAGTGACTCGTCGTAAGGGCAAAATAGATAGTGTTGGCGGTTGCAGGAGCTGAGTGCAACACGGTTATTGAATTGAAGCCGGAGCATCATGCCGCATAGCCATAGCTTCCTGCATCACCTCGCCCATGACTTCGATCGGGCATTTGAAGTCGAAGCGCTTACGCGGACGCATATTCAGTTGCAGCGCGATGGCATCCAGCTCTTCCTGGCTGTGAACCGACAGGTCTGTGCCCTTGGGCAGGTACTGGCGGATCAGGCCGTTGATGTTTTTGTTGCTGCCGCGCTGCCAAGGGCTATGAGGGTCGCAGAAAAATATCGCCACCCCGGTCTTCTGGGTTATTTCGGCGTGCCGAGCCATCTCCCGGCCTTGGTCGTAGGTCATGCTCTTGCGCATCGCCAGCGGCATGCCATTGAGCGCTGCACTGAAGCCCTCCATCGCCGAGGTCGCCGTCGCGTCGTTCATCTTCACCAGCATCAGGTAGCCACTGGTGCGCTCCACCAACGTGCCTACAGACGAGGCGTTGGCCTTACCCTTGATCAGGTCGCCTTCCCAATGCCCCGGCATCAGCCGGTCTTCGATCTCCGGCGGGCGCACATGAATGCTGATCATCTCAGGGATCTGGCCGCGCCGATCCACGCCGCCAGAGCGCGGCCGGCGCGTCGTCTTGCTTTGGCGCAGAGATGATCAGCTCCTTACGCAGCTCGCCGACCGGCAAGGCATAGATCGCGTTATAGATCGTCTCGCGACAGACGTAGGCATCTCTAAGGCTGGGAATGTTCATGTTGCGCAGCTTGCCGGCAATCTGCTCGGGAGACAAACGCTCACGCAGCATATGGGCCACCAACTCGAAGCGCTCGCTACCTGGCAACAGCTTTCGCATCGGTCGACAAACCTGGCGGCGGGCCTGCATCTGTTGTTGAGCTACACGGGCCGAGTAGCCGCCGAAGGCATCTCGATTACGGCGCAGCTCCCGGCTGATGGTCGAGGGAGATCTGTTGATCAGACGAGCAATCCTGCGCAGGCTGAAGCCTTGAGCATGACCGATTTGAATGGTGGCGCGTTCTTCAACGCTGAGTTCGGTATAAGACATAGGGGCAGCACCGTACCGGAAAGGTCAGGTGTTGCACTCAGCTTTTGCCGCCGCCGTGTGTTACTCGCTTAAGTTTGAGATTCCTCTAATAATTAATGCAATCTCATCATTTTTATTTGCAATTAGGCCGTGCTCTCTGCAATTAAATTTAGCGGTGGTTGTTTTGAATGTTATCTTTTGGCCAGTGCTCTTGTTAGTGCATTGTGCGCTGATTGGGGTCATGCCTATGCTTAGTGCGCCAATTACCGGGTGTAAGTTGTAGGTTAGTGTTCCGCGCAGGGCCGGTACGGCCCCTTCGCAGTGCTGTTCAAATGTAGCGCTTAGCGATTTCAAAGTGCCGCCAGTGTCGTAGCTAACGTCGCTCACATTAAAGCTTCCGGTCAGTGTGTTGCAGCCTCGGCCGTTGCCACTAAAGTCCAGTCCGGGATAGGTGGTTTTTTGAAAGGGGAAGCGTTCCGCACCTTTATACAATCCGGGTTTTAATTTTTCATTGTTTGGGGCTGCTAGGTTTAATGTCCACCAAGATGTTGTTCCGGTGTTGATGTTTACAGTAATGCCGTTGTTGTAATTTCCGGAATACTTAAATGTAGTAAGTTTGTCAGTGTAGGTGCTGTTAATGCCGCCGCCAATGTAGTCACCTTTGTCACTTTTTAATACTAATATGCTTTCGGCTAATGCTGTTTGGCTGACTGTTGCTAGTAGTGCTAAGATTGAGGCGCTTAAGATTTTCATGGTTACTTCCTTGATAGTATTTTAATTGTGCGTCCATGCATGCATAAGTTGTGCGCTCAAGCATATCAATGGATGTTGGTTGGTTAATTTTAGTCGTGACTTGCCCCATTTCTGGCGCGCGGCAACGCTATCATGGCTTGTTGGTGGGTGTCGATGTTGGGAGGGGTTATGCTTGTGAGCTGTCTTCCATTTGACACTCAAACGCCGGGCATGCCCGGCGTTGTGTCGCGTGATGCCGCTGGGGCTTCGCCCTCCAGTTTGCTTTTCAGCAGCTGGTTGACCTGGCCTGGGTTGGCTTTGCCTTTGGAAACTTTCATTGCCTGGCCGACGAAGAAGCCGAACATCTTGCCGCGCTTGGCTTCGTCTGCCGCACGGTATTGCCCGACCTGTTCGGCGTTGGCGGCGAGCATTCCATCCTGCATCGATTCGATGGCGCCGCTGTCGGTGACCTGCTTGAGGCCGCGGGTTTCGATCACCTGGTCGGCGCTGCCTTCGCCATTAGCCATGGCTTCAAAGGCTATTTTCGCAATTTGGCTCGAAGGTGGAGAATAAATCAGTGCTTCCCTAGGGGGCGTTCTCATTTGAGCTAAGCAGGTCCATCCGATACCCTTGGTCTATTTGGGGCAACTGATGGGCCGCTATAGGCTGCGTGACGATCAATGGGAGCGCATCAAGGAACTGCTGCCGGGTAAAGCCAGCGACCGAGGCGCGACCGCCCGCGATAACCGCCAGTTTGTAGAGGTCGTACTCTGGATTGCCCGAACTGGCGCGCCCTGGCGGGATCTACCTGAAACCTACGGTCACTGGCATCGGGTCTATGTGCGTTATAACCGCTGGTCACGCAAGGGTGTTTGGTTACAGATCATGGCATCGCTTGCGGCTGACGCTGACCTAGAACACCTGATGGTGGATGGCAGCATAGTGCGCGTTCATCAGCATGGTGCGGCAAAAAAACATGTCAGGACGCCGAAGCCATGGGCAAGTCCAGAGGCGGACTAAGCACCAAGATTCATGCGGTCGTCGATGCCCTGGGGAATCCTGTACGCCTGCTGCTGACGCCCGGACAAGCCTCTGAATATGGCCAAGCCGAAGCGTTGCTCGAAGGTTTTACGCCCGAAGCGGTATTGGCAGACAAAGGTTACGACTCAGACGCCTTCGTGGAGTTGATACAGCGCAGTGGGGCTGAAGCCGTCATCCCCTCAAGAGGGAGTCGTCTGAAGCCTCGAAAGCTGGATCGACATATCTACAAAGCACGTAATCTAGTGGAGCGTTTTTTCCAGAAACTGAAGCAGTAACGCCGTATCGCTACTAGGTATGAGCGACTGGCAAGAAACTACCAGTCGATGCTGAGCCTTGTATCAGTCGTCATATGGCTGGCCTGATTGAGAGCGCCCCCTAGATGCCCGCCGTGGTCTGAGTCGGCAGCAGTACGCGCTCTGTTGCGTCCGTTATTTGCTCGGCCACCGCCGTATCGCTCACCGCTCGGGCGAGGGTGACCGCGCCGACTAGCGTGGCCAGGGCGGCCATTGCCGCACCGACATCGGCTGGTGCGTCCGCGGCTGCCGGCCCGTTTGCGACTAGAGTCGCGACCGCAAGCAGCTCAGCCTCGAACTCTGCCCGGGCTGTCGCATCGGAGCGCGCTACTTCGGGGGCGAGGCTTTGCAAGGCGCAACTTTCGGGTAGCTCGCACTTGCGCTTGGCACCCAAGTAAAAATGCACGAACTCTGCCCACCAGGCCGGCCCGAAGCTTGTCTGGAAATGGCGTACGCCGTCCTTGAGGTCCGACATACCCTGCCCGACGGACTCACGGAACGCGGCGGCCTTGGAGTCGAAGTGCGCATAGAAGGCACCGGAGGTGACTCCGGCCTCTTTCGCCAAGCCATCGACACCTATGCCACCAAATCCACCTTGGCGAAAGCCGCGCCCCGCCGCCTCGAGGATGCGCTGGCGAGTTTGTAGTTTTTGTGCGGATCGAGACACGGACTCACCCATAGCTTGAGGTTTATGAGCTGAAATTATACTTGGTCAAGTAACGATCGTTATGTATATTCGAATAGCGGTCGTTATCTTAACTGCCGTTCTGGTCGCTGGAGCGACGAACTCATCCGTTTACAGGAGTACTGCAATGCCTCTTACCCTTACAGTCACCGAAGGCGTTTTACCCAGCGGCAGCGAGAAAGTCGCCTTCGCCCGCCTGTCAGACGCCATGTTGAAATGGCACGGATTGACCGGTAACTCGGTCATGACTCCCAATGTTGTGGGCGCTATCCATGTGCTTAGCATGGAAAACACCTTTTCCGGATCTAAGGAGACGCCGGTGGTTTTTATCGAGTGGAAGGTGCCCTCTTTTGCGTTTGCCAGTCGTGAGGTGCAGCAGGGCTACTTCGAGGAGGCGACCAACATCATTCATGAACTGTCGGGCGGCAAGCAGCCCAAGGAGCACATCTGGATCAATGTCGTACATGCCGTGGACGGGGCTTGGGGGATTGCCGGCTCGGCGCTGACCAATGCGCAACTGGGTGAGGCCATCGCTCAGGGCTGAGTAAGGTCAACCGGCAAGCAAGTGGCGAAATATCTCGCCGCTTGCTTGCCGTCCAAAATCCCGGAGCGGTTATGACATCACTTCAAGGCATTGACTGCAGTGTGCAGCCCTATCACTTGCTGCATTGCATGCTGCGGGTTGCGGATCTTGAGCGTTCGCTGGCGTTTTACTGCGGGTTGCTCGGCATGCGCTTATTGCGCCGGGAGGAATATCCCGCCGGACGCTTCACCTTGGCGTTCGTTGGTTATGGCGCCGAACACGCCGGAGCGGTACTTGAACTCACCTACAACTGGGATAGTGGCGGTTATGAACTGGGCTCAGCCTTTGGCCATATTGGGCTCGCCGTAGCCGAGTTGCGATCAACCTGCGCAGCGCTCGCAGCGCAGGGGGTGAAGGTATTGCGCGAGCCTGGGCCGATGATATTCAGTGCCATCAAGTCTGCTGCGCCAGAGGTTATTGCCTTTATCGAAGACCCAGACGGCTATCAGATTGAGCTGATTGAAGTTCGCCCAATACCGGTGCCAGAAGTCACTTAGTGCAGGGCATTCGAATGACTCTGTTGGTGAGGCTACGTTGAATCAATCAGCGGCATGGCCCGCTGTCACTCGACACTTTCCACCCGCACCGGTGCTACGCCTGAACGCAGCATGTCGAGTTGTTGGGCGGCTTTGCGGGAGAGGTCGATGATGCGGCGGCGGGCGTAGGGGCCGCGGTCGTTGATGCGCACCAATACGCTTTTGTCGTTATTGAGGTTGGTGACCCGCACGCGGGTGCCGAAGGGCAGTGTGCGGTGGGCGGCGGTCAGTTGGTTCTGGTCGAAGCGCTCGCCGCTGGCGGTGCGGTTGCCTTGGTGTTTGGCGCCGTAATAAGACGCCTCGCCTTCGGCGCTGTAGCCGCCCTGGTCAGTGCCGAAGGGCAGCCAGGAGCAGCCGCTGAGCAGGCCAAACAAGCTGCTGATAATCAGTGCGCGCCACATAAGCCTATCTCCTAAAAGTGCAACGCCGGGCATGCCCGGCGTTGTGTTGTGTGATGACGCTGTGAGCTTAGCCCTCCAGCTTGCTTTTCAGCAGCTGGTTGACTTGCCCGGGGTTGGCTTTGCCTTTGGAGACTTTCATCGCCTGGCCGACGAAGAAGCCGAACATTTTGCCGCGCTTGGCTTCGTCGGCGGCGCGGTATTGCTCGACCTGTTCGGCGTTGGCGGCGAGCATTTCATCCAGCATCGATTCGATGGCGCCGCTGTCGGTAACTTGCTTGAGGCCGCGGGCTTCGATCACCTGATCGGCGCTGCCTTCGCCATTGGCCATGGCCTCAAAGACCATCTTGGCGATTTTGCCGCTGATGGTGTTGTCTTTGATGCGCAGGATCATGCCGCCCAGTTGCTCGGCGGTCACCGGCGACTGGTCGATCTCCAGGCTGTCTTTATTCAGCAGGCTGGACAGCTCGCCCATCACCCAGTTGGCGGCCAGTTTGGCGTCGTCGCATGTGGCGTTGACGGCTTCGAAGTAGTTGGCCAGTTCGCGGGTGCTGGCCAGGACGTCGGCGTCGTAGGCGGACAGGCCGAATTGCGCCTCGAAGCGCTCGCGCTTTTGCACCGGCAACTCCGGCAGGCTGGCGCGGATTTCGTCCAGCAGGCTCTGCTCGATCACCACCGGCAACAGGTCGGGGCAGGGGAAGTAACGGTAGTCGTTGGCTTCCTCTTTGCTGCGCATGGAGCGGGTTTCGTCTTTGTTTGGGTCGTACAGGCGGGTTTCCTGTACCACCTTGCCGCCGTCTTCGATCAGTTCGATCTGCCGCTGCACTTCATGGTTGATGGCTTTTTCGATAAAGCGGAAGGAGTTGACGTTCTTGATCTCGGCGCGGGTGCCGTAGGCGGCCTGGCCGACCGGGCGTACCGAGACGTTGCAGTCGCAACGCAGCGAGCCTTCGGCCATGTTGCCGTCGCAAATCTCCAGGTAACGCACCAGGGCGTGCATGGCTTTGACGTAGGCGACCGCCTCTTTGGCGCTGCGGATATCCGGCTCGGAGACGATTTCCAGCAGCGGGGTGCCGGCGCGATTGAGGTCGATGCCGGTCATACCGTGGAAATCTTCGTGCAGGCTCTTGCCGGCGTCTTCTTCCAAGTGTGCGCGGGTGATGCCGATGCGCTTGACCGTGCCGTCTTCGAGGGTGATGTCGAGGAAGCCCTTGCCGACGATCGGGTGATCCATCTGGCTGGTCTGGTAGCCCTTGGGCAGGTCGGGATAGAAGTAGTTCTTGCGGGCAAAAATGTTGCGTTCGGCGATATGGGCGTCAATCGCCAGGCCGAACTTGCAGGCCATGCGCACCGCTTCGGCATTCAGTACCGGCAGCGTGCCGGGCATGCCCAGATCAACCAGGCTGGCCTGGGTGTTGGGCTCGGCGCCGAAGGTGGTGGCGCTGGCGGAGAAAATCTTCGACTTGGTGCTGAGCTGGGCGTGGATTTCCAAGCCTATAACGGTTTCCCATTGCATGTGTGTCGTCCTCAGAAGCCAGTCGGTGCTTGGGTGTACCAGGCAGTGATCTGCTGGTGCTGAACTGGGCGTGGATTTCCAGAGCGATCATTCACAGTTTGCCATTGCATGTCAGTGCTCCTCAGAAGCCGCTCGGGGCTTGGGCTTGTGTGTAGTAGGCAGTGACCTGCTGGTACTGAGCAGTGCGTGGATAGTTTCCCATTGCATATGCGTCGTCCTCAGAAGCCAGTCGGGGCTTGGGTGTGCCAGGCAGTGACCTGCTGGTATTGGTGGGCGACATTCAGCAGGCGGCCTTCCTGGAAGTACGGCGCGAGCAATTGCACGCCTACCGGCAAGCCATCGACGAAGCCTGCGGGCATCGACAAGCCGGGGATGCCGGCGAGGTTGGCGGTGATGGTGTAGATGTCTTCCAGGTACTGGGCGACCGGGTCGTTGTTTTTCTCGCCGAGCTTCCAGGCCGGGTTCGGCGTGGTCGGGCTGAGGATCACGTCGACTTCCTGGAAGGCGGCAACGAAATCGTTTTTGATCAGGCGGCGAATCTTCTGCGCTTGCAGGTAGTAAGCGTCGTAGTAGCCGGCCGACAGCGCGTAGGCACCGACCAGAATGCGCCGCTTCACTTCATCGCCAAAACCTTCGGCGCGCGAGCGCTTATAGAGGTCTTCGAGGTTTTGCGGGTTCTCGCAACGATAGCCAAACCGCACTCCGTCGAAGCGCGACAGATTGGAGCTGGCCTCGGCCGGGGCTATCACGTAGTAGGCGGCAATCGCGTGCTGGGTGTTGGGCAGGCTGATGTCTTTGACCGTGGCGCCGAGTTTTTTCAGCTCCTCGACCACTGCCAAGGTGGCGGCGGCGATGCGACCGTCCAGACCGGCGGCGAAGTATTCCTTCGGCAAGCCGATGCGCAGGCCTTTGAGCGGCAAGTTCAGGGCGGCCAGGTAATCATCCAGCGGTTGCTCGACGCTGGTGGAATCTTTCGGATCGAAACCGGCCATGGCCTGCAGCAGCAAGGCGCAGTCGGAGGCGGAGCGCGCCAGTGGGCCGGCTTGGTCGAGGCTGGAGGCGTAGGCGATCATGCCCCAGCGCGAGACGCGGCCGTAGGTCGGCTTGATGCCGGTGAGGTTGGTAAGTGCGGCGGGCTGGCGGATCGAACCGCCGGTGTCGGTGCCAGTCGCGGCCGGCAACAAGCGCGCGGCCACGGCGGCGGCCGAACCACCGGAGGATCCGCCGGGTACGCGGGTCAGATCCCAGGGGTTTTTCACTGCGCCGTAGTGACTCGACTCGTTGGCCGAGCCCATGGCGAACTCGTCCATGTTCAGCTTGCCGAGGGTTACGCAACCAGCGTCGGCGAGTTTCTCCACCACTGTGGCGTTGTAGGGCGCGATAAAGTTGTCGAGCATCTTCGAGCCGCAACTGGTGCGCACGCCCTGGGTGCAAAACAGGTCTTTATGGGCGATTGGCGCACCCAGCAGCGCGCCGGTTTCACCATTGGCGCGACGGGCATCGGCGGCCTTGGCTTGGCTCAGGGCCAGCTCTTCGGTGACGCTGATAAAGCTGTTGAGTTGCGGGTCCAGCGCCTTGATGCGGGCCAGCAGGTGGCTGCTCAGCTCGCTGGCGGAGAATTCTTTGGCGGCCAGGGCACGGCTGATGTCGGTCAGGCTGAGTTGGTGCATATCCATTATTCGATCACCTTGGGAATCAGGAATAGATTTCGCGGCTTCCACGGCGAGCAGTCGCTGAGCATGGTCATTATTTACTCGATCACCTTAGGAACCAGAAACAGGCCCGCTTCAACGGCCGGGGCTATGGCTTGGTAAGCCTCGCGCTGATTGGTTTCGGTGACCTGATCGGCACGCAGTCGTTGGGTGGCTTCCAGTGGGTGAGCCAAGGGCTCGACGCCGCTGGTATCGACGGCCTGCATGGCATCGATCAAGCCGAGGATGTTATTGAGGGTCGCGGTGGTACTCGGGATATCGGCTTCATTCAGGCCAATTCGGGCCAAGTGAGCGATTTTTTCCACGTCGCAGCGTTCAAGCGCCATCGGGGATACTCCAATAAAACAGCCGGCGCGAAGGGCGAGCAGCTGATTAGGCAAAAAAACTTACGGGCGGTAAATGCAGTGCACTCAGCCGACATTGGCGGGCAAAAGCCGGGATGGGGCTGCAAGACAGCTAAAAAGCGGCAATCTAACATATTGCCGCCTTGCCCAAAATCCCCGTGGTTGTTAGAGTTTGCGGCACTTTTTTACCTGCGCATGTTTACCTGCGCGCTGCTTAAGGCTCCTTACCCATGTTTAAGAAATTGCGTGGCATGTTTTCCAGCGATCTGTCGATCGACTTGGGTACTGCCAACACCCTGATTTATGTACGCGATCGCGGCATCGTGCTGAATGAGCCTTCGGTCGTTGCTATTCGTACCAGCGGCAATAACCAGAAAAGCGTGGTGGCAGTCGGCACCGACGCCAAGCGCATGCTCGGCCGTACCCCCGGCAACATCGCCGCCATCCGCCCGATGAAAGACGGCGTGATCGCCGACTTCAGCGTGTGCGAAAAAATGCTCCAGTACTTTATCAACAAAGTGCACGAGAACAGCTTTCTGCAGCCAAGCCCACGGGTACTGATTTGCGTACCGTGCAAGTCCACCCAGGTGGAACGTCGGGCCATTCGTGAGTCGGCGATTGGCGCCGGTGCCCGCGAAGTGTTTCTGATTGAAGAACCCATGGCCGCAGCTATCGGTGCCGGCTTGCCGGTGGATGAAGCGCGCGGTTCGATGGTGGTCGACATCGGCGGCGGCACCACGGAAATCGCCCTGATTTCGCTCAATGGCGTGGTTTACGGTGAATCCGTACGGGTTGGTGGCGACCGTTTCGATGAGGCGATCATCACCTATGTACGTCGCAACTACGGCAGCCTGATCGGCGAGTCGACTGCCGAGCGGATCAAGCAAGAAATCGGCACCGCCTTCCCAGGTGGCGAGCTGCGTGAAGTTGACGTGCGTGGCCGTAACCTGGCCGAAGGCGTACCGCGCAGCTTTACCCTGAACTCCAACGAAGTACTGGAAGCCTTGCAAGAATCCCTGGCGACCATAGTGCAGTCGGTTAAGAGTGCCCTCGAGCAGTCGCCGCCGGAGTTGGCTTCGGACATCGCCGAGCGCGGCATAGTGCTGACTGGTGGTGGCGCCTTGCTGCGCGATCTGGACAAATTGCTCTCGCAAGAAACCGGTTTGCCGGTCATCGTTGCCGAAGACCCGCTGACCTGTGTGGCCCGTGGCGGCGGCATGGCGCTGGAGATGATGGACCGCAACACCATGGATCTGCTCTCCGCCGAGTAAGCCATAGGCTGCAAACTAAGGCGCCACGCTGGAGACGGTCTGGCGCTGCTTCTAGTTTGCGGCTAACAGCTTGAGGTTTGCCGCTGCAAGGAGCTCACCATCAAACCGCTATTTGCCAAGGGACCTTCACTGGGCGTGCGCCTATTGGTGCTGACCGTGCTTTCGGTCACGCTGATGCTGGTCGATGCGCGCCTGGCCGCCCTCAAGCCGCTGCGCAGTCAGCTCGGGCTGGTGCTCACGCCCTTTTATTGGGTGGCGGATCTGCCGACGCGGCTCTGGCAAGGCGTCAACCAGCAGGTCAGTAGCCACAGCGAGCTGCTCGCCGAGAACGAAAAGCTCAAAGCCGAAGCCTTGCTGATGCAGCGTCGCCTGCAAAAGCTGGCCACCTTGATCGAGCAAAACGTCCGTCTGCGCGAGCTGCTGAACTCCTCGGCGCTGGTGGACGATCAGGTGCTGGTGGGCGAGTTGATTGGCGTCGACCCCAATCCCTTCACCCAGCGTTTGTTGATCGATAAGGGTGAAAAGGACGGCGTGTTTCTCGGTCAGCCGGTGCTCGATGCGCGTGGTTTGATGGGCCAGGTGGTTGAGGTGATGCCCTACTCCTCGCGAGTCCTGCTGCTGACTGACACCACCCACAGCATCCCGGTCCAGGTCAATCGCAACGGCTTGCGGGCGATTGCCAGCGGCACCGGTAATCCGGAACGCCTCGAACTGCGTCATGTGGCCGATACCGCCGATATTAAAGAAGGTGATCTGCTGGTCAGCTCCGGCCTCGGCCAGCGCTTCCCGGCCGGTTATCCGGTGGCAACGGTGAAAGAAGTGATTCACGACACCGGCCAGCCCTTCGCGATTATTCGCGCCGAACCCACCGCGGCGCTGAACCGTAGCCGTTATGTGCTGCTGGTGTTCACCGATAAGCGCAGCCCCGAGCAGCGCGCCACCGATGCCGCTTTGGCTCAGGAGGCCGCCGACAAAGTGGGCGTGGCCGCTGCCATTGCCGCACCAGGCGCCAGCGCCGCGCCAGCCCCTAGTCCGGCGCCAACTAAACCGGTGGGTGCTGCGCCAGTTAAACCTGTTGTGCCTGCGGGGACTCACTGATGGTCGGCGTACGTCCACGTAATGCTTGGGTTATTTGGTGCAGCTTTGCCGTGGCGTTGCTGCTGAGTGTGGCGCCGCTGCCAGGCTTTATGGACAGCGCGCGACCGCTTTGGCTGGCGTTGTTCGTCACCTACTGGACGCTGGAGCTGCCGCATCGCGTCGGTATGACCAGTGCCTGGTTGCTGGGCTTGGCCGCCGACGTGCTGACGGGCTCTTTGCTGGGCCTGAATGCGCTGGTTTTGACCTTCATTACTTTTTTGGTGTTGAGCCTGCATCAGCGCTTGCGGATGTTTCCGCTCTGGCAGCAAAGCCTGGTGTTGTTGGTGGTGTTTGGTTTGGCGCAGTTGATCCAGTTGTGGCTGAACGCCCTGACCGGTAACCGTCCACCGCCGTCGATGAGCGTCATCACCTTCTTGTTGCCGGCGCTGATCAGTGCGCTGCTGTGGCCTTGGGTATTCGCTCTGTTGCGCGCCATTCGCCTGCGCTTAAGCGTTAACTAGCATCGTCGCCACCACCGGGAGCGGTCTGCATGAACCGGCTTTATCTGGCCTCGGGCTCGCCGCGGCGGCGTGAATTGCTGACGCAAATCGGCGTGCCCTTTACCGCGCTGGCCACCAGCATTGATGAAACTCCGCTAGCCGCCGAGCCCGCCGAGATGTATGTCGAGCGTTTGGCGCGGGCTAAGGCCCAGGCTGGTTTGGCAGCGCTGGCCAGCCCACTTGGCGCTGTGGTGCTGGGCGCCGACACCAGTGTGGTGTTGCACGGGCAAATTCTCGGTAAACCGCTGGACCGTGCCGATGCGCAGGCCATGCTGACGGCATTGTCGGGCCACACCCATCAAGTGCTAACTGCCGTGGCGTTGGCCAGCAGCGAGCGCTGTGAAGTGCGCCTGGTCAGTAGTCAGGTCAGCTTTCGCGTCCTCAGTGCGGCTGAAATCGAGGCCTATTGGGCCAGTGGCGAACCACAGGATAAAGCTGGCAGTTATGCCATCCAGGGCTTGGCGGCGGTGTTTGTCAGTCACCTTGAAGGCAGTTTTTCGGCGGTAGTTGGCTTGCCAGTGTGCGAGACTGCGGCATTGCTCGCCGATTTCGGCATCCCTTATTGGCAGCGCCTAGACACATCTTCTATGAGTGAAGCCTCGCATGAGTGAAGAGATTCTGATCAATATCACGCCGATGGAATCGCGCGTGGCGGTGGTAGAAAACGGTGTTCTGCAGGAAGTGCATGTTGAGCGCACCCAGCGCCGCGGCATTGTCGGCAATATCTACAAAGGCAAGGTGGTGCGGGTGTTGCCCGGCATGCAAGCGGCCTTTGTCGATATTGGTTTGGAGCGCGCCGGCTTTATTCATGTCGGCGAAATCGCCACGCGCGATGGCAATACAGCGACCAACGAAACCATCAGCGCCTTGGTGCATGAGGGCCAGAGTCTGGTGGTGCAGGTCACCAAAGATCCGATTGGCACCAAGGGCGCACGCCTGACCACCCAGTTGTCGATCCCGTCGCGCTATTTGGTGTACATGCCGCGCACCAGCCACGTCGGCATTTCCCTGAAGATTGAAGAGGAAGCCGAGCGCGATCGCCTCAAGCAGGTGGTGGCCGAGTGCATCGCCGCCGAAGGGATTGCCGAGGTCGGCGGCTTCATCCTGCGCACCGCCGCAGAAGGCGCTGGCGCCGATGAAATCCTCATGGATATTCGTTACGTGCGCAGGCTTTGGGAACAAATTCGCGGACAGATGCAAACCGCCTCGAGCCCGAGTGTGATTTACCAAGACCTGAGCCTGGCCTTTCGCACCCTGCGTGATCTGGTTAGCCCGCGGATCGAGAAGGTGCGCATCGACTCGCGCGAGACCTTCCAGAAAATCGTGCAGTTCGTCGATGAGCTGATGCCCGAGATCGCCGGGCGCCTGGAGCATTATCCGGGTGAACGGCCGATCTTCGACCTGTATGGCGTCGAGGATGAGGTGCAAAAGGCCTTGGAGCGCAAAGTACCGCTCAAATCCGGCGGCTACCTGATCATCGATCCAGCCGAGGCGATGAGCACCATCGATGTGAACACCGGCGCCTTTGTCGGCCATCGCAACCTCGAAGAAACCATCTTCAAGACCAATCTCGAGGCCGCCATCACCATTGCCCGGCAGCTGCGCCTGCGCAATCTAGGTGGCATCATCATCATCGACTTCATCGACATGGAAGACGAAGAGCATCAGCGGCAAGTGTTGCGCACACTGGAGAAGCAGCTCGAACGCGATCACGCCAAGACCAATATGCTCGGCATCACCGAGCTGGGCCTGGTGCAGATGACCCGCAAACGCACCCGCGAGAGCCTGGAGCAGGTGCTCTGTGAGCCCTGCAGCAGTTGTCAGGGGCGCGGCAAGCTGAAAACCCCGGAGACCATCTGCTACGAGATTTTCCGCGAGCTGCTGCGTGAAGCCCGCGCCTATCAGGCCGGCGCTTATCTGGTGCTGGCCAATCAAAAGGTCATCGACCGGCTGCTCGATGAAGAGTCGGGCAACGTGGCCGATCTGGAAGGCTTTATTGGCCGCACCATCAAGTTTCAGGTGGAAAGCATGTACTCCCAGGAGCAATACGATGTCGTACTGCTCTGAGGCCCGATTTTGATTAATACCCTCGGCCGTTGGCTGCTGCGTTTACTGCGCGGCGGCCTGGCGCTGGCCGTGTTGTTGCTAATGCTGTTGGCGCTGTATGTCAGCGTCGGCCGCGAGCTGACGCCGATGCTGGCTGAGTACCACACTGAAATCGAGACCCAGGCCCAGCAAACCCTGGGTTTACCGCTGCGCATTGGTCGCCTGGAAGGCAGCTGGCGGCGCTTTGCGCCGGTGCTGTTGGTCCACGATGTGACCCTGGGAGAGGCTGCGACTGGGCTGCACCTGGAGACTGTGCGGGTGATTCCCGATGTGCTCGGTAGTCTGTTGAGTTGGCAGCTGAAAATTGCCGACCTGCAAGTCGACGGTTTGCGCCTCAATCTGCTGCAGGGCTCGGATGGTCAGTGGACGCTGGCGGGTTTGCCGGCGCGCGACTCGGTAACCCCGGCGCTGTCGCCGGCCTTGGTACTGGGCGGTTTGCAGCGGGTGGCATGGCTGTCGTTGCTTAATAGCCAGATTACCCTACAGCCCCAGGGGCAGGCACCGTTGTCGTTGACCTATGTAAGCCTGAGTTTGCGCAGCAGCGGCAGTCGTCAGCGTTTGGATGGCCGTGTGGTGCTGCCCGACGGCCAGCCGTTGGCCTGGCGTGTACGCAGCCGCCTGCATCCGCAGGAGTGGGCCAAGGCCGAGGCCGAGCTATACCTGAGTTTGCCCATGAGTGATTGGGCGCGCTGGCTGCCGGCGGGTTTGACTGCAGCCTGGCGGGTTGAAAAATTGCAAGTGGGCGGTGAGTTTTGGTTGTCGTGGGCCAAGGGCCAGGTGCAGCGCGCGGTGGCCCATGTGCATGCGCCGCGCTTGGCCGGCGCTTATGGGCAGCGTAAAGCGGTGGCACTGGATGATTTCAGCGTCAATGCCTACTACGACCGAATTGACAGCGGTTTTCAGTTGCAACTGGATTCGCTGGCGGCCAGTTTGGGCGCCACCCGCTGGGGCGATGCGCGGCTAGGGTTGGAGTATCAGCGTGAAGATGCCGAGCGCCAACAGCAATGGAAATTGAGTGCCGACCGGCTCAACTTGAGCCCCTTGGCACCGGTCATCAAGGCCTTGGCGCCGTTACCGGAAAACCTCGCTGGAGTTATTGAGGCACTGGCGCCGCGCGGCGCCTTGCGCAATCTGCAGCTGGCTTATCGGCCGCAAGCAGATACTGATCAGCAAGTGCAATTTAGTAGCAATCTGGAGCGCATCGCGGTTAACCCCTACGACGGGGTGCCGGGCTTTGAGAATATCAGTGGCAGTATCAGCGGTGATTTAGGCCAAGGTGAATTGCGCCTGGCCGCCGATGATTTTGTCCTCAATCTCGATCAGCTATTTCCAAAACCTTGGCATTACCGGCAAGCCAACGCCCAGCTGAAGTGGACGCTGAATGCGCAGGAATTGACCCTCAGCAGCCCCTATATTCAGCTGGACGCCGAAGAAGGCAAGTTGGCCGGCGACATCATGGTGCGCGTGCCTTTTGCGCCTGAGGCCGAGAGTTATATGGATTTGCGCGTGGGCATTCGCGATGGCGATGCGCGCTATACCGAAAAGTATTTACCGACCCTGGCTAAAGGCTTTAGCCCGGACTTGTCCGCTTGGCTAAAAACCGCGATTCGCGCCGGCCAAGTGGATGAGGGCTTTTTCCAGTACCAGGGCGCGCTGGCGCCAACCGCCCCGGCCAATTCCAGCAGCATCAGTCTGTACTTCAAGGTGCATGGCGCGGAGTTGGCCTATCAGCCAGGTTGGCCTGAACTGCGCGATGCCACCGGCGCGGTGCTGATCGATGAACACGGGGTGCGCGTGCAGGTGTCGCAAGGCCAGGTGCTCAACAGCACGCTCAGCGCCGTGACGGTGAATATTGCCCAGCCGGCCAAGGGCGGCGCGATGCGCTTGGCCCTCGATGGCGCGCTGCACAGTAACGTGACCGATGGCTTGCAGATCCTCAAGGAAGCGCCGCTTGGCACTCAGGCGACCTTTGCCGGTTGGCAAGGGCAGGGGCCCTTGAGCGGTCGCTTGCAGCTGGATATTCCCCTGGCGGCTGGTCAGGCGCCGCAGGTGCAGGTCGACTTTGCCACCGAAGGAGCCGAGTTGAACATCAGCGAGCCGGCCTTGGCCCTCAGTCAGTTGAAGGGCGCGTTTAGCTTTAACAGTGCCAGTGGCTTGAGCTCCCCGGATGTGCGCGCCCAGTTATTCGGTCGCCCGCTGCGCGGCAAAATTGTCGCCGAAGGCGCCCGTGGTCGCACCCGTACCCGGGTCGAGGCCAGTGGTCAGGTGGCGTTGAAAAGCCTCACCGACTGGCTGGCGGTGACCCAGCCCTTGCCGCTCTCCGGTGAGCTGCCTTATCGCGTGCGCTTGACCCTGGACGGTGACGACAGCCAGTTGCAGCTCGACTCCACGCTTAAGGGCTTGGCCATCGATTTGCCCGCGCCCTTCGGCAAAACCGCCGGCGAGGCGCGCTATGCCGACTGGCGCATGACCCTGCAAGGTAAGGAGCGGCGCTATTGGTTTAGCTATGAAGACCTGGCCAGCTTGGCGCTTGCCGCGCCGGCCGGGAATGTGTTGCAAGGCCGTGGGCAATTGCTGCTGGGTAAGGGCCAGGCGAGTTTGCCGACCACTAAGGGGCTGAATGTCAGTGGCACGCTGAGCGACTTGGATTGGGATCAGTGGCAGGCGGTGGCTAAGCGCTATGCCCCGGCGCAGAACCCGGCCAGTCCGGACATGCTCGGTACCGCTGCGTTGCAGATTGGTCGCTTCAAAGGGTTTGGCGTAGAGCTTAATAACCTCGATGCGCAATTGGCGCGCACTAATGCCAGCTGGCTGCTCAAGCTCGATAGCGATTTGGCCAGCGGGCAGGTCACGCTGCCGGATGCACCGGGGGCTACCATAGTCGCCAAGCTGCAACGGCTGCAATTGCCTGCGGCAGACGCTGCTCCGGCCAGCGATGGGGTTGCCGTCGATCCGTTGGCCGCCATCGACCCGCGCAGCATCCCTGCTCTGGATGTGTCGATTGCGCAAGTGCTGCAAGGTACCGACGCCCTGGGCGCCTGGTCGCTGAAGGCGCGGCCAACCGCCACCGGAGTGCGCTTGAGTGAGCTGAGCATCGATCTAAAAGGTTTGCTGGTCAGTGGTGCGCTGAGTTGGGACGGCGCCGTCGGCGCGACCCGCAGCAGTTTTCAGGGGCGCATCGGTGGTAAGAATCTGGCCGATGTCTTGGCTGCTTGGAAGTACGCGCCGAGCGCGGTGAGCGAGAGCTTTCGGGTGCGTAGCGATGTGCAATGGCCGGGCTCGCCAGCGGCCTTTAGCATGAAACAGTTGTCGGGCAATCTCGATGTAAAGCTCAGCAAGGGCCAGTTTTTGGAAGTGAAGGGCGGCTCGGGGGCTGCGTTGCGGGTGTTTGGCTTGCTTAACTTTAATTCGTTGGGCCGGCGCTTGCGGCTGGATTTCTCGGACCTGACCGATAAAGGCCTGGCTTTTGACACGGTCAAGGGCGTGCTGCAGGGCAGCAATGGCGACTTCGTCACCACTAAACCGCTGATCCTGAGTGGCGCCTCCACCATTGTGGTCGATGGCAAAGTAAATCTGCGCCAACAGACGCTCGATGCCAGCATCCGGGTGACCCTGCCGGTGGCCAGTAACTTGCCGTTGGCCGCGCTGGCGATAGGAGCGCCGATGGTCGGCGGCGCCATCTTTGTCGCGGACAAGCTCTTTAGCGGTCGACTGTCATCCTTGACCAGCGTCGAGTACCGCGCGGTCGGGTCGCTGGATAATCCAACTGTTAGCTTCGTCAAACCCTTTTGAGTTTTCCAACCCCCCACTCCCCACTACCCACTTTCCATTCCCCATGCCAGGAGCCTGCAATGAGCTTTGCCGTGATTCAGATGGTCAGCCAGGACGATGTGTTGACCAACCTGGCCGCCGCCCGCGTTTTGCTTGAGCAGGCTGCCGCTGGCGGGGCGCGCTTGGCCGTGCTGCCGGAAAATTTTGCCGCCATGGGCCGGCGCGACCTGGCTGCACTCGGGCGCGCCGAAGCCTTGGGCGAGGGGCCGATCTTGCCCTGGCTGGCGCAGACCGCGCGGGAATTGAAATTATGGATAGTCGCCGGCACCTTGCCTTTGCCGCCGGATGCTCAGCCGCACGCCAAAGCCCACGCCTGTTCGCTGCTGATCGATGAGCAGGGCCAGCGGGTGGCGCGTTACGACAAATTGCACCTGTTTGATGTCGAGGTGGCCGACAGCCGTGGCCACTATCGCGAATCGGCTGATTACGCCCATGGTGCCCGGTTGGTGGTCGTCGATACCCCAGTTGGTCGCTTGGGCTTAAGCGTTTGCTATGACCTGCGCTTCCCGGAAATGTATACCGCCTTACGCCATGCCGGCGCTGAGCTGATCAGCGTGCCATCGGCCTTTACTGCCGTTACCGGCGCCGCCCATTGGCAGGTGCTGCTGCGGGCGCGGGCGATTGAAACCCAGTGTTATCTATTGGCCGCCGATCAAGGCGGCAGCCATCCGGGTGGGCGTGAAACCTTTGGCCATAGCGCGATAGTCGATCCCTGGGGTGTACTCTTGGCAGAACAGGCGCAAGGTCCGGCGTTGTTGCTCGGTCAGCGCGATGCACAAACCCAGGCGGCTATTCGCCAACGTATGCCGGTGCACAGCCATCGTCGATTTTCTGTGGAGTTGTTATGAAGTTGGGAGTGGGAAGTGGGAAGTGGGGCGTTGTCGCTGAAATCGGCCATAACGCCTCACTTCCCACTTCCCACTTCCCACTTCCCACTTCCTACTCCTCACTTTCCCATCTGAGAGCAAGTTATGAGCGAACTATTGTTGTCCGTCAGTGAGCATCTGCTCGGCCCGGGTGGGTTGACCCTCGACAGCTTGCCGGCGGTGCTGGGTGAGTTGGCGGGGCCCGGCATCGATGCCGCCGATTTGTATTTTCATGCCCAGGTCTCCGAAACCTGGGTGCTGGAAGATGGCATCGTCAAGGAAGGCAGCTTCAACCTCGATCAAGGGGTTGGCGTGCGCGCCCAGTCCGGTGAGAAAACCGGCTTTGCCTACAGCAATGCCATCACCTCTGAGGCCTTGAGCCAGGCCGCCAGAGCCGCCCGCTCGATTTCCCGGGCCGGTCAGCAGGGTCGCGTACAAGCCTTTAGCAGCGCCCAGGTGACGGCTTTGTACGCGCCGGACAATCCGCTGGATGTGCTGACTCGGGCGGAGAAAGTCGAACTGCTCAAGCGCGTCGACGTCGCCACCCGCGCCCTCGATCCACGGATTCAGCAGGTCACCGTGAGCTTGGCCGGCGTTTGGGAGCGGATTTTGGTGGCCGCGCTGGATGGCAGCTTGGCCGCCGATGTGCGGCCACTGGTGCGCTTTAACGTCAGCGTGATAGTCGAGCAAAATGGCCGCCGCGAGCGCGGTGGGCATGGCGGCGGCGGCCGCACCGATTACCGGTTCTTTTTAGAAAAAGGCGGCTTGAATGAAGACCGGGCCATGGGCTATGCCCGTGAAGCGCTGCGCCAGGCCTTGGTCAACCTCGAAGCGATTGCCGCGCCAGCCGGCAGCATGCCGGTGGTGATGGGCGCCGGCTGGTCCGGGGTGCTTTTACACGAAGCCGTCGGCCATGGTCTGGAAGGCGATTTCAACCGCAAAGGCAGCTCGGCCTACAGTGGTCGTATGGGCGAGAAAGTGGCGTCGAGCCTGTGCACCATCGTCGATGACGGCACCCTGTTCGAACGCCGTGGCTCCCTGAGCGTGGATGACGAAGGGACTAAAACCCAGTGCACCACATTGATCGAAAACGGCATTCTTAAAGGCTATATGCAGGACAAGCTGAATGCCCGCCTGATGGGCGTAACCCCGACCGGCAATGGTCGGCGCGAGTCTTATGCGCACCTGCCGATGCCGCGCATGACCAATACCTACATGCTGGCCGGTGCCAGTGATCCGGCAGAAATCATCGCCTCGGTGAAAAAAGGCATCTACTGCGCCAACTTGGGCGGCGGTCAGGTGGATATCACCAGCGGCAAGTTCGTGTTCTCCACCAGCGAGGCCTATCTGATCGAGAACGGTAAAATCACCGCCCCGGTCAAAGGCGCAACCCTGATCGGCAATGGCCCGGAAGCCATGAGTCGGGTGTCGATGGTCGGCAACGATCTGGCGCTGGACAGCGGCGTCGGCACCTGCGGCAAAGACGGCCAATCGGTGCCAGTCGGCGTCGGCCAGCCAACCCTGAAGATTGATGCCATTACCGTGGGTGGGACAGGGGCGTAGGTTTAAGCGTAGGGCGGGTTAGACGGACGCAGAAGCTGGAATAGTCGAGCAACTCAGCACGTCGTAACCCGCCATGACGATTACGCTTAACGCAAGCCGCGCTTAGCCTCATCCAGCTCGCGGATGTATTTGAAGATTTTACGCACGGCGGCCGGTGGTTTGTTTTGCGCGGCTTCGTGTTGGGCCTGGCGAATCAGTTGGCGCAGGTGTTGGCGATCAGCATCGGGGTAGTCGATGACAAAGCTGTCGAGTACCGCGTCGGTGCCAACCAGCAAGCGATCACGCCAGCGTTCCAGGTTATGGAAGCGCTCGTTGTACTGGCGAGTGGAGGCGTCCAGTTGGTCGATCAGCAGCAAGATGGCATCGACATCCTGATCACGCATCAGTTTGCCAATGAAGTGGATGTGCCGTTTGCGGGCAATATTGGCCGTGTGCTTGGGCGCATCGGCCAGTGCTCGGCGCAGGGCGTCGGTCAGTGGCAGGCGCGCGATCAGGTCGGGCTTGAAGGTGGTCAGGCGTTCGCCGAGATCCACCAGTGCGTGCAGGTCGCGTTTAACCTGGGATTTACTCTTCTCCTCGGAGAAGTCGTCGAGATTTTGAGACATGGGGCTGATCCAATTGGAAATGCTGCCATGATAACAGGCCGGCGCTGTTGGCTGAGTGTGATGAAGAATTACTGGAGAGTCATATGAACGCATCTGCAACCGTTGGTCCGCAGGCCCTGCCCGAGCTGCAGGCGCAGGTTGAACGGATCATTCACGAGGCCGCGCGGCAAGGCGCCAGCGCCTGTGAGGTGGCGGTTTCGTTGGAGCAGGGGTTGTCGACCTCGGTGCGCCAAGGGGAGGTTGAGACGGTTGAGTTCAATCGCGACCAAGGCTTTGGCATTACGTTGTACGTGGGGCAGCGCAAAGGTTCGGCGAGCACCTCGGCCAGTGGCGAGGCGGCGATTCGCGAGACAGTGGCGGCCGCACTGGCAATAGCCAAGCACGCCTCCGAAGATGACTGCGCCGGCTTGGCCGATGCCGGCTTGATGGCCAGCGAGCTGCCAGACCTGGATCTCTATCACCCCTGGGCGATTACCCCGGAGCAGGCGATCGAGCAGGCGCTGAGCTGTGAGGCCGCAGCCTTCGCTCACGACGCACGGATTAAAAATGCCGACGGCACCACCCTCAGTACCCATCAAGGCTGTCGCGTGTATGGCAACAGCCATGGCTTTATCGGTGGCTATGCCAGCACCCGCCACAGCTTGAGCTGCGTGATGATTGCCGAGGCCGAGGGGCTGATGCAGCGTGACTACTGGTACGACGTTAATCGCCAGGGTGAACTGCTGGGTGCCTCCGCGCTGATTGGCCAGCGGGCGGCCGAACGGGCGGTCAGCCGGCTGGGCGCGCGGCCGGTGCCAACCTGTGAGGTGCCGGTGCTGTTTGCCGCCGAAGTGGCAACCGGCTTGTTCGGGCATTTTTTGGCGGCAGTCTCTGGCGGTAATCTGTATCGCAAGTCATCGTTTCTGGAGGGCAGCCTGGGTCAGCAGTTATTCCCCGACTGGCTGAGCCTGGAGGAGCGGCCGCATATTGCCCGAGCTTTGGGCAGCGGCAGTTTTGATGGCGACGGTCTGGCCACCTACGGAAAGTTTTTTGTCGAGCGTGGCGAGTTGCAGTCGTACATTCTCGGCACCTACTCGGGCCGCAAACTGGGCCTGCCGAGCACGGCCAACTCCGGCGGCGTGCATAACCTGTTCGTCAGCCATGGCGATGACAATCAAGCCGCGCTACTCAAGCGCATGGGCCGTGGCTTGCTGGTGACAGAGTTGATGGGCCAGGGTCTGAATCTGCTCACCGGCGATTATTCCCGCGGCGCCGGTGGTTATTGGGTGGAGAGCGGCGAAATTCAATTTCCGGTGCAAGAAGTCACCATTGCCGGCAATCTGCGCGACATGTTCAGGCAGATAGTCGCGGTCGGCAATGATCTGGAGCTGCGCAGTAATATCCGCACCGGTTCGGTGTTGATTGAGCGGATGACTGTCGCGGGTAGCTAGGCGTAGGGTGGGTTAGGCGCGCATGCGATGAGCGTTGGCTCGCGCTGAATATTGCGCGCGCCGTAACCCACCATCACAGTTGCAACAACTATTCCCCTTCATCGAAGTAGTTGTTAATCAGCCCGACGACGGCAGCCATGGCCTCTTCGTCCTGCTCGCCTTCGGTGTACAGGTAAATGGCGGTGCCTTTGCCGGCGGCCAGCATCATGACCGCCATGATGCTTTTGCCATCGATCAAACTTTCGGCATCGCGGCCCAGGCGCACTTTGCAAGGAAAGCGACTGGCCACGCCGACGAACTTGGCGGCCGCGCGGGCATGCAAGCCGAGTTTGTTGATGATGGTTATTTCGCAGGCAGGCATGACGCGTTGAATCCTGTGTGTGTAGTGGTCAAGTTTGCAGGTCGCGGTGGCGAACTTGCAGGTTTTTTAGCTGCGGCTTGAGTGTTTGTCCCAAGCGTTCCGCCAGATAGACCGAGCGGTGATGGCCGCCCGTACAACCGATGGCAATGGTGACATAGGCTCTGTTGCTGGCGGCAAAACGCGGCAGCCATTTGTGCAGATAGCTGTGAATGTCGTGGTACATCTCTTCGACGTCAGGCTGGGCTGCCAGGTAGTCAATCACCGGCTGGTCGAGACCGGAGTGCTCGCGCAGGTCCGGTTTCCAGTACGGATTGGGCAGGCAGCGCACGTCAAACACCAGGTCGGCATCCACCGGCATGCCACGCTTAAAGCCAAAGGATTCGATTAAAAAAGCCGTGCCCGGCTCTGGCTTGTTGAGTAGGCGTAATTTCAGCGTGTCACGCAGCTGATAGAGGTTGAGATGGGTGGTGTCGATTTGCAGATCGGCCAGGTCGCGGATCGGCCCCAGTAACAGGCTTTCGTCGCGAATGGCTTCGGCCAGCGAGCGGGTTTCATGGGTCAGTGGATGGCGCCGGCGGGTTTCGGAAAAGCGTTTAAGCAGGGTTTCCTCATCGGCATCCAGGTACAACACGTCGCACTGAATATGCCGGGCGCGAACTTCGTCGAGTAACGCCGGGAAGCGCTCTAACTGGCTGGGCAAGTTGCGCGCATCGATAGATACCGCCACTTGCGGCTGCAGCATCTCGGTTTGCAATAAGGTGCGCTCGGCCAGCTCTGGTAGCAGCCCGGCCGGCAGATTGTCGATGCAGTAAAAACCGTTGTCTTCGAGAACATCAAGGGCGGTGCTTTTGCCGGAGCCGGAGCGACCGCTAACGATGATCAGGTGCATGCTTAACGACCGTTCTGCACGTCCACCACCACTTGGAACAAAGCGTCGCTGCTCTGTGCCTGGCGTAGACGTTCGCGAACCTCGCCACGGTCGAGCATGCTGGCGATTTGCCGGAGCAGCTCTAGGTGTTCGTCGGTGGCCGCTTCTGGCACCAGCAAGACGAACAGCAGATCCACTGGTTCGCCATCAATGGCATCGAAATCCACTGCGCTGTTCAGGTGTAGCACGGCGCTAAGCGGTGAGTCGCAGCCAGACAGGCGGCAGTGCGGTATGGCTATGCCATTACCGAAGCCGGTTGAGCCGAGTTTTTCGCGGGCAATCAAGCTCGCAAAGATGTCCTGTTCATTTAGTTGCGGCAATTGTGCGGCAACTAAATGGGCAATCTGTTCGAGGACGCGTTTTTTGCTGCCGCCCGGCACGTTCACCAAAGAACGTGCGGGGGTCAGGATATTTTCTAATCGGATCATAGGAGGGGATTGGTGTCAGCGGGCAGTCGCGCCCTGCAGACGTTCAAGCTGTTTTTCCTTGTGTTTGATCAGTTGGCGGTCGAGTTTGTCAGCGAGTAAATCAATCGCTGCATACATGTCTTCGTGCTCGGCGTTGGCAACCACTTCGGCGCCGGCTACGTGCAAGGTGGCTTCGATTTTCTGTTTGAGTTTCTCGACGGCCATGGTCACCTGAACATTGGTGATCCGGTCAAAGTGGCGTGATAATCGAGCAAATTTTTCGTCGACGTAATCACGCAGGGCGTCGGTCACATCCAGCTGGTGTCCACTGATGTTGACTTGCATACCGCATTCTCCTTGTTGCCGTGTGTAAGTGACAGCCTAGCAGGTCTGTCACCGGAAACTTTTCGATCTGGTGAGCGTGAATCAAATCAGTCGTTTGCGCTCGCTCGAAGGTGCGATGCTCAGCGACTCGCGATACTTGGCGACGGTGCGGCGGGCTACTTGGATGCCTTGTGCTTCCAGTAAACCAGCGATCTTGCTGTCGCTCAACGGCTTTTTTGGGCTTTCGGCAGCGACCAGTTTTTTAATAATGGCACGGATTGCGGTGGACGAGCATTCGCCGCCCTCAGAAGTACTCACATGGCTGGAAAAGAAGTATTTCAGCTCGTAAATGCCGCGTGGGGTGTGCATGAATTTTTGCGTGGTAACCCGCGAAATGGTCGACTCGTGCATGCCCACGGCTTCGGCAATATCGTGCAGCACCAGGGGTTTCATCGCCTCGTCGCCGTACTCCAGAAAGCCGCGCTGGTGCTCGACAATTTGCGTGGCGACCTTCATCAGGGTTTCGTTGCGGCTCTGCAGGCTCTTAATAAACCAGCGTGCCTCTTGCAATTGATTGCGCATAAAAGTGTTGTCGGCACTGGCGTCGGCGCGCCGCACGAAGCCTGCATATTGCGGATTGACCCGCAGGCGCGGCACGGTCTCTTGATTGAGCTCAACCAGCCAGCGTTCATTGTGTTTGCGCACTATGACGTCGGGCACCACGTACTCGGGCTCGTTGGCCGAGATTTGCGAGCAGGGCCGTGGGTTGAGGCTCTGGATCAGCTCAATCACCTGGCGCAGATCGTCTTCTTTGATCTTCAGGCGGCGCATCAGCTGGCTGTAATCGCGACTGCCCAGCAACTCGAGGTGATCACTGATGAGGCGCTTGGCCTCGCTCAGCCAGGGCGTTTGCGCCGGAAGTTGACGCAGTTGCAGCAGCAGGCATTCGCGCAGATCACGGGCGCCGACGCCGGCCGGTTCAAATTGCTGAATGCGATGCAGCACGGCTTCAACTTCGTCGAGTTCGATGTCCAGCTCGGGGTCAAAGGCCTCAACGATTTCTTCGAGGGTTTCTTCCAGATAGCCGTTGGTGCCAATGCAGTCGATCAGCGTTACTGCGATCAGTCGGTCGGTGTCCGACATCGGGGCGACGTTGAGCTGCCAAAGCAGGTGCGTGTGCAGGCTTTCCCCGGCGGAGGTGCGGGTGGTGAAATCCCACTCGTCGTCATCGCTGTTGCTCGGCAGGCTGCTGGCGCTGGTTTGGTAAATGTCTTCCCAGGAGGTGTCTACCGGCAATTCATTGGGAATGCGCTCACCCCAGTCGCCTTCATCGAGGCTGTCGACTGTCGGCGCGGCTTCTTGATGGTCGGGTTGCTCGGGAGCGCTGGCAGCTTGCGCGTGCTCGACGTTATCGGCCATCGGGTCGGCGCTGTCGAAGTCTTCGCCTTCTTCTTGGCGCTCCAGCATTGGGTTGGACTCCAGCGCCTCTTGGATCTCTTGTTGCAGATCGAGGGTGGAGAGTTGCAGTAAGCGGATGGCTTGTTGCAGCTGCGGTGTCATCGTCAGCTGCTGGCCCATTTTAAGGACTAGCGATGGTTTCATAACAGGCTTAGCACCTTATTCGCCGGCGCAATTGCGCCATCACTACAGGGCGCCAAGGCGCCCACAATAAGCAAATTATATGCCTGACCTTGAAGTATTTCCCTGTCTACCGCAACCTTCTGTCGGCAAAAAACCTAATAAATCACAGGCGGAACTCATGCCCCAGGTAAACGTCCTTGACTAACTGGTTAGCCAGAATGGTCTCGGCATCACCTTCGGCGATTAGCTGGCCATCGTTAACTATGTAGGCAGTTTCACAAATATCCAGGGTCTCACGGACGTTGTGATCGGTGATCAGCACGCCGATGCCCTTGGCTTTGAGTTGATAGATGATTTGCTTGATGTCGCCCACCGAGATCGGGTCGACGCCGGCAAAGGGCTCATCCAGCAGGATGAATTTCGGCGCCGAGGCCAGGGCGCGGGCAATCTCTACGCGGCGGCGTTCACCACCCGAGAGGCTCATGCCGAGGTTGTCGCGAATATGGCTGATGTGGAATTCCTGCAGCAGGCTTTCCAGCGCCTCACGGCGGCCGGCGCGGTCGAGTTCCTGGCGGGTTTCGAGGATCGCCATGATGTTGTCGGCGACCGACAGCTTGCGAAAAATCGAGGCTTCTTGCGGCAGGTAGCCGATGCCTGCAAGTGCGCGGCCGTGCATGGGCAAAAAGGTCACGTCTTGCTGGTCGATCAGTACCCGGCCTTGATCGGCGGCAACCAGGCCGACGATCATGTAAAAGCAGGTGGTTTTGCCGGCGCCGTTAGGGCCGAGCAGGCCGACGATCTGTCCGCTGTCGATCGACAGGCTGACGTCGCGGACGACTTGGCGACCCTTATAGCTTTTAGCCAGGTGTTGGGCGGTAAGAGTGGCCATTAAGGTGTGGTCTGCGCAGGTTTGTTCTTCGGCAAGATCACCATGTCGATCCGTGGCCGTGGGGAGGTCACGGAGCTGCCATTGGCGCGGCCGGCGTTGACGATTTGGCGCTTGGTGTCGTAGACGATTTTCTCGCCTTCGAAGGTGTTGCCTTCTTGGATGACCTTGGCCTGGTCGATCAGCACGATGCGCTCATTGCTGGCGTAGTACTGAATGGTGATGCCGTAGGCCTTGACCACTTGCTTGTCGGCAGAGGGCTGTTGCTCGTAGTAGGCGGGTTTGCCGACTGCAGTGAAGACGTCAACATCACCCTGCGGGGTCTGCGTGATGGTCACGGTGTCGCCGGTGATCTTCAGGGTGCCCTGGGTAATCACCACGCCGCCGCGATAGACCGCCACACCTTGCTTGTCATCGAGCTCGGCGCTGTCCGCCTGGACGCGGATCGGTTGTTCGCGATCAGTCGGCAAGGCCCAAGCGCCGGCGCTGAAAAGCGCGCTGCTCAAGCTCAGTAGTAATGGGAAGGTTTTAACGAACCTCATGCTGGCCTCTTACGTTGGACAGCAGGAGCATCCTGCCGTCATTCAAGTACGCTTTCATTCCTTGTGCCGTGGTCACTCCATTGGCGGCCTCGATTCTAACGGCTTGCTCGGTCTGCGCATATTCTTTGTCGGGGAATACGGTCAGGCGGCTGGTGGTTAGTATCGTTGGCCGGCCTTTGGCGTCGGTACGCGCGACGCGCACGGCGTCGATCAATTCAACTTGCGTGCCCTCGGGCGCGACTTCGCCGCGTTCGCTTTGCACATGCCACGGCAGTTCGGTGCCGCGATATAGCAACAGGTCGGGCTTGCTCAGCAGGGTAATGTCGCTGCTTTTAAAGTGCTCAAGCTTGGTGCTGGTCATGCTGTTGGCCAGTTTGCCATCCAGCTGGAATTGAGTGCTCTTGGCATTGATGACGTAAAAGTCGATGTCGTTTTCAGTGCCGTCGGCGGCTTGTTGAGCAAAGCTTTCCGGGCGAATGTTCCAGTAGCCGACGGCGCCGAGGAGGGCGGCCAGCGTTGCGAGTATCAGACTTAGGCGTAGTTTTTTCGGCATGGTCAGCACTACAGATAGGCCGCTTGGGCGGCATCGAGGTTGCCTTGGGCACGCAGTATTAGCTCGCAAAACTCACGCGCCGCACCTTCGCCGCCGCGGGCCTGGGTGGTGCCGTGGGCGTGCTGGCGAACAAACTCATTGGCGTTGGCCACCGCCATGCCCAGGCCTGCGCGGCGAATGACCGGCAAGTCCGGCAGGTCGTCGCCCAGGTAGGCCACTTCAGCGTAGTCCAGGCCAAGCTCTGCGAGCAGCTGGTCAAGCACCACTAATTTGTCTTCGCGGCCCTGGTAAAGATGCTGAATGCCGAGGTTTTGCGCGCGGCGCTCGACGATTGGGGTGCTGCGTCCGCTGATAATGGCGGTGCGAACCCCGGAGGCGATCAGCATTTTAATCCCTTGGCCGTCGAGGGTATTAAAAGTCTTGAACTCGCTGCCATCGACCAGAAAATACAAGCGGCCATCAGTTAGTACGCCATCGACATCGAAAATCGCCAATTTAATCGCTTTGGCGCGTTGTTGCAGACGCTTTTCTTGTATTTGACTGTTCATTACATCACTCCGGCGCGCAGTAGGTCGTGCATGTTCAAGGCGCCAACCGGGCGATTGTGTTGATCAATGACCACTAATGCGTTGATTTTGTGGTCTTCCATGATTTTTAGCGCTTCGGCGGCGAGCATTTCGGCGCGGGCGGTTTTGCCGTGAGCGGTCATCACTTCGTCGATGCAGGCCTGGCGAATGTCGGTGCCGCGATCCAGGGTGCGGCGCAGATCGCCGTCGGTGAACACCCCTGCGAGGCTGCCGTCAGCCTCCAGGACCACGGTCATGCCCAGGCCTTTTTGGGTCATTTCCATCAGCGCGTCGCGCAAGCTGGTGCCGCGCGGAACCTGCGGCAGGCTGGCGCCGCTGTGCATGACGTGTTCAACCTTGAGCAGCAGGCGTCGACCGAGAGCGCCACCCGGATGGGAGAAGGCAAAGTCTTCGGCGGTGAAGCCGCGCGCTTCCAGCAGGGCGATGGCCAGGGCGTCACCCAGTACCAGGGAGGCGGTGGTGGAGGAGGTCGGTGCCAGGTTTAGCGGGCAAGCTTCTTGGCTGATGCGCGCATCCAGATTGACTTCGGCGGCCTTGGCCAGCGGCGAGTCGGGGTTGCCGGTCATGCTGATCAGGCAGATGCCTAAGCGTTTGATCAGTGGCAGCAAGGTGACGATTTCGGCGGTTGAGCCGGAGTTGGATAGCGCCAGCACCACGTCATCGCGGGTGATCATGCCCATGTCGCCGTGGCTGGCCTCGGCCGGATGGACGAAAAACGCGGTGGTGCCGGTGCTCGCTAGAGTGGCGGCGATCTTGCTGCCGATATGCCCGGACTTGCCCATGCCGACCACGACCACCCGGCCTTTGCTGGTCAGAATCAGCTCGCAGGCGCGGACGAAATCGGCATTGATACGCGGCAGCAGGCCTTCTACGGCCTCGATTTCAAGGCGAATAGTGCGCTGCGCGGACTGGATCAGGTCGCTGGACTGGCTCATAGGTTAAATACTATTGCCCGATTAAAAGCCGGCGATTATAGCGGTAAACAGATGTGGGCTCACCCATGATTGTTGGTTCGTGCGATTGCGCGCATCTGTTGGCGGTTTCAGTCTTGGGAGGCCGACGGGTCGATGGTATAGTGCGCAGCTTAATTCGGCCCTCCAAGGGCGGGTGTCTTGGTTGCAAGGCGCTGCGTCAGAGTTGTGTAGGGAGCTAAGGAGTTTAAATGAGCGCCGAGAGTATCAATGCAGTCGAGCTGAGAGGGGTTACCTTTCTGCGCGGCGCGCGCAAGATCTTCGATAACGTCGATATCTTCATTCCTCGCGGCAAGGTCACCGGCATCATGGGACCTTCCGGTTGCGGTAAAACCACCCTGTTGCACCTGATTGCTGCGCAGCTGAAGCCCGCCAGCGGCGAGATTTTGGTCGCTGGTAAAAACCTACCGACGCTGTCGCGCGCCGAGCTGTTCGATATGCGCAAGCAAATGGGTGTGCTGTTTCAGAGCGGTGCACTCTTTACTGACTTGGACGTGTTCGAGAACGTCGCCTTTCCGTTGCGGGTACACACCAAGTTGCCGGAAGAGATGATTCGCGACATCGTATTAATGAAGCTGCAAGCCGTCGGTTTGCGTGGTGCCGTCGAACTAATGCCCGATGAGTTGTCGGGCGGCATGAAGCGCCGTGTGGCGTTGGCGCGGGCAATAGCGCTTGACCCGCAGATTTTGATGTATGACGAGCCTTTTGTTGGTCAGGACCCAATCGCCATGGGCGTATTGGTGCGCTTGATTCGCTTGCTCAATGACGCCTTGGGGATTACCAGTATTGTGGTTTCCCACGACCTGACGGAAACCGCCAGTATTGCCGACTACCTCTATGTGGTTGGCGATACGCAGGTGCTGGGTCATGGCACCCCGGATGAGCTGATGAATTCTAATAACCCGCGCATCCGTCAATTTATGAAGGGTGAGCCGGATGGCCCGGTGCCCTTTCATTACCCGGCCAGCGATTACCGTGACGATCTTCTGGGAGGGTATTGATGCGCCAGATCTCAATGCTTGACCGGCTTGCGTTGTTTGGCCGCGTAGGCATCGCGGTGCTTGAGGCGCTGGGGCGCTCGACGCTGTTTCTGTTGCGCGTAGTGCTTGGGCGAAATGGCGTAGGCAACGGTTTTCAGCTGCTGATCAAGCAGCTGTATTCGGTTGGCGTGCTGTCGCTGGCGATTATTGTCGTGTCGGGTTTGTTTATTGGCATGGTGCTGGCGTTGCAGGGTTTCAATATTTTGGTCTCTTACGGCTCCGAGCAAGCGGTCGGGCAGATGGTGGCCTTGACCCTGTTGCGTGAACTGGGATCGGTGGTCACCGGTTTGCTGTTTGCCGGTCGCGCGGGTTCGGCGTTGACTGCCGAAATTGGCAACATGAAGTCCACCGAGCAGCTGTCCAGCCTGGAAATGATCGGTGTCGATCCGCTCAAGTACATTATCGCGCCGCGTCTGTGGGCGGGTTTCATCTCGATGCCGTTGCTGGCGATGATTTTCAGTGTGGTCGGTATCTGGGGTGGTGCCATGGTCGCGGTTGACTGGCTGGGCGTTTACGAGGGGTCGTTCTGGGGCAACATGCAAAACAGCGTGAACTTTCAGGATGACGTGCTCAATGGTGTGATCAAAAGCATCGTGTTTGCCTTTGTAATCACCTGGATTGCCGTGTTTCAGGGGTATGACTGCGAGCCGACCTCCGAAGGGATTGGCCGCGCGACGACTAAAACCGTGGTTTATGCCTCGCTCGCTGTGTTGGGCCTGGACTTTATTTTGACTGCCTTGATGTTTGGAGACTTCTGATGCAAACCCGCACCATGGAAATAGGTGTTGGCCTGTTCCTCTTGGCAGGACTGCTGGCTCTGTTATTACTGGCTTTGCGTGTGAGCGGTCTGTCCGTTGTGGACAGTGCCGACACCTACAAGCTCTATGCTAATTTTGACAATGTCGCCGGGCTTACTGTGCGCGCCAAGGTCACCATGGCCGGCGTCACTATCGGCAAGGTCAGCGCCATCGATCTGGATCGCGACAGCTATACCGGCCGGGTCACCATGGATTTGCAAAAGCGCGTCGATAATCTGCCAGCAGATTCGACCGCCTCGATTTTGACCGCCGGCCTGCTTGGCGAGAAGTACATTGGTATCAGTGTGGGTGGCGACGAAGCGCTGCTCAAAGAGGGGGGCGTGATTCACGACACTCAATCGGCGCTGGTGCTGGAAGATTTGATCGGCAAGTTTTTGCTTAACACAGTTAACAAGGACAGTAAGTAATGAAAGTCGTCGGTATGGCTGGTTTTTTGCGTCGTGGTTTGTTGGTGTTGTTGGCCGGCTTGCCGTTGTTGGCCAGTGCGGCGCCGTCTGCGCAGCAAGTGGTGCAGCATACGGTTGATCAGTTATTGGGCGATTTGAAAGCCAATAAAGCGGCTTATCAGGCCGATCCCAAGACTTTTTATGCGGCTCTGGATCGCACCCTGGGCCCGGTGGTCGACGCGGATGGCATCTCGCGCAGCATCATGACGGTTAAGTATTCGCGCAACGCCACACCTGAGCAGATGCAGCGCTTTCAGGATAATTTCAAACTCAGCCTGATGCAGTTTTATGGCAACGCGCTGCTGGAGTACGACAACCAAGAAATTCGCGTATTGCCGGCCAAGATCGAAGACGCCGAGCGCACCAGCGTTGGCATGGAGTTTAAAGACAGCAAGGGCACCATTTATCCAGTGTCCTACACCATGGTCAGCCTCGATGGTCAGTGGAAGCTGCGCAACCTGATCATTAACGGCATCAATATTGGCAAGCTGTTCCGCGACCAATTTGCCGAAACCATGCAGAAGAACGGCAATAATCTCGATAAGGCTATCGATGGCTGGGCAGATATAGTCGCTAAGGCCAAGTCGACCGCCAAGCAGCAGGGCAGCGGTACATGAGCGAGGCCAGTATTCGTCAGGGCGCTGCCGGCGAGTTGTTGCTGGTCGGGGTGCTCGACTATCGCACTGGCCCGGCCTTGCGTGAGGCTGGTCGCGAGCTGATTAGCGAAAACCCCGCAGCGGCGCTGAGCCTGAGCTGCGCCCAGGTAGAGAAATCCAGCAGTGTTGGCGTGTCGTTGTTGCTGGCTTTTATGCGTGACGCACAAGCTGCAAACAAATCTCTGGTGCTGCGTGATTTGCCCGCTGACATGCGTGAAATCGCCCAGGTCTCGGGCTTGCTTGAGTTATTGCCGCTGCAAGTTTGAGTTGTGGGCCATGGCCCTTCGGTCAGCGATCCCCGCTTCGGGGTTCGCAGGCCGGGGGCTTTTTTGTATGATGGCCGCCCCGTAAGTGACGGGCGCCGATAGAGGTTGTGTATGCAGGCCGTAGAAGTGAAAAACCTCCTGGAGGCACAACTGCCGGGTACCCAGGTAGAAGTGGAAGGGGAAGGCTGTAGTTTTCAGTTGAATCTGATCAGCGACGAGTTGGCCGGCCTGAGCCCGGTAAAGCGTCAGCAGCAGGTTTACGCCCATCTAAACGCCTGGATCGCCGATGGCAGCATTCACGCCGTCACCATGAAATTTTTCAGCCGCGCGGCTTGGGCTGCGCGTCCTTAAGCCTGCGGGCGATGAGATTACTATGGATAAATTAATTATTAGCGGCGGTCATCGTCTCGATGGCGAAATCCGCATTTCCGGCGCCAAAAACGCCGCTTTGCCGATTTTGGCTGCCACCTTGCTGGCCGATGGGCCGGTGACCGTGTGCAACCTGCCGCACCTGCACGACATCACCACCATGATCGAGCTGTTCGGGCGCATGGGCATCGAGCCGGTGATCGACGAAAAACTCAGCGTTGAAATCGACGCGCGGGCAATCAAGACCCTGGTAGCGCCCTATGAGCTGGTGAAAACCATGCGCGCCTCGATCCTGGTGCTCGGGCCTATGGTGGCGCGCTTCGGTTATGCCGAAGTGGCCTTGCCTGGCGGTTGCGCGATTGGTTCGCGGCCGGTCGACTTGCACATCCGTGGCCTCGAAGCCATGGGCGCCATCATCGATGTCGAAGGCGGCTATATCAAGGCCAAGGCGCCTGAAGGCGGCCTGCGTGGCGCGCACTTCTTCTTTGACGTGGTCAGCGTAACCGGCACCGAAAACATCATGATGGCCGCCACCCTGGCCCGTGGTCGTTCGGTGCTGGAAAACGCCGCCCGCGAGCCGGAAGTGGTCGACCTGGCCAACTGCCTGATCGCCATGGGTGCCAAGATCAGTGGCGCCGGCACCGACACCATCACTATTGATGGGGTTGAGCGTCTGCACAGCGCCACCTACAGCGTCATGCCCGACCGTATCGAGACCGGCACCTACCTGGTGGCAGCCGCCATCACCGGTGGCCGAGTCAAGCTGAAAGACACCGATCCAACCATTCTTGAGGCGGTATTGCTCAAGTTGCAGGAAGCTGGCGCCACCGTCACCACCGGCAATAACTGGATCGAGCTGGACATGCATGGCAAGCGGCCGAAGGCCGTTAACCTGCGCACCGCACCGTATCCAGCGTTCCCCACCGATATGCAGGCGCAGTTCGTGTCGCTGAACTCGGTTGCCGAAGGCACCGGTGCCGTGATCGAAACCGTGTTCGAAAACCGCTTTATGCACGTCTATGAAATGAACCGCATGGGCGCGCAGATTCTGGTCGAAGGCAACACCGCCATCGTCACCGGCGTCGACAAACTCAAGGGCGCGCCAGTTATGGCTACCGATCTGCGGGCCTCGGCCAGCTTGGTGCTCAGTGCGCTGGTCGCTGAAGGCGACACACTGATCGATCGCATTTACCACATCGACCGTGGCTATGAGTGCATCGAAGAAAAGCTGCAGTTGTTAGGCGCTAAGATTCGCCGCGTGCCGGGCAACTAAGGACTCTGCGACCATGCTAACCATCGCCCTTTCCAAAGGTCGGATTCTCGACGATACCCTGCCGCTGCTGGCGGCGGCCGGCATAGTGCCGACCGAGAATCCGGATACCAGCCGCAAGCTGATTATCGCCACCACCCAGCCCGATGTGCGCCTGCTGATAGTGCGCGCGACCGACGTGCCAACCTATGTCGAGCACGGCGCCGCCGACCTTGGTGTGGCCGGCAAAGACGTCTTGATGGAATACGGCGGCCAGGGCTTGTACGAGCCGCTGGACCTGCAGATTGCCAAGTGCAAGTTGATGACCGCCGGCGCCGTCGGTGCGGTTGAGCCCAAAGGCCGGCTGCGGGTGGCGACCAAGTTCGTCAATGTGGCCAAGGCTTACTACGCCGCTCAGGGGCGTCAGGTTGATGTGATCAAACTCTACGGCTCCATGGAGTTGGCGCCGTTGGTGGGTTTGGCCGATAAAATCATCGACGTGGTGGACACCGGCAACACCTTGCGCGCCAATGGCCTGGAAGCCCAAGAGCTGATTGCCCACGTCAGCTCGCGGCTGATCGTCAACAAGGCCTCGATGAAAATGCAGCACGCCCGCATCCAGGCGCTGATCGATACCCTGCGCCAAGCGGTAGAGTCGCGACACCAAGCTTAATCCTATGCGGCGTCCTGCCGCTCCGTCGCCAAGGATGGCGGCACTGCCGAAGCCCGTTCGGTATACCTATCTTTGTTGTGGCTAAATTCCTCGGGCATCCATGGAGTGGGCTTGTTAGCCTTATCCTGTCCGAGAAAGCTACGTCTGCATAACCGCACATTTATTGAGAGCTGCCATGACTATTGCCACTGCTATTCGCCGACTCAACGCTGCCGATCCAGACTTCGCCGGTCATCTGGATCATCTGCTGAGCTGGGAAAGCGTGTCCGATGAGTCGGTCAATCAGCGTGTGCTGGAGATCATTGCGGCGGTGCGCGAGCGTGGCGATGCGGCGCTGGTGGAGTTTACCCAACGTTTCGATGGCTTGAGCGTCAGCTCCATGGCTGATTTGATTTTGCCCCGCGAGCGCCTCGAGCTGGCTTTGACCCGCATTACTCCTGAGCAGCGTAGCGCCCTGGAGCTGGCCGCCGAGCGTGTGCGGCAGTACCACGAGCGGCAAAAGCAGGGCTCCTGGAGCTACACCGAAGCCGATGGCAGCGTACTCGGTCAGCAGGTCACGCCGCTGGATCGCGCCGGCCTCTATGTGCCGGGTGGTAAGGCGACCTATCCGTCCTCGGTGTTGATGAATGCGATCCCGGCCAAGGTTGCCGGCGTGGCCGAGGTGGTGATGGTGGTACCGACCCCGCGCGGCGAGATCAATGAAATGGTGCTGGCGGCGGCCTGCATCGCCGGCGTCGACCGGGTCTTCACCATCGGTGGCGCCCAGGCGATAGCCGCGCTGGCCTATGGCACCGAGAGCGTGCCGCCGGTGGACAAGATCGTCGGCCCCGGCAATATCTACGTGGCCACTGCCAAGCGCCATGTGTTCGGCAAGGTTGGCATCGACATGATCGCCGGGCCGTCGGAGATTCTGGTGATCTGTGACGGCCAGACCGACCCGGACTGGATCGCCATGGACCTGTTTTCCCAGGCCGAACACGACGAAGATGCCCAGTCGATCCTGCTCAGCCCCGATGCGGAATTCCTCGATAAGGTGGCGGCCAGCATCGCCAAATTGCTGCCGACCATGGAGCGCGAAGCGATTATCCGCACCTCCCTCAGCAGCCGTGGCGCGCTGATTCTGGTGGCCGACATGGGCCAGGCCATCGAAGTGGCGAACCGCATCGCACCGGAACACCTGGAGTTGTCGGTGGCCAATCCTGAGCAGTGGTTGCCGCAGATTCGTCACGCCGGCGCGATCTTTATGGGGCGCTACACCGCCGAAGCCCTGGGCGATTACTGCGCAGGTCCCAATCACGTATTGCCGACCTCGGGCACCGCGCGCTTCTCCTCGCCGCTGGGGGTCTATGACTTCCAGAAGCGTTCGTCGATTATCCATTGCTCGGCCGAGGGTGCCTCGGAGCTGGGCAAAGTCGCCTCGGTGCTGGCCCGTGGCGAGTCGCTGACCGCCCACGCCCGCAGCGCCGAATACCGCATCGCGCCTGAGTCGGAGCCGTCGGTATGAGCAAGTTCTGGAGTCCCTTCGTCAAGACGCTGGTGCCTTACGTGCCAGGCGAGCAACCGAAATTGGCCAAGCTGGTCAAGCTGAACACCAACGAGAATCCCTACGGCCCGTCGCCGTTGGCCTTGGCGGCGATGCGCGCCGAGTTGAGTGACGATCTGCGCCTGTATCCCGATCCGAACAGCGACCGGCTCAAGCAGGCGGTGGCGACTTATTACGGCGTGCCAACGGCGCAGGTGTTTGTCGGTAACGGTTCCGATGAGGTACTGGCCCACGCCTTTCATGGTCTGTTTCAGCACGGCCAACCGCTACTGTTCCCGGATATCAGTTATAGCTTTTACCCGGTCTATTGCGGCCTGTACGGCATCCCGTTCGAGGCGATAGCGCTGGATAACAACTTCCAAATTCGCGTCGAAGACTATCAGCGGCCGAATGGCGGCATCGTCTTCCCCAACCCCAATGCACCCACCGGCTGCCTGCTGGCGCTGGAGGCGATTGAACAGTTGCTCAAGGGTAATCCCGACACAGTAGTGCTGGTGGATGAGGCCTATATCGATTTCGGCGGCGTTTCGGTGATCAGCCTGGTGGCTAGCTACCCGAACTTGCTGGTGACTCAGACCCTGTCCAAGTCCCGCTCCCTGGCCGGCCTACGGGTTGGCTTTGCCGTGGGCCATCCCGATTTGATCGAGGCCCTGGAGCGGATCAAGAACAGCTTTAACTCCTATCCATTGGATCGCATCGCCATCGCCGGCGCGGCGGCCGCCTTTGACGATCAGGCCTATTTTGCCCAGACCTGCCAGCAAGTGATCAGCAGTCGTGAGGCGCTGGTGCTGGAGTTACAGCAGCAAGGCTTTGAGGTATTGCCATCGGCGGCGAACTTTATCTTTGCTCGCCATCCGCAGCGGGACGCGGCCGAATTGGCGGCCGGGTTGCGGGAGCATGGGGTGATAGTGCGGCACTTCAAACAGGCGCGGATCGAGCAGTTTCTGCGCATCAGCATAGGCACGCCGGAGCAGAATCAGGCGCTGGTTGACGCGCTGCGAGAGTGCCTGGTTTAAGCCTTGGATTGGAAGTGGGAAGTGGGAAGTGAAGCGGCGCCTGTGCAGGCGCCGTTTTAGTTGGGAGCGTCCTGCTTAGGTGCGGTGCTTAGTTGCGGGCGCACGCCGATTTCGGTAATCAGCTCCAGTGTTTGGCCGTTGCGCAAGATTTGGATGCTGACCTTGTCGCCGGGTTTGGCTTGAGCGACCAGGTTCATGCTCTTGCGGCCATCGCCGGCCGGCGCACCGTCGATGCTCAAGATAATGTCGCTGGGTTGCAGGCCCGCATGGGCCGCCGGGCTGTCACGGTAGACCGCGGCGACCACAATCCCTGGGCGTCCTTCCAAGCCGAAGGATTCGGCCAGTTCCGGCGTCAGCGGTTGCACCTCGATACCCAGCCAGCCGCGAATCACCCGGCCGTGTTCAATAATGGCGTTCATCACCTCCAGCGCCAGCTTGGTTGGGATGGCGAAGCCAATGCCTTGTGAGCCGCCGGACTTGGAGAAAATCGCGGTGTTGATACCGACCAGGTTACCCAGCGCATCCACCAGGGCGCCGCCAGAGTTGCCCGGATTAATCGCCGCGTCGGTTTGGATAAAGTCTTCGTAGGTGTTCAGGCCCAGTTGATTGCGCCCGGTGGCGCTGATGATGCCCATGGTCACGGTTTGGCCGACGCCGAACGGGTTGCCGATGGCCAGCGCCACATCGCCAATCTGAATCTTGCTTGAGTAGCCCAGGGTGATGGCGGGTAGATCCGCCAGGTCGATTTTCAGTACTGCCAGGTCGGTTTCCGGGTCGCTGCCGATCACCCGTGCCATGGTTTCACGGCCATCTTTGAGCGCCACCACAATCTGGTCGGCGCCGGCAGTAACGTGGTTGTTAGTCAGCAAATAACCTTCCGGACTCATGATTACCGCCGAGCCGAGGCTCGACTCCATGCGCCGCTGTTTGGGCAAATCATCGCCGTGAAAACGCTGGAACTGCGGGTCGTCGGTCAGTGCCGAAGTGGGTTTGTTGACCAGTTTGGTGGTGTAGAGGTTAGCCACCGCTGGAGCGGCATTGCTCACTGCGTCGGCATAAGACACCGGACCTTGCTGCGACAGCACGCTGGTGGCGGCTTGGCGCAGGTTGATATCCTGCTCGGGCAGGCCAACCCACTCGGGATAGCGCTGGATAATCAGCAGCGCCAGCAGCACGCCAACCAGCAGCGGCCAACCGTAAAAGCGCAGGGCCTTGGGCATTGAGGTGAATCCTGATAGTTGCGGGGGCGAAGAGCGCCGCTTAAGGTGGCGCCATTATAGAGAGCGCGGCTGCTGTATCACTAGCGCCGTTAGGCATTTCTACAACCTGACTTTGGGAGTATGTATTACGTGGCCATTGCCCTGACTACCCTGGTGGAAGAAGCTGAGCGCTATCTGCAAGCTGCCAGCAGCAAAGATTACTGCCCCAACGGCCTGCAGGTAGAGGGGCGGCCGCAGGTGCGGCGGATTGTCAGCGGGGTAACCGCCAGTCAGGCGTTGCTGGATGCGGCGGTTGAGCTGGAAGCCGATGTGCTGCTGGTGCATCACGGTTATTTCTGGAAAGGCGAAAACCCCTGCGTGGTCGGCATCAAACAGCGCCGCTTGAAAACCCTGCTGGTTAACGACATCAGCTTGCTGGCCTATCACCTGCCGCTGGATGTGCATCCGGAGGTGGGCAATAACGTGCAGCTGGCCCGTCAGCTCGACTTGATCATCGAGGGTCCGTTGGATGCCCATGATTCCAGCTGTGTTGGTTTGATTGGTTGCCTGGCCGAACCCATGACCCCGCGCGATTTTGCTCGTCGAGTGCATGAGGTGTTGGGGCGCGAGCCGCTGCTGGTCGAGGGCCCCGGCTTGATTCATCGCGTCGGCTGGTGCACTGGCGGTGGTCAGGGGTATATCGACCAGGCGATTGCCGCCGGGGTGGATCTGTACCTGACCGGCGAGGCCAGCGAGCAAACCTTCCACAGCGCCCAGGAAAACGGCATTAGTTTTATCTCCGCCGGCCACCACGCCACCGAGCGTTATGGGGTGCAGGCCTTGGGCGACTATCTGGCGCGGCGCTTTGCCATCGAACACCTGTTTATTGATTGCCCGAACCCGATTTAGCTCAGTGTTGCGCTTTGATTTAGCGGCATATGACTAGAACTTTTAGGTCTAGAAGCTCGCCTGATTAGACGATGATGCTGTGATAAAGTGCGCCCATCTTCCAAGGCCTAGCGGCCGTCCTTTTGCCTATCGTGAGTAGCCATGCTCGACAAATTGACCCATCTGAAACAGTTGGAGGCGGAAAGCATCCATATCATCCGCGAGGTCGCCGCTGAGTTTGATAACCCGGTGATGCTCTATTCCATCGGTAAAGACTCCGCCGTGATGCTGCATCTGGCGCGCAAGGCGTTCTTCCCCGGCAAGCTGCCGTTCCCGGTCATGCATGTCGATACCCGCTGGAAGTTCCAAGAAATGTACTCGTTCCGCACCAAAATGGTTGAGGAATACGGTCTGGAGTTGATTACCCATATCAACCCTGACGGCGTGGCGCAGGACATCAATCCCTTTACCCACGGTAGCGCCAAGCACACCGACATCATGAAAACCGAAGGCTTGAAGCAAGCCTTGGATAAGTACGGTTTCGATGCCGCCTTTGGTGGCGCGCGCCGCGACGAAGAAAAATCCCGGGCCAAAGAGCGCGTGTACTCCTTCCGCGACAGCAAGCACCGTTGGGACCCGAAGAACCAGCGCCCCGAGTTGTGGAACGTGTACAACGGCAAAGTTAACAAGGGCGAGTCGATTCGGGTATTCCCGCTGTCGAACTGGACCGAGCTGGATATCTGGCAATACATCTATATGGAAGGCATTCCAATTGTGCCGCTGTATTTCGCCGCCGAGCGCGACGTAATCGAGAAGAACGGCACCCTGATCATGATCGATGATGAGCGCATCCTTGAGCACCTCACTGACGAGGAAAAGGCCCGTATCGTCAAGAAGATGGTGCGTTTCCGCACCCTCGGCTGCTACCCGCTGACCGGCGCGGTAGAGTCTGAGGCGACCACCCTGACCGACATCATTCAGGAAATGCTGCTGGCTCGAACCTCTGAGCGCCAAGGTCGGGTGATTGACCATGACAGTGCCGGTTCGATGGAAGATAAAAAGCGTCAGGGGTATTTTTAATATGTCGCACCAAGACGATTTAATCAGCGAAGACATCCAGGCCTACCTGGCGCAGCACGAGCGCAAAGAGCTGTTGCGCTTTCTCACCTGCGGCAACGTCGACGACGGCAAGAGCACCCTGATTGGGCGCCTGCTGCATGACTCGAAGATGATCTACGAAGACCATCTGGAAGCCATCACTAAAGATTCGAAAAAAGTCGGCACCACCGGTGAAGACATCGATTTGGCGCTGCTGGTCGATGGTCTGCAAGCCGAGCGCGAGCAGGGCATCACCATCGATGTGGCCTATCGATATTTCAGTACCGCCAAGCGCAAGTTCATTATCGCCGATACGCCGGGCCATGAGCAGTACACCCGCAACATGGCCACCGGCGCGTCGAACTGCGACCTGGCGATTATCTTGATCGATGCCCGTTACGGCGTGCAGACCCAGACCAAGCGCCACAGCTTTATCGCCTCGTTGTTGGGCATCAAGCATATAGTCGTGGCCATCAATAAGATGGACCTGAAAGGCTTCGATGAAGCGGTGTTCGAGCAAATCAAGGCCGACTACCTGGCCTTTGCCGAAGGCATTGCGCTCAAACCGAGCTCGTTGTACTTCGTGCCAATGTCGGCGCTCAAAGGCGACAACGTGGTGAACAAGAGCGAGCGTTCGCCTTGGTACAGCGGCCAGTCGCTGATGGAGATTCTCGAGACGGTGGAAGTTGCCGGTGATCGCAACTTCACCGACCTGCGCTTCCCGGTGCAGTACGTCAATCGTCCGAACCTGAACTTCCGTGGTTTCGCCGGCACCCTGGCCAGTGGCATCGTGCGCAAGGGCGACGAAATCATCGTGCTGCCGTCGGGCAAGGGCAGCAAGATTAAGTCCATCGTCACCTTCGACGGTGAGTTGGAGCACGCCGGCCCAGGCCAGGCGGTGACCCTGACCCTGGAAGACGAGATCGACGTATCCCGTGGTGATCTGTTGGTGCATGCCGACAATCAGCCACAAGTGACCGATAGCTTCGACGCCATGCTGGTGTGGATGAGCGAAGAGCCGTTGCTGCCGGGCAAGAAGTACGACATCAAGCGCGCCACCAGTTATGTGCCGGGCTCAATCGCCAGCATCCATAACCGGGTCGATGTAAATACCCTGGAAGAAGGCCCGGCCAGTAGCTTGCAGTTGAACGAAATCGGCAAGGTCAAGGTGGCGCTGGACGCACCTATCGCCCTTGACGGTTACGCTAGCAACCGCACCACCGGCGCCTTTATTGTGATCGACCGTTTGACCAACGGCACCGTTGGCGCCGGCATGATCATCGCGGCTCCGGTTGGCGGCCAAGGCGGCGGCCATCATGGCGCGCTGGCCCATGTGTCGACTGAGGAGCGCGCACTGCGTTTCGGTCAGCAGCCGGTCAGCGTGTTGTTCAGCGGCCTGTCAGGCGCCGGCAAGAGCACCCTGGCCTACGCGGTGGAGCGCAAGTTGTTTGATCTGGGTCGTGCGGTGTATATGCTCGATGGTCAGTGCCTGCGTCAGGATGTCAACAAGGGCCTGGCTCAAGACCGTGCCGGGCGCCGTGAAAACTGGCGGCGTGCCGCCCAGGTGGCCAAGCACTTCAATGACGCTGGTCTGGTGACTCTGGCCGCCTTCGTGGCGCCGGATGCCGAGGGTCGCGAGCAGGCCCGCGCGATCATCGGTGCCGAGCGCTTGTTGACTGTCTATGTGCAGGCCTCGCCGCAGGTGTGCCGCGAGCGTGATCCGCAAGGGCTGTACGCCGCCGCTGGCGACAACATTCCGGGCGAGTCATTTGCCTACGACATCCCGCTGGACGCCGATCTGGTGGTCGATACCCAGGCCACTTCGGTGGACGAAGGGGTCAAGATGGTGCTGGAGTTGTTGCGTAGCCACGACGCGATCTGATTCGTGCGCGATAAAAAAACCGCCTAGCCAGGCGGTTTTTTTATTGATTTAACTAAGCGGCGCCGCTTAGGGTTTTTTGCTTTTCAGGCCGAAGTTGGCGTCGAGGGTGCCGGGGCTGTCGTCGGGTTTTGGCGCGTAATCTTTCGGCATTTCATTGTTGGCCGGTGGCGTCAGGCGCTCGCGGGGCGCGCTGTAGCCATCATCGCTATTGAGTGCGGCCATTAGGCGTTGGCGGGTGAGTTCGTCCAAGGCCAGGCGGTTGGCGCCGGCGGAGATGTGTTCTTGCACGTCTTGATAGCTCTGGGTCATGCGCTTGACCAGATTGGCGGTGGTGTTGAAATGGTTAACCACTTCGCCTTGATAGCTGTCGAAGCGCTCTTTCAAGTCGTCCAGCTGCCTTTGTGTGCGGCCGGGGGCGGCGTTGGGCAGTAAGCGGGCGATTAAAAAACCTATGGCAATGCCGGTGAGCAGAGCGATGGCTGGGAGTAACCAAGTGGTGAGCGACTGTTCCACGAATCCTTCCTCTAAAAGTGGCTTTGCTTTACGTTAACGGCTCAAACCTGCGCTGTATAGCGCAATACAATGCCTGATGTGTGCCAGTGTGGGCTTGCCGCTGGCTGTCAGCTAGACGAGTCGACCCTGGCTGGGGTCACGGAGTAAAGCCTTGTCGATTGGTGAAGTTGCACTGTTAATAGATGGCCCCTGCGGCCCCCTTGAAGCCCTCTATCAAGACCTGCCTGAGGCGCGCGGGCTGGCGCTGCTGTGTCATCCGCATCCGCTGTTCGCCGGCACCATGCAAAACAAGGTGGTCACCACCCTGCAACGTACGGCCCGCGATGCAGGGTTAGCGACGCTGCGGTTTAACTTTCGCGGCGTTGGCAAGAGTGCCGGCAGCCATGATGAGGGTCGTGGCGAGATTGATGATGCTGAAGCCGCGGCGCGCTGGTTGCTGGCGCAGCAGCCGCAATTACCGCTGACGCTGCTGGGTTTCTCCTTTGGCTCCTGTGTCGCTGCCTGTCTGGCAGGGCGGTTGGAGGCTCAGGGCGTGGCCGTGCGGCAGCTATTTATGCTGGCGCCGCCGGTCGAGCGTTTTGCGGTTGAGGGTCAATTGCCTGAGCACGCTGAACTGACAATTATTCAGCCGATGGACGATGAGGTGGTCACTCCCGCCAAGGTGTACGCCTGGGTCGACACACTGCAACGCCCCCATGAGCTGCTGAAAGTGGCAGAATGCGGCCACTTTTTTCACGGCAAGCTGACCGAACTGAAACAGCTAATGCTTGCCCGTCTTTGAGCCTACTCAAGTAAAGCGATCCCGTCATGACCACACGAATCCTTACCGGCATCACCACCAGCGGCACGCCGCACTTAGGTAATTACGCCGGCGCAATTCGCCCGGCGATTATTGCCAGTCGCCAAGCGGATGCCGAGTCGTTCTATTTTTTGGCCGACTATCACGCGCTGATCAAGTGCGATGATCCGGCGCGGATTCAGCGTTCACGGCTGGAGATCGCCGCCACCTGGCTGGCCTGCGGACTGGACGTCAATAAGGCGACTTTCTATCGCCAATCGGATATTCCCGAGATCCCGGAACTCACCTGGCTGCTGACCTGTGTGGCCGGCAAAGGCCTGCTCAATCGCGCCCATGCCTACAAGGCTTCGGTGGATAAAAATCTGGCCGAGGGTGAAGACCCGGACGCCGGCGTGACCATGGGGCTGTTCAGCTATCCGGTGCTGATGGCGGCGGACATCCTGATGTTCAATGCCCATCGGGTGCCGGTCGGTCGCGACCAGATTCAGCATGTCGAGATGGCCCGTGACATCGCCCAGCGCTTCAATCATCTGTTTGGCGCTGGCAAGGAGCTGTTCACCTTGCCCGAGGCGCAGATCGAGGAGAGTGTGGCGACCTTGCCGGGCCTGGATGGGCGCAAGATGTCCAAGAGTTACGACAACACCATCCCTCTGTTTGGCACTGCCAAGCAGTTGAAGGAGGCGGTGGCGCGGATAGTCACCGACTCCAAGTTGCCCGGTGAGGCAAAAGATCCGGATAGCTCCAACCTGTTCACCCTGTACCAGGCTTTCTCCACCCCAACGCAGCAGGCCGAGTTTCGAGCCGAGTTGCTGGGTGGTTTGGCCTGGGGCGAGGCCAAGCAACGCTTGTTCGGGCTGCTGGATAACGAGCTGGGCGAGGCCCGTGAGCGCTATAGCGCATTGATTAATCGCCCCGATGATCTGGAAGATATTCTGCTGGCGGGCGCCGCCAAGGCGCGCAAAACGGCGACGCCATTTCTGGCCGAGTTGCGCGCTGCGGTTGGCCTGCGCTCGTTCCGTACCCAGGTGCAGGGTGGTGTTGGCGAGAAGAAAAAAGCCGCCAAGAGCGCCCGTTTCGTCAGCTTTCGCGAAGACGATGGCAGCTTTCGCTTCCGCTTGCTGGATGCCGCCGGCGAGCAATTGCTGCTGTCCAACTGCTTTGCCGATGGCAAAGCCGCCGGCCAAGTCAGCAAGCGTCTGCAATCGGGCGAGCCGCTGGATTTGCGCGAGCAGGGCGAAGGCTTTGGCCTGTGGCTGGATGCCGAGTGCGTGGCGCAGAGCCCGGTCTACGCCGATGCCGCCAGCCTGGCTGCGGCCATGGTCAGCCTGCGCGATGCGCTAAAACCGCAAGAGTAACGCCGTTTGGTCGCACGCGAGGCCTTGCCGATTGCCATTCGGCGGGGCCGTCGCTACAGTGCCGGCCTGTTTTTTATCGTCGATCACGCAGGCCCTTCATTGCCGAACATGACTCCACTGCAGCGCTATCAGGCCGATTTGCAACGGCCTGAGTTCTTCCATGATGCCTCGCAGGAGATGGCCGTGCGCCATCTGCAGCGGCTGTATGATGACCTGGTGGCGGCGCACAAGCACCGGCCGGGACTGTTCAGCGGGTTGTTCGGTAAGAAATCCCAAGAGCCGATCAAGGGCCTGTACTTCTGGGGCGGTGTAGGGCGCGGCAAGACCTATTTGGTCGATACCTTCTTTGATGCCTTGCCGTTCAAAGAAAAGACCCGCACGCACTTTCACCGTTTTATGAAGCGGGTGCATGAAGAGCTGAAAAACTTCAGCGGCGAGAAAAATCCGCTGCCATTGATCGCCAAGCGCTTTGCCGCTGAGACCCGGGTGATTTGCTTCGATGAGTTCTTCGTCTCGGATATTACCGATGCAATGATCCTGGCGACCTTGCTGGAAGAGCTGTTCAAGAACGGCGTGAGCCTGGTGGCCACTTCCAACATCGTTCCCGATGGTTTGTACAAGGACGGTCTGCAGCGTGCGCGGTTTTTGCCGGCAATTGCCTTGCTGAAAATCCACACCGATATCGTCAATGTCGACAGCGGCGTTGACTACCGCTTGCGCGCCCTGGAGCAGGCCGAATTGTTTCACTGGCCGTTGGACGCCGCTGCCGAAGAAGGCCTGGAAAAGAGCTTCAAGAGCCTGCTGCCCGAGCATTGTGTGGTCGAAGAAAACCAGCCGCTGATGATCGAAAATCGCGCGATTGTGGCGCGCAAGGTCGGCGACGATGTGGCCTGGTTTGATTTTCGTGAGCTCTGCGACGGCCCACGCAGCCAGAACGATTACATTGAGCTGGCCAAGATCTACCACGCCGTACTGATCTCCAATATCGAGCAAATGACCTCGGCCAAGGACGATATGGCCCGCCGTTTCGTCAATTTGGTCGATGAGTTCTACGACCGTAACGTGAAGCTGATTTTGTCGGCGGAAGTGGCGTTGAAAGACCTCTACACCGGCGGCCGGCTGGAATTTGAATTCCAGCGCACCCTCAGCCGCCTGTTGGAAATGCAGTCTCACGAGTTCTTGTCGCGCCCGCACAAGCCCTAGGGCTTGCAGCTAGATTGCTTGCAATAGAAAAAGGGCTTGCCAGTGGCAAGCCCTTTTTTGTTACTCCCAACTCCCAACTCCCAACTGTCAGCGTTGGGCTGAGCTTTGCTCGAAGCTGGCCAGCAGCTTTTTGGCGTGGGCGACTTCCAGGGCTTCCATGGCGTTGATCGGTTTGAGCGAGGCGGCGAGTTTTAATTGTTCCAGGGCCTTTTCGTGTTCGTCATCGCCGTACACGTAAGTCAGGGCGTTGGCGTACTCGTAGTGGCCGATCGGTAGGTTGTTGGCTTGCTTGAACGAGCGAGCGAAGAACTGCTCCATCTTATCGGCGTCCACCCCGTAGGTCATGCCGCCGACAAAGGCGCCGACCTTGCGAATCACGCCGGCTTGGTAGCCGCCGTAGAGTGCCAGGGCGTAAGGCTGGTTGGGGGATTTTTTCAGCAGGGCATCGAGCTCTTCGGGGATTTCGCTGGTGTAGCCGCGTTTGAGCACCACGGCAATCGGTAGCTCCTCGCCAAGCCGGGCCTTGGCGTAAACCCGGCCGAACATCGCCATCGGGTCGGCGTTGACCAGCTCGCCGGCTTGGTCGGTGTAGCTGATCACTTCTTCCAGCAAGTGCTGTTTGCTGGCTTGGTCGGGAGCCAGGAACAGTGCGTAGATCACCTGGGCAAACATCGCCGGGACCTGGCCGCCAACGCCGAGTTTGAGGCCGTCAGCCTTGGCCTGGGCGAAATCGCCGCGAAACATCAGGCGCCAGACGTCTTGCAGTTTGGCCGCGTAGAGCTCGGCTTCTTCGGGCTTGCCGGTAAAGCCGGTGCCGGCCCTAACGGTCATTTCCAGAGCCTTGGGGTTTTGCGTGGCCATTTTCACTACCCAGTCGGCATCCGGGAAGGGGTAGTTGGCGCCAAAGCCGCGGGTCAGTTGCGGCCAGGCGCTGCGCAGTTTGTCGCCGGAATAGTCGTAGGCGCTTTGGTCTTGCGGGAAGGGTTTCCAGTTTTCGTCGGCGACAGCGTTCAGGCTGCACAGGCCGAGCACGGCAAAGAGAAACTTACGCATGGCATAAACCTATTGTTGTTTTTGGGTGGGCCCTAGAGGGTTGCCCGATCATAGGTTGTGGGGCGCAGAGCAAAACCCATCCTAGGGATGGCGGTTGCTCACTCGCCCTGTTGCTGAAATTGCTTGCGGTATTGATTGGGCGACAACCCGGCGTGCTGGCGAAACAGCCGGGCGAAGAAGCTGGCGTCGTCGTAACCGACGTCATAACTGATGGTCTTGATGCTTTTGCGGGTGGCCGACAGCAAGCTTTTGGCGGTTTCGATGCGCAGGCGTTGCAGGTAATGCAGAGGTTTATCGCCGGTTGCCGCCTGAAAGCGCCGCATAAAATTGCGGATGCTCATGCTGTGGGCGCGGGCGACATCTTCGAAGCGAAACTTTTCGGCAAAATGCTCTTCGAGCCATTGCTGGATCTGCAGGATGGACACGTCCAGATGCAGCTTCTGGCCGCCAAAACCGATGCGGCCAGGGCTGTAGCTGCGCTGCACTTCATACAAAATATCGCGGGCCACCGCTTGCGCCACGCCAGCGCCGCAAAAGCGCTCGATCAGGTAGATGTACAGGTCGCAGGCTGAGGTGGTGCCGCCGGCGCAGTACAGGTTGTCGGCATCGGTGAGATGTTTTTCTTGGTTCAGCAGCACCTGTGGAAAGCGCTGGCTGAATTCGCGGAAAAACCGCCAGTAGGTGGTTGCCTCTTTGCCGTCGAGCAGCCCGGCTTCGGCCATCCAGAATACCCCGGTGGCTTCGCCGCAAATGGCTGCGCCGGCGGCGTGGCGTGTGCGCAGCCAGCCGAGTACTTGCGGGTGGCGGGCCGAGAGGGCGTCAAAGTCATCCCAGAAGGCCGGCAGGATGATGATGTCGGCGTCATCCAGGCCGCTATCCACCGGGATCACCACGTCGCTGAAGCTGCGCACCGCCAGGTCGTCGGGGCTGACCAGATGAATCTCGAACGAAGGCGTCAGGCCGCGACCTTGTTGTTTGCCGTAACGCAGGCTGGCCATGTGGAAGAAGTCTTTGGCCTGCAGCAGGGTCGAGGCAAAGACCCCTTCGGTGGCAAGGATGCTGACGCGCTTGAGTGGCGTGGACGGCGAGCTGGGCATGAAATATTCTTATTTTGTGAGTTCGGGGGGGGGGGATGGTCAGTAGACGGCTGGATCGTCTTATTTATTGGCCGATGTGTCCAGTGTGATGGGTTGGCGGACTGACCTACAGTCGCGGCTTGCTGTTATTTGTCCTCTGCTTTGCCTTTAGGTGCCGTCATGATCCCCAGAACTATTTTCAGCTCCGAGCACGAACAGTTTCGCGAAAGCGTGCGCAAATTTCTCGAGCAGGAGGCGGTGCCTTTCCATGCGCAGTGGGAGAAGGATGGTCATATCGACCGGGCGCTGTGGAATAAAGCCGGAGATGCCGGAATGCTCTGCTCGCATATCCCTGAAGAGTACGGCGGCATGGCGGCAGACTTTCTTTTCAGTACCGTGGTGATTGAGGAAATCAGTCGCCTGGGGCTGAGTGGTATCGGTTTTTCGCTGCACTCCGACATAGTCGCCCCATATATCCTGCATTACGGCTCCGAGGCACTGAAACTCAAGTACCTGCCCAAGTTGGTTTCCGGTGAAATGGTCACTGCCATCGCCATGACTGAGCCTGGCGCAGGCTCGGATTTGCAAGGGGTGAAAACCACTGCGGTGCTGGATGGTGATGAGTATGTGATCAACGGTTCGAAGACCTTTATCACCAACGGCTTTCTGGCTGACCTAGTGGTGGTGGTGGCTAAAACCGATCCGAAAGCCGGAGCCAAAGGCACCAGCCTGTTTTTGGTTGAGGCGAATGCACCGGGTTTCACCAAGGGCAAACGCCTGGAAAAAGTCGGCATGAAGGCGCAGGACACCTCCGAGCTGTTCTTTCAGGATGTGCGCATTCCGAAGGAAAACCTGCTTGGTCAGGCCGGTATGGGTTTCGCGTATTTGATGCAGGAGTTGCCACAGGAGCGCCTGACCGTGGGTGTCGGTGCGCTGGCCTCGGCCGAGGCGGCGTTGCGCTGGACGTTGGATTACACCCGCGAACGTAAAGCTTTCGGTAAGCCTGTGGCGGATTTTCAGAATACCCGCTTCAAGCTGGCGGAGATCGCTACCGAGGTGCAGATCGGCCGTGTGTTTGTCGACAAGTGCTTGGAGTTGCATCTGCAAGGCAAGCTCGATGTGCCGACCGCGGCGATGCTCAAATACTGGGGCACCGACCTGCAATGCAAGGTGCTCGATGAGTGCGTGCAGCTGCACGGTGGCTATGGCTATATGTGGGAATACCCGGTGGCACGGGCCTGGGCGGACGCGCGGGTGCAGCGGATTTACGCCGGCACCAATGAGATCATGAAAGAGATCATTGCCCGTTCGCTGTAGCTTTAATCGCCCGTCCTTGGGCGCTGGCCTTGTTTTTGCGCTTAGCAAAGCAGGGCTTTTGTTAAATTTATAACGATTCAGGTTGAATTTTTCCCTGCAATCGGCATAATTCCGCAGCTGTTTTTCGGCGGGGGATGCCAAGCCCGCTGATTTGTCGTAACGGACGCGATGACCCGAGCCCCGATAGCGTCCGTGTTCGGCTGTCTTTGACTTGTCAAAGTCCGCATTATTTAGTAAGATCCGCCGTCTAATTTTCAGGGCGGCCCCTGAGGCTATAAAGAATGAAAACTTTTACTGCTAAACCGGAAACTGTTAAGCGCGACTGGTTCGTCGTCGACGCTGCAGGTCAGACTCTGGGTCGTCTGGCCACCGAGATCGCTAGTCGTCTACGTGGCAAGCACAAGCCTGAGTTCACCCCGCACGTTGATACTGGCGACTATATTGTCGTCATCAACGCTGAGCAGATTCGTGTGACCGGCGCAAAAACTACTGACAAAATGTACTACTCGCACTCCGGTTTCCCGGGTGGCATCAAGTCGATCAACTTTGAAAAGTTGCTCGCCAAGCAGCCAGAGCGTGTGCTCGAGACCGCGGTTAAGGGCATGTTGCCTAAGAACGTGCTGGGTCGCGACATGTACCGTAAGCTGAAAGTGTATGCGGGCGCTGTTCACCCTCACACTGCTCAGCAGCCCCAAGAACTGAAGTTTTAACGGAATAGTTCATTATGTCGGCGACTCAAAATTACGGCACTGGCCGTCGCAAGACTGCAACCGCTCGCGTTTTCATGCGTGCGGGCACTGGCAAAATCTCGATCAATAACCGCACTCTGGAGAATTTCTTCGGTCGCGAAACTGCCCGTATGGTAGTTCGTCAGCCGCTGGAGTTGACCGAGACTGTCGAGAAGTTCGACCTCTTCATCACCGTTGCTGGTGGTGGCGTGAGCGGTCAAGCGGGCGCAATCCGTCACGGCATTACTCGTGCCTTGATGGACTACGACGAATCGCTGCGTCCTGCTCTGCGCAAGGCCGGCTTCGTGACTCGCGATGCACGTGAAGTAGAGCGTAAGAAAGTGGGTCTGCGTAAAGCGCGTAAGCGTCCGCAGTACTCGAAGCGTTAATTCGCTGCTACGCTCAAAAAACGCCCAGGGCCTTCGCGGAACTGGGCGTTTTTTTTATCTGCATATTTGTTCTGCGGCAACTTGCCGCAGCCGCTAAAGTCGCGGCTGGCAAGGCTTTCGGTGGATTTGTATCGAGCTATTGCCTTGTCAGGTATGGGGCTTTTCTTTACCATCGAGCAAATTTTTTGCGTAGTTCGAAATTTACTTAGTAGACGCCTGAATAACAGGCCACAAAGCTGATGGGAGACGACTGAATGAGCAATGACGGCGTGAATACTGGCCGGCGTCGCTTCCTCGTAGCAGCCACTTCGGTGGTTGGTGCAGCAGGAGCGGTGGGTGCTGCGGTCCCGTTTGTGGGGTCGTGGTTCCCGAGTGCCAAGGCTAAGGCCGCTGGTGCCCCGGTTAAGGTAAATATCAGCAAGATCGAGCCCGGTCAGCAGATTGTTGCTGAGTGGCGTGGTCAGCCGGTATTTATCCTCAGCCGGACAGAAGAGATGTTGGCGGGGCTGCCCAAGCTCAATGCTGAGTTGGCCGATCCAGACTCGAAAGCATCAGAGCAGCCGACTTACGTAAATGCACAAACTCGTTCGTCCAAGCCGGGGATTCTGATCTTGGTTGGTCTGTGCACTCATTTGGGTTGCTCGCCGTCCTTCCGTCCGGAAGTTGCGCCGGCTGACCTTGGCGCGCAGTGGGTGGGTGGTTATTTCTGTCCGTGTCACGGCTCGCGTTATGACCTTGCAGGGCGTGTGTACAAATCGCAGCCTGCGCCGTTGAACCTGCCGGTACCACCGCATTCTTACGAGTCGGCGGATGTGGTCGTCCTCGGCGTGGACCAGGAGAAAGCTTGATGAGTAAATTCATGGAGTGGGTCGATGCGCGCTTCCCAGCGACCAAGATGTGGGAAGAGCATCTAAGCAAATATTACGCACCGAAGAACTTTAACTTCTTCTATTTTTTCGGCTCTTTGGCGTTGTTGGTGCTGGTTAACCAGATCATCACCGGTATCTGGCTGACCATGAGTTACACGCCATCGGCAGAAGAGGCCTTTGCTTCGGTCGAATACATCATGCGTGATGTTGATTACGGCTGGATCATCCGCTATCTGCACTCCACCGGCGCCTCGGCGTTCTTTGTGGTGGTTTATATGCACATGTTCCGTGGCCTGCTGTATGGCTCTTATCAGAAGCCCCGTGAGTTGGTTTGGTTGTTCGGCATGCTGATCTACTTGGCGCTGATGGCTGAAGCCTTTATGGGCTATTTGTTGCCTTGGGGGCAGATGTCTTACTGGGGCGCGCAGGTAATTATTTCCCTGTTCGGTGCTATTCCGGTGATAGGTGCGGACCTGACTCAGTGGATTCGTGGTGACTACCTGATTTCCGGCATCACCCTGAACCGCTTCTTCGCCTTGCATGTGATCGCATTGCCGATCGTGGTGTTGGGCTTGGTGGTACTGCATATTCTGGCGTTGCACGAAGTGGGCTCGAACAACCCGGAAGGCGTTGATATCAAGAAGAAGAAGGATGCTAACGGCATTCCTCTGGACGGCATTCCGTTCCACCCGTACTACACGGTTAAAGATATCGTCGGTGTGGTGGTGTTCCTGTTTGTGTTCTGCGCCATCGTGTTCTTCTTCCCTGAGATGGGTGGCTACTTCCTCGAGAAGCCGAACTTTGAAGTGGCTAACGCCTTCAAGACGCCTGCGCACATTGCTCCGGTTTGGTACTTTACCCCGTTCTACGCCATCTTGCGGGCTGTGCCTGACAAGTTGATGGGCGTGGTGGCCATGGGTGCGGCAATCGCGATTCTGTTTGTGCTGCCGTGGCTGGATCGCAGCCCGGTTAAGTCGATCCGCCATAAGGGTTGGCTGAGCAAGATCTGGATGCTGGTGTTTGCGCTGTCGTTTGTGATCTTGGGCTACTACGGTTCGCAGTCGCCATCCGATCTGGGCACTATCATGTCGCGGACTTGCACCATTCTGTATTTCGCCTTCTTTCTCCTGATGCCGTTTTATACGCGTATGGAAAAGACTAAACCGGTTCCGGATCGGGTGACTTGCTAATGAAAAAGCATTTTGCAGCTCTTATTTTCGCTGTTCTGCCAGCGTTTGCTTTTGCCAGTTCCGACCTTGGCTACCCACTGGATCACGTTGAAGTCGATGTTGCCGATCAGGCGGCGATGCAAGACGGTGCCAAGACCTTTGCCAACTATTGCATGGGTTGCCATGGCGCTAAATTTCAGCGCTATGAGCGGGTTGCCACTGACTTGGGTATCCCTAATCAGTTGATGCTCGATAACCTGGTGTTTACCGGCGCCAAAGTTGGCGATCTGATGAAGATCGGCATGCAGCCGCAAGACGCTAAGGTTTGGTTCGGCGCTGCACCACCAGATCTGACGCTGGTTGCGCGGGTGCGCGGCAACGATTGGTTGTACACCTATCTGCGGACCTTCTACGAAGATCCGACCCGGCCGTGGGGTGTCAACAACAAGGCATTCCCGAATGTCGGTATGCCTAACGTTTTGGCAGAGCTGCAGGGTCGTCAGGTTATCGGTTGCAAGCAGGTGCAAGTCGTCGAGCATGGCGATAAGCAATACGACACGCTGACGGGTACGCCCATTACCCATGAAGACTGTCATCAGTTGACTGTGCTGCCGAAGACCGGTGCGCTGACCACTGAGCAGTTCGACGAGAAGATCAAGAATCTGGTGACCTTCCTGGCGTACTCGGCTAACCCGGTAAAACTGCAGAGTGAGCGCATCGGTACTTACGTGCTGTTGTTCTTGGCCTTCTTCTTTGTCTTCGCTTATCTGCTCAAGCGCGAATACTGGAAGGACGTTCACTGATAGACTGTCTGCTGTTGTACCGTTATGTTGCGAACAGGCGCGCCCAACTCGGGCGCGCTTGTTTTTCTGCTACTAAAAACTATAACTGCGAGGAGAGACATCATGGCCGTGACCAATAGGTTGGCCTGTTACTCTGACCCCGCTGATCACTATTCCCACCGTGTACGTATTGTGCTCGCCGAGAAGGGTGTCAGCGCAGAGATCATCGATGTTGAGCCAGGCCGTTACCCGGCCAAGCTGAGTGAGGTTAATCCTTACGCCAGCGTGCCAACTTTGGTTGATCGCGACTTGGCGCTGTATGAGTCGACGGTGGTGATGGAGTATTTGGACGAGCGTTACCCGCATCCGCCGCTGTTGCCGGTGTATCCGGTGGCGCGGGCTAATAGCCGTCTGCTGATTCATCGTATTCAGCGCGATTGGTGTAAGCACGTGGATTTGATCCTTGATCCACGGAGCAAAGAGCCGGCTCGGGTGCAGGCGCGTAAAGAATTGCGTGAGAGCCTGACCGGTGTTTCGCCGCTATTTGCCGATAAGCCTTACTTTCTCAGTACTGAGTTGAGCTTGGTCGATTGTTGCCTGCTGCCGATTCTCTGGCGTTTGCCTATTCTAGGTATTGAGCTGCCAAAGCCGGCCAAACCGCTGCTTGATTACATGGATCGACAGTTTGCCCGTGAGGCGTTCCGAGCTAGCTTGTCGGGCGCCGAGCGCGATATGCGTTAAGAGGGGAAGTCCTAATGAACTCCAATCGTCCTTATCTGATTCGCGCACTCTATGAGTGGATTGCCGAGAATGATTGCACCCCGCACTTGCTGGTGAATGCCGAGTACCCAGGCATTAAGGTGCCGCCAGGCTATGCCAATGATGGCCAGGTGGTGCTTAACGTCTCGTCCAGTGCTGTGCGGCATTTGCAGCTTGGCAATGATGCGGTGAGTTTCGAGGGTCGCTTCGGTGGCGTGCCGCAAAGTCTGTATATTCCAGCGGCTGCGGTATTGGCGATCTATGCGCGTGAGAATGGTCAGGGCATGGTGTTTGATTTGGACGCGCCGGGAGCTGGCGATGACGCGGGGCCGGAGAATGATGGTCCGGCCGGCACTGAGCCGCCAAGACCCAGCGGTCGACCGAGTTTGAAGGTGGTCAAGTAGGCACAAAAAAGGCGATCAGAAGATCGCCTTTTTTGTGCCTCGATTTTAGTTGTGCGGGTTAGTTGGTGTATTCGAACAGCTTAACAATCTTCTGCACGCCGTCGACGCCTTGGATCAGATTGACGCTTAGGTTGGCCTGTTGGCGAGTCACTAAGCCAAGCATGTAGACGATGCCGTTCTCGGTAATAACCTTAATGTCAGAGCCGGAAATGCTGTTGTCTGCCAGTATCTGGGTCTTGATCTTGGTGGTCAGCAAGAGGTCATTGCTGCGCGCCAGGGCGGAGGAGGGTTGAGCCACCTGGAGATCGTTATGCACGATGCGTACGCCAGATGTGGTGCGGGCGGCTCGTTCGGCGATGCTTTTCAGTTCCGCTGTGGGGGTTTGCCCTGCTAGCAATACCACACCGTTGTAACTGGTGACCACGATATGCGAGCCCTGACTCAGCCCAGGATTGGCCTTTGCGATGCTTTCGCTGACGCGAGAGGGGATAAATTGGTCGTCGATCTTGTTGCCGAACGAGCGACTCCCGCAGCCGGCCAGTGCCAGGCTGAGGAATAGGGTGACGAGAAGCAGAGGTGGGCGGATCATTCTTCACTCCCGAACAGTTGGTTGTCGATTTGGTCGCACAGGCAGTGGATGGTCAGCAGGTGAACCTCCTGAATCCGTGCTGTGACTTTCGAGGGTACGCGAATTTCCACGTCCTCTGGCAGCAGCAGGGAGGCCATGCCGCCGCCATCGCGGCCGGTCATGGCCACCACTATCATCTCGCGGTCATGGGCGGCCTGAATGGCCTGGATGACGTTGGCCGAGTTGCCGCTGGTGGAGATGGCCAGCAATACATCGCCCGGTTGGCCGAGGGCGCGAATCTGCTTGGAGAAAATCTCGTTGTAGCTGTAGTCGTTGGCGATCGAAGTGATGGTCGAACTGTCGGTGGTCAATGCCAGTGCGGGCAGGCTCGGGCGCTCGCGCTCGAAGCGATTGAGTAACTCGGAGGAGAAGTGTTGTGCGTCGCCGGCCGAGCCGCCGTTGCCGCAGGCGAGAATCTTGCCTTCGCTGAGCAGGGCTTGCACCATCACTTGGCCGGCTTGTTCGATGAAGGGCACCAGCTCCTCCATGGCGACGAGTTTGGTGTCGATACTGGCTTGGAACAGTTGGCGAATACGGGCTTGCATGTCCATCAGGAAAGACCTTAAAAGTGGTGGCTGATTAGCTGTCGAACGCGTTTTGAATCCAGTTAAGGCGCTCGCTTGGCTGCGCGGAGGCGCTCATGGCTACGACATCAAAACGACATGGATGTTTGGCCCAGTGCGGTTCTTGCTGCAAAAAATATTGTGCGGCGGCGCTAATTTTCCCGCGTTTGCGGGCGTCGATGCTCTCTAGCGCGCCGCCCCAGGCGGCGTGTTTGCGATAACGAACCTCGACAAATACTACTGTATCGCCGTCCAGCATGACCAGATCCAGCTCGCCGACCCGGCAGGCCCAGTTCTGCGCCAGCAAGCGCAGTCCTTGTTGTTCGAGGTGGCTGCGGGCTTGCTGTTCGGCGGCGCGGCCGCTGGCCTGGCGGCTATCGCTCATTAGGGCAGGCGCTGCACCTGGCCGGCTTGAAACTCGGCCCATGGCAGTAGGCGTTCAATCCGCTGCGTGCTATTCAGGCTGAGCTGGCCGGTCAGGCCGTCGATGCGGCTGTCGGGCAGGCTTTTGAGTTGGCTCAGGCGCGGCGCCAGGTTATAGGCGTCGATGCCCATGGCGTACAAGCGGCCGAGGCTGCCGCCCGCTTGTGGCCATTGCGCGACGACCTGCTGGTGCAGAGGATCATTGCTGTCGAGCAGCCAGGGCGTCTCGCAAAAGCGGATGCCGTTAAGGTCAGCCGGTTGCGGCTGACCGCTATTGCCGCTGTACAGGTGCGAGGTGGCATACACCGGCACATCACCGGCGTACTGGAAGGCCAGGGTTGGTTTGATCTGTTGCGCCTGCTGCGGGGTGGCGGCGAGGAAGATAAAGTCGACATCCTGACGGCGTGCCGGCAGTGCGGTGATGCTGGTGCCTAAGGTGTTTTGCAGACGTTTGGCGCGCGCCTCGCTCTGGCGCAGTTGAAACAGGTCGGCGATCTGTTGGGCCAGTTGCACCGGTTGATCGACGTGCTCGGCGGCGATCAAGGTGCCGCCGTCGGCGAGCCAGCTTTGGCGGAAGGCGTCCAGTACCCGGTCACCCCATTCACCGCGTGGCACCAGGGCGACGGCACGGCGCATGCCGTCATCCCAAGCGCGGCGGGCCACTGAGCGGGCCTCATCTTCGGCCGACAAGCCAAACTGAAACAGCTCGGCTGGGCCGGGTTTGCCATTGTCGCTGTAGTTCAGGGCGAGGGTGGTGATGGGTAATTGAGAGCGCTCGTTGAGTTGCTTGACCAGGGGTTTTTCCAGCGGGCCCACCACCAGTTGCACGCCGGCGGCTTGGGCTTGGCGGTAGAAATCATCCAGTGAAGTCAGTTTTGAACTGTCATACAGCTCAATGGCTGGCGGGTTCTGGCCGTTTTGCTGAGCCTGGTAATAGCTGGCCATAAAGCCATCGCGCAAGGCTTGCGCCACCGAAGCCAGTGGGCCTTCTTGTGGCAACAGCAGGGCGATCTTGGTCAGTGGTTGGCTGGCCAGTTGCTTGAGCTTGTCCAGGGCTTGCGGCAATTGTTTGGCGGCCGGGTGTTGCGGGTTCTGCTTGCTCCAGGCGTCGATCGCGGCTTGCTGCTGCTCAGGGCTGCCGGCGCTCTTGGCGGCGCGGGCCAGCTCCAGCCAGCCAGTCAGGTCGGTGTCGGTGCTGCCTTGCAGTTGCTCGGTGGGCAGTGAGGCGATCAGTGCCCAAATCGCCTCATGGTTGCTGCTGGCGGCGCTATCGCTGAGCAGTGGCGCAATAAAAACCCGCTCGCGGGCCGCTTCCAGGGTTTGTCCATTGGCTTCCAGCGCCTTGGCGCGCACCAGTTGACTGCGCAGTTGTTGTTCGACCGGTAGTTCGCTGAGGCGGGCAAAGCTTGGGTGGCTCAGTGCTTTGAGCGCGCTTTTGGGCTTGTTGCGCGCCATCGCCAGCTCGGCTTTGAGGGTGCTGGCAAAAACCTGCTGCGCCGGCTTCAGGCCATCCAGTGGCACTTGTTGAAGAATGCGCGCGGCTTGGCCGTCATCATTTTGCTGGTGGGCCAGGTCGGCGGCCGCCAGTAACAGCGCGCTGGCTTGCTCCTGTGGGCTGACGCTGGCTTGCTGCAGCAGTTCTTCGATACTGCCTTGCGGGGTGCGTGGCAGTTCGCCCAAATTGGACGAGGGGGTGCTGGTGCAGGCCGCAAGTAAAGCAGTCAGACCGAGAAAGCAGAGGGTGCGCAAGCCGGCGATCATGTAAAGGTTCCCTGGTACTTGATCAAATGAGCGGCGAATTGTACCCAAGCCCCGCCACCAGCGCGATGTTACTGGTGCTATTGATTCGCGCCGATGAAGTTTGAAGTTTTACCTGAGGCGGTAACAGGGCAAGCTTGAGTTTCAATCAAGACTTCAAAGGGCCTGATCAATAATCGGGCTACAATGCGCGTTTTGTCGGTCTCGAGGTGTGTGTGGTGACGCTTTCCAGTGCTCAGAGTTCGGCTGCGGGGACGCTTTATGTGGTCGCCACGCCGATTGGAAATCTCGATGACATCACCGCTCGAGCATTGCGGGTGCTGCGTGAGGTGAGCCTGATTGCCGCTGAAGATACCCGCCATTCTGCCCGTTTAATGCAGCACTTCGGTATCGGCACGCCCTTGGCGGCGTGTCATGAACACAACGAGCGCGAGCAAGGCAGCCATTTTATCGCCCGCTTGCTGTCCGGCGCCGATGTGGCGCTGATTTCTGATGCGGGCACGCCACTGATCTCCGATCCCGGTTACCACCTGGTGCGCAATGCGCGGGCAGCAGGTATTCAGGTGGTGCCGGTGCCGGGCCCGAGCGCGCTGATTACCGCCTTGTCGGCGGCGGGTTTGCCCTCGGATCGATTTATTTTTGAAGGTTTTTTGCCAGCCAAGACGGCTGGTCGCCGAGCGCGCTTGGAGCAGGTAAAAGAAGAGCCGCGCACGCTGATTTTTTATGAGGCGCCGCATCGTATTCTTGAGTGTTTGGAGGATATGCAGTTGGTGTTCGGTGGCGAGCGTTTAGCATTGCTGGCGCGCGAGTTGACCAAAACCTTTGAAACACTCAAGGGCTTGCCATTGTCGGAATTGGCGACCTGGGTGGCCGCCGACCCTAATCAGCAACGTGGTGAGTGCGTGGTGCTGGTGGCCGGCTGGCCGGCGCCTGAAGGTGAAGAAGCTTTGAGCGTCGAAGCCTTGCGAGTGTTGGATTTGTTGCTGCAGGATTTACCCTTAAAGCGCGCTGCGGCGCTGGCGGCGGAGATTACCGGGGTGCGCAAAAACCTGCTCTATCAGGCCGCCCTTGATCGGCAGAAAGACGTTTAGGCTTGTTCTTGACGGCTTCAGTCGCTAACCTTGGCGGCGGAGAGTCGATTGGACAGTCGCTGCCTCTTGCTGTTTACAGCAAGGGGGGGAGGAAAGTCCGGGCTCCATAGGGCAGAGCGCCAGGTAACGCCTGGGAGGCGTGAGCCTACGGAAAGTGCCACAGAAAATAACCGCCTAAGCGCTTCGGCGCCGGTAAGGGTGAAAAGGTGCGGTAAGAGCGCACCGCGCGACTGGTAACAGTTCGTGGCTAGGCAAACCCCGCTCGGAGCAAGACCAAATAGGGTTCCATTGGCGTGGCCCGCGCTGGAACCGGGTAGGTTGCTAAAGGCGTGCAGTGATGTACGTCGTAGACGAATGACTGTCCTCGACAGAACCCGGCTTACAGATCGACTCTCCACCTTTTACTTCATCCGCTTGTGTGCATATCCCGCCGTTCTAAGACCAAAAAAATCTTACTCTTAACAAAGCACTTTAAGTTCGGAGCGCAGCCTTCTGTATTGGCTCGCTTTCGTCTTGATATTGCTGCGCTTTTCTCGCGTTTTATCCGCGCTTTTGTTGGCTAAATCACCGATTTCTAAGGCTTTTCCTACGCTCGTGCGCCTTGACGCTGGGGGGCTGCATTCCTATAGTGTGCTCAAGTGGTAAAAAGTGGCGTGAAGTGGGTTTTTTGGCAGGGAAAGCAACTAATAATGGGGGAATGCAGCAGTGTTTCGTGGAGCTAACGCTATCAGTCTCGACGCCAAAGGGCGCCTCGCGATGCCGAGTCGGTATCGTGACGAGCTGGTTTTGCGTTGCGCCGGTCAGCTGATTGTGACCATCGATGCTGTTGACTCCTGCCTGAGTGTCTATCCGTTGCCCGAGTGGGAGCTGATTGAAGCCAAGTTGCGCGAACTGCCCTCCTTTCGTGAAGAAAACCGCCGCCTGCAGCGTTTGTTGATTGGCAATGCCGTTGACCTGGAGCTCGACAGCGCCGGGCGTTTCCTGGTGCCGCCGCGTTTGCGCGAATACGCCGGGCTCGACAAGCGCGCGATGCTGGTCGGCCAGCTGAATAAATTCCAACTGTGGAACGAAGACGCCTGGAATACCTTGGCGGACGCGGATCTGGCGGCCATTAAACAACCCGGTGCTATGCCGGCCGAATTGCGTGATTTGATCCTGTGACTATGACTTCTGGCTTGGCCCACATAACCGTACTGCTGGATGAGGCCGTTACGGCTCTCGCAGTGCGCAGCGACGGCTGCTATCTGGACGGTACTTTCGGGCGTGGCGGCCATAGTCGGCTGATTTTGCAGCAGTTGGGCGAGGGTGGCCGGTTGCTGGGTTTTGATAAAGATCCGTTGGCGATTGCTACTGGGCAAACACTGGCGGCCGAAGATGGCCGCTTTGTCATTGTGCAGCGCAGTTTTGCCGAGCTGGGTGATGAGCTGGCGGTGCGCGGTCTGGCCGGCAAGGTCAGCGGTGTGCTGCTCGATTTGGGCGTGTCTTCGCCGCAGCTGGATGACCCCGAGCGCGGCTTCAGCTTTATGCATGACGGTCCGCTGGACATGCGTATGGACCCCAGTCGTGGCGTCAGTGCCGCCGCCTGGATCGCCAGCGCCCCCGAGGAAGAAATCGCCCGGGCATTTAAAGAATATGGCGAGGAACGTTTTGCCAAGCGCATGGCGCGGGCGGTGGTGTTGCGCCGCGTCGAGCAGCCGTTTGAGCGCACTGCGGATCTGGCCAATGTCTTGACCGTGGCCAATCCGGCCTGGGAAAAAGGCAAAAACCCGGCAACCCGTGCGTTCCAGGGCTTGCGCATTCAAATTAACAACGAGTTGGGCGACCTCGAGCGTGGTCTGGATGCGGCCATGGATGCGCTGGAGATTGGCGGCCGCTTGGCGGTGATCAGCTTTCACTCGCTGGAAGACCGCATCGTTAAACAGTTTATGCGTCGCCATGTGAAGGGCGAGGCGGACAACTTGCCGCGCGATCTGCCCGTGCGGGTGGTGCCCTTTGATCCGCGCTTGAAGTTGCTCGGCAAGCCACAGTTTGCCTCCGATGCCGAAGTTAAGGCCAACCCGCGCTCGCGCAGTGCGGTATTGCGTGTGGCGGAGAAGCTGCGTTGAGTCGCCTTTACGGCAAACCTTTGCCAACCGGCAGCTTTGCCATGCTGTTGTTGTTTGTGGCCGTGCTGGTGTCGGCGGTCGGCGTGTCCTACACCGCTCACTGGAATCGTCAGCTGCTTAATGGCCTGTATGCCGAATTGAGCGTGCGCGACAAAGCCCAGGCCGAATGGGGCCGGCTGATCCTCGAGCAAAGCACCTGGACGGCCCATAACCGCATCGAGACGCTAGCCACCGAACAGCTGAAAATGCTTATTCCAGATGCGGCGCAAGTGCGGATGGTCGCGCCATGATGCAGCTTTCTGATGCCGCGCAAGTGCGGATGGTTACGCCATGATGCAGCTCGAAGGCGCGCTCTATCCGTGGCGCTTTCGGCTGGTGCTGGCCTTGCTGGCGCTGATGACCGCCGCGATTGTCTGGCGGATTATCGACCTGCAAGTGGTCGATCATGACTTTCTGCAAGGTCAGGGCGATGCCCGCAGCATGCGGCACATTCCTATTCCGGCGCACCGTGGGCTGATTACCGATCGTAATGGCGAGCCGCTGGCGGTCAGCACTCCGGTCACCACGTTGTGGGCCAACGGTAAAGAACTGCAAGCCGGCCGGGCACAATGGCCGACGTTGGCGGTCGCCTTGGGCCAGGAACCGAAAGCCTTCGCCCAGCGTCTTGAGCAAAACGCCGGGCGTGAGTTTATGTACCTGGTGCGCGGCTTAACCCCCGAGCAAGGCCAGGCGATAATTGACCTTAAAGTGCCGGGTGTTTACGCCATCGAAGAGTTTCGGCGTTTTTATCCCGCCGGTGAGGTGACCGCCCACGTGGTCGGCTTTACCGATGTCGATGACAAGGGCCGTGAAGGCGTCGAGCTGGCGTTTGAAGAGTGGCTGGCCGGCGTGCCGGGCAAACGGCAGGTGTTAAAGGACCGCCGTGGTCGCTTGATTAAAGACGTGCAAGTCACCCAGAACGCCAAAGCCGGCCAGGCTTTGGCGTTGTCGATCGACCTGCGTCTGCAATATCTGGCGCACCGTGAACTGCGCAATGCCCTGGCCGAGTTTGGTGCCAAGGCCGGCAGTTTGGTAATGCTCGACGTGCAAAGCGGTGAAGTCTTGGCGATGGTCAATCACCCCACCTATAACCCGAATAATCGGCGTAATCGCCAGCCCGCGGCGCTGCGTAATCGCGCCATGATCGATGTGTTTGAGCCCGGCTCAACCGTTAAACCCTTCTCCATGAGCGCGGCCTTGCAAAGTGGTCGCTGGAAGCCGGAAGACCGGGTGGATGTTTCCGGGGGCACCTTGCAAATCGGCAAGTACACCATTCGTGATGTCTCCAGAACCGGCGGGAATCTCAATCTGACGGAAATTCTGATTAAGTCCAGCAACATCGGGATCAGCAAGATCGCCTTCGATATTGGCGCCGAGTCGATCTACGCCGTGATGCAACAAGTGGGCTTGGGCCAGGACACCGGCCTGGGCTTCCCCGGTGAGCGCGTCGGCAATCTGCCCAACCATCGCATCTGGCCGAAAGCCGAAACCGCCACCCTGGCCTATGGCTATGGCCTGTCGGTCACCGCCATTCAGCTGGCCCATGCCTATGCCACGTTGGCCAACGATGGCCGCAGTGTGCCGCTGACCATGACCCGTGCCGATGGCGCTCGGGATGCCGGCACCCAAGTGATTCCGCAGGATATCGCGAAAACCTTGCAAGGCATGTTGCAGCAAGTTGTAGAGGCGCCCGGTGGGGTGTTCCGCGCCCAGGTGCCGGCGTATCACGTCGCCGGCAAAAGCGGCACGGCGCGTAAAAACGCCGCCGGCACCAAGGGTTATACCGAGAATGCTTACCGCTCATTGTTTGCCGGTTTTGCGCCGGTCAATAACCCGCGCATTGCCTTGTTGGTGGTCATTGATGAGCCCAGCACCGGGGCTTATTACGGCGGCCTGATTTCGGCGCCGGTGTTTGGCAAGGTCATGGCCGGCGCGTTGCGGCTGATGAATATTGCCCCAGACAACCTGCCCCCTACGTTGCCACAGGCTGTGGTACCACTCGATAGCAAAGGAGGGCGAATTTAATGCCTATGCCACTCAACCAACTGCTGCCAGAAGCCGGCAGCTCGGTACTGATTCGTGAATTGACCCTGGACAGCCGCAAGGTATTACCCGGGGATTTGTTTTTAGCCGTGCCGGGCACCGCCCAAGATGGCCGTCTGCATATCGCCGATGCGATTGCCCGAGGCGCCGCAGCCGTGGCCTATGAGGCCGAAGGCGCGCCGCTGATGCGCGACAGCGCCGCCGCTTTGATCGCCATGAAAGGCTTAGCCGGTCAGCTGTCGGCCATCGCCGGGCGTTTTTACGGCGAGCCGAGCCGCGCCTTGCGCTTGATCGGCGTAACCGGCACCAACGGCAAAACCAGTGTCAGCCAGTTGCTGGCGCAGGCCCTGGATTTGCTCGGTGAGCGTTGCGGCATAGTCGGCACCCTGGGCAGTGGCTTTCACAATGAGCTGGTGCAGGGGCAGCACACCACCCCCGATCCGATTGGCGTGCAAGCGGTGTTGGCCAACCTCAAGCAGGCCGGCGCCAAGGCCGTGGCGATGGAAGTGTCTTCCCACGGTCTGGATCAGGGCCGGGTCGCCGCCTTGGCTTTTTCGGTAGCGGTGTTTACCAATTTGTCGCGCGATCACCTCGATTATCACGGCAGCATGGCCGCCTATGGCGCGGTAAAAGCCGCGCTGTTTGCAAGGCCTGGTCTGCGTTGCCGGGTGTTGAATGTGGATGACGATTTTGGCCGCGAGCTGGCCGCGCTGCCGAGCGAATCGCGACTGATCAGCTACAGCCTGGACGACTCGACGGCCTATCTGTACTGCCGCAGCGCCGACTTTGACGACAATGGCGTACGTGCCGACATAGTCACGCCGCAAGGCGAAGGCCGCCTGTGCAGCGCGCTGCTGGGCCGTTTCAATCTGAGTAACTTGCTTGCGGTGGTCGGTGCCTTGTTGGCGCTGGATTACCCGCTGGATGAAATTCTTGGCGTGATGCCCCAGTTGCAAGGTCCGCTCGGCCGCATGCAGCGCCTTGGCGGCGGCACGCAACCCTTGGTGGTGGTCGATTACGCCCACACCCCGGATGCTCTGGATAAAGTTCTTGAGGCGCTACGCCAGCATGCCGATGGTCAGTTGCTCTGCCTGTTTGGCTGTGGCGGTGACCGCGACCGTGGCAAGCGCGCGTTGATGGCCGCTGTGGCTGAGCAGCGGGCCGACCGGGTGTTGGTCACCGATGACAATCCGCGCACCGAAGCCCCTGAGCAAATCTTCGCCGACATTCGCAGCGGTTTTACCGATGCCGGCAAGGTCAGCTTGCAGCACGGTCGCGGCGCAGCTATCGCCCAGTTGATCGCCAGTGCCCAAGTCGGTGACGTGGTGCTGCTGGCCGGCAAGGGCCATGAGGATTATCAGGAAATTAACGGCGTGCGCCAGCCCTTCTCCGATTTGCACGAAGCCGAGCAGGCTTTGCTCGCCTGGAGCGTCGCCCATGCTTAAACCCTTGCAGCTCAGTGAATTGCTGCAGCCGCTGCATGCCCGTTTGCTGGGCGCGGATGCAACTTTTAATGAGGTGTCTATCGATAGCCGCAGCGTGGCTGCCGGGCAGTTATTTGTCGCGTTAAGTGGGCCAAACTTCGATGGCCATAACTACCTGGCCGAGGTTGCCTGTAAAGGCGCAGTCGCGGCCCTGGTTGAACGCGAAGTGGTCGGGGTGGACCTGCCGCAACTGCTGGTGGCCGATACACGGGTAGCCTTGGGGCGGCTCGGCGGGCTTAATCGTCAGGCTTACCTAGGCCCGCTGGCCGCAGTCACCGGCTCCAGCGGCAAGACCACGGTCAAAGAGTTGCTGGCCAGCATTCTGCGCGTCGCGGGTCCGGTTTTGGCCACGCGCGGCAACCTGAATAATGACCTCGGTGCGCCGCTGACGCTGCTCGAATTGTCGGCCGAACACAGCGCCGCCGTGATCGAGTTGGGCGCCTCGCGCGAGGGTGAAATCGGCTACACCGTCAGCCTGACTCAGCCCCAGGTGGCGATCATCACCAACGCCGGCACCGCCCATGTGGGTGAGTTCGGCGGGCCGGAGAAAATCGTGCTGGCCAAGGGCGAGATCCTCGAAGGGTTGCCGGCCGACGGCACGGCGATTCTCAATCTTGATGACCCAGCTTTCGCCATCTGGCAGCGGCGCGCCCGCGGTCGCCAGGTGCTGAGTTTTGCGCTGAACAATCCAGCCGCCGATTTCTTTGCGGTTGATCTGTGCGTCGATGCGCGTGGTTGCCCGGCCTTTAACCTGCAGTGCGCCGCCGGCAGTGCGCGGGTGCAACTGAATCTTCTCGGCCAGCACAACGTCAGTAATGCCTTGGCGGCGGCGGCTGCTGCGCATGCCTTGGGCGTCTCGCTTGGGCAAATTGTGCAGGGCCTGCAAACGTTACAACCGGTCAAGGGTCGTACCGTGGCGCAAGTGTTGGCCAGTGGTGTGCGGCTGATCGATGACAGTTACAACGCCAACCCAGCCTCGATCAATGCCGCCACCGATCTGCTCAGTGGCTTCAGCGGCCGGCGTATTTTGGTGTTGGGCGACATGGGCGAGTTGGGCGACTGGGCCGAGCAAGGTCATCGTGACGTGGGTGCCTATGCCGCTGGCAAGGTCGACGCGCTGTACGCCGTTGGCCCGCAGATGGCCCATGCCGTGGCGGCCTTTGGCGCCGGCGCCCAGCACTTTGCCGAGCAAGCCAGTTTGATCGCCGCACTGGCGAGCGAGCAGGGCGCTAATACCAGCATTTTAATCAAGGGTTCGCGCAGCGCGGCGATGGAAAACATCGTCGCGGCGCTGGTTGCAACATCGTCCGGCCAGATTTGGGAGAGTCACTAATGCTGCTGCTGCTCGCGGAGTATCTGCAACAGTTCTACAAGGGCTTCGGAGTCTTTCAGTACCTGACGCTGCGCGGCATTTTGGGCGTGCTCACCGCACTGACGCTGTCGCTGTGGCTGGGGCCGTGGATGATTCGCACCCTGCAGAACCGCCAGATCGGCCAGTCGGTGCGCAATGATGGTCCGCAGTCGCACCTGTCCAAATCCGGCACGCCCACCATGGGCGGCGCGCTGATTCTCTCGGCCATCACCATCAGCACCCTGCTCTGGGCCGACCTGACTAACCGCTACGTGTGGGTGGTGCTGATTGTCACCCTGCTGTTCGGCGGCATCGGCTGGGTCGATGACTATCGCAAGGTGATCGAGAAAAACTCCAAAGGTCTGCCAAGCCGCTGGAAGTATTTCTGGCAATCGGTGTTTGGCCTGGGCGCCGCGGTGTTCTTGTTTGTCAGCGCCCAGAGCCCAGTGGAAACCACTCTGATAGTGCCGATGTTTAAAAGCATCAGCATCCCGCTGGGTATCGGCTTCGTGGTGCTCAGCTACTTCGTCATAGTCGGCACCAGCAACGCGGTCAACCTCACCGATGGTCTGGATGGCCTGGCGATCATGCCCACCGTGATGGTTGGCGGCGCGCTGGGAATCTTTTGCTACCTGTCGGGCAACGTCAAATTTGCCGAATACCTGTTTATTCCCTATGTGCCGGGCTGCGGCGAGTTGATCGTGTTCTGCGCCGCCATGGTCGGTGCCGGGCTGGGTTTCTTGTGGTTCAACACCTATCCGGCGCAAGTGTTTATGGGCGACGTCGGCGCGCTGGCGCTGGGTGCGGCGCTGGGCACCATCGCCGTGATCGTTCGGCAAGAAATCGTGCTGTTCATCATGGGCGGCGTGTTTGTGATGGAAACCCTGTCGGTGGTGATTCAGGTCGCCTCCTTCAAGCTGACCGGCAAGCGGGTGTTTCGCATGGCACCTATTCATCACCACTTCGAACTTAAAGGTTGGCCCGAGCCGCGCGTGATAGTGCGCTTCTGGATCATCACCGTGATTTTGGTGCTGATCGGCCTAGCCACCTTGAAACTGCGTTAAAGGTACCGAGAAGATCATGAGCCTGATTGCTTCAGATCAATTTCGCATCGTTGTCGGCCTCGGCAAGAGCGGCTTGTCGCTGGTGCGCTTTTTAGCGCGCCAGGGCTTGCCCTTTGCGGTGGTCGATAGCCGCGCCAATCCACCGGAGTTGGCGACGCTGCGCGAGCAATTCCCGCAGGTGGAAGTGCGTTGTGGCGAGCTGGATGTGGAGTTTCTCTGCCGCGCCTGCGAGTTGCTGGTCAGCCCTGGTATGGCGCTCGCCACACCGGCGCTGCAGCAAGCGGCGGCGCGCGGGGTGAAGATGTCCGGCGATATCGAGTTGTTCGCCCGTTACGCCAAGGCACCGATCATTGCCATCACCGGCTCCAACGCCAAGAGCACCGTGACCACCTTGGTCGGCGACATGGCGTTGGCGGCCGGCAAGCGCGTGGCGGTCGGCGGCAATCTGGGCACCCCGGCGCTGGAATTGTTGGCCGATGAAGTTGAGCTGTACGTGCTGGAGTTGTCGAGCTTTCAGCTGGAGACCACCGAGCAATTAAACGCTGCCGTGGCCACGGTGCTGAACGTCAGCGAAGACCATATGGATCGCTACAGCGGCTTGCCGGCCTATCACCAGGCCAAGCACCGGATCTTTCGCGGCGCCAAGCATGTGGTGATCAATCGCCAGGATGCGCTGTCGCGGCCACTGTTGAATGAAGGCGTGAGCTGCTCGACTTTCGGTTTGAACAAGCCCGACTTTAAGACTTTTGGTTTGCTGGTCGAGGATGGCGAGAAGTACCTGGCCTATCAATTCGACAAGCTTATGAACGTGCGCGAATTGAAAATGCGTGGCGCCCATAACCAGGCTAACGCCTTGGCGGCCCTGGCTTTGGGCCATGCGGCTGGCCTGCCGTTCGAGCCGATGCTGGCGGCTCTGCGGGAATTCACCGGTCTTGAGCATCGCTGCCAGTGGCTGCGTGAATTGCGCGGGGTTAACTATTACGACGACTCGAAAGCCACCAACGTCGGCGCGGCACTGGCGGCCATCGAAGGTTTAGGCGCCGACATAGACGGCAAATTGCTGTTGGTCGCCGGTGGCGATGGCAAGGGTGCGGACTTCTCGGCCTTGCGCGGCCCGGTGGCGGCACATTGTCGCGCGGTGATCTTGTTGGGTCGCGATGCCGAGTTACTGGCCAGCGCCCTTGGCGACAGCGTGCCACTGCTGCGGGTTAAAACTCTGGAGGAGGCGGTGCTGCGCGCCGCTGAGTTGGCGCAAGCCGGCGATGCCGTGCTGCTGTCGCCGGCCTGTGCCAGCCTGGATATGTTTAAAAACTACGAGCAGCGCGGTCAGTTATTTGCCGCTGCCGTGCAGGGGCTGAACTGATGTTGGCTAGGTTGCTCAGCCTGCCCTCGCCCTTGCATGGCGGGCGCGGTATCGACGTCGATTTCCCGATGCTGGCCGGCTGCTTGGGCTTGCTGGGCTTGGGCCTGGTGATGATTACCTCGGCCTCCTCGGAAGTGGCCGCGGCGTTGTCGGGCAACACCCTCTATCACATGATCCGCCACCTGTTTTATCTGGTCATCGGTCTGACTGCTGGCCTGCTGACCATGCTGGTGCCCATGAGCATGTGGCAGCGCAACGGCGCCCGCCTGTTGATTGCGGCCTTTGTGCTGCTGGTGTTGGTGTTGATTCCGGGCATTGGCCGTGAGGTTAACGGTGCCTCGCGCTGGATTGGCTTTGGCATCTTCAACGTGCAGCCATCGGAGCTGGCCAAGTTATTTACGGTGATTTTCCTGGCCGGCTTCCTGGTGCGTCGGCAAAACGAGGTGCGTGAAACCCTGATGGGTTTTATCAAGCTGATGATGGTGATCGGCCCGATGGCCGCCCTGTTACTGGCCGAACCGGACTTTGGCGCCACTGTAGTGTTGGTCGGTGCCTCGATTGCCATGCTGTTTCTCGCCGGGGTGAACCTGCTGCGCTTTATCCCATTGGTCGCCGTGGTATTGGCCGCCGGTGTGGCGGTGATGACCAATCAGTCCTATCGGATGCAGCGGCTGACTAACTTTATCGACCCCTGGGCCGACCAATACGGCGCCGGTTATCAATTGAGCCAGGCGTTAATCGCCTTCGGTCGTGGCGAATGGCTGGGGGTTGGTTTGGGCAACAGTATTCAGAAGCAGTTTTACCTGCCTGAAGCGCATACCGATTTTGTGTTCAGCGTGCTGGCCGAAGAGCTGGGCCTGGTGGGCTCCTTGCTGACCGTGGCGCTCTTTGTGTTTGTCAGCGTGCGGGCGATGTACATCGGTCTGTGGGCCGAGAAGGCCAAGCAGTTTTTCGCCGCTTACGTGGCTTACGGCTTGGCGATCATGTGGATTGGTCAGATTCTGATCAATATTGGCGTGAACGCCGGCTTGCTGCCGACCAAGGGGCTGACCTTGCCGTTTCTCAGCTACGGCGGCAGCTCCCTGGTGATCTGCTGCGTGATGCTGGGCTTGCTGCTGCGCATCGAATGGGAGAGTCGCACTCAGTTGGACAGCGCCGAAGTCGAGTTTCAAGAGTCGGACTTTGCCGACGAGGAGCTTAACCATGGCCGCTAATGTACTGATTATGGCTGGCGGCACCGGTGGTCATGTATTCCCGGCGCTGGCCTGTGCCCGCGAGTTTCAGGCGCGCGGTTACTCCGTGCATTGGCTGGGCACCCCACGCGGGATCGAGAACGAACTGGTGCCCGCGGCCGGCTTACCGCTGCACCTGATCAATGTCGCAGGTTTGCGCGGCAAAGGCGTTTTGTCCCTGCTCAAGGCGCCGTTCGGGCTGCTCAAGGCCTTGTTGCAAGCGCGCAAATTGATCCGTGAATTGCAGCCGGTGTGTGTGCTTGGCATGGGCGGCTATGTCACCGGCCCCGGTGGGCTGGCGGCCAGGCTGGCCGGTGTGCCGCTGATTATCCATGAGCAAAATGCCGTGGCCGGCACGGCCAATCGCAGCCTGGCGCCTTTTGCTCAGCGCATTTGCGAAGCCTTCCCGAATACTTTTTCCAGTACGGCCAAGTTGCGCACCACCGGCAACCCGGTGCGCGAAGAACTGTTTCTGGAAACCCCACGCAAGCCGCTGAAAAACCGTCAGGCCCATCTGCTGGTGCTGGGTGGCAGCTTGGGCGCCGAACCCTTGAATAAATTATTGCCGGCCGCCTTGGCGCTGGTGGATGCACAGGTGCGGCCGCAGGTGTTTCACCAGTGTGGCAAACAGCACGAACAACTGACCGCCGAGCGTTATAAAACCGCCGCAGTCGACGCCGAGGTGGCGCCCTTTATTCGTGACATGGCGCAGGCCTATGGCTGGGCCGATTTGGTGGTGTGCCGCGCCGGCGCCTTGACCATTAGCGAACTGGCCGCCGCGGGCTTGCCGGCGCTGCTGCTGCCATTACCGCACGCCATTGATGATCACCAAACACGTAATGCGGGCTATCTGGCCGACCAGGGCGCGGCCTTGCTGATGACGCAAGCCACCACCAGCGCCGCCGATTTGGCCGCGAGCTTGACCGAGGTTTTGATGCATATCGATCGACTGAACAAGATGGCGAGCACTGCGCGTCGCCTCGCCAAGCCCGATGCAACTCGCACCGTGGTGGATATTTGCCTGGAGGTGGCCCGTGGTTGAGAGTCAAAGAGCTTTCCCGCAGCCGGAAATGCGCCGGATTCGCCGGATTCACTTCGTCGGTATCGGCGGTGTGGGCATGTGTGGCATCGCCGAGGTGTTGCTGAACCTCGGTTATGAGGTGTCCGGTTCGGACCTCAAGGCCTCAACCGTGACTGAGCGTCTGGAGTCCTTCGGCGCGCAAGTGTTTATCGGCCACCGCGCCGAGAACGCCGCCACGGCTGACGTGATAGTGGTCTCCAGCGCCGTTAATACCACCAATCCGGAAGTGGCGACTGCTATCGCTCGGCGTATCCCGGTGGTGCCACGTGCCGAGATGCTGGCCGAGCTGATGCGTTATCGGCATGGCATCGCCGTGGCCGGTACCCATGGCAAGACCACCACCACCAGTTTGATTGCCTCGGTGTTTGCCGCCGGCGGCCTGGACCCGACTTTTGTCATCGGCGGCCGCTTGAATGCGGCCGGCACCAATGCGCAGCTGGGTGCCAGCCGTTATCTGGTGGCCGAAGCCGACGAAAGCGACGCGAGCTTCTTGCACCTGCAGCCGATGGTCGCGGTAGTCACCAATATCGACGCCGACCATATGAGCACCTATGGCGGCGACTTCAACAAGTTGAAGAAAACCTTCGTCGAGTTTCTGCACAACTTGCCGTTTTATGGCTTGGCGGTGGTCTGTATCGATGACCCCCATGTGCGTGAAATTCTGCCGCTGATTGCCCGCCCGACCATTACCTATGGCCTGAGCGAAGACGCCGACGTGCGGGCGATCAATATTCGCCAAGCCGGCATGCAGACCCACTTTACCGTGCTGCGTCCGGGCCGCGAGCCGCTGGCGGTGTCGGTGAATATGCCGGGCAATCACAACGTCTTGAACTCCCTGGCGACCATCGCCATTGCCACCGACGAGGGCGTCGATGACACCGCCATCGCCCAGGGTTTGTCTGGCTTTCAAGGCGTTGGTCGGCGCTTTCAGGTGTATGGCGAATTGCCGGTGGACGGTGGCAGCGTGATGTTGGTCGACGATTATGGTCACCACCCACGGGAAGTGGCGGCGGTGATTAAGGCCGTACGTGGTGGTTGGCCTGAGCGCCGGCTGGTGATGGTTTATCAGCCGCACCGCTATAGCCGTACCAGTGACCTGTATGAAGATTTTGTCCAGGTCCTGGGCGACGCCAATGTGTTGCTGTTGATGGAAGTTTATCCGGCGGGCGAAGCACCGATTCCCGGCGCTGACAGCCGTCATCTGTGCCGCAGTATTCGCCAGCGCGGCCAGCTTGACCCTATCTATATCGAACGCGGCATCGACCTGGCGCCGCTGGTTAAACCCTTGCTGCGCGCCGGTGACATTCTGTTGTGTCAGGGCGCTGGCGATATTGGCGGGCTGGCCCCGCAACTGATTAAGCACCCGCTGTTTGCCGTGAGCGCTGAGACAAAACCTGAGGAATCGAAATGACTGTTGCGACGCCATCTACTGCCCAAGCCAGCACTCTCGACCCAAAAGTTTTTGGTCGGGTCGCTGTGCTGTTTGGTGGCAAAAGTGCGGAGCGTGAGGTTTCGCTGAAGTCTGGTGCGGCAGTGCTAGAGGCGCTGCTGGCTGGCGGTGTGGATGCTTTCGGTATCGACGTTGGGGCGGATTTTTTACAGCGTCTGGTCAGCGAGAAAATTGATCGGGCCTTTATCGTCTTGCACGGTCGCGGCGGTGAAGACGGCAGCATGCAAGGGCTGCTGGAGTGCCTGGAAATTCCTTACACCGGCAGCGGCGTATTGGCCTCGGCGTTGGCGATGGACAAACTGCGCACCAAGCAGGTTTGGCAAAGCCTGGGCTTGTCGACGCCCCTGCATGCGACGTTGAACAGCACTGGCGACTGTGAATCGGCGGCTGCTGAGCTGGGTTTCCCGTTGATTGTGAAACCGGCCCACGAAGGCTCCAGCATCGGCATGGCCAAAGTGAGCAACTTGGCTGAGTTGATCGCCGCCTGGCGCGATGCCAGCCAGTACGACTCGCAAGTCTTGGTTGAGCAGTGGATCAGCGGCCCGGAATTCACCATCGCCATGCTGCGTGGCCAAGTGCTGCCACCGATTGCCTTGGGCACCAGCCACAGCTTTTACGATTACGACGCCAAGTACCTGGCCAATGACACCCAGTACCGGGTGCCGTGCGGGCTGGCGGCGGACAAAGAAGCCGAGCTGAAAACCCTGACTGCCCAAGCTTGTGAGGCGGTGGGCACGCAGGGTTGGGCGCGCGCCGATGTGATGCAAGACGCCAGCGGCAAGTTTTGGTTGCTGGAGGTTAATACCGTGCCGGGCATGACCGACCACAGCCTGGTGCCGATGGCGGCCCGCGCCGCCGGTCTGGATTTTCAGCAGTTGGTATTGGCGATTTTGGCCGACAGTCTAGAGCGTCGAGGTTAAGTTTATGCACAGCGCCACGCTGCGTTACGCGCAACCACAACTCGATCGTGCTCCGCTGCGCAAGCCGGCAGCGCGGGGTGCCAGCCGTCTGGTGGCGGAACAGCCACTGGCAGCGCGGCGACCCAAAGCGGATCTCAGTGGGCTTAAGCGCTTGTTGTGGCCGCTGCTGCTGCTGGCCTTGGGGCTTGGCACTTACACCCTGGCGCAGCGCGTGCTGCCCTATGCCGATCGGCCGATTAGCCAGGTGAGCGTGCAAGGCGAGTTGAGCTATATCAGCCAGCAAGCGGTGCAGCAGCGCATTGCTCCTTATATCTCCGCGAGCTTTTTTACCGTGGATCTGGCCGCGATGCGCAGCGAGCTTGAGCAAATGCCCTGGATCGCCCATGCCGAAGTTCGGCGGATTTGGCCGGATCAGTTGTCTATCCAACTGGAAGAGCAATTGCCGGTGGCCCGCTGGGGCAATGAGGCGCTGCTGAATAACCAGGGTCAGGCCTTTACCCCGCGTGAATTGGCCAATTATGAGAACTTGCCACAGTTGTTTGGGCCGCAACGGGCCCAGCAAACGGTGATGCAGCAATACCAATTGTTCAGTCAAATGTTGCGGCCGCTGGGCTTCTCGGTGGCGCAACTGGAATTGCGTGAGCGCGGCAGTTGGTTTCTGACCACCGGTGTGAACAGCAGCGGGCAAAGTATCGAGCTGTTACTGGGGCGTGATCACCTGCTGGAAAAAATGCGTCGGTTTGTGGCCGTCTATGAAAAGACCTTAAAGCCAGAAATCGCCAATATTGCCCATATCGACCTGCGTTACGCTAACGGCCTTGCCGTCGGCTGGCGCCAGCCGCTACTGGGTGCGGCGACTAATGTTGTCGCCGCCAAGTGACTAAGGAGAAGGCAAGAACCATGGCAAATGTGCAGAGCGGCAAGATGATCGTCGGCCTGGACATCGGCACCTCCAAAGTGGTGGCGCTGGTGGGCGAGGTGACGAGCGATGGTCAGCTGGAAATTATCGGCATTGGCACCCATCCCTCGCGCGGCCTGAAACGCGGCGTGGTGGTGAATATCGAATCGACCGTGCAATCGATTCAGCGCGCCATTGAAGAAGCGCAATTAATGGCCGGCTGCCGGATTCATTCGGCCTTTGTTGGGGTGGCCGGTAATCATATTCGCAGTTTAAATTCCCACGGTATTGTGGCCATCCGTGATCGTGAAGTTAGCCAGGCGGATTTAGAGCGAGTACTGGATGCCGCACAGGCAGTTGCTATTCCGGCGGATCAGCGGGTGCTGCATACCTTGCCGCAAGATTATGTAATTGATAACCAGGAGGGCGTGCGTGAACCTTTGGGCATGTCCGGGGTCCGCTTAGAAGCCAAAGTGCATGTAGTAACCTGCGCGGTGAATGCTGCGCAAAATATCGAGAAGTGTGTGCGGCGCTGCGGTTTGGAAGTTGACGACATTATTCTCGAACAATTGGCCTCGGCGTATTCGGTATTGACCGAGGACGAAAAAGAATTAGGCGTATGTTTGGTCGATATTGGTGGTGGCACTACTGATATCGCGATCTTTACCGAAGGTGCGATACGTCACACTGCGGTAATTCCGGTGGCCGGTGACCAGGTAACTAATGATATTGCCATGGCATTACGCACCCCCACCCAGTATGCGGAAGAGATTAAAATTCGGTATGCTTGTGCTCTGGCCAAGCTGGCCGGCGCCGGGGAAACGATCAAGGTTCCCAGTGTTGGTGATCGCCCACCGCGTGAGTTATCACGGCAAGCCTTGGCCGAAGTAGTTGAACCACGTTACGACGAACTATTTACCTTGATTCAAGCGGAATTACGTCGTAGCGGTTATGAGGATTTGATTCCGGCCGGTATTGTTCTTACCGGTGGCACGGCAAAAATGGAAGGTGCGGTCGAATTGGCCGAAGAGATATTTCACATGCCGGTGCGTTTGGGTGTTCCACACAGTGTCAAGGGATTGGCTGACGTTGTGCGTAATCCGATTTATTCCACTGGCGTGGGTTTATTGCTGTATGGCCTGCAAAAACAGACCGACGGTATATCGATGTTTAGCGGTAGTAGTTTTAGTGATGAGCCGAAAACACCGATACTGGAAAGACTGAAACGCTGGGTCCAAGGCAATTTCTAAAAGTTTCACCGTGGTTGTGGTAGGCGATATAACTAGAAAGTAAAAGGAGAGGGGAATGTTCGAACTCGTAGACAGCGTCCCGCAGAGCGCCGTTATTAAAGTTATCGGTGTGGGCGGTGGTGGCGGCAATGCCGTGAACCACATGGTACAAAACAACATTCAGGGTGTTGAGTTTATTTGCGCCAATACCGATGCGCAGGCACTGCGCAAGGTTGGGGCAAAAACCATTCTGCAGTTGGGTACTGCAATCACCAAAGGCTTGGGCGCCGGGACTAATCCTGAGATCGGCCGCCAGGCTGCCATGGAAGACCGCGAGCGCATCATCGATGTGCTGCAAGGTGCTGACATGGTGTTTATCACCACCGGCATGGGCGGCGGTACCGGTACCGGTGCGGCGCCGATCATTGCGCAAATCGCCAAAGAAATGGGCATCCTCACCGTTGCAGTGGTGACGCGGCCATTCCCTTTCGAGGGCAAGAAACGCATGCAGGTTGCCGATGAAGGCATTCGTGCGTTGTCCGAATGCGTCGACTCGCTGATCACCATCCCCAACGAGAAGCTGCTGACCATTCTCGGTAAAGACGCCAGCTTGCTGTCCGCTTTTGCCAAGGCCGATGACGTGCTCACCGGCGCTGTGCGCGGGATCTCCGACATCATGCTGCGTGAAGGCTTGATGAACGTCGACTTCGCCGACGTGCGCACCGTGATGAGCGAAATGGGTATGGCGATGATGGGCACTGGCTGCGCCAGCGGTCCGAACCGCGCCCGTGAAGCCACCGAAGCGGCGATTCGCAATCCGTTGCTGGAAGACGTCAACCTGCAAGGCGCGCGCGGCATTCTGGTCAACATCACCGCTGGCCTCGATCTGTCGTTGGGTGAGTACGCCGCGGTTGGCGAAATCATCGAAGCTTTCGCTTCCGAGCACGCCACCGTTAAGGTCGGCGCGGTCATCGACCCAGACATGCGCGATGAGCTGCATGTGACTGTGGTGGCGACCGGCTTGGGCGCGAAAATCGAGAAGCCAGTCAAGGTGATCGACAACACCGTGCATGCAGTTCCATCGTCTGCGTCGAGTTCGGCGGCGCGTCAAGAGCATGCGGCGGTTAACTATCGCGACCTGGATCGGCCAACCGTTATGCGTAATCAGACCAGCGCCAGCGCTGCAACTGCCGCCAAGCTTAATCCCCATGATGATTTGGATTATCTGGACATCCCGGCTTTCTTGCGGCGTCAGGCTGACTGATGAAATGTACGGCAAGCTTTGGGACGATTGATGTTCAGCGAGGGGCGGTTCTGCTATCATCGCCGACCTTCGTTGAAAACAATTCGCAATTAGCGCGCATACGGCCCAAGCCATGATCAAACAACGCACCTTGAAAAACATCATCCGCGCGACTGGCGTCGGTCTGCACTCAGGGGAGAAGGTTTACCTGACCCTGAAACCTGCGCCAGTTGACACCGGTATCGTGTTTCGTCGCACCGATTTAGACCCCGTGGTTGAAATCCCCGCCCGCGCGGAAAATGTCGGTGACACCACGCTTTCGACCACGCTGGTCAAAGGCGACGTTAAGGTCGACACGGTAGAGCACTTGCTTTCGGCCATGGCAGGCCTGGGCATCGATAACGCCTACGTCGAGCTCTCCGCGTCAGAAGTACCGATCATGGACGGCAGCGCCGGTCCCTTTGTGTTTTTGATCCAGTCAGCTGGGTTGGAAGAGCAAGAAGCGGCCAAGAAGTTCATTCGTATCAAGCGTGAAGTAACGGTGGAAGATGGCGATAAACGCGCCACCTTCCTGCCGTTTGAGGGTTTTAAAGTCGGTTTTGAAATCGATTTTGATCACCCGGTATTTCTCAATCGCACCCAATCGGCCAGTGTGGACTTTTCCAGCACCTCCTTTGTTAAGGAAGTTAGCCGGGCGCGGACCTTTGGTTTTATGCGTGACATCGAGTTCCTCCGTTCGCAGAACCTGGCGCTCGGCGGCAGTGTGGCTAACGCCATTGTGGTCGATGAGTTTCGCGTACTAAACGAAGACGGCCTGCGTTATGAGGACGAATTCGTTAAGCACAAGATTCTCGATGCCATTGGCGATCTGTACCTGCTGGGTAACAGTTTGATTGGCGAGTTTCGCGGCTTCAAGTCGGGTCATGCCCTGAACAATCAATTGTTGCGCAGTTTGATTGCCCAGCAAGATGCTTGGGAAGTCGTGACTTTCGATGATGCGAACGACGCGCCAATCTCCTACATGCGCCCGGTTGCGGCGGTGTAAGCAGTACCCGCTTTATCTCCTTATTAAGGCCACCTGCGGGTGGCCTTTTTTTATCGGAAAAATAAACCTTGCCCCGCTATTCGGCGTTGGTTTTTTTGCCATGGCTGGCCAGGCGTTCGAGCGCCGCACGCAAGTTGGGATCGGTGATGCCTTCGGCGGTGGTCTGGATGCTTTCGGCGGCGCAACTGGACAGTTCGATGCTGCGATTGGGCGTGCCGGTTTGGGTGGTTGGCGGTTGCACTTTAAATAAAATTCGCTGCAGGCCGGCAAATTCGTCGAGTTGCTGCAATTGCCGCAGCAGGCGGCGCTGCTGATAGCGCAGGCGCGTGGCCCAGTTGCCGTCGGTGACAATTAGCAGCAAACAGCCTTCGCGCCACGACGCCAGATGGCAGTATTCGCGGGCTGCGGGCTGCAGCTGGCTTTCCAGCAAACGTTGCAGTTGAGTCAGGCGCTGGGCGGCGCTGAATAAGGCTTTCAGCGGTTTCGCCTCGCGCAACATGGCGGCGGGCGCGCGAGCAGGCAGTGGGCGAAAGGCCATGGCGGGTTGTCTCGGTGAGCAAAAAGCCATGGTAGCAGAATGACCAAGGCCAGCTTGCGCTGACTGCTTGGCGGCCGGCTTGGCGGGTGTGTTGCGCTTGGGTGATTGAGCGGCTTTCTTCAACGACATTTCCGAGTAGAATGCTGCCTTCGCAAGCGGCCATGAGGGCTGCGCGGGTGTCCTGACGGTCACTCTTCATCCATACGCGTGGAAGAATCTGTCGATATGTTTGCACCTTTGTTAAAGAAACTCTTTGGTAGCCAGAACGAGCGTGAAGTTAAGCGCATGCTCAAAACTGTGCAGATCGTTAACGCCTTTGAAGAGCAAATGCTCGGCCTTAGCGATGAGCAGTTGCGTGGCAAAACGCAAGAGTTCAAGGCGCGTTTGGCCAAAGGTGAAAGTCTCGATCAACTCCTGCCGGAAGCCTTTGCCGTAGCCCGTGAGGCCGGTAAGCGGGTGATGGGCATGCGTCACTTCGACGTGCAGTTGGTCGGCGGCATGACCCTGCACGAGGGCCGCATCGCCGAGATGCGTACCGGTGAAGGCAAGACCCTGGTGGCGACCCTGGCCGTGTACCTGAATGCGCTGGAAGGCAAAGGCGTGTACGTGGTCACGGTCAACGACTACCTAGCGCGTCGCGATGCCAACTGGATGCGCCCGCTGTATGAGTTCCTCGGTCTGAGCGTTGGCATAGTCACGCCCTTTATGGACCCAGTGGAAAAGCGCGCCGCCTATGCCGCCGACATCACCTACGGCACCAACAACGAATTTGGTTTCGATTACCTGCGCGACAATATGGCTTTCAGCCTGGATGAAAAATTCCAGCGTGAGCTGAATTTCGCCGTAATCGACGAAGTTGACTCCATTTTGATCGACGAAGCGCGTACTCCGCTGATCATCTCGGGGCAGGCAGAAGACAGCTCCGCGCTTTATACCCAGATCAATCTGCTGATTCCGCAGTTGAAGTTGCACGTTGAAGAAGTCGAAGGCGTGGTCACTCAAGAAGGCCATTACAGCCTCGATGAGAAGACCCGTCAGGTTGAGCTGAACGAGCAAGGCCACCAGTTCATCGAAGATCTTCTGACCGCCAATGGTTTGCTGGCCGAGGGCGAAAGCCTCTATTCGGCGCATAACCTCGGCTTGCTGACCCATGTGTACTCGGGCCTGCGCGCGCACAAATTGTTCCATCGCGATGTCGAATACATCGTGCAAAAAGATCAGGTCATGCTGATCGACGAACACACCGGCCGCACCATGCCGGGCCGACGTTTGTCCGAGGGTTTGCACCAGGCCATCGAAGCCAAAGAAGGTCTGCCGATTCAGGCCGAGAGCCAGACACTGGCCTCGACCACCTTCCAGAACTACTTCCGCCTGTACAAGAAGCTCTCCGGTATGACCGGTACGGCCGATACCGAGGCGTTTGAATTCCAGCAGATCTACGGCCTGACCGTGGTGGTGATTCCGACCAACAAGCCTTTGGGTCGTAAAGACTTCAATGACCTGGTCTACATGACTCAGGACGAGAAGTACGCCGCCATCATCACCGACATTCAGGAATCTTTGGCTGAAGGTCGCCCGGTGCTGGTCGGGACTGCGACCATCGACAGCTCCGAGTACGTCTCCAACCTGCTCAACAAGGCCGGTATCGAGCACAAGGTTCTGAACGCCAAGTTCCACGAGAAAGAAGCCGAGATCATCGCCCAGGCCGGTCGCCCTGGCGCCCTGACCATTGCCACCAACATGGCCGGTCGTGGTACGGACATTCTGCTCGGCGGTAACTGGGAGGTCGAAGTGGCCGCCCTGGAGGACGCTACCCCTGAGCAAATCGCGCAAATCAAGAGCGACTGGCAGCAGCGTCATCAGCAGGTTATCGCCGCTGGGGGCTTGCATGTAATCGCCTCGGAACGCCATGAATCGCGGCGCATCGATAACCAGTTACGCGGCCGTGCCGGTCGTCAGGGTGACCCGGGCTCGAGCCGTTTCTACCTGTCGTTGGAAGACAGCCTGATGCGTATTTTCGCCTCGGACCGGGTTAAAGGCTTTATGAAAGCCCTCGGCATGCAGGCTGGTGAGGCCATCGAGCATCGCATGGTGACTAACGCCATCGAAAAAGCGCAGCGCAAAGTGGAAGGCCGTAACTTCGACATCCGCAAGCAATTGCTGGAGTTCGATGACGTCGCCAACGAGCAGCGCAAAGTGATCTATCACATGCGCAACAGCTTGCTGGCCGCCGATGATATTGGCGAGACCATTGCCGAGTTCCGTCAAGAGGCCCTCGACAACACCATGGTCGCGCACATTCCGCCGCAGTCGTTGCCCGAGCAGTGGGACATCGCCGGTCTGGAACAGGCCTTGTACAGCGATTACGGCCTGCGCTTGCCGATCCAACAGTGGCTCGACGACGACGACAAGCTCTACGAAGAGCCGTTGCGCGAGAAGATCAACCAGGAGCTGCTGGCCGCCTATCAAGAGAAAGAGCAGCAGGCCAGCCCAGAAGCGCTGCGCAGCTTTGAGAAGCAAATCTTGCTGCGCGTGCTGGATGACCTCTGGAAGGACCATCTGCAGACCATGGATCACCTGCGTCATGGCATACACCTGCGTGGCTATGCGCAGAAGAACCCGAAGCAAGAGTACAAACGCGAATCCTTCACCTTGTTCACCGAGCTGCTGAACTCGATCAAGCGTGACGCTATTCGCGTGCTATCCCATGTCCAGGTGCGCCAGAACGATCCGGCCGAGGAAGAGGCGCGGGCCCGTCACGAAGCCGAAGAATTGGCCAAGCGTATGCAGTTCGTGCATGCCGCTGCGCCAGGCTTAGATCTGCCCGAGGCCGACGAGTCGCAGGCGGATGACTCTGCGCAAGCGCAAGTGCAGGTGCGTAACGAGCCTAAGGTTGGCCGTAATGAAGCCTGCCCTTGCGGTTCGGGTAAAAAATATAAGCATTGCCACGGTCAAATTAGCTAAGGCTGGGTTGTTTATCTGCGCCGCGACCGGCTTTAGCCGCTCGCGGCGTTTTCACTTAAATATCGCCGCGCCGATGCGGTGTTTGATTCGAATCCTCCAGGCTCTTTGCGAGCGCCGCACACGCCGGCGCCGCAGAGCCTTGACGGGTTTTCGATGCTGACGACAAGGAGTTAATCGCATGGCTGTTGGTCTTGGTCCGCTTCCTACTTTGCACCCAGTGGCCGGTTTTGAGCTGGGGATTGCCTCGGCCGGCATCAAGCGCGAGGGTCGCAAAGACGTGGTGGTGATGCGTTGCGCCGAAGGCTCCAGCGTTGCCGGGGTGTTCACCCTCAATGCCTTTTGCGCCGCGCCGGTGATTCTTGCCCGCCAGCGGGTCAAGGGCGGCTCGCGTTATCTGCTGACCAATACCGGCAATGCCAATGCCGGTACCGGTGAGCCCGGCTTGTTAGCGGCCAGGCAAACCTGTGCCGCCTTGGCGCAGTTGGCTGGGGTCGACGAGCAGGCGATTTTGCCGTTCTCCACCGGGGTGATTGGCGAGCCGTTGCCGGTTGAGAAAATCATCGCAGCTTTACCTGCGGCCTTGGCCGATTTGTCCGAGCAGCACTGGGCTGAGGCGGCCACTGGCATCATGACCACCGACACCTTGCCCAAGGGCGCCAGTCGGCAGTTTGTACAGGATGGCGTGACCATTACCGTGACCGGTATTTCCAAGGGCGCCGGGATGATCCGGCCGAACATGGCGACCATGCTCGGCTATATCGCCACCGACGCCAAGGTCGCCCCCGCAGTGTTGCAAGACCTGCTCAGCGATGCGGCGAACAAGTCGTTCAACCGCATCACCATTGATGGCGATACCTCGACCAACGATTGCTGCATGCTGATCGCCACCGGCCAGGCCAATTTGCCGGAAGTCACCGAGACTCGCGGGCCGCTGTTCGCCGCGCTCAAACAGGCGGTGTTCGAGGTGTGCATGGACGTGGCCCAGGCCATTGTTCGTGATGGCGAAGGCGCGACCAAGTTCGTCACTGTGATCGTCAACGGCGGCGGCACTCATCAAGAATGTTTGGATGTGGGCTACACCGTGGCCCATTCGCCGCTGATTAAAACTGCACTGTTCGCCAGCGACCCGAACTGGGGGCGGATCCTGGCCGCCGTCGGCCGCGCCGGGGTGGATCAGTTGGATGTGGCGAAGATCGATGTGTTTATCGGCGAAGTCTGTATCGCCAGCCATGGCGCGCGCGCTGCCAGTTACACCGAGGAGCAGGGCGCGGCGGTGATGGCCGAGGCGGAAATCAGCATCCGCATCGAGCTGGGTCGCGGTACCTGCAGTGAGACCATCTGGACCACTGACCTGTCCCACGAATATGTGCGGATCAACGCCGAATACCGTTCCTGAGTCTTGCTCGAACAGTTGCTTTGAGCCTGACTATTCCCGTTACTCATGGGCCCATGAGTAACGGGAATTTGCTATTGCGCGGGGTGGCTTTTAAGGTTCAGTGACACCGGCAGTAACCTTCCGCGCTTGGAGCAAGTCCATGTCCCTGACCCTGATCATCGGCAACAAAAATTATTCCTCTTGGTCCCTGCGTGCCGGGTTGGCCATGGAGTTAGCCCAGGCACCCTATGACGAGGTGCTGATTCCGCTGGATCAGCCTGACACCCGTGCGCGGATTTTGGCCTACTCGCCAACTGCCAAGGTGCCGTTGCTGAATACCGAGGAGGGGCCGCTCTGGGACTCTTTGGCGATTGCCGAATACCTTGCCGAACGTTTCCCCGAGGCCCATCTGTGGCCATGCGGGCAGTATGCCCGTGGGGTGGCGCGCAGCGTCTGCGCCGAGATGCACAGTGGCTTTATGGCCTTGCGCACGCACTTGCCGATGGACCTTGCGCGCGAGGCGCCGTTGGCAAATATTCCAGACGATGCCCTGGCCGATATTCAGCGCGTATTTGAGCTATGGCGCTATTGCCGCGCGCGCTTTGGTGCCGACGGGGCCTTTCTGTTTGGCCACGTCACCATTGCCGATGCCTTCTATGCCCCGGTCGCCGCGCGCTTGCGCAGCTATCAGGTGGAGTTGCCGGCGCAGGCCGCGGCTTACGTGACCACCATTTACCAGTGGCCGGCCTTCCAGCGATGGTATCAGGCGGCCCTTAAGGAGCCTTTGCGGTGAAACGAGTACATGTGGCCGCCGCGGTGATTCGCGGTGCAGATGGACGCATCTTACTGGCGCGGCGCGCCGATCAGCAGCACCAGGGAGGGCTCTGGGAGTTTCCCGGTGGCAAGGTCGAGGCCGGTGAAACGGTGCTAGCGGCGCTGCGCCGTGAGCTGCATGAAGAACTGGGCATTAGGGTCACCAGCGCCCGGCCGCTGATCAAGGTGCAGCACGACTATCCCGACAAACAGATATTGCTGGATGTCTGGTTGGTCAGCGCTTTTAGCGGTGAGCCCCACGGCGCCGAGGGCCAGCCGTTGGCCTGGGTTTCGCCGCGGCAGTTGCCCGAGTATGAGTTCCCTGCGGCGAATGCGCCGATCGTGCAGGCCGCCCGCTTGCCAGCCCAGTACTTGATCAGCCCCGATGGCCTCGAGCCCAAGGCGGTGCTGCAAGGCATCCAGGCGGCAGTGGCCAGCGGTATCGGTTTGATTCAGTTGCGCGCGCCGAATGGCTACGACCCGCAGTACCGCGATTTGGCGGTCGATGCGGTGGGTCTGTGTGCCGGCAAGGCGCAATTGATGCTCAAGGGGCCGCTGGAGTGGTTGGGCGACTTCCCGGCGGCCGGCTGGCAGCTGTCGGCCAAGCAGTTACGTCAATACGCCGCCAAAGGCCGGCCGTTTCCTGCTGAACGCTGGTTGGCGGCCTCCTGTCACAACGCCGAAGAGTTGGCGTTGGCGGCGCAGATGGGCGTGGATTTCATCACCTTGTCGCCGTTGCAGCCGACCCTCACCCATCCAGATGCCGCACCCTTGGGCTGGGACTTAGCCCGCGAGCTGATCGGCGCCTGCAATCTGCCGGTATTTCTCTTGGGTGGCCTCAGCCCGCAGGATAGCGAGCGGGCGTGGCAGATTGGCGCCCAAGGGGTGGCCGGAATTCGCGCCTTCTGGCCGACTGTTTAAACGCTTCCGGGCGTTTAAGCGCTCGGCTTGCTTGCCGCCTGCCAGAGTATTTCCTTGATATTTTGCCGGCGGCCGATCAACCGGGCGGCGACAAAGAGTAAATCCGACAGTCGATTCAAATAGGCCAAACCAACGCCTTCAAGCGGCTCGACTGCGCTCAGTTGCTGGCAGCGGCGCTCGGCACTGCGGGCCAAACTGCGGCACAGGTGCGCTTGGGCAACCAGGCGCGAACCGCCGGGCAGGATGAAGTTTTCCAGTGCCCCCAGTTCTTCATTCCACAGGTCAATGGCGGCCTCCAGGCGGCTGATTTCCGGCTGCGCGAGCGCTTTGTATTCGGGCATCGCCAGCTCGCCGCCGAGATCGAACAGGCGATGCTGGCAGGGCGCGAGCACTTCGATCAGCTCGCTCAAACCCGGCCACATCGCCTCTTGGTCGGCCAGTTCGGCCAACAGCATGCCGAGCTGGCTGTTGAGGCTGTCGACCTCGCCCATCGCCTCGATGCGTGGGTGATCCTTGGCCACGCGGCGGCCATCGGCCAGGCCCGTTTCGCCGCCGTCGCCGGTGCGGGTGTAGATCTTGGAAAGGCGAAAACCCATGTTCAAACTCCTGGTTGCTCAACCACTTGCTGCAACGGCAGGCGCACGCTAAAGCAGCTGCCTTGGCCGAGTGTGGAGTGCACCTCCATCTGGCCTTTGTGGTTGTTGGTGATAATGAAGTAGGCCACGGACAGCCCAAGACCGGTGCCTTGGCCAATTTCCTTGGTGGTAAAAAACGGCTCGAAGATGCGTTTGCGTACCGCCTCGGGCATGCCGATGCCGTTGTCTTCGACCTGGATTTCCGCCCAGGGTGGGCTGAGCTTACAGCGCAAGACGATGCGTCCCGGCGGCCCACCTGCGGGGCGCTGATGAATCGCCTGGGCGGCGTTTTTCAGCAGGTTCAGCAGCACCTGTTCCAGCTCGTTGGCGGTGGCTGGCACGCTGCCCAGCTGCGGGTCGAACTCGCGCTGAATCTCCAGGCCCTTAAAGTCGAAGCCTTCGATCAGGTCAAAGTCATTGCCGGCGATTTCCACGGCTTGATTGATCAGCAGCGGCAATTGGCAGGCGCTGAGTTCGCGGCTGCTGAGGCGGCTAAAACTGAGCATATGGGTGACGATTTTCGCCGCCCGCGAGCCGGCTTGCGCAATGCCGTCGAGCAATTGCGGGATTTCCCGGCGGCTCAGGTAGTCGTTCACCGCGCTCAGTTCGACGCCGCTGTCGGCGGCCTGGGCGAGGTTTTTTGCCAGCTCGCTGGACAGCCGGCGACGAATGTTTTGCACGTTATGCAAAATCGCCCCCAGCGGGTTGTTAATCTCATGGGCCATGCCGGCCGCCAAGCCGCCGACCGAGAGCATTTTCTCCGATTGCACCATCAACTCTTCCATGACCAGGCGTTGGCTGATGTCATCGATGCGAATCACCACGCCACGGCCACTGCTGCCCACCAGGGGATAAAAGGTCAGGGCGAAGTGCTGCGGCTGATCATTTTTGCTCCAGGTTACCCGTTCGATTTTCTCTACCTGATGGCGTTCGTTGGTGCGCTTGAGTTGCTCGAGAAAAGGTTTGAGCGAGGGAAAGGCGAGGAAAATCGGCTGGTTCAGGGCCTGGTTCAGCGGTGTGCCGGAGAGCCGGCTGGCTTCCTGGTTCCACTGGGTGACGTAGAGTTGTTCATCCAGGGCGATCAGCGCCGAGGGCATCGAGTTGATGATGCTGTTGAGGTAATTCTGAAAGCCGGTGAGTTTTTTCTCGATCTTGTTACGGACCTGCACCTCCATTTCCAGTTTGCGGTTGGAGTGGCGGGTCAGCTTGGTCAGTTGCTGGGCTTCATCGCTGGCGGTTTGGGCGTCGTCACGGGCGCGTTTCAGTTCGTCTTCACGGGCCTGAATACGCGTCAGCATGGTGTTGAAGGCCTCTGCCAAACTGCCCAGTTCGTCGTTATTGCCGGGACGGGCGCGCAGGGCGTAGTTTTCTTGGTTGGTGACTTGCCGCGACAACTCCTCCAGGCGCCGGATGGGTTTAGTCACCAGGCTGCGTACCTGTCTGGCCACCACTAACCAGAGCAGCAGGCTCAGGCACAGAATCAACAGGCTGGCGGCCACTATGCCTTGGTAGAAGGCCGGCGACAGCTCGCTGGCGGCGACCAGTAACAGGTGCCCGGGGGCTTCTCCAGATTGCTCCAGCTCAACCAGATGCGCGGCGCCGTGGTTGTTCTGCAGCCAGCCTGGTACTTGCGCAAAATGCTCGGGCAGAGGCAGGGTGTCGTCGTGTTGCAACTCTGCCAGGCGCTGGCCGTCGTGGCCATACAAGGCGGCGCCGCGCAGTGCGGAAAACTCGCTGAGGTTGTTCAGTAACGCCTTGGCGCTGCTGTCTGAGACCAGTGCTGCGTGGCTCAGAGTGGGATTGCTGAGCAGCCGGCCGATACTGGTCAAGGCCTGGGGGTCAACGTTTTGCCGGGCAATCCAATAGACGGCGCTGACAAACACCAGATTCACCACCAGCAGCACTGTGCCCAGCAGCACCAAGAGCGCCGCGAGGAGTTTATGCCCAACGCTGAGGTTGGCTAGGGTCTGGCGCAGGGACATGGCGGGCGGCTAGCTGATCTTGGCGGGTGTTTGGCAGGGTAGCGCGGCTGCTAGTCGCTGGGCAATCCACGTGTGCGCAGATGGGCTGTCAGGCGTAAATGCAGGTCTTGCAGTTGCGGCAGGTGCAGCTGTTGGCGGCTTGCTGCGGCGCTGGCATAACCGAGCAAGTAGCTGATTTCGGTGCGTTGTTGGCGGCTGACATCTTGTTGCATGGAGGAGTAATTGGCCGCCGTGGCGTTAATCACCCGCAGCACTTCGGCGTGCAGATCAATGGCCGCGCTGGCTTGGTCGTTGGCCTGGAGCAGTGTGACCAGCTCGGCGCATAGGCTGCTGACTTCGGCTGAATAGTTCAGCAGCTCGCCGTTGCGGCAATTGTGCAGCACCGTCAGCGGGTTGATTGCGCAATTGATCGCCAGCTTGCGCCACAGCCGCGAGAGAATTTCCGCCGTCCACTGATGATTGATGCCGGCGGCTGTTAGTTGTGCAAGCCAGGCCGGCGGCGTTTCAGCGTCTGGGTCGCCGAGCCAGGTGTGGCCGGCGCCGGCAAATACCACGGTAAAGTCGCTTTGGCGAAACGCGCCCTCGGTGCTGCTGGCGAAAATGCAGCGCAAGGGTGCCAGTTGCTCGGCGACCTCTTGCTGGCTGCCGAGGCCATTTTGCAGCAGGATAACCTCAGCATTCGCGGCCAGGCGCGGCTTGAGCGCGCTGATGACGGCCGCGGCGTCATAGGCTTTGCAAGTCAGCAGCAGGCGCTGGATCGGTGTGCTGGCGTCGAGGGTTTCGGCTTCTATGGCATGCAGGCAGTGCTGGCCCTGCTCGATAAGCGTCAGTCCGCCGGCTTGCCGATAGGCGTTGAGCCGCGTCTGGTCGCGCAAAATCAATCGCACCGGCAAACCTGCGCGGGCCAGGCGCACGGCCCACAACGTGCCTAGGCTGCCGGCGCCCAATACGTGCCAGGTCATAGGGCTAATGCGCCATGGCCCAGCGCACGGCGCCGACTAGAAGTCCCCAGGCTGTCGGCGCCCAGTACATGCCAGCGCATGGATTTATTGGCTGGGCGACAGGCGTGCGGCGTTGATTCGGCCATGGTTGTACGCCTCAGGCAGCAGCTCGACGGCTTTGTCGATCAGGTCCTCGGGCGTTAGCGGCAGGGCGTTGGCGTCGAGGCCGACCAGGCTGATGCCGGCTTTGAGGGTGATAAAACCTTCGCTGGTTTTAAAGGCTTTGAGGTTTAAGCCCTCATGTAAGCGCTTGAAGCTGGTGGGTGAGCATTCCTGAATGTTTTCCAGCAGTGCAATCAGGCCGAAATGGCTGTCGTCCAACCGGGTTAATACGTCGAGCGGGCGCACATGCTGCTGCAATCGGCGGGCGACGCCATGCAGCAGTTCGCTGTGAAAGTCCTCGCCGTATTGCTCGCGCAACTGGCCGGCTTCCTGCAGGCCGATCAGCAGATAGCACAGTGCGCCGCCACGGGATTCTAGCTGCCGCAGGCTGTCGCTCAAACGTTGCTGAAGCAGGCGGGTGTTGCCCAGGCCGGTCAGCGGATCGATCAGGTTGCGTTGTTCGAGGCTGGAGATGTTCTGCGTCAGCAGGTGGTTTTCCTGCAGCAGGCGTTGCAGGGTGTTGCACAAACGGTCGGCGGCAAACACTCGCGGTACTAGCTGTTCGTGCATGGCGGCTTTATTGATGAAGTCATCGACGCCACTTTCAAAGGCCTCACCCAGGACGTTTTCGCCTTCGCGCCCGGTCAGCAAAATAATGTAGGTGTAATGATGGGTCATTTCGTCTTGTTGGCGAACCCGACTGGTCAGCTCTAAACCGTCAATCTCCGGCATCATCCAATCGGCCAGCAAGACACTGGCAGGACGTTGCTCTTGTAGGGTCAGGGCTTCGAGGGCGCTGCTGGCAAAACGTACATCGAGATAACCGGCCAGCTTCAGCGCGCGACCAATAATTGCGCTGGAGAACTTGGTGTCATCGACCACCAGAATGCTGAGGTGCGGGTTGGGCATTGAGGCGGCTCACTAAAGGGGCAAGAAAGAGGCAAGAAACGCCGGCGTTGAGCCGGTCTATACGGAGATGAACAGTTATAATGACTTCGCGTTTAAACCGTCAAGCCGGGAGACGTCCGTCCGTGACGTCGGTCGCGCCTTCTATCTGGCGCCTTATTATTGTGGAGAAAACCCATGCCCTCGTTCGACGTGGTGTCCGAATTGGATAAACACGAAGTCACCAATGCCATCGATAATGCCAGCAAAGAGCTGGAGCGGCGTTTTGATTTACGTGGCAAAGGCAGTTTCGAGCTAAAAGACCTGGTCATTGACCTGACTGGCGAAGCCGATTTTATTCTTGAGCAAATGAAGCCGATTCTCGAGCAGTCGTTGATCAAGCGCAAAATTGATGTCCAATGCCTGGAGTACAAAGACGCTTTCCCTTCGGGCAAAGGCGTTAAGCAAGAAGCGACCCTGCGCGAGGGGATTGATAAGGAGCTGGCGAAGAAGATCGTCGCCCATATCAAAGACAGCAAGCTGAAAGTTCAAGCCGCCATTCAGGGCGAGCAAGTGCGGGTAACCGGTAAGAAGCGCGATGACCTGCAAGAAGCCATGGCCGCCTTGCGTGCCCGCGATTTCAGCATGCCATTGCAGTTTAATAACTTTCGCGACTGATACTTAGTCAAAGTTATGGCCGCACGCCGCAAAAGGTCGACTTCGAGTCGGCCTTTTTTATTCCTGACGGTTGTCGCCGCTGGCTGGCGCCATTTGTTTGCGCCACTGCAGGGCGACCAACAGCAACGTTGGTATCCCGAGCAGGGCGGTGACCAGAAAGAATTGCGCGTAACCCAATTTTTCCACCATGACTCCCGAGTAACCGCCGATCAGCCGTGGCAGTAACAGCATCAGTGAGCTGAGCAGGGCGTATTGGGTGGCGGAGAATTTCAGGTTGGTCAGGCTCGACAAATAGGCGACAAAGGCCGCAGTGGCCAGGCCTGAGCTGAAGTTGTCGAAGGAAATACTGACCATCAGCATTTGCAGATGCGGGCCCATGTCAGCCAGCAGCACAAATAACAAATTAGTCGCCGCCGACGTCACTCCGCCGATAAACAGGATCGGCATGATGCCAAACCGCATGATCAGCACCCCGCCGAAACCGGCGCCGAACAGGGTCATAACCAGGCCAAAAATCTTGCTGACGCTGGCGATCTGCTCCTTGGTAAAGCCTTGGTCGATATAGAACACGTTGGCCATTACGCCCATCACGGTGTCGGACATGCGATAGGTGGCCACCAGCCCCAGCAACAGAAAAGCCTGCCAGCGATAGCGCAAGATAAAGTCGTTAACTGGCGTCAATACCGGTGCCAAGCCGCGCCGGCCGCCCGTTGATAAACACAACGCGGTGAGGACGCTGTACAGCAGCGCGCGCATAAGCGCGCGATCATCGCGCAGTAACTCGAACAGGCTGATTTCGCCGTTGATCACGCTGGCAAAGTCGCTGTGATAGAACTGGGTAAACATCGCCGGTACCGAGATCAGCAGCACTATCAGCACCAGTACCGAGATCAGTTGGTGGCTGAGGCCGTAGCGTTCGGCCGACAGCTGGGTGCGCAGCGGCAGCGGTGGCTCGCGCATCCACAGGGTGGTGATCAGCCCCGGCAGCATCAGCATGGCAAACAGCATGTAGGTGCTGGCCCAGGCGCCGTGCTGATAGCTCAGGCTGGAGGCGCCAAACCAGTCGGCAAAATACAGCGCCCCCGCCGTGGCCAGCAGGGCCGCGACCCGGTAACCGGCCATGTAGCTGGCAGCCAGCGCGGCTTGATGACTGTCGTCGGCGATCTCCAGGCGATAGGCATCCACCGCAATGTCTTGGGTCGCGGAGGCAAAGGCCACCACCACGGCAATCGCAATCAGCCCATTGAGGTGTAGCTTGGGGTCGCAAAAAGCCATGGCTACCAAGCCCAAGGCGACCAATGTTTGCGATAACACCAGCCAGGAGCGGCGCCGGCCCAGGCGACCCAGGATGGGTAAACGCCATTGGTCGAGCAGTGGCGACCAGACCCATTTAAACGCATAGGCCAGGCCGATCAAGCTGGCAAAGCCGATGGTTTCCCGGGCGATACCGGCCTCGCGCAGCCACACCGACAGCGTTGAAAACACCAGCATATAAGGCAGGCCTGCGGCGAAGCCGAGCAGCAGCAGGGCTAGCGAGGCCGGCGTGGCGTAGGCGGCGAGGGCGGCGCGCCAGCTTTTCGGCGGCATGGCGCGCGAGCTTTGGTCAGACATAAAACGAGCCTGCGGTGTGCGGGCAGGCGCTAAAGGCTGCCGGGGTTGCAATCGAGGCCCGCACTTTAACTGCTGCGCGCCTACGGGCGCCAGCCATGCCGGCGGATATCAACCCTATCGTTAGTCAGGTAAATGCCTTCTTCGCGCAGCCGTTGGCGTTGTTCGTCGCCACTTAGCGTGCCCTGCGCCAGGCTTAGGTGGCCGCTGGCAGCTATCACTCGGTGCCATGGTAAGGTTGAGCCGGATGGCAGCTGGCTGAGGGTGCGGCCAACCCAGCGCGCCGCCCGACCGAGGCCCGCGAAGGCGGCTAACTGCCCGTAACTGACCACACAGCCGCTGGGTATCTGCGCCAAGCTCAGGTACAGAGCCTCCCGTCGGGCGGCTGCGCTTGCCGATGGCGGGTTGCTACAGGCATGCTGCCGGCCCTTTTGCTGTTCCGCATACTCTTGGTTGCTCATGTTACTGCGTACTCTGTTGATATTTTTGAGCTGTTCACTGGCGTTGCCAACGCTGGCCGATACGGTGTGGTTAAACAATGGTGACCGGCTTAGCGGTGACATTATTTTGCTGGATGGCGGCAAGTTGGCGCTAAAAACCAAGTATGCCGGCCGGGTGCTGATTGACTGGGCGGATATTGACACCCTCAGCTCTGATCAGCCGCTGTTGGTTAAGCGTTCAGGCTTTGAGGGGCAACACAGCCAGCGCCTGCAAGCCGCCGAAGCGGGTCAGGTGCAAGTGCTCAATGGCCAGAGCCAAACCGTCGCCCTGGCCGACATTAAGCAGTTAGTGCCGCCACGGCCGCTGATCAACGATTTCGTCTGGGAAGGCAATCTGGACGCCAAGCTCGAACTTGAGCGCAATCAGGATGACACCGACGAGTTCAAGCTTAAGGGCGATAGCCGTGTCAGTCATGGGGCCTGGCGGCATGTAGTCAAGGGCGAGCTTGAGCATGAGACGAAAAACACGCAAAAGGTCGAGCAAAACTGGCAGCTCGATTACGACCTCGACCGTTTTATCACTGAGCAATGGTTTGTGCGCAGCAGCCTGCACGAGGAGCGCAATGAGTTTGAGTCAATCGACCGCAAGAGTTCTTACGGTATTGGCCCAGGCTACCGATTCTGGGACGATGAACTGGGGCGTTTTGAGCTGATTGCTCAGTATCAGCGCTACCGGTTGCATGCCGATGTCTCTGCGGCCTATCCGGGTGACATCAGTTTCGATGCCGGCAGCATGGAGTGGGATTACAAGCGCTTGTTGGCGGGCACCCGGGTCGAGCTTTACAGCACTGGCCAGTTGGCCTTGCCGCTGATTGATCAGGTTGACTACGTGTTCGAGGGCGAGGCGGGTTTGCGTTACCGGGTCAATGAGTGGGCGCGGATTTCGCTGCTGTATGAGCTCAATCAAACCCGCGGCCTGGGGCAGACTTCGGCGGATCGCCAATACATGCTGGGGTTGGGGATTGGCTGGTAGCTGGCGCAGCTCTAGCTTGCGTCGATAAAAAAGCCCCGCAGTCAGGTCGAGTGCGGGGCTTTTTGGTTGTTGCGTACGGGGCTGTGATTACAGACGCAGGCCGCCGTCTAGCTCAAGGATACGACCGGTGTAGTAGTCGTTTTCTAGGATGTAGGCCACCGAGTGAGCGATTTCGGCAGGCTTGCCCATGCGCTTAAGTGGAATGCCGGAGCACATGCGCTCCAGGGCTTCGGGCTTCATGCTGGCAACCATTTCGGTCTCGATAAAGCCGGGTGCCACGCCCGCCACGCGGATGCCATAGCGTGCCAGCTCTTTGGCCCAGACCACGGTGTCGGCCGCAACGCCGGCTTTGGCCGCCGAATAGTTGGCCTGGCCGATGTTGCCGGCACGGGATATCGAGGAGATATTAACGATTGCGCCTTCGTTCTTCAGCTCAATCATCTTCGCCGCTACTTCGCGGGTGCAGAGGAACACGCCGGTCAGGTTGACGTCGATCACCGCTTGCCACTGGGCCAGGCTGAGTTTGGTCATCTCGCCATCTTTGACCTTGATGGTCAGGCCGTCGCGCAGAATCCCGGCATTGTTGACCAGGCCATTGATGGCGCCGAAATCGGCGGCAACCTGTGCGACCATATGGGTCACTTGTTCTTCATTGGCGACGTTGCACAGGTAAGCGCGGGCTTCAACGCCAGCGGCCTTGCACACGGCCACGGCTTCATCGAGTGTCTCTTGGTTGAGGTCGACCAGTGCCAGCTTGACGCCTTTGCCGGCCAGGTATTCAGCCATGGCTCGACCCAGACCCTGGCAGCCGCCGGTGATGATGATGACCTTGTCTTGTAATTGCATAGGTTGTTCCCCCAATGGTTAAAGCTAATTGCCCCGTTGGTGCCGCAGGACCTGAGTGCTGAGCGCCTGTCCGTTTATGACGAATTCTGTACGAGGAGTCACAAGTTGAGCGTTAAGACGATAAAGCATGCCCGAGAATTGCTGCTCAAGGAATACCAAGCAGTGCTTTCGACCCATTCTAAAGTTATGCCGGGCTTCCCATTCGGATCAGTGGTGCCTTATTGCCTCGACGATCAAGGTCGGCCGCTGCTGCTGATCAGCCGGATTGCCCAGCACACCCACAACCTGCAACTGCAGCCCAAGTGCTCGTTGCTGGTCGGTGAGCGTGGCGTTGCGGATGTTCAGGCCGCAGGCCGCTTGACCCTGCTGGCCGAGGCCAAGCAACTGGAAGATGACGCCGAAATAGCGGCTGCTGCCGCCCGCTATTACCGCTACTTCCCCAATGCGCAAAGCTACCACCAGGCCCATGATTTTGATTTCTGGCGGCTCGAACCGGTGCGCTGGCGCTATATCGGTGGTTTTGGCGCGATTCATTGGCTCGATGAGGTGGCGCTGGCCAACCCTTTTGCCGGTGCGCAAGAGCAAAGCATGCTGGCGCATATGAATGCCGATCACGCCGCGGCCATTGCGCACTATGTAGCGCTCAACGGCCTGCCCATGGAGCCAGTCGCGCAGTTGGTCGGGCTCGACAGCGAGGGTATGCATCTGCGCATCGGTGCGGTGCTGCATTGGTTGGCCTTCCCGCAGCCTTGCGTCACGCCCCTTGAGGTGCGTCAGGCCTTGGTGACGCTGGCGCGGGCCGACGCTTGGCCGACCGGTGGGGCCTTGCCGGCTTGAATTTGTCTGCGGTTGCCATCATTTAATAACCCTAGCAAGTGCTACTTGCGTTTAAGGATTGCTTTTAATGCGCGTTTTTTTGCTGCTGTTTTTGCTGTTTCCAGTACTGGAACTGTATGTCTTCACCCAGGTGCAGGCGGCGATTGGGTTTTTCCCCGCGTTGCTGCTGATTATTGCAGGGGTGCTGCTGGGCAGCGTGCTGCTGCGCATCGCCGGCCTTGCCACGGCATTGCGTGCCCGTGAGCGCCTGGCCCGTGGCGAGCTGCCTGAGCAGGAAATGTTCGAGGGTTTGCTGATTGCGGTGGGTGGCGGCTTGCTGCTGTTGCCGGGTTTTATCAGCGACATTTTCGGGCTGTTCTGTTTGTTGCCCTTTACCCGCCGCTTGCTGGTGAATAAGTTGCGCCGGCGTGCCGCCGAGCAGGCGCTGCGTCAACGCGCCTTTGCCGATGACCTGCAGACGCGCACCGGGCAGCGCCCGCCGAACGTCATCGAGGGTGAGTTCGAGCACCGCGACTCCTGAAGTTTTTTAGCTTCATCCTTGCACTGCCAAGCGCGGCCATCATGGCCGATGACCTGCAGGCGCGCACCGGGCAGCGCCCGCCGAACATGATTGAGGGTGAGTTCGAGCACCGTGATTCCTGAAGTTTTTAGCTTCATCCTTGCACTGCCAAGCGCGGCCATCATGGCCGGCGACCTGCAGGCACGCACCGGGCAGCGCCCGCCGAACGTGATTGAGGGTGAGTTCGAGCACCGCGATTTCTGAAGTTTTTTAGCTTCATCCTTGCACTGCCAAGCGCGGCCATCATGGCCGGCGACCTGCAAGCACGCTCCGGGCAACGCCCGCCGAACGTCATCGAGGGCGAGTTCGAACACCGTGATTCCTGAAGTTTTTTTAGCTTCATCCTTGAAATACCGGGCGATGCCCTTATGTAGTTGTCACCGCAAGGTTTGTGTCGGCAACGACACTCAGTCTTCTGCGTGCAGCTCGCTGCGCGCAACCGGCAACGCCGGATGCATTAACCAGCCGGCATGTGGCCGGCGGCTTTAAACCACCTTACTTGGGAGATAGTCGACAATGAAACTTCGTCCTCTGCATGACCGCGTCGTAATTCGTCGCAGCGAAGAAGAATCGAAAACCGCAGGTGGCATCGTGCTGCCGGGTTCTGCTGCCGAAAAGCCGAACCGTGGTGAAATCCTGGCTGTTGGTACCGGCAAAGTGCTGGACAACGGCGAAGTGCGCGCCCTGGCCGTTAAGGTTGGCGACAAGGTGGTGTTTGGCCCGTACTCCGGCAGCAACGCCATCAAAGTCGACGGCGAAGAGCTGTTGGTGATGGGCGAGAGCGAAATTCTTGCCGTAGTTGAAGACTAAGCAGTTGAAAGCTAAGTGCGCGCTGACGCTTGCCGGCTGAAACCAGCCCAAGGTCGCGACGAATTCTGTTCCACGAAACGAATTGAGGCATAACCATCATGGCTGCAAAAGAAGTTAAGTTTGGCGATTCCGCCCGTAAGAAAATGCTCGCCGGTGTCAACGTTCTGGCTGACGCAGTAAAAGCCACCCTCGGGCCTAAAGGCCGTAACGTGATCATCGAGAAGAGCTACGGCGCGCCAACCATCACCAAAGACGGTGTGTCGGTGGCCAAAGAAATCGAGCTGAAAGACCGCTTCGAAAACATGGGCGCCCAGCTGGTTAAAGACGTGGCCTCCCGTGCCAACGACGACGCTGGCGACGGCACCACCACCGCTACCGTATTGGCTCAGTCGATCGTTAACGAAGGCCTGAAAGCCGTCGCTGCCGGCATGAATCCGATGGACCTGAAGCGCGGCATCGACAAGGCGACCATCGCCATCGTTGCTCAGCTGAAGTTGCAATCCAAGCCATGCGCTGACACCAAGGCAATCGCTCAGGTTGGCACCATCTCGGCCAACTCCGACACCTCGATCGGCGACATCATTGCCGAAGCCATGGAAAAAGTCGGCAAAGAAGGCGTGATCACCGTTGAAGAAGGCTCGGGCCTGGAAAACGAACTGTCGGTTGTTGAAGGCATGCAGTTCGACCGTGGCTACCTGTCGCCGTACTTCATCAACAAGCCAGACACCATGGTCGCTGAGCTGGACGGTCCGCTGATCCTGCTGGTCGACAAGAAGATCTCCAATATTCGTGAAATGTTGCCAGTGCTGGAAGCCGTGGCTAAAGCCGGCCGTCCATTGCTGATCGTCGCCGAAGACGTTGAAGGCGAAGCCCTGGCGACTCTGGTAGTCAACAACATGCGCGGCATCGTTAAAGTCGCTGCCGTTAAAGCCCCTGGCTTTGGCGACCGTCGTAAGGCCATGTTGCAAGACATCGCCGTGCTGACTGGCGGTACCGTGATCTCCGAAGAGATCGGCCTGAGCCTGGAAAGCGCCACCCTGGAGCACCTGGGTAATGCCAAGCGTGTGATTCTCAGCAAAGAAAACACCACCATCATCGACGGTGCTGGTGTGCAAGCTGATATCGAAAGCCGCGTTGCGCAGATCCGCAAGCAAGTTGAAGACACCTCGTCCGACTACGACAAAGAGAAGCTGCAAGAGCGTCTGGCCAAACTGGCTGGCGGTGTTGCCGTGATCAAGGTTGGCGCCGGTTCCGAAGTGGAAATGAAAGAGAAGAAAGCCCGCGTTGAAGACGCCCTGCACGCTACCCGTGCAGCCGTTGAAGAAGGCGTGGTACCTGGCGGCGGCGTAGCACTGGTGCGCGCTCTGCAAGCCATCGAAGGCCTGAAAGGCGAGAACGCCGATCAGAACGTCGGTATCGCTCTGCTGCGTCGCGCCGTTGAAGCACCGCTGCGTCAGATCGTCGCCAACTCCGGTGACGAGCCAAGCGTAGTAGTCGACAAGGTTAAGCAAGGTACGGGTAACTACGGTTACAACGCCGCCACCGGCGAGTACGGCGACATGATCGAAATGGGCATCCTCGACCCGGCTAAAGTGACTCGTTCTGCTCTGCAGGCCGCAGCCTCGATCGCCAGCTTGATGATCACCACCGAAGCGATGATTGCTGAAATTGTTGAAGATAAGCCATCCGCCGGCGGTATGCCGGACATGGGCGGCATGGGTGGTATGGGCGGCATGATGTAACTTCGCAGCCCTGCGAAACCCAAAAGCCCTGGCATTTGCCGGGGCTTTTTTGTGCCTGATGAATTTTAATCGACGGGATTGAAGGTAAAAACTTTGCCCTGGCAAGCTTAAGTTCGGCTTAAGCTCGCGTGCGGACAATGGGCCAGAACCCAGCTGGCGTAATTACGGGAGAGCCCATGCGGATTTTACTGGTTGAAGATAATCGCGACATTTTGGCCAATCTGGCCGACTTCTTGGAGCTCAAAGGCTATAGCGTCGACTGCGCCCAGGATGGTTTGTCCGGCCTGCACCTGGCGGCGAGCGAGCATTACGATCTGATCGTGCTGGATGTGATGCTGCCCGGTTTGGATGGTTACACCCTGTGCAAGCGTTTGCGTGAGGAGGCGCGGCGCGCTACCCCGGTGATCATGCTGACCGCCCGCGATCAGCTGGACGACCGTCTGCAAGGGTTTCGCGCCGGCGCCGATGACTACCTGTTAAAGCCCTTTGCCCTGTCTGAGTTGCTGGCGCGCATCGAAGCGGTGCTGCGCCGTGCGCAAGGTGGTGGTCGGCGTTGCCTGGAGGTGGGCGATTTAGCCTACGACCTGGACACCCTTGAAGTAACCCGTGCGGGACGCTTGCTCAAGCTTAATCCGGTCGGGCTAAAGCTCTTGGCGGTATTGATGCAAAAGAGTCCGCACGTACTGCGCCGTGATGTGCTGGAAGAAGCCCTGTGGGGGGACAACTGCCCGGACAGCGACAGTTTGCGCAGTCATATCCATCAACTGCGCCAGGTGATTGATAAACCCTTTGCTCATGCGCTGCTGCATACCGTGCATGGCGTTGGTTATCGCTTGGTGGAGGCGGCCGATGGAGTTTAAGCAAGGCCTGTCCCAGCGCATTGTTATCGCGTTTGTATTGATGACCTTGCTGGTCGGCGGGGCTTTTAGCTGGGGCATTATGCAAGCGGTGCATGTCATGGAGGAGCGCTTGCTCTCGGGCGTGCTGCGTGGCGATTTGGACCGCATGTTGCTGATGAGCAACATTGAAGATTGGCGACATAAGCCCGAGCCCGATCAGTTGTTTTATTTTTCCGGCGGTCCCGGAAAATTTGCCTTGCCGAGCTACCTGCAAGATTTGCCGCTGGGCTTTCAAGAGGCCTTTCACGGCAAGTTTTCTTATCACGCCTTCGTTCGCCAAGTTACCGGGCGTCAGTATGTATTGCTGCAAGATCAGAGCAGTTTTGAGGATCGCGAGCAGGCCTTGTACTCGGTGGTGCTGGTCGGTTTTATCGTCAGTATTGGCCTGGCCATGCTGCTCGGTTGGTTGCTGTCGCGCAAAGTGATTGAGCCGGTGGTGCGCCTCGCACAGCAAGTCCGCGAGCGCGATCAGTTGCTGGCGTTGGCACCCCCATTGGCGCCCGATTATGCCAACGATGAGGTCGGGCAATTAGCCGCCGCTTTTGATGACACCTTGGGCTTGTTACGCCACGCGCTCAAGCGCGAGCAGTTGTTCACCAGCGACGTCAGTCACGAGTTGCGTACGCCCTTAATGGTGTTGGCCAGCTCCTGCGAGTTGTTGCTAGAAAATCCCAGCCTCGATGCCCGCGCGCAAGCTCAGGTGCAGCGCATCGGTCGCGCCACGGACGGTATGCGTGAGCTGGTGCAAACCTTTCTGTTGCTGGCGCGCGAGCCGGAGCAGGACTCAGATCTGTCGAGTCAGCGCAGCCTCGGCAGCATCGCCGATGAGTTGGTGCAGCAATGGCGCGAACCGGTGGAAAGCAAGGGCCTGGAGTTTTGCTATCAGCGCGGCGACGCTACCGAACAGCGCTTTAACGCGGTGTTTTTGCATTCGGTACTGGGTAATTTGCTGCGTAATGCCTGGCATTACACCAATACCGGGCAAATCACGCTGCGCCTGCACGTCTTGGGTTTTGTGGTGGAGGATACCGGCATCGGTATTAGCGAGGCCGAGCGTGAGAATATTTTTGAACCCTTTGTGCGGGGAACGACCGCGCGTGGTGACGGTCTAGGCTTGGGGCTTTCCCTGGTGCGGCGGATCTGCCTCAGTCAGGGCTGGCGTGTTGAGTTGTCGGCCATGCAGCCCCAGGGTTGTCGCTTTGAGGTGAATTTACTGGGGGTTTGACGGTTTTTTCACGCAGGGCTCATTCGACTCTGACATTCTTGGCCTCAAGAGCGGCAAATACTAAGGGGTGCCAATTGATGAAAAAAGCCGAAGTCGAACTCGATTTTTCGGAAAAATACACCCGTGAACATGCCGAGCGCTATTTGCGCAAACACAGCACTGGCTTGACGCGGCGACTGTCCACTTGGCGTGAGGTGCAAATTGCCCGGCAGGCGTTGAAATCGGCTGGTGAACCCCAGCAGGTGCTGGACTTACCCTGTGGCGCCGGGCGGTTTTGGCCGATGTTGGCTGAGCAACCTGGCCGCAGCATTATCGGCGCGGATAACTCTGCCGACATGCTTGCCGTGGCCTGTCAGGGCCAGCCGCGCGATGTGGTGGCGCGGGTAAGACCGATGCAGACCTCGGCCTTTGAGATTGATTTGCCGGATAACGGCGTCGATAGCGTATTCAGCATGCGCTTGCTGCATCACATCGGCCAGCCACAAGACCGTTTGCGCATGCTGCGAGAGTTTCATCGGGTCAGTCGTGATAGCGTGATTCTTTCGTTATGGGTCGATGGCAACTACAAGGCCTGGAAAAAGGCTCGCGGTCGCAAGCGCTTGGACATGGCGGCCGATGGCAGCCGCTATCAGAACCGCTTCGTTATTCCGGCCAAAACCATTGAAGCTGAGTTTCGCGAAGCGGGATTTACCGTGCAGGAACACTTAGACTTCATTCCGCTTTATGCCATGTGGCGTATTTATATTTTGCGTAAAGCTTAAACTTCGGAGCCAATCGATGCCTGCTGACGTCAATGCCTTACTGAAACTGCCTAACACTGAAGCTTTTGATCAATGGTTGGCGCTCCCCGGTGAATGGGTGGAGGAGCCCAATGTGCGGCGTGGCGGTGAAAGTGGCGTCAAACGTGTCATCAGCGCCGCCGGTAAGATGCTTTATCGCAAGCAGCAAGTTGGACATATCTATCGGTCCTTGCTGCACCCCTTTGGTTATCCGACGGCGATGCGTGAGCGCAAAGTTCTGCTGGCTTGCGCGGCTCTCAAGGTCATAGTGCCGGCCCTGGTGTATGCCGAGTGCCGCAAAGTTGACGGGGTTTGGCAGGCGCTGTTGATCACTGAAGCGCTGGAGGGCTTTAGCAGCCTTGAGGAGTTTTATGCCCGCGGGGATGAACAGCTCTGGGGTGAGGCCTTGCATCTGCGTGTTCTGCAGGAGGTAGGCGCTTGCTTGGCGCGCTTTAACCTGGGGCGTTGGCAGCATGGTTGCTTGCGCATGAAGCATGTTTTTGTTCGGGTGCAGGGCGAAACAATCGAAGTCGCCTTGCTGGATCTGGAAAAAAGTCGGCAGCGGTGGCGGGCCAAAAGTGCCGCACAACATGACATCAAGCAGCTCAAGCGCCATTCGTCGTGGAGCACGGCTCAGTGGCAGGCTTTCATCTATGGTTACGAAACCACATTTGGCAGCTCTTTCAAGGGGATGTGACCGTGAAGCTAGAAATCGCTAGAGGTTTGTTTCTGATCGCGGCACTCAGCACCAGTGTTATGGCGCTGACTGCTTGGGCCGAGCCTGCGCCACAGGTGCTCAGTGGTTTGAGTCCACAAAGCCACTGCCGCATGCCGGCCAATGCCCGCAGTAAAATGCAGGCGCCCGCGCGACCGGATCAAGACCTGTTGTTAGTGATGTTTAGCTTGTCGCAAGCGCTTAAATCTTGACTGCATAACGCCATAAACCAAGCCCCGATGTCGGGGCTTGGTTATTTTTTGGGTTTCGTTTTAGGCGTTTACGGTGCTGTTTTCGGGATCTGGCTTGGCCAGCAGGCTGTAAACGCACGGCAGTACGAACAGGGTGAAGAGAGTGCCGACCGACATACCGGTGGCTATCACTAAGCCTATGTCGTAGCGGCTGACGGCGCCGGCGCCGCTGGCCAGAATCAGCGGCAGCATGCCAAACACCATGGCGGCGGTGGTCATCAGTACCGGCCGCAAGCGGATCGCGGCTGCTTCTTCGACGGCCTCGCGCGGGCTCAAGCCTTTCTCGCGGCGCAGTTGATTGGCGAACTCGACGATCAGGATGCCGTGTTTGGTGATCAAGCCAATCAGTGTCACCAGCCCGACCTGGGTGTAGATGTTCATGCTGGAGAAGCCCAGGAACAACGGAATCAATGCGCCGCAGATCGACAGCGGCACAGTCACCAAAATCACCAGCGGGTCACGGAAGCTCTCAAACTGTGCGGCCAGCACCAAGAAGATCAAAGCCAGGGCCAGAGCGAAGGTCAGGTACAGCGCGCTGCCTTCTTGCACGTACTGACGCGAGGCGCCGGCGTAATCGAAGGCATAGCCGGGCGGCGCCTCCTCTTCGGCGATCTGCCGCACGGTCGCTATGGCATCGCCCATGCTGACGATTGGGAAACCCTGGATGATGGCCGAGTTAAGCTGCTGAAACTGGTTCAGCTGAGTCGGTCGCGCGCGGTCACGCACCTTGATCAGGGTCGACAGCGGCAGCATCTGGCCGTCGCTGTTTTTCACGTAATAGCTGTTGAGCCACTCGGGATTGTCGCGATAGGCGCGCTCGACTTGGGCAATCACCTTGTAGCTGCGCCCATCGATGGTGAACCTATTGATCTCACCCTCACCGAGCAAGGTGGCCAAGGTGCTGCCGAGATCCTCCATGGATACGCCCATCTGCGCGGCTTTTTCGCGGTCGATCTCAACCACCACTTCGGGCTTGTCGAAGGCCAGGTCAACGTCCAGAAAAGCGAATTTACCCGACTCCTGAGCGCGCTTTTTGATCCGCTCGGTGACTTGCAGCAGCGACTCGTAATCGTTCGGCGTATTGATCACAAACTGAAACGGCAGCCCTTCACCAGTGCCCGGCAGGGCCGGCAAATTAAAGCCGAAGATCTGTAAGCCCGGAATCTGCGCGAGCCGTGCCTGCACCTCGGGCAGAATTTCCATCTGCGTGCGTTCACGTTCATCCCAGGGCTTGAGCAGGAAACCGCCAATGCCGGATTGCACACCGTTGAAGCCGTTAATTTGAAAGGATGAGTAGTACTCCGGGAACTCTTTAAAGATTTTTACAAACTGCTCGGTATAGGCATTCAGGTAATTGAGGTTGGTCGGCTGTGGCGCGGTGGCCATCAGAAACACGATGCCTTGATCCTCATCCGGGGCCAGTTCGCTCTCGGTAAACATCAGCAGCAGCGGAATCAGGCACAGCACTATGGCGGCAAAGGTCAGCACCACCGGCCGGGTGTCCAGGGTGGTGTGCAGGGCGCGTTGGTAGCGTTGCTTGAGCCGCTCGAAGAGTTGATCGAGACGATGGGCAAAGCCCGAAGGATTTTCTTCATGGCGCAGCAGCAGTGAGCACATCATCGGCGACAGGGTCAGGGCGACTATGCCAGAGATCACCACGGCGCCGGCCAGGGTCAGGGCAAATTCCTTGAACAGCGCACCGGTCAGGCCTTCAAGAAAACCAATGGGTGCATACACCGCGGCCAGGGTCACGGTCATGGTCACCACCGGCACGGCGATCTCGCGGGCGCCTTCGATGGCGGCATCCAGCGGGGTTTTGCCCTGCTCGATATGGCGGTGAATGTTCTCCACCACCACGATGGCGTCGTCGACCACCAGCCCGATCGCCAGCACCATGGCCAGCAGGGTCAGCAGGTTGATCGAGTAGCCCATCAACTGCATAAAAAACAGCACGCCGATCATCGACAGCGGGATGGTGATCACCGGGATCAGCACCGAGCGCAAGGCGCCCAAAAACAAAAACACCACCACTATGACGATTAACACGGCTTCAAACAGGGTCTTGATCACCTCATCAATCGAGGCCTGGATGAATTGGGTGGCGTCGTAGGCAATCGAAACCTTCAGGTTGGGCGGTAATTGCGCGGCCAGTTGCGGCAGCACCTTGCGCACTTCTTTGATCACATCCAGCGGGTTGGCGCTGGGCGTGGCCTTGATGCCGATATAGACGGAGGGGGTGCCGTCGAACGAGCTGATCGAATCGTAGTTTTCCGCGCCCATCTCCACCCGCGCCACATCGCTGATCAACACCCGGCGGTCGCCGAGGGTTTTTAGCGGAATGGCGGCAAAGGCTTCGGTGGATTTCAGCTCGGTTTCGGCATTGATGCTGGTGACTACATATTGGCCTTTCACCTCGCCAGCGGCGGCGAGGAAGTTGTATTTACGCACGGCTTCGCTGACGTCATCGGCGGTCAGGCCAAAGGCGGCGAGCTTGACCGGGTCGAGCCACAGGCGCATGGCAAACACCTGGTTGCCGAGAATTTCTGCCTCGGCCATGCCCGGCAGGGTGGCCAGCTTGGGCTGAATGACCCTTGAGAGGTAGTCGGTAATCTGCGGATTGCTCAGCTCATCGCTGTAAAAACTGATGTACATCAGCGCCGAGGAGTCGGCGGCCTCTTTGCTCAGTACCGGGTCTTCGGCATTCGGCGGTAGCTGGTTTTTAACCTCGCTGGCTTTGGCCAGTAGTTCGGTGAACATGCGGTCGCTGTCGGCGCCAATACGCGCATAGATCGAGATGATCGACACGTTCTGTCGGCTCACCGAGGTCATGTAATCGATGCCTTCGGCGCTGGCCAGGCTCTGCTGCAGCGGCTGGGTGATGTAGCCCTGAATGGTCTCGGCATTGGCGCCGGGGTAGGCGGTGGTTACCGTGATCAAGGCGTTTTCCATCTGCGGATATTGGCGGATGGTCAGTTTGCTGAAGGCTTGAAAGCCCAGCAGGATGATCAGCAAGCTGACCACAGTCGCCAATACCGGGCGACGGATAAAGGGGTCGGTAAAAGCCATGCAAAGAGTTCCTTGGCGCAGGCGCCTAATCAGTTGGCGGCAGACGGGCTAGCGGGAGCTGGCGTCGTGGCCTGGTCTGCAACCAGGCTGACACTGGCGCCGTTATCGAGCTTGAGCTGGCCGGCAGTGACGATTTGCTCGCCGGCGCGCAAGCCTTTGCTGATGATCACCAGTCCATCGCGGCGCTCGCCGGTGCTGACAAAGCGCCGCTCAACCACCAGGGATTGTTGCGGCTCTACCGCTTCTGGGGCCTTGGCTAAACCCAGCCAGCAGAGCAGTTGCCCGGCGCTTGAGGTGCAGGGGTTGCTGGCGGCCGGCTGCTCTTTTGGCCCAACCACATACAGGCTGTTGCCGTAGAGGGTGAAGGTGATGGCGGTTTCTGGCACCACCACTTGCTTGGCCTGGCTGGCGAGCAGCACTTGCAGGTTGGCAAACATGCCGGGCAGTAGCTTGGCGTCAGGATTGGCGAGCAGGGCGCGCACTTGCAGATTGCGCGTGCTGACCTCGACTTTGGGGTTAATGGCGGTGATCTCGCCAATAAACACCTCGCCGGGATAGGCCGCCACGCTGATCCGTACCTGTTGGCCCAGCGCCAATTGCGGCACGTTTTGTTCAGGCAGATAGAAGTCGACAAACAGTTTCGATAGGTCCTGCAGGGTTGCCACCGTGGTGCCGGAGGTGACGAAATCGCCGACATCGACCTGGCGGATGCCGATAGTGCCGGCGAATGGCGCAATGATGCGCTTGCGCTCCAACAAGGCGTTCAGCTGTGCCACGCGGGTGATGGATTTTTGCAGCTCGGCGCTTAAACGGTCGTATTCGCTCTTGGACAGCGCTTGGCGCGCCAGCAGGTTTTTGCCGCGCTCATGCTCAACTTGCGCCAAAGCCAGTTCGGCTTGTTCGGTGGCCAGGCTGGCTTGCTCTACCACGCTGTCTAATTGCAACAGTGGCTGGTTGAGGCTGACTTTTTCACCTGAGCGAAACGCCAAGTGCTTCACTGTGCCGGCGGCTTCGACGGTCAAGTCGACACCTTGAAACGCCTTGAGGCTGCCGATGGCTGGCAAGCGGCTTTGCCACAGTTGTTCACTGGCGGTTGTGGCGCTCACTGCGATGAGCGGGGGTGGGGCGGAGAATTGCTGAATTTGCTGGTAGATAGAGACAAATTTGGCAGCGGCGAGGGCGAGTACCACAAGGGTGACCACGCTCAGCATGGTTAGCAGGCGACGGCGCAACATATTCCAGATCCTTGGCTTGGGGCGGTAGGCAAGCCTGGCACCTTAGCGCCGGGGTGCTGGCGAGTCAAAAGTGCCGCTTTGCAAAAGATTACTGGGGCGCTTTTATGCAACAAACTGTCTTGTTTGTCGGTTTAATGGCCGAACGTTGGCGTTAATTGGCCCATAAACAACTCGCCGCCCTAAGAGCGGCGGCGAGTGTTGTGACGGGTGCTGCGTTGATCAGGTTTGCAGGCGCCGGCTAACCTTGCCCAGCTGACTGGACAGCTCGGCCAAGCCATGACTGGCCGCTTGTGTGCGCTCGACGTTTGCTTGGTTGGCGTTGGCGATGGCGGTGATTTCGGTGAGGTTTTGTGAAATATCCTCGGCCACTGCGGTTTGCTCCTCGGCGGCGGTGGCGATCTGGCGGTTCATGTCACGAATCGCCTCTACCGCGCCGGTGATGCGTTGCAGCATGGCGCCGGCCTGGGTGACTTGCTCGACGCCTTCTTCACTGCGGTGCTGGCCGCTTTCAATGGCCTTCACGGCATTTACGGCGCCGGTTTGCACGGTGCTGATGATCTGGTTGATTTCGGCGGTGGAGTCGGCGGTTTTCTTCGCCAGGTTGCGGACCTCATCGGCCACCACGGCGAAGCCGCGGCCTGCATCACCGGCGCGCGCCGCTTCAATCGCGGCGTTCAGTGCCAGCAGGTTGGTTTGTTCGGCAATCCCGCGGATCACCTCCAGCACTTTGCCGATGCGTCCGCTATCGGCCTCGAGGGTGCGAATCACCTCGGCGGTGTTGGCGATTTCGGTGCGAATGCTGGTAATGGTGAGGATGGTCGATTGCATCACACCATCGCTCTGGCGCGCCGAGCTGTCGGCATCATCGGCGGCGTGCGCGGCCTCTACCGCGTGGCGGGCAACTTCTTGGGCGGTGGCGGACATTTCTTGCATGGCCGTGGCCACTTGATCGGTACGGTTGAACTGCTCGCGCACGCCGTGGGTCATCAGGGTCGAGATGTCATTGAGGTTGCCGCTGGCGCTGTCCAACTCTTGGGTGCTGTGCTGCAGTTCGCGGCTGGCATCGGCAAGGAAGTCGCGCAGCAGGTTGGCGGCATCGGTCAGCCGGCCGATCTCGTCCTCGCGGCGGTTCTGCTGACGCTGGCCAATTTTGCCATGGCTGAGTTGCTCAATATGCCCGAGCAGGCGGTTCATCGGTGCCAGCAAGACTGTGTTGAGCAGGCTGAGGCTAACCAAGCTGATGACTACCACCGATATCAGCATGATCAAAGTGCCGTACAAAATAGTGCTGTCGGCATTGGTATTAATCGTTTTGGCTTCATCAAGCGCCAGGATGTGCAGCTGCGCACTCAGTGCGGTCATTTGCTCGCTCGCGGCGCGATCTATGCCTTTCACCGCCATATCACCGGCTTTGGCTTCGTGGCTGGCCGCTACAAAAGCATCGCGGCCTTTGCGGTAGGCATTGCCGAGGTTCTGGTGCTCGGCGCGCAGGCGTTCGACTTGGGTTTTTATGGCTTTATCAAAATCGACTTCTTTGAGCAGTTTGCCAAGCGTCTCCTGGACCTTGCGCTCCTGGTTTTCAAACTGCCCCCAGTGCTTGTCAAAGTCAGCAGGGTTTTGCCCGCGGACCAGCAGGTTTTTCCATTCCTGGACCTGGGTCTTGAACTCGATGTTGCTTTCATCGATCAACAGCGAGGCGTCAATCGGGCCTTGCAGCAGACCTTGATAGGCCTGCAGGCTGTTGGACAGCGAGTTAAAGCAAGACAGCGCAATCAGTAAAATCAGCAGCAAGCTGCCACCCAATAGGGCTAGCAGTTGCGCACGCAGGGAACGCTTCAGGAACATGGTCGCAGCCTCTCAATAAATGCCAATGCAGTCAGCTGCCAAGCGCGTTACGGCGTCGAACCTGGGGCTATTGAGAGTATAGGTCGGCTTAAGAAAAGCTAACTTGAGCCGCGAAAGGTTTTTTAGCTCAGGCGCAGATGGTTATCCCAAAGCCCGGCGGGCAATTGCAGCGCCGTGGCGACAATTTGTGCACCGCTACAGTCATACAGGCGGCAGCGACCGGTGCCGGAGCTGACCACAAAACCCTCAGGCACCGCGCCGACGCCGGCGCAATCGGGTAGCGGCACATCGAGGCGCACCGCGGCGCTGTCCAGATCCCAGATAAACAGCCGGTTACCCCGTGGCGCGGTCAGTGCCAGTAGCCGTAACTCATCGTGAATCGCCAGGCTCGCGCAGTATTGCTGCATGGCTTGGCGTTGCCCCTCGGCCAGTGGAAAAGCTTTGAACGGTTGGCCGGGGCGTTTGATGGCGAGCAAAGCAGCGGCATCGCTTGGGTCGCCTTGGTATTGCTGGCCACTGACCACGGTGCCGTCGGCCGCCACGGCCAGATGGCGGATGCTGTTCATCTGTTGGGCGGCTAACTGTTCTTTGCTCAGCAAGCTGCCGTCGCGGCGCATCAGCACCAGGCTCGACTCCATGGCGTCGAGGTTGAGCGCCTCGCGGCTGTCGGCTTCGGTGCGAATACCGCCGTTGGCCACCACCAGGGTTTCGCCGTCGGGCAGCCACAACAGTTGATGGGGACCGATGCCGTGGGTGGATAGCTCGCTGTGGCGCTGCAGTTGGTCGCCTTGCAGGCGATAGACGCCGAGCACGCCACGGCCGGGGTCGCGGGTATCGTTCTCGGTGCAGTAGAGCCAGTCGCCGCCTTGGTGAAACACCGCGTGGCCATAAAAATGCCGGTTGCTGGGTGAGTGCAGGGTTTGCACCAGACGCCCGTCGCGGCAGTCGATCAAATAGCTCTGGGTGCTTGGCCGGCGTCCGACAAACAAGGCCAGCGGTAGGCTTGGATGGGCCACCACGTCGTGACAGCGCTCACTGACCTGGGTGCTGAAGACCCGGCTGCCGTCGAGCCGATAGCCAACCGCCAAGTGCCGGCCGTCGGCATCGTTGCGGGCCGACAACAGCAAGGCTTGCGGACCTTGCCGGCTGAGGGTCCAGCCACTAAAGGCGGCCGCTGCCGCCAGGCTGCCGAGGCTCAGGCCGGCCAGACCGAGAAAGTGTCGCCGATTCATGCTCGCTTATGCCTCAGTCGCCATCGTTTGCATTAAAGCCCAGCTGAATCCCCAAGGCCTTGGCCAGCTCGGTTTCGTGCAGGCGGTGCAGGGTATTTAAGCTGTCGTACAGGGCGTTTAGTTGACTGCGGCCGGCTTCGCCTGCGAGCAATTGGCTAAGCGGTTGTTGCTGGGCGGCCAGCTGCCGGCGGCTGTTTTGGTAGGCGTTGTCGATGCGGCTGGCCAGCTCGGCTTGCTGGCTGCTCAGTAGGCTGCGCAAACCATCGGCTTGGCTGCCCAGCCAGAGTTGCTCGGCGGCGTTCAGGCTGGCGCTGAGGTTGCTTAGGCTGGCATTACTGCGCCAGGCTTCGGCCTGAAACGGCTGCGGCTGGCCTTTAGTCTGACGTCCCAGTGGCGTGCCCAGACGCTTCTTCATGCCTTCCAGGCCGGTGACTTGGGTGCGCAGTAAATCGGCAATGGCTTCTTTGCTGTCGGCATAGCGGGTATTGGGGAAGCTCTGCAGCTGCACGAGCATGCCATCGCTGCTTTGCCATTGGCTGAGGATGTCGCCGGCCAGTGCTTGTTGGTGCGCACCAATGGCGATCAGCAATGGGCAGTAGCGATCTTTTTGCGCCGCTTGAGTGAGGTCGATGGCGGTGTCGAACAGCAGGTATTCACTGGCGCTCAGGCCCTGCACCACGACGCTGGCTTTATCCAACTCAGCCGGAGTGAGGGCGGTTTTGCTCTGCAGCAAGGCTTCGACCTGGCGGGCCACGAGGTTTTTTTTGTCCGGCCAGAACTGCACCTGCCACGCCCGATTGCCCTCACTCAGGGGGCCGACCAGCAGGGGTTGCAGGGCGCTCCAGGCGCTTTGTGCATTCAACCAGGCCAGGCGTGTGGCGGCTAAGTCGGCGTTGGCGCTGCAGAACGCCTGGCTGCTGGCGGCCAGCTGTTGGTCGGCGTTCAGCCAATGGTTGTAGGCCGGCAGCAGCACGCCGCTGGCCAGCGCGCTGCTGGTTTTTTGCAGTGGATCGCTGGGGCTGCAGGCGCTGAGCGCCAGGGCTAAGAGTGCGGCAGTAATGGGCGTGCGCAACATGGCGGCTCCGGGGCGAAGGTGGATAAGTTAAAGAGATTGTAAAAAGGCCAGCAGGGCTGCACGTTGTTGACGGTCAAATTGTAGTACCTGTTGCTTGGTCGCTTCGGCTTCGCCGGAGTGCCAGATAATCGCTTCGAGCAGGTTACGTGCGCGGCCGTCATGCAAAAACTGCGTGTGGCCGCTGACGGTTTCAGTCAGGCCGATGCCCCATAGCGGCGGGGTACGCCATTCGCGACCGTTAGCCAAGAATTCGGGGCGATTGTCAGTCAAACCTTCGCCCATGTCATGCAGTAACAAGTCGCTGTAGGGGCGAATCAGTTGGTTGGCCAGCTCGGGTTCTGCGGCCTCGGCGGCGGTGGTGAAACGCGGCGTATGGCAACTGGCGCAGCCGGCTTGCTGGAACAAGGCTTTGCCGGCCAGCACCTGCGGGTCCGCCACTTGACGCCGGGCCGGTACGCCGAGGTTGCGGCTGTAAAACAACACCAGGGCGAGGATATGTTCGCTGACCTCGGGCGTGCCGCCATTGAGCGCCGCACGGCAATCGGTTTGGCTAGGGCGGCAGTCATCGCTGGGTAGCAAGGCTGTGGTCAGACCCATGTCGCCGGCAAAGGCGTGGGCGTTTTGCTGATTGAGGTTCGGTTGCCCGGCTTTCCAGCCGAAGCGGCCCAGCCCGGTTCTCGCCTGTTGATCGTCCCAGACTCGATTGGCCCGGCCGGAAATCCCGTCGCCATTGTTGTCTTCGGGGTCGGCATTGGCCAGCACGCTGGCCTCGCCGATGGCCTCGAGCAATCCCAGACCAATCATCGGTGGCGCCACCCGGGCGGAAAACTGTGTGGCCGGGTGCAGTGGACCGTAGCCCAACTGGCTGATCTGCAGGCGCGGCTGGCGCAGCTCAATCGCGGTGCCGTCGGCAAATTGCAGTTGTTGATAGTCATAGTCCAGGCGCAGTTTGCCCTCGGGGGCGGTGCCGGGAATCGCCATGTCTTGCAACTGACCGCCATACACCGGCTCCGGCACCGAACCCTGGCGTTCAAGAGTGCCGACATCCGCCGGGCCGGCCGCAATCGACAGGCGCACCAACATCGAGGCGGCGCTGACCGCGTTCGGCGTGGGCGGGTGCCCGCGACCGTCTTTGATATGGCAGTTCTGGCAGCCGTTGGTGTTAAACAGCGGGCCGAGCCCATCGCGGGCGGTGGTGGTGGACGGTGCCATGACCCACGGATTGCGAAAGAAACTGTTGCCGACGCTGAAATTCAGGCGGCGCAGTGCCGACAGGTTGGCCGAGGGCTGCGAGAAGGCGTTGCGATCACTGCTCTGCACCGTGGCGCTCCCGGCCGACAGGGCTTCGCCGGGCTCGGCCTGCGGTGCTGGCTGGTCGCAAGCACCAAGACTCAGCAGTAGCACCAGGCTGCAGCTGAGTCGGGCAATTAATGGGTGATGCATGGGGCTTATCCAAAAATGCCAACGGGCGCCGGCTCACAAGTGAGGGGCGCCCGTTGGCCGATTGTTGCGCTTAGAACTGGTGGTCGGCGGTTTCTGGCTTCAGCTCGCTGATGCCCAGTTTGCCGGCGGCTTGCTCGATGGCGGCGGTTTGGGTGACCAATGCGGCGATGGCGTCGCGGACGATTTGTTGACCCGCTTGGTTCTCGGTGCCAATCAGCTGGTCGAAATGCTGACCCTGCTTGGCGCTGTCGACCAAGGCCTGCAGCTTGGTCTGGGTATTGTTCAGGTCGTCCTGCAACTTGCGATCGGCTTGTGCGTCGGCTTTAGCGACCAGGGATGAAAGGCTTGGGCCGCTCAAGGTGCTGCCGTCGATTTTCTGGTACTCGCCCAGGTAGACGTTGCGGATGCCTTTGCCGTCGTAGAAGTGCGAGTTGTGGGTGTTGTCGCTGAAGCAGTCGTGCTCGTCTTCGCTGGAGTTGGCTTCCAGTGCAACCTTCATGCGCTCGCCGGCGAGTTCGCCGAGTGACAAGCTGCCCATGCCGAAGAACATTTTGCGCAGGCCGTTTTCCACCGGCTCAGCCAGCAAGCTGGTGCGGTAGTTGGTGGCGACGTTGGGTTGCCAGTGGCTGACCATGGTTTCGAGGTCGCTGACCAGCAGCGCTGTGGCGGCTTTCAAATAGGCGGCGCGACGCTCGCAGTTACCATTGGTGCAGCTGGCATCCAGCGCATAGTCGCTAGCAGGGCGAGTGCCGGCGCCGGCGTTAGTGCCATTCAGGTCTTGGCCCCAGAGTAGAAACTCAATGGCGTGGTAACCGGTGGCGACGTTGGCCTCGGAGCCGCCCAGCTCATTGAGGCTGGCCAGCAGTTCAGGGGTGATTTTGCTCGCGTCGAGCTTGTCTTCGCCAACCTGTACCTGGGTATTGGCGATGATATTGGCGCTGGCGCCGGGGTTGCCCAGGGCGTGTTGATAGTCCTTGGCTACGTAGTCGATCAGGCCCTCATCCAGCGGCCAGGCGTTCAGCTGGCCCTCGAGGTCATCGACCACCGAGTTGCCGAAGCGGAACACTTCGCTCTGCATGTAGGTTGGGCGCGCCGCTAACCAGGCCGCGCGAGCTGCTTGCAGGGTCTCGTCGTTGGGCTTGGCGATAAAGGCATCAATCGCTTGCTGCAAGGTTTTGCCGGTGCTGAGGGCATCGCTAAACACGGCCAGGGCGAGGTCGGCATAATGAGCCACCACGGCTTTGCCGGCCGTTTGGTCGAGCTGGCTGGCAGTGGCGCTGACCGCTGCGGTTTTGGCCGCTGGCGCTGAAGTTTGTTCGCCGCAACCGGCAAGAGTAATAGCGAGTGTCAGCAAGCTGGCGCTGAGCAGGGGCGTACGGAACATGGCGAAGTCCTTAGCGGCAAGATAACGATGGCGGGATATTACTTGAAACTACAACGTAATGCGAAGGATTTGCATTACATCTTTGTGCGTAAATGCCATTGCCTGATAACCGGCTGGCGCAGTGCTTTTGCTGGCTTGGCGCGGGCCCGGAAACATCGACGCCCGCGAAGGCGGGCGTCGGTTTTAGCCTTGTAGTCGGCGTGTTAGCTGGCCGAGGCGGCAACGTTGATCAGGTTGCCGGTTTGCCGCGACTGTTTAAGAAACAGGGTGATCTCACGTGCTGGCAGCGGCTTGCTGTACAGGTAGCCTTGGCCCTCGTCGCAGCCGTGGGCAATGATGTAGGCCTCTTGCTCGACGGTCTCGACGCCTTCGGCAATGACCTGCATACCGAGGTTCTTCGCCAGCTGGATGATGGCGCGCACTATGGTGGCGTCGTCGGCATCGTCGATCAGGTCAGCAACAAAACTTTTGTCGATCTTGATTTTGTCCAGCGGCAGGCTCTTCAGGTAACTCAGGGAGGAGTAGCCGGTACCGAAGTCATCGATGGCGATTAGCGCACCGCAGCGGCGCAGGCTCAGCAGGTGTTGGGCGGCGGTGTTGATGTCTTCCATCAGGCCGGTTTCGGTGACTTCCAACTCCAGGCTGTTCGGTGGCAGGCGGTAGACCTGGATCAGATTGTTGACCACCCGCGGTAATTCGCTGTGGTGCAGTTGTACGGTGGACAGGTTGATGGCCATGCGCAGGTCGATAAAGCCCAGGTCATGCCATTCACGCAGTTGCTTACAGGCTTGTTCCAGTACCCATTCGCCGATGGCGATGATGCTGCCGTTTTGCTCGGCCAGCGGGATGAACACATCTGGAGAAACAAAGCCGTGTTGCGGATGTTGCCAGCGCAGCAGCGCCTCGACACCGGCCACGCATTTGTCGCGGTAATCGATTTGCGGCTGATAAACCAAGTGCAGTTCGTTACGGGCCAAGGCTTCGCGCAGGTCTTTTTCCAGCTCGCGGCGCCGGCGCATCTCGTTGTCGAGGCTGGCGATGTAAAACTGATAACGGTTGCGTGAACGGCTTTTGGCCAGGGTCATGGTTTGTTCGGCTTTTTGCAGCAGTTTCTCAGTGCTGTCGCCGTCTTCGGGGAATAGGGTGATGCCGATGGTGGCGCGCAGACGAATCTCATGCGGCTCGAGTGCGAAGGGCAGGTCAAGGTCGTCAAGAATGCTTTGCGCCAATTCAGCCGCTTCGTAAGGTTGCTCAATGTCGGCCTGGATCAGCGCGAACTGGTCGCCACCCAAGCGTGCCAGTGCGCCCAGGCGACCGCTGTGGCTGCGCAAGCGGTCAGAGAGCAACAGCAGCAGTTGATCGCCGGTCTGGTAGCCAAACTGTTCGTTGATGTTTTTGAAGTCATCCAAACCCACGCACAGCACCGCAACCCGATGCTGCACGCGGCCCGCGTCGGCCAGAATATGGTCAAGTTGCTCTTGCAGTTGCTGGCGATTGGGCAGGCCAGTGAGGAAGTCATATTGCGACATGCGCTGCAGGCTGTTCTCGGCTTCGCGGCGTAAATGGGTGTTGCGTTCGATCGAACTGAGCAGTTGGTTGGCGGTATTGATCCACAGCCCCAGTTCGTTTTTTTCGTTGCCCTTGAGCATTGGCAGCTGATGTTCGCTGGGGCGGTCGGGGTTGATGTTGGACAGGTGATCGATGATTTTCGACAGCGGTTTGGTCAGTAGCCACTGGTAAACAAAGTACAACACCATGGCCATGGCCAGCGCCCGCAGCACGCCGGAGATGACGATGATGATTGAGCTGGCAATAAAGCTTTGCCCATAGGGCGCGGTGTCTAGGGTGATGGTGAGGTCGCCGTAGTACTCCTTGAACGGGCCGCGGCCGACTAGTGGGGCGCTGAATTCCATCTGCTTGCCGAGGATTACATCGGTGAACACCCGGCTATCGATATTCAGCAAGTCGCGCGAGCGCTCGGCCAGGCGCGGCTCGTTCGGATGGCCAATGGCAGCCATGCGCACCGAGTCGTTTTGGAATAACCCTTCAATTACCTGCATGCCCATTTCACGGTCGAGGCTGTAGACCGCTTGGGTCGACGGATCGCTGAACATGGCCAGAATGCGCTGGGCGTCGGTGGCAACTACTTGACGGGTTTTATAAACATCGAAAACGATTTGCGCGCAGCTCAACACCACACCGACCACCAATGCCGACAGCAGCACCACGCGCAGAAGTTTCAATGACAGGCTGTGCTTGAGATCAAGCTTCAAATGGCGATTCCTTGGTCAATGCGCGAAACTGTACTTATCAGTGAGTATTGGCAAAGTCTTGAGAGTCGTCAAAGAATGATTGCTGCTGGCTCGTCATTAGCGGGCTAAATAATGGAGCCGTTAGGGTTGCCGCACCGCTGCGGGCTTGAAAGGTTTAAGCGCTTGTACAGTCGATTGCCGAGAGTGCATGGCGTGTGCTTTTAGGGCTATGCCAGAGGATGTTAAGGCAGCGCTTTAGCTTCCAGCGCTTGGATGGTCAGCCCTTGTTGGGCGCGAAAGCTTTCCATGTCGAACATGGTGCAGATTTCTTGGATTTCACCGTTGAAACTGAGGGTCCAGAAGGCCATCGCCGAAATGCTCAACACCTTGTCGCTGGCCGGATAACCAAAGGCCGGTTTTTCAATGGTGCCAATCATGGTGCTCCAGGTCACCACCTTGTTGCCCTCGGCGACGCACTCCTCGATCACCACTTGCAAGTCTGGCATGGCACTACGGATTTCTTGGACCATGTGGCTAAATTCGGCGCTGTTCAGTTGCCGGCCGACGAATGAGCTTTTGTAGAGGAAATCTTTGCTGTGCAGGCGCTCGCTAAGGGCCAGGTGGCCCTTATTCCAGGACAGTTCGATATGTTTGCGAACCAGCTTTTTATGCTCTTCCAATGACATAAAACGCTCCATTTGTAGGACTAACGTGCATGACTGATAACTCACTCTAGCCATTCTGTAGCCGCCGGCATTGGCTGAAGTGCCGGCGGTTACAGGTATCGATGCAGTCAGACTAATCCGCTTAAGTGCAGCGCCTGGTACCCGGCAATCAGCGCCAATACGCCAAAGGCACAGGCCGCCACGCGGCGAATCAGGGTCAGGGGCAGGCGTTCGGCGGCAAAGTTACCAGCCAGCACCACCGGCACGTTCGCCAGCAGCATCCCTAAGGTGGTGCCGAGGATGACCAGCCAGAAATGCGGGTACTGCGCCGCCAGCATGACGGTGGCTACTTGGGTTTTGTCGCCCATCTCGGCGAGAAAGAATGCCACCAGGGTGGTCAGGAACGGGCCATAACGTTTAAAACCGCTGGCTTCGTCATCGTCGAGTTTGTCCGGCACCAGGGTCCACAGCGCAACGGCAAAGAAAGCCACCGCCAATAGCGCACTCAGGGTTGCCGCCGAGAAGAAGCTCGCCACCCAGCTGCCCACCGCACCGGCTGCGGCATGGTTGGCCAGGGTGGCGACTAGGATGCCGGCGATGATCGGCCAGGGTTTACGAAAGCGCGCCGCCAACAGCAGGGCCAACAGTTGGGTCTTGTCGCCGATTTCAGCGATAGCCACGATGCCCGTAGGGACCAAGAGAGATTCAAACATGGGGATTCCTCAGGGGCGGGTCGACTGAGTGCTATGACACATACGACCTTCCCGCCCCGGGTGAGGTGTACGTGTCATAGGTCTGGTCAAACCGCAGGCCTGAAAGCTCAGGCCGGGGTCCAGTCGCCATGGTCGGTGGACCAAGTATGTTGACGACTGCCTGCCAGCTAGATCGGGTGAAAACCACAGTGTGCGTTTTCATCCGGCCTGGAGTCGCCGAGATAAACCCGGCGCTGGCGAGAGATTACTCCCCTAGGACGGGGCGCATTTTGCCCAAGTGTGGCGCCGAGGACAACCCGCCTTTGACCATCGCCGAGTCTAATCGGGCCGTTAGTAACGCCGGCTGGGGTCTCTCGGCTCGCGTTCGCGGCGCGCTTTGGTTGGTGCGGGCTGGCGTTTGGCTTGGTACAGATGAAAACCAGCACCCGTGCCCAGGGTCACGCAGGGGCCCAGGTGTTGCTCGATCAGCGGTGGGTATTTAAGGAAGCTGTTGGCCACCAGGCGCAGTTCGCCACTCGGTTTCAGGTGTTGCGCGGCTTGGCGCAGCAAGGTTTCGGTGGCTTGGTATTCGGTGTGGATGCCTTGGTGAAAGGGCGGGTTGGTGAGGATCGCATCCAGCTCCAGGGGGGCTGCGTTAATGCCGTCGCCACCTATAACCTCGGCCTCCAGGCCATTGGCGGCCAGGGTCAGCCGGCTGCTTTCGAGGGCAAAGGCGTCAACGTCGAGCATGCTCACCCGGCTGTGCGGATAGCGACGTTTGAGGGTGGCGCCGAGCACGCCGGCCCCGCAACCAAAGTCCAGTAGATGACCCGCCGGCAGGTTGTCCAGCTGTTGCAACAACAAGGCAGTGCCGCGATCCAGCCGACCATGGCTGAACACGCCGGGCAGGCTGATGACGCTGAGCGGGCCGTCGGCCAATGGCAGTTCATAGCGTTGCGCCAGCGCATGCAGGTCCGGTGCTGCCGGGGCCTGGTCGACCGTCACTTGCCAGAGCTGGCAATGGCGGGCGCTGTCGAGTTTGCGTGGCCTGCCATACAGCTGCAGCTGTTTGGCGGCGCGTTCGATGCCGGCGCGTTTTTCCCCGACCAGAAACAGCTCGCGACCGGCCAGGCGCGCCGCCAGCGCGTGCAGCAAGTAGTCGCACAGCTCGCGGGACTTGGGCAAAAACAACACCGCCGCCTCGAAGCTGCGCTCGGGGGCCGTGATACCGAACTGGCAACGCTCAACGAAGCGGCTGCTGAGGGTCGCCTGTTCGCCCACCAGCCAGCTCCAGCCGTGGGCCGCAGGCAATTGCGCGAGCAAGTCGTCGGCCGGCAAACCAGCGAGCAGCAGATTGCCGGTAAACAGGGCGCTCTGACGCAGCAGTACTTCGCTTCGCGGGTCCATGGATGGCTCCTAAATGCAGAAAAAAGGGGGGGCAGAAAACGGGGCGCAGCTTAGCCGACCTGCCGGCGCGGCGCACCGGCGAAATAGCCCAAGGCGTTGTCGACCAGCTGCAGCACTATGCGTTGCCGCGCCTCGCGGCTGCCCCAGGCGCAATGCGGGGTGATGATCAGTCGTGGAATGTCGGCGGCCAGTAGTGGATTGCCGGCGCTCGGTGGCTCGATGCTGAGCACGTCAACAGCCGCACCGCCTAACTGACCGGCGCGTAGCGCGGCGGCCAGCGCCTGTTCGTCAACCAAGCCACCGCGGGCGGTATTTAGCAGCAACGCGGTCGGCTTCATCGCGGCCAATTGCGCGGCGCCGATCAGGTTGCGGGTTTGTTCGGTAAGTGGGCAATGCAGGCTCAGGGCATCGACCTGCGGCAACAGTTCGGCCAGCGGCAAACGGTCGGCGCGCGCTGGGCGCCCGGGCAGCTGGCCGAGCAGTACGCGCATACCAAAGGCCTGCGCCAAGCGGCTCACCGCGCTGCCCAGTTCGCCATGGCCGAGCAGGCCGAGGGTCTTGCCCTCCAGCTCGATAATCGGGAAATCCAGCAGGCAAAATTGCGCGGCCTGTTGCCAGCGCCCAGCCGTTACCGCGCGCTGGTAGTCGGGCAGGCTGCCGGCCAAGGCCAGCAGCAACATCAGTGTGTGTTGGGCCACGGCCTGGGTGCCGTAGGCCTGGCAGTTGCTGACGCAGATACCCAGCGCGCGGGCGGCGGCCAGGTCGACATTGTTGGTGCCGGTGGCGGCGACCAGGATCAGCTTGAGCTGCGGGCAGGCGGCCAGGGTCGCGGCGTCAAGCACCACCTTATTGATGATCGCTACGCTGGCGCCGCGCAGACGCTCGATCACCTGTTCGGGACGGCTTTGTCCGTGCAATTGCAGTTCACCGAAGCTGGCGTGCAGCGGGCCTAGGTCGAGGTCGCCAAGATCAAGGGAGGCCTGGTCGAGAAATACCGCGCGGCTGATTGTATTCATCGGCTGTACCTTTTTAAGTGGGGGAGCAAGGGGCTAACAGGCCGTTGAAAAAGGTAGCGAGCGAAGGTCAGGCAAGGCGAAATCAGCCGAAAAAGCGCAGTTTACTGGTCGTAAATAAGCATTTTTAGGCTGATTTCAACGCAGCATGGCCGAGCGCAGTATTTTTCCAACGGCCTGTTAAGCTGACCAGCCTATCAGAAGCCTATTTGCGGTGGCGCAGCCCATGTACTGGACAGAATTTCTCACTGTGGCCTTGGTGCATTTACTGGCAGTCGCCAGCCCTGGGCCGGACTTCGCCATTGTGGTGCGCGAAAGTGTCGGCAGCGGTCGGCATGCGGGTGTCTGGACGGCCATCGGCGTTGGCAGCGGGATTCTGCTGCATGTCGGTTATTGCTTGCTGGGTATTGGCTTGCTCGTCTCGCAGTCGATCATGCTGTTTAACCTGCTCAAATGGCTGGCGGCGGCCTACCTGATTTATATCGGCATTCGCGCGCTCCGGGCCAAACCGGCCGATCCACTGCAAGCCCAGCAGGCGCTTGAGGCGGTGGCGGTGACCGCCCGTGGCGCCTTTGTCCGCGGCTTTGTGACTAACGGGTTAAACCCCAAGGCGACCTTGTTCTTCCTGTCGTTGTTTACCCTGGTGATCAGCCCGCAAACGCCGCTGCTGGTGCAGGCCGGTTATGGCGCCTATTTGGCGGTGGCGACGGCGGCGTGGTTTTGCGCGGTGGCTTTGTTGTTCAGCCATGCGCGTGTGCGCAACGGTTTTATCCGCATGGGCCATTGGTTCGACCGGATGATGGGCACGGTGCTGGTGGCGCTGGGGATTAAAGTGGCGCTGAGCGAGCTGCACTGAATTTTAGCCGCGTGTATGGACTGGATAGATGGTGGACAGGCTAGGCGATGCCTGGAGCGCGGGAATTCGTAGGGTGGGGCGCATGACCACGGGCTATCTACTGATGCTTAGTCAGTTGCGCCGTAACCCACCAGATGGGGCAGGCCGATTACCGTTTGGTGGGTTACGTGGCGCACAGATGCTGCAGTTGATTTTCAAACCCTGCTCTGCGCCACTAACCCACCCTACAAAAGCGACTTAGATCAGCTCGATGGCCACCGCAGTCGCTTCACCGCCGCCGATGCACAGCGCGGCGATGCCGCGTTTGCCGCCGGTGCGTTGCAGGGCGTTGATCAGGGTGATGATGATCCGCGAGCCAGTCGAGCCAACCGGGTGGCCCTGGGCGCAGGCGCCGCCGAAGATGTTGACTTTGGCGTGGTCCAGGTCGTGCTCACGCATGGCCAGCATGGTGACCATGGCGAAAGCTTCGTTGATCTCGAACAGGTCGACCTCGGCCTTGTCCCAGCCGATTTTTTTCAGCAGGTTAGTGATAGCGCCGACTGGCGCAATGCAGAACTCGCTGGGGTCTTGGCTCTGGGTGGCGTGGGCGACTATCTTCGCCAGCGGCTTGAGGCCACGGCGGGCGGCTTCTTCGGCGGTCATCATGATCAGGGCACTGGCGCCGTCGGAAATCGAGCTGGCGTTGGCGGCGGTGATGCTGCCGTCTTTGCGAAAGGCCGGTTTCAGCGTCGGGATTTTCTCCAGATTGGCGTTCAGGGGTTGCTCGTCGTCTTTCACCAGCACTTCGCCTTTACGGCTAGTCACGGTGACCGGGACTATTTCGCTGGCCAGCCAGCCACTGTTGATGGCGTTTTGCGCGCGCTTGAGCGACTCAATCGCGTAAGCATCCATCTCTTCGCGAGTGATGCCGTTGGCGTCTGCGGTTTCCTGGGCAAACGAGCCCATCAGGCGGCCGGTGCGGGCGTCTTCCAGGCCATCGAGAAACATGTGGTCCTTGATTTCGCCGTGACCCATACGCAGGCCGGTGCGGGCTTTTTCCAGAATGTAGGGGGCGTTGGACATGCTTTCCATGCCGCCGGCGACCATCACGCTGTTGCTGCCGGCTTTCAGGGCGTCGTGGGCCAGCATCACGGCTTTCATGCCCGAACCGCAGAGCTTGTTGACCGTGGTGCAACCGGCTGCGCTGGGTAATCCGGCGTTTAGTGCGGCTTGGCGGGCCGGACCTTGTTTGAGGCCTGCCGGCAGCACGCAACCCATGATAACTTCCTCGACATCGCAGGCATCAATGCCGGCGCGCGCCACGGCTTCACGGATGGCGATGGCGCCCAGTTCGACGGCAGGAACGCTGGACAGGCTGCCTTGGAAGCCACCCATGGGGGTGCGGGCGCCGCTGACGATGACGATATCGGACATCAAACTCTACCTTTGTCATGTAATAAGGGGAGGGTGGATAAAACTACTTTCTGGAGTTTATTCTACCGGGTGACCATAAACGCAAAAAGAGTCACGGATGGTGTTTTTTTGTGTGCCGCGATCAACGGATCGCCGCGAAGATAAAAGCGCTCTGAGTGCCTTCAATTGCAGCAATAAAAAATTCAACAATAAACCCAGCTTTGAGGTCTCTCCCATGTTGCAGACGCGTGTAATTGCCCCGGCAGCCAATGCCCACCAGTCGCCCTTGTTGATTAAAAGCCTGCTGCTGTCTGGCGCCCGTTACGAGCGCACCCGCGAGATCGTCTATCGCGACCAGCTGCGTTTCAGTTACCCGACCCTGGTTGAGCGCATCGCGCGACTGGCCAATGTGTTGACCGAGGCCGGTGTCCAGGCCGGCGACACCGTGGCGGTGATGGAGTGGGACAGCCACCGCTACCTGGAGTGCATGTTCGCCGTACCGATGCTCGGTGCGGTGCTGCAGACCGTCAATGTGCGGCTGTCGCCGGAGCAAATTTTGTACACCATGAATCACGCCGAAGCCAAGTTCGTGCTGATTAACAGCGACTTCGTGCCGATCTTCAATGCCATAGCCCCGCACCTGCAAACGGTGCAAAAGACCATTTTGCTCACCGATGGCGAAGCCAAGAGCGCCGAGTTGTTCAATCTGGTCGGTGAATACGAAAACCTGCTGGCCGCCGCCAGCCCGAGCTATACCTTTGCCGACTTCGACGAAAACTCGGTCGCGACCACCTTCTACACCACCGGCACCACCGGCAACCCCAAGGGCGTGTACTTCACCCATCGTCAGTTGGTGCTGCACACCCTGGCGCTGGCCACCACCACCGGCTCGCTCGACAGCATTCGGCTGATGGGCACCGATGATGTGTATATGCCGATCACCCCGATGTTCCATGTGCATGCCTGGGGCATTCCCTACGTAGCGACCATGCTGGGCCTCAAGCAGGTGTACCCGGGCCGCTATGAGCCGGAATTGCTGGTGGAGCTGTTCAAACGCGAGAAGGTCACCTTCTCCCACTGCGTGCCGACCATTTTGCAAATGGTGATGGGCACCAAGGCCGCGCAAGGACTGAACTTCAACGGCTGGCGGGTGATTATCGGCGGCGCTGCCCTGACCCGTTCGCTGTACCTGCGGGCCAAGGAATGCGGCATTCAGCTGACCGCCGCCTATGGCATGTCGGAAACCTGCCCGATTGTGTCCTGCGCCTACGTCAACGAAGAGCTGCTGGCCGCCAGCGAAGACCAGCAAATCAACTACCGCATCAAAGCCGGTGTGCCAGTGGCCCTGGTGGAAGTGGCGATTATGGACAGCGAGGGCAATCACTTGCCGTCCGATGGCCACACTCAGGGCGAGTTGGTACTGCGTTCGCCTTGGCTGACCCAGGGCTACTTCCGCGAGCCGGAAAAAAGCGCCGAGCTGTGGGAAAACGGCTGGATGCACACCGGCGACGTGGCGACTCTGGATGAGCTGGGTTACATCGACATCCGCGACCGCATCAAGGATGTGATCAAGACCGGCGGCGAGTGGATTTCCTCGCTGGAGCTGGAAGACCTGATCAGCCGCCATGCCGCCGTGCGCGAAGTGGCGGTGATCGGCGTGCCCGACCCGCGCTGGAGTGAAACACCGTTCGCCCTGCTGGTGCTGCACGAGGGCCAGAGTTTGGATGCCAAGGGCTTGCAGGAACATTTGCTGCCCTATGTGGACGAAGGCCGGATCAACAAATGGGGCATTCCACGGCAGATCGCGGTGGTCAGCGAAATTCCGAAAACCAGCGTCGGTAAGCTGGATAAAAAGCTGATTCGGGTCGAAGTGGCCAAGTGGCAAGCCGACAACAGCGACTGTTTGTCGAGTGTATAAGGGCTAACGCCTGGCGCTGTCTAAACCTCCAAGGCTTATGCTGAGGCGCCAAGACTGCACAGCTGTGCTGTATTGAAACGGGCTGTCGGCATCCGCTGGCAGCCCGTTTTTTATTGGTTGTGTAGTGGTTAGGTGTTGCCGCGCCTAAGCCCTTTGTAGGATGGGTTGAGCTTGCGATACCCATCGAGTATCGACGGCGATCAAGCCCGTGATGGGTATCGCTGCGCTCCACCGCATCCTACGACCGGCTTTCCATCGGATAATGGGCATCAACACATAACGAGCACATGGCCTTGCCATTCGTTGCTTTGCGCCAAGACTTGCCTGCGGCCGGCCGGCACTGGAAACTTGGCGATTAATGGCTGCCAGCCCTTGGCGGTGCGCGGGCGGATTTGCCCGGCAGTATTTTCCTGAGAATTTCATGTCGTCGTTTTATTCCCCAGCCTTTCGCACGCTATGCTCGCGCGCCCTTGCCCGGCTGCTATTGAGTTTGCCCTGCACCCTGGCGGCGCCGGCCTGGGCGGTGCCGTTCAATATTGGCGGGCTGGAGGCCAACCTCGATTCGCGCTTGGCGCTGGAAGTCGACTGGGCCATGAGTGCGCCGGACCGCGAGCTGATCGGCACGCGTAACGGCGGCACGGCCGCGGCGCAGACTGGCGACGATGGCCGGCTAAATTTTGCCCGTGGCGATGCCTTCTCCAAACGCTTCGATGGCTGGCATGGCCTGGAGTTACGCCAGGGTGACAGCGGCCTGTTCGTGCGTGGCCACTATTGGTATGACTTCAGTCTGCTGGAGCAATCCTTGCCGCTCTATGACGTCGATGACCACGGCCGTCAGCCCGGCGCCCAGGCCTCGGGCGGCGAAATCCTCGAAGCCTATGGCTACCACAACTACCAACTCGACGGCCCACACGGCGACTTAGCCGGCGCCGTGCGCGGCGGTAAACAGCTGCTGCGCTGGGGCGAGAGCCACTTGCTGGAAAATCCGCTGAACAGCATCAACCCGCTGGATCGCCAAGCCTTGCAGCGGCCGGCGACGCCCATCGAAGACGGCGCGTTGCCGGTCAATCTGTTGCACCTGGGCCAGCAACTGACAACCAGTCTTTCAGCCGAACTGTTTTATCAGCTGGACTGGCAAGCCGAGGTGCAGAGCAATTGCGGCACTTTCTTTGCCGTCAGTGATGTGCAGGCCCAGGGCTGCGACAGCCGGTTGGCGGTTGCCGGTTCCGACTTTGCCCCGCAGGCGGCTGGTTATCGCTATCTGCCGCGCCTGCCCGATCAAGAGGCCCGCGACAGTGGCCAGTACGGGGTGGCGCTGCACTGGCAGGCGGAGGCGTTAGGCGGCAGCGAGTTGGGCCTGTATGCCCTGAACTACCATAGCCGTGGGGCGTTTTTCAGCACCCAGGTTGGCCAGCCCGTCGGGCAGGTTGATCCGCTAAGCGGCGCAACCAGTGCCCAGTACCAAATGGGCTACCCAGAAGATATTCGCCAGTACGGCCTAAGCATTGCCCGTGAGCGCGGCGGCACCCGGCTGTTTGCGCAACTCAGTCATAGCCCGAATATGCCGCTGCAACTCAATGGTGCCGACTTAACTCTGGTGGCCCTGGAACCGATGGCCATGGCGGCTAATCCGCTGCTCAGCAGTGGCTATGCCAGCGGGGCGGCCGGCAGTCGGCTGCGCGGTTATCAGCGCCGTGCCATGACCCAGTTGCAACTGGGTTTTACCCAGGTGGTCGAGCAGGTGCTGGGCGCCGAACAGCTCAATCTGCAGGCCGAGGTCGGCGTCGCCCATCTCAACGGTGTGGCGGACAGCCAACTGCGTTTCGGCCGCGATGCGGTGTATGGGGTGGGGCAGCTGCCGGATAACCGCCAGTGCGCTGGGCTCAACCCCCAGGGCGCTCAGGCCTGTAACGAGCACGGTTTTTACACCGAGCAGTCCTGGGGTTATCGCGCGCGCGCCAGCCTGGAGTACGCGGATGTGTGGCCGGGCCTTAATCTGTCGCCCAATCTGGCCTTGGCTCAGGATGTGCGTGGTTACGGCCCGCAGTTCAATCAGGGCAGCAAGGCGCTTGGCGTCGGTTTGGCGGCCGAGTTTCAGCACAGCTACAACGCCAGCCTGAGTTACAACAGCTTCTTTGGCGGCGCTTATAACCCACGCAGCGATCGTGATTTTCTGGCGTTGAGTGTCGGCCTGAGTTTCTAAGCTGTGCCCGCACGCTGGTTGAGCTAGCGGCGCTGGGCTTTGCGTAGGGTGGGCTTTAGCCCACCAATATTGCGGCGTTCAGAGGCGGTGGGCTGAAGCCCACCCTACGCAATCGTCCTTCACACGTAACTGGGACAGAGCCAATTTCTAATCTGCCCGCTAGAGCTGTGGCTCCTTGGGCGCCGACAGGTCGAGTTTGCTGGCCGCCGGGGCGGGGCGTTTTAGCGGTTGCGCCTGCTGTTTTTCGACGTCGGCCTGAATCATCAGCAACACCGGCAGCAGCTCCGTCAGGCTATTGCGCACCTGGGGGTAGGGGTGCTGGCGGCTGAGGCTGTCGATGCGCGCGAGCAGTTGTGGGCGCACGTCGCTGGGCAAATGTACGAATAAGCCGGGCAATTGCTTGCCCAGCTCTGCGCCATACAGCACCAAGTCTTCCTGGCTGAATTGTTTACTCAACTCCAGATAGTCGAGGGCGCTGGCGGTCAGCATGGCGGCGGCGGCCTTGGTCTCCTGCAGGCCCTTGAGGCGCACCGGATTGCTCTGCTCGGTGGGCGACAGGGTGGTCCAGAACTCGGTGGTGAGGGTGAACAGCACCGCCTGCTGCTGCATCGAGTAGGTCATCAGGCCCAGGGCTTCGGCGCCGTAAGGCTGCTGTTTGGCGCCAAAATCAAAGTACAGGCGCATCAGCTCCTTGAGCTGGAACAACAACTCGCGGGCCTCGTTCTGCCGCAGCTCTAGAGGTGCATAGATATTCAGCTGGGGCTTGAAGTTTTCCACGCTGACCATGCGCAGGTAGATCGGCCCAGTGAACTCGCCGCTGCGCCGTGGCAGGGCGTTGGCCTGGGTTTTGTCGAGTTTTTGCAGGGCCGCGATCATCTGCTGGTAACTGGCGCTGTCCCAGGGTTTTTGCACGTCGGGAATCTTCTCGCCCAGGTAAAACAACTCGCCGGCGCGCAGCGGCTGGCAAATAACCAACAAAAGGATGGCCAGCGGCCAGAGCAAGCGGCGTGTTAGCTTCATCGGCAAAGAACAGTCCGGTGGGTGAGGGCGTGGCCAAGAGTACTCAGCTCAACCGCCGCCGTCACCCGCGCCTTGGTTGGGAGTGCGGCTCAATGGCATTAGATGCAGCCGAGAATTTGCTTGGGGGTGCGGGTCAATGTCATTAGAGGCAACTGAAAATGGCGCGGTGCGCGCGGTGTTTGAAGACCTCGGCGGTTACGGCGCGGTCGCCCGCCAGCAGGGGGCGCAGGTGGAGGGGCCGCTGCTGGGGCATTTGCAGCGGACCAATATCCAGTTGGCGGCGATCCCGATGTTCGCCAGCAAGGGCCTGGCCGAAACCACGGTGAATGACCTGCTGACGGCGGCCAATGTGTCGCGGCGCACCTTCTACAAATACTTCAGCAACAAGATGGAGGTGCTGGCAAGCATCTACCAGATGTCGGTGTCTTTGCTGTTGGCGCGTTTTGGCGAGATGCAGCCGGTGGCCGACAGCCCGCAGACTTGGCTGCGGGCCATGGTCGCGCTGTTTTTTGACTATCACCTGGCGGTCGGGCCGATCATCCGGCTGATGCAGGAAGAAGCCCTGCGCGCCGACTCGCCCTTGGCCGCCCATCGCCAGCGCGCCCATCTGGAAATGGTCCGGCTGCTGATCGAGCGTCTGGAGGCGGGCCAGTCGCAGCGCCATCCGCTGACTTATCGGGCGCTGATCTGGGCGCTGGAGGCGGCATCCCTTGAGCTGCTCGGCCGCCAGGCCAAACGCGCCGAGATCGAGCAGGCCAAACAGGTGATGGGCGACTTGCTGATCGCTGCGCTCTGTCCGAGCCTCGTGCCCTGATTTGTATCCTTAGTTGGCCTGATATGCCCGGCTCATCGGGCCCCACTGACCATTAGATTGGGCGCCAGGGCGGCGCCTGCGTGCTCTGATAAGCACCCGATAAAAACAATATGTATGAGGTGCCCGCATGTCGCTTGCCAATTCCGCCCTGTTGCCGCCGTTGGCGGAAGGCATGGCCCGTTTGGGCTTTGGTTCTTTGTCGCTGGCGGCGTTAAAGCAGCGTTATGGCCATCCCGATTGCGGCTCACGCTTTATCGAACTGGGCGGTTTTAATCTGCACTACCGCGATGAGGGCGACCGCAATAAACCGGTGCTGGTGCTGATCCACGGCGTGGTGTCCTCGCTGCACACCTGGGACGCCTGGTTGCCGACCTTTGCCGCTGACTATCGGGTGATTCGTTTCGACGTGCCGGGCTTTGGCCTCACCGGGCCACCCCGGGACGGCGTCTACTCACCCGAGCGGATGACCGAGGTGCTGGACTTGTTGCTCGATCATCTGGGCGTGAGCAAGGCCGCGATTGTCGGCAACTCGTTGGGCGGCTATATCGCCTGGAACTACGCCCTGCTCAAACCCGAGCGGGTGACCAAGCTGGTGTTGATCGACCCCGCCGGCTACCCGATGGCCAAGGTGCCGTGGATGATCGCTGCGGCGGTGCTGCCCGGTGCAACCCGGTTGATGCCGCTGTGGATGCCACGGGCGCTGATCGCCCAGGGAATTAAAGAAGTTTATGGCGACGCGAAGCGGATTCAGCCGGGCGTGGTTGACCGTTACTACGACCTCAGCCGGCGGCCGGGCAATCGCCAGGCAATGATGGAAATCTTCCGGGTGTTGCTGCAGGTCAATCGCGACGAGCTGCACAGCACACCAGCGCGAGTGGCGGCCATTCAAGCGCCGACGCTGTTGCTCTGGGGCGCCCGCGACCGCTGGATTTCACCGCAGCACGTGCCACTTTGGCAGCGCGATTTACCCTCGATTCAGGTGCAGGTGTATGCCAGCGTCGGGCACGTCCCTATGGAAGAAATTCCCGCCCAAAGCGCCGCCGATACTCAGAGGTTTTTGCAGGCTTGAAGGTCGATACCGGCAGCTGCCAGAAGCATCTGGCAGTTATAAAAAAAGCTGTGTCCTAGTTATTTTCTGCAAAGCGCAAGCCCTGTAGTCTCTGGTTTGTGGCCCTGATGAATGTGGGGGAGCCCTGCAGGATTGTCAGCGTACTCACGCTTGCTTCGCGGATAAATCCGTTCCTACACAAGCCCGGCACCTGCAATAATTTAATCGGCTGGCCAACCCTGTAGGAGCGGATTTATCCGCGATTGGCCGGTGCAGGCAGCACAGGTATCAAGGCTAATTTCCTGTCTAGAAAGGTTAGGTCCTGTGCAACATGTATCTGCTTATAGCCACTAAAAAGCCCCTCGCGGGGCTTTTTTAGTTTCAGGCGGCGGCGCTGACGGGTGGCTCGAACTCGTCGCGAAATTGCTCGAGCAAGTCGAGGTTGTTGTGTTGCCAAGGGTGGAAGCCGGCCTTGAAGAAATCCAGGTAGGCGCCGATCAGCGGGCGGAAAATCCCCTGCTTGCCCCAGCTCCATTGCAGGCCATCGCGCCACAGTCGCCAGTTCCACAGCAGGCCATCTTCTTTGAGCATGTGCAGCATGCCGCGGCTGGTGTCGAAAATGAAGAAGAAGGTGCCCATCAGCATGGCCCGGCGCAGCAGTTTGCGACTGCCGCAGACCTGCTTGTACACATCGAACGCCACCGCCTTGTGCTCGGTTTCTTCCAGGGCATGCCAGCGCCACAGGCGGCTCATCTGCGGGATGGCGCCGTCCAGGGCCTTGGAGTTTTTCAGCAGGCCATCGGCGAGGATTGCGGTGATGTGCTCCAGCGCCGCGGTGGCGGCCAGCTGGCGCTCTGGCGAGAATTTCTTCTGGGTGAAGCGAATCCGTGCCTGGGCCCGGCGCTCGATGGTGCCGATGTCGTAACCCAGTTCGCGCAGGCGGTTGCTGTACTCCAGATGCTCGCGGCTGTGGTGGCCTTCCTGGCCGATAAAACCACGGATCTGCTCCTTGAGTATGGGGTCGCTGATCTGGTCGCGGAACTGGCGCACCGAGTCGATAAAGAAGCGTTCGCCGTCGGGGAACAGCACCGACATGGCGTCGAACAGATGGCTCTTGAAGGCATCGCCGCCGTGCCAGTGACGCGGCAGGGGGCTGGGCAAATTAAAGTCCAGATGACGCGGGCGAATCTGCAAACCTGCCGGTGTGGTGCTGGCCATGATGACTCCCTGAGTCGGCAATGAAGGTGCTCGAACTATGGCCGGCTAGCGCGGGCGGGCACAGGTTCACATCAGCCAATGTTACGGTCATATGCGGCCATGGTGCGGCAGCCAATCGAAGGGCTGGGGTGTTGCGGCATTCGCTCTGTCGCGGGTGATTACTGCGCCGCGGGGGTTTCGGCCATGGCGCGCTGGCGGTATTCCCGTGGGCCGATCTGCAGGCGTTTGCGAAAGGCGGTAAAGAAGCTTGCCGGCGAGGCATAGCCCAAGCGGTAGGCGATCTGGCTGATCGGTTCGTCAGATTTTGCCAGCAGCAGCATGGCGCGCTCGCAGCGTATCTGGGCGCTCATTTCGTGCAGGCTGGTGCCTTCGGCTTGCAGGTAGCGGTTGAGGCTGCGCGGGCTGATCGCCAGCATCTGCGCCAGCTCGGCCAGGCGCGGTTGCACGCCTTCGGCCTCGCGCAGCATCATCGCCAGCCACTGGCTGTATTGCTTGGTCCGTTGGTTTGGACAGTCTTGGTTGGCCAGCTCGACGCCATCGAGCGGTGGGCTGCCGGCCGGTTGGTGCAGGGGTTGGTCGAGCAGGGCTGCGGGCAAACGGCAGCGGACTTCGGGCAAGGCATTGGCGCTGAACTGAAAGCGTGTCGGGCGTAGCCGCGCATAACGCTCGGCATGCGCCGGCCTGGGCATCGAGAGGAAAATCTCCAAGCCCGGCGCCTGCTTGAGCATGGCCGTCATGTCGCTGTGAAAAGACACCGCGAGCAGTTCTTCCATGGCATACAAGGTCTGCTGGCTCAGCATGGCCGCGGGGCGAATCAGCCACTCGCCATAATCGGCGTGCCGTTGGTAGGTGAAGAAAAACCCATTGGTGATCAGCTTGCTGAAACGCGCACCCAGGCGCAGCAGTTGGTCGGCCGTGCGGCATTGGCGCAGCGCCACGCCGAGTGCCGCGTGGTTATCGATGCTGATGTTCTGGCCAAGCTCAAAACCCAGGTCGTCGCGTTGCAGTTCGGCGGCGGCGGCGCACAGCAGGCGATCAAACTCCTGGAAGGTGATGAACTCGCCGGCCAATTGCAGCTTCTGCGCCGGCAGTTGCGCGCGTTCGAGAATGCGCTCCAGGTCGCTGGCGTGCTGGCGCTGCAGAATCGCCAGCAGGGGCGCGACGTAGCGCGACGACAGGAAGGGTTCATAGAGGGGCATGGGGCTTGGGCGACTCGCTGCGCTGACGACGATTGGCGTGAAATATAAAGTTTATTACGCGGGCAGTGGGCAGACTTCCGTTCCTTGTGGCTGAAAATTTCCCGCTTCTTTGCCTCTCACTGTAGAGCAATGCCGTGGTGACGGCGGTTGTCGTGACCCACAGTTCGCGACGCATTGAACTACTGTTTTGACGAGTGGCTGAGCGAGTCGCTGTACAGGCCGTGTATGGGGTTATCAACGGATCAAACCGGAGTCTTGCATGAAACAATCGCGTTCCTTTAAACCGCTGCGTTCATCCTTGTCGCTGGGTGTGTTGGCGTTCGGTGGCCTGGCCAGCTCCTTGGCCGGCGCCGAACAAGCCGCGCTCTTGCCAACCCCAGCCGCAGCGAGCACCCCGACCGCGACGGATGGCAAGGCCAGCCCACCTGCGGCGCCGAATATCCTGATTATCATGCTCGATGATGCCGGCTTTGCTCAGGCCGACACAGTAGGAGGCGAGATTCACACCCCGACCCTGAGCCGCATTTCGCAAAGCGGGATCAAGTACAACGCCTTTCACGCCACGGCGATCAGTTCGGCGACCCGGGCTGCGCTGCTGACCGGGCGCAATCATCACCGGGTTGGCAATGGCACCGTCACTGAAGCGGCGACCGATGACGCCGGTTATACCGGGATCATTCCGCCGACGGCGGCCACCCTGCCGCAGGTGCTGCACGAGCATAACTACAGCAGTGCGGCCTTCGGCAAATGGCACAACACTCCGGCCCATGAAGTTGTAGCCAAGGGCCCGTTCAATCACTGGCCGACCAGTTATGGCTTCGATCATTTCTACGGCTTTATGGGCGGCGAGTCCGATCAGTACAGCCCCCTGCTAGTGAACGACACCACGCTAATCGAGTCGCCCCACGATCCGAAATATCACTTCACTGAAGACATCGCGCAAAAAGCCATTGAGTGGATCGATCAGCATCAGGCGACCCAGCCGGACAAGCCTTTTTTCGTCTACTGGACGCCGGGCGCCGTGCATGCGCCGCATCAAGTATTCCAAGAGTGGACGGACAAATATAAAGGCAAGTTTGACAGCGGTTGGGATGCTTACCGTCAGCGGGCCTTCGAGCGCCAGAAGGCGCTGGGCTGGATCCCGGCGGACACCAAGCTCTCGCCGCGACCTGCCGAGCTGCCAGCCTGGGACAGCCTGAGTGCTGAAGAGCAGAAGTTTCAGGCGCGGCTGATGGAAGTCTATGCCGGCTTTCTCGAACACACCGACACCCAGGCCGGCAAGATTGTCGATGAGCTGGAGCGCCTCGGTGTGCGTGACAACACCCTGATTTTTTACGTGCTCTCCGACAACGGTGCCTCGGCGGAAGGCATGCAGGGTTCCATCAGTTCCCTGGTGGGCTTGAACGGCATCCAGACCACGCCCCAGCAGCAAATGGCGGCCCTGGATAAAATCGGTGGGCTGGCCGCTTTGGGCGGGCCGAAAGTCGAACCCCATTACAATGCCGCCTGGGCCTGGGCGGGTATGAGCCCCTTCGTCGGCACCAAGTTGGTGGCCGGTTATTTTGGTGGCACACGCACGCCGCTGGCGGTGTCCTGGCCCAACCAGATCAAGCCGGATGCGACGGTGCGCGGGCAGTTTCACCACGTCAACGACATCGCGCCAACCATCTACGACATTCTTGGGATTACCCCGCCTGCCGAGTTGAATGGGCAGCCCCAGCTGCCCATAGATGGCATCAGCCTGGCCTACAGCTTCGATAATGCCGCGGCGGAAAACCGCAAAAAGCAGCAGTACTTCGAGGTCATGGGCAGTCGCGCCGAATACGCTGACGGTTGGGTCGCGGCGGTGCTCGGCCCGCGCAAACCCTGGGTGGCGGACCAGACCGGGCTGGTGTCTTTCGCCGGCAAGCTGGCCATAGTGTTGAACCAGAACTTGATCGGCGACTATTTCGGTTGGCTGAAATGGAAGCCGGAAGACGACCAGTGGGCACTGTATGACCTCAATAACGACTTTGGCCAAGCCGAGGATGTTGCCGCGGCCCACCCGGAAAAACTCGCAGAGCTGAAAGACAAATTTGCTCAGGATGCCAAGGCCAATCATGTCTACCCGATTGGCGTCAGCTTCGACATGCTGGTGCGTCCGCGCCACTATGACGACCAGGCGCAATGGCACCTGCCCGGCAGTGCTTCGCGCATCCCGGAATTCGCCGCGCCGAATATCAAGTCGCACAACAACCGGGTCAGCGTGGATGCCGAGCTGCCGGCCAATGCCAATGGCGTGCTGTTTGCCCTGGGTGGTATCGGCGGCGGTCTCAGCCTGTACCTGCAAGATGGACGGCTGACCTATGAGTACAACGGCTTTGGTCTGGTGCGCACCAAGCTGCAGGCGTCGGAACCGCTGCCGGCCGGTCGTGCGCAAATTGCCGTCGAGCTGAACATGTCGTCGCGCTTCAGGGGTGCTGCTGCCGATGTCAGCTTGTCGGTCAATGGCGTGCAGGTTGCCGAGAACACCGTGCCCTTCACCGCGCCTATTGCTTTCAGTGCCACCGAGACCCTGGATGTCGGGCTCGACCGGGGCGCACCGGTGTCGCTCGACTACTTCGACCAGGCTCCGTTCGCCTTTAACGGCGTGATCAATGATGTGCATATTCAGTACATGCCATAACTCGGCGCGTGTGAAAACGCAGTGAGCCAAGGGGCGGCGTGGGGTGACCACGCCGCCCTTTTGGCCTGAGACACAGGAGCTACGAAGATGAGCGACAGTCCGGCTGAGCAACAAGGTCTGCACCTGATGGCCAAGCCCGTTGGGCCGATTTGTAATCTGGATTGCGATTACTGCTTCTACCTTGAAAAGGAGGATATGTACCCGCCGCGGGAAAAATTTCGCATGAGCGATGAGGTCTTGCGCGCCTACGTGCAAGGCTATATCGCGGCGCAATCCACGCCTGAGGTCGAGTTCACCTGGCAGGGCGGCGAGCCGACCCTGTTGGGGGTCGAGTTCTTCCAGCGCGCGGTGGGTTACCAGCGCGAATATGCAGGCAGCAAAACCATCCGCAACAGCCTGCAAACCAACGGTACTCTGCTGGACGAGCAGTGGTGCCAGTTTCTGGCCGCCGAAGACTTCACCGTCGGCATCAGCATCGATGGCCCGCAGGCCATTCACGATTTGCACCGCCCCGACAAACAGGGTCGCTCCAGTTTTGACTCGGTCATGGGCGGGCTGCAGCTGCTGCGCCAGCATCGGGTGCAGTTCAATGTGCTGGTCACCGTGAGTCGGCAGAGCACGGCCCATGGTCTGGAAATCTACCGCTTCCTCAAAGCCGCGGGGGTGCGGTTTATCCAGTTCAATCCGGTGGTCGAACGCCTGCCGACTCCGGCCGAACAGGTGCTGCAACTGCATTTCGCCCAGCCACCGGGCTTGTCGCTTGGGCCGCCTTCAGCGCTCGCCGAACTGCCGCCCAGCGCGGCCGCCGTTAGCCCGCAAAGTGTCGAGCGCGAGGCCTATGGGGACTTTCTGATCGCGGTGTTCGATGAGTGGGTGCGCAATGATGTCGGCAGCGTGCATGTGATGAATTTCGAATGGGCCTTGGCGGCCTGGTTGCAACTGCCGGCCAGCGTTTGCCTGTTTTCGCCGCGCTGTGGCAAGGCGCTGATAGTCGAGCACAGCGGCGAGGTGTATTCGTGCGATCACTTTATGTACCCCGACTATCGCCTGGGCAATATCGTCGAGGATGACCTGCAAACCTTGGCCGCCAGTGCGGCGCAGCAGGCCTTTGGCACGGCCAAGGAGACCACGCTGCCAGCCTATTGCCAGCGCTGCCCCTATCTCTTCGCCTGCCATGGCGAGTGCCCGAAAAACCGCTTCACCCGCACCCCCGATGGCGAAGCGGGGCTGAACTACCTGTGCCCCAGTTATAAGAAATATTTCGCCCATATCACCCAGGCCATGAATGCCCTGGGGCAGATCGTCAGCCAGGGCTTCGCCGCCTCGACCATCATGGACGCCTACAAAGGGCCGTTGCTGTTGAAGCGCTAATGGTCTGAGAGCGCCGCTGTGCTGTTGCGGCCTCTGTGCGCCGAGCCCCCGATCCGCAGCGCTGCGAGGGCGCTGCTGGGGCGCCGAATGCTCGGCGTCTTTGTCGGCTACGGACGACGATTACAGGCGGCAATCACCAATTCGGCAAAGCGTAACGGATCGTCCTCTTGAATGAAGTGTCCGCCGTGCAGGGTTGGGTGGGTCTGCCCTTGTGTGCCTGGCACCTCGCGAATAAAACGCTGGTCGCCACCGCGGGTGATCGGGTCGCCATCGCTAAAACAGGTGATAAACGGCTTTTGCCATTCTCGATAGACGTCCCAGGCCTTGCGCGACTTGGCCGCCTCCGGGTCGTCATAGCGTACCGGCACCAGTGAGGGATAGATGCGCGCGGCGGCTTTGTAGCGCTCCTCTGGAAAAGGTGCGTCGTAGGCCGCCACTTCGGCTGGGGACAGTGTGCGTTTGATGCCACTCTGCAGAATGCGGCCGATGGGAAACCAGGGGCTCAAGCGGGCAAACTTTTCCCAGACCCGCCAGACCAGCGACATTTTTGTCTCGCCCGTGGGCAGGCCGCCGTTGGACAGCAAGATGCGGGCAAAGCGTTCGGGGCTTTCTGCGGCCAGGCGCAAGCCGATCAACGAACCCCAATCCTGGCAGACCAGGGTGATGTCCTGCAGGTCGAGTGCTTCGATCCACTCGCGCAGCCACGCCACCTGCCAGGAAAAGCTGTAATCGCTGCGTGCTGCCGGCTTGTCGGATTTGCCAAAGCCGATCAAATCGGGTGCCAACACACGCAGCCCGGCAGCGGCCACCGGTGGAATCATAAACCGGTAAAGAAACGACCAGCTCGGCTCACCGTGCAGCATCAATACCGGTTTACCGTCGCGCGGGCCTGCATCGACGTAATGCAGGCGCAGCCCCGCCCCGACTTCATGGTAGTGCGGGGCAAATGGGTAATCGGGCAGCTTGGCAAAGCATTCATCGGGCGTGCGCAACACCTTCATCGTCAGTTCCTTGTGGCGTTAAGCCGGCTAGTTGGGAGGTGCTCCGATCCTTAGCCGAAGACGCTCCCCTGATGAGGCTCATCAATGGCGTGTTTCGACCCAGCAAGAACTCCTGAGGCGGTATTCAAGCCTGAAATGTGGCTTATGGCCAGACCGCCGGGCGAGGGCGTGCGCCGGCAATTCATGGTTTATACGGCCGTCCTAGCTATATGTTTGAGGGCTTAGGTCGGCGCCCTCATTCGCCGCGCAGCCTTAGTTATTCGCGGCTTTGCGCCTGTGCAGCCGGAGCCGCGCTCGACCGTTAGCGAAGCGCGGAGAGGGGCGCCGAGTGGTCGCTGGCGCCGAACACGAATGGCGTGAAATATAAAGTTTCTGGCGATTGCGGGCGGCAAACTTTCGACACTTTCTGCATAGGGCTAGCCGGCTCTTTGCGTCTCACTGTAGAGGAATGCCGCCATGAAGGCTGTTGTCTGTCAGAACGCTGAGCTCAGTCTGGTTGAGTTGCCCGAGCCGGTTCCCGGCCGGGGGCAGGTGTTGGTCGAGGTGCTGCGTTGCGGCATTTGCGGCTCCGATCTGCACATGCGCCATCAGTGCGATCCGATGAAGGCGCTGCTGGAGAAAGTCGGCTTTGGCAAGCAGCTGCCGTCCAGCAGTCAGCCCTTCGTATTTGGTCATGAGCTGTGCTGCGAAGTGCTCGAATACGGCCCCGGCTGCGAGCAGAAACTCAAGCCCGGCACCCGGGTGGTGGCCCAGCCGGTGCTGCGCATCGGCGGCGATATCCACCTGGCCGGGCTGTCGCCGATTGCCACCGGCGGTTACGCCGAACGCATGCTGTTGCAGGAGTCGGCGCTGGTGCCGGTGCCCAACGGCCTGTCCGCCGACATGGCGGCGCTCACCGAGCCGATGGCCGTGGCCTGGCACGCGGTACGCCGCAGCGAAATCGCCCGCAAGGATGTGGCCATAGTGGTCGGCTGCGGCCCGGTCGGCCTGGCGGTGATCTGCCTGCTCAAGGCGCAAGGCGTCGGCACCGTAGTGGCCAGCGATTTCTCCGCCGGCCGGCGCGCCCTGGCCCAGCGTTGCGGCGCCGATATCGTCATCGACCCCAAGCAGGGCTCGCCGTTCGCCGAGCGCCCTAACGAGGGCTTTGTCCGTGATTTGCCGGCGTTGCTGGAACTGTCGGTCGGCACTCGCGAGAAGCTCGGCAAGCTGCCGATTCCCTGGCATCTGGCCTGGCGCCTGGCCGAGAAACTCGGCGCCGGCGCGCCCAAGCGGCCGGTGATTTTCGAGTGCGTTGGGGTGCCCGGTATCGTTCAGCAGATCATCGACGGCGCGCCGTTGCTGTCACGGGTGGTGGTGGCCGGGGTGTGCATGCAGGTCGACCGTTACGAGCCGGCGCTGGCCACCCACAAGGAGATCGATTTGCGCTTCGTGTTCGGCCACTCGCCGCTGGAGTACCGCGACACCCTGCACCTGATCGCCGAGGGCAAGGTCAATTGCGCGCCGATGCTGACCGGTATCGTCGGTCTGGATGGCGTGGCCAATGCCTTCGAGGCGCTCAAGGATCCGGAGCTGCACGCCAAGATTCTGATCGATCCGCGGCGTCTGGCTGCCCAGCCGGTGCCGGTATGAGAGAGGGCGCTGAGATGAACTTCCCGCATAAATTGCTGCGGGTAAATGGCGTCGAACTGAACGTGATCGACGTCGGCGCAGGCGAGCCGGTGCTGCTGTTGCATGGCTTCCCGGACACCCACGCGGTGTGGCGCGAGCAGATCCCGGCGCTGGTCGCGGCCGGTTACCGGGTGATCGCCCCGGACACCCGTGGTTGTGGCGACAGTCAGCTGCTGACGCGGGTGGCCGATTACCAGATCAAGCAGCTGATCGCCGACCTGGTGGCCCTGCTGGATGTGCTGGGGCTGGACAAGGTCAAGCTGGTGGCCCACGACTGGGGCGCGGTGATTGGCTGGCAGTTGGTGATGGCTCATCCGCAGCGCATCATGCGTTATATCGCCCTGTCGGTCGGCCATCCGAGTGCCTATGGCCGCGGCGGCCTGGTGCAAAAACTCAAGGGTTACTACGTGGTGTTGTTTCAGTTGCGCGGCTTCGCCGAATGGTTGCTGCGCCTGGGTAACTGGAAGGTCTTTGGTCTGTTCACCGGTTTCCCGCAAGAGCTGTCGCATTGGCGGCGGGTGTTGTCGCGCCCCGGTCGGCTGATGGCCGGCATTAACTATTACCGGGCCAACTTGCAGCTGATTTTGCCGCGCAGCTACCCGCGCGTCAGCGTGCCGGTGACCGGCATCTTCAGCGATGGCGACCGCTTTCTGACCGAGCGGCAGATGCTCGCCAGTGCAGATTATTGCGACGCCGGCTTTCGCTACCTGCGGGTCAATGGCGCCAACCACTGGCTGCAGCTGGACGCGCCAGAGCAAGTTACCCCACTCATTCTCGCTGCCTTGGCTTAATCAGGAACCCTCACCATGAAATTCTATAAAGCCGAATTTACCCTGGGCGCCATTTTGCTCGGCCTGTTTTTGGCGGTTTGTTATTGGCAGGCGCCGGGCCATGTGCTGAGCCAGGCCGAGATCGATACCTACGTGCAGCGCATCGACCAGCTGGCGCCGCTGCCGGCCGCCGACAAGGCCGAGTTTATCGCCGACCTGCGGGCCTGGGGCGCTGCCGACGATGGCAAGCCGCTGTATATGTTCAATCTGATGCGTTACCACCAGCAGTTGCAGCCCTTGCCGGGTACCCAGGTCAAGGGCGCCACCCCGGAAGAAACTAATAGTCTCTATGAACAGATGACCATGGGCATTGCCCTGGTGGCCGGTGTGCAGATGCCGGTGGCCAGCAATGTGCAGGGTGTGCGCCAGGGGCCGACACCAAGCACCAACCTGATCGGCCATGCTGCGGACGCAGACAACTGGAGCCGCCTGCTGGTGGTGCGTTACCCCAGCCGCCAGGCTTTTTTTGAGCTGGTGAGCAACCCCGAGTACCTGACCAAGATGATGCCGTACAAGTTCGCCGCGCTGCATGTCGACCTGGTGCCCACCGACGGCGCGGCCATCACCCCGGATGTGCGCCTGCTATTTGGCTTCGCCAGCCTGGTCATTCTGCTGGCCTTCGGTTGGCTGCGCGCCACCCGCCGCCGTTAAACACTCATGCTCGCCCACTCGGAGCCCCCCATGACCAACGCCACCCTCTATTCGACCGGCCTGGACCAGTGCCAGGCCAATTTCACGGCCTTGTCGCCGCTGTCCTTCCTGGCCCGCGCGGCCCATGTCTACCCTGCGCGCACGGCGGTGATCTACGGTGCGATTGAACATTCTTGGGCCAACACCTATGCGCGCTGCCGACGCCTGGCTTCGGCCTTGTGTCAGCATGGCGTGCAGCGCGGCGATACCGTCGCGGTGTTGTTGCCCAACGTGCCGGCCATGTATGAGGCGCACTTTGGCGTGCCCATGGCGGGCGCGGTACTGAACACCCTGAATACCCGCCTGGACGCCGAGGCCATCGCCTTTATGCTGCAGCACGGCGAGGCCAAGGTGCTGCTCACCGACCGCGAGTTTGCCCCGTTGGTGGAGCAAGCGCTGAATATGCTGTCCGGTGCGCGGCCGCTGGTGGTGGATGTCGACGACTCCAGCTACAGCGGCGGCAAGCTGCTAGGTGAGATCGAATACGAGGCCTTTCTCGCCGCAGGTGATCCGCAGTTCGCCTGGCAACTGCCGCCCGATGAATGGGACGCCATCTCGCTCAACTACACCTCGGGCACCACCGGTAATCCCAAGGGAGTGGTCTATCACCACCGCGGCGCTTACCTGAATGCCACCAGCAATTTGCTCTCGTGGAACATGCCGGCGCACGCCACCTATCTATGGACCTTGCCGATGTTTCATTGCAACGGCTGGTGCTTCCCCTGGACCCTGGCGGCGAATGCTGGCACCAATATCTGCCTGCGGCGCATCGATGCGGCGGCGGTGTTCGAGCTGATCCGCACGCATCAGGTCAGTCATTACTGCGGCGCACCGATCGTTCACAACCTGCTGATCAACGCCCCCGAGGCGCTGCGGGCCGGCATCAACCATCAGGTGCATTGCCTGATCGCCGGCGCGGCGCCGCCGGCTGCGGTGATCGAGGGCATGGAGCGGATTGGCTTTAACCTGACCCATGTCTATGGTCTGACCGAAACCTACGGCCCGGCCTCGGTGTGCGCCAAGCACGAGGCCTGGCAGCAGCTGCCGATTGGCGAGCGGGCCGAGCGCAACGGCCGCCAGGGCGTGGCTTATCACCTGCAGGAGGCGATCAGCGTGCTCGACCCGCTAACCCTGCAGCCGGTGCCCTGGGATGGCGAGACCATGGGCGAGGTGATGTTTCGCGGCAATATCGTGATGAAGGGCTACTTGAAGAACCCGACCGCCACAGCGGAAGCCTTCAGCGGCGGCTGGTTTCGCACCGGTGATCTGGCAGTGATGCAGCCCGATGGTTACGTGAAGATCAAGGATCGCTCCAAGGACGTGATCATTTCCGGTGGTGAAAATATCTCCTCGCTGGAAGTTGAGGAGGCGCTCTATCGCCACCCGGCCGTGCTGCTCGCCGCCGTGGTGGCGCAACCCGACGCCACCTGGGGCGAAGTGCCCTGTGCCTTTGTCGAACTGAAGGAGGGCGGACAGGTGAGTGAGCAAGCGTTGATCGAGCATTGCCGCATGCTGCTGGCGCGCTTCAAGGTGCCCAAGCGCGTGGTGTTCGGCGAGCTGCCGAAAACCTCCACCGGCAAAATTCAAAAGTTCGCCCTGCGTGCGCAACTGCATTCGGCCGAGGCGATTGGCTGAGTGCCGATCGACTGCATACCGAACAGCGAAAATCCAACTCACATCAGCGGATGCAACCCATGAGCAACGATGCAGCTTCCACCGTGGTTATCACCGGCGCTTCATCTGGTATCGGCCGTGAACTGGCTTTGGAAATGGCCCGCCGCGGCCATGCCCTGGGCCTCGCCGCCCGCCGCCTGCCGCTGCTGGAACAGTTGCGCGACGAGCTGCATGTCAGCTTTGGCAAGCAGCTGCGGATCGAACTGGCCACGTTGGATGTCTGTCAAATAGACAGTATCGGGCCGACCTTACAGGAGCTGTTCACGCGCCTAGGCGGCGTCGACATCATGGTGGTCAATGCCGGCGCCAATGACATGACGGGCATCGGTCGGGGCGATCTGGCTCAGGAGCTGGACCTGATTCAGACCAATCTATCCGGCGCCATCGCCACCATCAATGCGGCCACGGCCCACTTTCTGGAGCGCGGCAAGGGCCACATAGTCGGCATCTCATCGCTGGCCGCACTGCAGCCGATTCCCCGTCAGGCGGCCTATTGCGCCAGCAAGGCCGGTTTCAAGATGTACCTTGATGCGGCGCGTATCGAGCTAAAGCGCAAAGGCATTCTGGTCAGCAATATCCTGCCCGGCTATATCGCCACCGACATAGTCGAGGGGGTGGACATCGGCAAATTACCCTTCGCGATTCCGGCCGCGCAGGCCGCCCGCGAGATGGCGCGGCTGATCGAGAAGCGGGTGAAGTCAGGTGTGGTGCCAGCCTTCCCGTGGAAGTTGGTGCGGCCTTTTCTCGGTCACTTGCCCGAGTTTATGGCCAAGTACTAGGGCTGAATTACCCGCTTGCACAGTGCCCGTATCAACTCAGTCGCAAGCCCCGTGGACTCTGTCCGTACCAGCGCCGACAAGCCCGCGTCAGTGCGCTGGTTTCGCAAAAGCCGAGCAGCTCGGCAATAGCCGCGATGGGCAGTTCGGACTGGCGTAAATATTTCAACGCCAGGTCCGCGCGCACCGCATCCAGGAGCGCGCTAAAGCTGGTGTTTTCCTTGATCAGATAGCGCTGCAGGCTACGCGTCGACAGGTTCAAGACTTTCGCCACACACACCACGTCGCAAGTTGCGACGGACATCAGCGAACGAATCGCGGACTCGGTTTTGCTTCTGAACAACTCTGGCAGTTGTTTGCATTGGGCCGTGAACCGTGAGGCGAGCATCCGATGGGTCGCGCTGTCACCCGAACCATAGGCCGCCGCGAGCATTGCGCCATCAATAAACAGCGCATTGCGATCGGCACTAAAGGTGATGTGATTGCCGAAAACTTGCCGATGCAAGCGCAGATCCTGCGGCGGACCGTGCCGAAAAAAAACCTGCGGGGGCTTCCAGTTCGAAGTGCTTTTGCATAACTCGTTCACCAGGATGGCGATGCCCAGCTCCGTGGTATGCCGGTCTGCGGCGCCCGCTCCAGCCGCCAGCTCATAATTCATCAGCAAGCCGCCTTTGGAGGATTCCAGCGAGAGCAACACACCAGTGGTATGCAAGAAAAACACTCGGGCGAGATCCTCGAGCATTTCACCCACAGTGGTTGAGCTTTGCACCAAGGACCAGAGTGGTCCCAGCAAGGACATGTCTTGCCGCTGCGCCAAGCGCAGGCCGAAATTATCACAGCCGCAATGCGCCGCTGCCGACTCAAGAAAGCGGACTACCGCAGCGGTGGGCACCGGGAACTCGGGATCACTAAAGGCCGCGGCGTCGATACCGGCGGCTTGAGCCAGCGCGCTTGCATCAGCGCCGAGCTCGGCAATCAATTGTGGGGCGCCAACCAAGGCGCCGCTACGGACCCAGGCGCTCATCGCGAACCGCAAAAAGAGTTGATTGTCATGGATACACCCTGGTGAGATTGGCGCGCAAAGTCAACTTTCCGCCTAGCCGAATCATTAAAGTGAATGCTCCTGATCAATCTTAGGGGCTCACGATGAAATCCGCGATCCGTCCGACCCAGGCAGCGCTGTTCGCAGCCTTGCTACTCGCTTGCAGCATTTTTATGGCCATTCTAGGTATGAGTGCCAGTGGCTATTTCGTTCCCGCCGTCTGCTTGTTTCTGCAGGCCGTGCTGCTGTGGCGCGGGCGCGCTTTCAAACTGTTTGAATGGGTCATGTTGCTCAATCAACTCAGCGGTCTGGTGTTGATCCTGATGCTATGGCTGGGTGGCGGTTTGGGTGATTTCAAGCTGGATATCGCCGGCGCCATGCTGCTGCTCAATCTGCTCACTGGCGGACCGCTGATGTCCTTGCTGTCCATCGCCATCCTTGGCTCGCTGCGCCTGAGCAAGCCGCTCCCGGAGTGGTTTCAAGCACGCGCTTGAACCTTTGCCCAGCATGCACAGCAAATTGAAAACACCATCAGGGAACGCAACCATGAACCCAAATCACTTTATCCATTCCACGCTGCGGATTTGCCTGGCCCTCGCCGGCCTTTTTGGCCTGGTCGGCAGCGCTCACGCGGCATCCTTTACCGGCACGGTTCACCTGCCCGACGGCAAGCCCGCCTTTGGCGCCATGGTCACGGTGTTTGATGCGACCAAGCAAAAGCGCGAGACGGTCTATACCGATGCCCAGGGTCAGTACAGCATCCGCACCGGGTATGCCGGTGCGCTGGACATCCGCGTGCGGCAGGCAAACTACGCAGACAATCGCATCACCCAGACTGTGGAGCTCGATGAGTTGGCCCACGTCGATCTACCGCTCATGCCTTTTGCTAACGCCATGGCCGCCTCCGATGCACTGGCAGCCTCGGCGCACAACGCCAAACTGCCCTGGAAAGAAATCAAAGACCGCGCGCCCTTCGTCAGTCAGTGCAACTACTGTCACCAGATGGGCAATTCGACCACGCGCGTACCGCGCAGTCATGACCAGTGGATCGAGACCATCACCAAGATGGAAGGCATTCTGGCCATGCCGTCGGCCGCGCAAAAAGAGAATTTTGCTGATGTGCTGAGTCGCGGTTTTGACGGCAAACCCGTACAGGCCCTGCACAATTACGGCGCCAGCGCCGAACTGGCACGGGCCAAGGTGGAGGAATGGCTGATTGGTGATGCCATGTCCTTTATTCACGATGCTGACGTGATGCGTGATCAGAAGGTCTACGGCACCGATGAGGGCCACGACATTCTTTGGGTGCTGGACCGCAAGACCGGCAAGATCGAGCAGAATCATCTGCCCGACGTCGACCTGCCGCGCGGTGGCAAATTTTCTGGCATGGCCTTACCCATTGGCGTGTTTACCGGCAAGCACGGCCCGCACAGCATGGGCGAAACCAGCGACGGGCGGATTTGGTTCACCAACTCACTGTCCAGCACCTTGATGTCGTTCGATCCACTGACGAAGGCCTTCAAGAGCTATCCGGTCGGCCACGATGCCTTGTACCCCCACACACTGCGCGTCGATAAGAACGACGTGGTGTGGTTCACCATTGTCGCCTCGAACCAGATGGGCCGTTTCGATCCAAAAACGGAAACCATGACCGTCATCGGCTTACCGCACAACGGCGTCCTACGCTGGATAAGCGACACCCTGTTCCCGACACTGCTGCGTTTGTCGTCCTGGGTTCCAGATGAAGCCTTGATGATCAACCTGTCGCATCACCGCTTCTTCGGCGAAAAGATCATGGCCTTCCCCTATGGCATCGACGTCAATCCGCTGGATGGCAGCATCTGGTATGCCAAACTCTACGCCAGCAAGATCGGCCGTATCGACGCCAACACCCTGGAAATCACCGAGTACGACACGCCGCTCAAGGGCCCACGGCGGCCGCGCTTCGATGCCCAAGGCATCTTCTGGATTCCGGCCTTCGATGAAAACGCGCTGATGCGCTTCGACCCCGCGACCAAGGCCTTTGAAACCTACAAGATTCCAGCCGTGGCCGAGGGTGAGTACGAAACGCCCTATGCCCTGAACGTCGACCGCAAAACCGGCGACATCTGGATGGCGGCGAATAACTCGGACCGGATCTTGCGCTTCACCCCGGCGAGCAAAACTTTCCAGAGCTACGCCAGTCCAACACGGGTGACGGTGCTGCGCGATTTTGCCTTCACCGAAGACGGCCGCGTCTGTTCCAGCTCATCGAACTTGCCGGCCTACGCCATCGAAGACATGCGCCCGTCGATTATCTGTATCGACCCCACGGGGGCCGACAAAGACAAGGCGGCACTGGCGGCGGCAAGCCAGCCACAGCCCTAAGCGGCGCACACTCAAACGATTAGTTAGGGAGCAATTATGCGTACTCATCACAACTTCTACATTGACGGTCAGTGGGTGGCTCCGGCTGCGGGCGCGGTCACCTTCGACGTCATCAACCCGGCCACTGAACAAGTCGCCGGCAGCATCCTGATGGGCGGCGCCGCCGACGTTGAGCGGGCGATTACCGCCGCCCACCGGGCCTTCGCTAGCTACTCGCAGACCACCTTGCAATCGCGCATCGAACTGCTGAGCCGGATTACCAGCATTTACGAGCGGCGCATGGATGAGATGGCCGCCGCCATCAGCGAGGAAATGGGCGCGCCCTTGCACACCCTGGCCAAGCCGGTGCAAGCCCCCATCGGCTTGTGGCATCTGCAAACCACGCTGGCGCTGGCCAAGGACTTTCCTTTCGAGAAGCCCCAGGGCACGACGCTGCTGGTGAAAGAGCCGGTCGGCGTTTGCGCGCTGATTACGCCCTGGAACTGGCCGATGAATCAGGTCGTCTGCAAGGTCGCGCCGGCGCTGCTCACCGGCTGTACTGTGGTGTTGAAACCGAGCGAACTGGCGCCGTTCTCCTCGCAGATCTTCGCCGAAATACTGCACGAAGCCGGCGTCCCGGCCGGCGTATTCAACATGATCCACGGCGACGGCGCCAAGATCGGCCCACTGCTGTCGTCTCATTCGCTGGTAGACATGGTTTCGCTGACCGGCTCAACCCGCGCCGGCGCCTCGGTGGCCCAGAACGCCGCCGAAACCGTCAAGGTGGTGTCGCTGGAACTCGGCGGTAAGTCGGCCAACATCATTCTCGCCGATGCCGATCTAAACGCCGCAGTAACCCATGGAGTGGTCAGCATGATGAGCAACACCGGGCAGAGCTGCAACGCGCCGTCGCGGATGTTCGTTCCCGCCGCGCGCATTGACGAAGTCGAACAAATCGCCGCCACGGCACTGGCCACGCTGGTCGTTGGCGACCCGCAAAGTCCGACCACCAGCATCGGCCCGATCGCCAACGAACGCCAGTTCCAGCGGGTACAGGCGTTGATCGCGCAGGGCATCGACGAAGGCGCCAAGCTGATCGGCGGCGGGTGCGGGCGTCCCGACGGCATCAGCTGCGGCTACTTCGTCAAGCCAACGGTGTTTAGCCGCGCCACCAACCAGATGACCATCGCCCGCGAAGAAATCTTCGGCCCGGTGCTGACCATCATTCCCTACCAGAGTATCGACGAAGCCATCGCGATGGCCAACGATACGGTGTATGGCCTCTCCGGCTACGTGTATGGCGCCAGCGTTGCTAGCGCGTGCAAGGTGGCCAAGCGGCTGCGCACTGGCATGGTCCACCTGAACGGCGCCAGCCTCGATCTGACCGCGCCCTTCGGCGGTTACAAGCAATCCGGCAGCGGCCGCGAATGGGGCGCTGCGGGGATTGAGGAGTTTCTCGAAACCAAGGCTGTGATGGGTTGCCAGCCGGCCTGAGGCCAGGCCAGGCCAGCAACGCACTGCGGCGATAGTGGATATCGCCGCAGTGCGTTCACACACGTATTTAATTTGAATATTGCCCATCAGAGGTAGCCCGATGTTAGGGCTGATGCAGAACCGCCCGCTGCTGATATCGACACTTATCGAGCACGCAGGCTTGCCGTAACAAGCCTGCGTCGCTGGCTCAGCAGGCCATTGCCGGCGCCGGGTGGGCCTCGGTTACTGCTGCATCGAACTCGGCGCGGTAGGCTTCGACCAGGTGCAGGTTGTTGTGCTGCCAGGGCTGAAAACCGTCCTTGTAAAAATCAAGGTAGGCCGGCACCAGCTTGCGGAATATCCCTTCTTTACCCCACAGCCATACCAGGCCATCGCGCCAGATCCGCCAGTTCCACAGCAGACCGTCGCGCTTGAGCATGTGGATCAGGCCCTTGGTGGTGTCGAAGGTGAAGAAGAAGGTGCTCTGCAACATGGCCCGGCGCAGCAACCAGCGGCTGCCGTGCACCTGCTGGAACACATCAAAGGCCACGGCCTTGTGCTCGGTCTCCTCCAGCGCGTGCCAGCGCCACAGCTTGGCCACTGTGGGGTCGGCGCCGCCCATCATTCTTTGGTTGCTCAGCAGAGAGTCGGCCAGAATCGCGGTCAGGTGTTCAACCGCCACGGTTGAGGCCAGTTGCGCCGCCGGTGGCAGATGCTTTTGCACAAAGGCCAGGCGCCGCTTGAGGCCACGTTCGAGGTAGTCCACGTCATAGCCAAGTTCACGCAGGCGGGCGCTGTAGTCCAGATGCTCACGGCTGTGATGGCCTTCCTGGCCGATAAAGCCGCGGATGTGCTCGTTCAATACCGGGTCGGCGATTTGCTCGCGAAACAGCCGTACCGAGTCGATAAAGAAGCGCTCGCCATCGGGAAATAACACCGACATGGCGTCGAACAGGTGGGTCTTGAAGGCATCGCCGCCATGCCAGTGGCGCGGCAGCGGGTTGGGCAAGTCAAAATCCAACTGCCGTGGGCGAATCTGCAAACCATCCGGGGTGCTGCTGACCATAGAGATTCCCTGCGCGTTGATGGGCCTATTTTATTTGCTATGTATGTGCCGTTAACTGCTGAAGGGCTATTTGTCGGTCGGGCTTACGCCCAGCTTACGCAACGCCCTGCGCTGCTAATCCAGTCGGTTTTCAGTGCTACTGCTCGGCGCACGCATGACTGGGGCATTGTTTTCATTTGCCACTATGGGCTTGTTATGGGGGGCTCGCCAAGGTTATCTTCAGCCAATATTTGGGTCATATCTGGCCATTAGCACAATAAGAATAAGCCATGAAATCACCATTAATGCTCACCGCCGAACTGGTGCCCGTCGCCTACGTTGAAGCCCTGCTGGGGCTGGCGGGGGAGCTTGGGGTCAGCCGTGCCGAGCTGTTTCGCGTCGCTCAGGTCAAGCCGCAAACGCTGGATAACCCCAATGGCCGGTTGTCGTTTATCGATTTCAACTTGCTCGCCAGCGCCGCCTTGCAGCGCTGTCAGGAGCCGGCGCTGGGCCTGTTGCTGGGGCAGCGGCTAAACGTCTCGACCCACGGGATTTTGGGTTATGCGGTGCTGGCCAGCGCCAACCTCGGCCAGGCGATTCAGTTTGCCCTGAAGTACTACCGGGTCTTGGGTCTGGCATTTGACCTGGACATCATCGAGCAGCCGGGTCGGCTGCAATTGCGCGCAGTGGAGTCGATGTCGATGGGGCCGCTCAGTCGCTTCGCCGTCGAGGGCTTGCAGGCCAGCCTGTACAGCATCGCGCGGTTTTTAGTCGGTAGCGAGTTGCAGGGCCTGGCACTCGGTTTCGCCTACCCGGCGCCGGCCTATGCGGCACGTTATACCGAGGTGTTTGGTGTGACGGTGCAGTTTGACCAGCCCTACCACTGGTTGAGCTTGCCGCAGAGCTACCTTGAACGGCCGATGGCGCTGGCCAACCCCGGCACGGTGCAGATGTGCGAGCAGCAATGCGAAGCCTTGCTGGCCAGCCTCGATGTACAAGACGGCCTGCTGACCCGCGTGCGGCGTTTATTGCTGGCCCGTCCCGGCGATTTCCCCGACCTGCAAAGCGCCGCCCAGGCCTTGCACACCAGCGGTCGCAGCCTGCGCCGGCACCTGTCCACATTGGGCACCAGCTATCAACAGGTGCTCGATGAGGTGCGCAAACGCCTGGCCTTGCAATACCTGACCACCACCCACTTGCCGCTGTACGAAATCGCCTTCTTGCTGGGCTTTAGCGACCCGTCGAATTTTCGTCGCGCGTTCAAGAAGTGGACTGGCAAATCGCCGGGTGAGTATCGCCAAGAGGGCTGAGGTGTTTGCCGCCGATGGGCGGCAAAACGCCTTACAACAGTAAGCCGCCCGTGTACCCAGCAGCCCTCCGACTGGCGGCCTGCTGATCGATGCCGTCCGTCGCGCTATGGCGGGCGCTAAACTCTTCGTCGGGTTCCTGACTAGACTGCCAGAGGCGACTCTTTGCAGTCGTCCCCGTAACTTGTGGCCACTGCGCCCGAGTTTGCCAAGCAAGGACCGCACAGGAGATCGCATGGACGTTAGGTCACCCCCTCTCTCCCGTAAACCCTGGATTCCCGTGCTGGTGGCCCTGGCTCTGCTGCTTGGCCTGGGGGCACTGATGCTGTGGCAATGGCAGGCATTGGAGCAGCGCGGTCGTGAGGAAGCCCAGCAGCGCTTCCAGTTGGAGAGCCAGGAGGTCAAGCAGCGCGTCGAGTCGCGCATGCGGGCCTATGAGATGGTGCTGCGCGGGATGTCTGGGCTGATAGTCGGCAGCGACCAGGTATCGCTCGAACAATGGACACGCGCGGTCGACCAGTTGCATGTGCAGGAGCGCTACCCCGGCATTCAGGCGGTCTCCTGGTCCAGTTATTTGCGGGCCGGGCAGGTCGAGGGTTTTCTCGCCGACATGCAGGCCAGTGGGCGCAAGGATTTTCGCATCATCCCGGCAGAACCCAGCAGTGAGGAGTACCTGCTGGTGAACTACATCAGCCCGCTGGATTGGCGTAACCGCCGGGCCGTCGGTTTTAACATGCTCACCGAGCCGGTTCGCCGCGAGGCCGCCGATCACGCTGGGCGCACCGGCGTGGCGGTGATCACTGGGCCGCTGCTGCTCCGTCAGGAAACCGACCAGGCCCCGCAGAGTGGTGTGATTCTGTATCTGCCGGTGTACCGACAGGACGCCCCTTTAACCACCGCAAAGGAACGCATGGACGCGTTGCGGGGGATGGTCGGCGGCACCTTTCGCCTGAATGACCTGATGGATGGGATACTCGGCGCCCAGAACACGTTGTTTCGCATCAAGATCGTCGATGAGCAGTCCTCGTCCAATATTCTGCTGGACGAGAGCAGTGCATCCACGCTGGAACCGCGTTTTCATATTGAGCAAACGCTGACCTTGTTCGGTCGCACATGGCTCTTGAGCCTCAGCAGCACCGCCGAGTACGAGGCCGCTCAGGGCAACAAGTCTCTGCTCTTCAGTCTGTGGATGGGGTTGGCTGCGGTGGTGCTGTTGTCCCTGTTGGTGGGCGGCTACCTGTGGCTACGCGAACGCGAGTTGAGCGCTAACCAATTGGTGAACGCGCAGTTGCGCGAGCGCGAAGAGCGCTTTCGCATGCTGGTGGAACGCTTGCCGGTGGCCACGCTGCTGTGTGGCCCCGATGGGCGCATCGAGATGTCCAATCAGAGCGCCGCCGAGTTGCTCGATTGCACCCAGGAGGCTCTACTGGGCGAGCGGGTGCGGCGCTTCCTGCCTGAGGTCAGTGACCTTACGGTGCTGGTGCACGACAGCCGCGTGCCGGTTGAGTCCAACGAATATGAAGCTCGTCGCGACAGTGGCGAGGTCATTCCGGTGGCGTTGAGCCTGAGTGTGCTGGCCCATGAGGTCGGGGCGAGCTACCTGCTCAACCTGGTCGATCTGCAGGCGCGCAAGGCGGCCGAGCAGCGTCTGCGTGACCAGGCCGAGCAGCTGATCCTGGCCAGCCGGTATAAATCCGAGTTTCTCGCCAATATGTCCCACGAGCTGCGCACGCCGCTCAACAGCATCCTAATTCTCAGCGACCAACTGCGGCAGAACAGCGCCGGCAACCTCAGCGAGAAACAGGCCAAACATGCCGACATCATCCACCGCGCCGGCAGTGATCTGCTGCAGTTGATCAATGACGTGCTCGACCTGGCCAGGGTCGAGGCCGGGCGCATGCAGCTCAAGCTGGAGCCGCTGAACATGCAGGACATGCTGGTGGAGCTGGATGCCAGTCTGCGCCCGATGGCCGAGATTAAGCGGCTGCGCCTGAGCGCCCGGCTGGATCCCAGTGTGCCGCGGGTCATCCTCAGCGACCGTGGGCGCCTGCATCAGATCCTGCGCAACCTGCTGTCGAACGCGCTCAAGTTCACCGAACACGGCGAAGTGGAGTTGTCGGTGAGCAGCCAGCCTTGTGGCGACGGCCGCGAAATGCTGCGTTTCGCCGTGCGCGACACGGGCATCGGTATCCCGGCGCAGCAGTACGAGCGGATTTTTCAGGCCTTCCAGCAGATCGACGGGTCCACCAGTCGGCGCTTCGGCGGTACCGGGTTGGGCTTGGCCATCACTCGCCAACTGGTGGTGGCCCTGGACGGCGAAATCCACCTGGAGAGCACGCTTGGGCAGGGCTCGTGCTTCATCGTCGAGCTGCCGGTGGCGGTTACGCCAGGGCTGCAGAGCGAGGCGCTCATCGAGGCGCCGCAGCGCAAAGGGCAGGGCAGTGCGGTGTTGATCGTCGAAGACGACCACAACTTCGCCGCAGTGATTGCCGAGGAGGCGCAGAGTCATGGGTTCGCCACTGTGCATTGCCGTAGCGGCAAGCAGGCCATCGAGTTGTTGCAGGAGGAGCGCTTCAGTGCGGTGATTCTCGACATCCTGTTGCCCGACATCAGCGGTTGGCAGATCTACCGGCGCTTGCGCAGCCTGATGATGCACCGGGGGACGCCGGTGCACATCATCTCCTGCATACCGCAGCCGGCGGACTGGAAGGAGGAGGGCACGCGCTACTTGGTCAAACCCATCGGCCGCGGGGACTTGGAACGGGTGTTCGAAGGCCTGCAGCGGGGGGCGGAGAAGGCGGGTCATCTGCTGTTGGTCGAGGACATCGAGGTGGAGCGCGAGCACTACCGCGAGCACCTGCAGCAGTTGGGTTTCACGGTGGTGGCCAGTTCCAGCGCCGAGGCGGCGCGGATTGCCTACGGGGAAGCGCGCTTCGATGCCCTGGTGATTGATCTCGACCTGCCGGATCAGGATGGTTTCGACCTGCTCGAGGCCCTCAACAGCCAGCGCCCGCTCAACGGCACGCGGGTGGTGATCAATACCGGGGTGGACGTCACCCAGCACAACCTGCAGCGACTGCGCCGCTACTCGGCGGTGGTGGTGCGTAAGTCGGGTAATGACCTGGGCGGTCTCAGTGCCGCCGTGCAGGGCTTCCTCGCCGAGGTCCGCGATCCGCAATCCGCTCTGTCGGTGCACAACGACAACCCCTTGGCGGGCAACCGCGTGCTGCTGGTGGACGACGATGTGCGCAACATCTATGCCCTCACCGCGCTGCTCGATGACGTTGGCCTCAGGGTCACTCCGGCCAAGGACGGGCTGGAGGCCATCGCCTGCTACCAGAGCGCGCAGTTCGACCTGATCCTGATGGACATGGCCATGCCCAACATGGATGGCTATGTGGCGACTCAGCTGCTCAAAGGTGAGCATGGCTGCAGTATTCCGATCATCGCCCTTACGGCCCACGCTATGAAGGGTGATCGCGAGAAGTGCATCGCTGCCGGTGCCGATGACTATCTGGCCAAACCGGTGGCGCGCCAGGAGCTAATCAACCTGCTGGGGCGCTGGCTCAGCGGCGCCGAGCCAGTAGTCGAAAAACCTTGGCAGATGGGCGGCGAAAATCGCGAATAGGTGGTTGCGCCGGCGCCGAGGAAGACCTGCGGGTGGCCGGCGCCGCCAACACCTCAGTGCACGAATTAGGCGCCGCTGCCGACACCCCAGAGGCCGCCCAGGCTGCTCAGCAACGAACCTTGCACACCCTGCTGGCCGAAGTACTGCAGCAGCAGCGGGGCGAATTTGCCGATCATGCTGCTGTCCATGCCCAGGGCGCTGAAGGCTTGATTCAGCGCCGGCAGGCTATTCACATTGCCCAAGGCTGCATTAGCTTCCTCGCTCAGCGGGGTGCCCGCCGACTTGCCGAGCAGGCCGCTGAGACCATTGAGTTGACTCAGGCCCTGGTTGCCCTCGAACTTCTCCAGCCCCGGTACGCTCTGGTTCAGCTGACTGTATTCGGCGCTGGGCAGCTGATTTTTCGCCAGCCCGAGCAAGGCGCCGGTGCCGCCCAAGGCCTGCTGGGGGGTCAGCTTGAGGCTGCTCAGGCTTTGCAGCAGCTCAAGGCTCTGCGGATTGCCCAATAAGCTCGTCGCCGCGCCACCGTCTTTGCCACCGGCCGCCGACAGCACATTGGCCGCCTCGCTCAGGTTGAAGGCAAAGGCCGGACAAGCCGCCAGGGATAAAACTGCAACCAGGGTCAGGTGGCGGGGAATAATCATGGGTAAACCTCGTAAGAAATGATTCTGCCCAGCCGCAAAGCCGGCAGATAAATGCGTTACCGCTTGGACTGGGCGGCTGGCGAGCTTGTTCCCGGCCCGCGCAAGATAAGTCCTGGTAATGCAGCCAATGGCCGCGCTGACGATGGGCAAGCCGGTTTTATAGCCAGCGGCGCACCTTCGCCTGATAGGCCAGGAAGTCGGCCCCAAACAGAGCCGCCAATGCGCGCTCTTCGGGGGCGATCTGGAAGCGGTTCATGTACAGGACAAACCCCAGCACCCCGAGCAACAAAAGCGCTGATGCCAGGTAGCAAGCCCAGGCCGTGAGAAACAACGCGAAGCCGACATACATAGGATTGCGTGAGTACCGATAGATGCCCGAGCTGACCAGCGCCGAGGCTGTTTCAGGCTGCAACGGATTGACGGTGGTCTTCGCCCGTCGGAACGACACGACTCCTGCAAGGCTAAAGAATACCCCCACGCAGAACACCAGCAATGCTGCCACTACTCGCACCGCAAGGGCCGCGTCGATGCTCGTCACATAGTGAGATCCGCCCCACATCAGCAACCCGAACAGGGCTGCAACAATGGGTGGAGGTATCTTGTTTTCCAGTGCACGCATTGAAAATCCCCTATGGGCAAGAAACGACGCTTGAACTATCCGGTCTGTTTACTGGGCCTTTTCCATTTCGCTCTGCACGAGTTCCAGGAGCGGCTCCGGGCCGAATTGAGTCAAGGGCTTGCCGTTGACGAAGAAGGTCGGAGTACCTTGAACCCCAACGGTTTTAACGTCCTCAGCATCCTGGGCGAGGATCTGGTCGATCCTCGGCGAGTTCATCGTTTCGCGAGCCTTCTCGACATTCAAACCCACCGCTTGAGCCGCCTCCCACGCCTTCAGGGCTTTTGGATCATCATGCCACTGCGGCTGAGCCTCCAATACCGCCTCCAATACAGGTTCATAGACCCCCTGCATCCGAGCGGATTCCAATAGCCGTACGGCCTCTTCCGAGCCTTTGTGGAGCAGTACATAGCGAATGACAATGCGCACGTCATTGGGGTACTTCGCCATGATCTGTTTCAGGTAGGGAAAGAAAGCACGGCAGCTTTCGCACGAAGGGTCGAAGAACTCGACAATGGTGACGGGAGCGTTTATCGGCCCAAGAGTCGGGGAATGAAAACGCACCAATGAACTTGCCGCCTGGGTAACCGCCGGAGCTTCCTGGGGCACTGAAGACCCCTGGTAGAGCATTGCCGCAGCGGCAAAGCCTAAGATGGTCACGGCGCTGATGGTCAGGACGATGGCGCGTCTGTTCATACGAGGGTTCTCCGGCGAATCAGGATAAGCAGCAGGACGATCGCGGTGAAGGCGATCAAGGAAATCAGCGGTAGCGGCACATTCTCGAAAATCATCATGTCAGCCCCGGAGCAGGAAGTTCCAGCACTGCACGGCTTGAGGCTTTCCGGGATCACGCCAACGAACAGCAGGCAGTGATACAAGGCGATCCCCCAGCCGATAACGGCAAGGGGTAACGCGTATATCCAAACGGCGAAATCTGAGCGATAGCAGGCGATAGTCAGCAGCACTGCCAGAGGAAACATGCAGATCCGCTGGAACCAGCACAGCACGCACGGGGTTTTGCCCATGACCTCGCCGATAAACAAGGCAGCGAGGGTCGAGGCCACTGCCAGCAGCCACACTGCAAGCAATAAACCCCAGGGATTAGTGGTGCTGTGAGCTTGATCGCGCATTGATAGCTACTCGTCGTTTTCCTGTATTTGGGCTGGCACGGTAGCGGGCTCGCAGCCGGTGTCGATTGTGTTTGTGTTGCAATATGCGTCCTGCGCCGCCGCTCTGGTTTGGATGTGTCACCGGTACGGACCATTCGGTCTGTTGGTCGCCAGCGTTTCGCGGGTTGTGCCAAAATTGCGTCATTACTGATTTCGGAGCTTCACTCGATGACCGTGCCAGCCACCCTGATCCGCGAAACCTTCCCCGTCGGGCCTTTGCAGTGCAACTGCACCATCATTGGCGATCCGCTGACCAAGAAAGCCATAGTGGTCGATCCGGGTGGCAACCCTGAGTTGATCATGGCCAAGCTTGAAGCTCATGGCCTCAAGGTAGTGAGCATCATTCATACCCACGCGCATCTGGATCACTTCTTGGCCTCTGGGCAGATGAAGGAGAAAACCGGCGCCACTTTGCACCTGCACAAGGAGGATCAGTTCCTCTGGGATAATCTTGAGATGCAGTGCGGCATGTTCGGTGTGCCCTATGTGCCGGTACCGCCGCCGGATCAGTGGTTGAGTGATGACCAAGCGTTGGATTGCGGTTGTGGCGTGGCGCTGCACACCCCAGGACACACGCCGGGGTCGATGAGCTTTTGGTTTCCGGAGGCGAAGCTGTTGATTGCTGGCGACACGCTGTTTCGCGGCGGTATTGGCCGCACCGATTTGTGGGGCGGCGATTACCCAACCATCGAGCGCTCGATCAAGCAGCGTTTGTATACTCTGGATGAGGACGCCACCGTGGTTACCGGCCATGGCCCGGATACCCGCTTGGGTGATGAAATGCGCAGTAACCCTTACGTGCGGGCTTGAAGCGGAATTTTCTGCAGCCTTTGTGCTCCAATAACCAACGCCCATCAGGGCCGATTAAACGTTCAGGAGTTACACCCTATGTTTACCCCGAGTCGCCTGTTGATTGCCGCCACTGCGGTGGCTTTGTTGGCCGGTTGCGCGTCGCAAAATCCCTATGACAATCAACCGCCAAGCAGCAATAAAACCGCTAAATACGGTGGCCTTGGCGCGTTGGCGGGCGCCGCTGCGGGTGCTTTGATCAACCATGATAATCGTGGCAAGGGTGCGCTGATCGGCGCCGCGGTAGCCGGTGCGGCCGGTGCCGGTTACGGTTACTACGCCGACAAACAAGAGGCCGAGCTGCGGCAAAGCATGCAGGGCACCGGTGTTGAGGTGCAGCGCCAGGGCGATCAGATCAAACTGATCATGCCGGGCAATATCACCTTCGCCACCGACTCGGCCGAGATCGTCAGCAACTTCTATGCACCGCTGAATAACCTCGGGACTTCGTTCAAGCAGTTCAACCAGAACAGCATCGAAATCGTTGGTTTTACCGACAGTACCGGCAGCCGTCAGCACAACATGGACCTGTCCCAGCGGCGCGCCCAGAGCGTGGCCAATTACCTAACCGCGCAAGGGGTGGATGGCACGCGCTTGTCGACCCGTGGCGCCGGCCCGGATCAGCCGATTGCCAGCAACGCGACTGCCGATGGCCGCGCGCAAAACCGTCGGGTTGAAGTCAATCTGCGGCCGCTGCCCGCTCAGCCGCCGCAGCAGTAAGTTTGCCGCTGATCGGAGCCCGCCATTCGGCGGGCTTTTTTCTGCGCGCGAAAAACCCACATTCAGTTGGGGCAGACGGCGGATGGCTGTGCGCGTAAAGTGATGCGCATCACAATAAGCGCCGCGACAGCGGCCGGGGAGTTAGCTGTGCGTGTGGGCCTGGTAGTGGATGCAACCTGCGATTTACCCGCTGAATTTTTACAGGCGCATGGCGTGCGGGTGTTGCCGATTGTGCTGAATGTGGCTGGCCAGCGCTTTATTGATAGACGCGAGCCGCAGGCGACTCAGGCGTTTTATCAGCAGCAATTGCCGACTGTGCAGGCGGGCGACCATAGCCAGCCGTTGCCGGTGCTGGAGTTGCAACAATGGTTGCTGGAAGAGCTGGTCAACGAGTTTGATTACCTGTTGTGCCTGACGGTGTGCAGCCAGCGCAGCCAGATTTTTGAGCATGCGACCCAGGCCTCTTTTGGCTTGTTGCAGTGTTACCGCGAACGGCGGGCTGCCGCCGGTTTGACTGGGCCCTTTGCGATGCGGGTGATCGACAGTAAAAGCGTGTTTGCCGGGGTGGGCTTGCTGGCCGCCGAAGCGCTGCGGTTGATTGGCAGTGGCGCCCATCCGAATGCTATCCGCACGCGGTTGGAACAGCTGGCCGGGCAGACGTGCACCTTTATCGTCGCCGATGATCTGGCCCATTTACGCCAGCGCGGCTTTCAAAAGGGTGATCGCAGCGGCTTGCTCGACAAGGTGCGTGGTGCGGCCCTGGGGCTGGGCTCGCTGCTGGATGTAAAGCCGGTGTTGAGCGTGCAAAGCGGCGCCGACAAGCCGGTGGCCTTGTCGCCGAGCTTTGAGAAATCCGCCGAAAAGCTCTTTGCCCATGCGGCCAGACGGGTGGCCGCCAATGAACTGTTGGCGCCGCAACTGTGCCTGAGCTACGCCGGCGATTTGTCGGTGGTGCGCGACTTGCCTGGCTTCGGCGCCCTGGAACAGCTCTGCGCCGAGCGGGCGGTGGCCCTGCAGCTGTCGATGCTCAGCGCCACCGGCGCGATCAACCTGGGCCGTGGCGCCTTGAGCCTGGCTTACGCCGCGCCGGCCAAGGCTTTCGATTAAGCCGCAGTTGCGCGCAGGTAGCTTTCCAATAGTTCAATAGTCGTCTCCCAGCCTTGCCGGCTGGCGTGTTGCCGGGCGTTCAGGCGGACGCGGCGCAGGGTTTCGCGCTCGGCCAATAGCCACACCGCGGCGGTGCTAAAACCACTGTTGTCGTGCGGCAGTGCCAGGGCGCCGTTATGGCCGTGGCGAATCTGTTGGCTGGCGGCGGCCTGGTCAAAGGCCACCACCCCAAGGCCTGAGGCCAGGGCTTCGAGCAGTACATTGCTGGCGCTTTCGTGCACGCTGGGCAGCAGCAACAGATCGCCCGAGGCAAGGTGTTCGGCCAGCGCCGCGCCGCGTTGCTGGCCGCTAAAGATCGCGTTCGGTAGCGCCCGTTGTAGGGCCTCGCGTTGCGGGCCGTCACCGATCAGGATCAGTTTGAACTGGCGCTGCGGATAGGCCGCTTGCAAGGCCTGAAAGCTAGGCGCAAGCACAGCGAGGTTGTGCTCGGCGGCCAAGCGGCCGACATGCAGCACGGCGATGTCGTCCTCGTGCAAGCCCCAACTGGCGCGCAAATTACCGTTACGTTGGTGTGGATGAAACAACTGGCCATCGACGCCGTTGGCGAGTAACTGCACATGCTGAAAGCCGCGGCGGGTTAACTCAAGGCACTGGTTGGTGCTGGGCACCAAGGTTAGTTGCGCGCGGTTGTGAAACCAGCGCAGGTAATGGGTCAGCAAGCGACTTAGCAAGCCTCGTTCAGAATGATTGGCATAGTGCTGAAAACTCGTGTGAAAACCGCTGACCACCGGGATTCCCAAGCGCCGCGCCGCCCACAGTGCGGACAGCCCCAACGGGCCTTCGGTGGCGATATAGAGCACGTCTGGGCGTTGCAGTTGCCAGTGACGGAATAGTTTACGCCGCGCCGACAACCCCCACTGCAGACCTGGATAACCAGGTAGCGGCCAGCCGTGGGTCAGTAACAACTGGGCGTCACTGCGCCGATTAGCGTCGCTGCTTTGCCGTGGCCGGACGATTTGCAGCCGATGGCCACGGGCGCTAAGGCCTGCAGATAGACGGCCAAGGATGCTGGCCAGGCCATTGGTTTCGGGTGGGAAGGTTTCGCTGATCAGGGCGATATGCAGGCTGGCGTCGGTCATGGCCACAGTGTCGGCTGCGGCCATGTTGTCAGTGTGACACAGCGGTTACGCCTTTGTGACGGTGGCCGCGCGGCGCCGGGCCGGTGTGCGCCTCAGGTGTTGCGCCGACGCGGTGGCGGGGCGGGTTGGTCTTGCAGCACTGCGGCCACTTCGCGGGCCAGGGTTTCGGAGCTGAAAGGGCCGGCAATCTGCTCGCCCTTTTCGCGGCAGACCCACCATTCGCCTTTAATCTGGGACACGATGTTGCCGTTTACGCTGTGTTCACTGCTCATGTTCTGCTCTCGTAAGCTGGACTGGATAACTGACGCTAAGTGTAACGGCAATGCCGGTAGTGCGAGCCTGCCGCGAGCGCCGTTGGGCAATCAATGCTTAAGGCTGTGATGGGGCTGCTGCATCGCGCTCGCGCACCCAAAACAGCGTGGCACCGGCCACCGCGGCCGGCATCATGAGGATATTGACGAAGGGGATCAGCAGCGCCAGATAGGTAATGCCGCCAAACCCCAAGCTCTGCCAGCGCTTCGCGCGCAACCAGGCGAGCATCTCGTCCCAGCTGACTTTGTTGTTGTCGGCCGGGTAGTCGATGTACTGCACGGCCATCATCCACACGCCAAACAGCAACCACAGCGGTGCGGCGGCAATGTTCAGCACCGGTATAAACGACAGGATCAGCAGGCCAATGCTGCGCGGCAAGAAATAGCTCAACTTGCGCAGCTCCCGACCCATGGTGCGCGGCACCATGGCCGTCAACTCAGCCCAGCTAAAGGCCGGGAAATTGTCTTCGCCACGGACGACTATCTCGACCTTCTCGGCCAGAAAACCGTTAAAGGGCGCGGCGATGATATTGGCCAGCAGGTTGAAGCTGAAAAACACCATCAGCAGCACCAGCAGCACAAACAGTGGCCAGAGGATGTATTCAAGAAAACTCAACCAGCTCGGTAGGCTGGGCATAAACGCCTCGACCCAGCCGTTGAACTGCTGCAGCGAGACGGCGATCAAGCCGACAAACACCAACAAGTTAATCGCCAGTGGCAACAATACAAAGAGTCGCAGACCTGGGCTGAGGATCAATTTGAGGCCTTCGCGCAGGTATTGCGGGCCAGAGAGTAGCGGGGCGGTCATGGCGGTGTTCCAAAAGAGGATGACCGCGCGACCTTAGCGGTTTTACTCGGGGGAGGAAAGCTTGGCCGGCTGATAGATACAGGCGCGATTACGCTGTTCCTTGGCTTCATACATGGCGATGTCGGCGGCTTTAATCAGGCCTTCAGCGTATTTGGCATGCTCTGGGTAGATGGCAATGCCGATGCTGGGGGTGACAAAATCGATCAGCACGTCACCGTGTTTGAACGGCTGGCTGAGGCGGCTGATGAGTCGCTCGGCGAGTTTCAGGGCGGCGGGTTGATCGGCTTCGGGCAACAATACGGTGAACTCGTCGCCACCCAGGCGATAGGCCCAGTCGGGCTGGCGCAAGGAATTACGCAGCCGCTCGGCAATGGTTTGCAGCAGCAAATCGCCAATGTCATGGCCAAATTGGTCGTTCACTTCTTTGAAGTGGTCCAGGTCCAGGTACAGCAGCGCCAGTGTCTGCTGCCTGTGCTGCATGTGCTCCAGGCAGCTTTGCAATTGTTCGCCAAAGGCTTTGCGGTTGCCCAGGCCGGTTAACGGGTCGCGATAGGCCATGTCGATCAGTTGGTTCTGGTAGGCCATTTGCTCGCTGGTGTCGCGCACAATGCCGCGCCAACCAATGATGTGCCCCAGGTGGTCATGCATGGCCGCCAGGCGTGCTTCAAAGTGGCCGAAGCTGCCGTCGCGGCGTTTGAATTGGGCGGCCAGAATATTCTCACTGCTGCCCTGGGCAAGCTGTTGCAGGAGGGTTTGCGTGCGCAGCGTGTCATCCTCGTTAAGGACTTGCTTGAAGTTGCGGCCATGCAGTTCAGTACGGTTGTAGCCAAAAATATTCGCCAGGGCATCGTTGGCGCTGATCAGCTTGCCGCTGGTATCCACTTCAAAATAGCCCTCGTTGATCGAGTCGAGAATCAGTTGCTCGCGCGACTCGCTTTGGCTCAGGCGCTCGAACATGTTGTTCAGGGCGTGGGCCAGTTGGCCGAGTTCGTCGTTGCCCTGATCGGTCAAGCGCGGCAGTTGGCTGTTGGCACCGATCAGGGTGACCTCGCGGTGAATTCGCTGCAGGCGGCGCAACACCCAAAATTCCAAGCTTAGGTAAATCAGCAGCAGCGCCAGCACACCGACGGTGACGGTCAGCAGCAGAAAGAACCAAATGGCTTGCTGGCCTTCTTGGCGCAGGCGCCGGCCCTCGTTGATGCGTAACGCCAGCTCGGGTTGGTTGAGCTGGTTGCTAAATTGCAAGTCGAGTTGTTGCTGCTGGTTGTCGAGCAAGCGCCGCGGGCCGATTTTCAGGCCGTCCAAGCTGCTGTCCGGTGGCATTACCAGGCTATCCCAGTGCAGGGTTTCGCTGGCTGGATCGGTCAGTAGCAGCTTGCCATCTACCTGGTTTTGCAAGCTTGAAAAGCGCTCGGCATCGATAAAATGACCGGCGATCAAGATGCCAATCGGCGCGGAGTAACTTTGGCTGTCAGTGATGGGGCTGGCCACCAGCAACAACGGCGTGCCTTGCAGCATCAGCAGTTGACCGCGGCCATCAAGGTTTTGCTCGGCGGTACTTTGCTGGGCGAGTTGTTTGCCCAGCTGCAGTATGTCGCTGCGCAGACTCTCGTAACTGCTGGGGCGCAGGCTGCCGACGCTGAGCATTTGCTCCAGTTCCGGCGGTTGCCATTGCTCGGTCACCACCTGGCCCTTGAGATCGAGGTAAATCATAAAATCAAAGCCGAGCAAGGCCAGTGATTGTTCGTCCATATTGCTGCGCACGAAATCCGGGTACTTGCCTTGCATAAACTCGTAGCTGTCATCCCACTCGGAGTAGGTTTTGAGCAGGTCGAGGTTGCGCGTCACTAGGGTGTCTAAACGACTGCGCAGGGGCTCGACATCATTGAGCAGCAGGACACGGTCTTGTACGTCGAAGCGGCTGAGTAAAATGCGTTCCGACAGGCCATAAGCAAACACCAACGTTAGCGCTAGTAAGGGGGTGAATAACCAAAGCAGGCGTTTGCGTAAGGTCATACCAGGGGATATCCGAGAGGGCTGCAGGGGCAGTATAGCAATGCCACTGCAGTTGCCTGGTGGCGCTAAGGTTGCTGCTGGCGAGTGGCCGTCGGTCTGCTTGGTTGCGTCTAGCGGGCACGCAAGCGGGGCAGTTGCTGGGCTAATTGTTGAACATGCGCAAGGCGCTCATAGCCCCGAGTCAGCTCGCCACTTTGGCGGTTGTAGCAAGTGTCGGCGGCGCCGCACCGGGTCAGTCGCAGAGGTAGTCCATGGGACGGGGCAAAGGTTTCACTGGCGCGCTTGGTACGGCTTGCAGTTTTCTGTTGGCGCCCTATCGACGCTGGTCCAAGCGCTGGCCTGGTTTAAGCCTTGCGTTGCAGGCTCGGTTGGGCAAAACGTACCCCAGTTAAGCCACTGTCGATCAGGGCGCGGATATTGCCGTGGTCGTTGCCCGCTGGGCTGGCGAGTACGGCGCGGTAGTGTTCGCCGAAGGCCAGCAAGGTTTCCTCCAGGCTAAAACCTTCCAGCAGGGCCAAACCCAGGGTTTTGCATGAGCCTTCATTTTGTCCGGGCGGATTTTCCAGCGTGCCATTGCTGAAGGCGCTGGGTTGGTAGTCGTAGTGTTCGGCAATAAAGGCCAGGGTCTGGCTGAACTGATGCTGGTCGCTGCGCAGTTGGGCGCGAAAACTGCTGAGTGAACTCATGGCTTGTGCACCTTAGCAAAGGCTGCTTGTTGCTCGGTGCTGGCGTCTTTTTGGTATTTGTTCTTCCAGTCGCTGTAGGGCATGCCGTAAATCTCTTCGCGGGCTTGCTCGACGCTGACGCTGACGCCCAGGTCATCGGCGGCGGCTTTGTACCACTTGGATAAACAGTTGCGGCAAAAGCCGGCTAGGTTCATCAGCTCGATATTTTGCACGTCGGGCCGTGAGCGCAAATGTTGCACCAGTTGGCGGAAGGCGGCGGCGTCGAGTTCGAGGCGTTCTTGCTCGGTCATGGCGGTGCTCTCAATGGGCTCAATGGGGGAGTGGGTAGTGGCTAATGGAAAAGTGGGTAGTAGGACAGCGTTAAGTTCGACAGGCTGCCAGGGTGATGGATACCGATTGAGCAAAGCGCAGGGCGTGCGGCTTGTCGACTTCCACTTCGGCGTAGCAGACCGCCGGGTGCGCCATCACCAGATCGAGCAACTCTTGGGTCAGGCGTTCGAGCAGGGCAAAGCGGTTGCCTTCCACATGTTGGATGATCGCCTTGGTGATGGTCCGGTAGTTCAGGGCGTGGTCGATATCGTTGTCACGCACGGCGTCGATGGCGGGATAGAGAATGGTTAGGTTGATCAACACATCCTGCTTGTTGAGGATTTCGTCTTCTTTGATGCCAATAAAGGTGCGCACGCTGAGGTCTTTAATGCGGATGCGCGCCATGCCTGGTTGCAGTTGCGTCATGTTCAGTGGCTCCGGCCAATCAGTTGTAAAAATTCTTGCCGGGTATTGGCCGACTCGCGAAAGGCGCCGAGCATTACCGAGGTGTTCATCACCGAGTTCTGTTTCTCGACGCCGCGCATCATCATGCACATATGTTGCGCTTCGATCACCACCGCCACGCCGGCGGCGTTGGTGACCTGGGCAATGGCGTCGGCGATTTGCCGGGTGAGGTTTTCCTGGATCTGCAGGCGGCGGGCAAACATGTCGACAATTCGCGCGATCTTCGACAGCCCCAGCACCTTGCCGGTTGGAATATAGGCCACATGGGCCTTGCCGATAAAGGGCAGCAGGTGGTGTTCGCATAACGAATACAGCTCGATGTTTTTGACTATCACCATCTCGTCATTGTCGGAGGCGAACAGCGCGCCATTGACTATCTCATCGACGCTTTGCGCGTAGCCGTGGCAAAGGTACTGCATGGCCTTGGCGGCGCGCTTGGGGGTGTCGAGCAAGCCTTCGCGTTCAGGGTCTTCACCCAGACCAAGCAGGATCTGGCGGTAATGTTCGGGCAGTTCTGAGTTCATGGGGGTTTCCTCGGCGGGCCATTTATTTAAGGTGGCGGCCGCCATTGACCGTCAAGGTAGTGCCGGTTACGTAAGGGCTGTCGAGCAGGTAACGCAGGCTTTGATAGAGCACCTCGGGGCCGGGCTCGATGCCCAGCGCCGACTTGTTTAAGGCGTTGCTGCGGTAGTCCGCTGGGTCGTCTGGGTGAAACAGCAGCAGCGCCGGGGCTATGCCGTTGACCTTGATCTGCGGGGCAAAACGCGCGGCAAATGACCGGGTCAGGTTGTCGAGACCGGCTTTGCTGGCGCTGTAGGCCGTGTGTTTGGCACTGCCGGTGCGGGTCACGTCATCACTGATATGGACTATGTCGGCCGGGCTTGAGCGCTGCAACAGCGCCTGGCAATGCAGGTTGATCAGGTAGGGCGCGAGCATATGCACGCTAAACAGCTGCTGAAAAACCGCCGCCTCATCGCCTGGGGTTTCGGCCAGCCAGTCGGAGGCGTTGTGGACTATGGCGCGCAGGCAGTCGGTGTGGCTGTGCAGGCGTTCGATGAAATCAAGAATGCCGGCTTCGCTGGCAAAGTCGGCCGGCAAGGTCAGCGCACCACGCTGGCGCAGTAAGGCTAAACCTTCACGCTCCGAGCGGTAGCTGACGATCACCGGATAGCCGTCATCCAGCAGGCGCAGCGCGCAATGCAAACCGACGCGTTGGCTGGCGCCGGTGATCAAAATGGGGGCGGATGACTGACCCATGATTACCTCATAAAGCTGCGGTGACAAACTGGCGCATTATGCGGGGCATAACGTTATACCGATATTTATTCTGCTAAAACCATGTGTGACTGCGGTCAGTGGATTTGCTCGGCCTATATACAAAACGTGTACGGGATAAGCCGGCGATTCACTGTTGTACAATGCCGGCAACCTAATTGAGTAATTACCATGACCGAGCTTGCTGCGTTAACCCTGGCTTCGGCGGCGCTTAAGCAAGCAGAGCTGTTTCCGATTCGCGAGGTGTCGCGGCTAACCGGGGTTAATCCGGTAACCCTGCGTGCCTGGGAGCGGCGCTATGGTCTGATTCAGCCAACCCGCACCGAGAGCGGCCACCGGCTCTACTCCCAGGCCAATATCGAGGCGATTCAGAGCATTCTGACTTGGCTTGAGCGTGGGGTTGCGGTCAGCAAGGTCGGTAAGATTCTGCAGCGTAATGAGCTGGCGCAAACCAGTGTGGCGCCGGTTTGTCACGACGTAGCCAGTGGCGAGTGGGGTGAGTGGCAGCAGCAACTACGACGCGCGCTGAGTAGTTTTGATGAGGCGCGCCTGGAACAGTTGTATGGGCAGATCTTCTCCAGCTATCCGCTGGTCGTGGTGTTTCAGGATGTGCTGATGCCGTTGTGGCAGCAGTTAATGCAGCGCCAGGACGAATTTGGCCGCACCAGTGAATGGCTGTTTTTCGACAATTTTTTGCGCGCCCGTGCTTTGCAGCGCCTGCAGCTGGCCCGTGGCGTCGGCGATATGCGGGTGGTGTTGGCGGCGCTGCCGGGGCAATGTCACGAGCTGGAGTTGCTGGTCTGCGGGTTGCTGCTGGGCGGCACGGATATTGTCCTCAGCGTGTTGGCGCAAGGCCAGCCGCTGGCGGAGTTGACTCTGGTCTGTGAGAAGTTGCAGCCGCAACTGCTGGTGCTGTTTTCCAATCGTCCGCCGGCCTCCGGCTTGGTTCGCCAGTTGGGGCGTTTAGCGCTCACCCTGGATTGCCCGCTGGCGCTTGCCGGCGAGGTTGCAGAACTGGCAGCCGAGCAGCTTTCGGGGTCGGCTATTGCGTGCCTGGGTAATGCGACAAACGGCTTGCAACGGCGCATACAGCAACTGCTGCGTGGCCATCTGGATACCTAAGCTCAGTTTATGTTGGCGCAACCTGCAGCCCGTTTAGAACGGTTGCTGGCTGCGTTCAATTTAGGCTTGGCGTGGTTGCAGTTGCGGGTGGGCCAGGCGGTGCTGCTGGAAGATGAAGTGCCGCAGGCGCTCGCCATGACTGCCCGGCAGTAAGTCCAGGCGAAAGGCGGTCAGTTGCTTGGAGACGCGGCGTACACGGCAACCGCAGAGTCTGATGGGCTCTTGTCCCGGTAATGGCAACCAGAGGTTGAAGTTTTCCGGTAGTGAGTGTTGTTGGCAGTTATCGAGCAATACGCCGCTGGGGGAAATTTCGTAGACGCGCAGACTGCTTTCTTGCCCGTTTTCGTTCAATAGCGTTACCGGGCGCTCTAAAACGAGGCGCCAAGAGCGCTGTACTGCGCCTTGCTGGAAGATTCCGGGAGCGCCGAGTTCTAAGTGCAACGCATGAAACTCGTCCTCCACCAATTGCAGTGGAAAGCTCAGACGCTGATCGCCGAAATTGGCCTCAAGCTTTAGCTCGGAATGCTTGCCAAGTCCCGCCAGCAGCGCGTTAGCTGTCGCACCGCCATCAACCCGAAAGCTTGGGGTTGGCAGTGAACCATTGCTCAAGCTGGTGCCGAGAATCTGCTGGATATAGGCCAGTTCATCGTGGCTGAGTAGGGATTTTTTCGACATGGCAGAATTCTGGCGAAAGGTCGGTTAATAAAGAACAAGCAAGTTGCAGACCTTTAGGTTGGTGTTAAGTTCAGATTTTAAGTGCGGCTAACTCGGCACGCAGTTGTTGCACTTGCTCTTGCAGCTCGCTAACGCGCTGCTCGGCGGCCACTTGAGCACTGACATCCTTTTGTATGCCAATGAAATACGTCAGTTGGTCGGCTTGGTTAAATACCGGGGTGATCGACAGTTCATTCCAGAACGCGCTGCCATCTTTGCGGTAATTGCGGATTATTTGTCGGCAGGGACGTTTTTCTTTAACGGCGGCGCGGATGACGTCGAGCCCCGCCTGTTGCCGATCGTCGGCCTGCAGGAAGCGGCAATCCTGATAGAGGATGTCATCGGCGCTATAGCCGGTGAGGCGCTCGAATGCGGGGTTGGCATAGATCAGGATGTTGTCGTCGCCCTCTTGCTCGGCCACCACGATGCCGTCATTGCAGGCATTGATCACCAGTTGCAGTAATTTGGCGCTAATCATCTGTGGCTCCAGGGCGTGCAGGTAGGGCGCAGTCTAAAACATCCAGGGCGAGTCTGTACTTGCGGCATAATATTGCTGATATCTGTATGTTTCTGGAGTTGTAATGAAAATCGCCATACTGTCCGGCTCTGTTTATGGTACCGCCGAAGAAGTTGCCCATCACGCCGAAAAACTGCTCAAGGCCGCCGGTTTAAACGCCTGGCATAAGCCGCGCGCGCAACTGGCCGATGTCCAGGCCTTTGCCCCGCAAGCCTTCTTGGTGGTGACCTCGACCACCGGCATGGGCGAGTTGCCGGACAACTTGCAGCCGCTGTACTTTGCCATTCGCGACCATCTACCGGCCTGGCATGGTTTGCCGGGCGCGGTGTTGGCCCTGGGCGATTCCAGTTATGGCGAGACCTTTTGCGGCGGCGGTGAGCTGGTGCGCGAGCTGTATGCCGAGTTAGGTATTCGTGAGGTGCTGCCGATGTTGCGCCTGGATGCCAGTGAAACCGCCAGCCCCGAGCTGGATGCCGAGCCCTGGTTGGCCGACTTCATCAGCGCACTAAAAGCCTGATGCAACCGCGCGTCGCGCAGCTAATCGAGCAGCTGAAATTGCAAGCCCATCCCGAGGGCGGCTCTCCTGAGCTGCTGTGACTCGCTGGGTCACTCCGCTGGCTGCCAAGGCGACTGTCGTGGTTTGAATCTCTCGCTAGACTGCTAGGCACTTGCTGCCGCGCCCTGCGCGTGGGCAGCGCCTAACAATAAAGCGAGGTGATCCTGATGAATGCTCCTACCGCCATTACCAGTGTCAAAACCCAAGTCAGCGCCGCCGAGTGGCAAGCGCGGGTCGATCTGGCCGCCTGTTACCGGCTGATTGCCCTGCATGGCTGGGATGACCTGATCTTCACCCATATATCGGCCAAGGTGCCGGGCAGCGAAGACTTTCTGATCAACCCCTATGGGCTGATGTTTCATGAAATCACCGCCTCCAGCCTGGTTAAGGTCGATCTGAACGGCAGCAAGCAGATGGACAGCCCGTTCGAGATCAACCCGGCCGGCTACACCATCCACAGCGCCGTGCATGAAGTGCGGCATGACGTGAACTGCGTGTTGCACACCCACACCGCCGCCGGTGTGGCGGTGGCCGCGCAAAAAGCCGGGATCTTGCCGTTGTCGCAGCAGTCGCTGTTTGTCCTGGCCAGCCTGTCGCACCACGACTACGAAGGCGTGGCCCTCAATCATGAAGAGAAAGCTCGTCTGCAGGCCGATCTGGGCAATACCAATTTCATGCTGCTGCGTAACCACGGCCTGATGACCTGCGCCGGCAGCATCGCCGATGCGTTTTTGATGATGTTTATCTTCCAGCGCACCTGCGAAATCCAGGTCATGGCGCAGAGCGGTGGTGGTGAGTTGCTGCATATCCCACAGGTGATTCTCGACGGCGCGCGGGCGATGATCAGCGGCGTGATGCGCAGCCCAACCGGCATGGGCGGCGCACTGCCGTGGCCGGCACTGCTGCGCAAGCTGGATCAGCAGAATCCCGGTTACGACAACTAATGGCCCTGGCCGGGATTGCCCTGGCGCAGTGGCGCGGGCAGAGCCAGGAATTCAGCTTCAAGGGCTTTACGATTCGCTATTGGACGGCCGGGCAGGGCAAGCCATTGTTGCTGATTCATGGTTTTCCGACTGCCGCCTGGGACTGGCATTACCTGTGGCAACCGCTGAGCGAGCGTTATCAGCTGATCGCCTGCGACATGCTCGGCTTTGGCGATTCAGCCAAACCGCGCCAGCATGCCTACAGCCTGCTGGAACAGGCCGATTTGCAGCAGGCCTTGCTGGCCCATCTGGGCATCGCCGAGCCCGTGCATCTGCTGGCCCATGATTATGGCGACAGCGTCGCCCAGGAGTTGCTGGCACGCCATTACGAGGGCCGCATAGCGCTTGCAAGCTGTGTATTTCTCAATGGCGGGTTGTTTCCCGAAACGCACCGACCGTTGCTGGCGCAGCGGTTGCTGTTGAGCCCGCTGGGACCGCTGCTGGGCAAGCTGTTTAACCGGCAAAAACTGGCGCGCAACTTTAGTCGAATCTTGGGCTCCGACACTCAAGCCAGCGCCGCCGAGCTGGATGACTTTTGGTCGTTGATTGCCAGCAATAATGGCCCGACGGTGCTGCATTTATTGATCCGCTATATACCCGAGCGGCGCGTGCAGCGTGACCGTTGGCTGGCGGCGATGCAGCGCGGCGAGCTGCCCTTACGACTGATCGTTGGTGCTGTTGACCCGATTTCTGGCGTGCATATGCTGGTGCGCTATCGTGAACTGCTACCGAACGCCGACTACGTTTTGTTGAACACTATCGGCCACTACCCGCAGACAGAAGCACCGGCTGAGGTGTTGCAGCACTATCTGCAATTTCGGCAAGCAGAAGATCCCTAGCACTGTTTCTACGACAACAATAATAGGAGGCTAAGTATGCAGCGTCGTCATTTCCTTCAACTCGCCACTCTCACCGGTGTGGCGGCCTTAGGCGCTGGTTACTGGAGCTTGCCAGCCGGTGCCAGGCCGGCGGCCTTGAGCATAGAGGGAGCGCTGCAATCACTTGATCGGCTGGTGGCCAAGCAACTGGTCAGCCTGCAGGGCTGGAGCCCGGCGCAGGTGTTTAACCACTGTGCCCAGAGTGTCGACTATTCCATTGATGGTTATCCCGAACTTAAAGCGGCCTGGTTTCGCCATTCACTGGGGCTGGCGGCCTTCAGCGTATTTGCTAGCCGCGGCGCCATGCGTCATCCCTTGACGCAGCCAATTCCCGGCGCCCCGGCGCTCGATGCCCCGAGCGATCCGACCTTAGCGCTGCAGCGCTTGCAGGCCGCGTTGGTGCGTTTCGCCGCGCACACCGGCAAGTTGCAGCCGCACTTCGCCTATGGCGCCCTGACGCACGCCGAGTATGCGCAGGCCCATGTGCTGCATCTGTATAACCACCTGAGCCTGATTACTCCGGTCGGCTAGGCGCCCATCGCGCGCTGTTATTGCACGGCATTCAGCGGCGCGACTGTGGTTGTCGCGGCTGCCGGTCTGGCTGACACTCAAACCATCACCAATACGCGCCGGGAGCCGAATAAATGAGCAACGCCATACGTTTTGACGACAAAGTTGTGATTGTCACCGGCGCCGGTGGCGGCCTGGGTCGCGCCCATGCGTTGCTGTTCGCCAAGCATGGCGCGCGGGTGGTGGTAAACGACCTGGGCGGCAGCAGCCACGGCGAAGGCGCCAATGCCTCGGCTGCCGACTTGGTGGTGGCCGAAATTCGCGCCGCTGGCGGCACGGCAGTGGCCAACCACGACTCGGTCACCGATGGCGGCAAGATCGTGCAGAACGCCCTGGACAGCTTTGGCCGCGTCGATGTGCTGGTCAATAACGCCGGCATTTTGCGCGACAAGAGCTTCCACAAGATGGAAGACGCCGACTGGGACCTGGTCTACAAGGTTCATGTCGAAGGCGCCTACAAAGTTACCCACGCCGCCTGGCCACACCTGCGCGAGCAAAACTTTGGCCGGGTGATCTTCACCGCCTCCACCTCGGGCATCTACGGCAACTTTGGCCAGAGCAACTACGGCATGGCCAAGCTGGGTCTCTATGGCCTGACTCGCACCCTGGCGCTGGAAGGGCGTAAAAACAACATTCTGGTCAATGCCATCGCCCCCACGGGCGGCACGCGGATGACCGAAGGCTTGATTCCGCCCCAGGTGTTTGAGCAACTCAAGCCTGAGCTGATCAGCCCGTTGGTGGTTTATTTGGGCAGTGAAGAGTGCGCAGAAACGGCGGGCCTGTTTGAAGTCGGCGGCGGCTGGATCGGCAAGGTGCGCTGGGAGCGCAGCCTGGGCGCCGGCTTTGATCCGCGCCAGGGTTTCAGCCCGGAAGATGTGGCCGCCCAGTGGCAGCAGATTTGCGACTTTACCGGCGCCGCCCATCCCCGCGACAACCTCGAGGCGATGAAAGAGATGATGGCCAACTTGCAAAAATTTGCCGGTTGATCGAGTCAGCCACTGGGGCGGATCGGCCAGTCCGCTAACGCCCCGTCGTCCCGCCCGCTATGGTTAAGGCCAGCATTTTGATGCTGGCCTTTTCATTTTCACGAGGGTGACCCATGAGTGTGCGAGTCGAAAAAAACGGCGCGGTAACCACCCTTATTATCCAGCGGCCCGAGGTGCGCAATGCCGTTGATCGGCCGACCGCCGAAGCCTTGGCGGCGGCTTTACGTGCCTTTGAACAAGATGATCAGGCCCGCGTCGCGGTGCTGGTCGGCGCGGGCGGTAATTTTTGCGCTGGCGCCGATCTTGTCGCCGTGGCTGAGGGCGGCGCGCGGCGCAATCGACTCGAACCTGAGGGCGACGGGCCCATGGGCCCCAGCCGTATGCTCCTGAGCAAACCGTTGATTGCCGCCATCGAAGGCTTCGCCGTGGCTGGCGGGCTGGAACTGGCGTTGCTGGCGGATCTGCGGGTAATGGCCGAGGACGCCACCCTCGGGGTGTTCTGCCGGCGCTTCGGGGTGCCGTTGATCGACGGTGGCACTGTGCGTTTGCCGCGCATTATCGGTCAGGGTCGGGCTCTGGATTTAATCCTCAGTGGGCGCCCGGTGTTGGCCCCGGAAGCCTTGCAGATCGGTCTGGCTAACCGGGTGGTGGCCAGCGGCGCGGCGCGGGCAGTGGCCGAGCAGTGGGCTGCTGAATTGGCGGGGTTTCCCCAAGCCTGTTTGTTGGCTGATCGGGCCAGCGTGTATGGGCAGTGGAACTTGCCGCTGAACACAGCCCTGGCGGCCGAGTTTGCCGGCGGGCTCAAGGTGCTGGAGAGTGGTGAAAGTGTTGCCGGCGCTCGGCGCTTTATCGACGGCGCGGGGCGTCAGGGCCGGTTTGCCGAGTAGCCAGCCGCCGCCCGGTCTGGCGGCGGTTGGGCGCGTCGGCCGGCATGTCGAACCAGATCGGCGCGCCTTCCCTATTGTTTTTGGGGGATTGGCTTAGAAAATCAGCACATAGGTTTTGCGCACTGTGGTTTCGATGTCCCAGATGCCCGTGGTGTTGGCCGGCAGCATCAGCGCATCGCCGGCTTCGATCTGCAGGGTTTCGCCGCCGTCCGGGGTGAAGGTGCAGCGGCCCAGGACGAAATGGCAGAACTCCTGCTGGGTTACTTGCCGGCGCCAACGCCCTGGGGTGCATTCCCAGATGCCGGTCTCGACACCGTCGTCGCGCTCAATGTTGTAGCTGCAGGTCTGCGCAATCGGCTCGCCGAGGGGCACGGCCACCGGTGCTGAGTCCGGCAACGGAGTGCCGAGGGTGTTTTTGAAGTGATTGATGGTCATAGTCGGGCCTGTTTTTATTGGGGGTGAACAGCGGTCACGCGACGCTACTCCAGGCTGTGTGAAAACTACTGCGCTCGGTTATGCGGCGTTAAAAACAGGCTCAAAATGCTCATTTACAACTCGTAAACTGCGCTTTTTCGCCTGTTTTTGCCTTGCCTAACCTTCGCTCGCTACGTTTTCACACGGCCTGTGCTCAGCGCATAAAACCTTCCATAAAACTCGCCATGCGGATGGCCAGGTGGCGCCGCCAAGGCGGGCTGTGGGGGTTGGCCAACACCTGGTCTTCATGCACGAAGCTGCGGATGATCGCGTTGTAGCCCAGCCAGCGGCAGGGTTCGGGTGGCCAGGCGGCCAGGCTGCTGGGTGACTGGTCGTGCATGACCCAGGGCTGGCGGGTCAGCTCGCTGTCTTGGCCAAGAATCAAATCGGCCAGGGTGCGCCCGCCCAGATTGCTGGCGCCCACCCCTTCGCCGCCGTAGCCGCCAGTCAAGGCGACACCGCTGCGTCTATCGCAGAGCATGTGCGGATGAAAGCGCCGGTGCATGCCGAGGTTGCCGCCCCAGGTGTGGCTGATGCGTGCCTCTTTGAGCTGCGGGAAAAGTTCGCCAAACAGGTAGCGACGCAGCTCGACTTCGCCCTGGTTGAGGTTGAAATCGGTGCGCAACTGGCCGCCGAAGCGATAGCCGCCACGGGCGCCGAACACCAGGCGATCATCCCGGGTGCGTTGACCATAGGTGACCTGCCGGCTGCTTTCGCTAAACGCCTGACCGTGTTGCAAACCGATCTGCGCCCAGGTTTCGGCCGGCAAAGGTTCGGTGGCCACCAACAGGCTTTGCACCGGCAGCTGATAACGGCCGAGCGCTGGCAGGCTGCCGGCGTAGCCTTCGACGGCCGGCACTATCCAGTCGGCGCGTACTTCGCCCTGGGCGCAGCGCAGTAGCCCCGGTTGCCAGTCGAGCACCGGGCTCTGCTCGTACAGCTCAACTCCCAGTTGTTCGACGCAGCGCGCCAGGCCTCGGACCAAGCGAGCCGGTTGAATGGTGGCGCAGTGCGGTGAATAGATCGCGCCAAACGCCTGGGCGATGCGCAGCTGGGCGCTGAGTTCGCCCGGGTTTAACCAGCGGTAGTCGGCCTCGCTATGGCCGGCGGCATACAGGCTGTGCAGGTGTGCACGCTGAGCGCGTTCTTGTTCGGGGTAGCGGGCCGCACAATAGAGCACGCCGCCTTTACGAAAATCGCAGTCGATGGCTTCGCGTTGCAGCACGCTGGCCACTTCATCCGGGATGCCATGCAGCAACTGCGAGCTGGCATGTCGCTGTTCGGCGCTCAGTCCGGCGAGCAGGCGGTCCTCGCCGAGCATGGCGCCCATCAGCCAGCCGCCATTGCGGCCGCTGGCGCCGAAGCCGGCGATTTGCGCCTCGAGGATGACGATCCGCAGATGCGGCGCCTGACGTTTGAGGTAATAGGCGGTCCACAGACCGCTGTAGCCGGCGCCGATGATCGCCACGTCGGCGTGCAGGCTGGCGGGCAGGGTGGGGCGCGGCTGTAACGGCTCGTCGAGCTGGTCCATCCACAAGCTGATAGTGCGCCAATTGGTCATACGCCAGTTCCAGTCTGAGCCTGTTGAGTGCGTAGACTAGCGGCTGGGTTTAAGGCGTGTCGTGCGTGCGGGTCCGCAAGGAAAGTTGCAGTAAGTAGGCTTTGGGAGTCAGGCCGGTGTGCTGTCGAAAGCATTTGTAAAACGCCGACAGCGAGTTGAAGCCGGCGGCGAAGGCCAGTTCGTCGATGCGCGGGGTTCCCTGGCTGTTGGCCAGCGCCGCCAGCAGATGCTCCAAACGGGCCTGATTGACATAGCGGTAGAAGCTTTGCCCGAGCACCTGATTGAGCAAGTACGACAGCTGATTGCGGCTGTAGCCAGTAGCAGCGGCCACCTGCTGCAGGTCGAGGCTCGGCTCCAGGTAGGGTTGGGCACGCTGGAAATACTGCTGCAGGTCGTCGGCCAGCACCCCCAGTTGACGCGCGGACAACCCCAGGTGGCTGACCGCCGGCCGGTTGCTGGCAGGGGTTGGCGTTGTGCTGTGTGGATTGACCAGCACCGCATATTCGCGGATGCGCCAGATCAGTCCGTCGCGCACGGTGATGGCTTCGCTACTGCGAAAACAGCTCGAGCCGTCGCCGCCCTGCAGGTTCAGACGGTACTGAAAAAACGCCGTATCGCCGTCGACGCGAATCCTCTCCTGATGCTCGGGGGCTGCCCCGCAGAGCGAGTCGCGCACATAGTCGCGCAGCTGTGGGTAGTGAAAGCAGCAGTTCTGGAACAGGTCGTGGTACTCGATCTGCGGGTGATAGAGCGCCATCACCGCGTCGAGATCGCGGGCTTTCCAGCTCAGGTGGTAGCGCAACACCACGGCGCGGGTGGCGGCGGTGAGTGGATCGCAATCGGTGGGTTGCTCGGACATGGGCGGCTGGTCGGCAAAGGGATTGAGCATGCCTGAGACGCGCAGGCGCTTCAATTCATGCTCGGCGGTGCGGGTTGCTTTGCCGGTGGACGATACTTTGCTCGGCGCCCCTTGGGCCAGTTACTGCGCAGTCAGTCGCCTGCCTGCCTATACTCCCTGTAACTACCAAGGGGAGTGCGTTTGTATGTTTGCCATCATGCAAGCTGCCGGGCTTGAGGCGCTGCACCTGGCGCAAGATCCACACACCGGCCTGCAGGCCATCATCGCCATTCATAACACTCGCTTAGGTCCGGCGCTGGGCGGTTGCCGCTACTTGGTGTATCCCGACAGCCAAAGCGCGGCGGCCGATGCGGCGCTGTTGGCCAAAGGCATGAGCTACAAAGCTGCCCTGGCCGGTTTACCGTTTGGCGGTGGCAAGGCGGTGCTGATCCGCCCGGCCCATGTGCCCAGTCGCGCCGCGTTGTTTGAGGCGTTTGGGCGTTTTATCGAGACTCTCAAGGGGCGCTATATCACTGCCGTCGACAGCGGCACCTCGGCCGCCGACATGGATTGCATCGCCCAGCAAACCCAGCACGTCACCAGTACTACCACGGCCGGTGATCCCTCGCCGCATACCGCCATGGGGGTGTTTGCCGGGATTCGCGCCAGCGCCCTGGCGCGCTTAGGTACTGACGATTTACACGGCTTGCGAATTGCCGTGCAGGGTTTGGGTCACGTCGGTTTTGCCTTGGCCGAACAACTGGCGGCGGCCGGTGCCGAGTTGTTGGTCAGTGATCTGGACCCAGGTCGGCTGCAGCTGGCGGTTGAGCAGTTAGGTGCGCAGCCACGCACTACCGAAGACCTGGCTAGTAGCCCTTGCGATATTTTTGTGCCCTGCGGATTGGGTGGCGTGCTTAACCCGCAGACAGTGGCGCAACTGCATTGCGCAGTGGTGGCCGGGGCGGCCAACAATCAACTGGCCAACCCCGAGGTTGCTGAGCAGCTGGAGGCGCGTGGGATTCTGTATGCGCCCGACTATGTGATCAATTCCGGTGGGCTGATTTACGTCGCGCTCAAACACCAGGGCGCCAGTTTGGCGGAGATCACCAACCATCTGACCCAAATTAGCACGCGCCTGACCGATATCTACGCCCATGCCCAGGCCGAGAATCGCTCGCCGGCGCGGGTTGCCGACCAGCTCGCCGAGCGTTTGTTGTATCCCCGTTAGGCGTACCGCCCAGCACTCTGTCGGGCGCACGCCAGTCTGGGCGAATGCCGCTGTTGTTCCATCCATGCCGACCGTTATTGAGGAACGCAACGATGTTGAGCCAACCAGAACTTCGTTATACCCGCTACCTTGACCCCAGCGGCTTGCCGATTGCGCCGCTGCCGGCGTGGGCGGCGGATCATCAACTGTTGATCAAACTCTATCGGCAGATGCAACTGACCCGCTTGTTTGATTTGAAAGTGGTGGCCTTGCAGCGCACCGGGCGGATCGGCACCTATGCGCCCAATCTCGGCCAGGAGGCCATAGGCGTGGCCATCGGCAGCCTGATGCGGCCCACCGATGTGCTGGTGCCCTATTACCGCGACACCGCCGTGCAACTGATGCGTGGCGTGTTGATGGAGGAAATCCTGCTGTATTGGGGCGGCGATGAGCGCGGCAGTGCTTACCGCAACCCGGCAGTGGCAGAGGATTTTCCTATCTGCGTGCCGATCGCCACTCAGGCGCTGCACGCCTGTGGGGTGGCCAGTGCGTTCAAGATTCGTGGCCAGCAGCGCGTGGTGGTCACCACCTGTGGCGACGGCGCCACCAGCAAAGGTGATTTCCTCGAGGCACTGAACCTGGCGGGTACCTGGCAGCTGCCGATGGTGTTTGTGATTAACAACAACCAATGGGCCATCTCGGTACCGCGGCGCTTGCAGTGCGGCGCGCCGACCTTGGCGCAAAAGGCCATAGGTGCTGGTTTCCCTGGTGAACAGGTGGACGGCAACGATGTGCTGGCGGTTTACGAGCGCTTGCAAGTGGCCCTCGAACGGGCCCGCCACGGCAAGGGCCCGGTGTTGCTGGAGTGTCTGAGTTATCGTCTGGGCGATCACACCACCGCCGATGATGCGACCCGCTATCGCCCCGCGGAAGAGGTCAAACAGGCCTGGCAAGAGGAGCCGATCAAACGCCTGCAAGCCTACTTGGCCGCCCAAGGTCAATGGGATGAACACCGCGAGCAGGCACTGATTGCCGACAGCCAGGCACAGGTGCAACAGGCGGTGGCCGCCTACGAGGCGTTGGAACCTCAGCCGGCCTTGGCGGCGCTGGAGTATGTCTATGCCCAGTGGCCGGCAGCCTTGAACGATCAGCGTGAGCTGTTGCTGGAGCGCGCGGCGCGCCGTGTGCAGGCCGATCCGGGCGCCACGGCAGTGCCGGGAGGTGCTCGCCATGAGTGAAAAATCGGCAGTGCCGGTCAAACTCACCCTGCTCGAAGCGGTGAACCTGGCCCTGCACCGGGCCATGTTTGAAGACCCCAATGTGCTGCTCTTGGGCGAGGATGTGGGCGTCAATGGTGGGGTGTTTCGCGCCAGCCAAGGCTTGCGTGAGCGCTTTGGTTTCAAACGGGTGCTCGACACGCCGCTGGCGGAAACGATGATCGCCGGCGTTGCGATTGGCATGGCGGCGCAAGGACTGAAACCGGTGATGGAGATCCAGTTTCTCGGTTTTATCTATGCCGCCATGGAGCAGTTGGTCTCCCATGCCAGTCGCCTGCGTAATCGCACCCGTGGCCGCCTCAGTTGTCCGCTGGTGGTGCGCAGCCCGATGGGCGCCGGCATTCGTGCGCCTGAGCATCACAGTGAAAGCACCGAGGCCCTGTTTGCCCATATTCCTGGATTGCGGGTGGTGATTCCCTCCTCGCCGGCACGGGCTTACGGCTTGTTGCTGGCGGCGATTGACGACCCCGATCCGGTGATCTTTCTGGAGCCGACGCGCCTGTACCGGATGAACCCGCAAGTGCTGCTGGACGACGGCCAGCGCCTGCCCCTGGACAGCTGTTTCACCCTGCGCGAAGGCCACGACATCACCCTGATCAGCTGGGGCGCCAGCGTCCATGAAACCCTGCAAGCGGCGAGTGAGTTGACGTTGCAGGGCGTCTCGGTGGAGGTGATCGACGTCGCCTGCATCAAGCCGCTGGACCTCGACACCCTGGAAGCTTCGGTGCGCAAAACCGGGCGGGCGGTGATTATCCACGAGGCGCCGCGCTCCTGCGGGGTGGGGGCGGAAATCGCCGCCAGCCTCTATGAGCGGCTCTGGGTCGACCTGCAGGCGCCGATTTTGCGGGTCACGGCGCCGGATATCCCGCCACCGCTGTACCGTCTGGAACAACTTTATATTCCTGCGGTGGCGGACATTCTGGCCGCCTGTCACAGCAGCCTGAATTACAGCTAGCGAGGGCATGGCATGAAGTACTTCAAATTGCCGGATTTAGGCGAAGGCCTGCAGGAAGCCGAGGTAGTCGAATGGCATGTGCAGGCCGGCGATACGGTCAAGGCCGACCAGTTGCTGGTGTCGGTGGAAACCGCCAAGGCGATTGTCGATATTCCCGCGCCTTACGATGGCGTGGTGGTCGAACTGTGTTGCGCCGCCGGCAGCCTCTTGCATGTCGGCGAACCCTTGCTGGGCTATGAGGGCGAGGAAAGTGGCACCGTGGTCGGGCGCCTCGACGCCGGCAGCGGCAGCGAAGAAGACCGCTTTTGCGTCGGTGCCGCGCCCTCAACCCAGGCCCATCTTGGCCCCCGTGCGGCACCTGCAGTGCGTCAGCTGGCCAAGCAACTGGGGCTCGAACTCAGCGGTCTGCAGGGCTCAGGTGCCGGCGGCGCGGTAACGCGGGCGGATGTGGAGGCGGCCGCGCAAGCGGCGCTGGACAAATTTGGCGGGGAAAAACTGCGCGGCGTGCGCCGCAGCATGGCGATCAATATGGCCAGGTCGCATGCCGAGGTGGTGCCTGTCACGCTGTACGGCGATGCCGATCTGCACCGCTGGGGCAAGGCCCGCGACCCGCTGATCCGCCTCGGTCAGGCGATTGCCGTGGCCTGTAAAGCTGAGCCTTTGTTGAATGCCTGGTTCGATGGCAAAACCCTGGCGCTAAAACTCTGCCCGCAGCTGGATTTAGGCATCGCCGTGGATACCCCTGATGGCCTGTTCGTGCCGGTGCTGCGGGATGTGGCGGCACGTTCAAAGACGGACTTGAAAGCCGGCATGCAGCGTTTGCGCGCCGCCGCCAAGGCCCGCGCTATCCCGCCACAAGAGATGCTTGGGGCGACCATTACCTTGTCCAACTTCGGCACCTTGTTCGGCCGTTACGCCAACCCCATAGTGGTGCCGCCGCAGGTAGCGATCATCGGTTCCGGTGGCATTCGCGACGAGGCCGTGGCCTGGCAAGGCCAGGTGGTAATTCACCCGATGTTGCCGCTGTCGCTGACCTTCGATCACCGGGTGGTCACCGGCGGCGAAGCTGCGCGCTTTATGCAGGTGCTGGTGACGGCCCTGGAGTTGCCCGAGGCCGAGGATTGAGTACTAACTCGGCAATAAAAAGCCCCTGAGGCACTGAGCGTCAGGGGCTTTTTCGTTCTAGCTGTGCGCCGCGTGGTTAAGCCTCGGCTGAGGCGGTCGGGGCAAACAGCTCGCTCAAGGCTTCGGGCTGGTTCTTGAATGCCTTGGCGAATACATCGCGGTTCTTGGCCATATAAATGCCGATTTCTTCACCTTGCTGTTCGCTCAGCGAAGACACGGCCTTTTGCAGGACTTCAGTGAGCAGTTCGGCCAGTTCGAGCATTTTGTCATGACGATCAGCTTCAGCTTTATCCATGAATAAGCGCTCCAAATCGCGGCTGCTGCGGTATACCACTTCGACGGCCATTCACCACCTCACATGCCATTAGGGTTATTGATTTTGTAAAATACTGTTTATGCGTACAGTCTAAAGGCTTGGGCGTCGCCTGGGTAGGGCGAGGTGTCGAATAAAGGGTTTTTATTTGCTTTCTTGCCCTTGGGTGGCGGGCGCGGGTTGGTCGTGGATGGCAAAAGATCAGCCTGTGGGGCGTGCAGCGGATTGCTGTCTGTGCAAATGGCCGTTTACAACTAAGAACGCTCTCCGGCAATCTCACGCAGCCTGGCAGGTTGCTGGATAAAGATGCGCTGGTAACCAATCTCGATGACGTTTTCTTGTTTGAGTTTGCTCAGCTCACGGTTGACGATGGGCCTCGAATACCCAAGTGCCTCGGCCAAATCGGCTTGCGAGGCGCGGATGCCGGTGTTTTTCGCCGCTTGCTCCGAGTCGCAGGCGCTTTCCATCATGTAGACGAGAGTGCGTGCACAACGCTGGCGCAAGGGGATCAGCATGGCGTCGGCAAACTCGTCATACAAAGCCCTGGCGCGGGCGTAGACCACTCGATCCATGGCTTGGCGGACGTTGGGGTCGGCCTGCAGCAGTGCAAGAAACGCAGCCTTCGGCAATAACAGAATTAGCGCGTGTTCGCTGGCATCAAAGTCGTGAATGGCGCCGCCACCGTCGAGCACCGGGAGCAAATTCAAAATTTGCCCTGCTTCAGCCGAAAACAGCAAATGGCGCTTGCCTTCGTGGTTGCTGGTACTCACCCATAGGGCGCCAGAAACGACGACGCTCACCCCGGCGACCGGATCGCCGCGGCGCTGAAATGACTGGCCCTGGTCGAGCGTGCGCAGGTTTCCCATTTTGCTTAGCTGCTGCAGGAGCTCAGGGCCTAATCCGGCAAACACCGATCGTGCAAGAGCAGCCAGTACCGTCTTATGCAAGCGCTCACCTCGGCAGCAAATTGTTAGGTTTAGAACAGACTCAACGCGGTTTGACTTGGATACTGACGTCCACGCCAGCGCGCCGGCTGGCAGGTCTTATGCGTACCTGGTTTGGTCTGACGAGATATCAACAATTAAACAGGTTGGTGCAGATTCTACAGCGCAACATTCTCGAGGAAAGTGGATAAATGAAAGCAACACTGCGTTTTCTGCTATGGCTGATCGCCGCGGGGCTCTTACTGAGCGTGGCGCTCGTCACCTGGGTCAATAGTCTGGGCAAAGACGACGAGGGCGTCAGTCGCCCGGCCTATGGTTCTTATACCTGGGTCAAACCCGAGCTTGCGCCCGGCGTGCCGGCGCCACAGCCTACTCCCCGTGGCGGCCCGACGCCGCGTGCCGATGGTTATGTGGTTGGCAGCCAGGGTAATGATTTCATTCTGCCGCCCATGCCGCCGGAACGCGCCATGGACATTCACCGCCAGGACAGTGTGTTTGCCAATAGCAAACTCAAGTCCTGTTTCTGGCCAGGCCCTAAGCTGCGCCCGGGTTTCTACACGACGGATCCGGATGACTACGGCATTGAAAACCAGATGCCGGACACCATGAATACCTTTGTCACGGCCTGGTTCAGGATTCCAGCGGGGGCCAAGATAGTGGTGAAGGGCGAGTTTCCCCGTATGCGGCACTGGAGCTTCACCACCTACACCGATGACGGCATCCCGCGGGATGCGCTGGATGATATCGACATAGAACCGGATGCGGGTTCGTTCAACCCATTCCGTGCCGGCGTGCCCCGCGATGTTTCGGCGCGCCGCTACAGTTTCAGCATTGAAAGCGGCGAGCCGCCGGCCAAGCGTCCGGCCAATACTGTCTATACCCTTGCCGCTCCAGGTACGGCCATCGGCATGCACATGCGCAACTATGTCCCTGATCGCAGCATCACCTACCTGGGTTCAGTCGCGGTTCCCGAGGTCGAGTTGCACCTGGCCGATGGCACTGTATTGACCGGCGAGGATGCCTGTGCGGCCACTGCCGCCCCCCTGCGCGGTAAGCAGGTGCCCATTACCTTGCCTAAGGCCGGTTGGTTGGCGATCAACAACATGCCCGGCAGCCCAGCGGATCACACCTCCGCCCACGATTTTGCAGTGGAGGGGCTGGAACGCTTCTACAACAGAACCTACATGACCCTCAGAAGCTATTGGCCAAAGCTGGCACTGGATAGTCTGGCCGTTGAAAAAGGCGGATTCTGGAGCAATAAGTCGACCCGCTATGGTTACAAGGTCCTCAGTCAGGCCTATGGCAAGGTTTATGTGGTGGCCGGCAAGATGCCCAGCACGCCACATACCTGGAATGGCGACCCAGCGCCCCTGGATCAGCATGCGGACATGCGTTATTGGTCGCTGTGCACCGTGCAGTCTCCCGTGGCTGGCGCACCGGTGGATTGCTTGTTTGATGAGGCGGTATTGCCCACCCTAGACCCGCAAGGCAATTTCTTTGCGGTCATCAGCCGCGCACCGGACCGCCCGAGCAATGCCACTGAGGCCTGTGGCGTGGCGTGGATGGAGTACGGTAACGGTGACGGGGTTCCCGGTGGTTCTCCCGACTACGGCTCGATCATCAACCGGCATACCGGCGTGAACCCGAACTTCAAGCGCAGTTGGTTTGCCGTGCAAAAGCCACAAGCGGAAAACGAAAGCATGGGCGAGTATCTGCCCTATGTCATAAATTTCCGTGAGAAGGCGAAGTTCGAGGCACTGGGCTGTCCGGTGGACAAGGCCAAAATCCTGGCGATGACCAACAAGTAATGACGGTCTTTGCGCTGCGGTGGGCGCGTGGGGCTTCACTCGGCGCCTTGCGCTGGAGGGGCGTGTTGTTGGCATGCCAATGTATCGGCGTCCCAGATTGCCATTCGCTCTTCCTCGCGAATCCGCGAAGCACAAAAGACTGCCCGCTCAGGCTGGGTGAAAACTTGGCGGTCTGAGCTGAAGATGTAAAAAATGCCCATATCGTTAGATATGGGCATTTTTGTTTATGCATTACATCCAGGGTGAGGCGCTGATCGGGACAGTTTGTTTCCCATATCGCTGGGCGACTTGGTTGCCGGCGATCATTGGCTGCGCGTGATCGAGGCCTGTGTGGCTCGTTTGGACGTGCGCGAGATAGTTTTCAGCAAGACTCAGCCCAAGCAGGCTGGGTGCCCCTCTTATGGTCCTGCGATCCGTTAAAGCAAACGCCCCGAACCAGTCGGGGCGTTTGCTTTAACGGATCGCAGGAATGCGTTTTCACGCAGCCTGCCAAGGTGCTGTTTTTTAGTCAGTCAAGCCTTAGCTAATAAAGCTTGAGGCTAGCCAGAACAAGCCGGCCGACAGCAGCACTGTGGCGGGCAGGGTCAGCACCCAGGCAATCAGAATGGTCCGCACGGTACCGCCTTGCAGGCCACTCTTGTTCGCCACCATGGTGCCGGCCACACCAGAGGAGAGTACGTGGGTGGTCGACACCGGCAGGCTGTAGAGGTTGGCCATGCCAATCGCCAGGGTGGCGGTGATCTGCGCGCTCATCCCTTGGGCGTAAGTCATGCCTTGCTTGCCAATCCGCTCGCCGACGGTGCGCACGACGCGCTTCCAGCCAATCATGGTGCCCAGGCCCAAGGCCAGCGCGACTGCCAGAATCACCCAGAACGGGGCGTACTCGGTGGTGGCTGTCAGGTCTTTGCGCAGCTTGTCCAAGTCGGATTTTTCGCGGGCTACGAGGCTTTTCAGCTTGCCGACTTTTTTCGCCGTATCGTCGAGGCAAAGCAGATTGCGGCGCAGCTCAATGCGGGTTTCGGCGCTCAGGCTTTGATAGCTTTCCACGCCCTTGAGGTTGCTCAGTACGCTGGCGATGTTGGCTTCGGTCAGCTGCGGTTCGCAACGAAACTTTTTCGGCATCTCGGTACCGTTAACTTTACCCAGGGCCAAATAGTCGCTGAGGGTTGCCGCGTTGCGTTGGTAAAACTGGCTGAGGTGCAGGGTGGCGTCACGGGTACGCTCGATCTGATAGGTGCTGCTATTGAGATCGAGTACAAACTGCGCCGGCACTATGCCGATCAGCACCAGCATGATCAGGCCGATGCCTTTCTGCCCATCGTTGGAACCGTGTACGAAGCTCATGCCCATGGCGGAGAGGATCAGTATCAGGCGATTCCAAAACGGCGGGTGCTTTTTGCTGTCGATGGCCAAACGCTCGGTCGGCGATTTGTGCATCTTCGACAGTGGCCGCCAGCGGCGCAGTGCCAGCAGGATCAAGGCGGCAATCACAAAGCCGGCAAACGGTGAGGCCACCAGGGAGATGCCGATATCAATGGCTTTCTGCCAGTTAACCCCATCCGCCAGCGGAATATCGCTGAGCAGGGCATTGGCCAGGCCAACCCCAAGGATGGAGCCAATCAGGGTGTGGGAGCTGGAGGCCGGAATACCGAAGTACCAAGTGCCCAGGTTCCAGGCAATGGCGGCGCCGAGCAGCGAGAACACCATGATCAAGCCATGGGCGCTGTTGACGTTGATCAGCAACTCAACCGGCAGCAGGTGCACGATGGCGTAGGCCACGCCGATGCCACCCAGCAGCACGCCAAGGAAGTTGAAAATGCCAGAGAAGATCACCGCTAAGTACGGTGGCATGGCTTTGGTGTAGATGACCGTAGCCACTGCGTTAGCAGTGTCATGGAAACCGTTGATGAACTCAAAAGTCAGGACGAAAACCAAGGCCAGTAGCAAGCTAACTACAACCCAGGCATCAAGCCCACTGAATAGATCTAACATGAAGGTTTTATGACCATGCCAAAATTGAGGCGGCGATTATGCCAGAGAAAGACCCAAGGCCTATACAGCACCTGCTGGTCGGTTCGTCTAATCAGCCAAATCTTGGCTTGGATTAGGTTGCTGGGGGATTTGTCCGTTCGAGTTTAGTGGCACGCTTAAGCGGTCAGTCGCTTAGGTCGACTGACGGGCTTTTTCGATTTTATGCAGTTCTTGCTGAAATGCTTGATCAAGAAGGCTGGCCTTCTTTCGCCAAGGCTTACGCTCGGGATCCGGTTGAGCGGCGTAGGTAATAACTTCCCCGCCGTATACATCCTTGTAACGTTGCGCCTGACGCGCTAACTCTGCGCTCAGTTCGTCTTTCGTCACGTGGTATTCCGTAGTTGTTGCTGGCTGCGGGTGACAGCGCCAAGTCGTCAAGACCAGTTGTTGCTATCACCGCGTTTGAACTCCACCAAGGCAGAGCTTTGTACAAATGGAGCGGGTGGCGGGAATCGAACCCGCGTAATCAGCTTGGGAAGCTGGAGTAATACCATTATACGACACCCGCTCAGGCGCCAGCTTTATACCCTAGTTGCTTGGCTAATTGAAGCCTTAGGCTTACAAACATTCGAGCGCACTGCTGCAAATGGCTCAGTTAACTACCTTGGTGACTATTCGAAAGTCAAGGCTGCCGGGGCTTGTGGCGGGTTTTTGGCGGGTTAGTCAAAACAGTGCAATTTCAGCCAAGGTTAAGGCGCGGTATTGGCCGGGCGCCAGTTGTGGGTCGAGGGGCAGGCCGGCAATGCGTTCGCGGTGCAGGCGGATAACCTTGTTGTGGAAGTGACCAAACATGCGCTTGACCTGGTGATAACGGCCTTCATGCAGTGACAGCCGCGCGCTGTGACTGCCGATCAGCTCAAGCTCGGCCGGCAAGGTGGTCAGGTCTTCGTACTGAAAGTACAGCCCGTGGGCGAAGGCTTGGGCGTATTCGGGGCCGATGGGTTGCTCAGTCTCAATCCAGTAGACCTTGGCCAGCAGGCTGGTTGGCTGCGTCACGCGGCGCGACCAGAGGCCATCGTTGCTGATCAGCAGCAGGCCGCTGGTGTTGAGGTCCAGGCGTCCGGCCAGGTGCAGATCATCTTTGTCAGGCTCATCCAGCAGGTCGAGCACGGTTGGGTGTTCCGGGTGCTGGGTGGCGCTGACGTAGCCCGGCGGCTTGTGCAGCATAAAGTAGCGCGCCGGCTTGCCGGCTTGCAGCAACTGTTCGGCTGCTTCGATGCGGTTGAACTCGCGCACCGGGTGCTGGCCATCGCGAATCACCTGGGCGTCGACGCGCACCTCACCGGCGGCCAGCAGGCGTTGTACCTGTGGGCGATTGAGGCTGGGCAGGTTGCACAAAAAGCGATCAAGGCGCACGGCTAGCTCGTCGGGGCCAGGGTTGCCGGCGCAAGGTTTTCTGCGCAGCGTGGGCACAGGCAGGCAACCCCGCGTTGGGCGGCGGGCAGGGCGTCGATTACTGCGGGGTCAATCGTCAGGCTGAAACACCAGCAGGGCTGGTCGGCGGTTTGCGGGTCGGTCAGGGCGCAGCAATTCGACTGTCCGCAGGCGGGGCACTGTTGGGCGCTATCGGTCATAGCGGCTGGCCGGCATCCACGCACAAGCGATTGCGCCCTGACTCCTTGGCCCGATACAGCGCGCGGTCGGCGCGACCAATCAGACTGTCGAGGGAATCCTCTTGGCGCAGTTCGGTCAGCCCGAGGCTGATGTTGGCGTGCAAGTTGACCCCGGCAAAAGGGTGGCGATTGAGTTCGGTTTGCGCGCGGATTTTTTCCGCCAGCAGCTGGGCGGTGGCGTTGTCGGTGTCCTTGAGCAAGACGATGAACTCTTCACCGCCCCAGCGGCAGATGATGTCGCTCTGGCGCATGCTGGCCCTGAGGTGGCGGGCAAAGCTGCGCAGCACTGCATCGCCGGCTAGGTGACCGTAGGTATCGTTAAGATTTTTGAAGTGATCGATGTCGATCAGCAGCGCATTCAGCGGGCTGTTATTGCGCTTGGCCTCTTGCAGGGCCTGGCTGGCGAGCAGGTCGAAACCGCGTCGATTGGGCAGTTCGGTCAGCACGTCGGTGGTGGCCAGCGCGACGATCCGCTGTTGATAGCGGCGCATGGCGATGCTGACCAGGGTCAGCACTATGGCGCTGATCATCAAGCTGATCAGCAGGTTCAAGTAGAGGGTTGTACGGATGCTGCTGAGGGCGTCGCTCTCGTTTTCGTCGACAAATAAATAGGCGTTCAGTTCGGGAATAAAACGCACATTAAGGTAGTGGCCGCTGCCTTGCAGTTGGTATTCGAAATTGCCGTCCTGGGGTTTTGGCAGCTGTGCCAGCAGGTCGTGCATGCCGGGCACGTCGCGCAGTGACTGCCCCACGGTGCTGCCAAGCGGACCGCCTTTGGCGCCGGTCAAGGTCAGGCGGCCGTTGCTGTCGACGAAATAAATACTGCGTTGATAGCGTTGTTGGTAGTCGTCGATCAGTTTCACGACGGCGTCTACGGCCAGGCCCACGCCCGTAACACCAACAAAGTTATGGGCGTAATCAAAGACTTTGTAGTTGATAAAGAAGGTCATGCGGTCGGCGTTGGCCATGTCGATATCGACATTGATCTTGTACGGCTCGGTCATGTTGCGGGTTTGCGCGTACCAGGAGTCGCGCGGCAGATTTTCATCGATCTGTTTCAGTACGCCCTTGGCTTGGTAGTAGGTGCGACTTTTTTCCGAGACGAAGAAGGCGGTAACCGCGCCGTAATTGTTCATGATCTCTTGCAGGTAGCGGGTCATTTGCGCCGGGTCTTGTTCGCCGGCGGCCAGCCAGTCCAGCACAAAGGTATCGCGGGCCATCATCGAGGAGATCAGCACCGGGCGGACCAAGTCTTTTTGGATCTCCGAATAGACATTGTCCGAGGTAAGCGGCAGCGCCGTGTCGATGATGCTGCTGCGTAACGAGGCGCGCGAGGTGTAGTAACTGACCAGCGAGGTGCTGACAAATCCGCCGATCAACAGCATGACCAGCAGTAACAGCAGTGAGACTTGGGTGGCTCGGGGCTGGCGTAACGTCATGCTGGAATCCGTAAAAGAGGGCCTAAGCCTATGGCTATATGCTAGCAGCGCGGGGCTGTGGGCGTCACTGCGGCTTTCGTCGGCCTGAGCTGATGGCGGCTTGATGGATTGGCTGAATGTCGCGGCTGCGTTTTGACTGGCTTGTATTGGCATTCAGCGCGCCATAATATTGCTGGACCTGCTTGCCGTGCTTCTATTGGAGAGCCTTTAATGAAACTGGGCAAAGTTCTATTGATTGGTGTGGCGGTACTGGCGCTCCTGGCCGCCGGCACCTATGCCGCGCGCAAAACCATCTTGCTGCATGCCCTGGGGTTGATGACCGATCTGCAGCATCCGCGGCAAGCCAATCACCCAGTGCCCTGGCAGGCCGGGCCTGGCACTGCGCCGACCGGTCCGCGCCCACCGAATGTGGTGGTGATCATGGCCGATGATCTGGGCTTCAATGATGTCAGCACCTTTGGCGGCGGTTTGACGGCCCAGGGTGTGCCGACTCCCAATATTGATGCCATCAGCCAGGCTGGCGTGCGTTTCGATCAGGGTTACGCCAGCGCCGCAGTCTGCTCACCCTCGCGGGCGGCGCTGCTGACCGGGCGCTACGCCTCGCGCTTTGGTTTTGAGTTCACCCCCACCCCAGGTGCCATGGCCAAGGTGGCGCCGATGCTGGAGCTGGGGGGCGAGCGGCTGCGCGAGGTGATTACTCACCCCGAGGTGACGGATCGAATCGCCTCCTTCAATGAGCTGGGCGTGCCGGCCAGCGAGATCACCCTGGCAGAAATGCTTAAAACCCGCGGCTATCACACAGTGCATCTGGGTAAATGGCACCTGGGTGGTACCCCCGAGATGCGTCCGAACAACCAAGGCTTTGACGAAAGCCTGTACATGGAAAGCGGTCTGTACCTGCCGGAAGATGATCCCAATGTGGTCAACGCCAAAATCGGCTTTGACCCTATTGATGCCTTCCTCTGGCCGAATATGCGTTTTGCCGTCAGTTATAACGAGGGACGCTGGTTTGAGCCGCGCAACTATTTAACCGACTACCTGACCGATGAGGCGGTGACGGTGATTCAGCAAAATCGTCATCAGCCGTTCTTTATTTACCTGGCCCACTGGGGCGTGCACACGCCGATGCAAGCCGCCAAGGCCGATTACGACGCCCTGAGCAGTATTGCCGATCACACCGAGCGGGTGCATGCCGCCATGGTTCGGGCGCTTGACCGCAGCGTGGGCAAAGTGTTGCAGGCGCTGCGCGATGAGGGCCTAGAAGATAACACCATTGTCATTTTTACCAGCGATAACGGCGGTCCCGGCTATGTGGGTTTGCCGCAGCTAAACAAACCGTTTCGCGGCTGGAAGCTGACCCAGTTTGAGGGCGGGCTGCGGGTGCCTTTTGTCGCCCAATGGCCGGGACATATTGCGCCCGGTAGTCGCTATCTGGCACCAGTGACCAGTCGCGATATTTTGCCGACAGTGGTGGCCGCCGCTGGCGGGCAATTGCCCACGGATCGGCCGCTGGATGGGGTTAACTTACTGCCCTATTTAGCCACCGCTGCGCCGCTGCAGCCGCCACGCAACTTGTTCTGGCGCGACGGCAGTTATCAAGCGGTGCGCGCCGGCGACTGGAAGTTGCAGCAGGCGGCGCGGCCGGACAAGGTCTGGCTCTACAACCTGCAAGACGACCCTACCGAGCAGCACAACCTGGCCACAGCCCAACCGGCGAAAGTCGTCGAATTGCAGGCGCTGCTGGCGGCCCACAATGCGCAAATGCAGCCACCGGCCTGGCCATCGTTTATCGAGATGCCGGTGATGGTCGACAAGACCCTGGCCCAGCCCGAGGCTGCTGAAGACGAGTATGTGTACTGGCAGAATTAACAATTACAGATCGCGTCCTGCCTTAGTTGCCTGACAGGCGCCGGCCAAGGTCAGGGCGCTAAAGCGCATCACCTGTTTGGCCGCCGCTACGTCGAGTTGTTGTTCGCGCCTAAGCCTGCGCCAGGCGCTGAAGCTCAGCAGCAGGTTCAGCGCATCAAACAGCAGTGGTTGCTGCGCCAGCGCCGGCGGTAGCGCTTGCAGCAGCATCGCCCCTTGCTGCTGGACAAAGTGGGTTTGGTTGTCGGCCAAGAATGGCGAGTTATGCAGGTGCAGTTGCAGCGCCAGCTGGAACGGCAAAATCGCTTCAAATACTGCGGCGCGGCGCTCAACAATTTCTTCCAGGCGGCCCTGCCAGTCGCAGGCACTAAAGGGCTTGTCGAACAGTGGAACTATCATCCCACGCAGCTCGACGGCGATCTCGCGATACAGGGTTTCCATATCGTCAAAATGCCGGAACACCGTGCGCAAGCCGACCTCGGCGCGGCTGGCGACTTGTTCGGCGGTGGGTGCCATAGCACCTTCACGCACCAGTTCGATAAAGGCTGAGACTATTTTGCTGCGGCTGGCGGCGGTTCGTGCGCGGCGGCCGTCGGCGATGGCGGGCGGATCGTTCGGCGTTTGGCGAGGCACGGCACAATTTCCTTGGGTAGCTATCTACGGCTGCAGCACATTGCGCGACTAAGCCTGGGCTTGGCTTATTGGCTGATATTCAGCGGCCATTATAAGCAACGCTTGGGCGGTTGATAGTTGACATATTGGCATGCTGCGTGTCAAAACTATAGTCGAAGTTTCACACTATGCAGGCCGAGTAAATTAGGGCTGCCTTAAGGTCGTGGTCCGGGGGCTAATGTGCTAATTCGTCGTCGTTGGTGGCTGTTGTTGCTCTTGGCTGGCGCCAGTGCACTGGCCTATGCCTATCGCGGACCGTTGCTCCTGCAGATTATCCAGCGAGTCGCCGATCAGCGCCTGGCCGAGCAGCCACTGGCCGCCTTGCCGGACGGTTTGCATGTGGGCCTGTGCGGCGCCGGCAGTCCGTTTCCCGATGAGCAGCGCGGCAGTCCCTGCACCTTGGTGATCGCAGGCAAACAGCTGTTTGTGATTGATGCCGGCACCACGGCGGCGGCCAACATCAACCGCATGCACTTCAGTCCGGGGCAGATCGATGCGCTGTTTCTGACTCACTTTCACTCCGATCATATTGGCGGTCTTGGCGAGCTGATGCTGCAGCGTTGGGGCACGGCGGCGCGCACCGAGCCCTTGCCGATTTATGGGCCCATTGGGGTCAAGGCGGTGGTCGACGGTTTTACCCAGGCCTACCGCCAGGACCAGGGCTATCGGATCGCGCACCACGGTACGGCGGTGATGCCGTCCAGTGGTTTTGCCGGTCAGGCCATTACCTTCGCCGCCATCGGTGCGGATAAGCGGGTGGTGCTGATCGATCAGCCAGACCTGCAAATAGTCGCCTTCAGCGTTGAACATTCGCCGGTGGAACCCTCGGTGGGTTACCGCATTCGCTACAAGGACCGCACTCTGGTGATCAGTGGTGACACGCGCAAATCGGCGGCGGTGCAGCGCGAGGCGCAAGGGGTCGATTTGTTGCTGCACGAAGGCCTGGCGCCACAATTGACCGCCGTGTTGCAACGCAGCGCCGCCAAGGCGGGACGGACGAATCTGGCCAAGGTGTTCGTCGATATTGTCGACTACCACACCACCCCCGAGCAGGCCGCACAGATTGCCAGGGACGCTGGCGTGGGCATGCTGTTGTTTAATCATATAGTCCCGGCACTGCCGTTACCGGGCATGCAAAGCCTGTTTTTGGGTGAGGCGCCGACGATCTTTAGCGGCGCCATCAAGGTGGGTATCGATGGCGATTTTGTCAGTCTGCCGGCTGGCTCGAAAGCCATCGAATTAAGCTCGCGGATGTAACTCAGGCCTACGGCCATATGTTTTGGAGTCATGCTGATGTCCCTGATCACCGCCATAGATCCCACTCGCGCGAGCCTTGCGCAATTCGCTGCTGAGCTACCGGCCGACACTCCGGTGGTGATGCTTAATTTACTGCGCTTTAACCCGCAGGCCAGCGACCAGTCGGGCCGCACCGGGCGCGAGGCCTATGCCGAGTATTCGCGCTTGATCATGCCGTTACTGGCGGCAGTCGGTGGTCAGCCGATTTGGTTGGGGCGTGCCCAGTGCGCGCTGATCGCCCCAGCGGGAGAAAGTTGGGACGAGGTGTTGTTGGTCAAGTATCCGCATCAACAGGCGTTTTTGCAGATGATCGGCTCGCCTGAGTACCAGGCCATTGTTCACCACCGCAGCGCCGCCTTGCTCGATTCGCGGCTGATCGCCACCCTGGAGGGGGCATAGTGTCCTGGCGATTATTACTGCTGGTTTTGGCCCTGCTTGGCGCTGGGCTTTATTGGCGTCGATCAACACGGAGCAAAGCATGAAGGTGCTCATCGGCAGGGGCTTCACCCAACTCATCACCAGCCGCCGCTTGCGGGCCGGCCAACGCTGGTTGGCCGCACTGCCACGGGTGCTGCTGGGCAGTGCGGCGCAGCTGGAGTATTGCCATCAGCTCGATGACCCTTACAGCCATTTGCTGCTGCAGTTGTTGTCGCCCTTGCTGCGTCAATACCGGGTGCAACTGACCGTGCATCTGGTGCCGCCACCGACGACGGCGGCTGCGCCCGAGCCGACGCGTTTGCGAGATTGGTCACGCCGCGATGCCGCGCAATTGGCCCGGCAGCTGGGTCTGGAGTTTAGCGCCGACGCCATTCAGGCCAATGCCGAACAGCTGCGGCTGGCCAATCAGGCCGCGTTGGCGGTGCTGGGGCGCAGTGATGCGCTGGAGCAGCTGCTGCAGATCAGCCGCGCGCTCTGGTCGGGCGACTGCACGGCCCTGCAATTACGCGCCGCCAGCGTGAGCCCGGCGGAGCTTGAGCTGGCCTTGAGCAGCGCGGCGGCGCGGCGGCGCAAGCTGGGGCATTACCTGGGCGCCACGCTGTTTTTTGAGGGTGAAAGTTATTGGGGCGTTGATCGCCTGCGTTATTTAGAGCAGCGCCTGCGCGGCGCCGGTTTGGCGCGTGGCACCCTGACCTGGCTGGCGCCGTTGCCGCGGGTCGAATGCCGGGCCAAGCCGACCAGCTCGGCGCAGCCACAGTTGTATTTTTATTGCTCGTTTCGCAGCCCCTATACCTACTTGGCGGTGGCGCGAGTGCGGCAATTGGCGGAGCACTATGGTGCGCAGTTGCAGCTGCGGTTTGTCTTGCCGATGGCCATGCGCGGCTTGCCGGTACCGCTGGAGAAGCGCCTGTATATAGTTCGCGACAGCAAGCGTGAGGCCGAGCAGCTGGGCCTGCGCTTTGGCGATATCGCCGACCCGCTCGGTGCGCCCACCGAGCGTGGCCTGGCGGTGCTGCATCAGGCGATTGGCTTGGGCAAGGGCGGCGAGTTTGCCGAGTCTTTTTTGCAGGGGGTATTTGCCGATGGCATCGACGCCGGCAGCGATGCGGGCCTGCAGCTGTTGGCCAGTCGCGCCGGGTTGGATGCCGAGGTGGTGGCCACGGCCTTGGCGGATCAATCGTGGCGGGCGGTGGCTGAGGCTAATCGACAAGAGTTGTTCAGCCTTGGGCTATGGGGCGTGCCGTCATTTCGGGTCGATAACTGTCCTGTGCAGTGGGGTCAGGATCGCCTCTGGTTGATCGAGCGTGATTTGATCGTCGCGACTGCGGCCCGTGATTGAAATAAGAGGTCAGCATGGCGTGCAACATCCTTCAGGCACGTTGCCGCTTTGATCAATTATCTGTTGTTTGGCGCAGCTGTCAGGGGCTGGCCAAATCGCTAAGCTGGCGTGTTGAAATTGCTGCACCGTCCTGGGCATTTGGCCTGGGGTGTACTGAAGAAAACAATAATAGAGCGAGCCCAGTTCGCTTCCCTTTGCTTGTGTGTTCTAAGGATTTGCTATGAGTATTTCTGTAAAAGCGTTGCCTGCGCGTCAGCACGGCTGGTTGAAACCGCTGTTTGCCGGCCTGTGCCTGGTGCTGGTGGTGCTTGGCGGGCTGTTGTTCAGCCAGCGCGAGCAGATTCGGCGGGCGGCCGAGAGCTATGTATTTGGCTACCCGCTGGTGATGATGGACATCACCCGGCAGTACCTGAGTATCCGCGGGCCGGAGAACCAGCTGAATCATCTGCGGGAATTTCCCGGCGCCGACTTTCGTGACGTGGTGCGGCCGAATCTCGACACCCTGTATTCGAGTGCCTGGCTGAACCTGCAGCAGGGTCCACAGGTGCTGGAGTTGCCCAAGGACCCCAAGCGCTATTACCTGATGCCGCTGATGGACGCCTGGACCAATGTCTTTGCCTCGCCCGGAACTCGCACCGGGATTCCCGCCAGTGGCGCCTACCTGCTGGTCGGCCCGAACTGGCAGGGTGAGCTGCCGCCGGGCCTGAGCCTGTTGCGCGCGCCCACCAACATGGTCTGGCTGGTCGGTCGGACCCAGACCAATGGCAGCGCCGACTATCCGCTAGTACATGCTCAGCAGGATCAATACCGGTTGCGCAGCCTGGCCGACTGGCAAGCCGGCAAGACGCCCACCGCGCCGGCCCGGCAGGCCAGCGGCGAGAAGCCGCCAGTGCCGTTGTATCAATTGCGCGCGATGTCGGCGCAGCAGTTCTTCAGTCATCTGCAGGCGCTGCTGGCCAATAATCCACCGAGCGCCGGCGACGCGGCGGCCATGGCTCAACTACAAGCACTGGGCGCGCCGGCCGACTGGGGGCTGTTTAAGCAAGGCCTGGTCAAGCTGAGCATGTGGCTGGCCAACTGGCGTCTGGAGAGTGGCTGGTCGGCCGGTGGGCCGCTGGTTAACGGCTGGAGCACGCCACCGGCGGATATCGGCAACTACGGCAACAATTACCCCTTGCGCGCGGGAGTGGCCATGATGGCCTTGGCCGCCAATACCCCGGACGATGCCATGTATCCCAACACCAAGGTCGATGGCCAGGGCCAGCTGCTGGACGGCAGCCAGCGCTATCGCCTGCACTTTAGCGCCGCGCAATTGCCGCCGGTAAAGGCCTTCTGGTCGTTGACCGTCTACGACCAGGATGGCTTCTTGGTCGCCAACCCACTGAACCGCTTTGCCCTGGGCGATCGCGACCCCCTGGCCTTTAACAGCGACGGCTCCCTGGACCTCTACCTGCAAGCCACTGAGCCGGCCGCCGAGCAGCGTAGCAACTGGCTGCCGACCACCGCGCAAGGGCCGTTTTTACTCAATATGCGCCTGTATTGGCCCAAGTCTGCGGCCTTGCAGGGCAGCTGGCAGATGCCGGCGGTTCAGCGGTTGGACTGATCCCTATGGGCGGGCAAGAGGGCGGCGCAGTGCTGGTCGACCTCTTGCAGCAGCGTGCTGAAGGCCTGGGCTGCGGGAGACAAACTGCGGCCGCTGCGGCTGACCAGGCCATAGGCCGAACTTTGCGCCAAACGCTCCAGGGGTAGATCGAGCACGGCCAGGCTGCCACTGAGCACTTCCTCGGCGATTACATCCCAAGGCGCCATGCTCAGGGCATCGCTGGCACTGACTAAAGCTTTGAGCACCATGAAGTTGTCGCACTCAATCGTCAGCGGGTGGGCACGGCCAGTCAGGGTTTGCATGGTCTGGTTGATTGCCGTGGGCAGTGAGGTGCCGGCCAGTGGATAGGCGAGGGAGGCGTTGAGCTCCAGGGGGTCCTTGCTCAGCAGGGGATGACCAGGGCGGCAAAAAATCACTCCGGGGTATTGCTGCAGCGGGATTACGCACAGCTGCGGGTCGGCGCCGTACTCGCGAATGTCGGCCACGTACAGCTCCAGCTCATCGTTGAGCAGACGCCGGCGCAGGTTGCGCCAATCGTCGATCAGTAGCTGCACGCGGACTTTGGGAAAGCTGCCGCTGAATTGCCCGAGCGTCTGCGGGATCAGCCGGGCGGCCGGGTAAGGGCCACAGCCCAGATGCAGCTCGCCGGCCTGCAGATTGCCCAGTTGGCTAACCGCATTCTCCAGGGCGCGGCTGCCGGCCAGTAAGCGGCGGGCGTGTTCGAGTACCAACTGGCCGTGGGCGGTGAGGCTCACCCCGCGACTGGGGCGCTCCAGCAACTGGCAATCGAGGCTGCTTTCCAAGGCCTGGATGCTACGGCTGAGTGCCGGTTGGCTGAGGTTGACCGCGGTGGCCGCGCGGGCGAAATGGCCGTGTTCGGCCAGGGCAACAAAGTGACGGAGTTGGCGCAGGTCATTCATGCGGCTATCTCATGGAGTTCAGGCGGTAAATGCATTTGAATTATCAACTGCTGTTTGCCAGTCTGCCAACTAAGGCGCGGTCTAATCAGCAGGGCGTCTTGGCTGTGCCTGGGAGGGGGCGCAGAGCACTCATCTGCGATTAGTTTGATCGCGGTAAATTTGGCGCCAATTTATTGCGTCGAAAAATTATAAAAAATTGAGGAATTGAAAATGCCGATCTGGAAACTTGCTAAAGCCTTACTGTTGTTGTTTTGGGTGGCCGCCTTGGTCAACGTGCTGATGCCTTTCCCGGAGCCGCTGGGCGGGCGCCTGGGTTGGCTGGCCGGCATCATCCTGATCGCCCACGTGGTGGAAATGCTGCTGTTCAATCGCCGCCTGCAGGCTCGTCCGCAACCCTGGCTGGAGCGCTTGCAAGTGCTGGCGTTTGGCTTTGTGCACTTGCGCAGCCTGCGTTAGCGGCGGTTTTGCGCCGCGCGCTGTGTGCGTGTGATGGCTGATGCGTCGCTCGGGCGCCCCGCGTGGCTCAGTTAACTGCGCACGGCCAAATAGGGCTTAGTTAAGGCTATGTACCCGTTAACTGTTGAAGGGGTCGCCCAACGGCCTCTTGCAGGCAAAACTCGGGCTGAATACGCTTTGCATACCGCTCTAGCATGCGTCGCCAACCCAAGTAATTGACGAGATACTTGGTCGCCACACCAT
>NZ_JAUYNT010000025.1 GCF_030698175.1 Pseudomonas sp.
GGGGGGCCTCTCTACAAACGAGATCGCAATGCGTCTCTAGGGTGGGACGGCCTCCCCGGAACCTTACTGATTATCGTCAACAGCGTGTTTGAGCCTACTGTTTAACGATGACCTCAACATACAAGGGTGGGTTAGTGGCGCAGAGCTGGGTTTGCAGAGTCGTAGCGGTAGACGGGCGCCGCGTAACCCACCAAGCGATGATCGACTGACAACCGCTGGTGGGTTACGGCGCAACTGACTCCGTAGCGGTAGAGAGTCTGTGGTCATGCGCCTAACCCACCCTACGATTCTGCGACCAAAGTGGGATTTGTGCTGCGATTGCGGCCCAATCGCGGGCGGCAGCCGTTCCATACGGCTCACTGCACTTCCCACATCCGTGTGGGGCGCCAAGGCCGCTCCTACGAAAGGCGGCGAAACGAGCATCTCGCCTTAGTTATCGCGGCCGGCATTGACGATCAGCAGGGTCAATAGGCCGGCCAGTAAGCCCCAGAACGCCGAGCCAATGCCGTAAAAACTAATCCCTGAGGCGCAGACCATAAAGGTCAGCAGCGCCGCTTCGCGCTCGCGCGGGTTGTGCAGGGCGGCGCTCAGGCCATTGCCGATCGAACCGAGCAAGGCGATGGCCGCCACCGACAGCAGCAGCGCGGTGGGCAGGGCGGCGAACAGCGCCACCAGGCTGGCCCCAAACACACCGGCCAGGGCATAGAACACTCCGCACCAGATGGCCGCGGTGTAGCGCTTGCGCGGGTCTTCGTGGGCATGGGAGCCGGTGCAGATGGCGGCGGTGATGGCCGCCAAGTTGACCCCGTGGGCGCCGAAGGGCGCCAGCAGCAAGGAGGCGCTGCCGGTGACGCTGAGCAAGGGTGAGGCCGGCACGTTATAGCCATCGGCGCGCAGTACGGCCAGGCCTGGAATATTCTGCGAGGCCATCGCCACCACAAACAACGGCAAGCCGATACTGATAATGGCGTTGAGGGTAAAGCTTGGCGTGGTCCACTGCGGCAGCGCCAGGCTCAGGGGCACGCTGGACAGATCGAGCAAACCCAGGTTGTAAGTCAGCAGGCTGCCGACCAACAGCGCCGCGAGCACCGCATAGCGCGGCTGCCAGCGCTTGAGCAACAGGTAGCTGAACAGCATCGCCAGCACCAAGGGGAGTTGCTGTTGGGCGGCCGGGAAGATGGCGCTGGCGATCCGAAACAGAATGCCCGCCAGCAGGGCGCTGGCCAGGGAAGCGGGCAGGTGGCGCATCAAGCGCTCGAAGCTGCCGGTCAGGCCGACCAGGGTCAGCAGCAGCGCGCAGACCAGATAGGCGCCGATTGCCTCGTTAAAACTCACCCCCGGCAGGCTGCTGATCAGCAGGGCGGCGCCGGGCGTCGACCAGGCCACCACAATTGGCGCCCGGTAATGCAGCGACAGGCCGATGGTGCACACCGCCATGCCCAGCGACAGCGCCCAGATCCACGAGGTGATCAGCCCACTGTCGAGGCCGGCGGCTTGGCCGGCTTGAAAAATCAGCACCAGGCCGCTGGTGTGGCCGGTGAGCATGGCAATAAATCCGGCGACCAAGGCTGCGACTGAACTGTCGGCGAGGAAGCGCGGCAGGCGTATCCGGGGCATCAAACTACTCCTGGCGGCGGCAGCAATATGGGGTAGAGCGACAGTACCAGCATCAGCGCCATCACATAATTGAACTGCCGTAGCCTGCGCGGGTTTTGTAAGGCACGGCGCAGCAGGCTGCCGGCCAATATCCACAGCGAGCAAGTGGGGTAGTTGATCAGTGCAAACAGGCCTGCGATCAACAGAATCTGCGTGGCTATGGGTTGTGCCGGGGCATAGGTGCTGATGGCGGCGATGGCCATGATCCAGGCCTTGGGGTTGACCCACTGAAAGGCCGCCGCCTGGATAAAACTCATCGGCGAACCGCTGTTTTGACCGTTGGCCTGGGGCGCACCGGCGGTGGCGATTTTCCAGCTCAGATACAGCAAATAGGCGGCGCCGCCGTAGCGCAGCACGTTGTAGAGCGGCGGAAAGAGTTTTAATAACTCACCGAGACCAAAGCCGATGGCGCTGACCATCACCAGCATCCCCAGGCTGATGCCGAGCAAATGGGGCAGGCTGCGGCGCAGGCCGAAGTTAATCCCGCTGCTGAGCAGCATCATGTTGTTAGGCCCCGGCGTCACCGAGGTGACAAAGGCAAAGGCGATAAAGGCCAGCAGTAATTCAGTCGTCATATAGGTCGCTCCAGCAATGGCTTATAGGCTATGCGGGAAGCGCTAAAGCGTCGCGGTACAGCGACTGAGTTGATCGCCCGTACAGTTTTTTGCGCCGGTAACTGCAGCCGTACAATCGGTGTTCTGTGCTGGCTTACTCGTCACCGGCCGTCGGTTGGCGGGTTTTCCCTAGTGCCTGATTGACCGCCAACCAGCCATTCACCGCCGCTTCACCGGCATCAGTGAAAATCCGTTGCAGCAGCTTGGCTTGCTCGCGGCGCAGGGCCTGTTCGAGCTTGGCGCCCTCGCGGGTTAAGCCGAGCAGGCGTTTGCGCTTGTCATCGGCGGCCGTTTGGCTTTCGACCAACTGCATTTCCATCAATTGGCGCAGCGGGATATTCAAGGCCTGTTTGCTCACCCCCAGGGCGGCCAACAGCTCCTTCATGCTCAGGCCCGGATAACAGGCGATAAAGAACAGAATGCGGTGATGCACCCGACTTAAACCCCGGCGCGCCAGCATCTCGTCGGGCTTGGCGGTAAAGGCCTGGTAGCCGAAGAAGAAAGCTTCCATGGCGGCCTGCTGAGTGGCCGTGCTTTTAAGGTCAAGCATGTTGACGTATCTACTGTGGCTGGAGTAATTTCGGTCAATCAGTTTGACTTAATTTATTGCGTCTTTGCCACCGGTGATTTGTATGGCCTTCTCCGAACGTGTTACCCGCCTGAAAAGCTCTTTGATCCGTGAAATTCTGGCCGCCGCCCAGCGCCCGGAAGTGATGTCATTCGCCGGCGGCTTACCCGCCGAAGCCATGCTGCCGAAAGTCGAGTGGGCCGAGATGCCCGCCAGCATGGGCCAATACGGCATGAGCGAAGGCGAGCCGGCGCTGCGTGAGGCGATTGCCTTTGATGCCCGCGCCTTGGGCGTGCCTTGCGATGCCAATCAGGTATTGATCGTTAGCGGCTCGCAGCAAACCCTGGATCTGGCCGCCAAGCTGTTTATCGATCCGGGCACCGAAGTGCTGCTCGAAGCACCTACCTATCTGGCCGCCCTGCAAGCCTTTCAGCTATTCGGCGCCGATTGCATCACCGTCGCCCAAGAGGTCGATGGCCCCGAATTGACTGAGTTGCGCACGCGGCTGGAGCAGCACAAGCCGGCCTTCGCTTACTTGATTCCAACTTTCCAGAACCCCTCGGCGGTGCGTTACAGCGAGGCCAAACGCGATGCGGTCGCGGCGCTGTTGGATGAGTTCAACGTCACCCTGATCGAAGACGAGCCGTACCGCGAGCTGGTGTTCGATGCGGGCAGCGCCACGCCTATCGTCAGCCGCCTGAAAAGCGCCAGCTGGATCTACACCGGCACCGTCTCCAAGACCCTGTTACCGGGCCTGCGGGTCGGTTTTTTGATCGCCACCCCGGACCTCTATCCGCACCTGCTGCGCTTGAAGCAATCGGCGGATCTGCACACCAATCGCATCGGCCAATGGCAGGCCCTGCAATGGCTGGGCAGCGAGAAATACCGTGGCCATCTGGCCGAGCTGCGGGACTTTTACCGCCTGCGCCGCGACGCCATGCAAACGGCCTTGCTGGAGCATTTCGCCGAGCTGGCCGAGTGGCAGATCCCGCAAGGTGGGCTGTTCTTTTGGTTGACCTTGAAGCAACCCCTGGACACCCGCACCCTGCTCAAACCGGCCCTGGCGCAAAACGTGGCCTTTATGCCGGGTGAGCCGTTTTTTGTCGATCCGGACCAGCATCCTGGTTATTTGCGGCTTAACTTCAGCCACGTGGCACCAGAACGCCTAAACGAGGGTCTTAAGCGTTTGGCTGCGGTTATTCAGCAGGCTCAGGCCGATAAGCTGGCGTGAGTTGGGGCCAAACAAGCTGATTAAGGAGGCTGTTATGTACAAGGTTTACGGCGATTACCGTTCGGGCAACTGCTACAAGATCAAACTGATGCTGGAGTTGCTCGGCATTGAGTATCAATGGGTGGCGATGGATATCCTCAAGGGTGACACCCAGAGCGAAGCCTTCCTGACCAAGAACCCGAATGGCAAGATTCCGGTGCTGGAGCTGGACGATGGCACCTGCCTGTGGGAGTCCAACGCGATTCTGAATTTTTTGGCCGACGGCACGGCGTTTTTGCCCAGCGAACCACGGCTGCGCACCCAGGTGTTGCAGTGGCAGTTCTTCGAGCAGTACAGCCATGAGCCCTATGTGGCGGTGGCACGCTTTATCCAGCTGTATCAAGGCATGCCGGCCGAGCGCTTGACGGAGTACCAAGAGTGCCATGTGCGTGGCTACAAGGCCTTCAAGGTCATGGAGCAGCAACTGACGCGCACGCCATTTTTGGTCGGCGAGCATTATTCGATAGCCGACATCACCCTGTATGCCTACACCCACGTGGCTCACGAGGGCGGCTTTGACCTGAGCCCTTATCCGGCCATACGCGCCTGGCTGGCACGGGTGACTAGCCAGCCAGGGCATGTGGAAATGCTGGGCTAACTGTGTAGAGTCGGAAACCGCTCGGTGGGTTACGCGGCGCACTGACTGCTAGGTGAGGTTTTGAGCCTGCGTGGCGCCGCTAACCCACCCTACGAAAACTCGCCGACAACGCATAATTGCGCCATGGCCTTTTTATTTAGTGGAGCGGCAATCATGAAATTCGCTTACACCATCGTTTACGTCCCAGACGTTGAAGCATCGTTGAGCTTCTTTGAACAGGCCTTTGGTTTTACCCGGCGTTTTTTGCATGAGTCCGGCACCTATGGCGAGCTGGAAACCGGCGCCACCGCGCTGGCCTTTGCCGACCATGAACTGGCAGCGATGAATTTCTCCGCAGGCCATGTGGCCGCCCACAGCTCGCCCAAGCCCTTGGGCATTGAACTGGGCTTCGTTACCGAAGATGTGCCGGCCGCCTATGCCCGCGCGCTGGCCGCCGGGGCCGTGGCGATTGCCGCGCCGCAGAGCAAACCCTGGGGGCAGGAAGTGGCCTATGTGCGTTGCCCGGATGGCAGCTTGGTGGAGCTGTGCACCACTATGGAAGGCTAAGCGCTCGTCGGTGCACTCTGATCTTGGCGGTATGCACAGCGTAGGGTGGGCTTCAGCCCACCAAGGGTTGCGTTCAGATGCGGTGGGCTAAAGGCCACCCTACCAATCGCGTAGGTCGAGCCTCAGCTAACCCGCCGCCAGAGGCTGACCTCAGACAAACTGTGCTGAAACTTGTGGCGGGTTTCGCGAATCACGAAGGGGACTTCTTGTGGCGGCGCCAGCAGCTGAAAGTGTTGGTTGAGGATGGCCTTGAGCCCGTCGAGGGTACTGAAACTCTCCCCATCTTTTTTGAAGCCGCCCAGCCAAGCCTCGCGCGGGGTGTGCTCGGTCAGCCAGGTGTAGGGCGAGGCCAGCAGCAGGATACCGCCCAGATTGAGCCGCTTATGCACGGCGGCCAAAAACTGCGCGGGATCGTACAGACGATCAATCAGGTTGGCCGCCAGGATTAGGTCGTAGCCACTGAACTGCGGCTTCAGATTGCAGGCATCGCCCTGGAAAAACTCGACCTTATCGCGCACCTGATCCAGCCCCAGCTCGTCGAGGCGGCGGGTTTGGTAGCTGACCAACTCGCCTTCTTCGCAGCGGGTGTAACGCAGCTGGCCCGTCTCAGCCAGTTGCACGCCCTGGCCGATAAAGCGCGCTGAAAAATCAATCCCCGTCACCCGGGCAAAGTGTTTGGCCAGCTCGAAACTGGCCCGTCCGCAGGCGCAGCCCAGATCCAGGGCTTTTAATGCCGGCTGGTCGGCCATGGCCTGGATGGCCAATTGCGCCAGAGCGCGGGAGAAATTCGGCACGCCGAAGTAGCTGTCGCCGTAATGAAACTCGGCATATTCGCTGAGCAACTTGTCGTGTTCGTAATTGGACGCGGGAATCATGGCGGGGCTCTCGGCGACTATGTAACGGAAACCGGCGTGCTGGAAAAAATGCCGGCGAAAGGCGTAACGGGCGCTGCGCAGCGATTGATTGCCGCAGGAGATCCACGAGCCACCTTGGAATAGGTTGTGCCGCTGATCGAAGGTCGGCGTGCTGAAGTCGTCGTAGATCGGCAGCACTGCAAAGCCATCGAAGGGGTAGGTCGGCGTCTCGCTCCACTGCCAGACATTGCCGCGCACGTCATAAAAATCGCCATGCTTGAACCGATCCACCGGGCAAGGCGAGGCATGGTGGTCGAGCTGGATATTGGCCGTGGCACGCTCAGGGGGGCGCTCGTCGCTAACGCCGGTGTGCTGGTACAGACGCTGCCATTGGTCTTCGCTTGGCAGCCGTACCGGCCGGTTAAGTTGCGCGGCCTGCCAGTTGCAAAAAGCCTTGGCTTCGAGGTAATTGACCTCCACCGGCCAGTCCCAGGGCATGGCGATCTCTTCGGTCAGCAGGCGCAAGCGCCAGCCGCTGTCGCTGTGGCGCCAGAACGTCGGCCAGTGAGCCTCGGCATAGTCGCGCCAGGCCAGGCCTTCGGCGTCCCACCAGCGCGGCTCGCTGTAACCGTTGTCGGCGACAAAGGCCAAGAACTCCTGATTGCTGACTAACAACTGGCTGGCTGCAAAGGCCGGCACCTCGGCCCGGTGCTGGCCGTATTCGTTGTCCCACCCGTACAGATCATCGCTGGCCGCCTTGCCCAGTTGCACCACACCGGCCGGCACCGGCAACAGCTGGTTAAGCGGCGCCTGGGTTTGCGCCGTGCTCGGCCAGGGTCGCCACTGTGGATGGGCGCGCACCAGCTCCAGCGGGTGTTGGCGGATCAGCACCGAGGAGGTTTCCAGGTGGATCAGCTCGTGCTCGATGCCCATCAGAATCGCCCACCAGGGGTTCTGGGCATCAATCGGCAAGCTCAAAGGCGCCGTGCGAATCACCTGGCTGACCAGCTCGCGCACTTGCCGGCGGTAGTCGCGCACGGCCGCCACGCTGGGCCAGTCGTAGTTATCTTCGTTGAGGTCGTCCCAGCTCATTTCATCGACGCCCACGGCAAAGATCGACTCGAAGCGCGGGTTGATCCGCTCGTTGATCAGTCGCGCCAACAGCAGTTTATTGATGAAAAAGGTCGCGGTATGGCCGAAATAGAAGATCAGCGGATGGCGCAGGTTGATCGATTTTTGCAGGAAGCCACGTTCATCGGCCAGCAGCTCGAACAATTGCTCATAGCGGCTAAAGGTGGCCAGAAAGTAGGCGAGGATCTCTTCGCGTTTGCTTGCCACATCGCCAGCCAGCAGGCTGGGCGTGCGCACAGTGGTTGGGCCTGGCATGGACAGTTCTCAAAAAAGCGATGGGCTAACCATAGCCCCGCAAATGTGACTGGCGCCACGTTTTTTTGCCGGGCAAAACGTGAACTGTTGTTGCAACTCCGAGGCATCGTTAGTGTTGCCAGGGGCGCCGACTGGCGCTGACGGCACTGGCAAGAATGTCGGCGGTAGCGGGTTAGAAGGAGGCGATAATGCGCCCGAGCACTTTCATCGCTTGCTCGTTTTGCTCGTTCCAGGGATGGCCGTAATTGAGCCGGGCGCAGTTGCCGAAGCGCCGGGTCGCCGAGAAAATCGGCCCCGGTGCGAGGCTGATGCCTTGTGCCAGCGCCAGTTGAAACAGCTGCAGGGAATCCACCTGGGCCGGGAACTCAAACCACAGAAAATAGCCGCCACTCGGTCGCGTGACGCGGCTGTCGGCCGGGAAGTAGCGCGCCGCCGAGGCCAGCATGGCGTCTTGCTGGGTTTCCAGGCTGTGGCGCAGCTTGCGCAAGTGGCGGTCGTAGCCGCCGTGCTGCAGGTAGTCGGCCAGCGCCGCTTGCGCCGGCACCGAAGGCGAGATGGTGGTCATCAGTTTGAGCCGGCTGATCCGCTCGGCATAGCGCCCGCCGGCCACCCAGCCGACCCGGTAGCCCGGCGCCAGGCACTTGGAGAACGAGCCGCAGTGCATCACCAGACCGTCGCGATCGAAGCTCTTCACCGGCTTGGGCGGCTGGCTGCCGTAGTAGAGCTCGGCGTAGACATCGTCCTCGATCAAGGGCAGCTGGTGCTGTTGAAGCAGCTGATAGAGCGCCTGTTTTTTCGCCTCGCTCATGCTCGCGCCCAGGGGGTTTTGCAGGCTGCTCATAAACCAGCAGGCCTTGATCGGCAACCGTTGCAAGCTGTCGGCCAGGCAGTCGAGATCGATGCCCTCGCGCGGGTGTACGGGGATCTCTACCGCCTTGAGTTTCAGCCGCTCCAGCACCTGCAAACAGGCATAAAAGGCCGGCGCTTCGATGGCCACCAGATCGCCCGGTTGGGTAACGCATTGCAGGCACAGGTTCAGCGCCTCCATGGCGCCGTTGGTGATCACCAGTTCCTGTTGGGCCAGGTGCACGCCGCTGAGCATATAGCGCAGGGCGATCTGCCGGCGCAGGTTGGGATTGCCCTCGGTCATGTCAGTGATCACCCCGTGGGCCGGCATGTCGCGCAGGCCGTGGGCCATGGAACGGGCCAGGCGCGCCAGCGGAAACAACTCGGGGCTGGGGAAGGCCGAGCCGAATGGCACTGTGTTTGGGTCTTTCAGCGAGCCGAGCACCGAGAACACCAGTTCGCTGACATCCACCTCGCTGGTTTGCGCCTGCCGGTTGCTCAGTTGCGGTTCCGGCAGCGGCCGTTGGGCCTGCGCGCGGACGAAGTAGCCCGAGCGCGGCCGGGCCTGGATCAGCCCGCGATCTTCCAGCAGGTAGTAAGCCTGGAATACCGTCGACGGGCTGACCCCGTAAGTGCGGCTGGCCTGGCGCACCGAGGGGGCTTTTTCGCCGGGCGCCAGCACTCCACTGCGAATCAGCGCGGCAATCTGCTCGGCAAATTGTTCGTAACGTTTCATCCGCTCGGAGCCCATCAAACACTGTGCTAGAGGCGGACACTGTACTGGCTGATTAGCCTGCATGCGATCTCTAGCGCTGCTGTGGTGCGACAAAGGTGCTGGCGGTGCTGACGCTGCTGCTTGGCTCGTCGCGGTCGGCCAGGGTGAAGCTAATCGGCTCGGGTGTGCTGGCGGCGGGTTCGCCGGTCAGCACCACGCTCACCGCCAGGCTGCGCATTTCGCCGGGGGCCAGTTGCAGTTCGCGGGCGCCCTGTAACTCTAAGTGCGCAGAGTCGGCCAGGGCGACGGTATAGCTGTGGGCTTGTTGGGTTTTGTTGATGACTTTCAGGCTGTAGATGTTCTCGATCTGCCCCAGGGAGTTTTCGCGATACATGCTGCGGTCCTTGGCCACGTCCAGCGACGCCAGGCTGCGGGTCTCTAGCGCCCAGACGAAGGCGCCGATCATCAGCAGCAGGGTGGCGGCGTAGCCGAGCAGGCGCGGGCGCAGCAGCTGGGTTTTGCCGCCGGCCAAGCTGTTTTCACTGGCATAGCGCACCAGGCCACGGGGATAGTCCATCTTGTCCATCACGCTGTCGCAGGCATCGATACAGGCGCCGCAACTGATGCAGGCCAGTTGCAGGCCGTCGCGGATGTCGATACCGGTGGGACAGACCTGCACGCACAGGCTGCAGTCGAGGCAATCGCCAAGACCTTCGGCCCGGTAGTCGGCGCCTTTTTTGCGTGAACCACGGCCCTCGCCACGGCGGCTGTCGTAGGCGACGTTGAGGGTGTTGCGGTCAAACATCACGCTCTGAAACCGCGCGTAAGGGCACATGTGCAGGCACACCTGCTCGCGCATCCAGCCGGCATTCAGGTAGGTGAGGCTGGTAAAAAACAGCAGCCAAAAACCGCTGCTGAGCGCCAGATCAAAGCTGAGCAGCTCGCCGGCCAGTGGCCGGATCGGTGTCAGGTAGCCGACGAAGGTCAGCGCCGTGGCCAGGCTCGCGGCCAGCCAGAGGCCGTGTTTGGCGCTGCGCCGGCCTAGTTTGTTCAGGCTCCAGGGCGCGGCGTCGAGCTTGATGCGCTGGTTGCGTTCACCTTCGACGGTTTTTTCCACCCACATAAATAGCCAGGTCCAGACGCTTTGCGGGCAGGTGTAGCCGCACCAGACGCGGCCGGCCAGCACAGTGACAAAAAACAGGCCGAAGGCGGCGATGATCAGCAGCGCCGAGAGCAGGATAAAGTCTTGCGGCCAAAGGGTCAGGCCGAACAGATAGATCTGGCTGTTGCTCAGGTCCCAGAGCACGGCTTGGTGGTCGCCCCAGACCAGCCAGGGGCTGCCGAAAAACAGCAGAAACAACGTGCCCGCACCGTACAGTCGCAGGCTGCGATACAGCCCGGTGAAACTGCGGGTATGGATGGCGCCGCCGGCCTGGGCGGGCGTCAGGCGAATGGGACTGCGCGGGTCAATGCTCTCGATCAGCGTGGCGGGAATACGATTGGTCATGCGGGCGGCCCCATCGAGCTTAAAGCGATGGCGCAAATGATCGCGGCGCAGCTGTATTGAAAACAGATTCAGAAAATCAAATAAAAAGCGGAGCAGATGGCGAGGCGTGATGGTTTTTGGCGGCTGGGATTTGGTTCACCCTGAAGACCGTGTTGGTGGGCTGAAGCCCGCCGAGCATGTGTCACAGTCTGCTGCATCAGGAGCAGCAGACTGAGTAGCGGCGGCCTTAGTCGACAAACAGGTCGGTCATCAATTTGCCGGCCGGATCGTAACGGTACTGCTCAAACTCGCTCTGGCCCTGCTCACGGAGGATTTCCTCGTCAATCAGCAGGCGGCCGCTGATGCTGCGCTCGCCGCTGGACAAAATGGCGTAGGCGGCGTCGGCCATGATCGCCGGCAGGCGCGCGGCCTTCATCACGGCCATGCCACCGGCTTCGAACTCGATGGCGGCGGTGGCGATCACGGTCTGCGGCCACAGCGAATTGACGCTGATGCCGTACTTCTTGAACTCCTCGTGCATGCCCAGCGTGAGCATGCTCATGCCGTACTTGGTGGTGGTGTAGGGGCCGTAGTTGGCGAACCACTTGGGGTCCAGGTTCAGCGGTGGCGACAGGCTGAGGATATGGCCGCGGCTTTCTTTCAAGTAGGGCAGCGCAGCCTGGCTGCAGACCATCACCGCGCGGGTGTTGATCTGGAACATCAGGTCATAGCGCTTGGGTTCGAGTTTTTCCACGCCGACCAGTTTGATTGCGCCGGCGTTGTTGATCACTGCATCGATGCCGCCGAAGTGTGCGGCGGCCTTGGCCATGGCGATTTTCACCGCCGCTTCGTCGCGCACGTCCAGTTGCAGGGCCAGGGCCTGGCCGCCGGCGGCTTCGACTTCCGCCGCCACCGAGTGGATGGTGCCGGGCAGCTTGGCATGGGCCTCGGCGCTCTTGGCGGCGATGACGATATTGGCGCCATCGCGCGCGGCGCGCAGGGCGATCTCACGGCCGATGCCACGGCTGGCGCCGGTGATAAACAGGGTTTTGCCTGAAAGGGACATGGGGGTGCTCCTGAAATTGTTGTTGTTTTCGGTTGATTCAATTGGTTGCGAGTGTGGGAGCGTAGGGTGGTCAACCGCGAAGCGTTGGCCACCGCTGGTGGTTATTGGGGCGAGGTGGCCACCGATGATGGTTATCCCGTCCAATGCATATCCCGGTCAATTGGTGGCCAAGCTTCGCGTTGACCACCCTACGTTTAAGCCTCGTCGGCTTCGATTTCCACCAGCAGCTGGCGGTTTTTCACCTGTTCGCCCTGCTTGATGCCGATGCGGCGGATGATGCCAGAGGCTCCGGCTTTCATCGGGTGTTCCATCTTCATCGCTTCCAGCACCACCAGCAGCTGGCCTTTGCTGACCCGCTCACCTTCGCTGACCAGCACCTCGACTATGGCGCCATCCATCGGTGCCTTGACGGTGCCGGAGCTGGCGGCGTTCTGCCCGCCGGCCGGTTCGTGGGTGACGTCCTGCAGCTCCAGATTGCCGCGCTGACCATACAGCCAGAGTTGCTCGCCGTTGTGTTGGTAAGCGATGCGCCGGCGGATGCCGTCCAGCTCCAGGGTTAACCAGCGACCATCGCTGGCCAACAGCTTTAGCTCGACGCAGCTGTCGCCAACCTTGGCGCGCAGGCTTGGCTGACTGCCGGCGGTCAGCACCTCCAGCTCGACGCTGTATTTCTGCTCGCCGTGCTTGAGGGTGAATTGCCACGGCGCGCTGCCGGCGCTGCGCCAGCCGGCCAGCTCGCCTTGGTGGGCGCGGCTGTTGGCGGATTCTTGATAGAGCAGGGCGGCGGCCACGGCCAGCTCGGTGGCGGCTGGCGCTTGCGGGCTGAGGCTTGGGTCGTTATGAAAGTGCTCACCGATAAAGGCGGTGGTGGCATTGCCGGCGGCAAATTCGGGGTGCGCCAGCAGGTTGGCGAGGAAGCGCTGGTTGCCATTCACCCCCAGCAGCACGCATTCCTCGACGGCGCGCACCAGCTTACGGCGGGCTTCGTCGCGGGTGGCGCCATAGGCGATGATCTTGGCCAGCATCGGGTCGTAGAACGGGCTGATTTCCTGGCCTTCGACCAGGCCGTGGTCGATGCGGATGCCGTCCAGCAACTCCGGCTCCCAGCGCAGCACTTGGCCGGTTTGCGGCAGGAAGTTATGGGCGGCGTCTTCGGCGTACAGCCGCACTTCCATGGCATGGCCAGTCAGGTGAATTTCATCCTGCTTGAGCGGCAGCGGTTGCCCTGCGGCGGCGCGAATCTGCCAGGCCACCAGGTCTTGGCCGGTGATCAGCTCGGTGACCGGGTGTTCCACCTGCAGGCGGGTGTTCATCTCCAGGAAGAAGAACTCACCGCTCTGATCCAGCAGAAATTCCACAGTGCCGGCGCCGACGTAATTCACCGAGGCGGCGGCCTTGACCGCGGCTTCGCCCATGGCTTTACGCAGCTGCGGGGTCATCACCGGGCAGGGTGCTTCTTCGACCACCTTCTGGTGGCGGCGCTGCACCGAGCAGTCGCGCTCACCCAGGTAGAGGATGTTGCCCAGCTGGTCGCCGAACACCTGGATTTCCACGTGCCGGGGTTTGATCACCGCCCGTTCGAGAATCAGCTCGCCGGAGCCGAAGGCGTTTTGCGCCTCGGAGCGGGCGGTGCGCAGCTGGGTCGCCAGTTCGGCCGCCTCATGCACCAGGCGCATGCCACGGCCGCCACCGCCGGCGCTGGCTTTGATCATCAGCGGATAGCCGATGCGGCCGGCCTCGCGGATCAGGCTGTCTTCATCCTGAGCCTCGCCCTCGTAGCCGGGAATGCACGGCACGCCGGCGGCCAACATGGCGATCTTCGACAACCGCTTGCTGCCCATCAGGTGGATGGCTTCCACGGTCGGGCCGATAAAGACGATGCCGGCGGCTTCACAGGCGCGGGCAAACTCGGCGTTCTCCGAGAGAAAGCCGTAGCCGGGGTGAATGGCGTCGGCGCCAGTTTTCTTGGCCGCAGCGATGATGTTTTCAATCAGCAGATAGGACTGATTGACCTGGGCCGGGCCTATGCACACAGCCTCATCGGCCACTTGCACATGGCGGGCGCCGGCGTCGGCAATCGAATACACGGCCACGGTGCGGTAGCCCAGCTCGATGGCGGTGCGCATCACCCGGCAGGCGATTTCGCCACGGTTGGCGATCAGAATCTTGTTGAAGGCGGGCATGGGTGTGGCTCCTGCTCGGCGTAGCCCGGAGATAGTCCGGGGTGTGTTAGCCGGATTGCATCCGGGCTACGCGGCTGTGTTGTTTTTATAGGAGGGGCTTTAGCCGCGATAAGCCTTAAAAGCTTCGCGGCTAAAGCCGCTCCTACAGGTTGTGGTGATTACAGCGCCCAACTCGGTTTGCGCTTTTGCACAAAGGCCATGGTGCCTTCGCTGCCCTCGCTGCCCAGCACGGCTTCGGCGAACTGGCCGGCGGCGTGGTCGAGCAGGCTGCTGAGGTTTTCCGTTTCGGTGGCCAGCAGCAGTGCCTTGGTCGCGGCGTTGGCTGCGGGCGCGCACTGGCGAATTTGCTGCAGGCATTGGGCGAGGCGGTCGACCACGGCCTGGTCGTCGTTCTCGCAGAAGTGCACCAGCCCCAGGCGCAGCGCTTCCGCGCCGTCGAAGCGCGCCGCAGTCAGGGCCAGACGGCGGGTCTGGGTCAGACCGATGCGCTTAACCACGAAGGGGGCGATCTGCGCCGGCAAAATCCCCAGGCTGGTTTCCGGCAGGCCGAACTTGGCGCCTTGATGGGTGATGGCGATATCGGAGACGCAGGCCAGGCCGAAACCACCGCCGAGCACCGCGCCTTCCAATACCGCGACCAGCACTTGCGGCGCGTACTGGGCTTCTTCCAGCAGGCTGCCGAAGGCGCGGTTCAGCGTGCGGTAGGCGTCGCCACCTTTGGCGCGCGCACCGGCCATGTCCTTGATGTCGCCACCGGCGCAGAAGTGCCCGCCCGCGCCGCGCAGAACCAGTGCACGCACCTCAGGGTTGTGACGCACCGCAGCGAGTACCGCGCGCAGTTCTTCGACCATCGCCAGGCTCATGGCATTGCGGCTGTCCGGGCGGTTGAGGGTGATGTAGACCACGCCTTCGACCAACTCCAGCAACAGGGTTTCGCAGTTCGGTAGAGACATCCTCGACAACCTCAAAAAATTAGCAGCGCCTGGGCCGTAGGGTGGGCTTTAGCCCACCGCCATGGAGGAAATTAATGGTGGGCTGAAGCCCACCCTACAGCCGTCTTACGGTCGCCAGGAACGTAGGATGGGTTGAGGCACGCAGCGTCGATACCCATCGTGGTTGGGTTGATGGGTATCGCTGCGCTCAACCCATCCTACGGTTACGGTCGTGGGTTTCTTAGCCCTTCTTGATGGCCTGCCATCCTTGGCGGCCACCCTGCGGGCCGTCGCTACGCGACGTTAAAAATAGCTCCCGGCTATTTTTTCTTACCCGGTAGGGTGCCCATCAGTTTGCAGATGATGCCCAGCATGATTTCGTCGGCGCCGCCGCCAATCGAGACCAGGCGCACGTCGCGGTAGGCGCGCGACACCGGGTTGTCCCACATAAAGCCCATGCCGCCCCAGTATTGCAGGCAGGAGTCGGACACTTCGCGGCCCAAACGGCCGGCCTTGAGCTTGGCCATGGAGGCCAGCTTGGTCACGTCCTGGCCGCGCACGTACAGCTCGGTGGCCTGATAGACCAGGGCGCGCAGGCATTCGATCTCGGTCGACAGCTCGGCCAAGCGGAAGTGAATGACCTGGTTGTCGATCAGCGCATTGCCGAAGGTCTTGCGCTCCTTGCAGTAGTCGATGGTGCTGTCGATGCAGTATTCCAGGCCCTTAATCATATTGGCCGCGCCGAACAGCCGCTCTTCCTGGAACTGCAGCATCTGCATCATAAAGCCCGCGCCTTCGTGGCCGATGCGGTTGCGCTGGGGCACACGGACGTTGTCGAAGAACACCTGGGCGGTCTCCGAACTGCGCATGCCGAGCTTGTCCAGGTTGGCGCTGAGGCTGATGCCGGGGGTGTTCATCGGCACCACGATCAAGGATTTGTTGACGTGGGCCTTGTCGTCGCTGGTGTTGGCCAGCAGGCACATAAAGTCGGCGGAGGGCGAGTTGGTGATCCACATCTTGCTGCCGTCGATCACATAGTCGTCGCCGTCTTTGCGGGCGGTGGTTTTCAGGCCGGCCACATCGGAGCCGGCGCCCACTTCCGACACGCCGATGCAGCCGACCATGTCGCCGGCAATGGCCGGGCGGAGGAACTCTTCGCGCAGTTCATCGGAGCCGAAGCGTGCCAGGGCCGGGGTGCACATGTCGGTCTGCACGCCAATCGCCATGGGGATACCGCCGCAGCGGATGGTGCCAAATTCCTCGGCGGCGACTATCGAGTAGCTGTAATCCAGACCCATGCCGCCGAATTTCTCCGGCTTGGAGATGCCCAGCAGGCCCAGGTCGCCGGCCTTCTTGAAAATCTCGTGGATCGGGAAGGTGCCGGCTTTTTCCCACTCGTCGACGTGGGGATTGATCTCGCGCTCGACAAAGGTCTTAACCGTGCGGCGTAGTTCTTCGTGTTCTTGGGTAAAGATCATTTTTATTCTCCGAAGGGTTACAGGCGGGCTACGCCGAAGCTGTTGGTTTTAAGCGGCCGCACTGCGGCCTCGGCGCAAATGTCGAGCAAAAAGCCCAAGAGTTTGCGGGTGTCGCGGGGGTCGATCAGGCCGTCGTCCCACAGGCTGGCGGTGCCGTACAGCGCGGTGGCCTGGCTGTCGAGTTTCTGCGCGGTGACGGTTTCCAGCATGTCGAGCATTTTCGGGTCGGCTTCTTGGCCCATCTTCAGGTGCTTGTCCTCGGTGACGATGCGCAGCACCTTGCCGGCCTGGGCGCCGCCCATGACTGCAGTTTTGCTATTGGGCCAGGCGAAGATAAAGCGCGGGTCCAGGCCGCGACCGCACATGGCGTAGTTGCCGGCGCCGTAAGAGCCGCCGACCACTATGGTCAGCTTGGGCACGCTGCAATTGGCCACCGCTTGAATCAGCTTGGAGCCGTGTTTGATCACGCCGTTCTGCTCGGACTCGGTGCCGACCATGAAACCGGTGGTGTTGTGGAAGAACAGAATCGGCGTGTTGCTCTGCTCGCACAGCTGGATAAATTGCGCCGCCTTGACCGCGCCCCGTGGGGTGATGGGCCCGTTGTTGCCGATAAAGCCGCAGGGCTGGCCTTCGATGGCCAGGTGACCGCAGACGGTCTGACTGTCGAACTCGTTTTTAAAATCCAGAAAGCTCGAACCGTCGCCGATGCGGGCGACAATTTCGCGCACGTCATAGGGCTTCTTGGCGTCATTGGGGACTATGCCGAGCAACTCTTCAATCGCATACAACGGCTCTTGATAGCTGCGTTTGGCGCGCAGCGGCAGCTGCGCATTCCAGGGCAACATGCCGACTATCTCGCGGGCGATGCGCACCCCATCGGCGTCGTTTTCGGCCAGGTATTCGGCGGTGCCGGCGGTTTGTGCGTGCATCTCGGCGCCGCCCAATTCTTCATCGGTGGCCACCTCCCCGGTGGCGGCTTTCAGCAGCGGCGGGCCGGCGAGAAACAGCTTGGCCTTGCCGCGCACCACCACCACGTAATCCGACAAGCCCGGCTGGTAAGCCCCGCCGGCAGTAGAGGAGCCATGCACTACTGTGATTTGCGGCAGGCCCATGGCCGACATGCGCGCCTGATTGGCAAAGCCGCGGGCGCCTTCGACGAAGATCTCGGCGGCGTAGTTGAGGTTGGCGCCGCCGCTCTCGGCCAGGGTCACCATGGGTAATTTGTTTTCAGTGGCGATCTGCTGCAGGCGCAGGCATTTCTTCAGGCCAGAGGGCGAGATGGTGCCGCCTTTGATCGCGCTGTTATTGGCGATCACCATGCAGCGCACGCCCTGGATATAGCCGATGCCGGCCACCAGGCCGCCGCCGGCCATGCTGCCGTCCTTGTCGTCGTGCAACTTGTAGCCGGCCAGTGAGGCCAGTTCCAGAAAGGGCGCGCCGGCGTCCAATAGCAGGTTCAGGCGTTCGCGGGGTAGCAACTGGCCGCGTTTCTCGAACTTGGCCTTGGCTTCAAATGCTTTGTTCAGCACCTGCTGCTCGACCGCGCGAAAGCCTTCGATAGTGGCCAGCATGGCCTCGCGGTTCTGGGCAAAGCCTAGGCTGTGGGCGTCGATTTCAGATTGAATGATGGGCATCAGCTCACTCCTGATCCTTCAATACGTCGGGCAAGTAAGCCCGGTGAAAGCCGTTGTAGGAGTGGCTGTTTTTCGCCTTGTGCAGCGGCCAGGCGCGGCTGCCCTGGGTGGCGGCGCCGTCGATACGCACTGTGTTGCCGCTGATAAAGCTGGCCCCCGGCGAGAGCAGGAAAATAATCGCCGCCGAGACTTCCGATTCGGTGCCGATGCGTTTCAGCGGCACATGTTCACGCAGGGTCGGGATCACCGCCTTGAACGCGCCCTCGTAGGTGTCCATGCCGCTGGAGGCGATCCAGCCCGGCGCCACGGCATTCACCCGCACGCCGGCGTAGCCCCATTCGAAGGCCGCGGTCTTGGTGAAGTTCTCCATGCCGGCACGCGCGGCACCGGAGTGGCCCATGCCGGGCATGCCGCCCCACATGTCGGCGAGCATATTGACGATGCTGCCGCCGTGTTTGCTCATGCTCTGGTTGAACACTTCGCGGGCCACCAGAAAGCCGCCGACCAGGTTGGTGCGCACCACCGTCTCGAAGCCTTTTTGGTTGATCGAGGCGAGCGGGGCGGGGTATTGGCCGCCGGCGTTATTGACCAGATGTTGAATAGGCCCGCGCTCGGCAATCACGGCGGCGACCATGGCTTTGACCGACTCTTCGTCGCGAATGTCGCAGACCTGAAAGCTGACGCTGCCGCCGTCTTCACGGATTTCACCGGCGGTGCTTTCCAGTTTTTCCAGCTTGCGCCCCACCAGCACCACATGGGCGCCGAGGGCGGCCAGCTCATGGGCGGTGCAACGGCCGATGCCGCTGCCGCCGCCGGTGATCAGAATTGTTTGGCCGTCGAACAGGCCGGCTTTGAAGATAGAGTCGTAGGTCATGTCGAATACGCGCCTTTTGTAGGGTGGGTTAGCCGCGAAGCGGCGTAACCCACCATGGATACGGCGCCTCATTACCGGCTCGGCTGAGGCTTTTCGGTGGGTTACGCCTGCGGCTAACCCACCCTAGGTTTCACAATTGCTCGGCGATGGCCTTGGGCACCGGCACCGGGAACTCCAACAGCTGTTGGGCGAAGGCCTTGCCCTGCGGGTCGATGCGCAGGCTGGCGACGCCGCCGCCGCCCAAGGCGTTCTCCAGTAAAAAATTCAAACTGTGGCTGGCGGGCAGGTACCAGCGGCTGACTTTGCTGGTCTGGCCGTCCAGTACATGCTGCATCCATTCGGCCACGGCGGCTTCGCTCAGCGCAGCGGCTATCCACGCCAGATATTCGGGCTTTCTGGCCATCACGCCGATATTGCTGTGGTTGCCTTTGTCGCCGGAGCGCGCCACCGCCAGCTTGATCAGCGGTACGCAGGCGTCGGCCTGACCTTGGGGCTGCGGCGCGGCTACGGCGTCGGTGACTTGGCTGACGGTAAAACACGCGAGGCTTGGTAGGCTGAGCGGATGGCGTTCGCCATTCAATTCAACTTCCAGGCTGCACTTGCCTTTGTCCGCCAGAAAGGAGAACAGCCGAATCACCGGGTACACCGTTGGCCGGCCGCCGACTATGCCGGTCAAGCCTGGGGCCATGCCGGTGGCGGCCTGGGCGATCTCGCGGGAAAAGAGGACCAGCGCTTCTTTTTTCGGGTGGCGCACGCCGAGCTTGATTATGACTTCGCGGCTATCGGCCCGACGGCCATGTGAACCATAGGTGGCCTCGCTGCCGAGCAGTTCGATATTGACCTCGGTGTACGGCCCCCAGCCACGGGCGATAAACAGTTCCTGAGTCTTGTTGATGATGGCCTGGCTGACCCGTTGGGCCTTTTTCACCGCGTCTATGCCGGCCATCAGGCAGCTGGCGGTGCAGCGAAAACCGTCCATATAGGTGGCGCTGACCTTGTAGTCGGCGCTCGGCGGCAGGCCACGGGCGCCTTTGAGGGCCACGCGATTGTCGCCGACCTGGCTCAGTTCGACCTGGGTAAAGTCGCAGACCACATCGGGCAAGAAGTAGGCCCGTGGGTCGCCGATCTCGTAGAGCATCTGCTCGCCGACCGTGAAGGGGCTGATCAGACCGCCGGAGCTGATCGGTTTGCTGACGATAAAGCCGCCATCGGCGCTCACTTCGATCAGCGGGAAGCCGATGTGCTCGTAATCCGGCACCGACTCCCAGTCGGTGAAGTTGCCACCGCTGCACTGGGCGCCGCATTCGATGATATGGCCGGCCAAAGCGGCCTGGGCCAGCTTGTCGTAGTCGTTCCAGGCCCAGTTAAATTCGTGCACCAAGGCGGCGCTAACTACCGCGCTGTCAACCACTCGACCGGTGATGACGATATCTGCGCCGAGCTTGAGTGCCTCGACTATGCCCGGCGCACCGAGATAGGCGTTTATCGACACGCACATGGGTGGCAAGGCGGCGCCGGTAAACATCTCCACTGTGCCGGCTTTGGCCAGCTCGCCCAGCTTGGGCTGCAAATTATCGCCATGCAGCACGGCGATCTTCAGGTTCACCCCGGCTTTGTCACAGGCCGCCGCCAGGGCTTTGGCGCAAGCCGTCGGGTTAACTCCGCCGGCGTTGCTGATTACGCGAATCTTTTTGGCCGCGATCTCGCCCAACAGCGGGCTCAGCACTTCAATAAAGTCGCTGGCGTAGCCGGCATCCGGCTGCTTCATACGGCTGCCTGCCATGATCGACATGGTCACTTCGGCCAGGTAGTCGAACACCAGATAATCCAGCTCGGCGCCCTGTACCAGCTGGGCGGCGGCGGTGGAGGTGTCGCCCCAGAAGGCGGAGGCGCAGCCGATACGTACTGTTTGGGTCATTGGAATGGTCCGCAACGCAGTGAGGGGATGAATTGGAGCTTACCAAGCAAGCGCTTGGTTGAAAAGATCAAAATACTAGTTTTCCCCAAGCGCTTGCTTGGTTTGCCCGCTGAGCCTAAATTTAATCAATAATGACAAGCACTTGCCGCCGTCTTGGGTTTAACCAGGCACATCGCCGATGTGTAGATCGGGCAAGGGCTATGAATGATTTTGGGAGTGGCAGGCGTGAATGAACAAAAAGCCCAAGAGGTAATGTTGGCCCTGGTGGCCAGCGGAGAGGTCACCGATGCGCAGAGTGCGCGGGGCAAATTGTTGCAAACCGCGGCGCATTTGTTTCGCAGCAAAGGCTTTGATCGCACTACGGTGCGCGATCTGGCCAGCGCGGTGGGCATCCAGTCGGGGAGCATTTTTCATCACTTTAAAAGCAAGGATGAAATCCTCCGCTCGGTGATGGAGGAAACCATTATCTACAACACCGCCTTGATGCGCGCCGCCTTGACGGATGCCGGCAACCAGCGCGAGCGGGTGCTGGCGCTGATTCGCTGCGAGTTGCAGTCAATCATGGGCGGCACTGGCGAGGCCATGGCGGTACTGGTCTACGAATGGCGGGCGCTCTCGCCCGAGGGCAAGTCTTATATTTTGGCGCTGCGCGATAACTACGAGCAGATCTGGCTGGACGTGCTCGAGGAGGCCAAGGCAGCTGGATATTTTCAGGCCGAGACCTTTATTTTACGGCGCTTACTGGCCGGGGCGCTGTCCTGGACCACAACCTGGTTTCGTCCCGATGGCTCGTTGAGCCTGGATCAATTGGCCGAGCAGGCGCTGTTGCTGGTGGTCAAAGGGCCTGAATAAGGCTGTGGAAACCACGCTGCTGGGTTCTGTGGGGTTAAAAGCTGACTGCTTTAGCGGTTTTTTTGATTTGAAGGCAAAGTGCCAGTATGTGTTGCGAGATTCTTCGCATACACTCCAGCCCATAAGGGACTTTCTAGGGGTGGCTGTGGTGCGTGTTGTTCATTGCCTGGTGCTGTTTGCACTCAGTTGCTGTGCCGCGCAATCGGTATGGGCGGCGCAATTGATTAAGGTCGGTGCCTACAACTATCCACCTTATGTGCTCAAGGCGGAAAGCGAGCAGCCGCAAGGCCTGCTGCCCGATTTATTGGCCGTCTTAAACCAGCAACAAAACGACTATCACTTCGAGTTGGTGCCCACCTCGGTCACCCGCCGTTATCGTGACTTTCAAAATGCCCGGTTTGACATCATCTTGTTCGAATCAGCCGCTTGGGGTTGGCAGGGCATCGCCCTGACTAACCTCGATCTGCAGGTTGAGGATGCCGATATCTACGTGGCCAAGGCAGAGCCGGGGCGCACCCAAGCGTATTTCGAGCAGATCAAAGGCAAGCGTTTGGCGCTCTATACCGGCTATCACTATGGGTTTGCGAATTTTAATGCCGACCCTGAGTATTTGGCCCGTGAGTTCAACGCGATGCTCAACTACTCCCATGAGAGCAATCTGCTGATGGTGCAGCGCGGCCGCGCCGATATCACCGTGGTGACGCGCTCCTACCTGCATAGCTTTGAACGGACGTTCCCGGAGCAGCGGGCGCAGCTGTTGACCTCCAGCAAAGCCGACCAGATCTACCACCATGAGGCCCTGTTGCGCCCACAGGCGCCGATCAGCAGCGCCACCCTCGGGGCCTTGCTGCAACAACTGCGTAGCCAAGGCCTGTTGAGCAAACTGTACGTGCAGTACCAATTGCGCCCACTGGGCTCTATCGCCCAGCACTAAATGTAGGGTGGGCTGAAGCCCACCCAAAATCGACGTTCAACACATCACGGGTACAGAGCCTTATTTAGGGCGCGACAAAGTAGCGTTCTAACAAGTCCGGGTCATCGAACTGGGCACGACCAACAAAGGCTGTGGCGTGTTGCCCCCATTGGCGCATGGCCCCCGGCGATACCACCCCCGATGGCCATAGCAGCCAACGCTCCAAACGTTCAGTCCCGCTTACCAAACCCTCGTCGTCGTAGAGGCTGCGCCGTCCTTGTGGGTGGGCCAGTTGCCGCAGTGCGTTCAGGGGGCGCTGTTGATAGCTCATAGCCGGGTAGGGCGAGCGCCGGTCGTCGACACTCAGCAGGCTATGTTCGCCGGCACTCAGCCACAGGGTTGGCGCCTGGTCGCCAGTGCTGTCGATGCGGCGCACGCTGCGCGGTTCCAGCTCGCTCGGTTGCGGCATTGGCTCACGGGCCTGCCAGGGCGAGTCGGCGGGCAGAAAGAAGTTCTGCCAACAGCCGCAAGGATGAATGCTGTCGTACAGCAGCGCGCCCCCCTGCTCATCGAGAGTCACGCGCCAGAGCAAACCATCCAGTTCACCGCCATACAGATCCCAGGGCCGCGGCTTGGGCCTGTGGCTGAACCAGAACTGGTAGATCAGCTGTAAATGCCAGCGGCCGTTGAGCCTGCTCCAGCCGATCTGCTCAAACACTTGGGTTGCTTGCCGGTCGAAATCGCGCTGCCCGTTGGCCGTAAACACCGGGCTACCGAGACGATCAGCGCGGCTGGCTTGCTCGACTTTCAGCCAGGGCGCATGGCGGGCAAACAGCGCCGCCAGTTGCTGCGGATCGGCCTGCGGCAGGCCCAAGGCATCAATGCTCTGCCGCGACGCAAGTGTTGGCGCGCCCGGCAGCGGCTGATAGCCAAGCCAGCGGGCGCTGTCCCGCGGCGCCGGGGCCTGCTCGCTGGCCAGCTGCGCGCGAACAATCAGTTGCCGGTAGAGCGGTTTGAGCAATGGATAAAGCCCCAGCACTCGTGCCCAGCCACGGTAAGCATCAGGCTGCTGCGCGGCCGCTACCGCCCGCTGAAAGTCGTCCGGCTGCTCGAGCAATTGCTGGCGTTGGCTGTCACGGCAACTTTGCAGTTGCTCTTGGCGCGCCGCACTGCGCCAGTGTCGCGTCACCGCCGGCGCTAAATTACCCAGCTCAATATTGCTGGCCTCGATATCGCGTTCGGCCAAACGTTGTAACCACAGGCTGCGCTGTGCACGGCTGTGCGCCGTGGGGCCAAGGGCGGCCAGCACGCGGTCGCTGCGCAGGCCAACAAAACCGTTTAAGGGCTGGTACTGCGCGTCGTGGCTGGTTGCGCTAGCAACCTCGCGCGCGGCAAACAACGCGGCGCAGTCAGTGCCGGTGCTGGGTAGTTGCTGGGCACAGCCGGTTAGCCATAAAGCGGCGGCGAGGCTAGCGGTCGTGCGCGTCTTTGGCATCCGCTTCGGCATTGCGTGCATGGATACGGCGCAGTTGTTCGTCGGTTAAAGGTAAAGGCTGGGCGCTATCGCGCAGCAATAACAAACCGCCGACGATAGAGCCGATGGCCAGTAGCATTATCAGCCAGGCATACCAAGGCATGGTCGTTCTCCTGAGGGTTGTGTGTAACTCCACCATACGCCGCCTCAAGCCCGCGGCCCAGCCGCAAATGTCGCGCTGCGGGGGCTAGAGGTAGTCGATCAGGATGTCGTCGTAGCGCGTCTTGCCGGAGATTCCCGGCGTCTGGCGGATTCGATCTATGGCTTTTTGCAGTTCTTGGACCTTCTCATCGCTGACCTGCGGATTGAAGGCGTACCACAGCTCACCCGCTTGCAGTAGATAGATACTTTCGAAGTCGTCGGGGTCTAAATCTGCGTTGCGCAGGAACCAGTGCGCAACCGTTTCATTGGTAGCCCAAAGATCGATACGCCCGGCCTGTAACTGTTGCACCAAGGCGTCGGAGTTGGCCGCGAGGTTCAATTGGCTGTCTTGCGCGCCCAGGCTGCGAACCAATTGTTCGCCAACGTCGTCGCGAATGCTGCCGATTCGATAGCGCTGCAAATCGGTGACCGCATCAATGCGGAGGGCGCGGGATTTTTTGGCCAGTAACACGACCCGGCTGCTGGCAATAGGCCCGGCCCATTTAAAGAGCTTTTCGCGTTCGGCGGTGCGGGTGGTGGAGAACAATACGTGGTTGGGTTTTTTCAGTGTGCTGCGGTAGCTGCGCGCCCAAGGCATCAGGCGGATGTGACTGCGCAGTACCGGCTGCGCGGTCTGCTGGCTGGCGAGCACTAAAAGATCCACGGCAATGCCGCGCAAAATATTGTTATCGCTGAAGTTGTAGGGTGGGTAGTCCTCGGTGACGTAGATCAGTGTCTCGTCTGCCCTGACCTGAACGCTGCCACTGAGCAGTAGTAGTGCCCAACAAAAACGAATGCAATAGCCCATGGCCAGGCTCTCCGTGTGCGGCGCATTGGCGAATACGCTGAAACCAATATAGCTGAGGCTTTTAGCACTCGTGGATTCAGCGTGGCTGAGCATGCAGGCTGCTGGGTTAGGCTCTGTAGGGCCGTGGCTGGGAAAAATCGCCAATGTCATCTGACCGAAACTTGGCGCTGGTTCAATGCGGTTCCAGTCTTAGTCGCCCGGATTGCCTATGAACACCGCTCCTGCGCTCGCCCAGTTGCTTCGTGCTGTGCAACCTTTGTCCGTCAACACCAGCATCAGTGAGGTGGCCGAGTGCTTTTTGCTGGCGGCGCACAGCAGCTTTTTGTCGTTACCGCTGGTTGATGAGCAAGGCCGGCCATCGGGCTTGGTCAGCCGTTATGCGCTGCAGAATATTTTTATGCAGCGCTTTGGTCGTGATCTCTGGGGTAATAAGCCGGTTAGCGAGGTGATGAACCCGCAGCCCTTGCTGGTGCGCCTGGATACCAGCCTAGAAGAAGCGGCCCGGCAAATTACCGCGCAGTTGCAATCGCCGATTCGTGACGATTTTATGCTGATCGATGCCCAAGGCCGGTATTGCGGCCTGGGCACTGTGTTGGATGTGCTCAAAGCCATGGAGAGCCGCGTCGGCCAACGCAATCGCGTGCTGCGCCAAGCCTTGGTCGACCTTAAAGAGTCGCAAGTGCAGCTGGTGCAGTCGGAGAAAATGGCCTCCCTTGGGCAGATGGTCGCCGGCGTCGCCCATGAGCTGAACACCCCGCTGGGCTATGTCACCAACAACGTGCAGTTGCTGCGTGAGCTGAGCCTGCCGCTGTTGCAGTTGGCCACGGCGCAGGCCGAGTTGGCCGATTGTTTGGCCGACCCCAGCTGCGACGAGCCGCGCTTGGCCGCAGCGCTGGACTCGGCGGCCACTAGCCGCGCGCAAGCCGCCCCGGAACTGCTGGCCGAAGACCTGCAACAGTTGTTTGCCGACACCGGTTATGGCCTCGGACAGATCGCAGAATTAGTGGTTGGCCTGAAGGATTTTGCCCGGCTGGACCGCGCCATGAGCGAGGAGGTTGACCTTAACGACTGCATCCGCAGCGCCTTGCTGATCGCCCGCAACAACATCAAGGATAAGGCCGAGGTGTTGCAACAGCTCGGTGAGTTGCCGGCCATCGCCTGCGCGGCGTCGCAGATCAATCAGGTGCTGCTCAATCTATTGAATAACGCCGCGCAAGCCATCGACGGTTTCGGCCGGATTCAGGTGAAAACCTGGGCCGAAGCCGACTACGTGCTGATCTCCATTGAGGACAGTGGCCGTGGCATGTCGGCGGCGGTGCAGAAGCGGATTTTTGATCCGTTCTTCACCACCAAGCCGGTGGGCGAGGGCACCGGTTTGGGCTTGTCGATCAGTTTTAAAATCATTCAGGACCACGGCGGCACTATTCGCGTGGCCTCGGTGCTGGGGCGCGGCACGCGCTTCGTGCTGCGCTTGCCACGGCGCCAAGCTGACCAGCTGAAAAGGAGCGCTTGAACATGAGTGAGCGAATTCGCATCCTCTTCGTCGATGACGAAGAGCGCATTTTGCGCAGCCTCGCCCTGCAGTTTCGCCGTGAGTACGAGGTGCTCACCGAAAGCGATCCGCACCGCGCCCTCGAGCGGCTGAAGAGCGAAACCGTGCATGTATTGGTCAGCGATCAGCGGATGCCCGGCATGAGCGGCGCCGAGTTGCTGGCGGCGGCGCAACAAATCGCCCCGCAAACGTTGCGAATTTTGCTCACCGGCTATTCGGACCTGGATGCGGCGGTGGCGGCGCTCAACGATGGCGGCATTTTCCGCTATCTGACCAAGCCCTGGGACGCCCAGGAGATGGCCTTTACCTTGCGCCAAGCCGGCGAGTTGGCGTTGCGTCAAGTACCGGCCACGGCCGCAGTGCTTGAGTCGCCGGTGCCGGCCGAGACGGCGCTGAAGCTGTTATTGCTCGATGACGATCCGCAAACCCTGGCGGTGGTTGCCGAGTTTTGCGTGGCCGGTGGCCATCGCCTGCTGCGTGCGGCCAATCTGGCTGAGGCGTTGCAGTTTCTTAATCAAGAGTCGATTGATCTGCTGGTCAGCGACCTGAAACTGGCCGGCGAGAACACCGTCCCCTTGCTCAAGACCCTGGCGCGGCTGCACCCGCGTTTGCTCAGTTTGGTGGTTACGCCGTTTCAAGATACCCAGGCGCTGCTCAAGCTGATCAACGAGGCGCAGATCTTCCGTTATCTGCCCAAGCCGATCCGCAAAGGTCTGTTCGACAAAGGCCTGCAGGCGGCGGCAGCGCAAGCCTTGCTGTTGCGCAGTCAGCCGACTGAGCGGGTGGTGCGCTTGCCGACGGCGCCGCGCGATGAGCGTGAACGGGAGAAAGTTGGCAGCCTGCTGGGCATGCTCGGGCGCTTGCGCGAGCGCTTAAGCGCCTAATCCAGTCTGGGTGAAAACTACTGCGCTCGGTTATGCGGCCTGAATCTCAGGCCTATTCAGATGCGCTGAAGAACGCCGCCAGGCGGCTGCGCATGGCCACATTCAAGCGGCAGCGGATAAATTTACCGTCGCGCTGCACCTCAATCAGACCGGCGTTGACCAGCTCCTTAAGGTGATGGGACACCGTCGGCGCGCCGATCTCCAGGCGATCAATCAGGTCGCCGAGGCGGCAATGGGCGACGCTGGTTTCTTCTTGCGCCAACAGGTCGAGGTACATCGCCAAACGGTTGGGCGCGGCCAAGGCTTTAAAGGCCTTGGCCAGTTGCTCGCGTTCGATTGCGCTTGGGTTGCTCATGGGGCTATCCACAGATTGATCGGGTGGATTGTGACATATTTCGACAATTCTACAGTTTGACAACTATCGAATCGTTTTTTATGGTGACCGCACTTACCGGCCCTGTGCCGCTCGCTTAACCGCGCGCAGTAGCTTACACAGCCGCTGCCTGGCCCACCCTGGAGACATTCTATGAACAGCCCGCAAGCCCTGCTGCAGCAGCCCTTGAGCCTGCCCAATGGCAGCCAGCTGAAGAACCGTTTGGCCAAGTCCGCCATGAGTGAGGCGCTGGGTACCACCGACAATCATCCGACCGAGGCGCTGGTGCGGCTGTACGGGCGCTGGGCGGCGGGTGGCAGCGGTTTGCTGATTACCGGTAACGCCATGATCGACCGCCGTGCCCTCGGTGAACCGAACAACGTGGTGATCGAGGATGAGGCCGACTTGCCCTTGCTGCGCCGTTGGGCCGAGGCCGGGCAGGCCACGGGTGCGCAGATCTGGGTGCAGCTGAATCACCCCGGCCGGCAGTCGCCCAAGGGCTTGAATGCCGAGAACGTCGCCCCGTCGGCGGTGCCTTTTAATCAGGCGCTGCAGCCGTTTTTTGCCGCTCCACGGGCGTTGACCGAGGCCGAAATAGTCGAGCTGATTCAGCGCTTCGCCCGCTCCGCCGCGGTGGTTAAAAGTGCCGGTTTTAGCGGCGTGCAGATTCACGGCGCCCATGGTTATCTGGTCAGCCAGTTTCTCTCACCCTTGACCAACCAGCGCGACGATCAGTGGGGCGGCAACGCCGAGAACCGTCGGCGTTTTGTTCTGGAGCTGTTCAAGGCGATTCGCGCCGAGGTAGGCGCCGATTTCCCGATTGGGATCAAACTCAACTCGGCGGATTTCCAGCGCGGCGGCTTTACCGAAGAGGAATCCCTGGAGGTGATAGTGGCGCTGCAAGCCGCCGGCATCGATCTGGTCGAACTGTCTGGTGGTACCTACGAGGCGCCGGCCATGAGCGACAGCGGTAAGCATAAAGCCAGCAGCCTGGCCCGCGAGGCGTACTTTTTGGAGTTTGCCGAGAAGGTCCGCGCGGCGGTCAAGGTACCGCTGATGGTCACCGGTGGTTTTCGCAGCGTCGGCGGCATGAATGCAGCACTCGAAAGCGGTGCCCTGGACCTGGTCGGCATCGCCCGTGGCATGGCCATAGAACCGGACTTGCCGCTGCGCCTGTTGGCCGGCCAGGAACCCGAGCATGCGGTGCGACCGATTCGCACCGGCATCAAAGCCATCGACCGCATGGCCCTGATGGAAGTGGTGTGGTACTCGCGCCAGCTACGGCGCCTGGCCATAGGCCAAGCACCGAAACCCAATGAGTCGGGGCTCTGGTCGTTCTGCGCCAACCTCGTACACAACGGCCTGGGCACCTGGAGGACCCGTCGTTTGCGCGCTTAAGGGCGAGGTGCCCGTTATGCGTTGATCGCTATTAACCGTTGGCAAACCGCCCGTAGGATGTGGTGGAGCGTAGCGATACCCATCACGTTGATTGCTATCGACACTCGATGGGTATCGCAAGCTCAACCCATCCTACAAAGGGCTACGACGCTGCACACCTAACTGCGACATCGCCAAACAAAAAGCCCGGCTACTTGAGCCGGGCTTTTTGTTCACCGCGTTTTCAGCAGGCGCGCTCGACCTGTGCGTCGAGGCCGTCGATACAGTCCTTCATCTGTTGCCAGCATTGGCTCATCAAGGTCGGCAGATCATCCAGGCTCAGGCCGCTGGTGGGAATCGCTGGCAGCGAGCGAATCATGATGGTGCCGCCGTGCCAGCGATTGAGCCGCATATGCTTAACGTAGGTGCTGCAGCACACCTGCACGATGGGCACGCCGGCGGCAATCGCCATCTGAAAAGCACCTTTCTTGAACGGCAGCAGACCCTTGCCAAGGTTGCGGGTGCCCTCGGCAAACACCCAAATCGAGGTGTCCTTGTGCTGCAGGGTGTCGGTGGTGGTGAGCATGGCTTGTTTGGCTTGCGTCGCGTTGCCACGGTCGATCAGTACATTGCCGGCCAGCCAAAACAGTTGGCCGAAGAACGGCACCCATTTAAGGCTTTTCTTGCCCAGGCAAACGGTGCGCTCAGGTACCACGCCGCCGACCACGAACAGGTCATAGTTGGACTGATGGTTGGCGATGATCACCGCGCCGCGCACATGCTCGCGCAAGCTCTGGGTGTCGGTTTCGACCTTTAAACCCAGAATCCACATCGCCGGGCGCGAATACATCAGCGCACACAAGCGGCTGTTATCGGGGTTAAACGGGCGACACAGGCCCAGCAAGATGCCGAGTACGCCTGCCACAACAAAGTGCAGAGTCAGCAGCAGCATGCGCAGAAGAAAAAGCATCGAAAGGTCCGTCGCGGATTAAGGGCTGCGCAGTGTACGGATGTGCACTGCGCAGGGCAATTAAACCGCCACGCCGGCCATCTGAAGGAGCGCGGGGTAATGCGCGGCCTACGCGATAGAGGTACGAGCGGAGGTAGGGTGGACTCAGGAGGAGCGAACAGTCCGCCATTGCGCATTCGGCCTTCAACCCATAACGGATACATAACCCATAAAAAACCCGGCTGCTTAGGCCGGGTTCTGGGTGTGCACCGCGGTTAATCAGCTCAGTGCGTGCAGCTTGTCCGACTCGATGGCCGCATCCAGCGTTTCCAGCAAGGTCTTGCGCACTTTCAGCTTGGTGTTCCGGTGCGCGGTCATGTTGACCTTCTTCATCTGCTGAGCCACGGCTTGGGCGCTGGCCAGCAGTGCTTCCGGTGCCACCACTTGGTCGAGGAAGCCGGCGTTAAGCGCGCCTGCCGGGTTAAACATCTCACCATTGATAACCGAGCGCTGGAAAGCCGAGTTGCTCAGGCGATCACGGGCCAGCTCGATGCCGACGTTGTGCATGGTCATGCCGATCAGCACTTCATTCAGACCGATGCTGAACGGGCCTTCAACGCCAATCCGATAGTCCGCCGAGAGCAGAATAAACGCGCCCTTAGCCACCGCATGGCCGCTGCACGCGACTATGATCGGGAACGGGTGGGCCAACATCCGGCGCGCCAGGGTAGAGCCGGCAGCCACCAGGTTAATGGCGTTCTCGGGGCCGGAGGTCATCACCTTCAAGTCATAACCGCCGGACAAAATCCCCGGCTGGCCGGTGATAATCACAATCGCCCGATCCTGCACGGCTTGGTCCAGCGCGGCGTTAAAGGCCGCGATAACGTCCGGGGAAATGGCGTTGACCTTGCCGTTGCTCAGGGTCAGGGTGGCGATGCCATCTTCGAGTTGGTAAGTAATCAGTTCGCTCATTACAGGGCTCCTTAGCGTGGTGTGGCGCAGACCTTACCGACCTGTGCCGGCCAGGTAAAGCCTAGCGGCGGATTGGCCGCTCTAACCCGCTGCTCAAACCCCAGCGCCGAGCGCTTTACGCCTCGCCGGCAGGCCCGCGCACCGCCGGCTTGGCGCCATAACAATATGAATCGCCTGAAAAAACCTTTTGCCTTAAAGATCTCCTTCGACTACATTAGCGCGCCTCGACAGACCAGCTTTGTCGAGTACGGTGAAGTGTCCGAGCGGCTTAAGGAGCACGCCTGGAAAGTGTGTATACGAGAAATCGTATCGAGAGTTCGAATCTCTCCTTCACCGCCATCTTCAGAAAAGCCCCTGGAAGTTACGCTTCCAGGGGCTTTTTGCATTCTGGCTACGGTCGATATCTAAGCAGTGCAGAAAAATCAGGCATCAGTCGTAGTGAGACCACAGACGTAGGATTTTCACTACCTGCTCTTCCTGCAGCACCTGATAGACCAGCCGATGCTGAATATTGATGCGCCGCGAGTAAGCCTCTGCCAGATCACCGATCAGCTTTTCATAAGGTGGCGGGTTTTGCAGCGGGTTGGCCCGCACCACCTCAAGCAAGGCTTTGGCTTTTTCCTTTAAGCCAGCAGCGGCCAGCTTTTGCGCGTCTTTCTGGGCTTGCTTGGTGTAGGCAAGTTCCCAAGTCACCAGTCCAGCTCCTTGGCGCACTCGTCAACCGGCTCAGCCATGCCAGCTTTGATTGATTCGCGCATACCGGGTACGGACAACAGGTACAGAGTTTCCTGAATCGCTTGCCAATCCTCAGCCGAAATGAGGACGGAGTTAGTGCGCTTGCCAGAAATCAAAATTGGCTGATGCGACTCGGCTGATTGATCCATGAGCCGGTACAGGTTGGTGCGGGCTTCGCTGGCGGTAAGGGTTTGCATGGTGGATAAGCCTCCTAAAAAACAGGCGCGGGTGCATAGGTGTAAAATCGTACGCCAAAACGTACGAATTGTTAAGGCGTATCGTTGCTAAGCGGATTCAGGCGCACATCTGCAGGTGATCTGGCGATAAGTGTGCCGCAGTACATGTGTTGATTGGCCTGCAGGCAGCTTGATGAATGTGGTTGCAAATTGCAGAAGTCGGCCGATTGTGGGCCAGGGAAGGAGGTCGCATTGCCGGTAGCCGATGGGTTTCGCTGCTCATAGCACTGTGATGACGAGAAAAGGGGACGACGAGAAAAGGGGACGGATTTATTTTTGCTTTCGTCATTCCGGGCTAAATAAATTTGTCCTTTTTCCTTTTCACTTGGCTAACCCCGCTCCATCCCCTCAACCATGGCTTTAATCTTCACGGCCTTCTCGAAGTGATCCAGTTGGTGGGTTTGTATCCACCACTGGGCGGCTTCCATCAGCAGTTGCGGGTTGTCATTTTTGTTGGCGAAAAACGCGTAGAAGGACAGGCCGACATTTGGCCCCTTGCTGTGGATTTTGTCGTTGCAGACCCGGATGATTTTTTGCCTTAGGGCTTCTTGCATGCTGGCTTCGCTGTCAGTCAGGAGGGCTCAGCTTACTCGCACTGTGGGTGCGAGGGCTGGGCGCGACCCGAAGTAGCGGCGTTAGAGGTGAAAGCCACCGTCAATCGGGATGATGGCGCCGGTGATGTAGGCGCCGGCGGTGCTGGCCAGGCTGACGGCGAGGGCGCTCATTTCGTCTTCGCGGCCCCAACGTTGCATGGGGATGTGGGCGGTGTCTTCGGCGAGGGCGGCGGCATCCTGGGCGATAAATTGGGTCATTTTGCTCGGGAAGCGCCCTGGGGCTATGACGTTGACGTTGATCTGTTGGCTCACCAGCTCTTTGGCCAGCATCCGCGACAACTGGTGCAGGGCTGCTTTGCTCGGGCCGTAGGCGTAGGCCTGTTCGCTCATGGCGCTGATGCCGGCCACCGAGCCGATATTGATCACCCGCGCCGGGCTTTGCGACGAGCCGGCTTTGCGTAGCAGCGGCAGCAGTTGCTGGATGCAGCTGAATACCGAGGTGACGTTGAGCTGCATGACTTTTTCCCAGCCTTTTACCGGGTAGCTCTCCAGTGGCGCGCCCCAGGTGGTGCCGGCGTTGTTGACCAGAATATCCAGTTGGTCGATTTTGCCCGCCAGCTCAATGGCCAGCGCCCTGGCGCCTTCTTCGGTGGAGAGGTCGGCGGCTATCCACTGACAGTCGCCCAGCGCTGCCAGTTCGGCGGCCACCTCGGCGCAGCTTTGGGCGTTACGGGCGCAGATAAACACCCGCGCGCCGGCTTCGAGAAAACCACGGGCAATCATCTTGCCGATGCCACGGGTGCCGCCGGTAACCAGCGCGGTACGGCCTTGTAGGCTGAAATAAGGGTGCATGTGCAACTCCCAGGGAGTGGATGGGCCAAGCCATTACCCTAGCGAGCTTGGCGCCGCGACTAAAGCCCGGCGCTGGCTTATTGAGCGGCGGAATAGGCGGCTATTCAAACGCGTTGGCGATCTCGATCGCCAAACGTTCCGCGGCATTTCCGGCTTGCTGCAAGGACTGACGAACGCGCTCGTCGGCGAACTCGTCGTATTCCACCGCCAGCGACTGCACCTCGGTGATGCCGATATAACCGAAAGCCGTGCGCAGGTGTGGCTCAACATGATTCATCTGGGCGATGCGCTGGCCGGGCTCGTATCCGTAATCGCCGCGCGCGCTCAGGGTGACCAGGCGTTTGCCTTGCAGCAGCGGCCAGTACGGGTCGCCAGAACGGCTACGGTCGAAACCGAAGGTGCGCCCGACCCGCACGATATTGTCGATATAGGCCTTCATCGGCGCGGGCATACCGAAGTTGTACATGGGCACCCCGGCCACGATGATGTCGGCGCTTTCCAGCTCATCTACCAGCGCATCGCTTTCGCGCAGCACCTCGTGCATCGCGGCGCTGCGCCGCTCGGGCTGGGTAAAGGCGGCCGCGATCCAGTCGTGGCTCACGGGGGTGGGCGCTTGTGCGCCGACATCGCGAACTATCACCCGATCTCCTGGGCGCTGGGCCAGCCAAGCCTCGACGAAGCGTTTGGACAGCGTGCGGGTATGGGAACGGGTGAGGCGGGCGCTTGCATCGATATGCAGTAGGGTGGCCATGGCGGATATCCTGTTGCTGACTGTGGAAGCACAGGATCGCCTCGGCGCAGCGCCTTGACAAAGGTGCAATTCTCAGCGAATAGATGAGCTTAATTCAGCTATAAAACTCCCGGATGACCCATGCGCCAGCTGCCACCCCTGCCAGCCTTACGTGCCTTCGAGGCCGCCGCCCGCCACCTGAGCTTCAAGCGTGCGGCGCAGGAGCTGTGCGTCACGCCCACGGCGATCAGCCACCAGGTCCGCCAGCTGGAGGAAGCCCTGGGCCTGCAGCTGTTCGAGCGGCGCACACGGCAGGTGTTGATGACGGTCGAGGCGCAATTGCTCTACCCGGTGCTGCGCGATGGTTTCGATGCCTTCGCTCGTGTGCTGGATGGCTTGAACCAGCAGCGCGGCCGCGCCGCCGTCACCCTCAGCGCGACGCGGGCCTTCTGTGGGCACTGGCTATTGCCGCGGTTAGCCAACTTCCAGCGCCTGTACCCCGAGATCGATCTGCGCCTGCAGGCGACCGATGAGCCGGTCAGCCTGGCGGCTGGCGAGGCCGACCTGGCGATCCGCTATGCAGCTGGGCCTTTTCCCGGGCTGTTGGCCGAGGTATTGCTCGCCGACCGCTTCGCTCCGGTGGCGCATCCTAGCTTGGGCCTGTGCACGGCCGCGGACCTGGCCGCGACCCGGCTGATTCATTACGACTGGACGCGGGCGAGTGCCGAACAACCCACCTGGGCGCGCTGGTTCGACCTGGCCAAGCGCGAGGCACCGCCCATGGCCGGCAGCCTGCACTTCAGCGATGAGAGTCATGCTATCCAGGCCGTACTGGCTGGCCAGGGAGTGGCCTTACTCAGCCTCTGCCTGGCGGCGGATGGATTGGCGCAGGGCAGTTTGGTGACGCCTTTCGGCCCGACGCTTGAAGGCCGTGCCTACCATCTGCTGCAAGCCGCCGAGCGTCAGCAGACGCCGGCGATCGCCGCGGTACGGGATTGGTTGTTGGCCGAGTGCGGGGCAGTGGTGGTTAGCGGCTGAGGCCCGGTCGATGGCGATAACTCCCCGGTGCGAACGGTTGCCCGCTCGCGCCAAGCGCACGTCTGGCGGTCCATGTTTGGGCGGCGGTCAGGCGCGGATAAAGGCGGCGGCCCGTTCGGCGATCATGATGGTCGGCGCGTTGGTGTTGCCGCCGATCAGGGTCGGCATGATCGAGGCGTCCACTACCCGCAGGCCAGTGATGCCATGCACGCGCAGCTGTGGGTCGACCACTGCGAGCGGGTCGGTACCCATTTTGCAGGTGCCTATGGGGTGGTAGATGCAGTCGGCATGCTCACGGATGTGCTCGATTAGCTCCTCGTCGCTGAGCTGGTCGATCTCCAGCAGCGGCTTGTCGAGGATGTGGCTCATTGCCGGTGCCTGGATGATTTTCTGCAGCAGCCTGGCCCCCTTGAGCAGGACGGCGACATCATCGGGATGGGAGAGAAATTGCGGATCGATGCGCGGAGCCGACAGCGGGTTGCTGTCGACCAGCCCGAGCTCGCCCACGCTCTTGGGTCGCAGCACGCAGACATGGGCGGAGAAGCCATTACCGTAGCGCAGCTTGCGCCCGTGGTCGTCGAGCAAGGCAATGACGAAGTTGAGCTGCAGGTCGGGACGCGCCAATTGCGGGTCGGATTTGACGAAACCGCCGCTTTCCGCGATGGGTGAGGCCAGCAGCCCCTTGCCCGTCTTGCTCCACTCCTGGATGGCGCCTGGTATGTGCATGGCCGCCGAGGGGGAAAACCCCAGCAGATCAGAGTCCTTGGAGGTGTAATTGAGGATGAAGTCGATGTGGTCCTGCAGGTTCTTGCCGACCCCTGGCAGCTCATGACGCACCTGGATACCGTGGCGGGTCAGTTCTGCCGGATCGCCAATGCCCGAGAGCATCAACAGTTGCGGCGAGTTGAAGGCACCACCGCAGAGGATCACTTCTTTATTGGCGTGGATGACTTGCCGCTGGCCCGCGCGTTGCACTTCCACGCCGACGGCGCGTTTATCCTCAAGCATGACCCGTAGTGCCTGGGTGTGGGTCAACACGGTCAGGTTGGGACGGTGCATGACCGGGTGCAGGTAAGCGGCGGCGGCGGAGCAGCGTTCGCCATTCTTCGGGCCGTGGAAGAACTGGCTTACCTGGTAGAAGCCCACGCCTTCCTGCTCGGCGCCGTTGAAGTCGGGATTGGCTGGAAGGCCGACCTCCAGTGCCGCCTTGACGAAGGCATGGCTGATCGGCCGTGGACTTTGTTGCTCGCCGACCTGCAGGGGGCCAGTGCCGCCATGCAACTCACTGGCGCCACGTTGATTGCCTTCGCTGCGCTTGAAATAGGGCAGCACCTCGTCGAATGACCAGCCGGGGCAGCCAAGGCTGGCCCAGTCGTCATAGTCGTTGCGGTGGCCACGGATGTAGCACATGGCATTGATGGCGCTGGAGCCGCCCAGGCAGCGGCCACGGGGCTGATAGCCACTGCGACCATGCAAGCCGGCCTGCGGGATGGTTTCATAGCGGTAGTTGTTGCTCTTGAGGCGGCCCGGCACTATCGCGCTCAAACCGACCGGCATGCGAATCAGCAGGTCATCACCATAACCGCCGGTTTCAATCAGGCCAATAGTGTTGGCTGGGTCTTCACTCAGACGTGCGGCTAGGGTGGCCCCGGCGGAACCGCCACCGACAATCAGATAATCAAAATTCATCATGGCTCTCTCGTGTTGCCATTGCGGCGTTCAGTGCTGCGCATTGAGCGCGATGGCTGCGTAGGCAAAAAAAGAGGCGATAAACACGCCCCTCATTAACCTCTGCTGAATATGCTCTGGCCTTAGCGGCTTACCACTCAGTCATCTTTTTCAGGGACTTGAGTTTCTCAAAGATGGGTTTCACCCCTTCCAGTTGCTTGACCATCTGCAGGGCTTTGTAGGTTTGGTAGTTGAAGCCTGCGGGGTTCATGTTCTGGCCTTCCTGGAATGGGTATTCGGGGAAAGTGGCGAGAAATTTCTCGACTTCCTTGCGGATCGGGACGCCGATCCACATCACGTCAGCTGCCCATTTCACGTACATCTGCGACTCGTAGGGGGCGGTCTCGTAGGGGTCTTCCTTGAGGTTGGTGATGATCGGCCAGTTGGTTACCTTGCGGGTGCCGAAGGCGATGTTGCCCTCCACCGAGGCGAAGCTGATTTTGAAGTCTTTCCAGCGTACCGCATTCAACTCGCCGGCCTGGCCGAAGTAGAAGTACTCATCGCGTGGCACGTCCGTCACCTCACCCTTGAAGTAGGGCAGGTAGTTGTAGCCGTCCAGGTGTACGCGGAACTCTTTGCCGTTGAGGGTGGTGCCCTTGGCCAGGTCTTCTTTAACTGTGCTGTTGCCGGCGGCGGCCAGCAAAGTTGGCATCCAGTCGTTGTGGGCAATCATGTCGTTGTAGTCGGTGCCAGGCTTGATCACGCCCGGCCATTTGACCAGCAGGGGCACGCGATGGCCGCCCTCGAAGGAGGTGCCTTTCTCGCCTTTGAAGGGGCTGGTGCCGCCATCCGGCCAGGTGAACTTTTGCGCGCCGTTGTCGGTGGTGTAGATGACGATGGTGTTGTCGGCGATCTTCAGCTCATCCAGCTGAGTGAGCAGCTGGCCGACCATCTCGTCGTGTTCGGCCATGCCATCGGGGTACAGACCTTTGCCGGTGCGCCCGACGGTCTCTTTCTTCAGATGGGTCCAGACGTGCATGCGGGTGCTGTTAAACCAGACGAAGAAGGGCTTGTCGGCCTTCACCGATTTTTCGATGAAGTTCTTGGTGCTGGCGACAATTTCTTCGTCGACGGTGGGCATGCGCGCACGGTTCAGCGGGCCGGTGTCTTCGATCTTGCCGTCGGCGTAGGAATGGATCACCCCGCGCGGGCCGTATTGCTTACGGAACTCGGCATCTTTGGGGTAGTAGTAGGTCTCGGGCTCTTCCTCGGCATTCAGATGGTAGAGGTTGCCGAAGAATTCATCGAAGCCGTGGTTGGTGGGCAAGTCTTTGTCTTGGTCGCCCAGGTGGTTCTTGCCGAATTGGCCGGTGGCATAGCCCTGGTCTTTCAGGGCGTCGGCCATGGTCGGCGCCCATTCCGGGATACCGCCGCCAGAGCCGGGCATGCCGATGGTCAACAGGCCGGTGCGGAACGGATGTTCGCCGAGGATAAAGGCTGAGCGCCCAGCGGTGCAGGACTGCTCGCCATAGGCGTCGGTGAACAGCGCGCCCTCTTTGGCGATACGGTCGATATTGGGGGTGCGAAAGCCTTGAATGCCATGGTTGTAGGCGCTGATGTTATGCACGCCAATGTCATCGCCGAAGATCACCAAGATATTCGGCTTGGCGGCGGCGCTGACGCTTTGGGCCATGCCCAGGCAGGCGGCGGCCGCCAGGGTCAGGGGTAACCAATGTCGGGTTAGACGCATCGGGAAGTTCTCCATCCAGCAAAGGGGTCGCGGTTGGCGACTCATTGTTTTGATTTGGGCCGTAGTTGCCAGTCGCGGACAACCACGGCCCAGCTGTTCAGCTGCTGCACTAGGTATAGGCGAGGCACACTGAGCAGGCTGACAAAACTGTGCTGAAGGTTCAAATGCATTGTTGCGCGTTACTTAATGCGGTTTGCGCATTAAGGCCGTGCCGCGTGGTCGGGTGATGGTTGTTATGCCGGGCCAGAGGGGTTCAGGTGCTTTTCAGCCCAGAGTGGGGCGCTTTTGTAGGAGGGGCTTTAGCCGCGATGCTTTGTGCTGTGTCAGTGAGCGCGGTGGTGGCGCGGGTCGCGGCTGAAGCCCCTCCTACGGGGACCGCGTTAGCTTTTAGCCTTGCGTGCGCAGCGCAAGGTGCGATTGTCCGTCAATCTGGGGCTTTCTAGGCCTGCGGCCTTGGCGTTGGCCTCGGATTGAGAGGGCGCAGGGCTGGTGCTTTGGCGCGGGCCTGTTTGCGCAAGGCGCGGCGCAGGGCTGGCAGGCTGTTGCGCAGCTGCTGGGTGCTGGCGAATTGCATCGGTGGTGCGCCATAGCTGGCCGCCAGTGCCTGTTGCAAGGCTTGGCCGGCGGCGGCCGGCAGTTGTTGGCCAAGCTCGCGCAGGTTGGCGTTGCAGCCGCTGCGTTGCAGCCAGGCATAGAGCGGCGCCAGCGGCAGCGCTGTGTGGCGCCAGGCGCGTTGCAACTGGCGCCAGGCATAGGCTTCCGAGGCCAGCCAAGTTGCTTGCCGGCGTGCTCGCCAGTTTTGCAGGCGCCGGCGTTGTTGCGAAAGCCAAGGGCGGGCAAGGTAGCCGGCCAAGCCCAACAGCAGCAGGCTGCCGATGAGCAGCAGGCTGAGCCGCGACAGCTGCAGATGCTGGCCACGGCCCAGGCGCTGCAAATCCGCCTGCAGGTCAAAGGGCAGTCGATAGGCCGTATTGGCCTGGGCCTCGAAGTCCACCGCCGGCACCTCGGCGCTGCGCAGTTGTCCGGCTGTGGCGTCCCACCAGCGTACCTGCATGGCTGGCAGGCGGTAGCTGCCGGCGTGCTCGATCACATAGCTGAGGCTGTCGCGCCGTTGTCCGCCACTGACCGCGCCGCGCCCATCGCTCAACGGCTTGACCTCGGCGGGTAAGGGATAGGTTTTGAGGCCGGAGACTTCGGCAAATTCGGCTGGGGCAATCAGCATGGCCTGGGCGCCGTCGGCCTCCACCAGCAGGCGCCGGGTCAGGCTGTCGCCGACTTTCAGCGGCGTGGCGGAGCGCTCGATCTGCTGGCTGAAATGTACTTGCTGGGCCACCAGCAGATTGCCGGCTGGCGCTTCAGCCATAGCACCCGCTGGCGCTTGGGCATTGAAACTCAGAGCCTGGCTGCTGACCCGCAACGGGCCGCTGGCTTGGCCCAGTTGCAGGCTGAAATCCAGCGCCGGGATACTGAAGTTCTGCGCCTGAATCGGGCTGATTAAATAGGTCAGGCGCAAGCCAAAGTAGCTTTCGCCGTCGCGGCTGACCGTCAGTTTGTCGGCCTGGCCATTGGGCGGGGTGATCAGCGCGCCGGGAAGCTGCAGCTCGGCGGGCTGCGGCGCCTGGGTAAACCAGCTGCTGGTGAGCAGGTCGATTTCCAACCGCAGGGTGCTGCCGAGCAAATAGGGCGCGGCCGGGCTCAGTCGGGTTTCTACCCGTACCCGTGGCTCAGCCGCCAGCGCCACCTGGCTAACCAGCCAGCACAGCAGCCACAGCCAGGACTTCATGGCGTCACCGCCGGCGCAGGCTGGCTGGCGGCCTGTTGCAGCCTGAATTTTTGCTTGAGAAAGCCCGCCGGCGAGGTGTTGAGGTTGCGCAGCCATAGCTCGGCCGAGACTTCTTTTGGCCCGTTGAGCATGACCTTTTCACCCTTGTCGCCGGGTTTGCCCTGGTCATCGAGCTGCTCTTGGTCCGGGTCGTCTTCGGGGGCCACCTGCTGATCAGCCTCGAACTGGCGCTGCAACTCGGTCACCAAGGCTTGATTGAATTGCGCCTGGGCAAGCGCCGGCTGCAGCCGTAGCGCCTCGGCGTAGGCGCTCAGGGCCTGGGGGTAGTGGTGCAGGCGGGCGTGGCTGTTACCGAGGTAGAAGTACGCGGCGGCGCTGTCGAGCTTGGCGAAACTGGCCAGCGCGAGGTTGAACTCGGCCGCCTTGTAGGCCGCCAGCCCCTTCCAGTAGGGGTCGTTAAAGTGCGCGGCGGCGGCCGGATACTGTTGCCGCTCGAAGGCCCAGCGGCCTTGCTGGTCGGCGGTCATGAAGGCATCGGCCAGCACCCCGGCCTGAGCGTTTGGCGCCTGGGCGCCCAGGCCGACGGCCAGCAACAGGGCCGGCAGCCAGCTGATGCTCCAGCCGCGGCGGATGCTCAGCCAGGCCAGCGGCAGCAGCAGCCAGCACAGCCAGTAGCCGGCATCCCGCCAATGCACCTCGGCGTTACCGGCGCTGGCGGCGGCAAAATGCTGCTGGGCGTGCAGTTGAATCCAGTCCAGGTCGTCGGCATTCAGGGTCAGGCTGCCGATGGGCGCATCGGTGGCCTTGGCCAGCTGCTCCAGGGCCTCCTGGTCGAACTCGGCCAGCAGCGGTTTGCCAGCGCGATCCAGCCGTGGTGCGCCGTTTTGGTCGCTGAGCAGACCGCCAGTCTGGTTACCGACGGCGAGAATCAGCAGTTGCAAATCCACCGGGCTGTCGCTCAGTAACTGGCGCAGGGCCGGCAGTTGTTGAGTGTCGGCGCCATCGCTGAACAGCACCAGGGTGCCTGGCGCTTGCTCGGCCTGCAGCAGGCGAATGGCTCGCTCGGTGACGGCCAGGGCGTTCTTGCCGGGGCTGTCGAGCAGGTCGGTGGCCAGGGCCTGGACGAAGCTGTCGAGCAGCTCGGGGTCGTCGGTGGGCGGCAACACTAGGTGGGCGCTGCCGGCGTACACCAATAGGCCAGTGCGGGCGCCGGCGCGGCGTTGAATCAGCTCCTGCAGCTTGTGCTTGACCGCTTGCAGGCGGGTCGGCGGCACGTCGCTGGCATCCATGGAGGGCGATAAGTCCACCGCCAGCATCAGCACCGCCTGATCCTGCACAAAGGGCGGGCGATCCTGTTGCCAGGTCGGCCCGGCTGCCGCCAATGCGCCGACCAGCAGCAGGGCACTGAGCAGGTAAACCGGGCGCAGCTGGGGGCGCTCTTGCGGGTAAATCAGCAGGTGCTTAAGCAGGTGCGGCGCGATGCTGGTTCGCAGGTTATGCCCGGCTTGCCGCTGGCGGCGCCAGAACCAGGGCAGCCAGAGCGCCGGCAGCAGCAACCAGAGCCACAGTGGGCGGATAAAGTGCAGGGCATTCAGGTCGATCTCCATCAGCCGGGCTCCGTGCTGGGTGCGGGGCGGCTGGAGCAATGGGCCGCCAGCGCCGCCAGGCTGTGGGCCAGGCTCAGCAGCAACAGGGCGGCGCCCAGGGGTAGCCAGAACAAATCACGTTTGGGCTGGTAGCTCAGGTGTTGCACCTCATGGGGCGTGAGCTGGTCGAGGGTGGCGTACACCTGCGTCAGTGCGGCGCTGTCGTTGGCCATAAAGCTGCGCCCGCCGGTGGTCTTGGCGATCAGTTCAAGAACCTTGCTATCCACGCGATTCTCGCCGCTGGCCGCCGGGTCGCCGATGCCGATGCTGTGGATGCGGATGTGTTTTTGCGCGGCCAGGGCGGCGGCTTGATCGGGTGGGATGGCGCTGTGGTTGTCATTGCCATCGGTCAGCAGGATCAGGGTCTGGTCCGGCTGCTGGCTGTTTTCCAGCATTTTTATGCCCAGGCCGATGGCGTCGCCAATGGCGGTGTTGGGCCCGGCCATGCCGATGCCGATGTCATCCAGGAGGATTTTCAGGCTGGCGTGGTCGAGGGTCAGCGGCGCCTGGGGATAGGCGCCGCCGCCGAAGACGATCAGGCCCATGCGGTCATTCGGGCGTTTGTCGATAAAGCCCTGCACCACCTGCTTGACCGCGGTCAGGCGGTCGACTTGCTGGCCGGCGCTGTCGCGGTAATCGCGGGCCTGCATCGACTGGGAAATATCGATGGCCAGCAACAGGTCGCGCACCGGTTGGGTTTGTTGCAGCGGCGGTTCGACCCACACCGGGCGGGCTAGGGCGGCCAGCACGAGCAGCCAGACCAGCAGGTTGAGCGGTAGCTGCCAGCGACCGCGGCTGATCCCGGATTTTACCGGGCTGACGCCGAGCGCCTGGCTGATGGCGCTGAAGAACGGCACCCGCACCGCCCGCCGAGCTTCTCTATAGGCCGGCAGATAGCGCCAGGCGAGCCAGGGCAGCGGCACCAGCAGCCACAACCATGGATAGTCAAACTGCCACATGGTGCTGCTCCAGCCAGAGCCGGCTGCTCGCCAGTAACTGTTTGATTTGCGCTGTCGGCAGGCTTTGTAATTGCTGATCCGGGGCGTAGGCGAGCAGGGCCAGTTGCTGGGCAAAGTCGTCCGGCAGGCGGGTCGGGCTGCTGGCTTGCAGAAACTGCTGCCAGGCTTGGCCACTAAAACTGGCAACGGCGGGCGGATCGGGCATCGACAGGGCCGTGCGCTTGAGCAGTTCGGGCAACTGGCGCAGCGCTGTCACAACCTGCGCAGGTTCAGTCAGGGCCAATGCCAGCCGGCTTAGTTCGGCCAGCGCCGCGCGCCGGTAACGGTTGCGCCGCCAGCGGTACAGGCCGCGACCGGCATAGCAGAGCCCCACGACCAAGAGCAGCACCAACAGCGCCCACCAGCCCCAGGTTTGCGGCAGGTAGCTGACGGCGGCGGGCGGCGGCAGGTCTTGCAGCTGGGAAATGTTGGCGGGCGGGCTCATCGGCGCCGTCCGTTCAGCTTGCCTAACTCGAAACGCAATTGTCCCAGGGCCGGTTCGCCGGTGCTGATCATCAACAGCGCAATCTGGCTGCGACGTAGCAACTCGGCCACCTCACGCAAGCGACCGCTGGCAAACTCGCTGAGGGGTTGATGGACGTGCTTGCGGCCAACCGCCAGCTCCAATTGCAGCTCGCCCTGGGTGACCAGCAAATGGCCGTTGCTTGGCAGCTTGAGCGCCAGCGGGTCGTAGACCTGCAGGGCCAGCACATCGTTATGGGCGGACAGTTCGCGCAGTAACTGCAAGGTTTGGGCGTTGGCGCCGGCAAAGTCGCTGATCAGGCAAATCAGCTGGTCGTGAGCGGCATGCCGGCGGCATTCCAGTAGCACCTGGTTGAGCTGCGCGCTGCCGTCGATATGCGGGTTGTCGGCGGCCAGGGCCTGATTCTGCCGGACGATGCTGGCGCACAGCTGCTCGACCCGGCTGCGGCTGCGCAAGGGTGCAATCCGCTCGATCCGCTGGTCGTTAAACACCAGTCCGCCGACCCGGTCGCCGGCTTGCAGGGCCATCCAGGCGCAGAGCGCGGCGAGTTCGGCGCCGGTGCAGGACTTGAAGCTGTATTGCGAGCCGAAAAACATGTCCATGCGCTGGTCGAGCACGATCAGCGCCGGCCGGTCGCGCTCCTCGCTGTAGCTGCGCACGAAGGGTTTGCCCAGGCGCAAGGTGGTGCGCCAATCGAGATGGCGCAGGTCGTCACCGGGCTGATAGCGGCGCAGCTCCTCGAAATTCAACCCGCGCCCGCGCAGGCGTGACTGATGCTGGCCGGCCAGCAGGCTGGCGCGTGGTTGGCGGCCGGCAAAACTCAGGTGCCGGGCCGGCAGTTCCAGCCGCAATAGCTGCGCCATCGAGACATAAACCAGGCCATCGCTGCTGTGCTGTGGGAGTTGCATGGGCGCGGCCTCAGGCGGGAATCGCGACCTTGTCGAGCAATCGCTCGAGCACCTGCTCGACGCTGATGCCATCGGCCACGGCGTCGTAAGACAACTGGATGCGGTGGCGCAGCACCGGGTGCAGCACCCGGCGCAGATCATCCGGGCTGACATAGTCGGCGCCCTCCAGCCAGGCATTGGCCCGCGCCGCGCGATCCAGGCCGATGGCGCCGCGCGGGCTGGCGCCAAGGCTAATCCAGCTGGCCAGCTCGGCGTCATAGTTGGCCGGGAAACGGCTGGCGTTGATCAGGTCGATTATGTAGCGGTCGATGCTCTCGGACACATGAATGGCGCCCATTTCCCGGCGGGCGGCAAACAGCTCGCTCTGGGCCAGATGGAAGGTGACGGGCGCCGGCGTGTGCGTCGTTTGTGCGCGTTCTTCCAAACGCAGCAGGCGCAGCACTTGGGCCTCATCGGCGGGCTGCGGGTAGTCGAGCAGCACCTTCATCAGAAAGCGATCCATCTGGGCTTCCGGCAAGGGGTAGGTGCCTTCCTGCTCGATGGGATTTTGCGTGGCCAGCACCATAAACAGCTCGGGCAACGGGTGGCTGCTGCCGGCCACGGTGATCTGCCGCTCCTCCATGGCTTCCAGCAAGGCGGCCTGCACCTTGGCCGGGGCGCGGTTGATTTCGTCGGCGAGGATCAGGTTGCCAAACAGCGGGCCGGGCTGGAACTGGATCAGGTTATGCCCGGCATCGCTGTGCAGCACCTCGCTGCCGGTGATGTCGGAGGGCAGCAGGTCCGGGGTGAACTGGATGCGGCTCATCTGCGCCTCCAGGTGCGCGGCCAAGGCTCGTACTGTGCGGGTCTTGGCCAGGCCTGGGAGGCTTTCCAAGAGCACATGACCGTTGGCCAGCAGCGCCAGCAACACCTGGCGAACCACCGCTTCCTGACCCAAGACGGCCTGGTTGATGCTGTCTTGCAGGGCAAGAATGCTGGCGCGAACGCTCATGGGGAGTCCTTGTTTTTAGTGGTTCCGGCTGGAGTTCAGGTTGGCAAAGCTGTTGGCAAATTTCAAATGCATTGTTTCTGCTGTTTAGATGCGTTTGCTGCATGGGATGGCGGGCCGGCAATCTTTGTTGGCGGCGGGAGGCATAATGGGGCGGATTAATAGCTGGATTGAGCCATATGCGAGTTAGCTGGGATATTTTCTGCAGCGTCGTCGATAACTACGGCGACATCGGCGTGACCTGGCGCCTGGCCCGTCAGCTGGTGGCCGAGCAGGGCTGTGCGGTGCGCCTGTGGGTGGATGATCTGGCGGCGTTTTGTCGAGTCTGTCCAGAGGCCGACGTGCAGGCCTTAACACAATTGCGCCACGGCGTCGAGGTGCGCCGCTGGTGCGCCGACTGGCCGCCGGTGGAAGCTGCCGATGTGGTGATCGAGGCCTTTGCCTGCGCGTTGCCGACGGCCTATGTCGCAGCCATGGCGGCGCGTACGCGGCCGGTGCTCTGGCTGAATCTGGAATATTTAAGCGCCGAAGACTGGGTCGGCGGCTGTCATGGTCTGCCGTCGTTGCAGCCCAAGGGCTTGCAGAAGTTTTTCTTCTTTCCAGGCTTTAGCCCGGACACCGGCGGCTTGCTGCGTGAGGCTGGTCTGCTGGAACGGCGCCGCGCTTTTCAGCAAGACCCGCAGGCGCGTCAGGCGTTTTTGTACGGCTTGGGCGTGGCGCCGCAAACCGATGCCCGGCTGATCTCGCTGTTTGCCTATGAAAATTTGGGCCTGGCCAGTTGGCTAGAGCTGCTGGCAGCAGAGCCCCAGCCCACTCATTTATTGGTGCCCGAGGGGCGGATAGTCAACGACCTGCTGCGCTGGTTGCAGCTGGATACGTTGGCGGTCGGGACTGTGCTGGTGCGGGGCAGTTTGACCATTCAAGTGCTGCCGTTCGTCAGCCAGGATGATTACGACCTTTTGCTGTGGAGCTGCGATTTTAATGCGGTGCGTGGCGAGGATTCCTTCGTGCGGGCGCAATGGGCCGGGCGGCCGCTGCTCTGGCAGATTTATCCGCAGCCAGAAGATGCCCATCTGGACAAACTCGAAGCATTTCTGGCGCTCTACACCGAGGCTTTGTCGCCGGCGGCCAGTGCCGCGTTACTGGCCCAGTGGCGGGCCTGGAACAGCGGCGCGGCTATGGGGACGAGCTGGCAGGCGCTGCTGGAGGTGTGGCCGGAGCTGAGCGCGCATGCCGAAAACTGGTGCTCGCAGCAGGCAGCGCAGACAGATCTTGCCACGGCGCTGGCGCAGTTTTACCGAAATTGGCTATGATACGCGGCGAAGAATTTTGTCTTTCCATCCATATCCGGACATTAGTATGAAAACCGCACAAGAAATGAAGCCCAACAGTGTGGCCCTGATCGACGGCCAACCTTGGCTTATCCAGAAGGCCGAGTTCACCAAATCCGGCCGTAACAGCGCCATCGTTAAAATGAAATTGAAGAACTTGTTGACCGGTTCTTCCACCGAGACTGTGTACAAGGCCGACGACAAGCTTGAGCCGGTAACTCTCGAGCGCGTTAACGTGACTTACTCCTACGCCAGCGAGCCAAACTACGTATTCATGGACGAAGAGTTCAATCAATACGAGCTCAACGCTGACGACCTGGAAAGCGTATTGCCGTTTATCGTTGATGGCATGAACGACATCTGCGAAGCCGTATTCTTCGAAGGCAAAGTTGTTTCGGTTGATCTGCCAACCACCATCGTTCGCCAGATCACCTACACCGAAGGTTCCGCGCGCGGCGACACTTCGGGCAAAGTGATGAAGCCTGCCAAGCTGTCTAACGGTACTGAAGTTAAGGTTGCGGATTTCTGCAACATCGACGACTGGATCGAAATCGACACCCGCACCGGCGACTACAAAGCCCGCGCTAAAGCACCGGTTTAACCACCGGCGTTAATCGCGAGTAAAAACAGCCCGACCTTAGCGTCGGGCTTTTTTTAGGCTATGTACCCGTTAACTGTTGAAGGGGTCGCCCAACGGCCTCTTGCAGGCAAAACTCGGGCTGAATACGCTTTGCATACCGCTCTAGCATGCGTCGCCAACCCAAGTAATTGACGAGATACTTGGTCGCCACACCATGGAAACGCACCATCCATCGCTTTAGCCGGCTGTGATAGGCATTTACGTTTTGGATGTGGAAAGCTGCCTCTTGGACGCGCAGTCCAGGCCTGGCATACACCACCTTGTGCGTGATCCCGCTGGTGCGCGCAAATGCTGCATAGACTGCCGCGCCATCGGTACAAAGCACCGACTTTTTATCCATTAACGGCTCAAGAACGGCGCTCACATGCGCCGCGTCGAGTTTTTTTAGCTGGAAATCCGCAGTATGCCCCGCACGGTCGCGCACGACCAAAACGGGTATCTGATCCGGGCCAGTGCCGCGTGTCTTGCCCACGCCACCCCGCTTGCGTGGTGGGCGCGGCAACTCGCGCTGACCTTTGAATGACTCGAGAAAAAAGGTTTCATCCGCCTCGACAATGCCACTTTCACGCGCATCGCGATGGTCGGCGGAGTCACGCAGAAAACGATGCCGCCATCGGAATGAGGTGCTCTTGCTGACACAGCAGTATCGGGCCGCCTCTCTCACGGTAGATCCCGCAATTAGGGCCTGGGCATAATCCAGCCAGCAGTCTTTTTTGCGCAGACGCGCCAATGGTGTTCCGGTCAAGGCATTGCATGTGTGCCGGCATACTCGGCAGCGGTAGCGCTGCAGGCCGCCACTGCGGCCCCATGAGGCCAGTTGCGCGGCGTCAGCGGCACAGTGCGGGCAGGCTTTCAGATCAGGAATGACTTCTTCAAGGCCATCTCGCAGCACGTTGATCTGGAGAAAGTGCTGAACGATGGATTTCTGTTTGATCGTGAGCAGATCAAGCCGAACCAGCAGGTGTTGAAAGGATTGGGCATCCATAACGGTACTCCTTGATGAGCACGCGTCTTGAGTTTAGACCTTGCAACAGTTAACGGGTACAGAGCCTTAGTTAACGTTGCCTTGTGCATGCTGTTGGCGAGTTTTTATGCGGGTTGCGAATGGTTTCTAATTGCACTGATTTGGGTGGCTACAGCGCTTAAATTGCTGTGTTGAATTGACGCACCTACAGGAAGAATTTGTTTTAGAATGTGTGCTGTGTCTAAAAAAGCTTGCATTTTTTTGACGCCTTAAAATTGGCACTGGACGCCTGCATTCTATCAAGCCACCTTGGTCACTTTCGGCGCATGAGTACTTCGAGCGATATTTCCAGTTTGTTCAAGCTGTTTGGTCGGCGTGCAAGCCAGTATCAAGAAATTGCTGAGGCAGATGCCGGCAGTGCTTCGCTGGAGAGCTGGCCCGGAATAGCCAAGGCCGAAGTGCCGCCGCCACCCGCTGCCCGTGACGGTCTTTTTAGTCGTGCGCAAGTGGCTGCCAGCGGTGCGCTACCTCAGGTTGCACCTGCTCCTGCGCCGGAACCTGTGCCCGCGCCGCAGCCTGCTGCGCTAGAACGACTGGTCTTGCCGGCGCTGGCTGCCGAGCTGAGTGAGCCCTTTGCCGGTGGTGCGCTGAGCTTGCGCAGCATGTTAGGCAAATTGGCGCAGGCTGAGGATGAGGCGCCTGCGCTGAATGCTGCACGGCCGCGGGCGCAACTCGCCAATATCAAAATTATTGCGGTGGTTTCGGCTAAAGGTGGCGTGGGTAAAAGCACCATCTCGGCCAACTTTGCCGTAGCCCTGCAGCGCGAAGGGCACGCCGTGCTGGCGGTCGATCTAGATCCGCAAAATGCACTGCACCATTATCTTGGCGTCGAGCCGGAGCCTGGCAATGTGCTGCTCACTGCCGGCATCGCCCAGCCGGTTGTGGCTGGACAGTCGTGGCAAGACATCTGCCAGCCGAGCCCGGTTGACGTGCACCTGTTGCCCTTTGGCGCGGTTGACGAAAAACGCCGGCGCATTTTTGAGGGGCAGTTGGATCAAGATCCCGATTGGCTGGCGCGGCAATTGGCCGGCTTGGAGCTGGCCGATGGCGCGTTGGTGATTCTGGATACGCCGCCCGGCCCTTCGGTATACCTGCAGCAGGTGTTGTCGGTGGCCAATTTGGTCTTGGTGGTCAGTCTTTCTGATGCGGCCTCCTATAACACGCTGCCGATGATCGACAGCCTGATCAAAACCTATGCCGGTGAGCGTCCGGAGTTTCTGGGAGTGGGTTATCTGATCAATCAGGTGGATCGCTCGCGACAACTGAACAAAGACATCACCCAGATCATGCGCAATGCGCTGGGCGACAAGGTGATTGGTTTGATCCATCGCGATCAGTCAATCTCTGAGGCTTTGGCCTACAACCAAAGCGTGCTTGACTACGACCCTCGCGGCCAGGGCGCGCATGACATCTTGGCTTGCGCGCACGCGGTAATAGCTCGGCTGAAAATACGCGCTGAGCCTCAGGCGTGACCCTGCTGGCAAGGATGCGTGATGGCGTAGCTGTATCTGTCCTTCGGCAGTCACCGCTGGTCGGTTGGTTGGCACGGGTAGTGCCGATGGTTTTGGCCGGCTCGTTGATGGCCATGGTCGTGGCGGCGCCGTTGGACCTGCACCAACAGTTGTTGTTTTCGGCGGTTTGCCTGGCGGCGACTCTGGTGCTGCGGCGCAAAGCCGGGCGCTTGGCAATTTTGGCGATGGTGGTGTTGTCGGTCATCGCCTCCACGCGCTACATGTACTGGCGCTTGACCTCCTCTCTGGGGTTTGAGGGTTGGGTCGACATGATGTTTGGCTATGGCTTGGTGTTGGCTGAGTTTTACGCTTTGCTGGTACTGCTGCTGGGGTATTTGCAGACCTCATGGCCGCTGGAGCGCAAACCCGCCGCGTTGCCGCAAGACAATCGAACCTGGCCCAGCGTGGATGTGTTTATCCCGACTTATAACGAGAGTCTGGATATCGTCAAACTGACCGCTTTTGCCGCCCAGGCGATTGATTGGCCAAAAGACAAACTCAACGTCTATGTGCTGGATGATGGCCGGCGCGAGGTGTTTCGTAGTTTTTGTGAAGATGCCGGGATTGGTTATATCGTTCGCCCGCATAACAACCACGCCAAAGCCGGCAACCTCAACTGGGCGCTAAAGCACACCAATGGCGAGTTCGTGGCGATCTTCGATGCCGATCACGTGCCGACCCGGTCCTTTTTGCAGGTGGGCATGGGCTGGTTTATTAAAGATCCCAAGCTGGCAATGCTGCAGACCCCGCACTTTTTCTTCTCGCCCGATCCGTTCGAAAAAAACCTCAATACCTTCCGCGTTGTACCGGGTGAGAACGAGCTGTTTTACGGCCTGGTGCAGGACGGCAATGACCTCTGGAACGCCACTTTTTTTTGCGGCTCTTGCGCGATTCTGCGCCGTGGGCCGCTGGAGGAAGTGGGCGGCGTGGCCGTTGAAACGGTGACGGAAGATGCGCATACCGCGTTAAAGCTCAACCGGCTTGGCTATAACACCGCTTATATCGCTATTCCCCAGGCCGCCGGCTTGGCGACCGAAAGTTTGTCCGGGCACATCGGTCAGCGAATTCGCTGGGCGCGTGGCATGGCGCAGATCTTCCGTACCGATAATCCCTTGCTCGGCAAAGGCTTGGGTTTTGGTCAACGGCTGTGCTACCTGAACGCCATGCTGCACTTCTTTTATGGCTTGCCCCGCTTGGTGTTTTTGACCGCGCCCCTGGCCTATCTGTTTTTTGGCGCGCAGGTTTTTCAGGCGTCGGCGTTGATGATTCTCGCCTATGCAATGCCGCACATTTTCCAGGCCAGCGTGACCAACTCAACGATGCAGGGGCGCTTTCGCCACTCGTTCTGGAACGAGGTCTACGAGTCGGTGCTGGCGTGGTACATCATGCGCCCGGTGCTGTTGGCGCTGGTTAACCCCAAGTTGGGTACCTTCAACGTAACCGCCAAGGGCGGCGTCATCGATAAGAGCTATTTCGACTGGGCGATGGCGCGGCCTTACATAGTCGTCCTTGGCCTGAACTTGCTCGGTGTGGTGGTGGGCCTGGGCAAGATGGTTTTCGACGACAGCGCCAGTAACGCCACCCTGGCGATCAATCTGTGCTGGACGCTGTACAACATCATTATGAGCGCCGCCGCCGTGGCGGTAGCCGCTGAAGCGCGGCAGATTCGCGGTGAGCCGCGGGTGTTTGCCCAGTTGCCGGCGATGCTAGGTCTGGCCAACGGTAAAACCATCGTCTGCCGTACCAGTGATTTTTCCCAGAGCGGCGTCGGCATTAGCTTGCCCGCAGAGGTTGAAGTGCCGCAGGGCACGCAGTTACAGGTGTCGTTGTTTCGCGACGAGAACGAGAGTGTCTTCCCGGCCACCGTGGTGTTTAGTCGCGGCCAGTCGTTGGGCTTGAGCTTTGACGATCTGTCGCTGCAGCAGCAAAGCGAGTTAGTCCGTTTAACTTTTTCGCGGGCCGATATGTGGGCCGCCGGCTGGGGTCAGGGGGTGGTCGATACACCGCTGGCGGCCTTGCGTGAAGTCTCGCTGGTTGGCCTGCGCGGCATTGTGTTGCTGTCCAAGGCAACGGCGGCCGAACTGCTGTTGCGCAGCCGATTTCTTTCCTTCTCAAAAAAAATAATATTGAGGCAGACATGAGTTTGAGTTACTCCCCCGCCAAGCCAAAAGCCTCGCTTGCCAAGCATGCATGGGTGTTTTTTTGCGCCGCTGTGCTGGCCGCTAACAGTGCCCTGGTTATGGCTGTCGAGGCTGTGGTTGAGCCGCCGGTAGCCGCGCCCGAGGTGGCTGCTGAGGGCGTTGCCGAGGCTGTTGTTGCGCCTATTGAGGGACGTACCGCCAGCTCTACGCTCAAGCAATTGGGCATGAATTATGTGATGAACCTGCGCGGCATCGAAGGCAGTGACAGCGTTAACTTCGATATTCGCGCCAATGAAGTGGTCACCAGTGCACGCCTGACGTTGGAGTACAGCTACTCACCGGCGTTGCTGCCGGACCTGTCGAATATCAACGTGCTGGTCAATGACGAGGTGGTGGCGAGCCTGGCATTACCCAAAGAAACGGCCGGCGTCCTGCAAAAGCAGGTAATAGAAATTCCGCCGCACCTGATTACCGAGTTCAACCGCCTGAGCTTGCAGCTGATCGGCCACTACACCATGCAATGCGAAGACCCTTTGCATTCCAGCCTGTGGGCAAAAATCAGCAATAGCAGTGTGCTGGAGATTCAAGTCACGCAGATTGCGCTGGCGGATGACCTGGCCATTTTGCCGCTGCCATTTTTTGATCGGCGTGACTCGAAGGCTTTGGAACTGCCCTTTGTCTTCGCCGGCACCCTGGATAACCGCGCGCTGGAAGCCGCCGGGATGATCTCCTCGTGGTTCGGTGCGCTGGCCAGCTATCGTGGCGCTAACTTCCCGGTGAGCCAGAACCAGTTGCCGGCTACTGGCAATGCCATTGTGTTCTTACGCGGCACCGACCCCAGTGTCCTGGCTGGTTTGCAATTGCCGGCGATTAGTGGGCCGACCCTGTTGATGGTCGCCAACCCCAATGATCAGTACGGCAAGTTATTGCTGGTGGCTGGGCGTGATGATGCCGAGATCAAGCTGGCAGCCTTGGCCCTGGTGACGGGCAGTAAAACCCTGTCGGGGGCGCGGGTGACGGTTGATCGCTTCGACACCCTGCAAGCGCGCAAACCTTACGATGCGCCGAACTGGTTACCCAGTGACCGCCCGGTAAAGCTCGGCGAACTGGCCACGGCCAAACAGTTGAATGTCTCGGGTTATAACCCTGGCACCATCACCATTCCGCTGCGGATTGCCCCTGATTTGTTCAGCTGGCGCGAAGCCGGCATGCCGTTGACACTTAAATACCGCTACACCCCGCAACCGATATCGACTAACTCATCGCTGCTGATCAGCATGAATGACAAGTTTATAAAGTCCACAAACTTGCCATCCATAGAGCATATGGGCGCCGGTGAGAGCTTGCTGGCGGCACTGGCAAAAGACGACAGTCTGGTGCAAGAGTTGCAGCTGCGCTTGCCGGTCGATGCCTTCCCGCCAGAGTCGCGCTTGCAGTTTCGCTATATGTACGACTACATAAAGCAGGGCGATTGCCGCGACATCATCATCGATAACATGCGCGGCGCCATCGAACCTGACTCCACCATTGATCTGAGTGGTTACGATCACTTTATTGCCCTGCCTGATCTTGGCGTGTTTAGAAACAGTGGTTTCCCCTTTACCCGCTTGGCCGACCTGGCGGAAACCGCGGTGATCATGCCGGACAACCTCGGCCCGGCGGAAGTGACCGCCTACCTGGCGGTAATGGGCCGCTTTGGCGAATCAACCGGCTACCCCGCGACTGCGGTAACAGTGGCCGCGGCCGCGCAAGTGGCCGACCTGGAAGATAAAGACCTGTTGGTGTTTGCCTCGGGTGCCAACCAACCCTTGCTTAAAGAGTGGGCGGATTATTTGCCGGCCGGGATTGACGGCCAGCTGCACCGGTTCGAACTGTCTGATTTGTTGTTTAGGTTGCGCAGCTGGATCGACTCCGACGCCAGCGTCAATGTGCGACAAGCGCGCAGTAATTTGGCCTTTAGTGGCAGCGGCGATATTACCTATCTGACCGGTTTTGAGTCGCCCCAGGAAAGTGAACGCAGCGTCGTCGTGATCGCCAGCGGCAGGCCTGAAGGCTTGGCCGATGCCACTGCCGCGCTGGTTGGCGGGGATGCTTACGATCAGCCGATTCAAGGCAGTTTGGCCGTGGTGCGCGGCAAAAAAATCAGCGCCTTGGTGGCTGAGCAAGACTACTACGTCGGCAGCCTTGGCCTGTTTAAGTACATTCAGTGGATGTTGTCGCGCCACCTCTGGTTGCTGCTGTTGGTCACCGGACTTGGTTGTCTGTTGGTGACGGGCTTGCTCTATGCGGGCTTGCGTGCGCGGGCCAAGCAACGGTTGGGCGATTGAACCGGATGCGCATGATGAAGGCATCTGCCAGGCTGGTTTCGCCCTTAGTGGCTGGCTTGCGCAAGCTGCCGCGCGGCGCCCTGTTGGCGGCTGGGTTGACGCTTGGCGTTGGCTTGCCGGTGCAGGCGCAGACCTGCGCCGCGCCGCAGTGGCCGGCCTGGCAGACCTTTAGTGAGCGCTTCGTGCAGGCCGATGGGCGGGTTATCGAGTCCAGCCTGGAGGCCAATCACAGCACCTCCGAGGGGCAAGCCTACGCGCTGTTTTTCGCCTTGGTGGCCAACGATCAAGCCCGCTTCGAACAGATCTGGCGCTGGAGCGTGGCTAATCTGTCTGCCGGCGATCCTGCCACTAAGCTTCCCGCCTGGCTGTGGGGGCAGGGCAAAGACGGGCTTTGGCGCGTGCAAGACCAAAACTCGGCGTCTGATGCCGATCTGTGGTTTGTCTACGCCTTGCTGGAGGCCGCGCGGCTCTGGCAGCGCGCCGATTATCAAGCGGATGCCGAGCGCTTACTGGCCAATATCGAGGCCCATGAAGTGGTGACGCTGCCAGGATTGGGGGCGATGTTATTGCCGGGGGCGGTGAGCTTTGCCCAGCCCGATCATCTTTGGCGGCTCAACCCAAGTTACTTACCGCTACCGCTATTGCGTCGTTTGGCCAAGCAACATCCGGCGGGGCCTTGGGCGCATGTGGCGAAGAATACGGCGAGCTTGCTTAAGCAGGCGGCGCCCAAGGGGCTGATCGCCGATTGGGTCGGTTATCGCGGCACCTCGGCCAGCAGTGGCATCTTTGTCAGCGACCCGTTCAAGGGCGAGACCGGCAGTTACGACGCTATCCGGGTTTACCTCTGGGCCGGCATGACCGCAGCCACCGATCCGCTGGCCAAGTCGCTGCTGGCCAGCCTGGATGGCATGGCGCAGGCAACTGGCGTCAGCGGCACGCCGCCGGAACGGGTCAAGGTGCTGAGCGGCGCCACCGAGGGCAGTGGGCCTTTTGGTTTCTCCGCCGCCTTGATTCCCTATTTTCACGCCCAAGGCCAACCCTGGCTGGCCGAGATTCAGCAGCGTAAAGCCGAGCAGGGCTTGGCGGCGGCGTTGGCGCGCGGTAAGACGCTGCGCCCGGCACAGTATTACTACGACTATGCGCTCAGCTTGTTCGGCCTCGGCTGGGCGGAGCAGCGTTACCGCTTTCGCGACGACGGAAGCGTAAAACTATCTTGGGAGACCGCATGTTCCGCCACCACACCCTAGCCATTGGGCTATTGGCTGCGCTGATCCATAACGCCAGTCTGGCGGCATCCGACGACCCACGGGTGCTATTGCTGCAGCAGGGACATTTTTGGCAGGCCGAAGACAAGCCGGTGCGTGCCGCTGAAGTGTGGAAGAAGCTGCTGCAGATTGAACCGCTGCAAGCCGACGCCTTGTACGGCTTGGGCGCGATTGCACTGAAAGCGCAGCGGCCGGCAGAGGCGCAGGCGTATCTGACCCAGTTGCAAAGCATTCAGCCAGTGCCGCGCCAAGCCTTGCAGTTAGAGCAGGATATTGCCCTGACCAGCGCGGCCAACCAGCAGCTGCTCGAGCAAGCCCGGCGTTTCGCCGACGCCGAAGAACGCGACAAAGCCGTGCCGGTGTACCGCCAGATGTTTGCCGGGCGGCAACCGCAAGGGCTGATGGCCCGTGAGTTTTACAACACCCTGGCGTTTACTGATGCCGGCTGGAATGAAGCTCATGCCGGCCTGAAACGGTTGCTGCAAGAGCAACCAAAGGATTCGATTTTGGCCTTGTTTTTGGCCAAGCACCTGGCCCGCCGTGAGGGCACTCGCGCCGAAGGTATTCGCGCCTTGGCGCTGCTGTCCAAACGTGAAGAAATTGCCGGCGATGCCGATCAGAGTTGGCGCCTGGCATTAACCTGGATAGGCCCGCCGAATGCCACGCAAGCGCCCTTGTTTGAGCAGTTTCTGCGTGCCCACCCGGATGACGAGGAAATTCGTGAACTGCTGAAAAAAGGCCGCACCCAGCCCAAAGCAGTTGCGGCAACCTGGCAGCAAGACCCGGGTTTAGCCCGTGGCCTGAAAGCGCTGGAGGCGGGTGACCAGGCTACGGCTGAGCGCGAGTTGTCGGCCCGGTTAAAGGCCAGTCCGACTGACGCCGATGCGTTGGGCGGCCTCGGTGTTTTGCGCCAGCAACAGCATCGCCTGGAAGATGCCGAAGCCTTGCTGGTGCAAGCGGTTAAACAAAAAAATGGTCGACAGTGGCAGGCGGCTTTGCAGGATGTGCGTTATTGGTCGCTGCTTGAACGCGCCAACAAAGCCCAGGCACAAGGCAATAAGAGTCAGGCCGAGAACTTGGTCGCGGCCGCCGTTAAGTTGAACCCCAAGCTCCCCGCAGGCCGGGTGCTGTTGGCCGACATGCAGGCGCAAGCCGGCCAGTTGGCTGCCGCCGAGGCCGGCTATCGGCAGGTGCTGGCCAAGCAGCCGGGCAATGCCGATGCCCAGCGTGGGCTGATTAGCGTGCTAACCCAGGCGGGCAAAGGCAGCGAAGCGCTGAAGGTGGTGGATAAATTACCGCCCGCCGAGCAGCCCAAGGGCGCCGATATTGGGCGTTTGCGCGCCGCCGAGCTGTTGCAACAGGCCAAACTGGCTGAGCTGCGCGGCGATACTGCCGGCGCGCGTAAAGCGCTGGAAAGCGCCTTGCGCAATGATCCGAATGACGCCTGGACGCGTTTTGCCTTGGCGCGGATTTATCTAAAAGCCGGTGCCACCAAGGAGGCGCGCAGCCTGGTGGATGGCTTGCTGGTAACCCAGCCGAACCAGCCGGATGCGCTCTTTACCAGTGCCTTGTTGTCGGTTGAGCTGGGCGAGTGGCAGCGGGCGCAAGCGACCATCGCCCGGATCCCGGCTAAGGCCCGCACGGCCGACATGCAGAAGCTGGCCAAGGATATTGAGTTCAATGCGCAGCTGGCGGAAATCAGCGCGCTGGCCAAGCGCGGCCGGTTGCAGGAAGCCCGGGCATTGTTGGCGCGCATCGAGCATCTGGCCCAAGGCCAGCCGGAGCGTTTGGCCATTCTGGCGTCGGCCTATGTCGACGTCGGCGAGCCGGCTCGCGGCTTAACCCTGATGCGTCAATTACTGGCGCAAAGCCCGCGGCAGTCCCCGGAGTTGCTGCTGCAATACGCCGGGGTGTTGCTCAAGACCGATCAAGACCCTGAAGTCAGCGCCATTTTGCATGACCTGCAAGGGCAGCTGCTGAGCCCGGCGGCGCGGCGCCAGTACGACGACTTGCTGTTTCTCTATCGCGTGCGTCAGGCCGAGCGCCTGCGTGAAGGCGGAGACCTAGTAGCCGCCTACGACACCTTGGCACCGGCATTAGCCCAACGCCCGCAAGATAGCTTGGCGCTGGCGGCTTTGGCCCGTATGTACGCCGTCAGTGGCAACGCGCAAAAAGCCCTGGAGATTTATCAGCCATTGCTGCAGCGCGAACCGCAAAATGCCCAGTTACAGCTGGGCGCTGCCGACGTAGCGGCGCAGTTGGGTAAAGATGACTTGGCCGAGACCAGTCTCAGCAAGGCGCTGGCATTAGCCCCCCAAGACCGGCAAATACTCACCACCGCGGCGGGTATTTATCAGCGCTTGGGACAGAACGCCAAAGCTGCCGAATTGCTGACGCGGGTGGTGGCTCAGGAGCAGCGCGAACAGGCGCCGAGACTGGCTGCGCAAACATCACTCAGCGGCGGCGCGGCCAACCCGTTTGTTGGTTTACCTGGGCAGCGCCGCGATGCGCAATCAGTGGCCAGTAACGCGGCAATTCCACCGCCGGCGTCCAGCAGTCCAGCAGCCACCACGTTCGACAGCCAGCCCTGGCCGGTCGCCAATGTGGCAATACCGGCGGCGGTGCCGGTTGCGGCGCGCCCGATCGCTTATGCCGAGCGACCAACGGCTAGCACCTATGCGGCCGCTCCGACCTATGCCGTGGCACCAGTCGCCAGCAATGCCGCCGCTGCCCCGGCGTATGCCTGGCAAGCGCCGGCGGCTCAGCCGCAGCCGGTGGTTGCCAGCCGTGTGCTGAATCCTTTTGCGCCTGAAGCTGCGGCTCTCGCGCAGCCGACTGATCCGCGTCAGGGCATGAGCACTGCGGCCAAAGCGCTCGACGATATTCTGCAAGAACGCAGCGCTTTCGTGGCCCAAGGCTTGAGTGTGCGCAGTAACAACAGCGAGTCAGGGATGGGCAAGATCACTGACATCGAAGCGCCTTTCGAGGCCAATATCCCCGCCGGTGATAATCGTCTGGCTGTGCGGGTTACGCCGGTGTCGTTAAACGCCGGCAGTGTCGGCGATGAAGCAGCCTCACGGTTTGGCTCGGGCCCGGTGGCGTCGCTGGCCAATCCGGGCGCCTCGGTCGGCTCGCAAAAGGCCGAAGGCGTGGGCTTGGCCGTGGCGTTTGAAGACCCATCGGCGGGGCTCAAGGCGGACTTGGGCACCTCGCCCTTGGGCTTTCTCTACAGCACCGCCGTCGGTGGCGTCAGCCTTGAACGCACCTTTGCATCCAACAGTGAAGCCAGCTATGGCGTAAGCCTGTCCCGGCGTTCGGTGGTCGACAGCGTGCTGTCGTTTGCCGGTACCGAGGATAAGCGCACGGGCGAGCAGTGGGGCGGGGTTACGGCCAATGGCGGGCGCGCGCAAATCAGTCAGGACAATGGCGAGATCGGCTCCTATGCCTTCGGCTCGATGCACCGGCTGCTGGGCAATAATGTCGAGTCCAACAACCGTGGCGAGTTGGGCGGCGGCGTCTATTGGTACCTGCAAAATGACCCCGACAGCCATCTTACCGCCGGCCTGAGCATGACCGCGCTCAGCTACCAGGAGAACCTCGGTTACTACACCCTGGGGCATGGTGGTTATTTCAGTCCGCAGAGTTTCTTTGCCGTGGGCATCCCGGTGTCGTGGGCGCAGCGTGGGGATAAATTCAGCTACCGGCTCAAGGGTTCCCTGGGCGTGCAGCACATTAAGCAAGATGCGGCCGACTATTTCCCTGGCGATGCCGCCTTGCAAGCCGCCGCCAGCAGCGCCATTGGCGAGCCGGCGGAATATGACTCCGATAGCAGCACTGGGGTTGGTTACAGCCTGTCGGGGGCTGGCGAATACCAGTTCAACTCGAACCTGTTTGTCGGTGGCGAGTTAGGCATAGATAACGCTCAGGATTATCAGCAACTGAATGCCGGAATGTACCTGCGTTATATGTATGAGGACATGAGCCGGCCGCTGGATTTGCCGGTTAGTCCGTATCGCTCACCCTATTCAAACTTATCTAACTAAGGAGTTTCCTATGCCTGCTTCCGCACTCGCCGGTTTGACCCTTTTGGTGCTCGGCGAAAGCCACATGAGCCTGGCGGACCACTTGATGGAACCGCTGCACAATAGCCTGACCGCGCAGGGCGCCAAGGTGCATTCCATTGGGGCCTGTGGCGCCAGCGCCGCTGACTGGCTGCTGGTGAAAAAAGTTGATTGCGGCGCCGAGCGCACCGGCAGCGGCAAGATGGCCATCAAGGGCCGCGATGCCAGCACCACGCCGATCAAAACCTTGATCGCCGCCGACAAACCGGATCTGGTGGTGCTGGTGATTGGCGACACCATGGCTTCTTACGACAAGCCGGCATTCCCCAAAGCCTGGGCCTGGCAGAGCGTCACCAACTTGACCAAAGAGATCGCCGCCACCGGCACCAAGTGCGTCTGGGTTGGGCCGGCCTGGGGTAAAGAAGGCGGCATGTACAAGAAGAACGATCCCCGCACTCAGTTGATGTCGCAGTTCTTGGCGGCGAACGCGGCGCCTTGTGCCTATATCGACTCGCTGAAGATGTCCAAGCCTGGCCAGTGGGTCACCACCGACGGCCAGCATTTCACCGTTAAAGGCTATCAAGCCTGGGGCACGGGCATCACCGAGGCCATCAGCAAACTGCCGGCCGTCAGCCTGAGCAGCAAGGCGGCGAAAAAGTGAGAAGCCTTTTATTTGCCATTATTGGTTTAAGCGGCGCGCTGTCGGCGAATGCCGCAGACATCCCGTTGTACCCCACCGGGCCCAGTGAAGACGCGGCCTTTCTGCGCTTTGTGAATGCCGCTGACGGCAGCCTGGAGCTGGTTGCGGCCGGCTCCGAGGCGCATTTGCGCCTGGACGGCGCAACGCGGGTGTCGGACTACCTGACGGTGGGTTCGGACCAGCCGATCAAGGGCCAGTTGCTGCGCGCCGGCAAAAGTTACCCGCTGGACCTGAGCGTCAAGCCGGGTGAGTTTGCCACTGTGGTGGGCGTGCCAACGGCGGATAACGGCCTGCAGGTGCTGACCGTCAGCGAGCAACCGGATGACTTCAATGGCTTGAAGGTGTCGCTGGGCTTTTACAGCCTCGACGCCGCTTGTCGCGATGCCAGCGTGCTGGTCGCCGGGCGTGATGTTGAGCTGTTCAAGGCGGTGGCCAACGGCAGCGTGCAGCGTCGCTCGATCAATCCGGTGAAGCTGTCGGTGCAGTTGCGTTGCGCCGCTGGGCTAGTGGGTGAGCCATTGGTGTTCGACCAGTTCAAAGCCGGCGAGCGTTACAGCCTGTTCCTGGTGCCTTCGGCAACCGGTCCACGGCTGTTCCAGGCGCTGGATAACTTGGCCCGCTAACAGCGTTTGTAACTTACTGGCGACATTCCTAAAAGCACTGACGGCATCCCTATGGTTTTCGCATCCCTCGAGTTTCTTCTGCTGTTTTTGCCGGCCTTTCTGCTGCTCTATGCAGTGGCGCGGCCGGCATGGCGCAACCCAGTACTGTTAATTGGCAGTTGGTTCTTCTATGCCTGGTTGAGCCCGACCTTTTTGCTGCTGCATGTGGTCTTGACGGTTATCTCTTGGTTCGGCGGGCTGGCGATTGACCGTATTGCCGAGCAGTCCAGGGCGCGCGTGCGCTTACTGACCAGTTTGATCGTGCTCAACGTGGCAGTGCTGTGTTGGTACAAGTACGCCAACATAGTGGTGGCCAGCATCACGGAGCTGATGCTGCCACTGGGCATGTTGCCGCCTGGCTGGGAGAAGGTTGCGCTGCCGGCAGGGCTGTCGTTTATCGTGCTGCAGGCGATTTCTTATATGGTCGATGTGCACCGTCATACGGTGCCGGTCGAGCGCAGCTTTGTCGCCTATGCCACCTATTTGTCGATGTTCGGCCACTCGATTGCCGGGCCAATCATTCGCTACAGCTGGATCAGTGAGGAGCTGGCCCATCGTGGTATGAGCTGGCAGAACTTCTGTCTCGGCGCGCGACGTTTTATGATCGGCATGAGCATGAAAGTGCTGGTGGCCGACACGCTCTCGCCCTTGGTGGGGGTGGCTTTTGCCTTGCCCGAGCCGAGTTTTGTCGATGCCTGGATTGGCTGTTTGGCCTATTCGCTGCAATTATTTTTCGACTTTGCTGGCTACAGCGCCATGGCCATCGGCATTGGTCTGATGCTCGGCTTTCACTTTCCGGAAAACTTCAATCGCCCGTACTTGGCGCGCAGTATTCAAGACTTCTGGCGCCGCTGGCACCTGTCGCTGTCCAGTTGGATCCGCGATTACCTGTACATCCCGATGGGCGGCAATCGCGGCAGTGAGTGGTTGTCGTACCGCAACCTGTTTCTGACCATGGCGATTGCCGGGCTCTGGCATGGCGGCGACAGTTGGAACTACCTGCTCTGGGGCGCCGCCCACGGCGTGGCGTTGGGTGTGGCGCGGGCCTGGGAGCGGGCCGGGATGTTTACCCCGCCGGAGTTGTTATCCCATGCCATGACCCTGTTGTTCGTGGCTTTGGCCTGGACCTTGTTTCGCTCGGCGGATTTCGCCACGGCGCTGAATATGTACGCCGGCCAATTTGGCCTGCATGCTTTTGCCCTGGGTGATGCAATGGCCGCGACCCTGCGTCCGGCCCACGGGATTGGCGCGCTCTTGGGGGTGATCTGCGTGATTACGCCGCTGTATCAGCAACGTTGCGAAGCGCGCTATGGCACGACTAGGTTGTTTGCTGTGCTTGGCTCCCTCTGGCCCGTGCTTGGTTTTCTGCTGTCGTTCGCGTTGATCGCCAGCCGGGAAACCGTGCCCTTTCTGTATTTTCAATTCTGATGACTACTACTTCGCTGCCCTCGTCCCCGGCCCCTGTGCCACCTAGCGCCATCACCACCCGGCTGAGTCCGCTGGGGGGTGTGGTGCTGTTGCTGTTTCTTGTGGTCGGTTTGCTCTGTGCTGGCTGGGCGATGCTCAGCGGCAAAATCGACTTATTGCCGCCGAAGGTCAGTTGGGACGACATTCGCCATGGCGCCGTGACCCATAGAATCGCCAAGGAGCTGGCCGGCGTGCCCTTTGCCGAACAGGCGGCGCACCTTGAACGTGGCGCCAGCTGGCTGCTGATCGGCGATACCGGCAGCCGGGTGCGGCAAGGTTGTCCGGGTTGGTTGTTTCTGGTCGATGAATTGAAGCTACAACCCAACGCGGCGCGTAATGCTCAAGCACGGGCCGACAAGGTGACTGCGTTGCGCGAGCAACTGCGCCAGCGCGACATCGAGTTATTGCTGGTGCTGGTGCCAGACAAGAGCCGCATCGCCGCCAGCGAACTGTGTGGCGTGGCGCGTTCGGCGCAGTTTGCCCAACGCCTGACGCACTGGCGCGACAGCGTGCAGGCGCAAGGGCTGGCGGTGCTGGATTTGACTCCGGTGTTGCAGCCGCAAGGCCGTGACGCGTTCTTGCGCACCGACACCCATTGGAGTGAAGCCGGCGCTAACGCTGCGGCCATTGCCGTGGCGGCACGGATTGGCGAGCTGGGGATTAAGCCAACACCGGCGCAAAGCTTTGACCTGAGCGTATCAGAGCCCGAAGTTCGCCCCGGCGACCTGGTGCATCTAGCCGGTCTGGACTGGTTGCCGGCCAGTCTGCAACCGCCAGTTGAGCAGGTACGGCGCAGCAGTTTGACTGTGCGCGCCGCCGCCACGGAGGCGGTAGAGGAGGACGATTTATTCGGCGACAGCCAACTGCCGAACGTTGCGGTTATCGGCACCTCGTTCTCGCGCAACTCAAACTTTATGCCGTTCCTGGAGCGGGCCGTGGGTGCCAGTGTGGGTAATTTCGCTCTCGATGGCGGAGCTTTTTCCGGTGCCGCCAAGGCCTACTTCGACAGCTCGGCGTTTAAGCAAACGCCACCCAAGTTGATCGTGTGGGAGATTCCCGAGCGTGACCTGCAGGCACCCTATGTGGACGATATAGTGCTGCCGGCTAAGTAAGCCGACGTAGGGTGGGTTAGCCGCGCGGCGTAACCCACCGACCGGCCCGCAGGGACGGCTGCGGGGATGTCTGGCGACATCCATGGTGGGTTACGGCCTGCGGCCCCACCTTACACAAACAGCTTCTGGATCGCCGAGAAGTCCAGTTTGCCCTGGCCCTGTTTGAGCAACAGCCGATACAACTGCAGTGCCAGGGCGCCCATGGGCGTGCTGCTGGCGGTGCTTTGCGCGGCTTGCTGGGCCAGGCCCAAGTCTTTGGCCATCAGCTCGGCCATAAAACCGCCGCTGTACTCGCGGGACGCCGGTGCGGCGGGCATCACGCCGGGCCAGGGGTTGTATTTCTCCAGCGCCCAGTTGCCCCCCGAGCTCTGGCGCATGATCTCGGCCAATACCTTGGGCTCCAGGCCGTTGGCGACGCCCAGGGCCATGGCCTCGGCGGTGCCGATCATCAGCACGGCCAGCAGTTGGTTGTTGCAGACCTTGGCCACCTGCCCGGCGCCGTCCTCACCGGCATGGAGAATATTGCTGCCCATGGCCGCCAGAATCGGCCGCGCTTGCTCCAGGGTGGCCGCGTTGCCGCCGACCATAAAGGTCAGGGTGCCGGCGGCGGCGCCGGCGGTGCCGCCCGACACCGGCGCGTCGAGCATCGGCAAGCCGAGACTGGCGGCGGCTTGATGGACCTTACGCGCCGACTCCGGGGCTATGGTGGAACATTCGAGGATCAGGCTGCCGGCGGCGATCTGGCTGAGCAGGCCGGCATCGCCCAGGTACAGGCCTTCGACGTGCTGGCTGGCGGGCAGCATGCTGATGATTACCGTCGCACCGCTGACGGCATCGGCGGCGCTGCTGGCGGCGCGGGCGCCTTCAGCGGCCAGTTCCGCAACGGCGCTGGCGACCAGGTCGAAAACACTCAGCTGATGGCCGGCCTTGAGCAGGTTGCGGGCCATCGGCAGGCCCATATGGCCGAGACCGATAAAGGCGATTGTTGTCATTGTTGTTCTCCTTTTGGGGTTATGGGGAGTGGAGGAGTGGGGAGTGGGTGGACAGTGGGGAGTCGGAAATAGATTCGTAGGGCGGGTTAGCCGCGCAGCGGCGTAACCCGCCATTTGGCCCAATACGTTCCCCCAGCAATACCATCAAACATGGTGGGTTACGGCGTGCAAAAAATTCATCACAGGTCTATTTCTGCATGCGCCTAACCCACCCTACGAATCTACGAAATTACAAATCCGCCAGCGGGTGTTCGCCTTCCCAGGCAGGTTGGAAGTGCGCGTCGATTTCGGCGGGGGAAATCGTCGCCACGTCGGGCCAGTGCCAGTGCGGGGTTTGGTCTTTGTCGATCAGGCGGGCACGCACGCCTTCGGCGAACTCGGGGTGGCGGCAGCAGTTCAGGCTGATGGCGTATTCCATCTGAAACACCTGGGCCAGCGACAGGTACTTGGCGCGGCGGATTTGCTCCCAGACCAAATGCGCGGTCAGTGGGCAGCCGTTGCTCATGGTCCGAGCTGCACGGGCTAAGAGCGGGTCTTGGTCATCGAGCAGGCTACTGATGGCGTGCCAGGCGCTCGGCAGGTCGCTGACATCCAACAGGGCGTCGAGCTTGGTGCGGCGTGGCAGCCATTGCGCCGCTGGCTGTTGGGCTATGGCTTGCTGCTCCAGGGCCTTGAGCAAGCTGTTGAGTTGCAGTTCCGATTGCTCCTGCCAGTTGAGCTGCTGCAGGCCGGCGATTAGCTCATCCTGCTGCTCGTCGAGCAGCAGGCGATCGGCCAGGTCGAGGTCCAGTGAATCGCGGCCATTGATATGGGCGCCGGTCAGGCCGAGGAACAAACCCAGCTTGCCCGGCAGGCGGGTGAGAAACCAACTGCCGCCGACATCCGGGTACAGACCGATGCTGATTTCCGGCATGGCCAGGCGACTGGATGGCGTGACGATGCGCACCCCGGCGCCTTGCATCAGGCCCATGCCGCCGCCCATCACATAGCCGTGGGCCCAGCAAATCAGCGGCTTGGGATAGCGGTGAATCAGGTGGTCGAGACGGTACTCGTCGGCAAAAAAGCGTCGCGCCAAATCGGGTACTTGGCCCGGTTGTTCGCGGCAGGCCGTGACCAGATCGAGCACGTCACCGCCGGCGCAGAAGGCTTTCTCGCCATTGCCGCGCAGCACCACGCAGACGATGCTTGGGTCCGTGGCCCAGGCCGTGAGCTTGGCGCTCAGGGCCTCGATCATCGGCAGCGTCAGGGCGTTGAGACTGGCCGTGGCATCCAGGGTGGCGACGCCGATGTGGGCGCCGTGTTGGCAATGCCGTTCTTCGAATTGCACGTTCATGGTTGTTTCCAGCCTGTGGGGTTTTGGTGAATGGCTGCAGCGCCATCCATTTGCTGGGCAACGCTTCGCGGTTGCCCACCCTGCGAAATTTTGGGTTATTTGTTACGCCATTGCGGTTCGCGTTTCTCCAGAAAGGCATTCACGCCCTCGCGGGTATCGTCGGCATCAAACAGATCGACAAAGCTTTCGCGCTCGGCCGCCAGCCAGGTATTGGGTGCGCGTTCGCGGGCGCCCTGAATCAGCGGCTTAATGGTGCGCACCGCCACTGGACTTTGCTTGGCCACTTTGGCCGCCAGCAGCAGGGCATGGCCACGGGCCTCACCGTTGTCGACCACCTGCTCGACCAGGCCGATGCGCAAGGCCGTGTCGGCGTCCAGGCGTTCGCCACAGAGGATCATGCGTTTCGCCCAGCCCTCGCCAACCAACCAAGACAGCGCCTGGGTGCCGCCGGCGCAGGGCAGCAGCCCTACAGTGGCTTCTGGCAGGGCCAGCTGCGCATGGCGCTCGGCGATGCGGATATCGCAGGCCAGCGCGCATTCCAGCCCGCCACCCATGGCGTAGCCGTTGATGGCGGCAATCGACACGCCGCGAAAATCGCGCAGCGCCTCGAAGGCCTCGCCAAAACGGCGGGCCATTTCCCGGGCGCGGGCCTTGTCGCCATCGGCAAATAATTTCAGGTCGGCGCCGGCGCTAAAAAACTTAGCGCCCTGGCCGGTAAGCACCAAGGCGTAGATAGCGTCATCCCGATTTAGATGCTCTACAAGCTGCTTGAGGCCAATTAGCGAGTCGCGATCCCAGGTGTTGGCCGGCGGATTGTTGATGGTCACCAGCGCGGTGTGGCCGTGTTTTTCCACCGTCAGCTTGTGGGTCAGATCGAACGGGTGGCTTTGGTAGGCTTCTACTTGGTTGCTCATGGACTGCATCCTTTATCGCGCAAATAAACGGGTAGGGTGGGCTTTAGCCCACCGATCAGGCGCGCTGGTGGGCTAAAGCCCGCCCTACGAATTTAGAGTAGCTGTTCGAGCATGCCGTCTTGGGCCAGCAGCCGGCGGGCGATAATCACTCGCATGATTTCGTTGGTGCCTTCGAGTATCTGGTGCACGCGGCTGTCGCGCACCCAGCGCTCCAGCGGGTAATCATTCAAATAACCGTAGCCTCCGTGCAGTTGCAGGGCGTCGTTGCACAGCTCGAAACACTGGTCGGTGGCAAAGCGTTTGCCCATGGCGCAATACAGGCTGGCCTGCGGGTGTTTATGGTCGAGTTTGTGGGCGGCCAGTCGGACCATCTGCCGGCTGGCGGTGAGGGCGGTGAGCATGTCGGCCAGCTTGAATTGCAGCGCCTGGAACTCGGCCAGGGGCTTGCCGAATTGCTTGCGCTCCTCTACGTAACGCAGCGATTGCTCCAGCGCCGCTTGCGCCGCGCCCAGTGAGCAACTGGCGATATTCAGGCGGCCGCCATCCAGACCTTGCATGGCATAGACGAAGCCCTGACCTTCGGGACCGATGCGGTTGCCGGCCGGGATGCGCACATTGCTGAAGCTGATTGAGCGGGTCGGCTGGGCGCGCCAGCCCATTTTCAATTCGTTGCGACCGTAGCTGACGCCCTCGGCATCGGCTGGCACCAAAAAGCACGAGATGCCTTTGGCGCCGTCGCCGCCGGTGCGGGCCATGACGATCAGCACTTCGGTTGAGCCGGCCCCGGAGATAAAGCACTTGCTGCCATCCAGCACATAGTCGTCGCCGTCGCGTTTGGCCCGGGTGCGCAGGTTGGCGGCATCCGAGCCGGCATCCGGCTCGGTCAGGCAGTAGGAGGCCAGCAGTTCGCCGCTTGTCAGGCGTGGCAGCCAGGCATCTTTCAAGGCTTGGTCGCCGAAGCTGGCGAGCATCCACGAGGCCATGTTGTGGATGGTCAGAAACGCCGTGGTGGCCACGCAACCGGCCGACAACTGTTCGAAAATCAAGGAGGCGGACAGCCGCGAAAGCCCCAGGCCACCGTCTTCTTCCTTGATATACAGGGCCAGGTAGCCCTGCTCGGCGGCGCGGCGAATCACCTCCACCGGGAAGTGATGGTCACGGTCCCAGTCGGCCGCGTGCGGGGTCAGTTCATGGGCGGCAAAGGCCCGGGCGCTGTCCACCAGCAGGCGTTGTTCTTCGCTTAGGTCAAAATCCATGGGCTGTTACTCGATGAGTGGGAAGTGGGAAGTAGAGAGTGGGAAGTGGGTTGGATGCGCTCCTACTCCCCACTTCCTACTCCCCACTTTCCATAGCCCCAGTTATTTAAGGTGAATGGTCATATTCGGGCCGACCACGGCACTGTCATCAAACCAGCGGCTGGTGACGGTTTTGGTCTCGGTGTAGAAGCGTACGCCTTGTTTACCGTAGGCGTGCAGGTCGCCGTAGAACGAGCCTTTCCAGCCGGTGAAGGAGAAGAACGGCAGCGGCACCGGCACCGGCACGTTGATGCCGACCTGGCCGACTTCCACTTCGTGCTGATAGTGGCGGGCGGCGCCGCCGGAACTGGTGAAGATCGAGGTGCCATTGCCGTACGGGCTGGCATTCACCAGCAAGATGGCCTCCTCCAGGCTGTCGACCTCCATGCAGACCAGCACCGGGCCGAAGATTTCTTCGCGGTACAGGCCCATTTTGGTCGTCACTGCGCGAAACAGGGTTGGCCCCAGCCAGTTGCCGTTCGGGTAGCCGGGCACCGTGCAGTGCGAGCCATCCAGCAGGCACTCGGCGCCTTCGGCCTTGCCCTCACTGATCAGGCGTTGCACCCGCTGCTTGGCGTGCTGGCTGATCAGCGGGCCGTAGGCGGCGTGCGGGTCGTTCCAGTAGCCGGGTTGCAGCTCGGCCAGTTGCGCCTGCAGTTCGGGGATCCAGTCTTTTGACGCGCCGACAAACACCGCCACGCTGATCGCCATGCAGCGCTGCCCGGCCGCCCCACAACTGGCGCCGACCAGGTTGCTGAGCACCTGCTCCTTGTTGGCGTCGGGCATGATCACCATGTGGTTCTTGGCCCCGGCGAAGGCTTGCACGCGCTTCAGGTGGGCGGTGCCGGTGCGATAAATATGCTGGCCGACCGGCACCGAGCCGACGAAGGAGATGGCGCGGATGTCCGGGTGGGTGAGCAAGGTGTCGACCTGTTCGCGGCCGCCGTGCAGCACTTGCAGCACACCTTTGGGGGCGCCGGCTTCGATAAACAGCTCGGCCAGGCGATTGGGCGTTAGCGGGTCTTGCTCGGAGGGTTTGAGGATAAAGGTGTTGCCGGCAGCGATGGCCAGCGGAAACATCCACAGGGGAATCATCGCCGGGAAGTTGAACGGGGTGATCCCGGTGCACACGCCCAGGGGTTGAATCCAGCTGGCGGTGTCGATGCCGCGGGCGACGTTCTCGACCGTCTCGCCCATCATCAGGCTGGCGATATTGGCGGCCTGCTCGACCACCTCGATGCCGCGCCAGACGTCGCCCTTGGCGTCGGCGAAGGTCTTGCCGGTTTCCTGGGCGAGAATCTCGGCCAGCTCGTCGTGGTGTTCTTTGAGCAGATGCTGATAACGCAACATCAAACGCGCGCGCTCCGACACCGGCACTTCGCGCCAGCTGAGAAAGGCCAGCTTGGCGCTGGCAATCGCCATTTCGATCTCTTCATGGGTGGCCTTGGGCGCCAGCGCCAGCACTTGCTGGGTGGCCGGATCTGTCACTTCGATCAGCTCTTTGGAGTGGCTCTCGCGCCACTGGCCATCGATCAGTTGCAGAACTATTTTGCTCATCTTGTGCTCCAGTGGCTGACAGGTTTTGCGCGTCTGCAGGTTTTATAGCGCGCAATGCTTGAGCTGTGGATTGACGATCTTGGTCTTTAGATGGACGATCTTGGCATTAGTCTCGAGTGGTAAACGCCTTATGAATGATTGGGTCGAGACGTCTGGTTGGCCGTTGCCGGCTAACGGTCTGCGCTTTATTACCCCGCCGCGGCTGCGCCGGGTGCTGGCCAGTCATCCGCTGACCAAGGGCTGCTACCCGCTGGCCATGGGCTTTTATCCCGAGGCCCGCGGCCATCAGATGCAGCGCGCCACGCCGGACGATCACCTGCTGATTTATTGCCGCGCGGGCTGTGGCTGGGTGCAGCTGGGCGATGAGCGCTTGGCGGTGGGCGGCGGCGATCTGTTGCTGCTGCCCAAGCAGCTGGCCCACAGTTACGGGGCGGACAGCCAGCGGCCGTGGACCTTGCACTGGGTGCATTTTGACGGCGAGCTGGTGACGGAGTTTTTGCGCCCGCTGGCCAAGACGCCGTTGCAGCATATCGGCCTGCAGCCGCGCTTGCTGGCGGACTTTGACGCTTTGCTGGCGGTGCATAAGCAAGGCTTGAGCCTGCCGCACTTCGTGCATGCCGCGCAGCAGTTGCAGGCGATTCTCACCTCGTTGGCGGTGTTGCCGGCGCGGGCCAAGCTCAAGTCCGGGCGGGTGCTGGATGTCGAGGCGGTGCAGGCGGTGATGCGCGCCCATTTGCACGGCAGCTTGAACCTCGATCAGCTGGCCGCGCAGTTCAAATTGTCACGTTTTCACTTTGCCAAGACCTACCGGGCGGTCAGTGGCCGGGCGCCGATTGAGGATTTTATCCAACTGAAAATGGCCCACGCCTGCCGGCTGCTCGACGAGGGCAGTCAGGGCATAGCCCAGGTGGCGCAGCAGTTGGGCTATGAGGACGTGTATTACTTCTCGCGGCTGTTTCGCCAAGTGGTCGGCATGGCGCCCAGTCATTACCGGGCGCTGCACCAGGGCTGATAGGGTGATCTCTGTGGGAGGGGCTTTAGCCGCGATGCTTTGACTCAGGGGTCGCGGCTAAAGCCCCTCCTACAACGGTGTTGCGTGGGGTTTACACCCGGGCAATGGTCGCCAAGCCGGTGGCGATGATTTTCTCCTGACCATCGTTGACGGCAAATACATCGGCGCGGCATACCGCTTGGCGCTTGCCGGCTTTGATGACCTCGCTGCGGCAGATCAGCTTTTCGCCGATGGCGGGGGCCAGCAGGTTGATCTTGTATTCGCTGGTGACCACGTCGCCAACCAAGGATGCGGCAGCCCAGGCGCAACCGCTGTCGATCATAAAGCCAACTACCGCGCCGTGGGTGTAGCCGTGGTGCTGGCAGAGTTCGGGGCGGCTGTGCAATTGCAGGCTGACCTTGCCGGGGGCGAAGTCGAGCAGTTCGGCGCCGAGTAATTTAGCGAAGGCCGAATGCTCTAAGGCCTGTTCCAAGCGTTCGCGGCTGATACCGGTGGGACTGTCCATGGGGGCTACTCCTTTGGGCTGGTACCGGCAGTCTCGACTGGCCCCTGGTGCGTGGCAATCTGCATCCAGCGCCATGATGGCGGTCTATCAGTCTTCACCTTGACTTGCCCGGGGCGCTTGTCTAGCGTGCGGCCTTCTTTGGGTGTGGGCGGTGAGGTTGGCGATGAGCGCTGAGGTGGATCGAATCAAACTGGAACCCGGCTGGAAGGAAGCATTGCGCGAGGAATTCGAGCAGCCCTATATGCGCGAGCTGGGTGAGTTTTTGCGCGGTGAGAAGGCTGCCGGTAAGGTGATATTCCCCCCTGGGCCGCTGATTTTTAATGCGCTGAACCTCACCCCGCTGGCGCAGGTAAAGGTGGTGATTCTTGGCCAAGATCCTTATCACGGTGCGGGCCAAGCCCATGGCCTGTGCTTCTCGGTGCAGCCGGGGATGCCGACGCCGCCGTCCTTGCTGAATATTTATAAAGAGTTAAAGCGCGACCTGAATATCGATATAGCCCAGCATGGCTGCTTGCAGCATTGGGCCGAGCAGGGCGTGTTACTGCTCAATACCGCGCTGACGGTGGAGCAGGCGAATGCCGGCGCGCATGCCAAGGTGGGTTGGCAGCACTTCACGGATCGGGTGATTGAAGAGGTCAGTGCGCGCCGCGAGCACCTGGTGTTTTTGCTCTGGGGCGCTCATGCGCAGGGTAAGGAGAAGCTGATCGATGCCACCAAGCATCTGGTGTTGAAATCGGTGCATCCATCGCCGCTGTCGGCCTATCGCGGCTTTATCGGTAACGGCCATTTCAGCCGCACCAATAAATTCCTCCAGCAAAACGGCCAGACGGCCATCGATTGGCGTTTGCCGGCGGTTTGAAACGGCGCAGAAAATGAAGCAGCTTGCTCCCTCGCCACAGGGCGTTGGATCAGGACTGCTCTGGCTGCCGGTTCCAATACCGGAACAACGGCTCCGCCAGAAACAGCACAAACAGCAGCCGTATCACCTGCATCGCTGTTACCAAGGGCACCGACAGTTGCAGGGTTTCGGCGGTCAGGCTCATTTCCGCAATACCGCCGGGCATCATGCCCAATGTCAGTGAGCGCAGATCCAGCTGGGTCAGGGCGCTCAGACCCAATGCCGCCAGGGCCGCGATCAAGATGGTCAGTAGCGTGCCAAACAGGCTGCGACCCATGAATGACGGTGCGTGGCGAAAAAACTGTCGATTGAAGTGGCAGCCCAGGCTGCTGCCAATCAGCCATTGACCGATCTGGCTGCCCCCATCCGGCAAACCGATGTGCAGGTCCCAGCTGGTGCTGGCGGCCGCACTCACCAGTAACGGGCCGAACAGCCAGGGATTGGGTTGCCGCAAACGCTGCCAGACCCAGGCGAGCAGGGCGCCCGCAGGGAACAGCAGCGTCAGCCAACGCCAATCGACGTTGGCCGCGTGCAGTACCGGCGCGCTTGTACCGAGCAGGTATTGGAAGGCGGCCGGCACGCTGAGCACCACCACCAACACCCGAAGACTTTGCCCCGCCGCGACGCGACTGAGCACGGCACCATTGCGGGCGCCAAGGTTGATCATTTCACTGGCACCGCCCGGCATGCTGGAGAAAAACGCGGTGGCGCGATCCTCCCCGGTACGCCGCAGTAGCCAGACGCCGACCACCGCCGAGAGGCTGGTGAGCAGCGCGCCGCAGAAGATCAGGCTGAAGTGGCTGATGACCTGCTCGAGCACTTGCGGGCTGAAGTGCAGGCCTATGCCGATACCTATGATCCACTGGCCGCACTTGCGTCCGCCAGGGATTTGCGTCAACTGCCAAGGGCTCAGGCAGCGCACCAGAATGGTCGCCAGTAACGAGCCGACCATCCACGGCAGTGGCCAGCCGATCTGGCTGGCGAGGTAGCCGCCCAGCAGACCGACCAGCGCTGTTCCCCACCAGGTTTTGCACGGCCGATCAGACATCGGCGATGGCGTACCGGGTAACGCTGCGTTTGCGCCAGATGCGCAGGATCGGCATCAGCAGCATGATGCCGGTCAGTACCCAGCAACCGAGGGTGATCGGGCTGGACCAGAGGATCTGCAGCGCACCGTCGGATATCGACAGCGCACGCCGCAGGTTTTGCTCCATCAAACCGCCGAGGATGAAACCCAGCAGAACCGGCGACAATGGGAAGTCCATCTTGCGCAGGATGTAACCGAAGATGCCGATGCCGATCATCAGGAACAGATCGAAGGTGGTGGCATGCACGGCGTAAACGCCGATCCCGGTAATGATCGCGATCACCGGTACCAGTGCCCAGTTCGGTACCGCGAGGATCCGGGTGAAGATGCGGATCATCGGGATGTTGAGGATCACCAGCATGACGTTGGCGACGAACAACGAAGCGATCAGGCCCCAGACGATGTCCGGCTGCTGTTGGAACAACAGCGGACCCGGGGTGATGTTGTACAGCGACAGCGCGCCGATCATCACCGCCGTGGTGCCGGAACCCGGCACGCCAAGGGTCAGCATTGGCACCAACGCACCGCAGGCCGCACCACCAATGGCAGTTTCCGGTGCGGCAAGACCACGTTTGTCGCCTTGGCCGAAGGTGCCGCTGGCACCCGCCAGGCGTTTCTCGGTCATGTACGCGACGGCGCTGGCCAGAGTCGCACCGGCACCCGGCAACACGCCCATGATGAACCCCAGCACGCCGCAACGAATGTTTACCCAGAACACTGCGGCGGCTTCTTTGACGTTGAACATCATCCGCCCGGTGGCTTTGAAGGCTTCTTGGCCGTGATGGGTTTTTTCCAGCAGCAGAAGGATCTCGCTGATGGAGAACAGACCCAATACCAGCACCACAAACTGAATGCCGTCAGTGAGGTGGATGTTGTCCCCGGTGAAGCGGTACACGCCGCTGTTGGCATCAATCCCGACGCACGACAGAAACAGGCCGATCAATGCCGCAATAAAGGTTTTCAGCGGTCGATCACCGGCCATGCCACCCAGGCAGACAATCGCGAAGACCATCAGCACGAAGTACTCTGCCGGTCCGAAAGCGATGGCCCATTTGGCCAGCAGCGGAGCGAACAAGACCATGCCGCAGGTGGCGATGAACGCGCCGATGAACGAGCTCCAGGCCGACAACGACAGCGCCACGCCCGCCATGCCCTGACGGGCCATCGGGTAGCCGTCGAGGGTGGTCATTACCGTGGACGCTTCGCCTGGAATGTTCAGCAGAATCGAGCTGATTCGCCCGCCGTATTCGCAGCCCAGATAAACCGCCGCCAACAGAATCAGTGCCGACTCCGGCGGCAGGCCGAGGGCGAAGGCAATCGGGATCAACAGCGCCACGCCGTTGATCGGCCCCAGGCCTGGCAACAGGCCGACCACGGTGCCGATCAGGGTGCCGCACAATGCAGTGACCAGGTTGTACGGTGTTAAGGCAACGCCAAAGCCCTGGCTAAGATAATTCAGGGTATCCATATCAATTCTCCAGAATGTCGAGCAGACCCAACGGCAGTGGCACGTCCATTACCCGATCAAACAGCAGGTACAGACCGATACTCATCAAGCTGATAATCACCACGCTGGGTAACCAGCGTCCGCCGTACAGACGCGCCATCGGAATGCCGACCAAGATGCTGGAAACAACAAATCCGAGCGGTTCGAAGGTGCCGGCGAATACCAGCAACAGCACCACGCAGATGCCGATTTTGGCCAGGGTTTCGCGGTCCAGTGGTGGCTCGTCGTCGCTGTGTTGAATGGCGGTAGGACGCCACACCATGTACAGCAGTGCCGCGTCCATCAAACCGAGCATCAACAACGGGAAGGCGCGTGGGCCGACCGGTTCGTAGGAAAACGCGGCCTGATAAGGCCAGGCCATCAGCGCCAGGCCAATGCAGACCAGTAGCAGGGCCGCTGCGAAAATACGTTGTAAGAGCATGGCAAACTCCAAGGCCGCGCCGCTGCTGAACAGCCGCGCAACCGCGCTAGATAGAGGCGATTACTGAATCAGGCCGAACTCTTTGGCCAGTATCTTGTAGTCCGCTACCTGCTGTTTCACGTAGCTGTCCAGCTCCGGCCCGGTCATGGCGAACGGGAACAGTTCACGCTGATCGCGCAGCTTGACGAAGTCTTCCGAGGCCAGCAGTTTGTCGAAGGCGGTTTTCCACCAGGCGTAGTCTTCGTCGCTAACCTTTGGCCCGAGGTAGAAACCACGTACCACCGGCCAGACGATGTCATAGCCCTGTTCCTTGGCGGTCGGAATGTCTTTCATTTCCGGCTCGTCCAGGCGCTTCTCGGCAAACACCGCCAGCAGGCGCATGTCACCGCTCTGGATATGTGGCATGGAGTCGGAGATGTCGGTACTGCCGACCTGGATGTGACCGCCGAGCAGGGCCGTGGCGATTTCACCGCCGCCTTCGAGGGCGACATAGCGCAGGTCGCGCGGGTTGATCCCGGCGGCCTTGGCGATCAGTGCGGTCTGCATCCAGTCCTGGCTGCCGACAGTGCCACCGGAGCCGATCACCACTTTGCTCGGATCCTTCTTCAGCGCCTGGACCAGGTCGTCGAGGTTCTTGTAGGGCGAATCACTTTTTACTGCGATGGCGCCATAGCTGGTGCCGACCGCTGCCAGCCAACGCACGGCGTTTTCATCGAAGCGGCCGAACTTGCCTTGGGCCAGATTCAGCAACGAGCCGCTGGACCAGGCGACCAGTGTGCCGGCGTCGGCCGGTCGCTGAGCGACCACCGCGTTGTAAGCCACCGCGCCGACACCGCCGGGCATGTAGGTCACCCGCATCGGTTTGCTCAGCAGTTTTTCGTTGACCAGCGCGCTTTGCGCCAGTTTGCAGGTTAGGTCGAAACCACCGCCCGGCGAGGCGGGGGCAATACATTCCGGGCGTTTCGGCTCAGCGAGCAATTGGCCGGTAAAGAGCATGCAGCTGGCGGCCAGGGCGAATTTTCGCAGTGATAATTTCATTGTCGTCTCCACAGTTTTTTGTTTTGTGTGCAGGAACTGCCGCAGGCGGTGATCTTTCGCCCTTGGCGGTCGAATCAATTACCCAAGGGCAAGGCTGTAACTTTCCAACAGACGCACTTCATCGCCGGTCAGGCCAAGCGTGGAGTATTGGTCAGCGGCACGTCCGTCATCGTGACTCGGTAATAGGCCGTTGCCAGTACGATCCGGGCTGGAGTTGAGTTTGCCCCCGATGCGGGGAAAACCAACCGGCGGGCAAGGCTGAGGGGGCATGGGCAGCATGCTGAAGTACTCGGTTATTGTTGTTATTGGCGAAAACGCTCCAGGCGTTTTTCGGTAATTACTTTTCAGTAATCACGGCAGTCGAAACTGTCCGTGGCTGGACTCTAACGGGCCAACCTTTCGCCAACCTTTCAGCAGGCTTTCACTGTTTTCAGACTTCACAGCGGCGGATGCGGCTGTAAACTCCGGGCCAAAGAATGGCGTTGAGCGTTCCTGAGTGAGGTAGTGATCCATGCGTGTTCTGCTTGTCGAAGACCATCTGCAGCTAGCCGCAAGTATTGCCCAGGCGCTGAAAAGCATTGGTCTGACCGTCGATGTGCTGCACGATGGCGTGGCCGCCGACCTGGCTCTGAGCAGTGAGGAGTACGCGGTGGCGATCCTTGATGTGGGCCTGCCGCGGATGGACGGTTTTGAGCTGCTGGCGCGATTGCGCGCGCGCGGCAAAAGCCTGCCGGTGTTGATGTTGACTGCCCGCAGCGACGTCAAGGATCGGGTTCATGGGCTCAACCTCGGTGCCGACGATTACCTGGCCAAACCCTTTGAACTCACCGAGCTTGAAGCGCGGATCAAGGCATTGCTGCGCCGCAGCGTGCTGGGTGGCGAGCGCCAGCAGCGTTGCGGTGTCTTGGTCTATGACCTGGACACGCGGCGCTTTACCTTGGGCGATGATCTGTTGGCCCTGACCTCCCGCGAGCAGGCGGTTCTCGAAGCGCTGATTGCCCGGCCCGGCCGGGTGATGAGCAAGGAACAGCTGGCTGCGCAGGTGTTTGGGCTGGACGAAGAGGCCAGTCCCGACGCTATCGAAATCTACGTCCATCGCTTGCGCAAGAAACTCGATGGTCAGCCGGTGGCCATCGTGACCTTCCGCGGGCTTGGCTACCTGCTGGAAACCCGCGATGCATAAGCCCAGCAGCCTGCGTTGGCGGTTGCTGTGGAACCTTGCGCTGTTGCTGGTGGTGTTGATGCTCGCCAGCGGTTTGAGCGCTTATTGGAACGGTCGAGAAGCCGCCGACACGGCTTATGATCGGACCTTGCTGGCCTCGGCACGCACCATTGCCGCCGGCCTCTCCCAGCGCGACGGCGGGCTCAGTGCCGACGTGCCCTATGTCGCCCTCGACACCTTCGCCTATGACAGCTCCGGGCGGATTTATTATCAGGTCAACGACATTCATCAGAAGCTGATTTCCGGTTACGAAAACCTGCCAGGGCCACCGTCAGGTACGCCGCGCACCGATGATTATCCGGCGCTGGCGCGTTTCTACAATGCCCAATACCAAGGGCAAAACGTCCGGGTGGTGAGCCTGCTCAAGCCTGTCAGTGAGCCCAATATGAACGGCATGGCGGAAATCCGCGTGGCGGAAACCGACGAGGCGCGAGTCCGCATGGCTCGTAGTCTGATGACCGATACCTTATTGCGGATGGGTATGCTGGCGATCGGCGCGTTGCTGCTGGTGTGGTTTGCGGTCAGCGCAGCCTTACGCCCGCTGGAGCGTTTGCGCAGCGCAGTGGAAGAGCGTCAGCCGGATGATTTACGTGCCTTGCCGCTGGTGGAAGTGCAGCTTGAGTTGTGGCCGTTGGTGCGCGCACTCAATCACTTTACCGAGCGCTTGCGCGGGCAGTCCGAGCGTCAAGCGCAGTTCATTGCCGATGCGGCCCATGAGCTGCGTACGCCGCTGGCCGCGTTAAAGGCGCGGCTTGAGTTGGGCCTGCGTGCTACGGAGCCTGAAACCTGGCACGCCACACTGGAAAGCGCCGCTCAGGGCACGGATCGTCTGACGCACCTTGCCAATCAACTGCTCTCGCTGGCCCGTATCGAAAACGGTGCCCGGGCGATTGCCGAGGGTGCTGCGCAGTTGCTTGACCTCAGCCAGCTGGCCCGCGAGTTAGGCATGGCCATGGCGCCGCTGGCTCACGCCCGGGGCGTTGCTTTGGCCTTGGAGGCGGATGAGCCCGTGTGGTTGCGGGGCGAGCCGACGCTACTCAATGAGTTGTTGAGTAATCTGGTGGATAACGCGCTGGCCCATACACCGCCGGGCGGCAATGTGATCTTGCGCGTCACAGTGCCCGCAGTACTGGAAGTAGAAGATGACGGGCCGGGGATTGCACAGGCGGAGCGTGATCGGGTCTTTGAGCGTTTTTACCGGAGTAACCAGCAGGGCGTCGGTTCAGGATTGGGCCTAGCGATTGTCGGTGAAATCTGCCGCGCCCATTTGGCGCAGATCAGCCTGCACGATGGTGCGCAGGCGGGGTTGAAGGTTCGGGTAAGTTTTATCGCCGGGTAGATAGGCGCTGCTCGCTGCCAGCAAATATCTGACTCTAAAGTCGCTGCATCCGTCGCCGCTGTCGGCCTAGCGCGGCTTTATCGGTAACGGCCATTTCAGCCGTACCAATAAGTTTCTCCAGCCGAACGGTCAGGCGGTTATCGATTGGCGCTTGCCGGCACTTTAATCCGCGCTTGTCTGTGCTTCGCTTTGGCTGGGCGTAGTCGCCAGCGATGAGTGTTCGCGCGTATCAGGGTGGGCTTTAGCCCACCAAGAAGCCTGCGTTTAGAGCCGGTGGGCTGAAACCCACCCTGCAACTGCTTACTGCAACATGCCCATAGCCGCTTCCATGGCGGCCGAGAGGTCTTCGTCCTCGTGCATGTCTTTGCTGGGGTCCAGGCCTAGCTTGGCGAAGGCCGGGATCTGGCTCCAGTCCAGCTTGGTGTAAGGGTGCTCGGTGCCGATGTAGCTCTGCAGGGTGGCGACCTGCACGATGTCGACATAGTCGACCTTGGCCGAGTCGCGGGTGAAGTCCAGGTACTGGCTGGGGATGATGGCCAGTTGCTCGGGAAATGCCCAGGTGCGCAGAATCTTGTCGCCGATGATCGGGTGAATCTGCTCGATCACATGGTTGAGGCTGATGGAGTCGGCGAGCAGGTCGTTGTGCTCTTCGGCATAGGCCAGGATCGGCAGCGCGCCAATCTGATGGACCAGCCCGGCGAGGGTCGCTTGATCCGGCATCAGACGGGTGAACTGCTTACACAGGACGTGGCAGATGCCGGCGATCTCGGTGCTTTTAGTCCATATCTCGCGCATTTTACGGTCGACTACATCGGAGGTGGCCTGGAACATTTGCTCCATCGCCAAGCCGATGGCCAGGTTACAGGTGTAGTTGATGCCGAGGCGGTTGACGGCCATCTGCAGGTCGGTAATTTCCTTGCTGGTGCGCAGCAAGGGGCTGTTGACCACCTTGATGATGCGCGCTGTCAGGGCCGCATCATTGCCAATCACTCGGCTCAGCTGCAGGGTGCTGATATTTGGGTCTTCGGCGGCTTCGCGGACTTTTAGCGCTACCTCCGGCAGGGTGGGCAGTACCAGGTCGTCGTTTTCGATGGCCTGGATCAGGTCCTGTTGGACTTTGTCGGCAAGTTTGCTCATCAAGGCTCTCTTTGCTGGCGGGCTGTGAAGCGGGTCGCCGTATCAGGGTAATAGTCAGCAGTGTAGTGGTCAGGCTCAGCGCTGAATCTCGCGATCAGAATCTAGCTTATAGGGTAGCTCCAAGCGCTGCAGTGCGTCGCCTTCGAGGCTGCCCAGATAAATACGGCCATCGTTGAGCGCATCTTCTTGCAGCACGGCTAAGAGTTCAACACTCTCGCCGGCCTGGGCTGCCAGCACCACTTCACCCACGCTGCTGGCGTGGACTGGTGAAAACAGTGGCGTGGCGACGTCGGGGATGTGATTGCCGCTAAGGCTTAGGCGGTACAGGCGGCGCTTTAGCTTGCCAAGGTACTGCATGCGCGCGACGATTTCCTGGCCGGTGTAACAGCCTTTTTTGAAGCTGACGCCGCCGAGGGCCTGCAAATTGATCATTTGCGGAATAAAAGCTTCACGGCTGGCACCGAAGACTTGACCGATGCCGGCCCGGACTTGCGCCAGTAGCCAGCTATTGAGCGGTGCCTGCGGCAACTGCGCGGCCAGTTGCTTATGCAGCTGCTCGGCACTGGCGCTGGGCGCCCAGAGCTCGCTGCGGCCATCGCTCAGGCGTACGGCCAACAGTTCGCCGTGACGGGCGAGGCTGTCGCAGGCCTCGGCCAGTTGCAGGCCAAGGCTGGCCAGCACGGCGTCGCCCCCTTGCAGGCCGAAGCGCACCCAAAGGGCGCTTGCGTCGGTTAATTTGGACTTGGAAAACACCGCGTATTTTTGTAACTCGGCCAGTTGCTCGGTCAGCAGTTCGCTGGCCATGGCCAACAGGTAGCCGTCGGCTTGCTGCAGAATGCGAAAACTGGAGAGCATCCGCCCTTTCGGGGTGCAGCGAGCGCCCAGGCTGGCGTTGTGCTCATCGAGGTAGTTGAGGTTGCAGGTCAGCTGGCCCTGCAGCAACTTGCTGGCGTCAGGGCCGCGTACGGCGAGCAGCCCTTCGTGCGTCAAGGCGCAGAAGAACGCAGAGTCGGTATGCGCCGAATCGGGGGAAACTAAGTCGGTAAACGCGAGGTCGGCCATTGGGTTCGCAAAATAAAGTCAGGGTGGTCATCATAGAGTGCTGCCGCTGGCTTGTCAGCGGGTGCAGGCAAGTGCCTAGCATCGCTATAATGCCGCCCTATTCAAACTGTGTGAAAACTACTGCGCTCGGTTATGCCGCGTTAAAAACAAGCTCGGACTGCTCATTTACAACTCGTAAACTCCGCGTCCTCGCTTGTTTTTGCCTTGCCTACCCTTCGCTCGCTACGTTTTCACACAGTTTGTATTTCTGTTTTTAAGCTAATGCTTACTCTCGAGGAACTGCTGCATGGTCGATGCGACTGAACTCAACCGGCTGTTTTGGCATAGCCGGCGCGGCATGCTGGAGCTGGACGTGCTGTTGGTGCCCTTTGTTCGTGAGGTGTTTCCAACCCTGGATGAAGTCAATCAGCAGCGCTATCGGCAGCTGTTGACCTGTGAAGACCAGGATATGTTTGGCTGGTTTATGCAGCGCAATGAGCCGGATGATCCGGAACTCAAATTGATCGTGAAGATGATTTTGGACCGTGTCCAACCCAAGTAAACCCTTCGAATGCCACTGGCAGGCCTCGCGCTTGCTGTTGGCCGGCTATCTGCTGATATTTGGCTTGGCGTTGTTGGCGTTATGGTTGGCGGCGCTGCCGCTGTGGGCGCAATTATTGGGTGGGGTGTTGGTGCTGCTGCACGCCGCGTGGTGTTTGCCGCGGCAGATTCTGCTCGGCTCGCCCCAGGCGTTCACCGGCTTGCGCCATGATGCGGCCGGCTGGCAGTTGTTTAATGTCGCTGTGGGCTGGCAAACGGTGCAACTGCGGCCCAGTAGCCTGGCGTTGCCCTTGGTGGTGGTGCTGCACTTTCGCCTAGCCGGTGAGCGCCGGGTGCGCGGCCTGTGCATCCCCTGCGATGCACTCAAACACGACCTGCACCGGCGCTTGCGGCTGCAGCTGAAGTTCAGTCGGCGTAGGTGGGCGGCACTAAAATAGTGTCGCGGGCCTCGCTCAGTTGCTCGGGATAGTCGAGGGTGTAATGCAGTCCGCGGCTTTCGCGGCGTTGCATGGCGGAGCGGATCATCAACTCGGCAACTTGCGCCAGGTTACGCAGCTCGATCAGGTCACGACTGACCTTGTAGTTGCTGTAGAACTCGTCGATTTCATCCAGCAATAAACGCACGCGGTGCTCGGCCCGTTGCAGGCGCTTGTTGGTGCGTACGATGCCGACGTAGTCCCACATAAAGCGCCGCAACTCGTCCCAGTTGTGCGCAATGATCACGTCCTCATCCGAGTCGGTCACCTGACTGGCGTCCCAGCCCGGCAGGGTGGGTGGCGCGCTAACGTCGCTCAGCTGTTGGCAAATATCCGCCGCCGCCGAGCGGGCATACACAAAGCATTCCAGCAGCGAGTTGCTGGCCATCCGATTCGCCCCATGCAAACCGGTGAAGCTGGTTTCACCGATGGCATACAGGCCGGGAATATCGCTGCGCCCGGCCTGGTCGACCAGCACGCCGCCGCAGGTGTAATGCGCAGCTGGTACCACCGGGATCTGCTGGGTGGTGATGTCGATACCAAAGGTCAGGCAGCGCTCGTAAACGGTGGGGAAGTGCGCTTTAACGAACTCGGCCGGTTTATGGCTGATGTCCAGATAGACGCAGTCAATCCCTAAGCGCTTCATCTCATGGTCGATGGCGCGGGCGACTATGTCGCGCGGGGCGAGTTCGGCGCGTGGGTCGAAGCGCTGCATAAAACGCTGGCCATTGGGCAGTTTGAGCAGTGCACCTTCACCGCGCAGAGCTTCGGTAACCAAAAAGCTTTTGGCTTGCGGATGGTACAGGCAGGTCGGGTGAAACTGATTGAACTCCAGATTGCCCACCCGGCAGCCCGCCCGCCAGGCCATGGCGATGCCGTCGCCGCAAGCGCCGTCGGGGTTGCTGGTATACAGGTAAACCTTGGCGGCGCCACCACAGGCCAGGGCGGTAAAGCGGGCGCCGTAGGTGTCGACTTCGCCGGTTTGGCGGCTGAGCACGTAGGCGCCGAGGCAGCGTTTGCCCGGCAGGCCGAGTTTGCGTTCGGTAATCAGGTCGACGGCGACGAGTTGTTCCAGTAGCTCGATATTCGGCCGTTTTTTCGCCTCAGCCAGCAGCGTGTTGAAGATTGCTGCCCCCGTCGCATCGGCGGCATGGATGATGCGTCTATGGCTGTGGCCGCCCTCGCGGGTCAGGTGAAACTCAAAGCCGCCGTCTTCACGAGGTTCTTCATCGTCGCGGGTAAAGGGTACGCCTTGTTCGATCAGCCAATCGATGGCCGCGCGGCTGTGCTCCACGGTAAAGCGCACGGCGGCTTCGCTGCACAGGCCGCCGCCGGCATTCAGGGTGTCCGCAACATGGGACTCGACGGTGTCGGCGTCGTCCAGCACCGCAGCAACCCCGCCTTGCGCCCAGTAGGTTGAGCCATTGGCCAGCTCGCCCTTGCTCAGCACGGCGATGCGCAGATGCGTGGGTAGGGTCAGGGCCAGTGTCAGGCCGGCGGCGCCGCTGCCAATGATTAAAACGTCGTGTTGATACTGTTGGCTCATGTCCACATCCGCAAAAAAGCGTCTCGCAGTATATAGAGTGGGCAGGCAGTGCAGTAGCGCCTAGCCGTTTTGAACTTTTTGCCAAAATACGCCTCAGAGGCGCGTGCGGTTATAGCGGATGTGGGTTAATTAATCTGTTGGCTTTTGAATTGCGGTATTTCTGCTCAACTGCAATAAGATGCTCGCTGCAGCTGGGCAAGGGTTTGGCTGTGTTGTGCCAAGCAGTGTCGACAGGATTCTGCAGCAAGCTTGCGTAACCGGGAGAACTTTTGCACCGCCGTCTGGTCTATTTTTGCAGACTGATGAGTTGGCTGGTGCAGCGCTCCCCCACGCTTAACGAGGAGTGTTCATGCAAACCCAGGAAGAGGATCAGCAGCTTGTCGAGCGCGTACAGCGCGGTGATAAGCGAGCCTTCGATCTGTTGGTGTTGAAGTATCAGCACAAGATTCTCGGGTTGGTCGTGCGTTTTGTGCGCGATCCCCATGAGGCTCAGGATGTTGCTCAAGAAGCCTTTATTAAGGCCTATCGGGCACTGGCAAATTTTCGCGGTGACAGTGCGTTTTATACCTGGCTGTACCGTATCGCCATTAACACGGCGAAAAACTATCTGGTGTCGCGTGGTCGGCGACCACCAGAGTCGGATGTTAGTGCCGAGGATGCTGAATTTTATGACGGTGACCATGGTCTGAAAGATATTGAGTCGCCGGAGCGTTTGCTGCTGCGCGATGAGATCGAGGCCACGGTTCACCGGGCGATTGCGAGCTTGCCTGAAGACTTACGCACGGCTTTAACCCTGCGCGAGTTTGATGGTTTGAGTTATGAGGACATCGCCGCAGTCATGCGTTGTCCGGTTGGAACTGTACGTTCGCGAATTTTTCGCGCCCGTGAAGCTGTTGATAAAGCCCTGCAGCCGTTACTGCAGGATTCCTGATAGCGCGGCGCAAGCCGAGAGAGGAAACGTTATGAGTGGTCAAGCCTTGCAGGAATCGCTGTCCGCGTTACTGGATAACGAAACCGATGAACTCGAGTTGCGCCGGCTACTGGCCGCCAGCGACGACGGTGAAATGCGCGCTACCTGGGCCCGTTATCAGGTAGCCCGGGCGGTGATGCATAAAGAGTTGCTGCTGCCGCACCTGGATCTGGCGGCAAAGGTTTCGGCCGCGTTGGCGGATGAGCCGCCGGTAAAGGTCACGCGGCGTTTGCCCTGGACCGGTTTGGGTCGTTTAGCGGTGGCCGCCTCGGTGACTGTGGCCGTGCTGGCGGGAGTGCGTTTGTATAATCAGGACGACATTACCAGCACGCAACTGGCGCAAAGCTCGGCTCAACCGACGCTGTCGGCGCCCCATTTGCAAGGCCCGGCGATTTTGGCCGGGTACAGCGCCAACGCCGGTGCTGAGCAGGGTGCGCGGGTGAATGCGGCGCAAACCGCTGAGCTGACGTGGCAGCAGCAACGCTTGCCAGCCTATGTCCGTCAACATGCACAACAAGCTGCGGCGGCTGGCAGTCAAACTGCGGTGCCCTATGCACGCGCCGCCAGTTTAGAAACTCACTGAGTTTCGCTATGCGTGGGATCGGAACGTTTTTGCTGACGGCTTGGCTGGCGGTGCCAGTGCAGGCCGCCACGTTGCCAGTTACCGCGCAAGCGTGGTTGGAGCGGTTGCAGGCTGCGGAGCAGCAACATAGCTATCAAGGCACCTTTGTCTACGAGCGTAACGGCAGCTTCTCAACCCATGCGATCTGGCATCGGGTTGAGGCAAATGGCCAGGTACGTGAGCGACTGTTGCAATTGGATGGTCCGCTGCAAGAGATGTTGCGCCTCGATGCTCAGTTGCAATGCATCAGCACCCAGCAGGTTGAGCAACGGGCGTCGGTGTCGGGTTTGGTTGTGCAGCAACTGCAGCCGGCGCAATTGGCCGCTCACTATGATTTGCGCATCCTTGGTCAATCGCGGGTCGCAGGTCATGCAGCGGTAGTCCTGGCGTTGCTGCCGCGCGATCAATATCGCTACGGTCTTGAGTTACACCTTGATCAGCAAACTGGCTTGGCGCTCAAATCCTTGTTGCTCAATGAGCAGGGCCAGTTGCTCGAGCGTTTTCAGTTCACCCAATTAGACAGTCGCAGTGAACTCACTGATGCGGCGCTGCAGCCTGGCCCTGATTGTTTGGCGGTAGCGGTGGCGCCAGTCGCTCCTGCGCTTGTCAGCCCTTGGCGGGCTGCATGGTTGCCGCCGGGCTTTAGTTTGATCGGTACCGAACAACGTGACGGTCAGAGTGCGAATGAGTCGCTGACCTGGTTGATTTTTAGCGATGGCTTGGCCCGCTTTTCAGTGTTTATCGAGGCCTTGCCTAGCACTGCAGTTGAAGATCTACATCGCCAGCTGGGGCCGACTGTGGTGGTTTCCCAGCAGATGCAAGGTGTCAGTGGGCCGGTAATGGTCACGGTGGTGGGCGAGGTGCCCTTGGTCGCCGCCGAGCGCGTGGTCTTGTCGATGGGGTTGGCGGCTGAGCAGGCGACACCATGATCGAGGAGCCGGGGCGGGTGGTTAGCCTTGATGACGGCGTCGTTTGGGTCGAGACCTTGCGCAAGAGCACTTGTTCCAGTTGTTCGGCGAATGCCGGCTGCGGGCAGGGCTTGCTGGATAAATTGGCGATTAGCAGTCAGCGCGGCACTGTTCGCGTTCTGACTGACTTGCAGCTGAGGGTCGGCGATAACGTGATTATCGGACTGCGTGAGGATGCGTTGTTGCGTAGCGCGTTGCTGGTCTATCTGCTGCCCTTGTTTGGCTTGTTTGCGGGTGCTTTGGGCGCTGATTATTTTGCGTTTGGCGAGCTCTTGAGTATCGCTGCAGGGTTGCTCGGATTGCTGCTGGCAGGCTTGTTTGTGCGTGAGCACAGCCGGCGTCACGCGGATGATCCGGCGCTGCAGCCGGTGGTGCTGCGGGCCCTGCTGGGCGCGCCGTTGAGTTGTTAATTGGTGGATTTATCGTGTCGATCAGAGGTTTATGCCTAAATGCTTACGTTAAAAACCTATAGTTGCGCCGTGGCTGCCGTGTTGTTGATGAGTCAGGCGCTGCTAGCGCGCGCCGATTTGCCCGACTTTACCAAGATGGTCGAGGCCGCCTCGCCGGCGGTGGTGAATATCAGCACCCGGCAGAAAGTCACCCAGCGTGCGGATGCCGCCAGTGGTCAGCAGATTCCCAATCTGGAAGGTCTACCGCCGGAATTTCGCGAGTTCTTCGAGCGTGGTATTCCGCAGCAGCCGCGCAATCCAGGTGGTCGTCAGCGTGAGGCGCAATCGCTGGGTTCGGGTTTTATTATTTCCGCTGATGGTTATATCTTGACCAATAATCACGTGGTCACGGGGGCCGATGAGATAATCGTGCGCCTGGCTGATCGCAGTGAGCTGGAAGCCAAACTAATTGGCGGCGATCCGCGTACCGACGTGGCACTGCTGAAAATTGCCGGTAAAGACCTGCCAACCCTGAAGCTGGGTAAGTCGGATGACTTGAAGGTTGGCGAGTGGGTGCTGGCCATAGGCTCGCCTTTTGGCTTTGATCACTCGGCTACTGCCGGTATTGTCTCGGCCAAGGGCCGTAGCCTACCCAATGAAAACTACGTGCCCTTTATTCAGACCGATGTGGCGATTAATCCGGGTAACTCCGGCGGGCCGCTGTTCAATTTGGACGGCGATGTGGTGGGCATCAACTCGCAAATTTTCACCCGTTCGGGTGGCTTTATGGGCTTGTCATTTGCTATCCCGATCGACGTGGCCATGGATGTCGCCAATCAACTTAAAGCCTCCGGCAAGGTCAGTCGCGGCTGGTTGGGGGTGGTGATTCAGGAGGTCAATAAGGATCTGGCCGAGTCCTTTGGTCTGGATAAGCCCGCCGGTGCGCTGGTGGCCCAAGTGATGCCGGATGGGCCGGCGGCCAGGGGGGGGTTGCAGGCCGGTGATGTAATTTTGAACTTGAATGGCCAGCCGATCATCATGTCGGCGGATCTGCCGCATTTGGTCGGTGCGCTCAAAGCGGGCGCTAAGGCTGAGCTGGATGTGGTCCGCGCGGGGGAGCGCAAGACCCTGCAAATGACCGTTGGCGCCTTGCCAGAAGATGATGAAACGCTCGCAGCCAATGCGGCATCCGGTCCGACGGTCAGCAATAATCGGCTCGGCTTGGTGGTGGTTGAGTTAACTCCCGAGCAAAAAAACGCCCTTGATCTGAAAAATGGCGTGCTGGTGAAGGGCGTCCTAGAGGGGCCAGCAGCCTTGATGGGGGTGCGTGTCGGGGACGTGATCACCCATCTGAATAATCAGGCGATTGATTCGAGTAAAACGTTCGCGGCCGTGGCCAAGACGCTGCCGATGAACCGCTCGGTGTCGATGCGGGTGCTGCGTGAGGGGCGTGCCAGCTTTATTACCTTCAAATTGACCGAGTAAAACCTGCAGAGTGGCGAAAAGGGCGGTTTACCGCCTTTTTTTGCGCGCGAGTTTTAGCGCCAGTCAGCCGCTGGCGTGACGCTGAAGGCGGGCTTCAGGTACACTTGCGGGCTATTTTCGGCGGGCAGTCTGCCTGCGGCCTTTTTGAGTGTTGATCCGTGAGTGATCTGAGCCATATCCGCAATTTCTCCATCATCGCGCACATTGACCACGGCAAGTCGACGCTGGCTGACCGCTTTATCCAGATGTGCGGCGGCCTGTCGGCGCGTGAAATGGAGGCTCAGGTACTCGATTCGATGGACCTTGAGCGCGAGCGCGGCATCACCATCAAGGCCCACAGCGTCACCCTCTATTACACCGCCCAAGACGGCAAAACCTACCAGCTGAACTTCATTGACACGCCCGGTCACGTCGATTTCACCTATGAGGTCAGCCGCTCCTTGGCCGCCTGTGAAGGCGCGTTGCTGGTGGTCGATGCCGGTCAAGGCGTCGAAGCGCAATCGGTGGCCAACTGCTACACCGCCATCGAGCAGGGCCTTGAGGTCATGCCGGTGCTGAATAAGATTGACTTGCCGCAGGCCGATCCAGACAAAGTTAAAGAAGAAATCGAACAGATTATCGGCATCGACGCCACCGACGCCGTGACCTGCAGTGCCAAGACTGGCCTGGGTGTCGATGAGGTGTTGGAGCGCTTGGTGGCGACCATTCCGCCGCCGACCGGCGATATCGAGGCGCCACTGCAGGCACTGATCATTGACTCCTGGTTCGATAACTACCTGGGCGTGGTCTCGCTGGTGCGGGTGCGTCACGGTCGGGTGAAGAAGGGCGACAAGTTGCTGGTGAAATCCACCGGCAAGATCCACCTGGTCGACAGCGTCGGGGTGTTCAGCCCCAAGCACACCGAAACCGTCGACCTCAAAGCCGGTGAAGTGGGCTTTATCATTGCCGGTATCAAAGACATCCACGGCGCGCCAGTGGGCGATACCCTGACCCTCAGCAGCACCCCTGATGTCGATGTGCTGCCCGGCTTTAAGCGGATTCAGCCGCAGGTGTATGCCGGCTTGTTCCCGGTCAGCTCGGAAGATTTCGAAGATTTCCGCGATGCCCTGCAAAAGCTCACCCTGAATGACTCGTCCTTGCAGTACTCGCCGGAAAGCTCGGACGCCTTGGGTTTTGGCTTTCGCTGCGGCTTCCTCGGCATGCTGCACATGGAAATCATTCAGGAGCGCCTGGAGCGCGAGTACGACCTCGACCTGATTACCACCGCGCCGACGGTAATCTTCGAATTGCTGATGAAGAACGGTGAGACGATCTACGTCGATAACCCGTCGAAAATGCCGGATCTGGCCGGCGTCGAAGATATGCGCGAACCGATCGTGCAGGCCAATATTTTGGTCCCGCAGGAGCATTTGGGTAACGTCATTACCCTGTGTATCGAGAAGCGTGGCGTACAGCGTGATATGCAGTTCCTCGGCTCGCAGGTGCAGATCCGCTACGACTTGCCGATGAACGAAGTGGTGTTGGACTTCTTCGACCGACTCAAATCCGTCAGCCGTGGCTACGCCTCGCTGGATTACCACTTTGATCGCTACCAGTCGGCCAGCTTGGTCAAGCTGGATGTGTTGATCAACGGCGACAAGGTCGATGCCTTGGCGCTGATCGTGCACCGCGACAACGCCCATTACAAAGGCCGCGCGTTGACCGAGAAGATGAAAGAACTGATCCCGCGGCAGATGTTTGATGTGGCGATTCAGGCGGCAATCGGTGGGCAGATTGTTGCGCGTACTACCGTTAAAGCGCTCAGGAAGAACGTGCTGGCCAAGTGTTACGGCGGTGATGTGAGCCGTAAACGCAAACTGCTAGAGAAGCAAAAAGCCGGTAAAAAACGCATGAAGCAAGTCGGTAACGTGGAAATCCCACAGGAAGCCTTCCTTGCAGTGCTCAGGTTGGATAGCTAGGGAGCCTCTGAAAAGGTAGCGAGCGATGGTTAGGCAAGGCGAAATAAGCCGAGAAAGCGCAGTTTACGTGCTGTAAATGAGCATTTCGAGGCTGATTTCAACGCAGCATAACCGAGCGCAGTAGTTTTCAGAGGTTCCCTAAACACTTGGATGGTTACGGATGATGTCGTTGAATTTTCCACTGTTACTGGTCATCGCCGTGGCTGTTTGCGGCGCCTTGGCCTTGTTTGACCTGCTGCTGTTGGCGCCGGTCCGGCGCAAAGCCAGCGCGGCTTACAGCGCTCAGGTAGTTGAGCCGGATCAGGCGGTGCTGGAGACGCTGAACAAAGAACCCTTGCTGGTTGAATACGGTAAGTCGTTCTTTCCGGTGCTGGCCATAGTGCTGGTGTTGCGTTCGTTTTTACTCGAGCCGTTTCAGATTCCGTCCGGCTCGATGTTGCCGACCCTTGAAGTTGGCGACTTTATTCTGGTGAATAAATTTGCCTATGGCATTCGTTTGCCGGTGCTGGATCGCAAGATTATCGAGGTTGGCAACCCGCAGCGTGGCGATGTCATGGTGTTTCGCTTCCCGAGCGAGCCGAGTGTCAATTACATCAAGCGGGTCGTTGGGCTGCCGGGCGACAAAGTTCGCTACAGCGCCGACGGTCGCTTGTTCGTCAACGATCAGTCGGTTGCCGAGCAGTTGCTCGGCGAAGAGGCGGGAAGCTTGGGCAGTGCGGCGCATTACAGCGAACAGTTGGGCGCCATTGAGCACCGCATTCGCAAGCAGATGAATCGTTATCACGTTGGCGCCGGCCAGTGGCAAGTACCGCAAGGGCACTATTTTATGATGGGTGACAATCGCGATAACTCCAACGACAGTCGTCTGTGGAATGATCAGAAGATCCCTAAAGAATTGCTTGGCATGGTTCCCGACCAAAATATTGTCGGCAAGGCCTTTGCCATCTGGCTTACCTGGCCAGAACCCAAGCTGCACAATTTGCCAAGTTTTTCCCGTGTGGGCCTGATTCGCTAGAAAAATCGGCTCACTCGCAGGCAACAAGATTTTTAGCTTATATAGTTTTGTTTAGCCCACAGGCCATTCAACTACTTTGCACTTGAGGTCGATTATGAGATTTGCACATTCACAGAAGGGTATGTCGGTACTGGGCTGGATGACCATGCTGGCGCTGGTGGCCTTTCTTGCCAGTGCGGTATTTAAGATGGTTCCGCATTATCTGGATTACAACGCGCTGCAGAAATCCATTGCCTCGGTTGAGACCGATAAGGCCGCCGATATACGCACAGTGCCTGAGTTTTACAGCCATATCAGTAAAAGCATGACGATCAATGCCATTCGCGATCTTAAGCTTGATGAAATTCTTACTGTGGTCATTGAGGACAACGAGTTTCGTGCGCACCTGAAATACGAAACCCGTGAGCCATTGATCGAGAACCTTGATCTGGTGGCGCGCTTCGACAAAGAATTTCGCGTGCGCATGCCGTGAGTTCTTCTACTGCGGCAAGTTCATCATTGGCGCGTTTACAGCGCCAACTCGGTTACACCTTTAAAGACCAGGAGCTAATGATCCTGGCCCTGACCCATCGCAGCTTTGCCGGGCTCAACAATGAGCGGCTGGAGTTTCTCGGCGATGCGATCCTTAACTTCGTCGCCGGTGAGGAGCTGTTTGTGCGCTTCCCGTTGGCCCGTGAAGGTCAGCTGTCACGCTTGCGGGCACGCTTGGTCAAGGGCGAAACCCTGGCGGTGCTGGCCCGTGGGTTTGACTTGGGTGAGTATCTGCGTCTGGGTTCCGGTGAGCTGAAAAGCGGTGGTTTTCGCCGTGAATCGATTCTGGCCGATGCCTTGGAAGCCTTGATCGGCGCTATCTACCTGGATGCCGGCATGGACGCAGCCCGTGAGCGGGTGTTGGCCTGGCTGACGGGCGAGCTGGCCGGCCTGACCCTGGTGGATACCAACAAAGATCCAAAAACCCGCTTGCAGGAGTTTCTGCAATCGCGGGCCTGCGAGTTACCGCAGTATGAAGTGGTGGATATTCAGGGGGAGCCGCATTGCCGGATCTTTCTGGTTGAATGCCAGATTGCCCTCTTGAATGATAAAACCCGTGGTCAGGGCGCTAGCCGCCGAATTGCCGAGCAAGTAGCGGCAGCGGCAGCTCTGATTGCCTTGGGTGTGGAGAACGACCATGAATGACAATATCGAGCCGGGCACTGAGACAGAGCCAGGCACTGACGCGCCAACCCCAGGGGTATCGCGTTGCGGCTATGTCGCCATCGTCGGCCGCCCCAACGTCGGCAAGTCGACGCTGATTAACCATATCCTCGGCCAGAAGTTGGCGATCACCTCGCGTAAACCCCAGACCACCCGGCACAACATGCTCGGGATCAAAACCGAGGGCGCGGTGCAAGCGGTGTACGTGGATACCCCGGGGCTGCACAAGAATGGCGAGAAAGCCCTGAATCGCTACATGAACAAAACCGCCTCGGCCGCGTTGAAAGATGTCGATGTGGTGATCTTCGTGGTCGACCGCACCCGTTGGACCGATGAAGACCAGATGGTTCTCGAGCGCATTCAATACGTGCAGGGGCCAGTGATTTTGGCGATTAATAAAACCGATCGCATCGACGACAAAGCCCAGCTGATGCCGCATCTTGAATGGTTGCAGCAGCAACTGCCCAAGGCTTTTATCGTGCCGATCTCGGCCCAGCAAGGGCATAACCTCGACACCCTGGAAAAACTGGTGGCCGAGAACCTGCCGGAGTGTGAGCATTTTTTCCCGGAAGATCAGATCACCGACCGCTCCAGCCGCTTTTTGGCCGCCGAACTGGTGCGCGAGAAGATCATGCGCCAGCTGGGTGCCGAGCTGCCGTACCAGATCACCGTCGAGATCGAAGAGTTCAAGCAGCAAGGCCGCACCCTGCATATCCATGCCCTGATTCTGGTGGAGCGCGACGGCCAGAAGAAAATCATCATTGGTGACAGCGGCGAGCGGATCAAGCGCATCGGCATGGAGGCGCGCAAAGACATGGAGGTGTTGTTCGACTCCAAAGTCATGCTCAATCTGTGGGTCAAGGTGAAAAGCGGCTGGTCCGACGATGAGCGCGCCCTGCGTTCGCTGGGTTACGGCGACATCTAGCTAAATCAGGATCTAAGCCATGCTCAGCCAGGCGCAGCCGGCCTTCGTCCTGCACAGCCGGGCCTACCGCGAAAGCAGTGCGCTGGTTGATCTGCTCACGCCGCAAGGCCGCCTGCGGGCAGTGCTGCGCAGCGCGCGTGGCAAGGCCGGCAGCCAGGCGCGGGCCTTTGTGCCACTGGAAGTCGAGCTGCGCGGCCGTGGCGAGCTGAAAACCATTGGCCGGCTGGAAAGTGTTGGCATTGCTAATTTTCTGCAGGGCTATGCGCTGTTTAGCGGCCTGTATCTAAACGAGCTATTGATTCGCTTATTGCCCGCCGAAGACCCGCACCCTGAGCTGTTCGAACACTATCGCATGACCATTTTGGCACTGGCGGCCAAGCGGCCATTGGAGCCGTTACTGCGGGCTTTTGAATGGCGCTTGCTGGACGAATTAGGCTATGGTTTTGCCCTCGATCAAGACCTGCACGGGCAGGCGATAGAGGCGCCGAGGCTGTATCGCCTGCGCGCGGATGCCGGTTTTGAACCGGTGACGCAGCTGCAACCTGGGGTCTTTCAGGGCCGTGATTTATTGGCCATGGCCAGCGCCGACTGGTCCGCCCCTGGCGCCTTGGCGGCGGCTAAACGGCTGATGCGCCAAGCCTTGGCGCCACATCTGGGTGGCAAGCCGCTGGTCAGCCGTGAGCTATTTGTTAATCTGCAATCGAGCCACCGTATTGAGCAACTTTAAGGAGTCCATTTGTGACTGAGGCAACGCGTATTCTGCTGGGGATCAACATCGACCACGTCGCCACCTTGCGTCAGGCTCGCGGTACCCGCTATCCCGACCCGGTCAAGGCGGCGCTGGATGCCGAAGAGGCCGGTGCCGATGGCATCACCGTGCACCTGCGCGAAGATCGCCGGCATATCCAGGAACGTGACGTGCGGGTGCTCAAGGAGGTGCTGCAAACGCGGATGAACTTCGAGATGGGCGTGACCGAGTCGATGCTGGCCTTCGCCGAAGACATCCGCCCGGCCCATGTCTGTCTGGTGCCCGAGACTCGACAGGAGCTGACCACCGAAGGCGGCCTCGACGTCGCCGGTCAGGAAGAACGCATTCGTGCCGCGGTCGAGCGTCTGGCCCGGATCGGTTGCGAAGTGTCGCTGTTTATCGATGCGGAGCCCGCGCAAATCGAGGCGGCCAAGCGTGTCGGTGCGCCGGCTATCGAGTTGCATACCGGGCGTTACGCCGATGCCCAGACGCCCGCTGAAACAGCCATAGAGCTTGAGCGAATTCGAGTCGGTGTGGCCTGCGGTTTGGCTAATGGCTTGATTGTGAATGCCGGCCATGGCCTGCATTACCACAATGCTGAGGCGGTGGCGGCGATCCCCGGCATCAATGAGCTGAACATCGGCCACGCCATAGTCGCCCACGCCTTGTTTGTCGGCTTTAAAGCGGCGGTGGCCGAGATGAAACAACTGATAGTGGCGGCCGCTGCACGCCGCTAATACTTAGCCATCGCCCAGAAAAAAGCCCGGCCATTGATTGCGCCGGGCTTTTTTATGTTGGCTTAGCGCTACGGCGTCGGCGGAAATTCTTGATGCAGGCGGCCGAGGTGGGCGTCCTTGTCTTCCCATAGTTGATTGACCCACTGCTGAAACGCCAGCTTGTAGCCGTCGTCCTGGTCGTAGTTTTTGCCGATAAACTGCTTGGGAATCTCAACCTGCTCGAAGCGCACCACCACTCGCTGCAAACGCCCGCAGAGCAGGTCCCAGAAGGTTGGGGTGCCATTGGGGTAGTGGATGGTGACGTTGAGCATGGAGGCCAGTTGTTCGCCCATGGCGTCCAGCACAAAGGCGATGCCGCCGGCCTTGGGCTTGAGTAAATAGGTGAAGGGCGAGTTTTGCTGCGCCTGTTTGGCCGCCGTCATGCGCGTGCCTTCGAGGAAGTTAAACACCGATACCGGGTTGGTCTTGTAGCGCTGGCAGGCCTTGCGGGTGGTGGCCATGTCTTGCCCGCGTTTTTCCGGGTGCTTGGCCAAATACTGCTTGCTGAAGCGCTTCATAAAAGGGAATTCCAGTGCCCACCAGCACAGGCCAATCACCGGCACCCAAATCAGTTGCTGCTTGAGAAAGAACTTCAGAAACGGCGCCCGGCGATTGAGCAAGTGCTGCAGGATCAGAATATCCACCCAAGTCTGGTGGTTGCTGGTGACCAGATAGGATTCGCGCAGGTTGACCTTTTCCAGGCCCTGAACGTCCCACTGAATCGGCTGCACCAGGTACATCCAGGCGCTGTTGACCGAGATCCAGGCATTGGCCGAGCCATGCACGACCTTATTGATCAGGCGGCGGGCGGCCTGAAACGGCAGTACTGCTTTGAACAGCGCGCCGATAAACAGCGGCCAGCAGAAAATCAGGGTGTTGAGTGCCAGCGTCAAGCTGGCCAGTACGCCGCGCAGCGGCCCTGGAAGAAAACCTAGCATCGAGTTAAACCTTTGAAGTTCGGCGTCTAAGCGCCCTGAATTGGTCAAAGTTTACGCGGCAGTAATGCCACAAGCTAAAACGTGGCACAGATTAACCCTTGCCGGCGGAGCTGCAAACCTGTCGCCGGTATCTAGATTGGCGTAAATGCCGGCATGCTTAGCGGCTTTGCTCGGTTTTCTCCGACATATTGGCCGCCTGTACGGCGGTCAGGGCGATGGTGTAGACGATGTCGTCGACCAGTGCGCCGCGGGACAAGTCGTTCACTGGCTTACGTAAACCTTGCAGCATGGGGCCAACGCTGACGCAGTCGGCGCTGCGTTGCACGGCCTTGTAGGTAGTGTTGCCGGTATTCAGGTCGGGGAAGATAAACACCGTGGCGCGCCCGGCCACCGGGCTATTGGGGGCTTTCTGTTGGCCGACACTGGCAATCGCGGCGGCGTCGTATTGCAGGGGGCCGTCGATTAGTAATTGTGGTTGGCGCTCGCGGGCGAGGCGGGTGGCTTCGCGGACCTTCTCCACCTCACTGCCGGTGCCGGAGTCGCCGGTGGAGTAGCTGATCATCGCCACCCGCGGCTCGATGCCAAAAGCTGTGGCGGACGCCGCGCTTTGCAGGGCGATTTCCGCCAGCTCGGCGGCATTCGGGTCGGGGTTCACCGCACAATCGCCGTAGACCACCACCTGGTCGGGCAGCAGCATGAAAAATACCGAGGACACCAGCTGATAGCCCGGCGCGGTTTTGATTAGCTGCAGCGCCGGGCGAATGGTGTTGGCGGTGGTGTGGATGGCGCCGGAGACCAGACCGTCCACTTCATCCAGCGCCAGCATCATGGTGCCGAGCACCACCGAGTCCTCCAGCTGTTGCTCGGCCATGGGAGCATTCAGATTTTTGCCTTTGCGCAGTTCCACCATGGGCGCCACATAGCGTTTGCGGATCAGCTCAGGATCGAGAATTTCCAAGCCCTCAGGCAATTCAATCCCTAAGGCTTTGGCTACGCTTTGCACTTCTGCCGGATTGCCCAGCAGCACGCAGCGGGCAATGCCACGGCTTTGGCAGATGACTGCGGCCTGGATGGTGCGCGGCTCACAGCCTTCGGGCAGGACGATGCGCAGGTTGGCCGCTTGCGCCTGTTTAACCAGTTGATAGCGAAACGCGGCCGGTGACAGGTGTGGCTCGCGGGGGCTGCCACAGCGCAGGCGCAACCACTCATGATCGATATGGCTGGCGACGAACTCGGTGACCAGCTCGGCGCGCTCGCGGTCATCGATGGGGATTTCCTGGTTCATTCGATTGAGGTTGGTGGCGGTGTCGTAGGAGTTGCTCGCCACCGTCAGCACCGGCAAGCCGGCGTTCAGCGCGCCCTGACAGAGCTCCATGATCCGTGGATCGGGGGCGAAATCGCTGCACAACAGTAAGCCCGCCAGTGGCACGCCGTTCATGCTGGCCAGGCTCGCGGCCAGAATAATGTCGTCGCGATCCCCCGGAGTCACCACCAGCACGCCGGGCTTGAGCAGCTGCACTGTATTGGGCACGGCGCGGGCGCACAGCACTATTTGCTGCACCCGGCGTTGTTCATAGTCACCGGCGTTAAGTACGTTGGCGCCGAGCAAATCGGCCACATCTCGGGTGCGCGGGGCGTTGAGCTGACTCTGCCAGGGAATGCTGCCGAGCAGGCGCAACGGCGCGCCGCCTTGCAGGCTGGCGAGCTCCGGCAAGCGCCGGGTGAACTCGACGACGGCGCCTTCGTAGCGGACTTTATTGAGGATCACCCCCAGCACTTTCGGGGCTTTGGCGCCGCCAAACATCTGCATCAGAATTTCGATGCGGTCGAACAGTTCGGTGAGGTTCTCGGATTCGGCGGCCGAGACCAGAATCACCTCGGCATCCAGGCTCTTGGCTAGGTGCTGATTGAGCTGCCCGGCGTAACTGACCTGGCGGGTTTGCACCATGCCCTCGACTATCACCACATCGTGGCCGGCCGCCGCTTGCTGGTGCAGGTTGATGATTTCTTCCAGCAGCTCAGCCAACTGGCCATCGCCCAGGCGCCGCTCAACATAGGCACGCTCCAGTGGTTTGGGCGATTGCAAACCATGGGTGCGCGCGATCAGCTCGCTGGAGCGCTCGGGGCCGGAGTCGCCGGCGTGTTGCTGGGCAATGGGTTTGCAAAAACCGACCTTCAATCCGGCCAGCTCTAACGCCCGCACCAGGCCGAGGCTGATGGAGGTCAGGCCGACGCCAAAGCCGGTGGGGACGATAAGAAAAGTATGCATGTGCCAGTCCTTAATTCGGTAGCGCGACTGTGTTGATCGCGGCAAGCGTGTCCAGGGCGATCTGCCGCTCTTCATTGGTGGCAATCACCAGCACCCGCGTATGTCCCTGCAGCTCAATCGGCCCGCTATTTCCGCCGACGCAGGCGAGGTTGGCGGCGGGGTCCAGTCGCAGGTTCAGCAGCTGTAAATGCTCGAGGGTTTTGCTGCGCACCAACGCTGAGTTTTCGCCAATGCCGCCGGTAAAAATCAGCCCGTCCAGTCGCGGCAGGGCGCACCCCATGGCTGCCAGGGATTTGGCCAGGCGATAGCAAAACACCTCAATCGCCAGGGTGGCGCCCGGATGCCCTTTGGCGCGGGCTTGCTCCAGGCTGCGCATGTCATTGGACAAACCCGATAAACCGAGCAGGCCGCTGTCGTGATTAAGCATGTGTTCGATCTGCTCAAGGCTCCAGTCCAGGGTGCGCGATAGGTGGCCAAACAGGTTGGGGTCGACGTCGCCGCTGCGGGTGCCCATGGCCAAACCCTCCAAGGGGGTCAGGCCCATGCTGGTGTCGCGGCTCTGGCCGTTGACTATGGCGCAGGTCGAGCAGCCATTGCCCAGGTGCGCCGACAGCCAACTGCTATCAGTCACCGGCAAGCCGCTCAACTCGGCGGCGCGCAGGCTGACATAGCGGTGGCTAGTGCCATGGAAGCCATAGCGGCGCACACCATGCTCGCGGTACAGCACCTCGGGCAGGGCGTAGCGATACGCATGTTCGGGCAAGCTTTGGTGAAAGGCGGTGTCGAACACCGCCACCTGCGGCAGCTCGGGGAACAGCGCCAGCGCCGCTTCTATGCCCTGCAAGTTGGCCGGATTGTGCAGCGGTGCCAAGGGCGCTGTTTGGCGAATCGCCGCCAAGGTCTGCGGGTTGATGAGGCTGGCGCTGGTGAAGTGTTCGCCGCCGTGCACCACCCGGTGGCCAATCCCCAGCAGTTGCTCGCCGGCCGCCTGCTGCACCAGCGGCAACAATTGCGCTAGTGCCGCGCGGTGATCGGCTGTGGCAATGGCCCTAGTGTGTTTTTGCCCGGCCGCCTGCCAGTGCAATACCGCGTCGGGCGAGCCGAGGCGTTCGGCCAGCCCGCTCAAGGCAAACGCCTGAGCATCCGGGTTAACCAAGGCGAACTTGATCGATGAACTGCCGCAATTGATTACTAAAATAGTGCCTGAGGGCATCAGTCATTCTCGTCTTGATTGATCGAATCAGCCGCTCGCTGAGCACACCAGCCGCACGGGAAGGGTTCTTTCAGCCTAGCTTGGCGTTGCGCGACCGCCATCACCCAGGCGCGGTTTTGCCAGGGTGGTTGGTGGCGTAAATGCTGGGTATGACCGCACGACAAGCTTGCCACCCAGTGGCCGTCAGCGTCCTGATGGAAGTCAAGCAGGCGTGGTGAATGCGTCGCAGTTGACGCGTTAGCCGGGTTTTTTGCGTCATTCATCAACAGGTGATCGTGGTGTAAAAGTTGTTCATGTCGGCAGATTTGCATCCGTTGGTCAGCGCTTGGTTCGCTTTCAGTCGGGGCCTTGGTTAAACTTGTCCGTTCTTTATTCTTTCGCAAAAGGTTAAGCCCCATGCTGATCGCTGCCAATAAGGCCGTCTCTATCGACTATACCCTGACCAACGATGCCGGTGAGGTGATCGATAGCTCTGCTGGCGGCGCACCGCTGGCCTACCTGCAAGGCGCAGGTAACATCATCGTTGGCCTGGAAAAAGCCCTTGAAGGCAAGCAAGCCGGCGACGAGTTGACTGTTTCGGTTGAGCCGCAAGAGGCTTACGGCGAGTACAGCGCCGAACTGGTTGCGACCCTGGGTCGTGACATGTTCGAAGGCGTTGAAGAGATGGAAGTGGGCATGCAGTTTCATGCCTCCGGTCCCGATGGCGGCATGCAAATCGTTACCGTGCGCGAGTTGGATGGCGACGACGTGATTGTCGATGGCAATCACCCATTGGCTGGTCAGCGTCTGACCTTCGCAGTAAAAATCGTCAGCGTGCGTGACGCCAGCGCCGAAGAACTGGCTCACGGTCACATCCATGGCGAGGGTGGTCACCACCACTGATTGATCAGCTGCTAAGCTGAGACAAGGCCATAACAAGCTGCAAAAAAAGCGCCTGAGGGCGCTTTTTTTGTCCGCCAGGATTTACAGGGAGATTTACATGAGTGCCTTTCACGACCTTAATTTGCGTGCGCTAGACGGCCAGGATCTGCCGCTGTCGACGTTTAAAGGTCAAGTTTTACTGGTGGTGAACGTTGCCTCCAAGTGTGGCCTGACGCCGCAATATGCCGGGCTACAAGCCTTGTATCAGCACTATCATGCCCAGGGTTTTCATGTGCTGGGCTTGCCGTGCAACCAGTTTGCCGAGCAGGAGCCGGACAGCGAAGAAGAGATCGGCAAGTTTTGCAGTCTCAATTACGGCGTCACTTTTCCACTCAGCAGCAAACTAGAAGTCAACGGTCCAGGGCGTCATCCGCTGTACCGTTTATTGGCGGGTGAGGGCGCGGAGTTTCCCGGTGACATCAGCTGGAATTTCGAAAAATTCCTGCTCGGCCCAGACGGTCGGGTGCTTGCACGCTTCTCCCCGCGCACCACTACCGACGATCCCGGCTTGATCGATGCGGTGGAAAAAGCCTTGGCAGCACTGGCTGCCGAGTAAAGCCGGCTCTTAGCCAGGCGGTGTAAACCTGGCGCGGTCGTGTTCACTGAAGGTCGGGCATTTGTAGGATGGGTTAGCCGCGTAGTGGCGTAACCCATCGCAGGCTACCGACATGACTGCCGCCGATGGGTATCGTTACGTTCAACCCATCCTACGAAAGCCGCCAGCAACAGTTAACGGGTACCTAGCCTTTGCATCAGGCTGGTAGCTGGCGAGTTAACGGCCACAACCTACGGGGGTGAGGATGGTTTTTCTGGCAGCCGATATTGGCGGTACACAGACCCGCCTGTTGTTGGGTGAGCCTTGCGCCACTGGCTGGCGCTGTATCCGTCAGCAAAGTTTTTTAGGTCGCGACTACCCGAGCTTGGAGGCCTTGCTGGAAATTTTTCTCAGCCCCGGTGAGCCGCCAGAGGTGGCCTGTATCGCCGTCGCCGGTCCCCTCGAAGGCCACCGGGTACAGATGACTAACTTGCCGTGGTTATTGGATGCAGAGCGTCTCAGTGGGCAATTTGGCATCGCCACTGTGCGCTTGGTGAATGACTTTACTGCCCAGGCCTATGGCCTCAATGCCTTACCCGCAACCGAGCTGTGTACCTTGCAAGCCGGTGCGCCCCAGGCCGATGGCGTGCGCGCCTTAATGGGCGCCGGCACGGGCTTGGGCATGGCGCTGCTGGTGCCCTGCGCAGGGCTTTGGCAGGCTTTGCCCAGCCAAGGCGGTTTGGCCGATTTTGCCCCCCGAGGCCCTGAACAATTGGCGCTCTGCCAGGCGCTGCAAAGCGCTTACGGGCGGGTCAGCCAAGAACTGCTGTTGTGTGGCCATGGTCTGGAGCGGATTTACAGCTTTCTCAGCGGCACGGGAGTGCTGCTTAACGATGCATCGTTCAGTGCGCGGGCGATCTCGCTAGCCGCCGAGCAACACGAGCCATTGGCCTGCGCCGCGTTGGCGTTGTTTGCGCAAATCTTTGCCGCCAGCGCGGGTAATTTGGCATTGTTCAGTTTGGCCCACGGTGGGCTGTACCTGACCGGTGGCATAGCGCCGAAAATCCTCAGTTTTCTGCAAAGCCCAACGGTGCTTGAGGCCTTCGTCAACAAGCCGCCGATGCGCGAATTGCTGCAATCTATCCCCCTGCATGTGGTGCTCAATGAGCAGCTGGGTTTGTTCGGCGCCGCCAGTTTGGCTGCGCAGTTGTGCTGCGACTCGGCTGCAGCTTCGGGTAGATCAACTATGTGCGCGGCCACTCAGGATTTGGTCGCCCAGTTGTGCCCAAACGCGGCCGCTGGGGGAGCCGCGTAAATGAGCGCGCCGCTTGCGTCACTGCCGCCGCGGCGCTTGTCGTGGCAGTTTTTGCGCCTGGTAACGCCTTACTGGAAGTCGGCGAATAAGTGGCAGGTGCGCGGCTATACCCTGGCCTTGCTGCTGTTTACCCTGGCCCAGGTGGCGCTGGCGATCTGGATGAACTACTGGAGTCGCGAGCTGTTTGATGCGCTGGAAGACAAGTCGCTGAATGACTTGTTGATGCAGGTCGGCACCTTCGTCTTGATCTTCATTCTGACCATGGCGGTGACAGCCCTGCATATGCAGGTTAAGCGTTGGCTGCAGCTGGATTGGCGCCGTTGGCTGACCGCTAAGGTGCTCGATCAGTGGATGACTCGCGGTCACCATTATCAACTGCAATTGGTCGGTGGCGAGCATGACAACCCCGACGGGCGAATCGCCGAAGATATCCGCATAGTCACTGAAAGCTCCATCGGTCTGGTCCATTCGCTGGTGTATTCGCTGCTGATTTTCGGCAGCTTTGTCGACATCCTGCTGACTGTCACCGGCAGCGCCACCTTTCCCGGTACCGCGTTTATGGTGCCCGGTTATATGGTGATTCTGGCTTTTGCCTATGCTGGCGCCGGCACAGTGTTCGGCTTGCTGCTGGGCCGGCCATTAATTACCGCGACCAATAAACTGCAAACCGCCGAGGCGGATTTTCGCTTTGGCTTGGGTCGCTCGCGCTCTAATTCCGAGTCGATTGCCCTGATGCATGGCGAGGACATCGAACGGCAAAATGCCAAGACCTTCTTTGCCCGGCTGAGCCAGCGCTGGAACCGCCAGACCCTCGGGTATCTGGGCATAGTGTCGTTTTCCTCTGGTTACGGCGCACTGTTGCCGGTGTTCCCGATCTTGCTGATGGCGCCGCAATACATCGCCGGCGGCATGACCTTGGGGGTGCTGATGCAGGCCGCGCAGGCGTTCCAGAAGCTCACCTCGGCGCTTTCCTGGCCGATTGATAACCTCGGCGAGTTAGCCCATTGCCGGGCTTCGATACAGCGGGTGTTGAGCCTCTATAACGATATGCAAGTGCTCGATGAGCAAGCGAGCGAGCCGCAAGAGCATCGCATCAGCGTGGCGCAGTCCACTCAGCATGAGCTGGTGTTGCGCGACCTGTGCATCGCCAATCCTGACGGCTTGATCCTGCTGGAGGGTTTTAATCAGGTGGTTCGTCGCGGCGAGCACGTGCTGATTGCCGGCGATCCAACGGTGACCATCAGCTTGTTTAAAGTGGTGGCCGGTTTGTGGCCCTGGGGCCATGGCGAGGTCTGGCTGCCCGAGGGCCCGGCGATCAGCTTTTTGCCGCAGCGACCGTTTTTACCCCACGCCAGCCTGCAGTCGGTGCTGAGTTATCCGCAGCCGGCCGAACACTTCACCCAGGCGGCCATGCACCATGCGCTGGAGTGCGCCGGGATTGCCTGGCTGGCCCCGCGCCTGACCGAGCTGGACAGTTGGGATCGGGTGTTACCGCTGCGGGCGCAGCAGCGCCTGGGGTTTGCCCGGTTGTTTCTGCAGCAACCGGCCTGGGTGTTTATCGAGGAGGCCACCGACGCCTTCGACCCCAAAGGCGAGGAGGGCATGATGGACATGCTCTACCGCGAGCTGCCCAATGCAACGCTGCTGACCATCAGTTTTCACACCGGCTTGGAGCGTCATTACCAGCGCAAGTTGCTGCTCAATAGGCCGGCGCAAGACAAATACCTCACCTGCAGCACCTCAGAGTGTTCGCTGACCACGGCGCCCGTTACCCCGGTTGTTACGGCGGCAGATTAACAGGCTGTTGAAAAACTACTGCGCTCGGCCATGCGGCGTTGAAATCAGCCTCAAAATGCTCATTTACGACCAGTAAACTGCGCTTTTTCGGTTGATTTCGCCTTGCCTGACCTTCGCTCGCTACATTTTTCAACGGCCTGTTAAGGGCTTACGCAAAATTGGCCGGCAACCAGCCGCGCTGCACGCATTCTCGAAAGCACCAGGCGGGGGTGGTTTCGGTTTTGTAGCTCCAGAAGAACCAGCCTTGATACTTCTCGAACGTCAGCAGTTGGGCGGCGGCGTAACCGCGGTAGGCGGTGTTTTGCTGGAAGCTGTCCATGTGGTCCAGCGCATGGTTGAACGGCCCTTCGGCCCACAGCGAGACGACTTTCAAATCCAGCCCCAGGCTCCATTCGGCGCAATAGGCCGGCATGCCCATTTGCTGAATGATGCCGTCGGCTTCGGCTTTCCATGCGCCGCTGGCTTTGTGGATATGGGTGTAAATGTCGCTGTCGATGTCGCCGCGTTCGAAGCATTGGTAGCGATGAATATCGAACACCACGTTGGTAAATTCCGGCGCCTGCATAAAGCCCAAGTATTCGTGGTAATCGCGAAAACCATCGTGGAACACCACGCTGACATCCGCCGCGCTGCAGTGTTTGCGGATGCGCTGGTAGGCGTCGAGGTTGTAGCTTTTCAGGTAGTCGGTGGGCACGTCCCAGCGCGGCTCGTTAAGCACTTCAATGGCTTGCAGGCAGGGCTGCGCGTGATAGCGTTCAGCCAGGCGCTCCAGCACATTCAGCGAGTGCTCGCGGTAGTCGGCCTGGGTGTGCCATTCGCAGACATCCTTGATGCCGCCATTATCGAAACCGTTCTGGCAACCGGGGGCGGCGTGCAGGTCCAGCACAATGCGCAGGTCCAGCTCAGCGGCCCAGGCAAAGGCGCGGTCGAGCACCGCGATGCCGCCCTCGACAAAGGGCTGGCGGTTGTCGCCATAGCTGCGGTGATAGGGATAGCCGGGGCCGAAAATCCAGTGGCCGACCGGAATGCGCAGCGCATTAATGCCGCGTTGGTGCAGCCAGACAAAGTCGTCGTGGGTAATAAAAGTGTCCCAGTGCCGTTGCAGTTTGGCGGTTGCTTGGGCGCCCAGCTCGGCGCACCAAGTGGTTTCATCGGTGGCCTGCAGGCCTTCAAACAGGCTGGGGGTCATCCATTTTTCCAACACCAGCCAGCCACCCAGATTGACTCCGCGTAATTTACTGGTGGCGTTGGATTGGGCGGATACCGGCAAAGAGGTCTGCTGCATAGGGCGCTCCTTCAAGCAAAGCGGCGGCAATAAGCCGTGACCTCCTAAGCATAGATGGCGGATTTGCCGCGAGCTTGATATGCGCCAATAGATCGCCCGGTTAATGCCGTTTGTTTGAGCCAGTCGGGTGTTTAGTTAGGCTATGTCCCTGTTACTTCTTGCAGCGCGCAAGTCCCGTAGTCTCTGGTTCGTGACCCAGATGAAGGTGCGACAAAGAGCGCTTGTGGCCCTGCAGGATTGTCAGCGTGCTCGCGCTCGCTTCGCGGTGCCCTTTGTTACAAAAAGCCGCTCCTACACAAGCCCTGCACCTGCAATAATTTCATCGGCTGCCTCCCTGTAGGAACGGATTTATCCGCGATTGGTCGGTGCAGGCAACACAGGTATCAAGGCTAATTCCCTCTCGCTAAAATTTAGGTCTCTCGCAACGCATAACTGGTACAGGGCCTTTAGTTAAGCTGCACGCGGTCAGTCACGGCAGCGGTCGGCGACTGTGGCGCTGGCAGATTATCCAGGCAGTGGGCGATGCAGGCTTGGGCGCGGCGGGCCAGTTGCTTGCGGTTCTCGCCAGGGGTGGCGAGCAGCGGCGGCAACAGATGAATCTGCACCTGGGCGGCGGGGGCGGCGAGTAAGCGGCGCAGATGGCTGAGTAAATCATCCTCGCCAATAAAGGCCGCCGCAGTGTCCAGCTGGCCGTCGCGCCAGTAGCGAATCGCCACCGGTTGCAGGGCGATGGCTTGCTCAATCACGCCACTCAGTAGCTGGCCATGGAAGGTGCGCAGGCACTGGCCATCGCTGGTGGTGCCTTCGGGGAATAACAGCAGGGCGCGCCCGGCTTGCAGGTGTGTGGTTATTTGCTGGCCGATTCTGGCGCTGTCGCCGGCGCCCCGTTGGATAAACAGGGTGCCGGCCTGTACCGCCAGCCAGCCGGCCAGCGGCCATTGGCGCACTTCGGCCTTGGATAAAAAACTTAACGGCTGCAGCGCGCCGAGCAGGGCAATGTCGACCCAGGACACATGGTTGCTAACCCACAGCGCCGTCTGCTGTGGCAGCTGGCCGTGCACCTGCACCTGCACGGGTAAGCAGCTGCGCAGCAGGCGAAAACACGTCTGGCTCAGCTGCTGGCGCAGGCCCGGCAGTTCACGTCTGCTGCAGTACTCGGCCAGGCGCAGGCTGCCGGCCAGCAGCACACTGCTCAGTCCCCAGAGCACTAACAACAGGCTGCGCCAGCCGAGTCGCAGCGCCGGCATTACATCGCCGCCTTGAAGTGGCGGGCGTAACGCGGGCAGAGTTCATCGCGCTTGAGCAGGATAAACACGTCGGCTACTTGGAAATCCTGGTCCCAGCAAGGTTCGCCGCAAATCTTCGCGCCCAGGCGCATATAGGCCTTGAGCAGCGGGGGCATTTCGGCGATTACGTTGCTGGGTAAATCCAGGCTTGGCAGCGGGTGTTTCGGCTCGGCGCGCAGGTTTTCCTGGCACAGATAACGTTCGCGCAGGCGCTGCATAATTGCCTGGGCTTGCACGCCGCCGTCCTGCATGGGGATGCTGGCGCAGCCCATCAGGTAGCGATAAGCGCCCTCATTCAGCACCTCGGCCAACTCGCCCCAGAGCACGGCGATGGTGCCACCGTTGCGGTAAGCCGGATCGACGCAGGTGCGACCGATTTCCAGTATCGGCCCTTGCAACTTGGCCAGGCCGTGCAGGCTGAATTCTTCTTCACTGTAAAAACTGCCCAGGGTCGCGGCGGCCTGATGGTCGAGTAGCCGGGTGGTGGCGACCAGGCGCCCACTGTTTAAATCCCGTACGCCGATGTGCGCGCAGTGTGGGTCGTAGTCGTCCATGTCCAGGCCCAGTTCGGCGCCTTTCAGCTTGGCCGAAAACTCGCGGCTAAACACCTGATAGCGCAGCGCTTGTGCCTCGCGCAAAGCGCTGGCGCCGATTAACCGTTCGGCTTGCAGACGACGCTCCGTGCTGGCAACGCGGGTGAGGGCGATTGTATTCATTATGTAGCCTCCATGAAGCAGCCGGATGGGGTTGCGGTCTGTAGACTTTCTTGTGCCAGCTCAGACTAAGTAACCCCGGTGTCATTGCCGTGACGGAGTGGTGATGCTTGTATGACAGCCCACATTAGGTTTTTTGGAGTTTTGCATGCCTTGGCAATCGCTACTTGAACGCACCGAACGACTGCCGGCGCAGCCGCTAGAAGACTGGTTTGCCGCTGTGCAGTTGCAACTGGGCGAGGTTGCTCCACTGCACTTGGCGCTGCTCGGCGGGCGTTTGGCGGCGACTCCAGGGCTGGCGTTTTTGGCTGGTTATCAAGCGGCGTTACGGGTGCTCTGGCCCTCGGCGCCGGCCGGGCTGGGCGCCCTGTGCGTGACCGAGAACAAGAGCACCCGCCCGGCCGATATGCACACTCGCCTGAGTGGGCTGGCGCTGACGGGTCGCAAGGATTTTGTCACCGCAGCCGAAGCGGCCGACTGGTTGTTGGTGGCGGCCCGCGATGAGCCGGCAGGGGCGCCGGTGCATTTGTCGCTGGCGGTGGTCTATCGCGGCGCGCCGGGCGTGCGCATCGAACCGCTGCCGAGCTTGCCGCTGATGCCGGACATCGGCCACGCCCGTTTGCACCTGGAGCAAGCCAGTTGCGAGCTGCTGGCCGGCGATGGCTGGGACGCTTACGTGAAACCGTTTCGCAGCATCGAAGACCTGCATGTGCTGGCCGCCCTCGGCGCCTGGCTGTACGGCGTCGGGCAAGACGGCGCCTGGCCGCAGATCCTGCAACTGCGCTTGTTGGCCTTGCTGACCGGCTGCGCCGAACTGACTCGGCAATGCCCGAACGCGGCCACCAGTCATCTGCTGTTGGCCGCCTTGTTCACGCAGTTTGCCGCCTTGCGCCCCGAGGTGGACGCCGCCATGGCTGCCGGCCCGCCCACCTGGGCGCAATTGTGGCAGCGTGATCAGAACCTGCTGAACATCGCCGCCAGCGCACGGGCCAAGCGGCTGGAAAAGGCCTTGAGTAGCTTGGGGATGAGCTCCCAATAGCGCGCGTTCATCCTTCAAACGGTCACTGGGTGCGTGCTAGGGTGCAGCCTCAAATAACACATGAGGCGGTCTTATGCCCACTGTATTCTTCCGTCGTCTGTGTCTGGCGACTGGCCTGTGCGCCGTTGCCACGCTGGCGAGCGCCGAAACCTGGCCGAGCGCCGATTGGGCCACGGCAATAACGCCTAGCAGTGCTGCCATTGCGGCGCTGGAAGCCTATGCGTTTGCGCCGCGTGATGATGAGAGTCGTAAAGGCGTGCGCACCGATGCGCTGCTGGTGATTCGCGACGGCCAGATCATCTATGAACGCTACGCCGGGCCGACCAAGGCCAGCACCCCGCACTTGGCTTGGTCGATGAGCAAAAGCTTGCTGGCCGCGACCCTGGGCGTGGCCTATGGCGAGGGGCGCTTCAAGCTCAGCGATAGCGCGGCGCAGTACTACCCGGCGTTTGCCGCGCACCCGCAAATCAAACTGGGTCACCTGTTCAATTGGGCCTCGGGGCTCGACTACGAAGAAAGCTACGAGCTGGCGCCACTGAAGTCCTCGGTGGTGGCCATGCTCTACACCCGTGGCCGCCACGATATGCCGGCCTTTGTCGCCAGCCATCAGGTGGCGGTCGCGCCTGGCACGCGCTTTCTCTACTCCAGTGGCGACACTAATGTGCTGTCGGCGGCGCTGCGCGGCATGCTCGGCGACGCGGCTTACGCCAACTATCCGTGGACGGCGCTGTTCGAGCCGCTAGGGATCAGTTCTGCAACCTGGGAAACCGACGCCCGCGGCAATTTTGTCGCTTCCTCCTATGCCTACCTGACCGCCCGCGATCTGGCCCGCGTCGGCCTGTTGATGCAGCGTGACGGTCGTTGGGGCGAGCGCCAGTTGCTGCCCAAGGCTTGGGTTGAGTTCAATCGCACCCCGTTCGCCGCGTATCAGCCAATTGCCGGAGAGGCGGTGCCGGGCGGTCAGTGGTGGCTGAATCTGCCGGTGGCAGGCTCCGCCAAACCTTGGCCGGCGGCACCGGCTGAGACCTTTGCCGCCCTCGGTCATTGGGGCCAGGCGCTGTACGTGTTGCCCGCCGAGAAGCTGGTGATAGTGCGTTACGCCGATGACCGCGACCACAGCTATCAGCACAACGCCTTACTGCAATTGGCCCTCGCGGCCTTCGCTCCCGAGGTGGCGCAATGAGCCCGATTAAGTTGATCAAAACCCGCCCGTTTAGCAGCCTGTTGCTGCTGGCAATACTGCTGTCGGGCGCCTGGGCCTGGGCTAACCGCACTTACTTACAGGTCTTCCCGGACATCGTCAGTGCCTACACCGCCAAGGAGTATTGCTCCTGCCGCTATGTGATGGACAACCCCGCCGACTACTGCGCGAGCTACGTGAAATTGAGCCTGCCGGTCAGCGATTTCTTCGATGACGTCGCCCACAAACAGGTCACCGCCACTGGCCTGGGCCGCAGCCACAGCGCCGTTTGGCTAAGCCCACGGCAAGGTTGCCAGTTATTACCCCAGGCGCTGGCACTGCCGAGCCGCTAGGGAGGCTTTGCAAGCCGGCTGGTGGCGGCTATGGTGGCGGCTGAATTGCTTTAGTGAGCCTTGTTATGCCGAGCGTTAAACTGTTGCCCTGCCTGCTTGCCGCCTTGCTCAGCTTGCCTGCACAGGCTGCCTGGCAGTTGGACAAAGAGTCCTCGCGGTTGTCGTATACCACCACCAAGCAGACTGACGTGGCGGAAGTGAATCGTTTTCGCAGTCTCGCCGGCAGCGTTGACGATGCCGGCAAGGTGCAAGTGTTGGTGCGCATGGAGTCGGTCGACAGCGGCATTCCGTTGCGCGATGAGCGTCTGCGCAAGCAGTTGTTTGACGTCGAGCAGTTTGCCCTGGCGCAAATCGACGCGCAGCTCGATATTGCCCCGCTCCTGACCCTGGCTGCCGGCGCGCAGCTGGAGTTGCGTTTGCCGCTGACGGTCAATCTGCATGGTCACAGCCACAGCTATAACAGTGAGTTGCTGGTCACTCGCCTGGATGATCGGCGCTTTCAAGTCGTCTCCTTGGCGCCGCTGGTATTGAGTGCCGCCGATTTTGGCCTGACGCCGGGGGTTGAGACGCTGCGCAAGCTGGCCGGATTGAAATCCATCAGCTTGGCGGTTCCGGTCAGTGCGGTGCTGATCTTCACCGCCGGTTAAGTCGCGCCGATGATCTTTCCTTGGCACGCCGGCAATCAGTTTGAGTTGCTGCTCGATGGCCCGCAGTTTTTCCCGCGCATGCTCGCCGCCATTGCTGCCGCCGAGCAGCAGGTGGAGCTGGAGCTGTACCTGGTCGCCAGCGGCGCTTGCACCGATCTGTTGGTCGCGGCCCTCTGCGGGGCGGCGCAACGGGGCGTGCTGGTGCGTTGCCTGTTGGATGCTTTTGGCAGTCTGGGTTTGCCGGCCGCGCAACGCCGTGAACTGCTGGCCGCCGGTGTCGAGCTGCGCTTTTACAACCCGCTGAGTTGGCGGCGCGGCGTGCGCAACCTGTACCGCGATCACCGTAAATTGTTGTTGGTCGATGGCCGCCTGGGGTTTGTCGGCGGTACCGGCGCCACCGATCAGTTCTGGCAGCCCAGTGATAACAGCCACGCCTGGCACGAGGTGATGGTGGAAATTAGTGGCCCCTTGCTGGGCGACTGGCAGCAGTTGTTTGCGCGTCAGTGGCAGGCGGTGCCGGCTCGTTTGGCCTGGCGCCCGGCGCCGGTTCGGGGCTTGGCGCGGCTGCCGAGCACTCCGACGGCGGGGGCCGGTTTCGGCCGAGTCGCCTATGCCGATGGTCGTCAGCACCGGGATATTCTGCAATCACTGCTGCGCGCGCTGCTGCAAAGCCGGCAACGCATCTGGCTGGCGACGCCGTATTTCTTGCCCACCTGGAAGATCCGTCGGGCGTTACGCAAAGCCGCGCTGCGCGGCGTCGATGTGCGTTTGTTGCTGACCGCGCGCAATACCGATCAGCCGCCGGTGCGCTTCGCCGGCCAGCGTTATTACCCCAAATTGCTCAAGGCCGGGGTGCGGATTTTCGAGTACCAACCGCAGTTTTTGCACCTGAAAATGCTGCTGGTGGACGACTGGGTCAGCGTCGGCTCATGCAACTTCGACCATTGGAATTTGCGTTTCAATTTGGACGCCAACCTTGAAGCCATCGACCCGCACCTGAGTGCCCAAGTCGCCGCCAGCTTTAACGCCGACTTTGCTCAAAGCCTGGAAATCGACCTGCAACAATGGCAGGCCAAACCCTGGTGGCAGCGCTTGCGCCGCCGGGTGTGGGGTTTGCTCGACCGGCTGTTGGTGAATCTGCTTGATCGCCGTCGCTAACCGGCCGTGAACAACTGCTACGTTCGGCCATGCGGCGTTGAGCCCAGACTTTTGTCGGGTGTCAGACGCTGGCCGGCTGGGTATGCTCGGGGCAAATAACTGCCAAGGAGGCGCGCATGCGCCGCTACCCGCTGTTTGTATTGTTGTTGGCCAGTCTGCTCGGTGGCTGCTCGAGCCCTGGCGCGTTTTTTGGTGACAGTGATGGGCCGCTGTTCAAGGCTCGCAGCCTCAGCGATGAGAACCATGTCCTGGTCTACCTCTACCGGCCGCAGAGTGCTTGGGCGGATCAAGAGCTGGAAGCCCCCGGCCTGTTTATTAATAACCAACTGACTGGCAGCCTACCGAGTAACGGCTACCTGGCCGTGGAGTTTGAGGTGGCCAGTTATCAGCTGGAAATGCGTCGGCCCTTGCTGGGCAGCTACTGGACGCTGATGGCGGAAAGCCCGATGGACTTTACCCGCATCGCCAGCTTCGCCCTGGACGCCGAGGCCGGCGCCACCTACTACCTGCGCTATGACGAGAGCAACCCGCCGCCCCACGATGAGAGCTTGTCGGCCAGTGGCGACGGACCCTTGCAGCTGGTCTCGGCTAAGGTCGCCCTGCCGGAGCTGGCCGCCACCCACCGGGTGCAGCCGTTCGCCAGGATCGACGCCAACGGCGAGCATATTCGCGCCCAACGCGGCTTCTGGCGCTCGGTTGGGCGGGCGCTGGATAGTATCGGTATCTAAGGCGCTGCTCACCTGATGCAGCGCTTTTGTAGGAGCGGATTTATCCGCGATGGGGCCCCGGAACGCGACACAAGGCTGGGGATTGGCGCCGGACTGGCGTTCTGATCGCGGCTAAAGCCGCTCCTACAGGGGGGGACGGTTAAGGTTTGCGCCCCACCAGTACCGCGCGGGTGGGGGCCGGCAGGCCTTCGGCGGTGCGGCTCGGGTCGTTAGGGTCGAGAAAATCGCCCAGGGATTGATAGCGCATCCAGTCGGTGGAGCGCTGTTCTTCCAGGCTGGTGACGCTGACATCGACGCAGCGCACATCGACAAAGCCGGCGCGTCTTAGCCACAGCTCCAGCGCCGACACCGAGGGCAGGAACCAGACGTTGCGCATCTGCGCGTAACGGTCTTCCGGCACCAGCACTTGTTGGGCATCACCGGCCACCACCAGGGTTTCCAGCACCAGTTCGCCGCCTTTTTTCAGGCAGTCTTTTAGCGCCAGCAAGTGGTCGATGGGCGAGCGACGGTGATAGAGCACGCCCATGGAAAATACCGTGTCGAAGCCTTCCAGCTGCTCGGGCAAGTCTTCCAACGCAAAGGGCAGATGCCAGGCGGGGAGGTCGGGCAGGTAGCGCTGCATGGCCTGGAACTGGCAGAAGAACAGCCAGTTGGGATCGATGCCAATCACGCTTTCGGCGCCGGCACCGAGCATCCGCCACTGGTAATAACCGTTGCCACAGCCGACATCCAGCACCCGCTTGCCACGCAGGTCCAGGTGCGGGGCGACCCTGTCCCACTTCCAGTCCGAGCGCCATTCGGTGTCGACATGCACGCCAAACAGGTTGAACGGTCCCTTGCGCCACGGCGACAAGCCGAACAGCGCGTCGCGCACCTGTTGGCGGGTGGCAGCGTCGCAGTCGTTGTCGAGGCTGAAGCTGTTCACTAAGTCGATTTGGCTCGGTTGCATCACCGGCAGGGCATCCAGCGCGGCTTGCCAGCGGCCTAAGTCGCCGTGACCGACGGCCATTTTGGCGTCGAGTTGCTGTTGCAAGTCGTCCGCCCAGTTTTCCAGGGGCGAGCCTTTGAGGCGTTGAATCAGGGGGCTTAAATCAATCATGGCAGGGCGATCAAGGAAGCAAAATTCAGGCACTGAAACCACACCACGACTTGGCTGAAGCCGGCGGCCAGCAAACGCTCACGGTGCTCCTCTAAGCTGTCGGGGAGCATGACGTTTTCCAGGGCGCTGCGCTTCTGGGCGATTTCCAGCTCGCTGTAACCGTTGGCGCGTTTGAAGGCAATATGCAGCTCGGTGAGCAGCGCGTGTTCGGCCGGATCATTGAAGCGCAGCTTCTCCGAGAGAATCAGCGCGCCACCCGGCAGCAGCGCCTGATGGATGCGTTGCAGCAAACCGAGGCGTTGCTCGGGCTGAATAAATTGCAGGGTGAAGTTCAGTGCCACCAGGGATGCCGGCTCAAACGCCAGGCTGAGAATATCCGCCTCGCGCACCTCCACCGGCAGTAACTCCTGAAACATCGAGTCCTGGGCGTGCAGGTATTCGCGGCAGCGCTCGACCATGGCTGCCGAGTTGTCCACGGCAATCACCCGGCAGTCGGCAATCTGCACATGCCGGCGCAACGCCTGGGTCACGGCGCCCAGGGAGCTGCCCAGGTCGTAGAGTACGCTGTGCGGCTGGGCGAACTGCGCCGCCAGCACGCCGAGGTTTTCGACTATGGTCGGGTAGCCCGGCACCGAGCGTTTGATCATGTCCGGGAACACCCGCACCACGTCCTCGTTAAAGGCGAAGTCGGCGACTTGCGCGTGCGGCGTGGCGAAGATGCGGTCGGGTGTGTGGTTCACGGGGCAGTTCCGGGCGGGCGAAAGGCCGGCATTTTAGCCAACTAACGGCCGCAGCCCAACCGCCATTATTTCAACTGGTCGGAAAAGAATTGGCTGGCACTGGATGCACTGAGCATTCCAGCTCCCGATGACCGATCACGTCACTTCACGATCACATCACTTCAACTGATCGGAAAAAAACTCACCGGCGCCCTGTAGCGGCCCCAGTGGGTTGCGCTTGACCTCGTAGCGGCGGATGTTCGGCTCGCCGCTGCTGACCTTGTGCACCAGCAGATCATCGACCAGCACGAACACGGCGCGGAAGGCCCAGCCATGCACCTCACGGTGCTTGCGAAAGTTGAAGGCGTCGGCCCAGAAGCTGCCGACCCGCTGGGTATCGGTTTTGTTGAAGTCGAAGGCGTAGCCGGTGCAACGCTCCTTGGCCTCCAGGCACTGCACCAGACCGGCGGGCAGGTAGTCGATGGGGATGTTGGGCTGGACGAATAACAGGCGTACATCGAGGAACGACAACATCCGCCCGTTGCCTTCGATCAGTGGGTCGAAACCCAAGGAAAACAGCTGCGCCCGGCGGGTTTTGCCAGGCGTTGCCTGAGCATAACGAGCCTCGGCATCGAGGTAGTCGCCGAAGGGCGAAAGCAGCTCCGCCCGTTCACTGGGTAGCAGGCTGCTGCAGCCGGCGAGCAAGAACAACAGGCATAAAAGACCAGTACAACATTTACGGCCCATGGTCTTCTCCTGTCTCAGTACTGCCTCTCTATATGACGGCGCATTAGGGGCGCTCCGCCTCAGGAATCAGACCGGTGGCAGGGGCTTCAGACGACTGGTTGGCGGCGGCGCTGTGGGGGGTATTTAGTCCTAAAGTTGCGCGGCTTGGCGCAACGATTCATAGGCCGGTGCGGCGGGAATGCCGACTGCCACGCAGAGCTCCATCACCCGTGGCAGGTCGCAGCCGTAGATCAGCACCGCTTGTAATTCGTCATCCAGCGGCTCGCTGAAATTGAGCAGCACATAGCCGCCCATTTCCTTGTTCATGCTGCTCAATTGCACCTGAATGCTATTGAGCGCCGCCAGCGGTTTGGCCTTGAGCAATTGCTTGGGTTTGATATTGAACGGCACATCGCTGCTGAATGAAGCGATGATCTGTGCCAGCAAATCGGCATAGCTGTCGGCCTGAAACAGCACGTTGTCCGGCAGATTACCGACCACCACCCATTCCCCCAGCGGGATTGGATAAGTGTCGTCGTAATTGACGTCGGGGTTGGCTGCCAGAAAGGCCTCTGGGTCTTCGTAGGCCGCAGCGGCCTCGTTGGCAATGCGCAAAATCTCGTCTTCGGGCAAGCCGCCGGAACTGATTTTGCCGACTAATTCAACCAGTAGGTCTTGCATCTGGGTTACTCCACTGTAATCGGGCAAACAAAGTTTTGTGCTGGCGCCACGTCCGCTTCCCAGGGCCTGCGGTAGACCATCAACAGATGGCCGTTGCCGGGCTTGTCGGCTTTGTAACGCCAGGTGGACTGACCGGCGCTACCCACCAAATCGAGGTCTTCGGGGTTGCTGTACACCTCCGGGCCGAGGCTTTTAAGCACACCACTGGCGGCATCTTTAACTTCCCAGCGAAAGCCGGTGCTGGGATTGCTGCGCAGGCTCAGCATTAGCTCTTGGCCGCGATAGATGGTCAGCGGGCAATGGCTTTGCGCATCTTCGTCGAGGCTAACGCTGCTGGGCGTCTGCGTGCAGGCGGCAAGCAGGCTTAGGCTGGCGGGCAAAAGCCAGCGAACGAACGGGGCTGAGTGCATGGTCAAACATCCTGGGCAAATACAGGTTGCCAGCATAACGACAAGCTGGGCGTCAGCCTACCGTCACACCGCGTTGATAAATTCAGGCCCGGCATTCGACGGCGCACGGCCGGTTAATTGCGGTGGTGTTTATACAAACAGAGGCATTTATGTCACTGAAGTTTTCGCTGTTGCCGTTACCGGCTTTGTCGCTGCTAGCATTGGCGTGCCTACGACCGCTAGGCGGGGGGCCTGGCGCCTCGGCACTGGCGTCACCTATGCACTGGAGCAAAGTGCCGACCTCAATCTAAGCTGGGACTTGGTGTGGATGGGCGACCTGCCGGTCGAACAACGTAAATCCGTGTCCGGCGCGGTCTTTCCGGCCAGTACGGCAATGCCTGGCTTCACACCGTTACCGGCAACCTGACGTGGCCTTGCTAAAACTGTTTAACAAGCAGCATCTTTCCACCATGGAGTAACACGTAGATGAACATGACTCGTAACGTATTTGCTGGTGTGGTTTTCAGCAGCCTGTTATTGGCTGGTTGTGTGTCGAAGGTGACTGAGCAAAGCCAGTATTCCGGCTTTTTGCCCAGCTACGCCGGCTTGCAGGAAGTCACCACGCCGAGCGGCGCGAAAGTGTTGCGTTGGATGGCGCCGAGCTTTACTCCGGGGGCGTATAACACCGTGGTATTCAAGCAGCTGGAGCTGTACCCGGCGCCCGCGCCGAGCGATAGGGTCGACCTGAAAACCCTGCAAGAGCTACAGAGCTACACCAGCCTCGGCGCTAGAAATGTTCTCGCGCAAAAATTCCTCGTGGTGCCGGATCTCAAAGCCGCTCCGGCCGGTTCACGCAGCTTGATCATGCGTGTGGCGATCACCGGCGTCAGCGCCTCGAACGAGGGCATGAAGTGGTATGAGGTAGTGCCGGTGGCCGCCGTTATTGGTGGCGTTTCTGCCGCCACGGGCCAGCGTGACCAAAATACCGAGCTGTATCTGGAGGCCGACGTTATTGACGCCAGTTCAGGCCAGCCGGTGGTGAAAGTGGTGCGTAAGGTGTTCGGCGGAGTGCTTAAAAACGCCAGCCAGGTGATTACCGTTAATGACTTTAAAGTGGCCCTCAAGGGGGTTACCGACGACATGAACGTGCTGCTTAAATAAGCCGGCAGCTGTCGCCAGCCAGCCAGCCGGCTGGCGACAGTCTTAATGTCTGCCGCAATAGACCAGCACGATGCGGCGAGCTCCATTCGCAATACCATTCGAGGTCGCCAGAGCCTTTGGCTGTTGAGCACCTACTGAATGTCATTGATCGGCGCGGCATCCATCGGTCGCTGGTTTTGCCGGTTGGCCGGCCGCAGGCGTAAGCTTTGCGCTTTCCCACCTGGCTGCTTTGTCATGCTCAATGCCCGCTTGCTGCGTCTGGACGATCAGGCCCATGAACACGCCCACGACTATCACCAGTTGATTCTGTCGCTGGCCGGGCGGGCCGAGTTTGAGGTTAACGGTCGCGGTGGCGAGGTCTGCCGGATGCGCGCCTGTTTGGTGCCAGGGGACGCTGAGCATCAGTTCGCCGGGGTCGGCGACAATCGCATGCTGATCCTCGACCTCAACGAGCAAGACACGCCCGAGGCGGATCTGGCGCTGCTTGCCGAGCTGTTCGAAACCCCGCGCTATCCGGCGCTGGACGCCGATTTTCAACACCTGCTGAGTTACGCCGGCGCCGAACTGGCGCGCTTTGGCAGTGACCCGCATTTGTCCCGCGCCCTCGGTGGCGTGTTGCTGCGCGCCCTGCACCTGCGCCTGTTCGGCGTGCAGAGCCGAAGCCTGACCGGCGCTGTGGATATTGAACGACTGGATGCTTACATCCTCCAGCACCTGGCGCGGCGTATCAGCGTGGCCGAACTGGCCAATGTCGCCTGCCTGAGCCCCAGTCACTTCCACGCCCAGTTCAAAGACAGCGTTGGCTTAACCCCCCATCAATACCTGCTCAAAGCCCGCCTCGACCGCGCCAGCCGCCTGCTGCAAAACAGCCCGTTGCCACTGGTGCGCATCGCCGAAGAGTGCGGCTTCTCCAGCCAGAGCGCCCTGACCACGGCGCTGCGTCGTTATCTGGGGCTAACCCCCAAGCGGCTGCGTAATCATTCGTAGGCAGCATCGTAGGGTGGGTTAGCGGCGCGGGCAGTGATTGTTTGCAGCGCCGCGCCAGTCGAGCGCCGCGTAACCCACCATTGCTGTTTGCCGATAGACCGCATGGTGGGTTACGGCGCGGTCGGGCTTGGTGGTGTTGGTGTGACCCTGGTTCGCACCTAACCCACCCTACAGCGCGCCAACGGCAGCCCTCAAACAAGCGTTTAGCGAAAGTTCCCGCTATCAGAGTTTTTGGCAAAAACTCCAGAGTTTTGCGCAAGAAGCGGTCATGGCTCTGTCACTAAAGTCCGTCATCCCGCTACGCCGCGTGCATAGAACCAAGAGTTCTTGCGTTGTCGTGGCCATGGGCTAGACCAACAACAATGACTCCATAAGAGGAAAGGCGTGATGTTTATAGCCAGCCACGTCTTGCAGGGCGACGTTCTCACAAAGACTGCCGCCGAGTTCTTCCCCGTCATCAGCGCTAATTACAGCGTCGACGAGGCAGCTTATCTAACCGAGCTGTTACAGCTCGCCGACCCCGGTGACACCGGTATTGCCGCTATCCGCAGCAGTGCCCGCACGCTGATTGAAGATGTGCGCAGCCGGGACAATGCCGTCGATACCCTCGACGCACTCTTACGTCAGTACAGCCTCGACACCCAGGAAGGGCTGATGCTCATGTGCCTGGCCGAGGCTTTGCTGCGGGTGCCGGACGCCGCCACCGCCGATGCGCTGATTCGCGACAAGCTCAGCGCCGCCGAGTGGGAGCGTCACCTGGGCCAGAGCGACAGCGTGCTGGTGAATTTCGCCGCCTGGGGCCTGGTGCTGACCGGCAAGGTGGTCGACCCGCAAACCGCCGATGGCCGGCCGAAGAACGTACTCGGCAAACTGATCAAACGCTCCGGCGAGCCGGTGATTCGCGCCGCGATGAACCAGGCGATGAAGCTGATGGGCAAGCAGTTCGTGCTCGGTCGCAATATCGCCGAGGCGCTGAAGAACGGCCGGCCGTGCCGCGAACAGGGCTACAGCTATTCCTTCGATATGCTCGGTGAGGCGGCCTTAACTGCCGCTGACGCCGAGAAGTACATGGCCGATTACCGCAAGGCCATCGACACCGTCGGCGCCGAGCCACAGGTCGGTCCAGGCCCGAAGCCGTCGATTTCGATCAAGCTCTCGGCCCTGCACCCACGCTATGAAGTGGCGCAGCGCGAGCGGGTGCTCACCGAGCTGTTTGCCAACGTGCGTGAGCTGGCCATCCGCGCCCGCGCCCTGAACGTTGGCATCGCCATGGACGCCGAAGAGGCCGACCGCCTCGAACTGTCGCTGGAGCTGTACGAGAAGCTGCTGCGCGACCCGGCGATTGCCGGCTGGGGCGAGATCGGCCTGGTGGTGCAGGCCTATTCCAAGCGCTGCCTGCCGGTGCTGGTGTGGCTGACGTTGCTGGGCAAGGAACTCGGCGCCAAGATGCCGCTGCGCCTGGTCAAGGGCGCCTACTGGGACAGCGAGATCAAGTATTCGCAGCAGCAAGGGCTGGACAGCTACCCGGTATTTACTCGCAAGGAAGGCACCGACACCTCGTACCTGGCCTGCGCCCGTTACCTGTTGAGTGAGCACTGCCGTGGGGTGATTTACCCGCAGTTCGCCAGCCACAACGCCCACACCGTCAGCTGCATTCTGGCGCTGGCCGAGGCGGCCAAGGCCGAGTCGGGCGAGGCGCGCGAGTTCGAGTTCCAGCGCCTGCACGGCATGGGCGATGCGCTCTACGACACAGTGCTGGAGCGACACGGCAAGAATGTGCGCATCTATGCCCCGGTCGGCGCCCACAAGGATTTGCTGCCGTACCTGGTGCGACGCTTGCTGGAAAACGGCGCCAACTCCTCCTTCGTGCATCAATTGGTCGACCCAAGCATCGCGGTTGAGTCCCTGATTGATCACCCAGTGACGCAACTGCGCAAGTTCGCCAGCCTCGCCAATGACAAAATCCCCCTGCCGCCGGCGCTGTTTGGCCCGGCTCGGCAAAACTCCCAAGGTCTGAACATGAATATTGCCAATGCCTGGCAGGCACTCGAACTCGCCTATCAGCCGCACCTCAATCGTCAGTGGCATGCCGCGCCGGTCATCAACGGCCAGAAACTCAGTGGCTACAACCAGGAAGTGCGCTGCCCGTATCAGCTGGACAAGGTGCTCGGCACCGCTCAATTTGCCAGCGCCGCCCATGCCAGCCAAGCCCTGGATGCCCTAGCGGCAGCTTGGCCGCGTTGGAATGCCACGCCGGTGGAGGCGCGTGCGGCGATCTTCGAACGCCTGGCGGCCTTGCTCGAAACCAACCGAGCCGAGCTGATGGCGCTCTGCACCCTGGAAGCCGGCAAGACCCTGCAAGACGGTATCGATGAGGTGCGCGAAGCGGTGGATTTTTGCCGCTACTACGCCCAGCAGGCGCGTTTGCGTCTGGGCCGTGAAGAGCTGCAAGGCCCGACCGGCGAGCGCAACGAGTTGTTCCATGAAGGCCGGGGGATCTTTGCCTGCGTCAGCCCGTGGAACTTCCCGCTGGCGATTTATCTGGGGCAGATCAGCGCCGCGCTGTTGGCCGGTAACTGCGTGTTGGCCAAACCGGCCGAGCAAACCAGCCTGATCGCCGCCCGCACCCTGGAGCTGATGTTCGAAGCCGGTTTGCCGACCGAGGTGATCGCCTTTTTGCCCGGCGACGGCGCCACCCTGGGTGGCGTGTTCTGCCGCGATGCCCGGCTGGCCGGGGTGTGCTTCACCGGTTCGACCGACACCGCGCGGATCATCAATCGCCAGCTGGCCGACAAGCCCGGCCCGATTGCCGTGCTGATCGCCGAAACCGGCGGCCAGAACGCCATGATCGTCGACTCCACCGCGCTGCCCGAACAAGTGGTCAAGGACGCCGTGCAATCGGCCTTCACCAGCGCCGGCCAGCGTTGCTCGGCCCTGCGCGTGCTCTATGTGCAGAGCGACATCGCCGAGCGAGTCATCGAGCTGCTCAAGGGCGCCATGGCCGAGCTGAAAGTCGGCCCGCCCAACCTGCGTGAAAACGACATAGGTCCGGTGATCGACGCCGAGGCCAAGGCTGGTCTGCAGGCGCATATCGCCACGCTCAAGGGCGCCGGCAAGCTGATTGCCGAAACCCAGTTGCCGATCGGGCTGGACGGTTACTTCGTCGCCCCGGTGGCCTTTGAGATCGGCGCCATCGGCGAGCTGGAGAAGGAGCACTTCGGGCCGATCCTGCACCTGGTGCGCTTTGCCGCCAGCGAGCTGGATGCCGTAGTCGGCGCCATCAATGGCACCGGCTATGGCCTGACCTTGGGCGTACACAGCCGCAACGAGCAAACCGCCCAGCGCATCGAGCAACTGGCGCGGGTCGGCAACCTGTACATCAACCGTAACCAGATCGGCGCGGTGGTCGGCGTGCAACCCTTCGGCGGTTGTGGCCTGTCCGGCACCGGCCCGAAAGCCGGTGGCCCGAGCTACCTGCTGCGCTTTGCTAACGAACGCACCACCTCGGTCAACACCACGGCGGTGGGCGGCAACGCCTCGCTGCTGTCGTTGGGCGATGCTTGATTGAGACGCGTAGGGTGGGCTAAAGCCCACCCTACGAGATGTGTAATACCGGTAAAAAGCTGCACCGTTTGACTAAACGCCCGTCATAACAGGCTGTGTGAAAACGTAACGAGCGAAGGTTAGGCAAGGCAAAAACAGGCGAGGACGCGGAGTTTACGAGTTGTAAATGAGCAGTCCGAGCCTGTTTTTAACACCGCATAACCGAGCGCAGTAGTTTTCACACAGTCTGACAAGCGGGTGCATTAAATGCCGCGGGTAACCCGCTGCGGCACCATAAAAACAATCGAGAGGGTATCGCCCGATGACCGCTAGTACTCCCATGCTGATCACCTTTGTGGTGTACATCTCAGCCATGGTGCTGATTGGCTTGTTTGCCTATATGCGCACCAAAAACCTGTCTGACTACATTCTCGGCGGCCGCAGTCTCGGCAGCTTCGTCACCGCGCTGTCGGCTGGCGCCTCGGACATGAGCGGCTGGCTGCTGATGGGCTTGCCGGGCGCGGTGTACCTGTCCGGCCTGTCGGAAAGCTGGATCGCCATCGGCCTGATTGTCGGCGCCTACCTCAACTGGCTGTTTGTCGCCGGTCGCCTGCGGGTGCAGACCGAGCACAACGGCAATGCCCTGACCTTGCCGGACTACTTCACCAACCGCTTTGAGGACAACAGCAAAGTGCTGCGAATCTTCTCGGCCTTGGTGATTTTAGTGTTCTTCACCATCTACTGTGCCTCTGGTGTAGTGGCGGGTGCGCGGCTGTTTGAAAGCACCTTCGGCCTGTCCTACAGCACCGCCTTGTGGGCCGGTGCGGCGGCAACCATCGCCTACACCTTTGTCGGTGGTTTTCTGGCCGTCAGCTGGACTGACACCGTGCAGGCCAGCCTGATGATCTTCGCGCTGATCCTCACACCAATCGTGGTAATGCTGGCCACCGGCGGCGTGGATGCCAGCTTCCTGGCAATCGAGACGGCGGATGCCAGCAACTTCGACATGCTCAAGGGCGCCAGCTTCGTTGGGGTAATCTCGCTGATGGCCTGGGGCCTGGGCTACTTCGGTCAGCCGCATATCCTGGCGCGTTTTATGGCCGTGGACTCGGTGAAGTCGATCCCCAAAGCCCGGCGCATCGGTATGACCTGGATGATCCTTTGTCTGGGTGGCGCGGTGGCGGCGGGTTTCTTCGGCATCGCCTACTTTGCCGCGCACCCGGAAGTCGGTGGCGCCGTGGCAGAAAACCCGGAGCGGGTGTTTATCGAACTGGCCAAGATCCTGTTCAACCCTTGGGTCGCCGGTGTGTTGTTGTCGGCCATTTTGGCGGCGGTGATGAGCACCCTGAGCTGTCAGTTGCTGGTCTGCTCCAGCGCCCTGACCGAAGACTTCTACAAGTCCTTCCTGCGCAAGAACGCCAGCCAGCTCGAACTGGTCTGGGTCGGCCGTGGCATGGTGTTGTTGGTGGCCTTGGTCGCCATCTGGCTGGCGTCCGACCCGGAAAACCGCGTGCTCGGTCTGGTGTCCTACGCCTGGGCCGGTTTCGGCGCGGCCTTCGGTCCGGTGGTGATCTTCTCCCTGCTGTGGAAGAACATGACCCGCAACGGCGCCCTGGCCGGCATGTTGCTCGGCGCGCTGACGGTGATTCTGTGGAAGAACTTCTTCGCCTGGACCGGCCTGTACGAAATCATTCCGGGCTTTATTCTCGCTAGCCTCGGCATCCTGATCTTCAGCCGCATCGGCGCCGGCCCATCCGCCGCCATGCATAAGCGCTATGCCGAAGCTGAGTTGGAATATCAGCAAGCGCAAAGCTAAAACTTAGGCCGCTGACCACGGGGTCGTCTTGCTATAAGCAAGGCGGCCCCGTTTTGTTTGTGTCGTGCAATAAGACCTTATATTGCGCTGAAGCAGCCATGGCTCAGGCTAAAAGATCTTATGGTGAGCTGGCTTCGTGCGTGAACTTATGGTCTGGGGCGACTAACCTGCCTGTGGGGACTCTTTGCCACACATCCACCGTCGGTCATTTTCATCCGCCAGGTAATTGCTATGTCTGAACGCTGGTTGCTGCTGCGCAATATCGCTTTGGTCTGTGGGCTGCTGTGCAGCCGTGGGGCCTGGGCGGTCGAGGTACAGATCCAGATGCAGGACCTGCAGGGGCAGCCGCTGGCCGATGCGGTGGTTACTTTGCAGGGGCCGTTGGGGGTGGCCATAAGCCCGGCGCCGGCGGTGATGGATCAGGTGCAGAAACAATTTCTGCCCAGAGTCCTGGCGGTGCGCAGCGGCACCCGGGTGAGTTTTCCGAACCGCGACGACATTCGTCATCAGGTGTATTCCTTCTCGCCGGCCAAGCGTTTTGAACTGCGCCTGTACAAGGGCACGCCGTCCGAGCCGGTGCTGTTCGACAAGCCGGGGCTGGTGGTGCTCGGCTGCAATATCCACGACTGGATGCTCGGTTATATCTACGTCACAGACGACCCCTGGTTTGCGGTCAGTGATGCCACCGGTCAGCTCGACTTCAAGCAGTTGCCGCCCGGTCATTACCGCGTGACGGTGTGGCACCCGCAGCTGGCCGATGGATTGGCGCAAAGCAGTGCCGATATCGAGGTGCCAGCTGCTGGGCTGCAACTCAAGTTGCCGCTGGCCGTGACTGCCGCGTCCGGCCCCGCCAGCGTGACACCGGCCGCCCCGACGGGCTTTTCTGAAGCGTTCAAAAAGGCCGCCAATGAAGATCAGCCATAGCTTTCAAACCCGCATTGCCACGGTGCTGATCCTGCTGCTGTTGGTGGTGGTCGGGGCGCTGTACTTTGCCGTGCAGGTGGCCACCGCGGCGGCGGTCAAACAGCAGGCCGTGGCCCAGTTAGGGGTGGGTGTGCGGGTCTTTGAGCGGCTGCTGGATAACCGTGGGCGGCAGCTGCGCGATGCCTTGCAGGTGTTGTCGGCGGATTTTGGTTTCAAGGATGCGGTGGCCAGTAATGACGCCGCCACTATTCGCTCGGTGCTGGCCAACCATGGCGCGCGCATCAGTGCCAGCGAAGTGCTGTTGTTGGGCCTGGATGGTCAGGTGCTGGCTTCCAGTGTCGACAGCTTCGCCGCCGGCAGTCCGTTCCGTTACAGCCAGCAGTTGCTGCAGGCGCGGCAGTTGGGGCAGTCGAAGCTGATTGTGGCCCTGAACGGTGAGGCTCATCTGTTGGTGGAGGCTCCCGTGCTGGCGCCGTTGCCGATTGCCCGGGTGGTGATGGGTTTTCGCATGGATCAGGCATTCGCCCGTGAGCTGCGTGAACTGACCAATCTGGAGGTGTCCTTTGTCGCCTTCGATCAGGGCCGCCAGGGGCCGTTGGTCAGCACCCTGAACGCCGAGCAGGGCGCCGACATGTTGGCGCTGAACCCTTCGCCCACGCCGGCGCACCTGAGCGATCTGGATTTTGCCGGCCAGCATTACCTGACCGAGCAGTTGTCCTTGGCACAGGCCGCGGACTATCAAGTACAGGCGTTTTTGCACAGTTCGCTGGACCGGGCGATGGGCGCCTTTGCGAGCCTAGACCGAAACATTTTTCTGATCGCCCTCGCGGCCCTATTTGCCTCTTTGGTCGGCGCCTTGCTGCTGGCGCGCAGCGTGTCGCAGCCGGTGCGTGAGCTGGCGCGGGTGGCCGAACGGGTCGGCCGTGGTGATTACCTGACGCCACCGGCCTTACAGCGCCGCGATGAACTGGGGGTGTTGGCCCAGGCGATCACCCTGATGCAGGCCGGGATCGCCGAGCGCGAGCGCCAGCTGGCACACAACGCCCTGCATGACGGCCTCACCGGGTTGCCCAATCGCACCCTGTTGCTGGAGCGCCTCGGCAGCGCCATCGCCGCCGGCCGGCCGGTGGCGTTGCTGTATCTGGGCATTGGCAATTTTCGCAGCGTTAACGAGAACTACGGTTCGGCTACCGGTGACCAGGTATTGCAGCAACTTAGCCAGCGTCTGCAGGCCAGTTTGCGCCCCGGTGATAGCCTGGCGCGACTGCTGGCTGACGAGTTTTTGTTGTTGCTGGAGCAGGCCGACAGCGACAGCGCGGTAGCCATTGCCGACCGCTTGCAGCAACTGCTGGTACAACCGCTGCGGATCGTCAATGTCGAGATGCAGCTGGACTGCCGAATCGGTATTGCCGCCTATCCGCTGGACGCCGAAACCGCCGAAGAGCTGGTCCGTCGCGCCGGCATTGCCATGCACGATGCCGCCCAGCAGCCGGGGCATTTGCAGGTCTATCAGCAGGGCCGCGATGATGCTCATCAGCGGCAGATCAACCTGATTCGCGACCTGCGCCGCGCGCCGGCGAATGCCGAGCTGCAACTGCATTACCAACCCAAGTTGAGCCTGACCAGCGGCCGGGTGGAGCAGGCCGAGGCCTTGTTGCGTTGGCAGCATCCCACCTACGGCACGGTCTCGCCGGCTGAGTTCATTCCCTTGGCCGAGCGTACCGGCAGTATCCAGCTGCTCACGGCCTGGGTGATGGGCGAGGCGTTACGCCAGCTGCGGGAGTGGGCCACTGCGGGCCTCTATCTGCAGCTGTCGGTGAATGTCTCGGCGGATGACCTGCATGACCAGCAGCTGGCCGATAAAGTCAGCCGCCTGCTGGCGCAGTATCAGGTACCGGCCACTCAACTGATTTTTGAAATCACCGAAAGTGCGGTGATGCAAAACCCAGAGCAGGCGCTGCTGATCTTGCAGCAACTGCGGGCTCTGGGCATCAGCCTGTCGGTGGATGATTTTGGCACCGGTTATTCGTCCTTGTCGCAGCTCAAGCGCATGCCGGTGCAGGAGCTGAAGATCGATCAGTCATTTATCCGCGATCTGGATGAAACCAGCGAAGACGCGGTGATCGTTCGCTCCACCATTCAGATGAGCCACAGCCTGGGCCTCAAGGTGGTGGCCGAGGGCGTCGAATACGAGCGCAGCCTGCGCCTGCTGGAGCGCTGGGGCTGTGATACCGCGCAAGGTTATCTGATCAGCCGGCCACTGCCGGCGCAAGCCTTTGCGGCCTGGCTGGAGCAACCGCTCAAGCCGATGTTGTTGCGCGAGGCATAAGCCGATGCGAGCTGCACTGCTGGCTATTTTACTCTGTGGCCTGCCGGCCCTGACGCTGGCCGATAACGGCCGCTTACTGGCCACCGGCGGTGCCAGCAGCCTGGAAGGTGCCGCCGGTGGCGGGATTACCCCCTGGGCAGTGCTGGCCGGTTATGGCGAAGCCGGAGAGTGGGGCGCCACAGCTTTTGCCACTCGGGTCAACAGCCAGGATTATCACCTGGATGTAAGCGGCGCCGCGCTGGCCTGGGACAATCGTGTGGAGCTGTCTTTCGCCCGGCAGCGCCTGGATATCAGCAGCTTGAACCTGCCTGATAGCAGCCTCAATCAGGATATTTTCGGGCTCAAGCTGCGGCTGTTCGGCGACCTGTTGTATGACCAGCTGCCGCAGGTTTCCCTCGGTGTGCAGCATAAGCAGCAACAGAACTTTCTGATCCTCGAACTGGTCGGCGCCCGCCGCGACGCAGACACCGAGGGCTATGTGCAAGCCAGTCGATTGTTGCTTGGCGGCGCCTTTGGCTACAACCTGATGGTCAATGGCGGGCTGCGTTACAGCCGGGCCAATCAGCTGGGCTTGCTAGGCTTTGGTGGCGATGCCAACGATCGGCGTGAAGTGCTGGCGGAAGGCTCGTTGGCGGTGCTGTTCAACCCGCGCTGGATGCTGGGCGTGGAGTACCGGCAGAAACCGGACAACCTGTCGTTTGCCAAGGAGAATGACTGGTCCGACCTGTTTGTCGGCTACTTCCCCAGCAAGCATCTGGCGCTGGTGCTGGCTTGGACGCAGCTGGGCGATATCGCCGGACAGAGCAACCAGAATGGCCCGTATTTATCCGTACAGGGGAGTTTTTAAGCATGCGTGTCTGGCTGTTGATCGGCCTGTTGCTCAGCGCCTGCGCGCAAACGCCGCAGCGCCCGGACAGCCTCTATCAAGCCTTGGGCGAGCAGGCCGGGCTGACGCGGATTGTCGAAGGCATGTTGCTGAATATCGCCAAGGACCCGCGCATCGTCGGTCATTTTGCCAACGTCGATATCACCCTGTTGCGTGACAAGCTGGTGCAGCAGTTCTGCGTCGAAACCGGCGGCCCCTGCCAGCCCAGTGGCGACAGCATGGAGGAGGTGCACAAGGGCCTGCACCTGACCCGCAGCGACTTCAATGCCCTGCTGGAAGACCTGATTGCCGCCATGGAGGCCCAGGGCGTGCCGGTGCCGACCCAGAACCGCCTGCTGGCGCGCCTGGCGCCGATGCGTGGGCAGATTATCGAGCGTTGAGGGTGCAGTGACATTCCCTGAGTGGAGTTCAATCGGCTGGGTTAGGCCACGCCCGCTCCCGGCGGGCTTGCGGCATTCACCCCATCCATGGGGATTGCGCGAACCATGGCCTGCCAACAACGCAAAACCCGACCGCGCCGTAACCCACCATGGCGCTCGACCGGCAAACCGCATGGTGGGTTACGCGGCGCCCGGCTTGCGCGGTGATGCAAACAACCACCGTCCGCGCCGCTAACCCACCCTACGAATTACCGCGTACCAGGCATCGCCTAACCGCCCCGCACGCTTCAACACACAACTGGTACATAGCCTTTTTTTGGCGCGGCACTAGTTACCTGCTGCAAAGGGTCTGACCTTTCGAGGGGTTAGCCTTGATACTTGTGCTGCCTGCACCGGCCAATCGCGGATAAATCCGCTCCTACGGGGTTAGCCGGCCGATGAAATTGTTGTGGGTGCCGAGCTTGTGTAGGAGCGGATTCATCCGCGAAGCGAGCGCGAGCACACTGGCAATCCTGCAGGGCCACAACCGCTCTTTGTCCCACCTTCATCTGGGTCACAAACCAGAGACTACGAGACTTGCGCAGGCTACAGCTTTTGTAGGAGGGACTTTAGCCGCGATGGCTGTGCGTTGGTCGCGGCTAAAGCCCCTCCTACGAAGTGTGTGGCATCCAACAGGTAACTGGTACAGAGCCTTTTTTTTGCGCTGAACCTGTAGGTCGATTTTGTGGTGGGCTTTAGTCCACCAGCGCCGGGTAAGAGCCTTGGTGGGCTAAAGCCCACAAAAAAAGCTGCGTGCAACACGTAACTGGTACATAGCCAAAAAAAAGCCCCACGGCAAGGAGCAAGAGCCGTGGGGCGATAGTGGTCGCAAGAATTCGACCCAGTAGGAGTTGCTTTAACTCTGCAGTTGCCAGCCACCGCCGAGGGCTTTGTAGATGGCGACTATGCCGCGGTACAGCTCGACTTCGGCCTGGGCTTGGGCGTCTTCGGCGGCCAGGCGCTCACGTTCGGCGTCCAGCAGCACCAGGAAATCCACCGTGCCTTCGCGATAGCGCACTGCGGCTTGTTCGGCTGCCGCGCGGCTGGCGTCGGACTGGCGCACCAGGGCCAACAAGCGTTGCTGGCGTTTGGCGTAATCGTTGAAGGCGTTCTCGGCTTCTTCCAGCGCCAGCAGCACTTGCTGCTCGTAACTGGCCAGGGCGCCATCGGCGTTGGCATCGGCGGCTCGCAGGCGGGCTCGCACGCTGCCCAAGTCCAGCGCCGGCCAACTGATGCTCGGCGCTACCGCCCAGGCCCGCGCGGCGGAGGAACCGAGCTGCGAACCACGGCCGGCGGTGAAGCCGAGAAAGCCGCTCAAGCTCACCCGTGGGAACAGGTCGGCGGTGGCCACCCCAACATTGGCGGTGGCGGCGGCCAGCTGACGTTCCGCCGCCTGAATATCCGGGCGGCGACGCAGCAACTCGCTCGGCTCGCCAATCGGCAAGGCCTTGGCAATCACTGGCAGCGGCCGGGGCGACAGATCCACCGTCAACTGCTCAGGCCGCTGGCCGAGCAGGGTGGCGATGCGGGTTCGGGCACGGGCCGCCTCGGCTTGCAGTTGCGGCAGGGTCGCGTCGGTGGCGGCCAGGCGGGCATCGGCGCGCAACACGTCGAGCTGACTGCCGACTCCTGCATCCCGCAGCTGTACGGTCAGGTCGCGGGACTGCTGTTGGTTGTGCAGGTTGCTGCGGGCGATCTGCTCGCGCAGTTGGGCGCCGCGCAAGTTACCGTAGGCATCGACCAGTTCGGCCAGCAGGCTGACTTGCAGCTGGTTCAGCTCGGCTTCCAGCACCTCGGCCTCGGCGTCGCTGGCGTCCAGCTGATGCTGAATGCGGCCGAACAAATCCAGCTCCCAGAGCATGTCCAGGCCCAGGTCATAGCGTTCGGTGCTGGTGCGCTGCTCGGTCTGGCCGGGCAACTGGCCTTTACCACCCTCGGCGCTGGCGCGGCTGGTGATAGTCGGCAGCTGTTTGAAGGCCACCTCATCACGCAGGGCGCGGGCCGCCCGCACCCGTGCATAAGCGACGCGCAGGTCGCGGTTTTCCGCCAGGGCTTTAACGACCAGCTGGTTAAGGGTCGGGTCGTCGAACTGCTGCCACCAGAGCGATTCGAAGTGGCTGCGGTCATAGGCAGCGACCGTGGCGCTGGCGACCGTCGCAGGCGCCGTGACCGGGCTTTGATAGTTTGGGCCGACGCTGCAAGCGCTCAGCGCCAAGGCCAATAGAGCCGGACTAAAGTGCTTCATGGCTGCACCTCAGCTTCAGCCTGGGCTTGCTGTTTGGCTTGCCGAGCCTCGACAAAACCGCGAATCAGCACGTAGAACACCGGCGTCAGCAGCAGGCCGAAGAAGGTCACCCCGAGCATCCCGCTGAACACCGCCACGCCCATGGCATGGCGCATTTCCGCGCCGGCGCCGCTGGACAGCACCAAGGGCACCACGCCCATGATAAAGGCGAAACTGGTCATCAGAATCGGCCGCAGACGCAGGCGGCAAGCCTGCAGCACAGCGGCGAAGCGGTCCTGGCCTTGCTCCTGTTGCTCCTTGGCAAATTCGACTATCAGGATGGCGTTTTTGCAGGCCAGGCCCACCAGCACGATCAGGCCGATCTGGGTGAAGATGTTGTTGTCGCCCCCGGACAGAATCACCCCGGTAATCGCCGACAGCAGCGTCATGGGCACAATCAGAATCACCGCCAGCGGCAGGCTCCAGCTTTCGTACTGAGCGGCCAGCACCAAAAAGGCCAGCAGCACGCAGAGCGGGAACACCAGCATGGCGCTGTTGCCGGACAAAATCTTCTGGTAGGTCAGCTCGGTCCACTCGTAACTCATGCCGTTGGGCAGCTCGTCTTTGAGCAGTTTCTCCATCGCCGCCTCGGCTTGCCCGGAGCTGTAACCGGGAGCCGCCGCACCGTTGATTTCGGCGGTAATAAAGCCGTTGTAATGCATCACCCGATCCGGGCCGGCACTGTCAGAGACCTTGACGAAAGTCGACAAGGGCACCATTTCGCCACTGTTGTTGCGCACCTTGAGTTGGCCGATTTGCTCGGGCTCCAGGCGGAACTGCTGATCGGCCTGGACGTTGACCTGATAGGTGCGGCCGAAGCGGTTGAAGTCGTTGGCATACAGCGAGCCGAGGTACACCTGCAGGGTGTTGAAGATCTCGTCGATGGCCACGCCGTGGCTCTTGGCTTTGTCGCGGTCGATGTCGGCATCCACTTGCGGCACGTTGACCTGATAGCTGCTGAACAGCCCGGCCAGTTCCGGCACGTTGCGGCTCTTGGCGATCACGTTCTGCACCTGTTGATACAGCTCCTCATAACCCAGGCCGCCACGGTCTTCGACTTGCACGCGAAAGCCGCCGATGGTGCCCAGGCCTTGCACCGGCGGTGGCGGGAAGATGGCGATATAGGCGTCTTGGATTTCGGCGAACTGTGCATTCAAATCGGCGGCAATGGCGCTGGCGCTCATGGACGGATCGCTGCGCTGATCGAAGGGTTTCAGCGGGGTGAAGACGATGCCGCTGTTGGGGCTGTTGGTGAAGCCATTGATCGACAGGCCCGGGAAGGCCACGGTGTTTTCCACCCCCGGATGCTGGCCGGCGATGGCCGACATGCGTTGAATCACCGCCTCGGTGCGGTCCAGGCTGGCGGCGTCGGGCAGTTGGGCGAAGGCGACCAGATACTGCTTGTCCTGCGGTGGCACAAAGCCGGTTGGCGTGGTGCTAAAGCCCAGCACGGTCAGGCCGAGCAGGCCGGCATACACCAGCAGCGCCACGGCGCTGCCGCGCAACACACGTTTGACGCTGCGCACATAGCCTGAGCTGGCGCGCTCGAAGAAGCGGTTGAACGGGCGGAACAACCAACCACCGAACAAGCGGTCGAGCAGTTTGGAAAAACCATCCTTGGGCGCGTCGTGGCTTTTCAGCAGCACCGCGGCCAAGGCCGGCGACAGGGTCAGGGAGTTGAAGGCCGAGATCACCGTGGAGATGGCGATGGTCAGCGCGAACTGCTGATAAAACTGGCCGCTGAGGCCGGAGATAAAGGCGGTCGGCACGAACACCGCGCAGAGCACCAGGGCGGTGGCGACAATCGGCCCGGTGACCTCGCGCATGGCCTTCTGGGTGGCTTGCACCGGGCTCAGGCCCAGGCCGATATTACGCTCGACGTTCTCCACCACGACTATGGCGTCGTCCACCACAATGCCGATGGCCAGCACCAGGCCGAATAACGACAGGGCATTCAGCGAGAAGCCCAGCAGGTGCATGACCGCGAAGGTGCCGATCAAGGACACCGGCACCGCCACCAGCGGAATGATCGAGGCGCGCCAGGTCTGCAAGAACAAAATCACCACCAGCACCACCAGCACCAGGGCTTCCAGCAATGTGTGGACTACCGCCTCGATGGAGCCGCGAACGAAAATGGTCGGGTCGTAAACGATGGAATAGTCGACGCCTTCGGGGAAGCTCTGCTTGAGTTCGGCCATCCGTGCCCGTACCGCATCGGAAATCTCGATGGCGTTGGAACCTGGGCGTTGGAACACCGGCATGGCCACCGCCGGCTGGCCGTTGAGCAGCGAGCGCAGGGCGTATTGGCTGGAGCCCAACTCGATGCGGGCGATGTCTTTTAAGCGGGTGATCTGCCCGTCACTGCCAGCGCGGACGATGATGTTGGCAAACTCCTCCTCAGTCACCAAACGGCCCTGGGTGTTGATCGACAACTGAAAACTGTTGTCGGCCGCCGCCGGTGGCGCGCCCAGCGAACCGGCCGCGACCTGGCGGTTTTGCTCGCGAATGGCGCTGACCACATCTGAGGCGGTGAGGCCGCGCGAAGCCACCTTGTTGGGGTCGAGCCAGACCCGCAGCGAATAGTTGCCCAGGCCGAACAGCCCGACATCGCCAACGCCATTTAACTTGGCCAGTTCGTCCTTGATACTCAGGCTGGCGTAGTTGGACAGATAGAGCATGTCGTAACGGTTATCCGGCGAGGTCAGGTGCACCACCATGGTCAGGTCGGGGGAGGCTTTGTCGACGGTCACCCCAAGACGCTGCACCTCAATCGGCAGGGTCGGCATGGTGCGGGTCACGCGGTTCTGCACCTGCACCTGAGCGGTGTCGAGGTTGGTGCCCAGGGCGAAGGTAACGGTCAGGCTGAGCTTGCCGTCGGCGGTGGATTGCGACGACATATAGAGCATCTGCTCGACGCCGGTGATCGCCTGCTCCAAAGGCGCGGCGACGGTTTCACCGATGACCTTGGGGTTGGCGCCGGGGAAGGCCGCATGCACCACCACGGTCGGTGGCACCACTTCCGGGTATTCACTGATCGGCAGTTGAAACAGCGAGATGCCGCCGGCGATCAAGATGATCAGCGACAACACGGCGGCGAAAATCGGCCGCTGGATAAAAAATTGCGAGAAGTTCATCAAGGCATTCCTGGCTGGAAAGCGGGGCAGCCGCCACGGCGCGGTGATGCGGCGTGGGGGCTGATTGCAGAGATTGTTGTTAAGTTAGCTGGCTGAGTTAGCTGCGCGGCTTGCCGGGCGGGTTTTGCAGGGCCAGGCGCGGGGCGTTGTTGGCGGCCAGTTCGTCGCGTTCGCGGGCCAGGGCAGTCAGGGTGCTGGCATCGGCCATCTCGACCGCCTGGGGTTCTACCGGCATACCGGGGCGGGCATGTTGCAGGCCATTGACGACGATCTGCTCGCCAGCCTTGAGGCCGCTGCGCACGATGCGCAGCCCAGCCAGTTTCGGCCCCAGCTCCACCGCGCGGTAACTGACCTTGGCGTCGCCATCCAGTACCAGCACGAACTTCTTGCCCAGGTCGGTGCCGACCGCCAGGTCCTTGATCAGCACCGCATCGTAGGTGCCGCTGCCGACCAGTTTCAGCCGCGCATAGAGGCCCGGCGTGAAGCGCCCGTCCTGGTTGGCGAAGACGGCCCGGGCGCGGATGGTGCCGGTTTTCGGGTCCAGCTGATTGTCGACAAAGTCCATCCGACCCCGATGCGGGTAACCCTCTTCGTCGGCCAGGCCGAGGTACACCGGGCTGCTGTCGCCCCGTGCACCCTGGCGGGCCAACTCGGTGTATTTGAGGAACACCCGCTCATCGGCATCGAAGTAGGCATACAGCTGCTCGGTGGACACCAGAGTGGTCAGCAGGCTGTCGCCGGCATTCACCAGGTTGCCGGCGGTAATCAGCGCACGGCTGACGCGGCCATCGATGGGCGCGCGCACCTGGGTGAAGCTCAGGTTCAGCCGCGCCGCTTGCAGCTGCGCCTGGGCGGCAGCGAGCATGGCTTTGGCTTCCAGTTCGGCGCTGCTGCGGGCATCGGCCAGCTCCGCCGAGATCGCATTGCTGGCCCGCAGCCGTTCGCCACGGCGCGCCTCATTATTGCTGCGCTGCAGGCTGGCACGGGTTTGCGCCACTAAGGCTTCGAGGTGATTGACCTCGGCCTCGAAGGGGCGCGGGTCGATCTGGAATAACAAATCGCCTTTTTTAACCAGCGCCCCTTCGTGGAAGGCCACCTGGTCGATATAGCCCGAGACCCGTGGCCGGATCTGCACCGATTCCGGCGCTTCGAGGCGGCCGGTCAGCTCGTCCCACTCGTTCACCGGTTGCTGCAGCACCTGGGCGACACTGACTTTTGGCGCGGGAGGCGCGGCGGCGGGAGCGCTTTTGCCGCAGGCGCTGAGCAGCAGCAAGGCGGCGAAGGTCAGGGCGTAGCGATAGTCGGCTGACTGTGGGTTGGATAATCCGTGCATGGTGCGCTCCAGCAGTTGGCAGTTTCTGATGCTGCGCAGTCTGCTGCTGGCCCAGGCGGGGGGCGAATCGAACGCCGTAAAGGTCACTATCAGTGAAAATGATGGGCAGCCGAGTTTCCTTGATACTGGCTGTGGCCGCTCTAGGTCAGGCTGTCTGGGTCGCCGACAAACATCTGGATGCGCGCCCGTAGCCAGCGTTCGGCGGGGTCGTTGTCTTGGGCGCCGCGCCAGGCCATCGACAGTTCATAGGTGTGGCTTGATATGGGTACGTCTTCGGCGCGTAAACCTCCGGCGGCGGTCAGGGCGGCGGCGGTGTAGTCCGGCACTATGGCCAGCAGATCGGTGCCGGCCAGCAGGGTGCCCAGGCCATTGAACTGCGGCACGGCCAGCACCACTTTGCGGGTGCGGCTGATTTTGGCCAGTTCGTCATCGATAAAACCATTCAGGTCGCCGGCGAACGACACCAGGGCATGGGGCCTGGCGCAAAAGTCATCCAGGCTCAGGCGACCGGGCACTGTGTCGGCGCGCAGCAGCTTGGCCTGGCTGCGCCGCAGGGTCTTGCGCTTGGCATTGGCGGGCAGCTCTTCGGTGTAACAGACGCCGACCGAGATTTCCCCGGAGGCCAGCAAGCTGGGAATCAACAGGTAGTTGGCGCGGCGCACCACCAGCACCACGTGCGGCGCCTCGGCGCGCAAGCGGCGCAGTAAATGCGGCAGCAGGGCGAACTCGACGTCATCGGACAAACCGATGCGAAACACCGTGGTGCTGGTGGCCGGATTGAACTCGGCGGCGCGGCTGATGGCGGTGGAGATCGAGTCCAGCGCCGGGGTTAGCAGGGCGAAGATTTCCAGCGCCCTTGGGGTCGGCTCCATGCTGCGCCCGGTACGCACGAACAGTGGATCATCAAATAACGCGCGCAAACGGGCCAAGGCGGCGCTGATCGCCGGCTGGCCGAGAAACAGTTTCTCGGCCGCGCGGGTGACGCTGCGTTCATGGATCAGGGTTTCGAAGACGATCAGTAAATTCAGATCGACCCGGCGCAAATCGTTGCGGTTCATGGAGATCCTTCTGCGAGACAGCTTGCTAGGCTGCCGACCGCCAAGGCGCGCGTCAAGCCAGGCTTATCCAAGTCGACGTATCATTGTGATTTATACGGACTATCGATGCGCGCGGGTGGTGTTGCCGGGCAAGCCTCGATAAAGTCCCAACCATACGCAATCAACCGAGTGAGGCTGGTGATGTCCCGTGTGATTCGCTTTCACCAATTTGGCGCCGCCGAGGTGCTGTGCTGCGAACAAGTGCCGACCCCAGAACCTGGGCCCGGTGAAGTGCTGGTGCGCGTGCAAGCGGTCGGGGTCAGTTGGAAAGACGTGCTCTGGCGGCAAAACCTGGCGCCCGAACAGGCGCAGTTACCGGCCGGTATCGGCTGGGAACTGGCCGGCGAAGTGCTCGCCGCCGGCGCCGATATGGCCGAGTTTGCCATCGGCAGCAAGGTCGCCAGCTTCCCGGCACACACCCCCAATAGGTATCCGACCTATGGCGATTTAGTGCTGATGCCGCGTGCGGCCTTGACCCTGTACCCGGATAACCTCAGTGCCATCGAAGCCAGCGTGCATTACACGCCGCTGCTGATCGCCTACTTCGCGCTGGTCAGTTTGGGCCGTTTAAAGCCTGGCCAGCATGTGCTGATCACCGAGGCCAGCCACTGCTTTGCGCCGCAAATCGTCCAGCTGGCCAAGGCCCTGGGCGCGCACGTGATTGTCTCGACCAGTTCGGCTGAACACCGGGAGTTTTTGCGCAGCCTGGGCGCCGATCAGGTGGTGGTCACCGAAGAGCAAGACCTGGTGCTGGCAATTGAAAAGTACACGCAAGGTAAAGGCGCCGAGATTGTTCTGGATGCCTGTGGCGGCCAGCAGATGAGCCTGCTGGGCGATCTGGCGGCAACCCGCGGCAAGCTGATTCTGTACGGCCTGAATGGCGGCAACGAGACGGCCTTCCCGGCCTGTGCCGCGTTCAAGAAACACCTGCAGTTCTATCGCCATTGTCTGTTGGACTTTACCGGTCACCCGGAAATGGGCATCGAGGCCGACCCGCAAGCGGTGCAACAAGCCTTGCAGGAAATCAATCGGCTGACCCGCGAGGGGCTGCTGAAGCCGCCGATTGACCGGGTGTTTGAGTTCGACCAGGTGGTGGCGGCGCACCAGTACATGGAAACCTGCCCGGCGCGCGGGCGGGTGGTGTTGCGGGTGGCGGATTAAGCACGGCGAACCGCGGGTTTAAGGCACCAGCGGCAATTCGCGCTTGTGTTGGCTGTTGTCGTAGGTGCGCACGATGATGGCGTAGGCCTCTGCGCCGACATCCTGGCCATGCAAGAAGGCGTCGATCTGCGCGTAGCTGACTCCGTGGGATTCTTCGTCGGGCTTGCCGGGGCGCAGCTCTTCCAGGTCCGCCGTCGGTACCTTGAACACCAGAGTCTCGGGCGCGCCTAGCTGCTGGGCTATGGCCCGCACTTGGCCTTTGACCAAACCGCTCAGCGGCGCCAGGTCGCAGGCGCCGTCACCGAACTTGGTAAAGAAGCCCATCACCGCCTCGGCGGCGTGGTCGGTGCCGATCACCAGGCCATTGTTGGCGTTGGCGATGGTGAACTGCGCCACCATGCGAATCCGCGCCTTGATATTACCCACCACAAAATCGCGGCGTGCGGCGCTCAACGACTCTAGGTCGCTGACGGCGCTGGTCATGCCGAGCACGCTGGCGGCGATATTCACCGTGTCTTCAAGATCGGCGTGGATGAACTGCAGGGAGGCCTGGGCGTCGTCCTCGTCGTGCTGAGTGTTATGGGGCAGGCGCACGGCGATAAAGCGGTAGTCCGCATCGCCGGTCTCGGCGCGTAACTCTTCGACGCTCAGTTGCGCCAGGCGTCCGGCAGTCAGCGAGTCGACCCCGCCGCTGATGCCCAGCACCAGCACTTTCAGCCCGGCATTACGCAGGCAGTTTTTGATAAAGCTTTTGCGGCGCTGGATTTCTGCCAGTACGGCGGCCTCGTCGGCGAAGGGCGGCACTACGCTCAGGGCAGCGGCGATTTCGGCTTGGCGATTGGTCATGGCGGAGTCCTCAGTTGGCGGCGTGGTCGAGAAATAGGACGGGCGGTGGATAATTGCCGGTGGTAGGCGCTAAAGCTTACGTTGAACTGCCGCATAACTGCTAGAACTGCGCCGGGCCTTTTCCGCCGTTGGCCACTGCTCTAAGCTGGCGGGCCGTTTGATCTGTTTATTTATCGACAAGGTTGGCCTGTGAACGCAAAAAATCCACTGCATGGGGTCACCCTCGAAGGGCTGCTGAAAGAATTGGTGGCGCATTACGGTTGGGAAGACTTGGGCCAGCGCATCGATATCCGCTGCTTCAATCACGACCCCAATATCAAATCGAGCCTGATCTTCTTGCGCAAAACCCCGTGGGCCCGGGATCGTGTCGAGGCGTTGTTTGTGCAGATGCGTAAAGCTCAGGCCAACAAGTCGCAATAGACCAGCCCGGCGCAGCAAGGGCGTTGCAGTAACAGCAAGGAGGTAGCATGCAGGTCGCAATATCCATGCAGGACCAGCTCGACACGGCAGAAGTGCTGGCGCTTTATCAGGCCAACGCTTGGTCGTCAGCCGAGAAGCCGAATGAGCTACTGGCGGCTTTGCGTAACTCGCACAGCCTGGTGACCGCGCGTATGGACGGCAAACTGGTCGGTTTGGGCAACGCTATTTCGGATGGCCATCTGGTGGTCTATTTCCCGCATATGCTGGTGCACCCGAGCGCGCAAGGCCAAGGCATCGGCCGGCAGATGATGGCCGCGCTGCTGCAGCGTTATGCAGGGTTTCATCAGCAAATGCTGACTGCCGATGGTCAGGCCATTGAGTTTTATCAGGCGCTGGGCTTTGTGCGCGCGGGGCAAACGGCGCCGATGTGGATCTACGCCGGCACCGAGCATTGATCCAGCAGCATTTATTTAGGCTATGTACCAGTTACGTGTTGCACACAGCTTTTGCATGGTGGGTTACGCTGCGCCCGGCTTGCGCGGTGATGCAAACAACCACCGTCCGCGCCGCTAACCCACCCTACGAATTACCGTGCTGCGCCTCAGCGTTGCTCGGCTGGTAGCTGTTGCAGCGCAGCGGCAAACAAGGCATGAGCGGTCAGATCCACCGGCCGATATTTGACCTGGCTACTGGCAGGATACTGGCCGAGGTAATTGTCGCCCCTGTGGTTGTGCGCCGGGCGGATCGGTCGTGGGGCAAAGCCGCCGCCACAGTTGGGGCAAACATTGCTCAGTAGCTCAACGCAGGTCGCGCAAAAGGTGCATTCGAAGGAGCAGATGCGCGCCTCCAGCGACTGGGCGGGCAGGGCGGTGTTGCAGTGCTCGCATGAGGGGCGAAGTTCCAGCATGGCGACTCTCCTAGTTAAGTGTTCAATAACTATTCAGGGCTGAATAGCTCGCGGGCTTTGCTGGTCAGCACGGCAACGCCGGCATCGATAAGCGGCCCCATCAGCTCGGCGGCTTTGCTCATCAATGCCTCGCCACTGTCGGCCGCCAGCTTGTGGGCGAGCTTTTTCAGGGTGGCTTTCAGCACGCCGTTGAAGGAGGTGTCGGGCGCGCCGGCGGCGATCAGCGCGGCCTTGACCTGGCGGATCTCATCGGCGCTAAGCAGCGCCTCGATCAGCGCGCAAATGGCCTCGAGCCCGAGCTTGATCAAACTCGGTGAAAACGAGCCGTCGGAGACGTAACCAAGTTGTTGCACCTTGGCGCGCAGGTGTTCGGCCACCAGCGGGTTATCCACCTCCAGCACAAACAGTTCGCCGTCTTTCTGTAGCAACGGGCGCTTGAGCAGGGTCTTCACCTTGAGGTCGAGATCGGCGCTGGACGACTGGCGCAGCTCACGGTTGTAGATCAGGCCACGGGCCTTGGCGCGGCTCACGCGCAGCTTGGAGACCAGCTCATAGACCTGAGGTTCGGCGTTGATGGCACCCAGTTGGCCGAGGGCATTGAGCATCATCAGCTCCACCTCGGTTTTCGGCAGCGCGCCGAAAGCCGGGTTCAGGTACTGGCTGAGCAGTTGCGCCAGGACGGTTTTTACCTGGGTTTCAGTGGCGTCATTAACGATCTGGGTGATATCCATTGCCGCTCGTCCCTGTGGATTGATGGCCCATGCTGCCGATTTTGCGCAGCATCAGCAAGGCGCAAGTCAGCGCCAGAGCCGGCTGCCAGACCCAGAATAATTCCGACTGCAGCACCGCCACGCCCCGTGGGCTAAGCAGCCGTTGCAAGGTCAGGGGCGATACCTCAATCACCTGCCAGGGCATAAACAATCGCTCGCCCGACCAGGGCCACCACAGCGCTACACCCAAGCCACCGTTGGTGAACATATCGAGCAAACCATGGGAGGCGCCGGCCAGGCTGATAAAGGCCAACGCTAGCCAGCGCGAACTGCGCAACTGCGGCGCCGCGAGCAGCGCCAACAAGCCTACTGCCAGGGCAAACAACAGCGAGTGGCTGATGCCGCGATGACCAAAATCATCCGCATAGGGGATGTGCAGCAAAAAGGCGATAACGTCCAGATCCGGCAGCATCGCCGCCAGCACCCCGGCTAACAGCAAGCGCGGCGGCAGCAGACGGCTGCCCAAGCCAAGGCCTAGGGCCAGCGGAACGGCGGCGTGAGTGAGTATGGTGGGCATTGGGATTAGCTCTAAGGTTGGGCGTGGCCGGTGGTTACTTGATTGATAAAGTTTTGCCACACCGGATTGGGGCTCCACACCTCGCGCATCGGCAGGCTGGCAGCGTCCTCGGTCTCGCTCAAGATCAGCTTGCGATAGAGGTAAACAAACGCCGAGGCGCGCATATTTTTCGCGCAATGCAGCCACAGCTTGCGCCCGGCGAAGGCCTGCAGCACGCCGACAAACTGCATAAATTGCGCGGGGTCGGGCTGCAACCAGTCCACCGGGATTTGCACATAAGCCAGGCCCTGGGCGGCGACCAATTCCGCCTCGCCGGGCAAGGCATTGGAGGAGTTCGGTGGCGCCAGATTGATCACCGCGCTAATCCCCAGCGCCGGCAGTTGCTGGATGTCGGCCGGCGACAGTTGCCCTGACGACCAGAGCCATTCGAATACTTGATGGGTGTTTTCCGCGTCCATATTCTCTCTGCCAATAAGTTGAGGATAAACGAGGTGATTTTTATTCCTGGGTGATCATGTGTTCTTGCTGCCACTGATGCAGCTCTTCGGCAATAAAGTGCTTCACCAAGTCGCTGTAAAGTTTTTCAATAACATCGGGATTTAATTGTTCCTCGGCGGCCCATTCGCGGCGTTGTTGCAGCATGGCGGTAAAACGCTCGGGGGCGCGCACGGCGGTTGCCGAGGTCTTAAATTTTGCGGCGGCTTGCACGTATTTAAAGCGTTGTCCGAGCAAGGCAATCACAGCGCGATCGAGACGGTCGATTTCGGCGCGAATCTCGCTCATGTCGCTGCAGTCGCCGGGTTTTTTGTGCTGTTCAATGTCCATTTGCAGTTCCTTTAGCTCCAGGGGTAAAGCCTTGCTGGCGATGGCTCAGGCGGCGACGCAGCAAGTCCGGCGAAACTACGCAGTTGCGTTTAGCCTGTCCAGCCGTCGGCCTAGGCCTGTGCGCTGGCAATGGTTAGGCTGTGTAGATGACGCATCCGGCGTGCTGATCAGGAGTGACTATGTATAGGCGTGTGTATGTATATCGGTGAAGTGGCCAAGCTGGCAGGCGCATCGGTCAAGGCGATTCGTCATTATGAGGCGCTGGGGTTGCTCGGACAGGTGCAGCGGGCGGGGGCGTATCGGGTCTATGGGGCGGATGAACTGTTGTTGATTCAGCTGATCAAGCAGGCGCAAGGCTTGGGATTTCGCCTGGCGGAGCTTTGCGCGGTATTGGCCGGGCGCGGCGCTGAACCGGACTGGCTGGCGCTGGCCGCAGCGATTGCCGACAAGCGCCTCAGCGTCCGGGCCGAGATAGCCCGACTGCAAGCATTGGACCTGCGTCTGGGCCAGGTCGAGGTTGAAATTCGCAGTTGTTTAGCCGGCGCCGAGCTGCCGGCAACAGACTTTGTGCCCTGCGAGCTGGCGCCTGACAATCGACTAGCAAGGCTTGCTTGACTCTGCCACTAAGGGCAGACCTTAAGCTGCGCACTTCGGTTCTGGAGTGGGCAACATGGCTAAGCGAATTTTGGTGATTTTGGCGCATCCGGCGAGCGCCAGTTATTGCGGTGCGCTCAGCGCGGCCTATGTCGCAGCCGCCAGCGCGGCCGGCCATGAGGTGCGCTTGCTGCGTTTAGGCGAGCTGGCATTCGACCCGGTTTTGCACGCGGGTTATCAGCGCATTCAGGCCCTGGAACCGGACTTGCTGGCGGCGCAGGCGGCAATCAGTTGGGCCGAGCATCTGTGCTTGGTGTTCCCGATTTGGTGGGGCGGGGTGCCGGCACTCTTAAAAGGCTTTCTCGATCGGCTGTTTTTGCCCGGCTTTGCCTTTAAGTACCGCGCCGGTGCGGCCTTCCCGGACCAACTGCTAAGTGGGCGCACCGCCCATCTGTTGGTGCCGATGGACACCCCGCCTTGGTATTTCAAATGGGTCTACCGCATGCCAGCGATCCATCAGCTGGAAAAAACTACCCTGGCCTTTTGCGGCATCAAACCGCTAAAGACGCTAATGTTTGGCCCGCTGATCAGCTCCAGCCTGGCGCAACGCCAGGCCTGGTTGAGCAAGGCCGGCGCCCTGGCGGCGCGGGTCTAAACCAAATCGCGAGTTGGCCCTTGGCTGCTGAACGGTTAAGCGGCAGTTTGTCGCACCGTCGTGGCAATAAATCGTTACGCAGCCAATGCCTGTCGCGGTGCCGTCGGGCCGTCGGCTTTGGCTTGTAAGCTAAAGCTGCCACTGCTTGGGATTGCCATCGCCGGCCTTGGCGGTCTCGGCCCTTGTTGCGCGACCGCTGCTCGGCTGTGATGGAGCGATAGTGACTTGGCACCTGGCATCTGCAGGCGGCCGGACTTGGGCTCAACATCAGGGGGCAGGATGAACAATATGACGGCAATCGACACACACAATCCCATCGGTACCGACGGCTTCGAGTTCGTCGAATACACCGCGCCAACCCCGGCCGGCATTGAACAGTTGCGCCAGTTGTTCCGGGCCATGGGCTTTACCGAAACCGCCAAACACCGCTCCAAGGAAGTGTTTTTATTCCAGCAAAACGACATCAATTTCGTCCTGAATGGCAGCCCCACCGGGCATGTGCGCGAGTTTGCCGAGCAGCACGGGCCGAGTGCCTGCGCCATGGCGTTTCGGGTTGCCAATGCAGCCAAGGCTGCGGCCTATGTGGCGGCCCACGGCGGCAATCTGGTCGGCAGCCACGCCAACTTTGGCGAGTTGAATATCCCCTGCGTCGAGGGTATCGGCGGCTCCTTGCTGTATCTGGTCGACCGTTACCCCCACGACGGCTGCGACAACAGCATCTACGACGTGGACTTTGACTACATTCCCGGTCGCACGCCGCAGGATCATGCAGTGGGCCTGTTGGAGATGGATCACCTGACCCACAACGTCAAACGTGGGCAGATGGATGTCTGGTCGGGTTTTTATGCGCGCATCGCCAACTTTCGCGAGATTCGCTATTTCGACATCGAGGGCAAACTCAGCGGCCTGCTGTCACGGGCCATGACCGCGCCCTGCGGCAAGATCCGTATCCCGATCAATGAGTCAGCGGACGATAAGTCGCAGATCGAAGAATTTATCCGCGAGTACCACGGCGAAGGAATCCAGCATATCGCCCTCAGTAGCGACGATATCTACGCCAGCGTGCGCCAGTTGCGCGCCAACGGCGTGGATTTTCTGAGTACCCCGGACAGCTATTACGCCAAGCTCGACCAACGCGTCGCCGGCCATGGCGAGCCCACCGAAGCGTTGCGCGAGCTGGGGATTTTGCTCGACGGTGCGCCGGCCGATGACGGTATCTTGCTGCAGATTTTCACCAAGACGGTGATCGGCCCGATTTTCTTCGAGATCATCCAGCGCAAAGGCAATCAGGGCTTTGGCGAGGGTAACTTCAAGGCCTTGTTCGAGTCGATCGAGGAGGATCAGATCCAGCGCGGCACGCTCAAAGCGGAGTGATCGGGTGGGGCGCATCCAAAACCGTAGGGTGGGTTAGCGGCGCATAACCCCGCAGGTTCGAACACTGCAATGCATGGGCGCCGCGTAACCCACCACGCGCTACAACGGTAGAGCACCATGGTGGGTTACGGCGCAACCGGGTTCGGCGGTGTCTGGGCCACCCTGTTGTGCGCCTAACCCACCCTACGCAAAGACAAAGCAAGGCGTTACATCGAGGAGGTGTTATGAGCAGTAAATGGATCAATTTTCCCCTGCGTGAAGGCGATTGTTCGCGCCAAGCCCATTGCGATTTTCCCGCCGGCACCTATGAGCGGGAGATGGGCCGTGAGGGCTTTTTTGGCCCGGTCACTCATCTGCACCACAAGCATCCACCGACCGCCTGGATCGACTGGGAAGGGCCGCTGCGTCCGCATGCCTTCAACTTCAATACGATTGCCAGTGAGCGCGATTGTCCGCTGCTGGCCCCCGTCACGTTGCATAACAGCGACCTGCAACTGCGGGTGTGGAAGACCCACGGCGCAATGCGCCACCTGGTGCGCAACAGCGACGGCGACGACCTGTTGTTCGTGCATGAGGGGGCCGGGGATTTGTATTGCGACTTCGGTCATCTGCCGTTTCGCGATGGCGATTACCTGCTGGTGCCGCGCGGCACCGCCTGGCGTATCGAGACCGCAGAACCCTGCTTTATCTTGCTGATCGAAAGCACCGATGGCGCTTACCAACTGCCGGACAGAGGCCTGGTAGGCCCCCATGCACTGTTCGATCCGGCGGTGCTTGAGCACCCGCATCTGAACGAGGCGTTCAAGGCTCAGCAGGACGAGAACACCTGGCAGATCCGGATCAAGCGGCATAACCAGCTCAGTACCGTCACCTATCCGTTTAACCCGCTGGACGCGGTCGGCTGGCATGGTGACAACACGGTGGTGCGCCTGAATTGGCGCGATATTCGCCCGCTGATGAGCCATCGCTACCATTTGCCGCCCTCGGCTCACAGCACCTTTATGGCGAAGAATTTCGTCATCAGCACCTTTTGCCCGCGCCCGGTGGAAAGCGATCCGGGGGCGTTGAAGGTGCCGTTCTTCCACAGCAACGAGGAGTACGACGAAGCGATTTTCTACCACAGCGGCAATTTCTTCAGCCGCGACAATATCGAGGCCGGGATGGTTACGTTGCATCCCAGCGGCTTCCCCCACGGCCCGCACCCCAAAGCGTTGGCGAAGAGCCAGGACGATCCGGCCAGCTTCGTCGATGAGGTGGCGCTGATGATCGACAGCCGCCGCGCCCTGGAAATCGGTGCGGCCGCCGCGTTGGTGGATGTACCCGAATACGTCAACTCCTGGAAAGCCCCAGGCAAGGAACTCGGATGAAACTCGCCTCCTTAAATCAAGGCCGTGACGGCGTGCTGCTGGTGGTGTCGCGCGACCTGCGCCACGCCGTGGCGGTGCCCGGCATCGCCGCTACCTTGCAGGCCGCCCTGGATGACTGGGCCGATCTGCAGGCGCCGTTGCAGGCCGTCTATCAGCGGCTAAATGCGGGCCTTGTGGCCGAGGCGTTTGCCTTCGAACAGAGCGCCTGCGCCAGCCCGTTGCCGCGCGCCTACCACTGGGCCGATGGCAGTGCCTACGTCAATCACATCGAACTGGTGCGCAAGGCCCGTGGCGCCGAGATGCCGGAATCGTTTTGGACTGAGCCGCTAATCTACCAGGGTGGTTCCGACAGTTTTAGCCCACCGCACGGGCCGATTTTGGCGGCCGATGAGGCCTGGGGCATCGACCTGGAAGCGGAAGTGGCGGTGATCACCGACGACGTGCCCATGGGCGTTTCGCCGAGCGACGCCGCCGCCCATATCCAGCTGCTGCTGCTGGTCAATGACGTGTCGTTGCGTAATTTGATTCCCGCTGAACTGGCCAAGGGCTTTGGCTTTTACCAGAGCAAACCTTCGTCGAGTTTCTCCCCTGTAGCGGTCACGCCGGACGAGCTGGGCGCCAGCTGGGCGGACGGCAAAGTGCAGCTGCCACTGGTGTCGCAGATCAATGGCCGGCTGTTTGGCCAGCCGAATGCCGGGGTCGACATGACCTTCAATTTCCCGACCCTGCTGGCTCACGCTGCCAAGACCCGGGTGTTGGGCGCCGGCAGCATCATCGGCTCGGGCACCGTGTCGAACTACGACCGCAGCGCCGGCTCCAGCTGCCTGGCCGAGACGCGCATGCTGGAAACTATCGAGCACGGCAAGGCGACCACGCCGTTCCTCAAATTCGGTGATCGGGTGCGCATCGAGATGTTCGACGCCGAGGGGCAAAGCATTTTCGGCGCCATTGATCAGCGGGTGGAACGCTATGAGCCTTGAGGTGCTCTATTCGCGCTCCAACGCGGCAGAGCGTCTTCGGGAATCATCGCGATCAGGTGGTGGAGCGTTATGAGGGCTGAGCTGCTTGCGGCTGGCTCCTACAGGGTGAAGCCTTATGGATACTGAATTGGTGCTCTATTCCTACTGGCGCTCCAGCGCCGCCTATCGGGTGCGCATCGCGCTGAATCTCAAGGGCCTGAGTTATCGGCAGGTGCCGGTGCACTTGCTTAAAGACGGTGGTCAGCAGCATTCACCGGACTACCTGGCGCTCAATCCCCAGGGCTTGCTGCCGTTGTTGGTGGATGGGTCGACGACGATTGCCCAGTCCTTGGCGATTCTTGAGTACCTGGACGAGGTATTCCCGCTGCCGGCCCTGTTGCCGAGCGAGCCGGCTCAACGTGCCCAGGTGCGGGCGCTGGCACTGCATATCGCTTGTGATATTCACCCGCTGAACAACTTGCGGGTGCTGCAGTATTTGTCGGTCGAACTGGGGGTGAGCGATGAGGCGAAAGATGCCTGGCTCCGGCATTGGTTGGCGCTTGGTTTGGCGGCGGTGGAGCAGGGGCTGGCGGCGTTTGGCGGGCGATTGTCGCTGGGCGAGCGGCCGGGTTATCTGGAGGCCTGCCTGATCCCGCAGGTCTACAACGCCCGACGGTTTAACTGTGAGCTGCAGGCCTACCCGCGCATTCTCGACCTCTGCGCCCGCTGTGAAGCGTTGGCCGCCTTCAAGCAGGCCGCGCCCGAGCAGCAGCCGGATGCGCAGTAGCCGCTTTTTGTAGGATGGGTTGAGCTTGGCGATACCCATCAATCATTCAGAGACGCTCAGTTCACCTATCTCCGCTCGCCAAAACCGGCGCCGCCAATGCGCACCTTGCAGTGACCTTGGTAGCGATGGGTATCGCTGCGCTCAACCCATCCTACGGCTACATGGCGTTTATTTACGCCCCTCGGCGCTGGCCGCCAGCTGGTCGGTGCGCGCCGCCATGATGAAGTCGTTGCGGTGCAGGCCCTGGATCGAGTGGCTCCACCAGGTCACTGTGACTTTGCCCCATTCGGTCAGCAGGGCCGGGTGATGGCCCTCGGCCTCGGCGAGCGCGCCCACGCTGTTGGTAAAGGCCAGCGCCTGTTTGAAGTTCTTGAATTGGAAGAGTCGCTCCAGCTGCATCACGCTCGCACGGGTTTCGATATTCCAGTCGGCAATTTGCCCCATCAGCTCGGGCAATTCGCCCTCGCTGACCTGTGGCGCGCCGGCTTGACAGGCTTCGCAGTGGGCTTGGCTCAGGGGTAAGGTCATGGGGTTCTCCAGAGTGATGGGCTTAGGCCGCTTTCGGCGGAAATTTGGCTGGGTGCAGCCCCAGTTGCATGGCCATGGGAATCAGCGCCATCAGGTCTTCATGGGCCAGCTCGAACAGTCGCTTAAGATCCGGCAGGACGAAGTACAAGGGCTGCAGTATGTCGATGCGATAGGGCGTGCGCATCGCCTCAATGGGGTCGAAGGGCAGATGTTCAGGCAGCGCCGATAAACAGTAGAGGCTTTCCTTTTGCGAGGAGAGGATGCCGCCGCCATAGATTCTGCGCCCCTGGGGTGTGTCGACCAGGCCGAACTCGATGGTCATCCAGTACAGGCGGGCGAGGTAGACGCGCTGCTCTTTGCTGGCCTGCAGGCCGAGCTTGCCATAGGCCTGGGTGAACTCGGCGAACCAGGGGTTGGTCAGCAGCGGGCAGTGGCCGAAAATCTCGTGGAAAATGTCCGGCTCTTGCAGGTAATCGAGTTCCTCGGGCGTGCGGATAAAAGTCGCCACCGGGAAGCGCTTGCTGGCCAGTAGCTCGAAAAATGTCTGAAACGGAATCAGCGCCGGCACTCGCGCCACTTGCCAGCCGGTGGTGGCGCCCAGCACCCGGTTGATCTCGGCCAGTTGCGGAATGCGCTCATGGGGCAGGCCGAGCTGCTCGATACCGTCCAGATACTCCTGACAGGCGCGGCCCTCGATCAGCTGCAGCTGGCGGCTGATCAGCTGGTGCCAGACCTGATGCTCGCTGTCCGGGTAGTCGATAAAACCTTGCGCGTCGGGCTGGCGGGCCACGTATTGGGTGCTCATGGCGACTCCTGTTGGCTCTTTTGTTCGGCTATGACTGCATCATTGGCTATGCCTGCGGCACTGGCTATGCCTACGACATTGCTTGAGTCGGTCGCAGCCTTTTGTAGGATGGGTTGAGCTTGGCGATACCCATCAACCATCACGCAGCGATCAATCCAGTCATACACACTGGCCAGGCCGGTGCTTTTCAGCGTTTAGCCCTGGCAGTGATGGGTATCGCTGCGCTCAACCCATCCTACGATCTCGGTGCCCTAGCAATAGCGCAGTGCGTTGCCCGACGCAGCCCTCTGGCGGGGGTGCGTCGGCAGCTCAAGGCTAGTATTTTGTAACGATATAGTTACGCTTATTGTCAGTCGGCAGAATTGCTCCATGCTGCAGTGGTTGTCTGGAAGGTTTTCTTGACGATAATTTGTCCGTGGTTTAGAAAATATTCCCCTTAACTCGCCACCAACACCCCCAGGGCCTTTGCGATGAGAATCAAAGTTCACTGCCAGAACCGCGTCGGCATCCTGCGCGACATCCTCAATCTGTTGGTGGAGTACGGCGTCAATGTGGCTCGTGGCGAGGTGGGGGGCGAGCAGGGTAATGCCATCTATCTGCATTGCCCGAACCTGATCAATCTGCAGTTCCAGTCGTTGCGCGCCCAGTTCGAGGCGTTGCCTGGGGTGTTCGGGGTCAAGCGGGTCGGCCTGATGCCCAGCGAGCGCCGCCACCTGGAGTTGAATGCCTTGCTCGGCGCGCTGGAGTTTCCGGTGTTGTCGATCGACATGGGCGGCGCGATAGTCGCGGCCAACCGTGCGGCGGCGCAGTTGTTGGGCGTGCGGGTGGACGAGGTGCCGGGGCTGGCGTTGGCACACTACGTCGAAGACTTTGATTTGCCGACACTGGTGCGCGCCAACCCGTCGCGGATCAATGGCCTGCGGGTCAAGGTCAAGGGCGATGTGTTTCTGGCTGATATCGCTCCGCTGCAAACCGCCCACGATGACAGTGAAGCCCTGGCCGGCGCGGTCTTGACCCTACACCGCGCCGACCGCGTCGGCGAGCGGATTTATCAGGTGCGCAAGCAGGAGTTGCGCGGCTTCGACAGCATCTTTCAAAGCTCAAAAATCATGGCTGCGGTGGTCCGTGAGGCTCGACGGATGGCGCCGCTGGATGCGCCCTTACTGATCGAGGGCGAAACCGGTACCGGCAAGGAGTTGCTGGCGCGCGCCTGCCATCTGGCCAGTCCGCGCGGCCAGGCACCGTTTATGGCGCTGAATTGCGCCGGGATGCCGGAGTCGATGGCCGAGACCGAGCTGTTCGGCTACGGTCCCGGCGCCTTCGCTGGCGCGCGGCCGGAGGGCAAACTTGGCCTGCTGGAATTGACCGCCGGTGGCGTGCTGTTTCTCGACGGGGTCGGCGAGATGAGCCCGCGGATGCAGGCCAAGCTGCTGCGCTTCTTGCAGGATGGCGGCTTTCGCCGGGTCGGCAGCGACGAGGAGGTGTACCTGGATGTGCGGGTGATCTGCGCCACCCAGGTGGATCTCTCGGCGCTGTGCGCCAGGGGCGAGTTCCGCCAGGATCTCTATCACCGCTTGAATGTGCTCAGCCTGCATATCCCGCCGCTGCGCGAATGCCTGGATGGGCTGGCACCGCTGGCGGCGCACTTTCTTGATCAGGCCAGCCGGCAGATCGGCTGTCCGTTGCCGACGTTATCCGCGCAGGCTTTCGAGCGGCTGCAGCACTACCATTGGCCGGGCAATGTGCGGCAGCTGGAAAACGTGTTGTTTCAGGCGGTGTCGCTCTGTGAGGCGGGCACCATCAAGGCCGGACATATTCGCCTGCCGGACTATGGCGCGCCGCAGCCCCTGGGGGATTTCTCCCTGGAGGGTGGGTTGGAGGCGATTCTGGCGCGCTTCGAAAAAGCCGTGCTGGAGCGCCTCTACGGCCAGCACCCGAGCAGTCGGCAACTGGCCAAGCGGCTTGGCGTATCGCACACCACCATCGCCAATAAACTGCGCCAGTATGGCCTGGGCAAAGAGGCGGTCATTGAGTAGCAGCTTCTCGGGCGCGGGGCCTGCTAATTCAGTTTCAGTTAAGCCGGGTGGATTACCTTGGTCCTCGTTGAAAGCCAATCACCCCAGGAGATACACCATGAACGCATTTAGCAAACTGTTTACCGTTGCCGCCCTCAGCGCCGTTGCCGCCCTGGCCCAAGCCCGCGATTTAGGCGCCGACGAGACGCAGAAGCTGATCGCTGCCGGTACTATTCAATCGGTGGAAAAACTCAATGCGGCGGCGATTTTCAAGCACCCTGGCGCGACCATTGAAGAGACTGACCTGGAGCAGGAAAACGGCCAGTACATCTATGAAGTCGACCTGCACGACGCCCAAGGCCTGCAGTGGGACCTGGAGTTGGACGCCACTAATGGCAAAGTGCTTAAAGATCATCAAGACACCTAATGAGTGGCTCTGTAGCCGTTACGTGTTGAAGCGTGCGGGTCGGTTAGGCGACGCCTGGTGCGCGGTAATTCGTAGGGTGGGTTAGCGGCGCGGGCGGTGGTTGTTCGCATCACTGCGTAAGCCAAGCGCCGCGTAACCCACCATGCGGTTTGCCGGTCGAACGCCATGGTGGGTTACGGCGCGGTCGGGTTTTGCGTTGTTGGCAATCCATGGTTCGCGCCTAACCCACAAAAAAAGCTGTGTGCAACATGTAACTAGGACATCGCCTAATGAAATGGTTCGCCCGCTACAGCGCCATGCTCATTCTGGTCTTGGCTGTCCTGGCGCTTAGCGTCGGGGCGCAGGCCCGCGACCTGGATCAGGATGAGGCCCTGCGCTTGCGCCAGGCCGGGGTTATTTTGGCGCTTGAGCAAATCATGCAGCCGGCCCTGGAGCGTTACCCTGGGGCAACCTTGCTGGAGGCGGAGCTGGAGGAGAACCCGTCGGCTGAACTGGCGGGCCGCTATATCTATGAGATTGAGTTGCTGACCGCCGCTGGCGTGGTCCGCGAGCTGGAGTTGGATGCCCGCGATGGGCGGATTTTGCAGGATGAGGAAGACGACTGATGCGCCTGCTGCTGGTGGAAGACCATGTGCCCCTGGCCGACGAGTTACTGGTTGGCCTCACGCGTCAGGGCTATGCCGTGGACTGGTTGGCCGATGGCCGCGATGCGCTTCAGCAGGGCGCCAGCGAGCCCTATGACCTGATCATTCTGGACCTTGGCCTGCCCGGTAAATCGGGTCTGGAGGTGCTGCGCGAATGGCGCGCCGGCGGGCTGGTCACGCCGGTCTTGGTGCTCACCGCGCGCAGTTCTTGGGCGGAGCGGATCGAGGGGCTGAAAACCGGCGCCGATGATTATCTGGCCAAACCCTTTCACCCCGAAGAGTTGCAACTGCGCATTCAAGCGCTGCTACGCCGCGCCCATGGCCTGGCCAATCAGCCGCACTTGCAGGTTGCCGGTTGGCAGCTGGACGAACGCCGCCAGTGTGTCAGCCGCAACGGCGTCGAGGTGGAGCTGACCGCCGCCGAGTTCGCGCTGCTGCGTTATTTCATGCTGCACCCGCAGCAATTGCTGTCGAAAAGCCAGCTGGCCGAACACCTCTATGACGGCGAGACCGAGCGCGATTCCAATGTGCTGGAGGTGCACGTCAACCGCCTGCGCGGCAAGCTCGGGCGTGAGGTGATCGAAACCCGTCGCGGTCAGGGCTACCGCTTTACCGGCGCGCTCACTTGAGGTCGATCCAGCGGCGTTTGAGCCTGGGCTTGCTGGCGGTGCTGCTGGTGGTGGGCCTGCTATTGGCGCAAAGCAGCCTGTGGTTGTTTGATCTGGGCCTGCGCAGTTACCTGGAAGCCGGTTTGCGCAATCAGGCCGAGACCTTGCTCAGCTCCTTGGTGCGTGGCCCAGAGGGCGTACAACTGGATCAGCAACGCTTGGCGCCGAGTTATCAGCGGCCGCTTTCCGGCAGTTATTTTCGCATCGAGGCGAGCACTCAGCTGTGGCGTTCTCGCTCCTTGTGGGATCGCGAACTGCCGGGGGGCGCGGCGCCGGGCTTGCAGGCGGAGCTGGGCGATGGCCCCCAGGGCCAGCTATTGCTGGTCTACCGCGCCGATTACCAGCGTTTTGGCCAGCCCTTGTCGATCACCGTGGCGAAGGATTACAGCCCTGTGCTGGCAAGCTTTAGGCGCCTGCAGTACTTGGGGTTGGCGCTGGGGTTGGGCGCACTGCTGCTGATTTTTCTGCTGCAACGCCTGACCATCCGCCGCGCGCTGCGCCCGTTGGAGCAGGCCCGCCAGCAATTGCTGCAGTTGCAACAAGGCCAGCGCGGTCAGCTCGATACCCAGGTGCCCCAGGAGCTGGAGCCGCTGGTGGGACAAATCAATCACCTGCTGGCCCATACCGCCGAGAGCCTGACGCGCTCGCGGCATGCCCTGGGTAATCTTGGCCATGCGCTGAAAACCCCGCTGGCGGTGCTGCTTAGTTTGGCGGCCCGTGCCGAACTGAATGCCCACCCGGAGTTGCAGGCCACCCTGCGCGAACAACTGGCGCAGATTGAACAACGCCTCAGCCGCGAATTGGCGCGGGCGCGCTTGGCCGGCGAGGCTTTGCCCGGTGCGCAGTTTGTCTGCGCCGAGGAGCTGCCGGGGCTGTGCGCCACCCTGGAGATGATCCATCCGCGCGGATTGCAGCTGAGCTGGCAAGCGCCGACGGATTTGCGCCTGCCCTGGGAGCGTGATGATCTGCTGGAACTGCTCGGCAATCTGCTAGATAACGCCTGCAAATGGGCGCAAAGCCAGGTGCGGCTGACTATAGCCAGGCAAGCCGCAGGCTTTGTGCTGATGGTTGATGACGACGGCCCAGGGATTGCCCTGGCCAGCCGCGCGGCGGTGCTGGAACGCGGCACCCGGCTCGACGAGCAGGTTGCCGGCCATGGCCTGGGGCTGGGGGTGGTGCGCGATATAGTCCAAGCCTGGGACGGGCGCCTGCAATTGCTGGACAGCCCGCTGGGGGGCTTGCGCGTCAGTATCGAACTGAGCCGCGCGGTGGGTGTGCCCGCAGGGTTAGCGCCGGCGCCAGCGCCCTAGGGTTAAACCCACGGCTCTCTGCCTGGGTTGAAACTACTGCTGACGCTTGCTTTCCACCGAGCTCAAACGACCGCCTTCGAAACGCAGAAAATACAGCGCGCCATTGGCCGGGCCGTAGACCCACTCTTCAATTTGCACGCCGCCAATGCCGTTGATGACTTGGGTGTAGCCGACAAAATTACTGCTGTTGGGCTGGCCGCATTTGTTGGCCACCTCAATGGTGCGGTCGCCGCTACTGGCCAGCTTGGTGCCGCATCGGTAGGTCGCCGCCGAGGCATCAGCCGCCAGCATTAACAGGGGCAGGGCGAGGCTTACAACGATGGTTTTCATGGGAGTCCTTTCAAATTTCAGGGGGATTGCCGAGCCGCATTTGCGGGCTCTGACGCCGGCACTCTAGACCTTTGGCGTGGCAATAAATAGCGCCGCGAATTAACTCTGTTTGCCACTCTGGAATGCTTAATTCTCATGTTGTTTTAGCGGCTGACTGCGCGCTGTTATGCCGGCAGACTGCTAGGGTTAAAGCAGTGTTTGAGGGCCCGGCGTTATGTGGCGAGTCGGTTTGCTGGCGCTGTTATTGCTGCTGTCGCTGCGGGCGCTGGCGGTTGAGTCTTTGACGTGGGCGCTGATGCCCATTCCGGGCGCGATAAATGTGCGCGACGATCAACCGCAAGACGGCATTATTTTCGAGCTTTTGCAGCAGCTGGATGCGCAGTTGAGCGATGTTGCAGTGCAGTATCAAATAATCAATGCGCCGCGCATCCTGCACTATATGGCCCGTGGCCGTAATCTGTGCAGTGCGCCTTACCAGCGTAGCCCTGAGCGCGACCAGATTGGCTATTTTGTGCCCTTGTTGCTTAGCCAGCCCATACAGGTAGTAGTGCGCGCCACCGATGCGCAGCGCCTGCCGCTGATTAATGGGCAGTTGTGGCTGGATGAATTGTTGGCCTCGGATCTGCGCGGTGGTTTTTTTATGCAGCGGGTTTATCCGCCCAAACTGCAGGCGCGCTTAAGTGAGGGGCTGCAGCAGAAACAGTTGATTGGGGTCAATGAGGCGACCAATAGTGATCGGCTGTTACTGATGCTCGGGCACAGTCGTTTCGATTACACCTTCGAATTTCCGATTTCGGTGGTCGGTTTTGCCCGCGCTAATCCACAAGCTGCCCCGTTACGCACGGTGCCGCTGGCGGACTTGGAGCAAATGCCGGTATTCGGCAGCTACTGCACACGTAACGCCTGGGGACGGGAGATGGCGGCACGCATCGATAACGCGGTCCGCGCTTTGTTGGCCGATCCGCAGCAGGTACAGGCGTTGTATCAACGCTGGTTGCCAGTCGAGAGCTATCAAACCTATCAGCCTGAAATACAGGAATTTTTACGCCAGCGTGCGCAACAATCGCTGAGCTTTCCTGCGCCCTAAATGACCTGTGGCTCGCGCCTTGGTGTTGCACCGCTTTGGCTGGGGTGCTCATTTTGTTGGCGCAGTTGGCGGCAAACGTTCTGAAAACGACCTCGGTATAGCCATGGCCACCACTGCGGCCCGCCGGGCTTGTGTCGGGGGTGGCGGCCGGCAACTCTGCAGCCTTGTTGATTCAGTCGGCGGATGGAACGGAATGATTGCGGCCTGGCAGCGTGGTTTAGCCAATATCGGCATGGCGAAGAAACTGGGCCTGGGTTTTGGCCTGGTGTTGCTGCTCACCTGCGTGGTGGCGGCGACCGGGTTGATGGCGTTGCAGGCCATCAGCCAGCGCTTCGATGGCCTCAAGCAGATGTCGGCGATCAATACTGCGGTGTTGCGCTTGCGCATGCAGGAACAGACCTTTGCCCTGAGCAGCGATCCGCAGGCGGCGCAGCAGTGGCAACAGGAGGCCGAGGCGCTTGGCGTGCTGGTCGCGGCGCTGCAAAACCAAGCGCCTGCCAGTCAAGCGGCGCTGGCGTCGGTGACGCAGTCGTTGGCTGCCTATCAGAGCGCTTTTAGCCAGTTTGTGACGCTGGCGCAGTCCAAGGATTTAGCGCTGGAGCAGGCCAGTTGGTCGGTGGCCAGCGCTGCTAATAACCTCAACCTGTTGCAGGACGGTTTGGCTGACGACGGCACCTATGAGCTGAAGGAGTCCCAAGGCCTGCGCGGCGCCGAATTTGTGCGCCAGGCGGCGCAGGTCAGCCAGGTTTCGCGGCTGATGCTACAAGCGCTGAATGAGGCCCATGTGCGCCTCAACAACAGCCGCAAGGGCGTCACTGCTGATGCTGCGGCAAGCAGCAAAATTGCCCAGGCCGACGAGGCCTTGCAACTGGCCGAGCAGCTCAAGACCGAGGTCAGCGACGCCGGCTATCGCACCGTGCTCGGCGAGGTGGGCATCCATATCAGTAACTTCAACAGCAAGCTGGCCGAGTATCTGCAGCTGCTCAAGCGTGAGCAGCAGATCCACGGGCAGATGCGCGAGCAGGCTGAGCAAGTGGTGCTGCGGGTCGACCAGGCCTATGCCGAACAGGACGGCGCCATGCAGGCCGAACTCAAGGCCAATTCGGCGTTGATTCTTGGCGCCTCGGTGTTGGCGCTGCTGGCCGGCCTGGCCGCTGCGTTACTGATTACCCGGCTGATAGTGGCGCCGTTGCAGGCGGTGATCCGCGTCGCCCAGCGGATTGCCGAGGGCGATTTGAGCGCCCAGGTACAGGTGCGTGGCAGTGATGAAATTGGCCAGCTGATGAGCGCCATGCAGCAGATGTCCGGCGGCCTGAGCCACATCGTCAGCGGCTTGCAGGTCGGCATCGATCAGCTGGCTGGCTCGGCGCGCAGCTTGTCGACCGTCACCGAGCAGACCAGCGCCGAGGTCAGTAAACAGAAGGAGGAAACCGAGCAGGTGGCCACCGCGATGAACCAGATGACCGCCACCGTGCATGATGTCGCGCGTAACGCCGAAGAGGCCGCGCTGGCGGCGCAAACCGCCGATGGCAAGGTTGCCAATGGCCAGGCGGTGGTGCGCCAGACCCTGACGCGGATCGAGCAGTTGGCGCTGTCCTCCGGTTCGGCTAGCGCCAGTATTCAGAGCTTGAGCCTGGAAATCCAGAACATCGGCAGCGTGCTCGGGGTGATCAAAAGTGTCGCCGAGCAAACCAACTTGTTGGCGCTGAACGCCGCCATCGAGGCGGCGCGGGCCGGTGAACAGGGCCGCGGGTTTGCCGTGGTGGCCGATGAGGTGCGGGCCTTGGCCAAGCGCACCCAGCAGGCCACCGCAGAAATTGAACGCCTGGTGGTTGCCCTGCAGCAGGGCGCCCAGAGTTCGGTGGCGCAGATTCACAGCAGCGGCGAGTTGGTGCAACAGACCGTCAGCGATGCCCTGCAAACCGAGAGCGCGCTGGGCAGCATCGCCGCCGCGGTGTCGGTGATCCAGCAGATGAACCAACAAATCGCCGCGGCCGCCGAGCAGCAAACATCGGTGGCCGAGGAGATTAATCGCAGCGTCAGCACCATCCGCAACAGCGCCGATCAGTCCTCCCTGGCGATGACCGGCAGCGCCGCCAACAGCGTTGAGTTGGCGACCCTGGGCCAGCAGTTGCAAGCGATGGTCGGCCACTTCAAGTTGTAGTGCGTCGCTGCGGGCTTTAGTTAGGCTATGTACCCGTTAAGTGTTGCAAGGGTCGTAACCTTTCGTAAGAGGGAATTAGCCTGATACTTGTATTGTTTGCACCGGCCAATCGCGGATAAATCCGCTCCTACAGGGGTGGCCAGCCAATGTAATTGTTGCAGGTGCCGGGCTTGTGTAGGAGCGGATTTATCCGCGAAGCAAGCGCGGCACCTGCAATCCTGCAGGGCCGCAACCGTTCCTTTCCCCATACTCATCTGGGTCACAAACCAGATGCTACGGGACCTGCGCTTTGCAACAGCTAACGGGACATCGCCCTCAGTTGCGCGCCACGCTGACGCCTTCGAGGTTGGCAAATGAAGTGTCTTTGGCGGTGAGCAAAAAATCGCGCATAAAAGGCGCATCCAACATATCGGTGCGCACGCCGGCGAACAGGGTGGCGAATAGCCCCTTGTCGCCCAGCCGTTTGGCCGTCACATAACCCCGTGAGCTGTATTCGTGCAGCGCCCAGTTGGGCAGGCCGCAGACGCCACGGCCGCTGGCCACCAACTGCATCATCATCACCGTCAGCTCGGAGGTGCGCACCTGGGCCGGCTCCACATCGGCGGGCTCCAGGAAACGGGTGAAGATATCCAGTCGATCGCGCTCCACCGGGTAGGTGATCAGGGTTTCGCTGGCCAGGTCTTCGGCGTGGATAAAGGCCTTGCTGGCCAGCGGATGCTGGTTGGCCACCGCCAGCAACGCCTCGTAGGTGAACAGCGGCACATAGGTGATGCCGGCCATTTCGAGCGGGTCAGAGGTCACCACCAGGTCCAGGTCGCCGCGAGCCAGGGCCGGCAGCGGCGCGAAGGAAAACCCCGAAGCCAGGTCCAGCTCCACCTCCGGCCAGGCATCGCGGAACTGGTCGATGGTCGGCATCAGCCACTGAAAGCAACTGTGGCATTCGATCGCCATGTGCAGCCGGCCGGCGGTGCCACCGGCCAGGCGCGCCAGATCGCGGGCGGCGCCGCGCAGTTGCGGCAACACCGCGTCGGCCAGTTGCAACAAGCGCAGGCCGGCGCTGGTGAAGCGCACCGGCTTGGTTTTGCGCATAAACAGCGACAAGCCGAGGCGCTCCTCCAGCTCTTTGAACTGGTGCGACAGGGCCGATTGAGTCAGGTGCAGGCGCTCGGCGGCGTCCACCAGACTGTCGGCTTCGCGCAGGGCGTGGAGGGTTTTCAGGTGGCGAATTTCCAGCATACAAACCTCGGGTTCAGGGCTGTTTGGGGGTCAGGCAGGGGCCAAGCACCTGGCGAATGCCAGCCGTATCCTGCGGCAGTTGAAACTCGGCGCTGAGCCCTGGCAGCCCGGCTTGCGGGGTCTCCAGGCTCAGTTTAATGAGTTGGCCGCGGCCGGCGTCGGAGGCCCAATAGGCCATTTCCTGCGGCTCGGGTGTCAGCAGAAACTCAAAAATAGTGCCCACTTGAAAGCTGCCAGCATCCCGATAAGCGCCGCTCACCAGGTATGGCTGACTCGGCCGGCTGCCGCTACTCAGACGCAAAGGGCCGTTGGCGGTGGCATCCGGGCCCTCGAAAGGATCGACGGCAAAACCCAGTTTCTCGGCGGAAATCTGCAAGCCCAGGCTGATGCCGGGGTAGTTCGGGTGGCAGCTGAGCATCAAGGTGGCGTTACTGCGAAAGGCCGCCACCTGGGCGCTGCCAGCCAAGCGGGCGGTCAGCAATGGGTTGCTCGGATAGGGTTGCTCGACCAGCCACAGCGGGTTTTGGCTTGAGGCGACCGGCACCTCGGCAAAGCCTGCCAGCGGCAACCAGAGCAATCCGAGCAGCGCGGCGGCCATGGACAGTGGGTGATTAGCGAACATTCCAGTGCGACCTCTGTATGAATTAAACTTGTGCTTATCAAGAATAGGTTGAGTTTGCCTCATGGTGCTGCCGCTGTCGACAATGCTCGCCATCCACAGTTAAGGAGATGGGCAAATGGCATTGGCACACAATCTGGGTTTCCCGCGCATCGGCGCCGACCGCGAACTGAAAAAAGCCCTCGAGGCCCATTGGCACGGCGAGTTGGACGAGGCCGGCCTGCGCGCCGTTGGCCGTGAGCTGCGCGCCACCCATTGGCAACTGCAACAAGAGGCCGGCATCGAGTTGCTGCCGGTCGGCGACTTCGCCTGGTATGACCAGGTGCTGACTCACTCGCTGATGTTTGGGGTGATTCCCCAGCGTTTTCGCCCCCAGCATGGCGCGCCGAGCCTGGACACCCTGTTCAGCATGGCCCGCGGCACGGCTGCGGACCGCTGCTGTGGCGGCGCCCATGCCCAAGAGATGACCAAGTGGTTCGATAGCAACTACCACTACCTGGTGCCGGAGTTCAGCGTCGATCAGCAGTTCCAGCTGAGCTGGCCGCAGTTGTTTGAGGAGGTCGATGAGGCGTTGGCCCTCGGTCACCAGATCAAGCCGGTGATCATCGGTCCGCTGACTTACCTGTGGCTGGGCAAGGTCAAGGGCGCCGGCGCCGAGGCGTTCGACAAGCTGGAGCTGCTGGAGCGGCTGCTGCCGGTGTATGGCGAAATCCTCCAGCGCCTGGCCGAGCAAGGCGTGCAATGGCTGCAAATTGACGAGCCGATTCTCGCCCTGGATCTGCCGCAAGCCTGGAAAAGCGCCTTCGAACGGGCCTACAACCTGTTGCAGTGGTCGCCGCTGAAGAAGCTGCTGACCACCTACTTTGCCGGCCTGGAAGACAACCTCGGGCTGGCGGCCGGCTTGCCGGTGGACGGCCTGCATATCGACCTGGTGCGCGCGCCCGAGCAGTACCCGCAAATACTCGACCGCCTGCCGGCCTATAAGGTGCTGTCGCTCGGCGTGGTGGACGGGCGCAACATTTGGCGCAGCGATCTCGATCAGCTGTTGCCGCTGCTGCAAGATGCCCAGCAGCGGCTCGGTGAGCGACTCTGGCTGGCGCCTTCCTGCTCGCTGCTGCATTGCCCGGTGGATTTGGCCCGCGAGCCGCAACTGGACACCGAGCTGCGCAGTTGGCTGGCCTTTGCCGTGCAAAAATGCGCCGAGGTGGCGTTGCTGGCGACGGCGCTGAAGCAGCCGCAGGATGCCGATGTGCAGACCGCATTGGCCGCCAGCCGGGCCGCACGGCTCAGTCGCAGGCTTTCGCCGCGTATCCATAAACCCCAGGTGCAGGCACGTTTGGCCGCCATCAGCGCCCGGGACACACAGCGCCAGTCGCCGTTCGCGCAGCGCATCGTCCAGCAACGGGCGCTGCTCCAGTTGCCGCCGTTGCCGACCACCAGCATCGGCTCCTTCCCGCAGACCGCCGCCATTCGCCAGGCACGCCAGGCTTTTAAGCAGGGCAAATTATCCGCCGCGGAGTATGCCGAGGCGATGCAGGGGCAAATCCGCCATGCCGTACAGGTGCAGGAGCGCCTCGGTCTGGACGTGTTGGTGCACGGCGAGGCCGAGCGCAATGACATGGTCGAATACTTTGCCGAGCAACTGGATGGCTATGCCTTCACCCGCTTTGGCTGGGTGCAGAGCTACGGCTCGCGCTGCGTCAAACCGGCGATCATCTATGGCGACATCAGCCGGCCCAAGGCCATGACGCTGGAGTGGATTACGTTCGCCCAGAGTTGCACCGACAAAATCATCAAGGGCATGCTCACCGGCCCGGTGACCATGCTGATGTGGTCCTTTGCCCGCGACGATATTTCCCGCGAACAACAGGCGCAGCAGTTGGCGCTGGCAATCCGCGACGAGGTGCTGGAGCTGGAGGCTGCCGGGATCAAAATCATCCAGATCGACGAGGCGGCGTTTCGCGAAGGCATGCCGTTGCGCCACGCCCAGCAGTCGGCCTATCTGGCCTGGGCCAGTGCGGCGTTCCGCCTGTGTGCCAGTGGCGTGGGCGATGCCACGCAGATCCATACCCATATGTGCTACAGCGAATTCAACGCGGTGCTCGACTCGATCGCGGCCATGGATGCCGACGTGATCACCATCGAAACCTCGCGCTCGGACATGCAATTGCTCAAGGCTTTTGAGGCCTTTGACTACCCCAACGATATCGGCCCTGGAGTCTATGACATCCACTCGCCACGGGTGCCGGACAGCGCCGAGATGCTCAAACTGCTGCGTAAAGCCGTGCAGCTGATTCCGGCCGAGCGTTTGTGGGTCAACCCGGACTGCGGCCTGAAAACCCGTGGCTGGCCGGAAACCGAGGCGGCGTTGTTGAATATGGTCGCGGCGGCCAAGCAATTGCGCGCTGAGTTGGCTTAAGGGCTTGGCAGGGTGGCGGGAACGTTTTCGTCTCGCCTGGCAGGCCTGATATAGAGCAGCCGGCGGCGAGTCACTACCGTTCGGCGGGGTTCATCAAATTGTCACCGAACTGTGGCAGCTAGCACGGAAAAACATCCGCAAACTGCGCGCTTGATGAGTCGTGGTGTGTAGGTGTGCAGGATGCGTATTTGGTTATTGTTGCTGGTTCTGGGTGCCGGCCTGCCGTGCTTGGCGGCGACTCATTGCGATGTGCGGGCGCCGACCGAAATCGTCGAGTTGGGCACTGTACGCCTGGCTTACCAAAGCATTGGTCGCAGCACGGACCCGGCGGTGCTGCTGGTGATGGGAGTGGGCGGGCAGTTAATCGACTGGCCCAATTCGGTGCTGACCAGTCTCTGCCAACAGGGTTTGCGGGTGATACGTTTCGATAACCGCGATGTGGGGCTGTCGGCCTGGATCGGGCCGGTGCCGAGCAGCAACCTGACCCTCGGCGCGTTGCGCTACAGGCTCGGCTTGCCAGTGAGCGCGCCCTACCATTTGCGCGACATGGCGGTGGATGCTTTGCAGTTGATGGATGCCTTGCAGATTGAGCGTTTTCACCTGTTGGGCGCCAGCATGGGCGGCATGATCGCCCAGCATATGGCGGACTTGGCGCCACAGCGCATCCAAAGCCTGACCCTGTTGATGAGCAGTTCTGGCTCCCTCGGCTTGCCGGCGCCGCGCCAGGCGGTGCTGGAGTTGCTGGCGCGCCGTGAGGCGCCCAATCGGGCGGTGGCGTTGGAGCAACAAGCGGATTTGCTCGCCGCCTTAGGCAGCCCACAGGTAGCGGATGATCGCGGCCAATTGCTGCAGTCGGCGGCGCGCAGTTACGACCGGGCGTTCAATCCGCCGGGGGTTGAACGTCAGTTGCTGGCTATTCTGGCCGAGCCGAGTCGGGTTGATCTGCTCAAACGTCTGCAGGTGCCGACCCTGGTGATCCACGGCACCGCCGACCCGCTGCTGCCAGTGATGCACGGCGTGCACCTGGCCGCGCAAATCCATGGCAGCCAACTGGTGCTGGTGCGCGGGCTGGCCCATCGTTTTCAAGAGCGCTTCAAGGCGCCGTTGCTGGCGGCGGTGCTGCCGCATCTGGCGGCCCATCAGCTAGCCCCGGAGGGACCACAGTTGGCGCTGGTGCCGGTAAAAACGGCAGAGTACCTGCGCTAATAAAACGGCCGCTCAATCAACCGTTGGCCACGACATTCGGAGCCACACGGGGTAGCACTAGGGTAAAGGTGCAGCCCTGGCCAGGCACGCTGGCAACTTCAATACTGCCGCCGAGCGGGCCAGTCACCAGGTTGTAGCTGATATGCATTCCCAGTCCACTGCCGCCGGTGCCCATGCGGGTGGTAAAAAAAGGGGCGAAAATTTGCCGTTGCACTTCGTTGGACATACCGCAGCCATCGTCGCTGTAGATCATGCGAATGCTGTCACCCTCGACGTTTGCCGTCAGTCGCATGAGGCCGTGATCGCGTCCGGCGAAGCCGTGTAACACCGAGTTGTTGACCAGATTGGAAACGACTTGCTCGATCGGTCCGGGATAGCTGTCCATGTTCAGTCCATCCGGGATTTCGAGTTCAAGGCGGTAGGGAGTTCTGCGTAAACTGCTGTTGAGCAGCGCCGCCACACCGCGGATAACCTCATTGAGGTAGAACGAACGCCGTGCTGAGCTGGTTTGATCAACCGCCAGCTGCTTGAATGTCAGCACAAACTCCGCCGCGCGTTGCAAGCCGCGGAGCAACAGTTCCAACGCGTCGTTGGTGACCTGCAAATAGCTGTCGAGCTCCGAGCGACGCAGTTGCTGCGCCGCGATTAAGCGTTCGAACTCGACCGTTTTGTCGCGCATGGTGCTGGCGACCATCAGGCAATTGCCGAGCGGGGTATTGAGCTCGTGGGCCACCCCGGCAACCACCGAGCCTAACGCTGCGAGCGTTTCCGACTGCACCAGGTGGTCCTGGGTCCGGCTTAGTGTGCGGATTGCCTCCTGTAGCTGGGCAGTCGATGCCTGCAGCGCCTGGGTACGTTCCTGCACCCGCTGTTCAAGTTGCAGGTTGAGATTGATCAGCTTGTTTTCCGCTTCCAGCTGCGCGCTGATATTGCGGGCGATGCCGAGAAAACCGCTGACGCGGCCATCCTCGTCGTGCACCGCACTGATGGCCAGCGACACGTGCAGAGTGCCGCCATCCTTACGCACATAGACCCAATTGTGCGGGCCGCATAAGCCATTGCGGGCCTGTACCGCGAAGGTCTCAAAAGCGCTTATCGGCCGCTTCCACAACTCCGTCAGGAGCCGGGCATGCAGGCGAACTTCGGCGTCACGATGGAATATCAGCGGTAGCTGGCCGCACACCTCGTTTTCAGTGTAACCAAGCATCAGCTCGGCACCATGGTTGAACAGGGTAATGCGCCCCTGCGGATCCATCGAGATAATCGCCACTTCCACCGCGGCGTCAAACAGCGCTTGCAAATGAGCTGTACGTTCGCGGACTTTGACCTCCAATGAATGGCGCTCGAACTCCAGCTCCCGGTTGCGCTCATGCAAGTGTTGGTAAAGGCGGACCCGGCTGAGCATCAGGTTGTCGTCAATCGGTTTGGCCAGATAATCGACGGCACCAATCTCAAAGCCATGGGCAATAAACTCGCTGGCCTTGAATACGGCGGTGACAAAAATAATCGGAATATGCCGAGTGCGCGCGGTCATCTGCAGATGTTCGGCCGTTTCGAAGCCATCCATGCCGGGCATTTGCACGTCGAGGAGAATTAGATGGATATCCCGCTCCACCGTACAGCGCAACGTCGCCTCACCGGAATCAGCTTCCACTATCTCGCAGTCGGGCAGTCGCGACAGTAAGGCGCGCAAGGTAAAGCGGTTGTTGGCGATGTCGTCGACAATCAAGACGCTGAATTTTTCAGTCATGACTTCGCTTCCCCGGGCGCCGATAAATAAAACTGCCGGGTTGGTAGGGCACAAAGCCCTGTTCCTCGGCGACCAGGTTCAACCCGTCTTGCGGCCCGAGCACCAGAAATCCGTCCGCATGCAGGGAGCGTAGAAAACGTTGCAGCACCTGCCGTTGCAACTCGATATTGAAATAGATCATTACGTTGCGGCAAATAATCAGCTGAAACTCGTTGAAGATGCCCTCCTCGGCGAGCGAGTGGCGATGAAACATAACGCGCTGGTGCAAGCGCTCTTCGACCTTGAGAAAGCGCCCGGTCGAGGCCACATGGCTATCGAAGCCTCGGGAACCGCCACTGGCGAGGTAGTTGCTGCGATTGCTGGCCAGCGGCCCGGCCGGGAATAGCCCGCTCTTGGCCAGCTCCAGCAGGTAATGATTGATATCGGTGGCAAACAGGTGGCTGCGCTCCAGCAGGCCCAGCTCGTCCAATAGCACCGCCAGCGAATAGGCTTCCTCGCCCGTCGAGCAACCGGCGGACCACAGCTTGACGATGGGAAAACTGGCCAGATAGGGCAGGATTTTTTCGCGGATCTCGCGAAACTGCTCGGGGTGGCGGAAAAAACTGGTAACCCCGACCGACAGTTCGGCGCAAAGGCGCTCAAACAGGGCCGCATCCGAGAGCACGGCACTCTGGAACTCGGGAAAGCTGCCCAGATCGAAATGCACCATCAGGTTCCTGATGCGCCGCTCCAGGCTGTCACGTTGGTAGCCGCGAAAATCGTAGCCATACTGCTTGAGCAAGGCCTCCAGGAATAACTCCAGCAGCGTCCCGCTCGGGCTGGCGGTCGCGCCGGCAACGGTGGCCGCCGCGACGCTGGTAATGGCGGCAGAACGCAGCACGTAATCGTAGAAGCCGGCCTCCCGCGCCGCGTCCGGCATGACCCGTGCTGGTTCGCACTCATCGCCATCTTCAACAATCACGCTGGAACCCACGGCCCGCAGTGCGCCGCAACCGGCAACGCCATCTTGGCCATAGCCGCACAGCAGCACCGCCAGCACCGCATCGCCATACTCGCTGGCCAGCGACTCGAACAGCGCATCAATAGAGGGTCGGGCGAACTGGATTTTGCGGTCGGCCGTTAGATAGACCAGGCCGTGCGCCACCTTCATGTGATAGCCCGGCGGTGCGACATAAAGGGTGCCGGGCTGCACTGGGATTAAATGCTGCGGCATCACTACGGCATATTCAGTGCGGGTCTTGAGCAATTGGTCGAGCAGATTGGGTTGGTCCTCCTGAACGTGCTGGGCGACAAAGATGGCCATCTCAGACAGCGGCAGTTGCGCGACAATGTGCAGTATTTTGTCCAGGCTTTGCGCTGAACCGGCCAGTGCCAAGGCGCGGCAGCGCCCCCGCGGGGAGCGCTTAACCTGGTTCGATACCTGCCGCACCGGCAGGTCAAGACGCATCAAGCTGTGGGCGAGTAGGGCGTGGTAGGCCACGATTTTTAGGCCGCCCGCGCGGTCCAGTCGCTGCGCTATAGTTTCGATGATTTCTGCCGGCAGGGTATCGGCGTCGTAGAAGGTCAGCTCAAGGGCGCTGCCAGCGCTGGCAGTCGGGAGCTGTTCTTGCAGTGCGGACTTGAGCGTTTCGCGCTCCTCAGTCGTGTCCAGATGACCGAGAATAACTGCCCGGCACAGGTTACCCATGGGCTGAAAAGTAATGCTCATAGGTGCCTGCCCGCAGACCATTTGACCGCTTTGGCGAGCAGCTCGGCGTAGTCCACCGGTTTGGACAGGTAATCGTCGGCACCGGCGGCCAGCACCTTGTCGCGATCACCGGGCAAAGCCTTGGCGGTGATGGCCAAGACCGGAATAGCCGCCAAAGCCGGATTCTGGCGGATCGCCGTGATCGTCTGGTAACCGTCCATCTGCGGCATCATGATGTCCATGATCACCAGGTCAACGCGCTGCTGTTCGAGAAACTCCAGGGCCCGCCGACCGTTGATGGCATTGCTGGTTTTTGCCCCGTGTCGTTCGAGCGCCGCCGACATGACAAACAGATTGCGCGGGTCGTCGTCGGTCACCAGGATGTGTTTGCCGGCCAGCTGCTTGCTGTGGCTTGCGGGGCTAAGCGGCAGCTGCGCAGCCGCGCGCTCGCGCGGTACTTCATGCAGAAAACGTTCGACATTCTCCAGCAGGCGCTGCTCGGCCTGCGGGGTCTTGATGATCATGCTGTCCGAATAGCGGTGCAAGCTGGCGTTGTCCTCATCACTGAGGGCCGTGCTGCCATAAAACACCAAGGCTATTTCTGGGTTGCCGGCCCTGAGCGCCGCAGCAATGTCCAGACCTTGTTGCACTGCGGCCGCGCCCAAGTCGATGATTGCCAAGCGGCAGCCGTATTGCTGTAGCACCTCAACCCACACGGCATTGGGCGCCACGCCGACCACTGAGTCACTCGCTGGGCCGACGATGCGGGCCACGTCAGCGGCGCTGATGTTGCCATTCTCGACCACCAGAATAGGGCTGCCGCTGGCCTGTACGACCGCGCCGAGCAGGGCGACCTCGACATCGGCGAGGCGCTTCTCGTCGACCGGTTTTTGCAGGAAACCGCTGGCGCCTTGGCGCATAAAGGCTTCATCACGATCACGCGCCGAGACTATATAGACGGGGGTGGCCGCTAATTCGCGGTTGCTCTTGAGCTCGTGCAGTACGTCGGCACCATCCATGTCGGGCAGGCCGAGGTCGAGCAAAATACCCTGCGGGCGATGACTGTGTGCCAAGGCCAAACCCTCGAAACCGGTGCGTGCGAGCAAGGTCTTGTAACCCAGGCGGCGGTTAATCAGCATCAGGGTTTGGCCCAGCACCGGGTCATCATCGATCATTAAAATAATCTGATCGTTGGCCGCCAGATTGTTGCGATCATCGTCCGTGGCTTCTGCCGGGACTGGCACGCTACCAAGGGCGGGGGCTAGCCGGGTGGCCGCCGGCGGCAGCTGGGGTATCTGGGCGGTTCTGGTTGCGGGTGCGGTATCGGGCAGCAGCAGGGAGAACTCGCTACCCTGGCCCGGCACGCTCTGCAGCTCAATGGTGCCCCCCAGCAGTTCGGCAAAACGCAGACTGATGGTAAGCCCCAAACCAGTGCCGCCATATTCCCGTGAGGTTGAACCATCGGCCTGCTGGAATGCTTCGAAAATCAGGGCCTTTTGTTCTTGCGCAATACCGATGCCGGTATCGCGCACGCTGAGACAGATCGGTAGAGGGCTGTTCGCACGGCGACTGAGGGTGAAGGTAACCCCCCCCTGCTTGGTAAATTTGAAGGCGTTGGACAGTAAGTTGCGAAGAATCTGCGACAGTTTTCCGCGGTCGGAGATGAATTCGCCCTGCAATCTGTCCTCAACCACCAGGGTCAGCCCCTTGTCGCGCGCTAGGTGCTCGAATACTTCTTGAAATTCGGCGCGCAAGGATTCGCTGGAGACCTTCACCCGCTCCAGGTCCATGCGACCGGCTTCTACTTTTGACAGGTCCAGCACGTCATTGATCAGGCGCAGCAGATCTTCGCCCGAGCGGTGAATGATCTCGGCCCATTTGACCGTCTCGTCCTCGCTCGCGCCCCGTTCATTGCTGGTCATCATTTTTGACAGCAGAATGATGGAGTTCAGCGGGGTACGCAGTTCGTGCGACATGTTGGCCAAAAACTCCGACTTATACTGGCTCGCCTGCTCCAGCTGTCGCGCTTTGGCGTCCATCAGATGACGGGATTCGCGCAAATCCTGGTTTTGCTGTTGCAGTTGTTGTTGTTGCTCCTCCATCTGTGCATTGGTCTGCTGCAGCTCTTCGCTTTGTTGCTGCAACTGCTGCTGCTGTTCCTCCATCTGCGCATTGGTCTGCTGCAGTTCTTCGCTTTGTTGCTGTAACTGCTGTTGTTGCTCCTCCATGTGCAGGTTGACTTGCTGCAGGTGCTCGCTGTGCAAGCGCGCTTCTTTTTCTGCGGTTTCCGCAATGGTCAGCAGCTCACGGATATTTTCCCGCTGTTGCGCCACGTAGAGAAAAGAGGCGATCACCTCGGTCTCGCCGCTGAGAAACTCCTGCTTGAGTTCGTCGAAGCGCTCGAAGCTGGCGAGTTCCACCACCCCCAGCAAGCAGTCTTCGCGCAGCAGTGGGTAGGTATAGGTGTAGAGCGGCAGGGCGCTGCTGGTGCCGGTGACTATGGGCGCGGCGTCGGCGGCGATGGTGGTCAAGATGATCGGTTTTTTCTCCAGCGCCACCTGGCCTACAGCCCCCTGGCCGAGCTGGAAACGACTGCCCAGATTGGCCCGCTCGGTGTACATGTAACTGCCCAGCAGATCCAGGCTCGCTTCGGCCGCATGAAACAGGTAGAGCACCCCGCGCCCCGCGCCGAGATGGCGGCCGAGAACGCCGATAGCCGTATTGGCCAGCTGTTGCAGGGAGAAGTCGCCGGTCAGGGCGGTAGACAGCCGGCTATTGCCGTCTTTGAGCCAATTGCGCCGTTCGTCGTCGGTTTTGGCCGTGCGCAGCAGAGTATTCATGGTGCGGATCGCGTGACCGAGTCTGTCGTGCTGGGATAACAGCGAAATTTCCTGGGAAAAATCGCCGCGACCGATGGCGTCGGCTTGCGTCGCCAAGCGCTCCATGTTTTCCATCAGCAGCTTGATGTTAGCCAGCAGACTGCCTTGGTCCCAAGGCTGAAGCTCGATCTGGGTGTCGAGGTTGCCACTGGCAATTTGTTTCACCAGTTCTTCGGCCATGGCCGGTTCAGCCCCAAGCCGGCGCAAAATCAAACGGTAAGCGACCCATAGGGTGATGATCAGCACCAGAATAGACACGGCCAGCAGGCTGTAGATTATGTATTCGCGACTATTGGCCTGCTGCGCTGCGCTATGGGTGGCGTCGAGGGTGCGCTGGTTGAGCAGGCCGAAGAAGTCATCCACCGGCGTCATGATTCGCACTTTATAGTCGTGGTAGGCGCGGTCGTGCATCATCGCAATAGCTTCGGCGACCGTCGGTTGATCGGCCCGCCGCTTGCCCTCTTGGGTTGCGAGAACCGCGTCCATGGCCACGGTTTCGGTATGCACCAAGCCGTCCGAGTTAGCCTTGGCCTCTTCCAGCTTGGCCATTTCCGCCGCCGAGAAGCCCGCCTGCTTCATCAGTCCGGTCAAGGCTGCCGCCTCGCCATTGGGGCGCGGCGGCGTATCACTGGCGGCCAGGTAATCCCAATAGATGCGTTCGGGCGCTTGCGGTCGCGGTTTTTTGCCGTCGCGAATAGCCAGAATCGCAAAGTATTGCTGTTTGAAGCGAGGGTCGCCGGTGACTACATAGGTTCGGGCCAGCCGGGTCAGGTCGTCCGAACTCTGGCGCAGCTCGTCGGCCAGCAGGTAGGACTGATAGCGCGCCTGTAAGGCCCCGCTTAGTTCGCCGTAGGATGAGGTCAGGGACAGGGTGGCGGCGATGATCAAGGTCATCAGCAGGGTGATCACGGCCCCCAACAGCAAAAACAATTGCTTAACGCTGAAGTGCTTAGTCATGGCTTGCCGCCCCTGTTGATCGACAATCTCGCCTAGTCCAGTGGAGTCACTGCAATGCCGTTGAACGCCACCCGCACCCTGGGTGCGTTCGCCTTAGGCTCAGTAGCCTAGGTGCAATCCAGTTTAGCAGCCGCTCCAAACTGTGCTTGGTGGCGACTGATCGCACTGGTCGCGCTGACCCGCCGGTACGGCTGCTGATGCGATTGGCGCAGCATGTTCAAGGTGTGTTTAAAAAGGCTCTGTACCCGTTAACTGTTGCAAGGTCTAAACTCAAGACGCGTGCTCATCAAGGAGTACCGTTATGGATGCCCAATCCTTTCAACACCTGCTGGTTCGGCTTGATCTGCTCACGATCAAACAGAAATCCATCGTT
>NZ_JAUYNT010000035.1 GCF_030698175.1 Pseudomonas sp.
TGAACGATGGATTTCTGTTTGATCGTGAGCAGATCAAGCCGAACCAGCAGGTGTTGAAAGGATTGGGCATCCATAACGGTACTCCTTGATGAGCACGCGTCTTGAGTTTAGACCTTGCAACAGTTAACGGGTACAGAGCCAATAAAAAGCCCCGCACAGGGCGGGGCTCGGGTGTTGCTGGCAGCCTTACAGGCCGGCGGCAGCGCGCAGGTCGGCGACTTTGTCGGTCTTTTCCCAGGTGAAGGTGGTGAAGGTGTCGTCACCTACAGTTTTCTGCTGTGGCGTGCGACCGAAGTGGCCGTAGGCGGCAGTCTCCTGGTACATCGGGTGCAGCAGGTCGAGCATCTTGGTGATGGCGTACGGACGCAGGTCGAAGACTTCACGCACCAACTTGATGATAGTGTCTTCGCTGACCGTGTTGGTGCCGAAGGTGTTGATCGAAATCGAGGTTGGCTGAGCCACACCGATGGCGTAGGACACCTGGATCTCACAGCGGTCGGCCAGGCCGGCGGCGACGATGTTCTTGGCTACATAACGACCGGCGTAGGCGGCCGAACGGTCAACCTTGGATGGATCCTTGCCGGAGAACGCGCCGCCGCCGTGACGGGCCATGCCGCCGTAGGAGTCAACGATGATTTTACGGCCGGTCAGGCCGCAGTCGCCCACTGGGCCACCGATCACAAAGTTGCCGGTCGGGTTGATGTGGAACTGGGTGCCTTTGTGCAGCAGCTCAGCCGGCAGGCTGTGCTTGATGATCAGCTCCATCACGCCTTCGCGCAGGTCGGCCAGGCTGACTTCCGGGTTGTGCTGGGTCGACAGCACCACGGCGTCGATGCCGATCACTTTGCCGTTGTCATAGCGGCAGGTGACCTGGGATTTCGCATCTGGGCGCAGCCACGGCAGCAGGCCAGATTTGCGGGCTTCGGCCTGGCGCTGCACCAACTGGTGGGAGAAGGTGATCGGAGCGGGCATCAATACATCGGTTTCGTTGCTGGCGTAGCCGAACATCAGGCCCTGATCGCCGGCGCCCTGGTCTTCTGGCTTGGCGCGGTCGACACCCTGGTTGATGTCGGGGGACTGCTTGCCGATGATGTTCATCACGCCGCAGGTGGCGCCGTCGAAACCGACGTCGGAGCTGGTGTAGCCGATGTTGCAGATCACATCGCGAACGATCTGTTCCAGGTCAACCCAGGCGCTGGTGGTGACTTCGCCGGCGATGATAGCAACGCCAGTCTTGACCAGGGTTTCGCAGGCCACGCGGGCGAATTTGTCTTCGGCGATGATGGCGTCCAGCACCGCATCGGAGATCTGGTCGGCGATTTTGTCCGGATGTCCTTCAGACACGGACTCGGAGGTGAAGAGGGAGTATTCGCTCATCGGGGCAGTTCCTGTTCTATCTGTAGGTGAGGGCGGCCAGCGGGCGCCGCCGTTGGCTTGCGAAAATGGCGGACCTGAATCTGGAAGCCATTACGTAAACCTAAGTACACACTTTCTTCGGGCATCAGCCCCGCGGCACTGGCCCAGCGGGCCAGGTCGTCTTGCTCAAAGCCCAGCCAAAGATCGCCGCAGGCATCGCGGGCCCAGCTCTGGTTGTGGCTGCATAACTCGGTGATCAGCAAGCTACCGTCGGGCTTTACCCGCTGTGCAAGCTGTTTGATTGCCTCGGCCGGCGCGGCAAAGTGATGCAGCACCATGTTCAGTACCACGCAGTCGGCGCTGGCGGCGGATTGACCCAAGGCGTCGAGCAACTCTAGCTGAACATTGGCTAGGCCTTCACGCTCGCAGCGTTGCCGGGCCAGTTCGAGCATCGCCGGGCTGTTGTCCAGCGCCGTCACCTGGGCGAAGCGGCGCGCCAGTTCGGGCAGAAAACCGCCGTCGCCGGGGCCGACTTCCAGGGCCGTGGCGCTGCTGGCAAAGTTCAGTGAATCGAGCAGCGCCAGCAGGCTGTCGCGGTACTGCGGCAGGCTGGCGATCAGGTCTTGTTGGGCCTGAAAGCTGTCGGCGATGCGCGCAAAGAAATCGTGGCTGGCGGCGGCGCGCTGGCTGTGGACGACGGCGATGCGTTGTTGCACCTCGGCCGGCAGCTCCAGGGCGTCGACTTCATCGAGCAGGGCGGCGTGCAATTTGCCGCAAAACAACTCGGTCTGGGCCAGGGCCCGGCGATAGAAAATCGCATTGCCTTCACGGCGAGTGGCGACCAAACGGGCCTGGGCCAGCACCTTTAAATGGTGACTGATACCGGATTGGCCGGTGGCGAAGATTTGTGCCAGCTCCAGTACGCCAAACGAATCGTTGGCCAGCGCCCGCAACACATTCAGACGCAGCGGGTCGCCGCCGGCCTTGCACAGGCTGGCGAGCTCATCGCTGGCTTCGAAACGAAGTTGGGGCACGCGTAGATTCATGAGCGGCAGTTTAGGTCGCGTATTTTATCGCCGCAAGACCAATATCAAAAAATTTTGATATTGGTCTTGCGGCCCAGGCCGGCCGTTGACTGCCTCTATTTGCGCGCAAAGTGGCGGACTGAACGGTCTTTGCCGCGACAAAAACGGCCGTAGCGACCATCTGTGATTGCCCCGCTGGGCTTGCTGGGCGAAAATGCCCGCCTTTTTCGACTTAATGATTTGCAGAAACAGTTCAAGATCGTAGCGAGCGCAGGGCAGACAAGGCGAAAGCAGGCGAGGATGCGGAGTTTACGGGTTGTAAATGAGCAGTCCGAGCCAGCTTTCAACGCAGTATGACCAAGCGCAGTAGATATTGAGCTGTTTCTACCACAGCCCAGCCAGGAGATAAGCAATGCCCAGCCGTCGCGAGCGAGCCAATGCCATCCGCGCACTCAGCATGGATGCTGTGCAGAAAGCCAATAGCGGCCACCCCGGCGCCCCCATGGGCATGGCGGACATCGCCGAAGTCTTGTGGCACGACGTGCTGCAGCACAACCCGGCGAACCCGGACTGGGCCAACCGCGACCGCTTCGTGTTGTCCAACGGCCACGGCTCGATGCTGATCTACTCCTTGCTGCACCTGACTGGCTACGACCTGTCGATCGACGACCTGAAGAACTTCCGCCAGTTGCACAGCCGCACGCCGGGCCACCCGGAGTTTGGCTACACCCCAGGCGTTGAGACCACCACCGGCCCGCTCGGCCAAGGCCTGGCCAATGCCGTGGGTTTCGCCCTGGCCGAGAAGGTTTTGGCGGCGCAGTTCAACCGCGATGGCCACAACATCGTTGACCACCACACCTACGTGTTCCTGGGTGATGGCTGCATGATGGAAGGCATTTCCCACGAAGTCAGCTCTCTGGCGGGCACCCTGGGCCTCGGTAAGCTGATCGCGTTCTACGATGACAACGGCATCTCCATCGACGGCGAAGTCGAAGGCTGGTTCACCGACGACACCCCGAAACGCTTCGAGGCCTACGGCTGGCAGGTGATTCGTCACGTCGACGGGCATGATCCGGAAGAGCTGAAAATCGCCATCGACACCGCCCGCAAGAGCGAGCAACCGACGCTGATCTGCTGCAAAACCGTGATTGGCTTTGGCTCACCGAACAAGCAAGGCAAAGAAGACTGCCACGGCGCCCCGCTGGGTGCCGATGAAATCGCCCTGACCCGCGCCGCCCTAGGCTGGAAGTACGGCCCGTTCGAAGTGCCAAGCGCGATCTACGCCGAGTGGGATGCCAAGGAAGCCGGCGCCGCCCGTGAAGCCGAATGGAACCAGCGCTTTGCCACCTACGCGGCAGCGCACCCAGAATTGGCCAGCGAATTTACCCGGCGCATGCAGGGCGAGTTGCCGGCCGATTTCGCCGCCAAGTCTGCTGCTTATATCCAGGAAGTCGCGACCAAGGGCGAAACCATCGCCAGCCGCAAGGCCAGCCAGAACGCGCTGAATGCTCTCGGCCCGTTGCTGCCGGAGTTTCTCGGTGGTTCGGCCGACTTGGCCGGCTCCAACCTGACCCTGTGGAAAGGCTGCCAGGGCGTGTCGGCCACCGACGCCAGCGGCAACTATATGTACTACGGCGTGCGCGAGTTCGGCATGAGCGCGATCATGAACGGCGTCGCCCGTCACGGTGGCTTCATTCCTTACGGCGCGACCTTCCTGATCTTCATGGAGTACGCCCGCAACGCCGTGCGCATGTCGGCCCTGATGAAGCAGCGGGTGATTTACGTGTTCACCCACGACTCCATCGGCCTCGGCGAAGACGGCCCAACCCACCAGCCGATCGAACAACTGGCCAGCCTGCGTTGCACGCCGAATCTGGACACCTGGCGTCCGGCGGATGCAGTGGAATCGGCGGTGGCCTGGAAGGCGGCGATTGAGCGTAACGACGGCCCGTCGGCGCTGATCTTCAGCCGGCAAAACCTGCCGCACCAGAGCCGCGACGCCCAGCAGTTGGCCGCTGTGGCCCGTGGCGCTTATGTGTTGAAAGATTGCAGCGGTGAACCTGAGTTGCTGCTGATCGCCACCGGCTCGGAAGTCGGCTTGGCCGTGCAAGCCTATGACGCATTGACGGCCCAAGGCCGCAAAGTGCGGGTGGTGTCGATGCCGAGCACCAGCGTGTTCGATGCCCAGGACGCTGGTTACAAGCAAGAGGTGCTGCCGTTGCAAGTCAGCGCACGGATCGCCATCGAAGCCTCCCATGCGGACTTTTGGTACAAGTATGTCGGCCTGGAAGGGCGGATTATAGGCATGACCAGCTTCGGCGAGTCGGCACCGGCTGCGGCGCTGTTCGAAGAGTTTGGCTTCACCCTGGAAAACGTTCTGGAAACTGCCGCCGAGCTGCTGGACGTCTGATGTGCCTTGGTAGGATGGGTTGAGCGCAGCGATACCCATGCTGCTGAGCTTCGATGGGTATCGCTGCGCTCAACACCATCCTACGGTCGCCACCTTCGAGCCATGTCGATGGGTTGTTTTTCACCGAGATCGTTATGTCCAACCGCCCTTATAAAATCGCCCTCAACGGTTACGGCCGCATCGGCCGCTGCGTGCTGCGTGCGCTGCACGAGCGGGGCGCGGGTGCGGGCCTGGAAATAGTCGCGCTGAACGATCTGGCCGATCAGGCCAGCATCGAATACCTGACCCGCTTTGACTCCACCCACGGGCGTTTTCCCGGCGAGGTGCGGGTCGAAGGCGATTGCCTGCATATCCAGGGGCAGTGCGTAAAAGTGCTGCGCCAGAGCACGCCCGAGGCGATTGATTGGGCCGGGCTGGGCATCGATCTGCTGCTGGAGTGCTCGGGTGCCTATCACACCCGTGCCGACGCCCAGCGTTTCATCGACGCCGGCGCGCCGCGGTTATTGTTGTCGCAGCCGATGACCAGCGAGGCGGATATCGACGCCACCATCGTCTACGGCGTCAATCAGCAACAGCTGACCGGCCGCGAGCGGCTGGTCTCCAACGCCTCCTGCACCACCAACTGCGGTGTGCCGTTGCTCAAGCTGCTGAATGAGGCGGTGGGCTTGGAGTACGTGTCGATCACCACCATTCACTCGGCGATGAACGACCAGCCGGTCATCGATGCTTACCACCACGAAGACCTGCGCCGCACCCGTTCGGCGTTTCAGTCGGTGATTCCGGTGTCCACCGGTCTGGCCCGTGGCATCGAGCGGCTGTTGCCGGAACTTGTTGGGCGAATCCAGGCCAAAGCAGTGCGCGTGCCGACGGTGAATGTCTCCTGTCTCGACATCTGCCTGCTGACGGCCCGCGATACCACGGCCGCCGAGATTAACCAGATCCTCCGGGCGGCGGCTGAAAGCGGCCCGCTAAAAGGCTTGCTGGCTTACACCGAGTTACCCCACGCCAGCTGCGACTTTAACCATGACCCCCATTCGGCGATTGTCGATGGCAGTCAGACCCGGGTTTCCGGCCCGCGGCTGGTGAACCTGCTGGCCTGGTTCGACAACGAATGGGGCTTTGCCAACCGTATGCTGGACGTCGCCGAGCATTGGCTCGACGCCGCGCAAACACCTTCAACCTAACCAGCCCCGAACAGGACTGCAGCCATGACCACGCCGTTTAACACCATCGTGAAGATGACCGATCTCGACCTCGCAGGTTTGCGCGTACTGATCCGCGAAGACCTCAACGTGCCGGTAAAAGACGGCGTGGTCAGCAGTGCCGCGCGGATTATCGCCTCTCTGCCCACCATCAAATTGGCGTTGGAAAAAGGCGCGGCAGTCATGGTCTGCTCGCACCTGGGGCGCCCGACTGAAGGCGAGTTCTCGGCGGAAAACAGCCTGGCGCCAGTGGCCGCTTACCTGAGCGAAGCCCTAGGCCGTGACGTGCCGCTGCTGGCCGACTATCTGGGCGGGGTGGCGGTTAAGCCTGGCGAATTGGTGTTGCTGGAGAACGTGCGCTTCAACGCCGGCGAGAAGAAAAACAGCGATGCCCTGGCCCAGCAATACGCCGCCCTCTGCGACGTGTTTGTGATGGACGCTTTCGGCACCGCCCACCGCGCCGAGGGTTCGACCCATGGCGTGGCCAAGTTTGCCAAAGTCGCCTGCGCTGGCCCGTTGCTGGCGGCTGAACTGGACGCGTTGGGCAAGGCCCTGGGCAACCCGGCCAAGCCGATGGCCGCCATCGTGGCTGGCTCCAAGGTGTCGACCAAGCTGGATGTACTCAACAGCCTGAGCCTGATTTGCGATCAGCTGATTGTCGGCGGAGGCATCGCCAATACCTTCCTGGCCGCAGCCGGTTACCCGGTGGGCAAGTCGTTGTATGAGCCGGATTTGCTCGACGTTGCCCGCGCCATCGCCGCCAAGGTCAGCGTGCCGTTGCCGGTGGATGTGGTGGTGGCCAAGCGCTTTGCTGAAGATGCCGAGGCCACGGTCAAGCTGATCGGCGACGTGAGTGAGGACGACATGATTCTCGACATAGGTCCGCAAACGGCCGCGCAGTTTGCCGAGTTGTTGCAATCGGCCAAGACCATTCTGTGGAACGGTCCGGTGGGTGTGTTCGAGTTCGACCAATTCGGCAACGGCACCAAGGTGCTGGCCCAGGCCATCGCCGCCAGCCCGGCGTTCTCGATTGCCGGCGGTGGCGACACCTTGGCGGCCATCGATAAATACGACGTGGCTGCGCAGATTTCCTATATTTCCACCGGCGGCGGTGCTTTCCTTGAGTTCGTCGAAGGCAAGGTGTTGCCGGCCGTCGCGGTGCTGGAACAACGCGGCAAGGCGTAGGGCGGGTTAGCCGCGCAGCGGCGTAACCCGCCGCTGCGGTCACTTGATAAGGAGCTTCGCGGATGAACAAGCACTTAGTCCTCCTGGCGCTGGCCGCCAGTGTCGGCGGTTGCGTGATATCGCCTGAGCCAACCGGTGAGTGGACTCGCTGGGTCTGCGACTCGCAGGTTGAGGTGTACTGGCGCCCGGATACGGCGCTGGAGAACGGTATGCAAGTGCGCCTCGGCGCCGGCGACATGCTCTATCACCTGACACCGGAACCCTCGGGTTCTGGCGCGCTCTACAGCAACAGCGTGTTGGCCTTTCACACCAAGGGTGACGAAGGTCTGCTGTACTGGGTGGCCAATAACGATTTGATTGGCCGCGGCTGCAAGGCACCGGGCAAATAATTTAAATCGCGCAGACACTAGGCTCTGTGCGCACGGCTAAACATATAAGGGAGACTGCAAACATGGCACTTATCAGCATGCGTCAAATGCTCGACCACGCCGCCGAATTCGGTTACGGCGTGCCGGCGTTCAACGTCAATAACCTCGAACAAATGCGCGCCATCATGGAAGCGGCGGATAAGACCGACTCGCCGGTGATCGTCCAGGCCTCGGCCGGTGCACGCAAATACGCCGGTGCACCGTTTTTGCGTCACCTGATCCTGGCCGCGATCGAAGAATTCCCGCATATCCCGGTGTGCATGCACCAGGACCACGGCACCAGCCCGGATGTCTGTCAGCGCTCGATCCAGCTGGGCTTCAGCTCGGTGATGATGGACGGCTCGCTGAAAGAAGACGGCAAGACCCCGGCCGACTATGAGTACAACGTCGCCGTCACCCAGCAGACCGTTGCCTTCGCCCACGCCTGTGGCGTGTCGGTAGAAGGCGAGTTGGGTTGCCTGGGCAGCCTGGAAACCGGTATGGCCGGTGAAGAAGACGGCATCGGCGCCGAAGGCGTGCTCGATCACAGTCAGATGCTCACCGACCCGGAAGAAGCCGCGGACTTCGTCAAGCGCACCCAAGTCGATGCCCTGGCCATCGCCATCGGCACCAGCCACGGCGCTTACAAGTTCACCAAGCCACCGACTGGCGACATCCTGGCTATCGACCGGATCAAAGCGATTCACGCGCGCATCCCCAACACTCACCTGGTCATGCACGGCTCCTCGAGCGTGCCGCAAGAGTGGCTGGCGATCATCAACCAGTACGGCGGCGACATCAAAGAAACCTACGGCGTGCCGGTTGAAGAAATCGTCGAAGGCATCAAGTACGGCGTGCGCAAGGTCAATATCGACACCGACCTGCGTCTGGCCTCCACCGGTGCCATGCGCCGCCTGATGGCCACCAACCCGAGCGAGTTCGACCCGCGTAAATTCTTCGGCGCCACCGTCACGGCGATGCGCGACATCTGCATCGCTCGTTACGAAGCCTTCGGCACCGCCGGCAACGCCTCGAAGATCAAACCGCTGAATCTGGAAGCCATGTTCCAGCGTTACGCCAAGGGCGAGCTGGCCGCTAAGGTTAACTAAACCGTAGGACGGGTTAGCCTAGGCGTAACCCGCCAGCCCACGTGAAAACCAAACCCCGCTCTCACGAGCGGGGTTTTTGCATTTAGGGCTGGGCGTTTAGCAAGGGCTGCAGAAACTGCAGGATGGCCGCCTCGATTCTGGGGGTGTCGCGGGGCGAGAGGACATCGCCGGCCAGTACGTGGTGCGCGTCATCTTGGGTGTCAGCCAAGGCCAGCAGCTTCTTCGGGCTGGAGCCGAAACGGGCAAACATCTGCACGCCGGCGGCGGGGCTGACCACCTTATCCTCGGGGGAGTAAATCTGCAGCAGCGGGGCGTGGATCGCCTCGACCGGCAGCTCGCGCACGTACGCAACCAAGCCCATCATTGGCAGCAAGGCCTGGGTCGGGAAGCGATGCGTCCAATACTGCGCGTGGGCTGCATTGCGCGGCTGCCAGTGGTGCTCGGGGCCGATCAGCAGTGGTGCAAAGTGCTTGGCCCAGGGCCAGGTCAGCACTTGCGCGGCGCGGTCTTTGGGGGCGAAGTTGGGCGAGATCAGTACATAGGCCAGCACGTTCTGACTCTGTGGCTGGGTTGCCAGCCAAGTGGCCAGAGTGGCGCCGGTTGAGGTGGCGATCACCAGCACCCGCTCGCCCAGTTGCTGACCGATTTGCAGGGCCTCCTGGCTGTCGTTGAGCCAGTCGTTGACGCTGGCCTCGCTCATCGCCGCGCCGCCACGGCCGTGGCCACTGAGGCGGGTGTAAAACAGGTTGGCGCCCAGGCGCTTGGCTACTTGATCGCTCAAGGGCGCGGTCTCTTGCCGGGTGGCAGAAAAACCGTGCAGGTAAATCACCGACAGTGGCGTTTTGCGTTGGTCCGGGTGCGCCCAGACGATGGTTTTTTCTGTACCGGGAATGATCTCGGGATAATGCGCTTCACTGTCCGCCAGATAGCGGTCGAGGTCGGCGGGCAGCTGCAAGGGCTTGAGCTGGGTGGTCACCTCGACGCGTGGACCGGCGCAGAAAGCGGCTAGCAAGGCGGTGACTATCAACAGCGATACGGCTAAGGTTTTGCTCATTACTGTGCTCGGGATGGGCTTTAACGCGGTGTGGCCAGGTGGCTATAGTTAAGGCACCGCAGCGTTTGTTTGCACTTTAGGGTTCACTTCACACTATGCCGATAAAACTAAAAAAATGGCTGTTAGTGATCAGCCTGATGGGGCTCGGTACGGCGGCGTTGGCGGCGGAGAAAGTCCAGTTGCTGACCTACTATACGTTGCCGCCTTTTGCGGTCGACAGCGTGCCTGCCGCCGACAGTTATACCGTGCAGCTGGCGCACTGGTTAAGCCAATGGTCGGGTGGGCGTTTTGAGTTTGTGCCCCGGCAAGTGCCGCGTCTGCGGCTCGATTATATGTTGGCGAACCCCGAATGGCGCGGCGTAGTGGCGTGGGCTAATCCGACTTGGTTCAGTGCGCCTGAGCAGCCGGATTTTCTCTGGTCGAGGGTGTTGATGCGCGATCATAATCTGCGGGTCTCACGTCGGGCCGATAAGGTGCTATTTGCCCAGGGGCACCCACTAAAAGCGGCCCGCTTTGGTGGTATCAGTGGGCATCGGTATGAGTATTTAGAGGCTTATTTTCGCAGTGGCCTACTGCAGCGCGAAGACGCGCAAAATGAGCTGAGCAATGTGCTGAAACTGCAGCACAAACGGGTCGATTTAATCCTGCTGCAAGCCAGTTCCTTGCCTTACTTGCGGGCCCAGCTGCCGGACTTTGATCGCTGGGCCTATGTGGATGAGCAGCCGCAGTTTGAGTTCGAGCGTTTTCTGTTTACCAGTCACAACAACCCAGATTTATTGCTGTTTCTGAATCAAGCACTGCCGCACTTAGCCCGGGACCCCGGTTGGACTCAGGCGTTGCAGCCGCTAGCTCGGTGATAAACTCGTCCCCCCGCTGGGTGATTAGCTTTGCTTGAGATCGATAATGCTGAAACGTTGCTGTTGGTTGCTACTGTTTTGTCTTGGCACTGCGCAGGCGCAAACCCTGCGGGTGTGTATTGGTGATGCGAGCAATCCGCCACTGACCTTCGTTGACCATGATGGCCAGGCGCAGTATCTGATCCGCCACGCCGCCAGCCAGCAAGGCTGGACGGTAGAGTTTGAGCCGGTGCCATGGCGCCGTTGCCGGGCAGGGGTGGAAAGTGGCCGTTATCACGCCGCCGGTACTGTCACCGCGGCGCCAAGTAATCGCGAGTTTATGGCCTTTCCGCTGCGCGCCGGCCAGCTCGATGAAAGCCTGGCGCTGGGTGAATTCAAAGTGCTGGTTTACCGTGCGCGCGGCACTGACGCCGATTGGGACGGCCAGCGCTTTACCGGGCTGCGGGCCCCGGTGCTCTACAACGCCGGTTTTGTGGCGGTGGCCGATCGCCTGCAACAACTCAATGTAACGCACAACGACAGCGCGCAAACCATCCACCAAATGATGCAAATGCTTCTGCGCGACCGCGCCCAGCTCGGCGTTGGTCAAGCGGCCTCGGTAGAGAGAGAGCTGCAAAACCCGGAGTTCGCCGACATTGAGGTGCTGCCTGCGCCCCTGATGCGGGCCGGCTTGTTTTTGGGCGTGAATAAGCAGTTTTACGCTCAGCATCCGCAGGTTTTTGAGGCAATCTGGCGTGGGATTGGTGAACTGCGCAACTCCCCCGAGTGGTCACAGCTGGCGCCGCAGTTGGCGCACTGAATCTGGGGGGGCGCCGGCAGATCCGTAGCGGTGGGGCTGGGAATTGCCACGCCTTTGGTTAGACTGGCGGCCTTGGCATTATCACGCTGCCCGCGTGGCGCATTTTGTAGGTTGTAATGAACCCGCTCAAATACCTCAAAGCCTATCCACCACAGCTGCAAGCGCAGGTGCAGCAACTGATCGCCACTCAGCGTCTGGGCAGCTACCTGAACGAGCGCTACCCCGCGCGCCATCAGGTGCAGAGCGACAAAGCGCTGTACGCCTATACCCAGGAACTCAAGCAAGAACACCTGCGTAACGCCGCCAATATCGACAAGGTGTTGTTCGATAACCGCCTTGACCTCACGCACCAGGCGCTGGGGCTGCACACGGCGATTTCGCGGGTGCAGGGTGGCAAACTCAAGGCCAAGAAGGAGATTCGCGTCGCCGCGCTGTTTAAGCAGGCCGCGCCGGAGTTCTTGCGGATGATAGTGGTGCACGAATTGGCGCACCTTAAAGAGCAGGAGCACAACAAGGCCTTCTACCAACTATGCGAATACATGCAGCCGGGTTATATGCAGTTGGAGTTCGACCTGCGCCTGTACCTGACCTGGCGGGATTTACCCACCAGCGCGCCACCGGCATAGGGTAAAACCGGCGGGCTGGGCTACCCTTGAGTAAGCCCCGCCCGTTCAGACCCTGTGAAAACTACTGCGCGCGCTTATGTCGCGTTAAAAGCAGGCTCACAGCCACAGGCTGAACGCGCTTTAGCGCGGCCCCGAAGGGGTGAGCAACGCGAATCAAATGCTTATTTACAGCTCGTAAATTGCGCTTTTGACTCACTTCGTTAGCCCTGCGGGCTAGCCTATGGCTGTTACTCCGCTTCGCTACGTTGCACCTGTGTTTGCCTTGCCTAACCTTTGCTCGCTACGTTTTCACCCCGTCTGAGTTAGAGAGAACTGCATGTGAGTGAAGGATCATCGGCCCCCGTCAGTCCTGAACAGGTCGCTGCCAAGCGAGGCTTTACCGTGAGTGCAGGATCGTCGGATTACGCCATCTACCGGCAAGTGGTCACGCAGTTAATGAGTGGCGAGGAGCAATTGCCCAGCTTGCCGGCCATTACCCTGGAAATCCGCCGCGCCTTGAGCAATCCGGAGGTGACGCTGAGTCAGCTCAATCGGTTGATCAGTCGCGACCCGGCCCTCAGTGCCATCTTGATGAAGTACGCCAGCAGCGCCTTGCTGCGCAGCCAAGTGCCACCCAAGAGTTTGCTCGACGTGCTGCGGGTGCTGGGCATCGCCCAGGTCGACCGGATTACCATGGTCCACAGCGTCAAGAGTCTGTTTACCTTGCACAGCCCGGCGCACAAGAAGCTATTTCTGGAAGCCTGGGAGCGGCTGGTGTTGAAGGCCAGTTGCAGTGCGTTTTTGGCCCGTTTGGTGGGCCATGTGTCGGCCGATCAAGCCTTGCTGGCGAGCCTGCTCAGCGAGGTAGGCACCTTGGCGGTGCTCTCGGCGTTCAAAAATGCCGCTGAAATCCCCTCGGCCGAGCTCTATTACAAACTCTGCCGCGAATACAGCAAATCCCTCGGCGTCATAGTGTTGAAGAAGTGGGCGGTCGATGAGGCTTACATCAAGGTGATCCGCCATGCGGGTGACTGGCACTACCAGGAGGGCGCCGAGGTCGAACTGGTGGATCTGATCAACCTGAGCCTGTTTCATGCAATTAAATTGGTCGGTCGCACCAGCGACTTGCCGCCGCTGACCGAGTTGGCCGCCTATGGCAAGTTGCCGGCGCCGCTGGACTTTATCAGCGGCAACGGTGAGTTAACCGTACTGGTCAGTCACCGCGCGGAGATCGAGGCGCTCGCCGCGACCTTGCGTTAGCCCAAGTTGTCGAGCCTTGATCCTTGGTGGGAGGGGCTTTAGCCGCGATTGCTCCGCTCCGGCGGCAAGGCCATAGCTCCCAAAGCTGCGGCAAAAACGCCCGCGCGTTATTTCTGCCAAAGCGGCAGCGTTCTCCGGCTGGCTTGCTTCGCGGCTAAAGCCCCTCCTACGGTCACGCGGCAGCGGCGATTTCAATGTTTACGCCGCCAGCTACCGAAGATCGCCCGCAGCCGCTCGCCGGTGCGCAGGCTCTCATCGGAGAGCACATCCAGCAGGTCAGCCAAGCGCTTGGATTTCACCACCGCGTAGGCGGTGATGAGCCCGGTGCCGGTCAGCGCCGCGAAGAAAAACAGCGAGCGTTGCAGTAGGGGCGCGTCGGCATCGGCAAAGATATTCATGCCGAGAAAACCGGTGGCCACGGTGCCGACCAGGCTCAGGGTGGTGACCACTGTTAGGCGCATGACTGTGGTGGACTGGCGGCGCTGGGCATCGCTGTCGAGGTAGTCGACCATCTCACGGATCTCCGCCTTGATCTCGGCGTACAGAGTGTCGTTGCCCAGCCGCGTGGCGCACAGTCGGTAGACCGCCTGTAACTGTGGAATTTCCGACAGTTCATGGAACCAGTAGCGGTGGGTAAAGCGCAGAAAGGCCTCAAAGCCGGCGCGGATGCGCCGTTTAAAGCGGCGGATCGACTCCGGCGAGCGCACATCCAGACGCTGCATGGCATCGGCCAGCAACTGCGAATAGAGCAGCAGGGTGGCGCGGTGAAAGTGATTAACCATAAACAGCAAGCGGTACTGATGGCGAAACTGCGCCAGCATGCCGCGCTCGGCATCCAGAAAGAACGCGGAATTGGCATCGCCGACCAGTATCAGCGCCCGTCCGCTGCAGAGGAAGCGGCTGTTGGGCCCGGCCTGGCTATCGCTCCAGTAACGGTCATAGCAATAGCGCGCCTCGAACTCGCGCACCTCGGGGCTTTGCAGCGGCAAGGCCTCGTCCGGATGCAGGGTGGCGACCAGCCCCAGGCGTATCCATTGCTCTTGGGTCAGGTTTCTGGGGTTATCCAGCGCCAAGTAAGCCAGCAACGGCATGCGGTGGTATTCGATTTGCCGAAAGCGCAGCACCTCGGTTTGCAGGGTTGGCTCCAGCACCAGCGGCTGCAACAAAAAGGCCCAATGGGAGGATATGGTCGGGGCGCGGTGCTGGGCCGCGAAGGCGAGAAACTTATCCCGCTGATCGGCGTCGGAGCTGGCCAGTAGCATGCCGTCACTGTCCAGCCACTCGACCAGCAAGGCGTTGTGCACGCCATTGCCGTCTTCATCCCAACCGGTTGGGTAGGCGCGGCCAAAGCGATAGAGCAGGTCGTGGGCAGTCGCCAGGCTGAGGTCCTGGGCGTGCAGTTCAACTTGCAACAGCGCCACATCAACATCATCCAGCAGGCACAGCTCAACCCGCTCCACGTGCAGTAGCAGCGCCGGTTCACCTTCGCGCAGGACAATCCGCAGCTGGGCAATGTCGCTGCGCCGAAACGCGCGCAGGGCCGACTCGCCGTGCAGGCTGGGGCCGCTTTCGGCGCGGCTTTCGCCATACAAAAAGCGTTGCGCGTGGGGTAAAAACGAGACGAATTCCTTGTAATGGCGCTCGCTAAGCTGGCTTTGTGCGCTATTGAAAGCGCTAACAAAAGGCTGCCAACCGCCGGCGCACAGGCTGCTGTGCAATTGCTCGTGGGGCACTCGGCTGCTGCTCGCATTGCTGGCGGGTAACAGCTGCAGTGGCCAAACCAGAATTTGTCGAAAGTCGCGAACGTGCGGTGTTTGCGTGTCAGTTACCGGGGAATCAATGCGCGCTGCAGTCAAAGCAAACCTCGGCGTCTAGGTTGGATGAACTCAAGGGATGTTTTGACCGTAGATCGGTGCTTTGTTGTTGGCAATTCTCACTTGCCGCGGGCTTAGCGTGGGCGGCGTAATAACAGATTGAGTTGGTCGACGACTGCGGCCCAGTCGGCATCCGCAATGATCTGCTCGCGCAGCAGAGCCGCCTGCGCGACATTCCAAAACGGTGCCTCGGCCAGTCCTATTTGCTCAGGCAATGGGCCGTGTTTACGGACAAATGACTCTTGGCTGGCACTGTCGGCGGGCAGCCCGAGTTGTTCGAATAATGCCGTGAGGTCGTGATTGGGTGATTGCATGCTGCTCTCCAGAAGGTCGGCGCGCGCCCTGCCGAGGCCTTCTGGGGCGGGTGACAGGCGGTGCACGCCTGGGTGGCGGACTAATAACGATCCTCACAAAGGTCGCACACTTCGGCGCGGGGCACCAATTTGCGAAACTGATCCATGCGCATATGCACCAGGTTCTGGTGATCACCGGACTCCAGGTAAATCTCCGCTTGTTGGGTGAGCAGCGGGTCGACCAGCATCTCCAGCCCATAAGGTTCGCCGAGCCCTGGCACGGCACCGGGCTCACAGTCGTTGAACAGCGCGGCGATGGTGCTTTCGTTGGTCAGCCGCCATTGTTCGGGGCCGCCGACTTTGCGCAGATCCAGGTGCCGACTGGCCGGCAGTACCGCCAATAAGTAGTGACCGTGACGGTCGTCAATCACCACCGACTTAGCCATCCGCTCCGCCGGCACCCCCGCGACTCGGGCGGTCTCGCGGCTGGTGATTGAATGTGGGTGCGCCACTATGTCGAACTCGCAATGTGCCTCTTGCAGGCCCAGCTGAACGTTTCTTGCTACGCGCATATCGCACCTCCACGCCCTAGGCCTTTTAGGGCCACCGATTAGTAGAATCACTCTCACCAGAAGTTTAGGCCCGGCGGCGCCGGGTGGCTGTCGGGAGCTTGTAATAGTTGCTGCTATGGCGTCCGTACTGATAGTCAGAATTGACCTAATGCGGGTCGCGGTGTCGGCGTGCGCAGCGCTATGCTTGCTGTAGACAAGTATCGGTAGCGGAAGCGCGGTGTGGTGTGTGGCGGCCCATGGGTAAGTGGAGGCGCGGGTGAACAGTCGATGGTGGCGCAGGCTCTTGTTGCTGGTGCTGCTCGGGTTGCCGTTCGGGCCCGTGCTGGCGGCGAGCAGCGTCATGGTGCTGACGGTGGAGGGGGCCATAGCGCCGGCCAGTGCCGATTACGTGATTCGTGGCTTGGCGCGGGCGGTAGATGAGGGCGCGCAGTTGGTGCTGCTCAACATCGACACCCCAGGCGGGCTGGACACCTCGATGCGCGACATTATCAAAGCGATTCTCGCCAGCCCGTTGCCGGTGGTCAGTTTTGTTGCCCCCAGCGGTGCCCGCGCCGCCAGTGCCGGCACCTATATCCTGTATGCCAGTCATATCGCCGCCATGGCTCCGGGTACCAATCTGGGCGCGGCCACGCCGGTGCAAATCGGCGGTCTGCCGGGCCTGCCAACTCCACCGGCAACTCCCGAGCCGCCAGCCAAGCCTGGCGAGCAGAGCCAACCGGCCAGCGGCGCGCCTAACGACGCCATGAGCAAGAAGCAGATCAACGACGCCGCCGCCTATATCCGCGGCCTGGCGCAGCTGCGCGGGCGCAATGTCGAATGGGCCGAGCAGGCGGTGCGCGAAGGGTTCAGTTTGTCCGCCGAGGAGGCACTGCGGCTCAAGGTGATCGACTATCTGGCCAGTGACTTGCGCGACCTGCTCAAGCAGCTGCACGGCAAGACCCTGAGCGTCGGCGGGCAGCCTGTGCAGTTGCACACCGAGGGCGCCGTGCTGATCGAATATCTGCCGGATTGGCGCTCGCGCCTGCTGGCGGTGATCAGTAACCCCAGCGTGGCGTTGATCCTGCTGATGGTCGGCATCTATGGCCTGTTCTTCGAGCTGATGAATCCCGGTACTGCGGTGCCGGGGGTGCTGGGCGGTATTTGCCTGTTGTTGGGCCTCTATGCCCTGCAACTGCTGCCGGTGAACTATGCCGGGGTGGCGTTGTTGCTGCTCGGTCTGGTTTTTATGGCGGCTGAGGCATTTATGCCCAGTTTCGGCGTGCTCGGCATCGGCGGGGTGGTGGCGTTCGTGGCCGGCGCGCTGATTCTGATTGACACCGAAGTGCCGGGTTTCGGCATCCCCCTCGGGCTGATAGTGACGCTGGCGCTGGTCAGTGCGCTGCTGATCGGCGGTCTGCTGGGCATGGCCCTGAAGGCGCGGCGCCGGCTGCTGGTGAGTGGCGATGCCGGACTGGTTGGCAGCCTGGCGCGGGTGGCCGGGCTGCAAGCCGGCGACTCGCTGGCGGGCTGGGTGCAGTTGCAAGGGGAAAACTGGCAGGTGCGCAGCCGCACGCCGCTGCAGCCCGGGCAGCAGGTGCGGGTGCTGGCGCGCGATGGTTTGCTGCTGGATGTGGTCGCGGCTGATGATCAGCCCGCGCAAGGAGGTTGAATATGGGCTTGCCATTAGGTTTAACGGTGCTGCTGCTGGTCGCGCTGGTGGTTTCGGCGTTCCGCATCCTGCGCGAGTACGAGCGCGGCGTGGTGTTCCAGCTCGGGCGTTTCTGGCGGGTCAAGGGGCCGGGCTTGATCGTCCTGATTCCGGGCGTGCAGCAGATGGTGCGGGTCGATCTGCGCACCGTGGTGCTGGATGTGCCACCCCAGGACGTGATCACCCGGGACAACGTTTCGGTTAAGGTCAATGCGGTGATCTATTTTCGGGTGCTCGACCCGCAGAGGGCCATCATCCAGGTCGAGGACTTCCATAACGCCACCAGTCAGCTGGCGCAAACCACCTTGCGCGCGGTGCTCGGCAAGCACGAACTGGACGAGCTGCTGGCCGAACGCGAACGCTTGAATACGGATATCCAGCAGGTGCTGGACGCGCAGACCGATGCTTGGGGTATCAAGGTGGCCAACGTGGAGATCAAGCATGTCGACCTCAACGAGTCGATGATCCGCGCCATCGCCAAACAGGCCGAGGCCGAGCGCGAGCGGCGGGCCAAGGTGATCCACGCCGAAGGTGAGTTGCAGGCCTCGGAGAAACTTATGCAGGCCGCCGAGATGCTCGGCCGCCAGCCCGGCGCCATGCAGCTGCGCTATATGCAGACCCTGGGCGCGATTGCCGGTGACAAGACCTCGACCATCGTCTTCCCACTGCCGATCGAACTGCTCAAAGGCATGGCCGATTTATCGTCGAAGAGCTAACAGGGCGTTGAAAAACTACCTGCGTTGCCGATACGGCGTTAAAAATGGCTCTGAACCAGTTATGTGTTGCGCCAGGCGCAGCTTTTGTAGGATGTGTTGAGCTTGGCGATACCCATCAATCATCCAGCGACAATCAGTCCAGTCATCCCACGCACGCAGCCGCGGACGTGAGTCCATGGGCTTCGCACGCGGTGATGGGTATCGCTGCGCTCAACCGCATCCTACGGTCTGCCTGCAACAGGTAACTAGGACGGAGCCTTAAAAATGGCCTGCTAAGCGGTCGCTTAAACGTACTGCGCCGCCGCAAAAGCCGAGGCCCAGGCCCACTGGAAGTTAAAGCCGCCGAGCTGGCCGCTGACGTCCAGCACCTCGCCGATAAAGTACAGCCCCGGCGCTTTCAGCGACTCCATGGTCTTGGAGGACACCTCGCGGGTATCGACGCCGCCCAGGGTCACTTCGGCGGTGCGATAGCCTTCGGTGCCGGCCGGTACCAGCGTCCAGTTGGCCAGGCGCTCGGCAATCGCCGCCAGTTCGGCGTGGGTGTATTGCTTGAGCGGTTTGGACTCGAACCATTGCTCGGCCAGCAGCCCGGCCATCTTCTTGGTAAACAGCTCGGCCAGCAGGGTTTTTAGCTCGCTGTTGGGCCGCTCCGCTTGCTGGGCGGGCAGCCATTCGTGCAAGTCGATATGCGGCAGCAGGTTGATCTGCACCGCATCCCCCGGCTGCCAGTAGGAGGAAATCTGCAAAATCGCCGGACCGCTAAGGCCACGGTGGGTGAACAAAATGTTCTCGCGAAAACTCATGCCGTTGCAGCTGACCAGGCAGTCTTCCACCGAGGTGCCGGACAGCTCGGTGCACAGGGCTTTGAGCTGCGGTTCGGTGATGGTGAAGGGCACCAGGGCAGCGCGGGTCGGCAGCAATTGATGGCCGAATTGTTTGGCCACCTGATAGCCAAAACCGCTGGCGCCCAGAGTCGGAATCGACAAGCCACCGGTGGCAATTACCAGCGACTGGCAGCTGAAGGCGCCGGCGCTGGTGTGCAGTTGATAGCCGGCGTCTGGCCTGGCCGCAATCTGTTTAACCTCGGTGTCCAGCAGCAAGCGCACGCCGGCGTCGCGGCACTCGGCCAGCAGCAGTTCGAGGATGTCGCTGGCCTTGTTGTCGCAAAACAGCTGGCCGAGTTTTTTCTCGTGGTAAGGCACGCCGTACTTGCTCACCAGGGCAATAAAGTCCCACTGGCTGTAACGGGCCAAGGCCGATTTGCAAAAGTGCGGGTTGGCCGAGAGGAAGTTGGCCGGTTCCGTGTACAGGTTGGTGAAGTTGCAGCGGCCACCCCCGGACATCAGGATCTTCTTGCCGGCCTTGTTGGCGTGATCCAGCAGCAGCACTTGGCGCCCACGGGCGGCGGCGGTCAGCGCGCACATAAGGCCGGCGGCGCCGGCGCCGATGATGATTACGTCAGAATGAGTCACGGTTTTTCCTTTGTAGCGGCTGCGAGTGCGGCGCGCATTTTATGCGATCGCCGACGCGTCGGCTGGCGCTTCCAGGTTCAGGCAGCAGCGCCCGCGACCTTGGCGCTTGGCTTGATAAAGACGCAGGTCGGCCTGATGCAACAGCGTGCCGAGTTCCTCGCCATGGCCTTGATAGACCCCGGCGCTAAACGATAGCGACGGGGCGTTTGGGGCGTAGGCTACGGCGGCGCATTGGCCGCGTAATTGGTCGAGTTGGGCGCTGAGTTGCGGCGCCGGCAGCGGGCTGAGCAGGGCAAATTCCTCACCGCCGAGGCGGCCGATCAAGGTCTGGCCGAAGGCCTGTTGCAGCAAGCCGGCAAAGCCGATCAGGGCGGCGTCACCGCTGGCGTGGCCGTAGTTGTCGTTAATCTGCTTGAACAGGTCGAGGTCGAGCATCGCCACGCTCACCGGGCGCTGGCTACGCTCGGCGGCTTGCAGCAATTGCCCGGCTTGCTCGTAAAAGGCCCGGCGGTTGTAGAGGTTGGTGAGGCTGTCGATTTGTGCGCTGCGTTGCAGCGCTTTGAGCATTTCACGCCGCTCCAGGGTGGAGGTGACCCGGCAGGTCAGCTCTTCCGGGCAGAAGGGTTTGCGCAAGAAGTCATCGGCGCCATGTTTGATGAACTGCGCGCTAAGGGAGCCTTTGCTGTCCGCCGACAAGCCGACAATGCTCAGGTCATGGCGTTGCAGTTTTTGCCGCAGCAGTTTGGTCAGCGCAAAGCCGCTGAGGCCGGGCATGCTGTGGTCGGTAATCAGCAGGTCAAAATCGGGCTGTTCCTGCAGGATGCGCAGGGCTTGCTCGCCGTCTTCGGCCTCGTGGATTTGATACAGATGGCTGCGCAGGACGTTGCGGATCAAGTGGCGAGTGGCTTGGGAATCCTCGGCCACCAGGATCTTGATCGAACGATTGCGCTCCAGCCGATGCAGCAGGCGAAAGGCATAGTCGTAGGAGTACTGGTTTTCTTTTTGCACATAGTCGACCACGCCCTTGAGCAGCATCTCCTCGCGGCGCTGCTCGTTGTACGAGCCGGTCAGCACGATGCAGGGCAGTTGATACTGCAGCACCAGATCGACGATCTCGCCGTTCTCGGCGTCGGGCAAGTTGAGGTCGACAATTGCGGCAAAAAACAGCGCGGCCGACGTCTCCAGCAGCACCTGCGCCTCAGCCATGCTGGCGCAGAACAGCGGCTGCAGATCCGCCTGTTGGCGGAACATGCTTTCCAGAATCTTCAGCACCAAGGGACTGTCTTCGACCACGAGTATGTTGCGCACTGCGGGTTTCCTGTTGTTTAAGGCTCAATGGCGGACTGTGCGCTACGGATGGCGGACTGTTCGCTGCGCTCCTGAGTCCGCCCTACGTCCTAGAGAATCCGCACGCGCAACGAGCGACCCTTGATTTTGCCCTGATTGAGCCGCTGCAAGGCTTGCTGGGCAATGCCGCGCTCAACCGCCACATAGGCCTGGAAATCGAAGATGGCGATTTTGCCGACCTGGGCGCCGGGCACGCCGGCATCCCCGGTCAGGGCGCCGAGGATGTCGCCGGGGCGCACTTTGTCTTTGCGCCCGGCGCTGATGCACAGAGTCACCATGGGTGGCAGCAGCGGCGCGCCGCCTTGCGACTTCAGGCCGTCGAGGTGCTGCCAGTTCAGCGGGCCTTTTTGCAGCTCTTCGATGGCACGGGCGCGATGGCCTTCGGCCGGGGCCACTAGGCTGATCGCCAGGCCTTTTTCGCCGGCGCGGCCGGTACGGCCAACACGGTGAATGTGAATCTCCGAGTCGCGCGCCAGTTCGACGTTCAGCACCATGTCCAGGGCTTCGATGTCCAGGCCGCGGGCCGCCACGTCGGTGGCCACCAGCACGCTGCAACTGCGGTTGGAAAACATCGCCAACACCTGGTCACGGTCGCGTTGTTCCAAGTCGCCATTCAGCGCCATGGCCGAGATGCCGCTGGCCGTTAGATGGTCGACCACTTCCTGGCATTGCTGCTTGGTAAAGCAAAAGGCCACGCAGGACTCTGGGCGAAAGTGCGCGAGGATTTTGCTGACGGCCGGCAAACGTTCTTCCGGGGAGATCTCGTAGAAGCGCTGCTCGATCTGGCTGTCGGCGTGCATGGCCTCGGCTTTGACCTGCTGCGGATCGCGCATAAACGCCGACGCTAGCTGCTTGATGCTGCTCGGGTAGGTGGCCGAGAACAGCAAGGTCTGGCGCTTGGTCGGGGTCTTGCTGAGGATGTCGGCGATCGAGTCGTAAAAGCCCATGTCGAGCATGCGGTCGGCTTCGTCCAGCACCAGGGTGTTGAGACCGTCGAGTTTCAGGGTGCCCTTGCGCAGGTGCTCCTGAATCCGCCCCGGGGTGCCGACGATGATGTGCGCGCCATGCTCCAGCGAGCCGATCTGCGGGCCGAAGGGCACGCCGCCACACAGGGTCAGTACCTTGATATGGTCGGTGCCACGGGCCAGCCGGCGGATTTCTTTGGCCACCTGATCGGCCAGCTCGCGGGTTGGGCAGAGCACCAACGCCTGGCAGCCGAAGAAGCGCGGATTCAGCGGGTTGAGCAGGCCGATACCAAAGGCGGCGGTCTTGCCGCTGCCGGTTTTGGCCTGGGCGATCAGGTCCATGCCCTTGAGAATCACCGGCAGGCTTTGTGCCTGAATCGGCGTCATGGCGGTGTAACCGAGGGAATCCAGGTTAGCCAACATGGCGGCAGACAAAGGCAGGGAGTTAAACGCGGTGGTGGTCACAGGCATGTCCAGCAAAAAAAATGTCGGCCAGTGTAACAGGGGCCGGGCCCCCATGGCCGCTGGTGCGACTAGCAGCCTGTCGGACTTAACGCTGTCCTACTGCGGAAAAGCCGGACTTGGTCATTTTCTGCGCTCTTCCTCGTTGAATAGAATGACTATTCGCCTCAAAAGAGCGCAAAACCTGCCTCAAACCGGTCTTTCCCTCGCTACGAACGGTCAAGTCCGACAGGCTGCTAGGGCCGCTGTGCTGGCGACAGCCGGGATAGCGGTGCGGCAATTTTTTACGGCGATCAGTCTGCCTGCGCTGCAGATCGCACTAAGCTCAGTGCAGTCGTTCACTCTATTGGGTTGCGCTCGTGCTCAAACGTATTGCTGTCGCCGATCTATGCCTGGGGATGTATATCAACGAGTTCTGCGGCTCATGGATGGAGCATCCCTTCTGGAAGGCCAAGTTTGTGCTGGATAATCACAAAGATTTGCAGCGCATTATTGATAGCGGCGTCGATGAAGTCTGGATCGACACCGACAGAGGCCTCGACCTGCCCGCTGGCCAGCATGCCGACAGCGAGGCCGAGGTGGCCGCGCAAGTGGAGGCGCGTTTGCTGGAGGTGGCGACGGCGCCGACCATTACGCGTAGCTCTATGGATGAAGAGGTACGCCGGGCGCACAAACTCTGTGGCGCCGCCAAACAAGCGGTGGTGGCGATGTTCAGTGAGGTGCGCATGGGCCAGGCCATCGATGCCGCCCATGTGACTGAGCTGGTCGAAGAAATCTCCGCCTCGGTGCTGCGCAATCCGAATGCCTTGATCAGCCTGGCGCGCCTGAAGAACGCTGATGAATACACCTATATGCACTCGGTGGCGGTCTGCGCCCTGATGATTGCCCTGGCCCGTCAGTTGGGGTTGGCCGAGGCGCAGGTACGCGACGCCGGGATGGCCGGTTTGCTGCACGACATCGGCAAGATGCTGATCCCCGATGCCATCTTGAATAAACCCGACAAATTAACCGATGCCGAGTTCGCTACCGTGCGCACCCATCCCGAGGCCGGTGACAGCATCTTGCAGGGCAGCCAAAACATCAGCGCCATGGTCCTGGATGTGTGCCTGCACCACCATGAAAAGGTCGATGGCAGCGGCTACCCGCACCATCTTAAGGGCGACGAAATCAGCCTGTTCGCCAGGATGGGCGCGGTCTGCGATGTCTATGACGCCATCACCTCGGACCGCCCCTACAAACGCGGTTGGGACCCGGCCGAGTCGATCCGCAAGATGGCCGAGTGGAGCAAAGGGCATTTTGACGAGGCGGTGTTCAAGGCCTTTGTTAAGTCGGTGGGCATCTATCCCACCGGTTCACTGGTGCGCCTGGAAAGCGGTCGGCTCGGGGTGGTAATGGACCAGCACACCACGTCACTGCTGACGCCGCGGGTGAAGGTGTTTTTCTCGGCCAAATCGAAAACCCCGCTGCCGCAGCAAATTATCGACCTGGCCAAGCTGGTGGGGCGCGAGAAGATTATCGGGCGCGAATCGCCGGAGGATTGGCACTTCCCCCATCTCGATGAGCTGTGGTCGGAGCTACCCAGCCGCAAGGGCTCGCATTTCGATTGAGCTCCGGCACAAGACATTCGGCGGCATTGCCGCCATCATTTAGCCACTGTGATTATGAAAGCGAGAACGGTGTGTTAAAGCGGATACCTGTTGCGGATGCCCGGGTTGGCATGTTTGTCCATGAGTTGTGTGGCTCCTGGATGGATCATTCGTTCTGGAAAGTAAAGTTTCTGCTCGACAGCGACAAAGACCTGCAGCGCCTGCAAAACAGCGCCATCCGCGAGTTGTGGATCGACACCGAGAAAGGCCTGGATGTGCCCGGTGGCGACAGTCATGCGCTGATTGAGGAGCGCGCCAACGCGCGGCTGTTGGCCGCCGAGCATGAGCTGCCGGTCAAGGCGCTGCCGCAGTTGGCCGATGAAATAGGCCCCGCGCTCAAGCTCAGTGCGCGCAGCAAAGAGCGGCTGGTCAGCCTATTCGCGGATATGCGCAACGGCGAAGCCATAGATCCAGCCCAGCTGGCTGCCCAGGTGGCGGAGATTAACCGCTCGCTGCAGCGTCATCCCCACGCGTTAATCAGCCTGGCCCGGCTGCGCTCGGCCGATGAATACCAATATATGCATGCGCTGGCGGTGTCGGCCCTGATGATCGCCTTGGCCCGTCAGCTGGGCATGGACGAGGCGCAGGTCAGCGAAGCCGGGGTGGCCGGTTTGCTCCACGACATTGGCGAGGCGCTGATGCCCAGCGAGCTGCTCAACAGTCCAGGCAAACTCAGCCGCATCGACTCGACGCTGCTGCGCGATCACCCGGCGCTGGGCGCGGAAACCCTGGCAAAGCAAGGCCTCAGCCCGGCGCTGGTGGATGTCTGCCTGCACCACCATGAAAAACCCGATGGCAGCGGCTATCCCGGGCGCCTGGCCGGTGAGCAGATCAGCCTGCTGGCGAAGATGTGCGCGGTCTGCGATGTGTATGACGCCCTGACTTCCGACCGCCCCTATCAAAAGGGCCTGGACCCGGCCGAGGCGATGCGCAAGATGGCCGAGTGGTGCCCGGCGCAGTTCGACGACCAGGTGTTTCGCGCCTTTGTCAAAGCCTTGGGCATCTACCCAACCGGCTCCCTGGTGCGGCTCGCCAGCGGCAAGTTGGGCGTGGTGCTGGAGCAAAATGAACATTCGCTGCTGACGCCAAAAGTTAAGGTGTTTTTCTCGGCCAGGTCGAAGTCGCCGATCCCCCAAGAGATTCTCGACCTCGCCAAAGTGGTCGGGCGTGACCATATTATTGCTCGCGAACCCCTGGAAGACTGGGGTTTTCGTAACCTCGAAGAACTCTGGTCGGGCGAGCGCAAGGGGCGCGCGACCCTGTTTGGTTGAGGTGTGGCTGCGCCGCTTTAATCCCGTCCATATACGGTTGCGAGCCTCTGGGACACTGGGGTTTTCGTAATCTCGAAGAGCTCTGGTCGGGCGAACGCAAAGACCGCGCGACTCTGTTTGGTTGAACTGTTGCGCACTTTTAGCCTCCTAGAGGTGTAACCCGCACGGGTTGCACCCGCCCTACGACCTGCCGGTTAGGCGCTGATTTTTTGGAGTACCGCGATGAAAGTATTACTGGCCTTATTAACCCTGGTCGCCCTGCCGGCCCTCGCCGCCGACCCCACCCTGTACGGGCGCTACGAAAAAATCGGCTTACCTGAACTCAAGGAAACCCTCAAAGCCAAGATGGATACCGGCGCCTATACCGCCTCGTTGTCGGCCAGCGATATTGAGCTGTTCAAGCGCGATGGCGAGGAATGGGTGCGTTTTCGCCTGGCCGCCGAAGGCGTCGATGACCGCGTCCACGAGCACCTGGTGGCGCGCATCAGCAAAATCAAAAACCGCGCCGAAGAGAGCGACGATGAGGACGCGGTCGCCATCTCCAAGCGTCCGGTGATCGATCTGCAACTTTGCCTGGGCGATCAGTTGCGCACCGTTGAGGTCAATCTGGTCGACCGTAGCGGCTTCAACTACCCGTTGCTGATCGGCGCCAAGGCGCTGCGCGAGCTGGATGCGGCGATCGACCCGGCCAAGCGCTACACCACCGGCAAACCCGACTGCAAATGAGCCTGTCCGGCCCACGGTAAATCGCCGCGTGCCGGCCCGACGGTTGACCCTGCCCCTGGCTTTGGGCACCGTGGCAGCCTTGATGGTTGCCGGGTCGCAGCGCTATGCCGCAGATATTGATTGTTGAAGATGAAGCGGCGATTGCCGACACCCTGATTTACGCCCTGCAAACAGAGGGCTTCAGCACCCACTGGCTGACTCTGGCCGGCGAGGCGCTGGCATTTCAACAACAAACCCCAGCCGACTTCTGGATTCTCGATGTGGGCCTGCCGGACATGACTGGCTTCGAGGCCTGCAAACGCCTGCGCCGCTTTAGCGAAGTGCCGGTGCTGTTCTTAACCGCGCGCAACACCGAGATTGATCGGGTGGTGGGGCTGGAAATCGGCGCCGACGACTACGTGAGCAAGCCCTTCAGTCCGCGCGAAGTGGCGGCGCGGGTCAAGGCGATTCTCAAACGGGTACAGCCACGCCCGGCAGTGGCGCCGGAGCCCGAACCCAACGGGCCGTTTCGCCTCGACCTTGAGCGGGTGCAGATTCACTATCAGCAACAACTGCTGGTGCTCACTCGCCATGAATTTCGCCTGCTGCACGCCTTGCTCGGCCAGCCCGAACGGGTGTTCTCCCGCGAGCAACTGCTGGACGCCGCCGGTGTTGCCAGCGACGCCGGTTACGAGCGCAGCATCGACAGCCATATCAAGAGCCTGCGGGCCAAGCTGCGCGAAATAGCGCCGAGTGCAGAGCCGATCCAGACCCATCGGGGGCTGGGTTATAGCTTGAGGCTGATCTAATGCCGCTCGGTATCCGGATTTTCCTGGTCTATTTTTTGTTCGTCGGGCTGGCCGGCTGGTTTGTGTTGAGCACGGTGATGGATGAAATTCGTCCCGGCGTGCGTCAGTCCACCGAAGAGACCCTGGTGGATACCGCCAACCTGCTAGCCGAGTTGCTGCGCGATGATTTGCGTGGCGGCCAGATCGATCAAAGCCGTTGGCAGCAAGTGTTCCAGGCCTACGGCCAGCGCCAGCCACAGGCGCAAATCGGTGAGGTGAGCAAAACCACGGTGAGCCATCGCATCTATGTCACCGATGCGACCGGCAAGGTGTTGCTGGACTCCAGCGGCCAGGCGGTGGGCCAGGACTATTCACGCTGGAACGACGTTTACCTGACCCTGCGTGGCCAATACGGCGCGCGCTCGACCCGCGAGGTGGCGGACGACCCGGATTCCTCGGTGATGTACGTGGCCGCGCCGATCAAAGATCACGGTCAGATCATCGGCGTGGTGGCGGTGAGCAAGCCGAGTCGCAGCCTGCAGCCCTATATCGAGCGTTCGCAGCGGCGCCTGAGCTGGTTTGGCGCCGGGCTGATCGGCCTCGGCTTGCTGGTCGGCGGCTTGCTGTCCTGGTGGCTGAGCGGCTCGTTGCGCCGGCTGACCGGTTTTGCCCAGGCGGTGGCCGCCGGTGAGCGGCTCCCGGCACCGCAGTTGCGCGGCGGTGAGTTGGGCCAGTTGGCCGCCGCCCTGGAATATATGCGCAGCGAACTGGAGGGCAAGGCCTACGTCGAGCGCTATGTGCACACCCTGACCCACGAGCTGAAAAGCCCGCTGGCAGCCATCCGTGGCGCCGCCGAGTTGCTTGAGGGCGAGATGCCGGCCGAGCAACGCCAGCGCTTCGTCGGCAATATCCAAAGCGAAAGCGCGCGCCTGCAGCAGTTGATCGAGCGCTTGCTGCACCTGGCCCTGGTCGAACAGCGTCAGGGTTTGGAGGAGCGGGTAGCGGTGCCGCTGTGGGCCTTGGTCGATGAGTTGCTGCAGGCGCAAGCGGCGCGCATCGAAAGTGCCCAATTACGGGTCGAAAATCTGCTCGACGCAGAGCTGCAGCTGCTCGGTGAGCGTTTTTTGCTGCAACAGGCGCTGGCCAATCTGCTCGACAACGCCCTCGACTTCACCCCGGCAGGCGGCCTGCTGCGCTGGTCTGCAGAGGTGCAAGGGCAGCAGCTGGAGCTGTGTTTGTTTAATCAGGCCGAGGCGATTGCCGGCTATGCACTGCCACGGCTCACGGAACGTTTTTATTCGTTGCCACGCCCCAAAACAGGGCGTAAGAGTACCGGGCTCGGGCTAAACTTTGTCAGTGAGGTCGCCAGCCTGCACGGCGGCACGCTGAGCGTGGCGAATGTGCCGGGCGGGGTCGAGGTGCGCTTGCGCTTGCCGCTGGCCGAGTAACCTCGCTAGGTGGCATTAGCCGCTGTCGTGGCTGGTTTGGCGGCTGTCGTTTGCTGCGTTAATGGCGGCTAAAGATTCAGGCATTGTTGCTCGGTTGAAGGCGCGAATGAGCCTGTTTTGCCCTGGCCGATGGATGGGCAGGTGTTGGCCGAGATCGTGCTAGTCATAAACTTCTGCTATAAAAAATAGAAAACTAGGAGTTGTTGCATGAAAGCTGTTGCCGAAATCCTCAAGGCCAAGACCCACGTCAGCATTATCAGCGTCAATCCAGAAACCACGGTGCTGGAGGCGATCACCCTGATGACCGACACCGACATCAGTGCCTTGATGGTGATAGAAAACGGTCAGGTGGCCGGTATCGTCACCGAGCGCGACTACGTGCGTCGGGTCGCGCGCCTGCAACTGGCCCCCGACGTGACCACCGTTGGCGCGGTGATGACGCGCAATCTGATTACCGTCACCCCGAAAGATCACACGCGCTTTTGCATGCAGCTGATGATCGAGAAAAACCTGCGCCATTTGCCGGTACTGGAAGACGGCAAACTGGTCGGGCTGCTGTCGATTCGCGACCTGGTCAAAGACGTAGTCGCCGAGCAGGAAGGCCTGATTAACCATCTGGAACAATACATCCGCGGCGAGTAACCGCCGCACTTAAGAGCCGCTGGGCGCCACTCGGGGCGCTGGCGGCTAGCAGCCTGTCGGGCTTAGGCGTTCGTAGCGAGGGAAAGACCGGTTTGAGGCAGTTTTTGCGCTCTTTTGAGGCGAATAGTCATTCTATTCAACGAAAAATAGCGCGGAAAATGACCAAGTCCGGCTTTTCCGCAGTAGGACAGTCCTAAGTCCGGCAGGCTGCTAGGCCTTGCGTGGTGGATGGATGGGCCCAAACAGGCCAATCTTCACCGAGTCGCCACAAAGTCTGCACATTCGCCCCACAGCAACACCATCTCCGCTGCCCAGACTCTCCCCATCGGCCAATTGGCTAACCACGGGGAGAACTACCAATGAACCGCAATTTAGCGATCAAGCTCGGCGTGATTGCGCTGCTGATGGCGCTGCTGATGATTCCACTGTTGATGATTGGCGGCATGGTCAGCGACCGGCAGACGCTGCGTGACAGTGTGCTGGCCGACATCGCCCGCAGCTCTAGCGGTGAGCAGCATTTAACCGGCCCGTTTTTGGTGGTGCCTTACCGCAAGACGCTGCGCGAGTGGAAAACCCACGAAAAAACTGGCGTGCGCTATCTGGAAGAAAGGGAAATCCGCAGCCGCCTGTATTTTTTGCCTGAGCAGTTTCAGCTCAATGGCAATGTGGTCACCGAAGAGCGCAAACGCGGCATCTACCAGGCGCGCCTGTATCACAGCGATAACCAGATCAGCGGTCACTTCCAGCTGCCGGCGCAGTATGGCATCACGGAAAATTATGCCGATTACCGTTTCGAGCCGGCCTTTCTCAGCGTCGGCATCAGCGATATTCGCGGCATCGAGAACGACCTCAAGTTGCGCCTGAATGGCACTGATCTACCGTTTGCCGCTGGCAGCGCCGATCGCCTGCTGACCAATGGCGTGCACGCGCCGCTGCCCAATGTCGATGGGGTTAACGGCCAGCGTCTGGAGTTTGCCTTTAACCTCAAGCTGCAAGGCACTGGGCAGCTTTGGGTGACTCCGGTGGGCCGCGAAACCAAGGTGCAGCTGAGTTCCAAGTGGCCACACCCAAGTTTTGTCGGTGAGTTTTTGCCGGTCAAGCGCGATGTCACCGACACTGGTTTTCTGGCCGACTGGCAGACCAGTTTCTTTGCCACCAACTTTGCCGAAGTGCTGGATGACTGCGCCAACGACAATAACTGCGATGCCTATAACAGCCGCGAGTTTGGCGTGAGCTTTGTCGATCCGGTCGATCAATACCTGAAGACCGACCGGGCGATTAAATATGCCCTGCTGTTTATCGCCCTGACCTTTGCCGGCTTCTTCCTGTTCGAAGTGCTCAAGCGTTTGGCCGTGCACCCGGTGCAATACGGCTTGGTCGGCCTGGCGCTGGCGCTGTTCTACCTGTTGCTGCTGTCGTTGTCCGAGCACCTGCCGTTCGCCAGCGCTTACGCCATCGCGGCGGTGGCCTGCGTGTCCTTGCTGGGGGTGTATCTGGCCGCCGTGCTTAAAAGCGCGCTGCGCGGGTTGGGTTTCGGCGCCGCCTTGGCGGCCCTCTACGCCATGTTGTATGGCCTGCTGCGGGCCGAAGATTACGCCCTGCTGATGGGCTCACTGCTGGTCTTTGGCCTGCTGGCCGGCGTGATGCTGCTGACCCGCAAACTCGACTGGTATGGGGTTGGCAAGCCGGAGGTAAGCGGCGCCGTATAGGCCGGGCCGGGCTGGGCGACGTGGGCGCTGCGCAGGTGCAGGTGAGCGGTGACGCTAGCAATGGCGGACTGTTCGCTGCGCTCCTGAGTCCACCCTACGTCCGCCCCACTCCCCACTCCCTACTTGTTGTTTGTTTAAATCTTTTTTGGAGATTGCGATGTTAATGCTGATGCGTGGTTTGGCCTGCTATCTGTTGGCCCTGGTACTGGCGGTGGTGCTGTTGGCGGGGCTGTTGTTTAGCCAGCAGATGGGCTTGATCAAACAACTGCTGTGGTCCGGGCAGTTGCTCAGTGAGCTGGCGCTGGCTTTGCTGCCCGCCGGTTTCTGGGAGGCGCTGACCGGTGTCAGCGGCGCCGGGCAGAATCCGGCGGTGCAATCGTTCTTGCAGCTGTGCGTGGCGCTCGGCCAGTTGGCGTTGTTGCCGGCGTTGGGCTTGTATCGCCTCTGGTATCGGCCATGAGTGGGCATGTCGGCCTGCGCGACGATGCCCGTATCGGCGCGCTGCTGGCTGCGCAAATAGCCCGGTTGTTTACGCCGCCGCCCACGGCCACTGATGCACTGCAGGGGCGGCGCAAGGCAAAGCGCGCGGTGTGATTAAGTCCTGATCAGTCAGCCAAGCGCCGGCTTGCTGCGATACCAGACTTGGGTGCGCTCGCTGTCGGCGGGTTTGCGTTTTTGGATTTCAAACAGCCCGGATTGATGGATAACGTGGCGCCAACTGCGGCAGCCGTATTTCTTCGGGTTGAGCTCGGGCCAGTCCCGGTGAATAAAACCTATGGCCGCTGCCAGGCTGGTCCAGCCGGCTTCATGGCAAGCGCTTTCGGCAAGGGTCAGTTGCTGGACGATAGTGGTGCCGGGCCAATCCACCGGCTGGCCGGGGACCAGGCCATAGAGCAGGACGTCCCGCCAGGTGGTGGATTGCATAAAGGCATGGGCGTGCTCGGGGCCATGCTCCATGCCTTTGGTCCAGGCGCGCAGTTCGCGGTCATGCTGATCAATTTGCTGGTAGGTCTCATCCAGATAGAGCTCCGCCGCATGACAGCCTGCGGCGCTGAACAGCTCGAATTGCTGCATAAAGTGATGAACCAGGTGATTGCGTCGTGCAACCAAGGCCGCCAGGTCTTGCTTGGCTTTTTGGTAGTCGTCTTCACTCAGCTCGCCGCCCCAGTGTAGCCTCAAAGAGGGCTGGGCAGCGCCGCGCAGGGCGTCAGTTTTTGCCTGACTCGCAGCGCCTGCGCCTAAGTCAGCAAGTGGATGGTCGAGGTTGTTGCTGGCTAGCCTGGCGATTCCCCTGGTCGGCGGGACTGCTCTGAGCCCGGCGCTGGGGTCGCGTAGATGGGGGCGGTCGTGGGCAGCCAGCAGGCGCTTCATCAGCAGCTCGTATTGCTGCAGTCTGAGGATGCAACGGCCGACCTTGCGACTGACGCTGTCTTGCAAGCTGGCTAGCAGTTCGCCCTCTGGCTGTTGCATGGAATCCATAAAGTGCGGGTCCAAAATTCGATCTGTATTTACCGGCATGTTTCGATAATCGCATCGTCTTCAGGGTAGGTGACAGGCGCAACTCTGGGTACTCGCTCAGCCATTACAGCGGCGGCTGAGTGGCCAGCAGTGATGGGCGTTGGCTGGCCGCAGCATACCAGACGGCCAGTTGCGGGTAGCGCTGGCGCCAGGCCAGCTCGGGTTGGCGCAAATCCACATAGCCCAAGGCGCAGGCGAGGCTGATGGCAGCCAGGTCAAAGCTGTTGCTCAAGCTGCTGGCGACCTGTTCAAAGTGCGCCAGGGCTCGTTCGATTTTGTCTTGCTGGCCGCTGAGCCAGGCGTCCCAGCGTTTGTCTGCCGGGCGCAAAAAGCTTTCGTAGCGGATCAGTACGGCGGCGTCCAGCAGCGCATCGGCCAGGGCGCAAAGGGTCAGACAGTTCCAGCGCGGGCTGCTGCTCACGGCTAACAAAGGCTGGCCGCTGTGTTGTTGGTCGAGGTACTCGAGTATCACCCGGCTGTCGAACAGCAGGCTGCCGTCGGCCAATCGCAAGGCGGGAATCTTGCCGGCGGGGTTGGCGGCGTTGACCTCGGCGTTCGGGCTGGTCGGGCTGAGTTGCACCTCTTGCAGCTCAACCTTGGGCAACTGCTCGGTCTCGTGCAGCAGCACCATGACCTTGCGCACGAAGGGCGAAGTGGGCGAGTAAAACAGCGTCATGCTCGGCATCTGGACTCCTTGGTTGAGAGCAGTAATCAGGTGCCTATCCTTGCTGTAATTTTGCTCGCCGGCAAGCGGGTGTCGCACTTACAGCCGCTGCGCTTGCTGACGGCGGCGCGCGGTGGTCAAGCGTTGTTCAATCACCAGCAGGTTGTCCAGGCCGAGCTTGCGCGCGCGGCTAAACAGCATCAGCGCCAGCTCGGCGGTGACCAGGGCGTCGGCGCCGGCGTTGTGGCGTTCGACGATCTGCAAGCCGCAGTGCTTGAGCCAGTCATCCAGCCCGCCCTGGTGGATGCCGGCGTTGGGGTAGAGCAATGGCGCCAGGTCTGCCAGATCGATAAAGGGATGCTGCAGCGGGTAGTTGAGGCTGGTTTTCAGGGCGCGGCCGAGCATGCGTTGATCGAAGGGGGCGTGAAAGCCCAGCACCGGGCTGGCGCCGATAAACTCCATGCAGGCCAGCAAGCCTTCGGCCGGCTCGCAACCCGCGGCGATGGCGCTGGGGCCGAGGCCGTGAATCAGCACGCTCTGATTGTGCGGCTGGGCGGCGCGTTGCAAGGTGCATGCAAATTGTTGGCCGAGGTCGATGGCGCCGTGCTCGATGACCACGGCGCCGATCGACAACACCAGATCTTTATTGGTGTTCAGGCCGCTGGTTTCCAAGTCCAAAACCACCAGCCGTTGTTCATTGAGTGGTCCGTCGTTGAGCGGTGCGGCGGTGCGCAATTGCTCACGGCGACGCAGCTGGGCGGCGGGCAATGGCGCGCCACGGGGCTTGAGCCAGTTGGGCAAGCTCATAGCTGGTAACGCAGCGCCAGGCTGCTTTGCAGGCGTTGGGCTTGGCGGAAGGATTCGCGCAGGATGCGCCTATCCAGTTGATTGAGGCTGTCGGGATCGAGGCGGTTGGAGAACGGCAAGCCGCTGCGCGCTTGCTGCTGGTGCAGTTGCAGGCGGGTCTGCTGGATAAAGTGATAGCCCTCGACATAGGCGGCGCTGTCCTGGCGGTCGATCACGCCTTGCTCGGCCAGCAGGCGCAGGCGCTCCAGGGTGTTACTGGCAGCTATGCCGTGGGCCAGGGCCAGCAGGCGGGCACCGTCGACAAAAGGCGTGAGGCCTTGCACCTTGAGGTCGAGGGTGTCTTTTTTCAGGCCCTTGCGCGCCACCACGAAGTCGCGCAAGCGGCCCACCGGCGGTTTTTGCCGCAACGCATTGGCGGCCAGCATGCGCTGGAATAACGGGTTGTCGGCCACCAGTTCGAGCAGTTCTTGCTGCAGTTGCGCGCAACCCTCTTCCGCGCCCCAGACCACCCGCAAATCGAAGAAGATGCTCGAGGCCAGCAGGTTCTCCGGCGTCGCCTCGCGGACAAAATCGTTAAAGCGCCGCGTCCATTCCTTGCGCGACAGGCACAGCGTCGGGTTGCTGGCCATGATCTGGCCTTGGCACAGGCTGAAGCCGCAGCTGTCCAGGGCCTGATTGATGTGCTCGGCGAGTGGCAGTAAGCGCCCCCGAATGGCGGCGGCCTGGGCTGCATCGCTGGCGTCGAACAGGATGCCGTTGTCCTGATCGGTGTACAGGGTTTGTTCGCGGCGGCCTTCGCTGCCAAAGCACAGCCAGCTGAACGCCACGCCGGGGTCGCCCAGGGCTTCGATGCTCAGCTCAATCACCCGGCACACGCAGTGGTCGTTGAGCTGGGTGATGAGCTGGGTGATCTGGGTCGAGGAGGCGCCGTGGGCCAGCATATGATCGACCAGTTGGCGAATGTCACTGCGCAGCGCCATCAGGGTTTCCAGCTTGCCGGCATGGCGGATGCTGCGGGCCAGATGGACCAAGTCGACGCGCTGCAGGGAAAACAAATCGCGCTCGGAAATCACCCCGCACAGGCGCCCATCCTCAACCAGGCAGACGTGGGCAATATGCCGCTCGGTCATCGCCATCGCCGCATCGAAGGCGCTGGCCTGGGGCGACAAATGGAAGGGCTGTTGGGTCATCAGCTGGCTGATCGGCTGATGCATATCGCTGCAGCCGTCGGCCACCACCCGGCGCAAGTCGCGCAGGGTAAAAATCCCCAGGGGTTTGAGCGCCGTATCGACTATCACCATGCTGCCGACTTGCTGCTCGTGCATCTGCTTCACCGCCTCGCGCAGCGGCGTGTGCGGCAGGCAGCTGACCGGTTGCTGCATCGCCAGCCCACCGAGGCGGGTCTCCAGCGAATACTGGGCGCCGAGGGTTTGCGCGGCGCGTAGCTGGATCTGTTGATTGACCTGGTCGAGCAGGCTGCTGACCCCGCGCAAGGCAAAGTCGCGCAGCGGGTTGGAGAGGCTGAACAGCTTGATAAAGGCCGGTTTATTCAGCAGCAGGCAGAACGTGTCTTGGGCTGCCAAGTGCTCGGTGCGGGTGGCCCGCTCGCCGATCAGCGCGGCCAGCGGGAAACACTCGCCGGCACTGATTTCAAAGGTGGTCTGGCTGGCGTCTTGGCCGCTGTTGGGGCGCTCGCCGTGCACCCGACCTTGCTTGACGATGTAGAAATGCTCGATCGGCCCGTCAGCAGGTTTGATGATGCTCTCGCCGGCGGCATAAAAGCGCAGCTGGCAGTTCTCCAGCAGAAAGGCCAGATGGGCGTTTTCCATCTGATTGAAGGGCGGGTATTTGCGCAAAAACTCCATCAGTCCATGGATGTTCTGCTGCACCGCCACCTTGCCCGTTTGGGCAAAACCATCCGCTTGGCTCATCACGCACCTGCGCAGTTGTCGACGCTCCCATCATCGACCGAGTTTAGCGCCCGGCCCATTGGACCTAAGTCTTAAAAAATGCCGGCGCAGCGCGGTGGGGCGGTCGCAAAGTGCGGCGCAAAGACTAATAGGCAGGTTTATTTTGCTGGCATTTTGATGTCGTATAAATGGCGTCAAAAAATAGACTGACGGTCGGGCGGAACTTTTTTAAGGGCGTATAACTAGTCCGGCGAGTTGTCCGGCCGGCGTCTCGCACCCAAGAACCCTTAAGCAAGCAGTTAGACCGACGCCTCACCGTAGGTCCGCGCTCATCGAGCGGGTGGCCAACCAGATGGGGGCTGGTTTAGTTACGGGAGTCACTTGTAATGATTGATCTTTCAACCTGGAACCTGAGCATCCCTGTCGGTGTTCCGGCCACCACTATCACCACCCCTGCGCTGGCCGGCGGCTACCGGGACTACTACTTCAAGTCGGATGAGCGGAGTATTTATTTCTGGGCGCCGGTTAACGGCACCACGACCAAGAACGCCAGCTATCCGCGCAGCGAACTGCGCGAAACCTATCGTGACGGCCGGCTGCGCAACTGGACCTATCCCCTGGCCGATAACTACATGCGGGCCAGTCTTAAGGTGAGACAGGTGCCCTCGACCGGCAAGCTGGTGATCGGGCAGATTCACAACGCCAACAGCAACTGGCCTTTGCTCAAACTTGAGTTTCAAATGAAGAGCACTGGCACTGCCGATTTGGTTTACAAGCTGCGCCTCAAGCCTACGGATGCTGCACCAACCACCCGTACCTTGGTCAGGGGCGTGATGCTCAATCAATCCTTTAGCTATTACGTGCACTTGACCCCTGCGGGCACCTTGAACGTCAGCTTCAATGGCGTGAAGTGGTCCGGCAAAATCGATCCTACCTGGGCTGCCCAGCCGATGTATTTCAAAGCTGGGGTCTACACCCAAGACAATACCGGCTATGAGACCGAGGCTGGCGCTGCAACCTTTAGCCGTTTGGAAATCGAACACCGCCCACGTATACCCGTCGCCAGCACCCCTTAAAGCTGCAGCTGAGTTAGACCGAGATAATCCCAGGGGGAAACCTGAGATAAACCGGGACACGCTGGCATGGGATGGGATTCGATGGGGAGGGAGTTTCAAAGAAAGTTGCAGATAATGCAATGAGGTGACGCCCGGTCAGTCGTCGGTGGCCGGGCTGAACATATCCCCCTGCAGCCGCGCGATGTGTTCCTTGCGCGCCGCCTTCACTATCTTATAGATCCACTGAAGCGACGCCCCATACTTGCGGGCTAGGTCGCTGTGGTTAGTACCGTTGAACTCATCATAGATCTGTCGATCGCGCCGACTCAGCTTGATCGATAGGCCCATCGGGAAGTAGATGTTCTGGCCGCCCCAGTGAGCTGCCATGCGGTCGGCCACCTCTTTGGCCACATGCTGAGCCTTAGCGCTTTCCATCGCGACCAACTCGCCCAGGGCAACGGCAATGTGCTCGGTCAGATCAAGCAGCAGCTCAGGGCCTTTGCTTCGGAACTCGCTCATACATCCCCCTGTTGAGAGTTGGTAGCGCGGGTAACACGCTGGTGCCATTGCTTCAGGTTCTCGATCACCCGGCTGGCCTGGGCTGGGCTTAGCCACTGCAAGGCCGCCACCTTCGTCATGCTCAGCACGAACTTTGCCAGCGCCTCTTCGGATGGATCGCGTACCGCGCCGAGGTCGTGCAAGGTCAGCCAGAGCGAGCGGATCTTCTTGGACTGCTCATCGTCAGCCATCGGCCGCTTCTGCGTTTTGTTTGGACGAACCTTAAAACCCCGCTGCTTGAGCTGTTCCAAAACCCGTAGCAGGTTTGGAACGCTCAAGCTGGCGGAGGACGTTGCGCCGTCCAATCCCGTCATACCGGCCAGCATCAAACGGTAGATGTCGTCATCCATGCACAGCTCACGCCGGGCAACATGGATCAACTTGATCAGGCGGAGCCGGTTTGGGTTGGAAGGCGCAGCGCTCACTTTGCACCTCCTACCATTGAGCCAAAGCAAGTCACCAGCGCTTCAGCCATACGCTTGTTGGCGTCGAACTGGTTATAAACCGGCGTGGTGCGGGGGTTGATCACGAACGGCTCAGGCGTGGCGCGCATCTGCGCGCCGACTTCATGCACCTTGCCGCCGCGTGCCAGAAACTGGGCGATCTGCTGTTCGAGTTGAGCACTCGCAGCCAGTTGGGACTGCATGTCACGGCGCGGCGGGTCGCCTGCTACTGAGTGATAACGCTCCATCAGTTGCCCTCCACAGTGATGGCCCATTTGCTGTGCAGACGCCCTACGGGCGTGCAGTTCAGGCGCTCGATGGTGGTGGCTTGACCGGGAAACAGCTTCTCGGCCAGTCGATCGACGGCGTACTTGTAGTCATGCGTGCAGGAGACACGTTTGCCGCGCACGGTGCTGGTGACGTAACCGTCACCGTCCATTTTTACCGATACCTCTACGGTCGCCATGTCACACTTCCTCGTCTAGGTCAGACTTGTTTCCGCTCTTCTGAATCGAAAGAGGGAATGGCTCGAACCACTCTTTGGCGATAATCAAGCCGCAGCGAAAACCCTTTCTCAGTTCGCCCTCAAGGACGAGAGGATCGCTGTCATCTTTGCCTAATTGAAGGGTGGTACCCGCAGGAGCATCCAGAATCGTATTGATGTTTTTGATCCGCTGCTGATGCCAGGCAACCAGCCCCTCGGCGATCTCCTGCAAGTTGCCCAGCTCGGCATTGGCTTCGGCCTGATCGTGAAAGTCTTCTAGCATCTCCTCCAGGCGAACCTTCTCCTCCTCGGCGACCTGCAGCTGATTGCCCTGGTCGAACTTACCGCCTACCAGGGACCAGGCGCTGGCATACACGCTGGCCTGCGACATGAGGGAATCGATGGTTATTGCGTTTTGATTGCTCATGTCACACCGCCGCAAGGTCAAGGGTGATTTGTTGGTACTGGTCGTTGCTGTCCCGCTGATAGACGCGGACATACACGGCGGTGCCGCAGATCAGAATCGAGTCCTTCACGGCCTGCATCGCCTGTTTCCAGTTGTCGTCGTCGATCTCCCAGCGGAGCATTTCCAGCACATCGGCAGTGCGTATCTGGCCGTTGCGGCCGGGGCTTAGGTAGTGCTGCACGACCGAGACCAGGTGGTCGTTGGCGCCATCAGTCCAGGACTGAACGCACTCGAGCACCAGGGCCTTTGCAGCCAGCATCTCTTCGGTGAAGGTGATCCGGTCAGCGAACGAGCGGACAACCTTGAACTCTCCGTCATACGTGATGATGCTGACGTTGCCCTTCTTGCCGCCCAGCTGCACGCCGTAGCGTTCACTGGCGATGCTGACCAGGTCGGCAATATCACCCAAAGCCTTTTCCTTGAAGCGCTTCATCGCGGCATTCAGGGCGATCGCTTCGGTGGACAGGTCACGGGCGACCTGATCACGCAATTTGTCCTGCTCACGTACACGGGACTCAGGCACGAAGTCGCCACGGGCATTACGGACGTAGCCCACCGGTACCGGTGTTTGGTTGGTATCAGCCATTACTTGGTTCCTCGATGGGGGTGAACGTCTTGCAGCCGCAGCGAGGACAGGCGTTGTCCGAGATGCTGGGTTCTTTCAGGCGCGGGACGCGACGTAGTTCGTCATGAATGCCGACCCAGCTGCAGCGACGGCATTTGATGCGATCGACAGTGCTCATCAGTGCAACACCTCGCTCGGGCACAGCCATTCGACTTCACAGCCGAGCAGGTAGGCCCGGCAGTAGCTCACGCCGGGCGCCGGGCGCAGCAGCATCACGCCGCGTGCTACCTCGGCCAGCAGCGGGCCGCCAAGACGCTCGACGCGCAACAGAGGTCGGGCGCCATCAAGGTTCACCGCCAGCAGATGGCAGTTGTAGTGCTTCAGGAAACGAGTCACTTCGTTGGCCAGTTCAAGCTTCTGGCTCAGGCACTGGTTGAGCACTCGCAACGGTTTGGGCAGACCGGCCGGTATTGGCAGGGAATCGACAGCACGCATGTCACACCTCCCGAACAATTTCGTTAGTGACAAGGGACTCGCCGACGCGAGCGGCCAGATTCATTGCGGCAACCATCATGTTGCCGATAGCAAGTGGGTACAGCAGGCTTTGCTGGCGGTCACGGCTGGTAGCGATTAGGCGCTCGGCCAGCGCCTCAATCCCGCTGGCGCTAATGACTTCATCAAGCTTTTTGCCTGCCCGTCCAAGGCGGAATGCTAAAAAATCATCGAGCCTGGCGGCCGTTACAGGCTGAAGCTCAGCCACTTCAATACGCTGCACCACCTCGCGCACCTCGGCATTGCGTTCGCTTAGCTTCACTTTCAATTCAGGTTGGCCGATCAGGATGATGCTGAGCAGCTTGGTAAAACCAGTTTCCAGTTCGCGCAGACGCTTGAGATGCTTGAGGGTCGCGATCGGCAGGCTATGAGCCTCTTCGATGATCAGCACGTGCCGATAGCCGCTTTCATAACTATTTTTCAACGCCCGGTGCATCTGCCGAAAACGAGCCTCAGGGTTGGACTTTGGCCGATCCAGGGGCGTGATGGTGTCTACAATGGCTTCAGCAATGTGCGGCGTTTTCAGAGCCTTGCCCTTGTCGCCACGATCTTCCATCGCCAGTACATAGGGTTCAATCACAATGACCGGTGCGTCTTCAGCACGCAGGCGGTTGATCAAATCCCGGCGTAAGGTGCTTTTGCCTGCCCCGGACTCTCCGACGATGGCCAAGAAACCATCATGCCTGGCAGCTTGATACATGGACTCGCGGATGTAGCGAATATCCGGGCTGACGTACATGTCTTCAGCGCACTGCAGATCCTCGAACGGGTCTCGGAAAATGCCGAAAGCACGTTTAGTGTCTGGTAGTAACACCTGTTTACGTAGCAACATAGGTTCGCACTCCTGGTCGGATTTGGATTTTTTGGTTGGGTTTGCAGGGGCCTGGGCGTTGGCGCGCTCAGGCTCCACTTCTTCAAATGCGGTATTCACCGCAATATCGTTAGCGCCGCACAACTTGAGGAATCCCTCAACGCGCGTGCGCAGATCTGTTGGATCGATGGTGCGTGGCCACTGTTTGTGGTTGATCAACAGGGAAACCGTGGCCGAGCTGACCCCTAAATGTTTGGCCAACGTGATTTGCCGTTGATCGAGATCGGCTAGCGTGTTTTTTAGCTTCAGCATCATTCACCTCCAACCACACGCAGGGCTTGGCGCGCGGGCTTATTAAGGGTTGCGGCGATGCCGTCTAGATCGACCTCAGGCACACCGTTCGGGTAATTGGATTTCAGCCAAGACATAGACTCTGCCGACCAGGCCGGTACCCGGACGCGTAGCAACTTGGCGGCGGCAACATAGGTCAGGGGCCGCAGTTCGATGGTCGGCAGATTGACGTCCAGTTCCGTGCCACGCTTGGGCAGGTAGGTCGGTAACTGGGCGTCGTCGATATGCTGATAAGGCTTAAGTTGGCCGCCAAAGGGGATGGCCTTGGCCTTGCGAGCCGCATCCAACTCTTCCTGGGTGTCCACGCCCATGGCCAGCTTGGCGGCCTCTTTGCGTGCTACCTGGGCCGGGGTTTCCGCGTGGCGCTTGAATGCTTCACCGATTACCGGAGCCGTGACGTCGAAGCCCATCTCATTGCGGGCAACCACCGGCACCACGTAATACACCTCGTGCCCCTGTGCATCGACGCTCACCACCTGGGCGTCGTCGTCTCGCCACGGGTTGCGAGTAACCAACACTTTTTCGCCAACCATCACTCCCGGTACGCCGGAAACGTCGTACTCGGTGCCCAGGAAGCTGACGCGCAGCTTGCTGTTGACCTTGCGGCTCTCTGGCTCGGCTACCGCCAATTGGCGGCATACCTCAACGCTCGGCACCTTGATCAGTTGCTCCTGGCGCACGCTTAACCACATGGAGGTACGGCTTTTGCCATACCGCGAGTGCACCGCTGTAGCGTTGAAATGGCTGCGCCACTTTTTGGCCATAGCGTTCAGCTCTGCCAGATCGGCTACTGGCTGAAAGCGCAGGCCAGCCTCGAACTTGCGCTCAATGATGTTTCGCGCGTTCTCCACCTGGCCGGTTACCCGAGCGGCACCTGGCGCATGCACAATCATCTGAATGCCCAGTGAACGACACAGATTCTTGGCCAGCCCACCAGTGTTGGCGGAGCCTGGGTCCATCATCAAAATGGAGGGCTTACCGTGCAGCACATCAGCACCACCACGCTCCTGCATGGCATTGATCAGCACGCTGGTCATGTTCTCGCCAGATTCGGCACCCATCACATATTCCAGGTAGATCCAGCCGCTGGTGTGATCGGTGATTTCATACGACCACACCCGGTCTGCCGCAATGCGTGCCAGGTTCTTCGGCTTGTTCTTGTAGAACGCGTCTTGGTCCATTACCCGAAGACCATTGGCGCGGGTTTCTGCACCGGGCTTTAGGTAATAAAGGACGCATATCGAGGCATCGATCTGCCAAACGTGGTTTGGGTGCAGGCTGGCCAGCTCGGTGACCGGTGCCGGTGCCAACAGTTGGTCCGGGTGCAAACGGTAGTTGTATAGGCCTCTGGCGATCGCACTGAGCGACAACGGGCGCAGTTCTCCGGTTTTTTTATCCAGCGCTTCGGCGCGAATCATGCTGCTGGCACGCAGCGCTTCCACGGCATCGCCCAGTGCGTACAGGCGTTTCTCATTGCGTCTGGCCGACTCCATGATGGCGGCGCTGATAATCAGTGCCTCCTCACGGTTGAGCGCACTCTGGCCTGCATCTGCGCGACGTTTACGGGGAGCACTCACGCGCACCTCTTTCAATTTGCGATAGAGCGTGGCTAAGGACATGCCCATCTCCTGCGCCGTGCTTTTGCACAGCGTCGTGCCCTGTCCGCGGGCTGCGGATTGCAGCTGGCGGTCCAGATCGACGAGGCGTTGAGTAATCACGGCGCTCATGGCTTAGGCTCCCTGCGTCTCGCCGAGAAGCGCATCGACATCGGCAGTCAGCCAGTCCGGTGCGCCGTCCATGTCCTCAGGCAGGTGGAACTCACTGCGAATGGCCGCCAGCAGGGTTTCCAATTGGCGCACCAAGCTGGCCTTAAAGCTGCGGTGATCCACACCGTGCTCCTCCGCATGCTCGGCCAGCTTGCTGAAGCCCTCGCGCAACTTGCCGGTGATGTCCGTCTCGGCCTCATAGGCCAGCGCCGCTACTTCTTGGCGCAGGGCTTTGGCCCGCTCGTCGCTGCTCATGCCCTGTACCTGACGCTTGGTTCTCTCTAGGGTCTGGCGGGTTTCATCCAGCTCGTGGTTCTTGCGCGCCATCACTTCGCCCTGGGCGCTATAGCTGTCGCGGGTCTCGCGCAGGGCGGCGCGCAGTTCTTTAACCGACATGCTGGCGACGTCATCAAGGCTCAGTTCACCGGTCTGGCCGCTCAGCTCCAGTTCGTCGATCTGTTCGTCGTCGAGGATCAGCATCTCGAACAGCTTGCTCTGGCTGCCAATGGTCTTGAGCATGGGTGTGGAGCGGCTGGCGAACTTGGCGGCGGTTTGCATGAACTTGGCTGCGACCTTTCGATCAATGCCGAGTACCTCCAGACGCGGCAGGAACTGCCCGTGCTCGCAGGCAGCCTTGAGCACGCTCAGCCCACGGCCCACTTCCAGGCAGGCCTCCACGCTACGGCGCATATTGGCGGCGATATCGCGCTGAATCAGATCTGGGTCGGTGCAGTCGGCGGGTAGTTGGTAGCCCAGCTGCACGGCCAGTGCACGCACTGAGGCTTCCTGCTCGGTGTGCAGCACCACCATGCGGTTATGCGTGGCCAGCAGCGTCTCGCCATCCAGCGGTTGCAGTTCAATAGGTGCCACTTCCTTGCTTGCGGTACGTCCCATGGTCGGTTCCTTCTTCTATTAGTGGCGGGTGCCTGCCAGCACCCGTTGGTTGATTTCATTGATGCGGCCCTGCATGCGCGACATCTCCTCGGCATGTGCCTGGGCGATCTGCAGTAGGGCCATGCCTGGGGCAAAGCGTCCGGTGTCCAGCTTTACCGCCAGGCCTTCATCTATCAGCGTCTGCATCGCGCGGGTGATGTTGCTTGGACTGTCGCCGGTCAGCTGGGCCAGTTCGGTGTTGGAAAGGCCATGCAGGGAGTTGCCCTTCAGCGCCTTGAGCGCCCGCAACACGCGGCCGGCGGAGGTAAAAGTGCGGCTCACGGCCTTTCTCCCAGTTCGAGTTGTGGTTGGGCGTGTTGCTGTACGTTGCCCCGGTGCCAGGCCAGCTCTTCAAGTCCGGCCTGGATGGCGGCTAGAGTGGCGCTGGCCTCGACGTTGTCCGAGTAGAACCCCATCAACTGGCCGGCAGCTTCATGCAGGGTGGCCTGCAAAGCCTGAATGTCGTGAGCACTGCTGGTGCGCCCGGTGGGCACGTCAATCAGTAGCTTGCCGCCGCTGCCTGCTAACCAGCGGGTGACCAGGTTGATGCCGCAGGCTTGCTCATAAGCTGGAATCAGCACAGCTGGCATGCGGCCGTTGGCGATCCACTTGTAGAGCGTCCAGTGATCATCCAGCCCCATCAGCGCAGCGATGCGCTCGATACCGAAATTGAAGCGCTCTTTGGCGTGATGCTGGCAAAGCTTGAGAGCGTCGCGCAGTGCGATGGGCTGTGTGCGTTTCCATTGTGCTGGGGTCACTGGAAGGCCCTCCGCTGATGGGCTGGCATGCGTTCCAAACAAAAAGCAGGTTTGCTCATTGGCAACAGCGTTGCGCCACGCTCAAGCTGTTGGCGTGTATTCACCGACATGAGGTGTCACCCGATGAACGAGGAAGCAATACGCCTGCTGAAACATGAGGGGCAAATTCATGCGCTGGCTCATGCTTGGTTGTTACTGGCTGCGCAGCTGGAGGTACAGGGGCTGAGTGAGCCTGAGCCGCTGGAGCGCTCGCTGCTGGCAACAAACTGGCAAGGGGCTCCGTTTGAGCCGCATGCACACACGACGATGCTGTACCTGATCGATCAGATGGCTGAAGCGCGTGATAGGCGTCAGAGTAGGGATAGGTACCAATCAACGGGGCTCGATGAGTGAAGCCAAGCTCTTTGCGAGGCTCAGAATCGAGTGGCCGGCACGGATGAAGGCCTGTTGCTCGCAGGAGCACTTGAGCCTCGGTAACAGTAAGCAGGCATTTACCATTTGCGCGGGTACTTTCCCTGAGCAAGGCTTCTTCTGCGCGCTGTTTCATCCAGCAGCAGCGACGCGGCTGTGACAAATTGGTAATGTTCATGCGCGCCTCAGGCAGCCAGTTGGGCGACAGAAAGCTTCATGCCCAGCTTGAGGGCAATTTCGTGGCACTTGCCACGTGTGGCCTTACGTTGGCCACCTAGCACGCAGTACACGTCGTGGCGGGTATAGCCGTTGGTCTCGGCCCAAGTTGAGATGGGCTGGCCGGCAGCCAGAAAAAAGGCACGCACCTGATCGGCGCTGTAGGGCTTGCTGGTCGGCATCGGATAGGGAACGTTCATGGGAGGGCTTCCTGTGTGCGTTAGAATTGCCAATTAGCATCCGCGTGGGGCGGTGCTAGTTGGTGTGTGATTGATGATGGTAGATAAAACTCTACCAGTCAAGTCTGCGAGTAGATATTTATGAACCTTGGGGCTCGACTTAAGGCTGAGAGAGAGCGGTTAGGGCTTAACCAAACTGACTTCGCAGCAGTTGCAGGAGCTTCGAAGCACGCCCAGATCAACTGGGAGAAAGGAGCTGCTGCGCCTAATGCAACTGCATTGGATGCTTGGGAAAAGCTCGGCTTGGACGTGCTTTATGTCGTCACGGGCAAGCGTCCCTCTGGCCTGTCGATGCCCGGCGATGTGGTGCGCGAAATGAGCCTTTCTGGTCAGGCCTTGCGAGAGTCTGGAATTGCTCTGGGGCAGGTGGTCGGGGAGCTGAAAGCGGCTGGGGCTATGCCAGGGCAAGCCTTGGAAGGCGTAGCTGGCAAATCAAATGTCTCGCCGGCGAGACATTTGACCACCGAGGGCACTGCCCCCATCGACCCCGAACGCCTCTCGCGCATAGTGGAAATGCTGGAAACGGCCGCACGCCTTGCCGGTCGTAAGTGGCAGGTCAAGAAGCTGGTTGCCGTTGCGGCCGAGGTCTACAACGTTCTGGCCGATGAGCCGGCCCTGGACGAACCCAAGGTGGAAAGGATTTTGAAGTTGGTAGTCAATCGCTGAAGTAGCAGGAGCTGAGATGCATAGCGAAGAAGAAAAATTGGCCAAGCTGGCCGATAGAGTGTTTGAGGGTCTCAGTAGTCAGACCCTCGATGAGCAGCCGGCCTCCAAGGCCGGAATCAAGATCAAGGCCAACAGTGGCAACATCAATTTCGGCACTCAGTTCACTATCGGTGAGCGGGTGGAAGAGCGTGCCTTGCTGCCAGCCCAACGCAAAGAGCTGCACCAGTTGCGCGCCCAGTGCGAAGAGCTAGGTGATGACCCGCGTGATGTTTGGAGGGAGGTGCATACCCAGCTCAGCGTCACCAGCCTGGACGAGGTAACTGCTACGCAGTTTGTCCAGGCCAAGGGCGTTATCCAGGCACGCCTTGAGCGTTTGCAGGAGGAAGCCGATAGGAGTCGCCTGGTCTCCAAAATCCTGCGCGCGGCTGATGAAAAGGATGCACGGCACGCTCTGAGCAACTTCTGCGAGCTGAACTTCGGTCGTACCCAACTGAATCTGTTGAAACGCGCTGAATTGCCCAGGGCGCTGGAGTTCATCTTGCAGTTCGAGGTCAGGCCGTCCGCGCCTGCGGTGTCAGCAGCGGTGCCTAAGATGGAGTTGAGAGAATTCCTGATCACCTACCACTGGAATTGTGCGGGCTTGTTTCTGTTCGGGCTGCTTGTCGGCGGCTTGTGGATCTAACTGGAAGGGAATGAAGTGATGAAGAAACTAGGAATGGGGTTGATGGCACTGGCCTTGGTGGCTACGGCTCAGGCCGAAACAATCAGCGTGCCCTGTGGCGAGTATGTGCAGGCCACAGGTGAGCCGATACCCTGCCAGGCGATACCCGCTATCAATATTGACCGAGCGGCTTACGAGGCCAAGAAGGTCGCGCAGGCCGGGGGCGAAGCCACACCCGAAAACGCCCCGTGGGCAAAGGCTGAGGCTGAGCCAAAGGCTGGAGAGCCAGGCGTGGAAAACTGCGACATGCCGCCATGGATGCGCCCCGATAACTGCCCCGCCAACTGATTGCCAGATCGAGGGACTGTAAAAACTGACTCCCAGTATGCTGCCCGAATAACTAATTCATGAAGAAGGAACCAACGGAATGACGAAAGATCGTAAAGACAATGGCGGTGAACGGCGGGATGATAGCCGCCAGCGTTCAGATATCTTTGACAATGCACGCGAGCGGAATACGGACTTCGGTGAAGGGCCACGTCGCAACGTGAATGATGTGGTTGATACGCTTTCACCACCACCACGCCGAGACAGAGGGAACGAAAATGGGGGAAGTGACGACTGACCTTGCGGATCGCTGGCATCACATGCTGTTCGGTGTGCGCCGGTCGATTCGCTATCACCAGCGGCGCCGGGCGTTCTTCGACCGGCTCGACCAGTTTTCCAACATGCTCTCGGTGATCTTCGGCTCCGCAGCGATCTTCGGCATCCTGGAGAATGATTACAAAGCAGTGGCTCTAGTGGCGTCGGCGCTGGTTACCGTGCTGGCCTCAATCAACCTGGTCATCGGCAGTGCCCAACGTGCCCGCGTCCATGCGGATTTCATGCGCCGCTTCGTCGAGCTAGAAAAACGCATGCTGGAACCTGAGTCCGAAAAACGTCTGCACGAGGTGAGCGAAACCCGGCTGAGCATCGAAGCGGAAGAGCCGCCCGTGCTGCATGTACTCAATGCCATGTGCCACAACGAGACCATGCGCGCCCAGGGGTACAAAAAAGAAGAACTAGCCAAGATTGGTTGGTTTCAACGGCTGGTGGCCCAACTGTTCGACTTCCGCGAACACGCCATCCACTGATCTCTTTAAACCCGATTAAAAGCGCTCCTGCACCACGCCGCCGATCATGGCGGCGTGTGTATTTCTGGCGCCTGAAAATCTAAATCGGGCGCCTTTGCAGGAGGCGCCATGCGATTCGATTCAACCCCTCGCGGTATCCGCAACTTCAACCCTGGCAACATCGACCGCGTTCCTGGCGTGCGCTGGCAGGGGCAAGCCGATGATCAAACTAGCGATCCACGCTTCGTCATTTTCAGCGGCCCGCGCTGGGGCATTCGTGCCCTGGCGCGTGTACTGATCACCTACCAGGACAAACGCCGCGCCGCCGATGGCAGCCGTATCGATAGCGTGCGCGAGTTCATCGAACGCTGGGCACCCGCCGTCGAAAACGACACCAACGCTTATGCCAAAGCGGCGGCCAGTGCACTGGGCATTGGCTCGGACGATGAGAGTGTCGATGTGTACCGCTACGACACCATGCGCGCCCTGGTGCTGGCCATCATCCGTCACGAGAACGGCCTCGGCCCGCTACCCGGTGGCCAGTGGTATGGCGAACCGATCATCGCTGACGGTTTGGCCCTCGCTGGCATCGTGCCAGGGGTGCGCCATGGCCGTTAATTGCAA
>NZ_JAUYNT010000036.1 GCF_030698175.1 Pseudomonas sp.
CCTTGCCAAGTCCTGCAACAACAGCGGGGGCCATTTCTCGCGCAACCCGAAGGGCCGGGCCTGTTTTTGCGCGAGACGGCGTTTCTCGTCGCTCATTTGGAACAACCAAACCGCGCTCCTCGTGCCTTGCCTCGCGCAAAAACAGGCTCCGGCGCGGCCGCGAATGAAATGGCAACAGACCCTAGCACATACCGGCGCTGAGCTGAATGCTCAAAATGCCGCACCTCGGCGCTGGCGATACTGGTGGGGCGGCAGGCCTTTCCAGCGTTTGAAAGCGTGGATGAAATTCGACACCTCGGCATAGCCCAAACGCTCGGCTATTTCCTCCAAGCTCAGGCCGCCGATGGCCAGTAATTCTTCGGCCAGTGTTTGGCGAACTTCTTCCAAGAGCAGGCGAAAACTCGAACCTTCATCCAGCAAACGGCGGCGCAGGGTGCGTGAGCTGAGGTTGAGCTGTTGGGCAAGCTCCTGCATGTCTGGCAAGCGTCCGGGAGTGCTGAGCAGCCGGGCACGAATTTGCCCGGCTAATCCTGAGCGTTCGCGGCGTTTGCTCAGTAGCGCATGGCACTGTTCTTCGCAGTGTTGGGCCACTTGCTGGTTGGCGCCGGGCAGCGGTTGGTCGAGTAGCTCTTGGCGCAATACGAAGCGATTATCGGCCTGGGCAAAGCGTGGTTCGATGCCATAACTGTCGGTATACCAGGAGCAGTCCGCCGGGCGCGGCAGGCATAAGTCGACGCGGGTCAACGGCAGGTGTTGGCCGAGCAAGTCGCGCTGAATCCTCAGCATGCCGGCGCTGTCGCGCTCCAGAATAAAGGCGCGTAATTCGGCGGGAATACCGCGGTCCTCGAACAGCAGATGCACCTCATCGCCGTGCTCCTCCAGGCGCATGCCATAGAAGGCGTAGGTCAGGTCGAGGTAGCGCAAACCGAGGCTGGCGGCGCTGCGAAAGGTCGGGCTGCTGAGCATGGCAAAGCCCCAAATGCCGTAGGTGCTCAGGTGATAGCGCTGGCCGGCCTTGAGGCCGATGCCGGGTTGCGCGCCGAGGGCGGCCACCAGATTGCCAATCAGCGCCAGCTCTTGTGCGGCATCGATTTCGCTGCCGGGCTCGGCCAGTTGTTGCAGGCTCAAGCCGGTGCCCGCCAGGCAGTGCTGAACCGACAGGCCTTGATCGAGGCCAAACTGGGTCAGTAACTGCGCGCTGATGCCGCTGCGGCGCAGGGGCCAATGGTTGGGGGCTTTGTTCGACATTTTGTCCGCAATTCACAATTTATGGCCGACTATGCCATAACCTCAAGCGCGTCGGCTAGGTAGTATGGGGCGATCCGCTTGGCGGTATTGGGAGCAAATAATGACTAATAATCCCCCTGTAACTGCGGCAACCGACACGCCGTTGCGTGTGCTGATTATCGGCGCCGGATTTGCCGGTGTTGGCTTGGCCATCCGGTTGAAACAATGCGGCATCGAGAGCTTTTTGCTGCTTGAGAAAGCCTGCGCAGTCGGCGGTACCTGGCGCGATAACAGCTACCCCGGCGCAGCCTGCGATGTGCCGTCCCATCTGTATTCGTTTTCGTTCGAGCCCAAGACCGACTGGAGCCGCAAGTTCGCCCCGCAGGCGGAGATCTTTGCCTATATCCAGCAGTGTGTGAGCAAGCACGAGTTGGCGGCGCAAATCAGTTTCAACACCGAAGTGGCCAGTGCCGAGTTCGATGCAGTGGCCGGGGTTTGGCAGGTGCACTGCATCGATGGTCGCCACTACCGTGCGCTGGCTTTGGTGAGTGCCTGCGGGCAGCTGAATCGGCCGGCCTATCCGCGTATCCCGGGGCTGGACAGTTTCAGCGGTGAGCGTTTTCACTCGGCGCGCTGGCAGCATGAGGTTGAGCTGGCCGGCAAGCGCGTGGCGGTGATCGGCACCGGCGCCAGTGCCATTCAGTTCGTGCCGGAAATAGTCCCCAAGGTTGCGCAGCTGTACCTGTTTCAACGCAGCGCCGCCTATGTGATCCCCAAGCCGGACCGAGCTTATCGGGCTTGGGAGTTGGCGCTGCTGACGCGACTGCCGTGGTTGCAGCAACTCGATCGCGGCCTCAAGTATGTGCAGCATGAAGTCCGCGCCTTGGCTTTTATTCATTTTCCGGCGCTGATGAAGCTGTTCAAGCTGAGCTTTCACCGTCACCTGGCCAGCGCCATTACCGACCCCGAGTTACAGCGTCAGTTAGTGCCGGACTACCCGCTGGGCTGCAAACGCATCCTGATCTCCAATAACTACTTTCCGGCACTGGCCCAGGCCCATGTTGAGGTCATCAATAGCGGCATTCGTGAGGTCACCGAGCGCGGCGTGGTGACTGAGGATGGCCGTGAGCGCGAGGTTGATGTGCTGATTTACGGCACCGGTTTTGCTGCCACCGACTTTCTCGCGCCGATGCAGATCAAGGGCCTCAATGGTCTCGATTTGAACCAGGCCTGGCGCGATGGCGCCGAAGCTTACAAGGGCATCAGCGTCAGCGGTTTTCCCAACTTGTTTATGCTCTACGGGCCGAACACCAACCTGGGGCACAACTCGATTCTTTATATGCTCGAGAGTCAGTTTGCCTATGTGCTCAATTGCCTGCAGACCCTCGAGCAACCTGGCTTGCGCTATATGGATGTTAAACCGCAGGTACAGCAGCGCTTTAATCAGCATTTGCAGCAGGTAATTCGTCACTCGATCTGGGAGCAGGGCTGTAACAGCTGGTACAAGAATGCTGCCGGTAAAAACACCAACAACTGGCCGGGCTTCACCTTTACTTACCGCCAGCAAACCCGCCACCTGGAGCTTGCCGACTATGAATGCACCCGTTGATTTTACCCCGCCAGCCTTGACCCAGCCGCTGCTGCTCGGCGTGTTGCGTGGGACGCTGCGGTTACTTTTTTGCAGCCTTGTGCGCCCGCCAACCCCGATTGCGCTGCAGCGCGGAATTTTGCGCCTGCTTACACTCAGCGTGGCGGCCCGTGGTATTACGCGCTCCAGTTCGACTATTGGCGGGCGACCGTGTGAATGGCAGCGGCCGTCGGACGACGGCGGTCGGGTGTTTTTATACCTGCATGGCGGGGCTTATCTGATTGGTTCGCCGGCCACCCACAGGGCCATTACCGGTGCGCTGGCCAAACTCGGCAACCTGGCGGTCTGTGCCCTGGATTACCGCTTGGCGCCGGAACATCGCTATCCGGCCGCGTTGGAGGATGCCGTGGCGGCTTATCAGGAGTTGCTGGCTGCGGGTTATCGGGCTGAGCAGGTTGTCATTGGCGGTGACTCGGCTGGCGGCAATCTGGCCCTGATTACCGCGCTGCGTCTGCAGGAGCTGGGTTTGCCAAGGCCGGGGGCGCTGGTGTGTTTCTCGCCGGTAACCGATTTCAGTTTGCGGCAACTGCATAACCCACCGGCGGGCGATCCGCTGCTCAACCCGGTCTGGATGGAGCAGGCAATCAAGCTCTATTGCCCGCCGGGCATGGAGCAGCAAGATCCGCGCCTGTCGCCGCTGTATGCCGATGTCAGTGGCTTGCCGCCGACGCTGATCCAGGTCGGCACCGATGAATTGCTGCTCAACGACAGCCGGCGTTTTGCCGAGCACGCCAAGGCCGCCGGGGTAAATCTGCTGTTGGAGGTTTATCCGGGTCTCTGGCATGTATTTCAGGCCCACGTCGGGCTGCTGAAAGCGGCGGATTTTGCCATGGCACGGGTGATCGGCTTTTTGCGGGTCCAGGGGTTTTGAGATGAACAATATCCTGATCACCGGCGCGGCTTCCGGCATCGGTGCGGCGACCGCGCGGTTGTTTCACGCCCATGGCTGGCAGGTGGGTTTGCTGGATATCAATCACGCCGCCCTGGCCAGTTTGTCGGCCGAACTGGGCGGCGTCTGGCATGCGGAAATGGATGTCGCCGATACGGGCGCGGTGCACGAGGCGCTAAAGGACTTTACCGCCCTGCACAACGGCCAGCTGCGCTTGCTGTTCAACTGCGCCGGGATTCTGCGCTTTGGCTGTTTCGAGAGCATCGAGCTGGCCGAGCACGCGCGCATTCTGCAGATCAACGTGCTGGGCTTGTTGCAGATGACTCACGCGGCTTTTGCCTATCTGAAGGTCACGCCCGATGCTCAGGTGATCAATATGGGCTCGGCCTCGGGGCTCTATGGCACGCCCCATATGGCCAGTTACTCGGCCTCCAAATTCGCCGTGCGCGGGTTGACCGAAGCGCTGGATCTGGAGTGGCGCCAACATGGCATTCGGGTCGGTGATCTGATGCCGCCGTTCGTGCGCACCCCGATGGTCAGCGGCCAGACTTTTCTGCCACCGGCGCTGCGCCGTCTGGGGGTGAACCTGAGTGCCGAGCAAATCGCCATGGCGGTCTGGCAGCAGGCGCAGAGCGCCAAAGTGCATAGGCCCATCAGTGCGCTGTTCAAACTGATGTACGGCTCGGCGCAGTTTTCCCCTGTCTGGTTGACGCGCTGGATCATGGGCTGGCTGAGTCGCCCATAACTATTGGTCTAAAGCGCGCGTTGGTCTGCAAATGACCGCAGCAGGGCTAAAGGAGCTAGGCTTTAAGGGCGCGTGGTTGATTGCGCGCTATTAACCGGCGGGCCAGCGTATGACGATGACGGTAAGCGCAGCAGAGAGCAGCAGCCGCAACCTGTTGCTGCGGATGAAGGAGGGTGGTTTCGACTTTGCCCGCATCCATGCCATCGATTTTTATGTGGTGTTTCCCGCACAGGCACCGGCGCAGCGGGCCGCCCAACTGTTTCGCGGTGAGTCGCTCAATACCCAGGTGTATGTGCGCGCCAACGGCAGCTGGTATCTGCAAGTAAGCAAGGTCATGCATGCCAGCCACGCGGCGATTGAAGATTTTGAACACGCCCTTGAAGCCTTGGTGCTGCCCTTTGGCGGAATCGCCGATGGTTGGGGCGTGACTCAGGAACCTGGTGCGTCCTCACCTGAGTTGCCCGGACGCTACTAGACGGGCCGCGCACTGCCTACCGACAGCTTTACTCGATGACCCGCCGCACAAGGTTAGTTTCCTCCCTCGACCCGCCTGTAATTTTTATTGCACACTGTGGGCCGGAGGAAACCATGACTGACATTTTAATTTTGACCCACACCGATCATTACACCCCGGGCTGTCTGCAGTTTTTCAACGGCCTGTTAAAGCCGGCTGGCTGCGGTTGCTGCGTGAACGGCTGAGCAGTAACCGCAGCCTGTTGATTAGCCGACTAAGTGGCTGAGATTGGGCAAGATCAGCACTACTGCTGTGGCAAACATGATCAGGCTCGCTTGACGAACTTTCGCTAAATTTTGCATGTTTTACTGCCTTTTATTCTTATTGTGCCGAGCCGACTATCTGCGCATGCCGCACGCGTTGATGTCGGTATCCTGCAATTGGCACTTCCGCAAAAACCATCCAAGCAGTGGCTTGTGACGGCACCCTACCTTTCAAACTCTAGGGGGCGATGCTCTCGGCCTTAGATGCGTTTGTCACAATAATTTGCGCTTTAGGAGTGAGTGGCTATTCCTTCAGCGCACTCTTCGGCGCGGGTGTGCGGCCTAGACGCATTGCCGTGGATTATCCGGATACCGCATAGGGCATGACCATTGGTCTGAGCTCAGTGGTCAATGGGCCTGAGCATTTAGGTCATTGAGCCTTGCGCTGGTGCGGTTAAGGTAAGGCGACTCACAATCATCTCTGTCGGCCGTGGCCCACAGTGCAACCGATACCATCATTCGCTCAGATCAGAGGACGCCATGACCGAAGCATTTATTTTTGATGCGGTGCGTACGCCCCGCGGCAAAGGAAAAAAGGACGGCGCGCTGTACAGCGTCAAGCCCGTTGATCTAGTTGCCGGGCTGCTCAGGGCCTTGCGGGTGCGTAATGCGCTAGACACCAGCCAGGTCGATGACATCGTGCTCGGCTGCGTGACGCCGGTCGGTGATCAGGGCGCCGATATCGCCAAAACCGCGGCCTTGGTGGCGGATTGGGATGAGCAGGTGTCTGGCGTGCAGCTCAACCGTTTTTGCGCCTCGGGACTGGAAGCGGTCAACCTGGCGGCCATGAAGGTGCGCTCGGGTTTTGAAGACCTGGTCGTCGCCGGTGGCGTCGAGTCGATGTCGCGTATTCCCATGGGTTCGGATGGCGGCGCCTGGGCGCTGGACCCAGCCACTAATATGCACACCCACTTTGTGCCGCAAGGCATTGGCGCGGATTTGATCGCCACGCTGGAAGGTTTTAGCCGCGAAGATGTTGATGCCTTCGCCCTGCGCTCACAGCAAAAAGCCGCCCGCGCCCGCGCCGATGGCTCTTTTAATAAGTCGCTGGTGCCGGTCACCGACCAGAACGGCATTCTGATTCTCGATCACGACGAGTTCATTCGCGCCGAGTCGACACTGCAAGGTCTGGGTTCGCTCAAGCCGAGCTTTGAAATGATGGGGCAGATGGGCTTCGACGCCAGCGCGCTGCGCAAGTATTCCCATGTCGAGCGGATCAATCACGTGCACACGCCGGGCAACAGCTCAGGGATAGTCGATGGCGCCGCGCTGATGCTGATCGGCTCCGAGGCCAAGGGCCGCGAACTCGGCTTGAAAGCCCGCGGCCGCATCGTCGCCACCGCCGTGACCAGCACCGACCCAACCATCATGCTCACCGGCCCCGCACCGGCCAGCCGCAAGGCGCTGGCTAAAGCCGGTTTGAATGTCGATGACATCGATCTGTTCGAAGTCAACGAGGCCTTCGCCTCGGTGGTGATGAAATTTATGAAGGACATGGGCGTCAGCGAGGACAAGGTCAATGTCAACGGCGGCTCGATTGCCATGGGCCATCCGCTGGGCGCCACCGGCTGCGCGATTCTTGGCACGCTGCTGGATGAACTGGAAAAACGTAACTTGCGTTATGGCCTCGCTACCCTCTGTGTGGGTGGCGGTATGGGCATTGCAACCATTATTGAACGTGTTTGAGGCCGGAGCCTGAAGATGACTGACGCCATCCGTTACGAAAAAGGCCAGGACAATATCGTCGTTCTGACCATGGACATGCCCGGCCAAAGCGCCAACACCATGAACGCCGAGTACCGCGTTGCCATGGGCAAAGCCGTTGAGCGCCTGGAGTCCGAAAAGGACTCAATCGCAGGGGTGATCATTACTTCGGCGAAGAAGACCTTCTTCGCCGGCGGCGATCTGAATGAGTTGATCAAGGTCACCAAGGCCGACGCTGCGCAGTTCTACGCCATGATCCTGAATATCAAAGGCCAACTGCGGCGCCTGGAGTGTTTGGGCAAGCCCGTGGTGGCCGCTATTAATGGTGCCGCGCTGGGCGGTGGTTGGGAAATCGCCTTGGCCTGTCACCATCGCATTGCCCTGGATAGCAGCAGCGTGCAGCTCGGTTTGCCGGAAGTAACTCTGGGCCTGCTGCCAGGCGGTGGTGGGATAGTGCGGATGGTGCGCATCCTCGGGTTGGAAAAATCCCTGCCGTACTTGCTGGAAGGCAAGAAGATCCGTCCACAAGAGGCGCTTAAGGCCGGCTTGATTGATGAGCTGGCGTCTGATGGTGACGATTTGCTCAGCAAGGCGCGCGCTTGGATTGTCGCTAATCCAGCGGCGCAGCAACCCTGGGATGTTAAAGGCTACAAGATTCCCGGTGGCACACCGTCCACGCCTGCCGTCGGGCAGATGCTGGCGATTGCCCCCTCAGTACTGCGCGACAAGACCAAGGGCTGTTTCCCTGCACCGGAGAAAATCCTCTGTGCGGCGGTGGAAGGCGCTCAGGTTGATTTTGATACCGCGCAGTTAATCGAAGCCCGCTACTTCACCGAACTCACCACCGGCCAGGTGGCGAAGAACATGATTGGTACCTTCTGGTTTCAGCTCAATGAAATCAATGCCGGCGGCTCACGTCCTAAAGGCTTCGCCCCTTATGTGACCAAAAAAGTCGGCGTGCTCGGTGCCGGCATGATGGGCGCGGGGATTGCCTATGTGTCTGCCGTGGCAGGTATAGAGGTGGTGCTGAAAGACCTGAGCATGGAAGGCGCCGAGAAAGGCAAAGCCTATTCCGCTAAGTTGCTCGATAAGAAAGTCAGCCGCGGCCATATGAGCATGGAAAAGCGCGACAGTATCCTTGCGCGCATTCAACCGACCGACAAAGAAACCAGCTTTTCCGGCTGCGATCTGATCATCGAGGCGGTATTCGAAGATCGTGACCTAAAAGCCAATGTCACAGCGGCGGCTGAACGTTGCGCGCTAAGTAATGCGGTGATTGCATCCAACACCTCAACATTGCCGATTACCGGCTTGGCGAGTGCGGTGCAGAAGCAAGACAAGTTCATCGGCCTGCACTTCTTCAGCCCGGTCGACAAAATGCCGTTGGTGGAGATCATCAAGGGCGAGTTGACCAGCGATGAGACCCTGGCGCGTGGCTTTGACTACGTGATGCAGATCAAGAAGACCCCGATAGTGGTCAATGACAGCCGTGGCTTCTTCACTTCGCGGGTATTCGGCACCTTCACTAATGAAGGCATTGCCATGCTCGGCGAGGGCGTTAATGCTGCGATGATCGAGAATGAGGCGCGCAAGGCCGGGATGCCGGTTGGCCCCTTGGCGATTTCAGATGAGGTGTCGATGAGCCTGATGAGTCATATTCGTCAGCAAGCCATTAAAGATCTGCAGGCTGAGGGCGAGCAGTTACCCGCGCATCCGGCCTACGCCGTGATTGAGCTGATGCTCAACGAGTACAAGCGTCCAGGTAAGGCCGCCAATGCAGGCTTCTACGACTATCCAATTGGCGGCAAGAAACACCTGTGGCCTGAGCTAAAGGCGCGCTTTGAGAAAGCCGAGGCGCAAATCCCGCAAATCGATGTGCGTGACCGCATTCTGTTTATTCAGGCCATCGAAACGGTGCGCTGTGTAGAAGAGGGCGTACTGCTATCAACCGCGGATGCCAATATCGGTTCTATTTTCGGTATCGGCTTTGCTGCTTGGAGTGGCGGCGCCCTGCAGTTCATTAACCAATATGGTCTGCAGGACTTCATCGCCCGCGCCCTATACCTGGCTGAGCAGTACGGCGAGCGCTTTGAGCCACCAGCCTTGTTGCTGGAGAAGGCCGCCAAGGGCCAAGTCTTCTAGGGCTTGGCCCCCCGTATGCCGTAGCTATATAGATACCCTCTATATAGCTACGGCATACGGATTGTTGCTCTGCTGCAATTAAGCCTTGACGTGTCAATCTGAGAGCCTATAATGCGCACCTCTTACGGCGTAGACCTCTCGTAAAACTCCTTGTAAAACAAGAAGTTAGCTTTAAATGAGGGGTTGCAAAGCAGCGAAATCTGCGTAGAATGCGCCGGGCTGACAGGGTGGTGGTTTGATCCTGT